>JAFYNM010000008.1 GCA_017549765.1 Bacteroidales bacterium
ACCCGGCAACCGGATTTGCACCCGTGGAACCTTGTTTCGGAGAGCTGCGGGCCTTATAAACAGAAAAATGCACCGACAATCGTTTGATTATCAGTGCATTTTTGTTGATTTCAGGGAGTGAATCTCCCGTTCAAAGTGGAGCCGGAGGGAGTCGAACCCTCGTCCAAACTAGCCGCAAGATTGCTTTCTACAAGTTTAGTCTTCGTTTGGTTGTCGGCGATGGCATGGTACGAGACGGACCTGGCCACCGCTTATCTCCTGAAGTTTCGCGCCTGCTGCGGAGCCAGCACTTGCTATCTGTCCTTTTATGACACTTCGGACCGGACGTTGGACGGAAGAACTTCCGGGGAAGCGCCCGCGGCAACAGACCTTGTCTGGGCGGCGGGATTCGCGGCGGTTAGGCTGCGAATGCATAAGAAGTTTCGCCGTTTATTGGCATTGAGAGTTGAATGTTAACGGAATTGGCTCACAATTTCCGACCTGCTTACAATCCCCCGAACTTGCTGTCAAAACCAAACGACCCCAGGGGAAAAGAAGGGGAGGACTATTTCACCTCACCCTTCAGTTGTAATATGACTCTGTCGGTGTTGGCGTTGGAGAGCACCGTCAGACGTTTGCTGATGAGGCCCACATTCTTGGCGGAGTATCTGGCCTTGATGGTGCCCTTCTGACCCGGCATGATGGGCTCTTTCGACCACTCTACCGTGGTGCAGTCGCAGGAGGAGATCACATCGTCCAAGATCAACGGCTTCTTGCCGATGTTCTTGAAGGTGATGGTCACCACTTTTACGTCACCGACTTTCAATGTACCAAAGTCCACGTATGACTTCTCAAATTCTATTTCGGCACCAGTGCCAGTGTATTTGGATGTCGTTGAACTCGTCGCCGAGGTCACTGGCTTGGAGGACTTGGTAGTGGACTTCGACTGAGCTTGTGCTCCGAAGAAGAGACCGATGACTAATCCGAGGATGAGAATCTTTTTCATTGGTATATTGGTGTTTAAGAGGTTATGTTTATCTGTCGGTGGATTTCACACTGCTGTTCTCGTTCTCGGGAGCAGCCTCCAACGGTTTCTGCGCCACATTGCCCTTGATGGAGAGCGTGACACGGCTGTTGACAGCATTGGACTCCACCGTGATGGTCTTGTTGATGGCACCCACACGGTTGGTGTTGTATTTCACGTGGATGGTAGCTTTCTTTCCGGGAGGGATCGGGTCCTTGGGCCAGGAAGGAACGGTGCAGCCGCAGCTGGCACGGCAGTTGGTCAGGATCAGATCAGCCTTGCCTGTGTTCTTGAATACAAAGTCGCACTCGCCATTGTCGCCTTGGGTGATGTTGCCGTAGTCATAGACTAAGGATTCGAAGGTGATTTCCGGTTCTTTGACTTTCTTGTTCGTCTTTTCAGGGGCCTTGTCTTGGGCTGCGCCGGCGAAGACAAACGCCAACAGGATACAAACACTAAGTAATTTTTTCATAATGCTATTAAATTTATGAGGTTATCTAAAAATTTTCAAACAGGTTTATGGACATGTTTTGAAGACAAGAGTTTAACGGGGCGTGCTTTTTTTCAAGATGTGCTCCAGCGCCAGTCGGTAACCGTCGAGGCCGAAGCCCACGATGGAGCCTGCGCAGTGGGCGGCTGTCAGATTGCGGCGTCGGCTGTCTTCGCGGTTGTAGAGGTTGCTGATGTGGACCTCATAGACCGGACAGGGGGTCGTGCGGATGGCGTCGGCTAAAGCCATGGAGGTGTGCGTGTAGGCACCGGGGTTCAGGATGATGCCGTCATAGTCGCGGGCCTCCGCAATGGCTTGCGCCAATGCTCCTTCATCGTCTTCCTGCACATAGTCGATCTGCACATCGGGATACTCTTTGGCCAGCACACTCAGATACTCCTCAAAGGACAGGTGTCCGTAGATGTCCACCTCCCGAGTGCCTAACTGGCCTAGATTCACGCCGTTGATGATCAATATCTTCATTATCTGTCGTGGTTATTATTCATAGATCAAGATAAAAACATCCTCGTCCGCCTTGTGCATGTTGAGCTGTTCGCGTGCGTATTTCTCCAGCAGCACAGAGTCGGAGACCAGCTGCTCGTATGTGTAGTCGTTGCTCACTTGGTGCTGGGTGTTGACAATCTTCTTTTCCAGATTGGCAATCTTGCGGTTCAGCTCCTGATGCTTTTTGTAGGCGTGGTCGGAGAATACGATGTAGAACAGGAACGCCACGATGGTGACGGCGTACACTGCCCATATCACTTTCCGGTTTGGCCTGGCGGGTTCGGTGTTGTTGTTATCTTGCATAGTTTACGGATCTTGTCTCACGTATGACGGTGATTTTGATTTGTCCAGGGTAGGTCATCTCGTTCTGGATCTTCTTGGAGAGGTCCATGGAGATCTGGTTGGCCTCGGCATCGGTCACCTTCTCGGCACCCACGATGACGCGGAGCTCGCGGCCTGCCTGGATGGCGTAGGTCTTGACAACGCCAGGGTAGGTGAGGGCGAGGTTCTCGAGGTCGTTGAGACGTTTCATGTAGGCTTCCACCACTTCGCGGCGTGCGCCGGGACGTGCGCCGGAGATGGCGTCACACACTTGGACGATGGGCGCGATGAGGGTGGTCATCTCCATCTCGTCATGGTGCGCTCCGATGGCGTTGACGATCTCGGGACGCTCCTTGTATTGTTCGGCCAGACGGGCACCGAAGAGTGCGTGCGGCATTTCGGGCTCCGTGTCTGGCACCTTGCCGATGTCGTGCAACAGACCGGCGCGGCGCGCGATCTTCGGGTTGAGACCTAACTCGGCAGCCATGGCGGCACTCAGGTTGGCTACCTCCTTGGCATGCTGCAACAGGTTCTGCCCGTAAGAGGAACGGTAACGCATCTTGCCGACCAACCGCATGAGCTCGTGGGGCATGTTGTTGATGCCTAAGTCAATGCAGGTGCGCTTGCCCAATTCGGAAATCTCCTGCTCGATCTGACGCTTGGTCTTGGCTACCACCTCTTCGATACGGGCGGGGTGGATACGGCCGTCGGAAACCAACTTCTGCAGGGACAGACGGGCAATCTCTCGTCTGACGGGATCAAAACTCGACAGCAGGATGGTGTCCGGGGAGTCGTCAATGATGACATCCACGCCGGTCAGGTTCTCCAGGGTGCGGATGTTACGACCCTCGCGACCGATGATGCGGCCCTTGATCTCGTCGTTCTCAATGTTGAATACCGAAACGGTGTTCTCCAAGGCAGTCTCTACGCCTGTTCTCTGCAAAGCGTTGATGATGACCTTCTTGGCTTCCAGGTTGGCGGTGGCTTTTGCCTCGTCGAGGATGTCTTTCATCATGACCATGGCATCTGCCCGCGCCTCTTCCTGCATCAGGTTGATCAACTCTTCCTTTGCTTGGGTGGAGGACATCTCGGCGATAGACTCCAGTTTGCTCTTCTGCAACTCGGTCTGGCTGGCCAGATCCTTTTCTTTCTGGATGTTCGCTTGCAGCTGCTTCTCCAGCTTCTCTTGCAAGTTGTTGGCTTCGTTATGTTTCCGGTTTAGGTCTTCCAGTTTCTGGTTCAGGTTGTTCTCTTTTTGTTTCAGTCGGTTCTCATCGGTGGCCAGTTGGCGGTTGCGCTCGTTGACGGTCTTCTCGTATTCGTTTTTCAGCTGGAGGAACTTCTCCTTGGCTTGCAGAATCTTCTCCTTTTTCAGCAGTTCACCGTCAGCTTCCGCTTTCTTCAAAGCCTCTTGGCCTGATTTCGTCAGTTGTTTGTTTAGAAATGTGTAGGCTGCCAAAATGCCGGCTGCAATACCAATCACCAAGCCTACGATAATCCAAAGTGCAGTGTTCATAAATATATGTAGTTTAGTTAATGAAATGATTAATAATTAAATAGGTTTCTTGTTACTTTGGATTGGGGAGGGATAAAAAAAACTGCATAAGCCCCATAGGGTTTCGAAAAACTCCTATTGGTCATGTTTGAAGGTGCCGTCCTACGTCGAGCGTCCCGCGGGCTATGAACCATCCTTGCGGAGTCGGGCCTGTTCTAGGCAAGACAAGCGTCCCCTTCAGTTATGTTACTGTTGAGTTTAACAAACGTATCCGGGCTTATGCAGGGTTTCGTGTCAAAGAACGCAGCTATTTAATGCAAATTCTCTGTAAGTTCTTGCAAGGATTCCATCATCGGAATCATCTCTTCATCATATTCTTTCAGTCTCTGTTCGTCGGCAAGCCATTTGACTACAAAATTCACTAATATCATGGATAATAGGTCTTGCTGGTCTCTATATGTCCAAATTTTTGCAAATTCCAGAAAATTCTCATTGATAACTTTCTCTGCTTCACGGAAGTAATGTTCCCATTCCTTTTGGATCTTCAGTGACAAACTGCGTTGTGCCACCTGTATCGTTATCTTGATCTTGTCCTCTTCCATTGTTACTTTGTCGTGAGCAGACTGATACATTTATCTATCTCCTGCACCCAATCTTTGATTTGCTTTTTAATTTCTTGTTTGTGTTCTTTATTTATTAACGTTTCTGTTATTGTTACTAATTTGATTTTCTCTTTCGCCTCATCCAACAAGTGCTCCAGTTCTTCCTGCCGCGCCCTCAGCTTTTGATTCTCCGAGGTCAATCTCTCGTTCTCCTCCCGCAGCACCTTGATCTTCTCGACGCCCTCCTTAACATTGTATTCTATTCTGTTATAAATGTTTTGAAAAGTCGCCATGATAGTGTCAGATGAACGTGCAAAAATACACTTTTTTAATGAAGATTATACTCCTTTATTATATAATAAATGCACAATTTTTCTTAAATTACTGCATAAGAGATTGAATATAAATTATTTGTATTGTTTTTTAAACATTGTATTGTGGTCATTTCGTCACCTTTTAACATTCTGCTTTCCTTCCAAACACCCCATGGAATTCTTTGCTATGGAAATGCCTGCTCTGTCTTTTTTAAGAAAAATTAAGCCCAAAGATCATTTTTTAGTTTTTTGTATTAGAAAAAAAACTATTTTTGCGGCGTAAAAACAATTATTGACTTTTAAACTTTAAAGGAGACCGACTATCGATAAAATTCTACTTTTTTAACATAAAAAGAAAGGAGTTTATTATGAAAGCTGACAAGCTGTCGGACAACGAGTTGGTCTTAAGATATCAATCCGGAGACGAGTGTGCTTTGAAGACATTGATAGAGCGTTACGAGAAACGCCTCTATTCCTATATACTTGTTTCTGTGAAAAACAAAGAACTCGCGGAAGATATTTTCCAGGACACCTTCATTAAGGTCATCAATACCATCCGTTCGGGGAATTATTACGAAGAGGGTAAGTTTTTCCATTGGATCATGCGTATTGCCAACAACTTAAAGGTGGACTATTACCGGAGGAGCCAGAAGCTTCCCATCATGGGTCCCACCGAGAACTTCGACGCGTTGGACTTCCTGACTTCCAAGGAGGAGTCGGTGGAGCAGACCATGGTGCGCGAACAGGTCTATGCCGACTTGGGTCGTGTGGTGGACCATCTCCCGGCCGAACAGCGGGAGGTTCTCTTGCTGCGCATCTATAACGACTACAGCTTCAAGGAGATAGCCGAGGCTACGGGCGTCAGCATCAATACGGCCTTGGGGCGTATGCGGTATGCTATCCTCAATATGCGTAAACTCATCCGCGAACATCAGATTTCAGTGGAACTGTAAGACGTATCGACTATACAAATCCCTTTTGGGAAGGTTGGACAGGGCGCACTTTGTATATTTGCAAAAAAAATGTACTTTTGCGCCCTGTTTTATAAACCTAAATAATATTTGTATGGCAACAACAGCTGATTTTAAGAATGGCCTTTGTATAGTGCACAACAACGAATTGTGGACCATCGTGGAATTCCTGCATGTGAAGCCCGGCAAGGGTAACACATTTGTCCGTACCAAACTGAAACATATCAAATCCGGACGAGTACAGGAAGTCAGATTCGATGCTGGTATCAAGATCGAACTCGCCCGCGTGGAGCGTCGCCCTTATCAATTCCTGTATAAAGAGGGTGAAACCACCTATAACTTCATGCACACGGAGACCTACGAACAACTCCCTATCGAAAGAGATATGATCAACAACCCTGACCTGTTGAAAGAGGGCCAGACTGTGGAGATCATGTATCATACCGACACGGACACTCCGCTCACCTGCGAGCTTCCTCCGTTTGTGGATCTGGAAGTCATCGAGGCTGATCCCGGCGTGAAGGGCGATACCGCCACCAACTCCCTGAAACGCGCTGTCGTCGAGACCGGTGCCGAGGTCTATGTGCCTCTTTTCATCAATGTGGGCGACAAAATCAAGGTTGACACCCGCACCAATAAATATTCTGAAAGAGTAAAAGAGTAATGATTTTCCCTACTCCCATCACTCTTGACGACCTTCTGAAGCTTTTCCACCGGACTGTAAAGGTGATTGGCGAAGCAAAAGGTCCTGTCAAGGGTTTGAATGAATACCATTCTGTTCAGGAAGGAGAGCTCACTTTCGCGGACTGTGACAAATACTATCGCAAGGTCCTGGAAAGCAAGGCTTCCTTTGTGATGCTGAACAAAGAAATGGATGCCTATCCCGAGGACAAAGTGGTGATCATCAGTGAAGATCCTCTGCTGGACTATCTGGATGTGGTGCACCATTATGTGGAGTTCCATCCGCAGACGCAGAACATCCATCCGAGCGCCAAGATTGGAGAGGGCACGGTGATACAGCCGTTGGTCTTCATCGGGGAAGATGTGACAATCGGCAAGAACTGCATCATACACTCCAACGTCAGCATTTACGGTCATGTCGTGATCGGTGACCATGTGGTGATACACTCCAACACCACTATCGGAGGCGACGCCTGCTATTTCCAGAAGCGTCCCGACCGCTGGGTGAAGTTCGACTCGTGCGGACGTGTGGAGATCGGCGACAATGTGGAGATCGGGTGCAGCTGCTGTATCGACCGCGGCGTGTCCGGCACCACCTACGTCGGCGACGGATCTGTCTTTGACAATTTCGTGCAGATAGGTCATGACACCCACATCGGCAAGCGAGTCCTGTTAGGTGCGCAGTGCGGCATAGCCGGCTGCTCGTTCATTGACGACGACTGCAAAATCTGGGCTAAAGCCAGCGTGAACAGTAACGTATATCTAGCTAAAAACACTATCCTGTACGCCCTCTCCGCCGTGGACAAAAGTGTCAAGGAGGAGGGGAGGACACTGTTCGGCGTTCCTGCCGACGACGTACAAAAAGTGTGGAAAGAAGTCGCTTACCAACGAAAACTTTCCACACTGTTCGAAGAGGTTGCCCTCCTGAAAAAAGAGTTAGAAAGCAGGAAATAATTCCTGCTTTCTTTTTTTATCGTCTCATCGTGGCTTTGGCCTCTTTGATCTTGACTTCGACCTCGTCGATTTCTTTGACTTTCTTCTCCACCTTCTCTTCCACCTTCGTTATCTTCTTTTGGGATTTCTCGATGTTCTTGTTGATTTTTTCAATCTTCTTGTTCTCTTTGGAGATAGTCTTGTTCTCTTTGGCTATATCACTCTCCAGACTGGCTTTTTCTTTTTGAAGTTTGGCCAGTTCAGCCTCCAAAGCCTCGATCTGTTGGGAGGTGGCGAATGTAGGCACTGTGGCGAGGAAGTCGTTCAGGAAGTTCTTCACACGTCTGGCGATTTCGGGATCCGTGGAGGAGGTGATCGTGTTCATGTTGCCTTTGGTGATGATGAAGCTCACCTGAGTGGTTTTGTTCTTCTTCTTGCCGAACTCGCTCACATTGTAGTAGATGTCGTAGCTGTCGGGGCCGAAGACGGCGCAGGGTTGGTTGAGATAGGCTCTGTAGTTGCCCTCTTTGGAAGCTTTGAGGTTGAACTCTTTCTCCATCTTGGTCCGCATGGCGAGGTCAACCACATCCATGGAGTAGCCGTTGATGTTGGCCAGATAGCCGTTGACTTGTGTCTTGTTGAAGGAGACGGTGGACTCTTTCACATTCTGTGCGCTGGCGAAGGAGACCAGGCATACCGTTGCGATAAATAATAATAGTTTTTTCATAGTGGTATTTTTTTGTTGATGAAAATTTCGATGTGGCAAAAATAAAAAAATATACTTTTGCCGCCGCTTTTTATGACACAAATATCTCAAATTTTATCGAAAATTCCTTTTCCAGTCTATCTGGCTCCGATGGAAGGGGTTACAGACAGGGCTTTCCGTTTGCAGTGCAAGCGCCAGGGGGCGGACGTGCTGATTTCGGAGTTCATTTCTTCGGATGCTTTGTCCAGAGAGGTGGACAAGAGCATGCGCAAGATGTGTTTTGATGAGGAGGAGCGGCCCTTCGGGGTTCAGATATTCGGTCATGACGAACAGTCGTTGGTCACGGCGGCGCGTTACGCCGAGGAGCGCCAGCCCGACTTTATCGACATCAACTGGGGCTGTCCGGTCAAGAAGATTGTGAGCAAAGGGGCGGGGTCGGCCATTTTGCAGGATGTCCCGAAGATGGTCAGGCTGACCTCTGCGGTGGTACAGGCTGTGCAGGTGCCCGTCACCGTCAAGACGCGGTTAGGGTGGGACAGTGGCAGCAAGCCCATTGTAGAGGTGGCTGAGCGTTTGCAAGATATTGGTATACAAGCGATTGCTATACACGGTCGCACGCGTGCACAGATGTACGGGGGCGAGGCGGACTGGTCGCTGATCGGTGCCGTGAAAGAGAATCCCCGCATGACGATACCAGTCATTGGCAACGGGGACATCAACAGTGCCGAACGTGCTATCGAATGTAAGAATCGCTACGGGGTGGATGCTGTCATGATCGGGCGCGCCGCCATCGGGAACCCTTGGATCTTCGCGCAGGTAAAGGCGCGCCTGGCCGATCAGGAGGAGCATGTGCCCACCTACCAGGAGCGTGCCGCCATGGTGTTGCAGCAGCTCCGCGCCACGGCCGACGAGAAAGGGGAGCGCCGCGCTGTCCTGGAGATGCGCAGCCAGTATGCGGGCTACTTCCGGTCGATTCCCCACTTTAAATCCGTCAGGATGCAACTGATGGCTGCTACCTCCATCGATGAGTGCGAGCGACTGCTCGAGAGCTACCTGCCGCCCGTCGGTTTCTGAGCGGAGACCGTCATTCTTTCAAAGATGATCGTTTTACCTTATTTTCAGAGACGACTGTCCAGACATAATCTGTCTCCTTTAGCCAACATCTTCCTTTGAAATCGTATCCAAAACGGATCCCGATTCGATTCCAAGTGTCTTTAATTATTTTATTATTAACATGTTATGCTTTCAAGTGATCGAGAAGAAGAAATAATCTTTTCATTTTATTTTTTTTTGAAAAATGAAAGAGAAAAAAATGTATTTTTGGCACCTTATTTTTATAGTGAATAATATACACATAGAATAATAATAAAAAAACATAAAGCTACAATGAAAAGGATTTTACTCACTCTTATCACCATCATCGCCCCGTTTGTGATTTTTGCACAAATTGCTCAGACAGTCGTTGTTTTTAACGAGACGTTTGACCAGTCTACCGTGCAGATGACCACGACCTCTAACCATGAGACGAATGGTGACTGGTCAAAGGACAACACGCTCCATGTATCGGGAACATCATCGTTCCATACGCCAGTGTATCCCACATCCACCAACTCCAGTGCCACAACGGCAGACATTCCGTTGACGGATCCCTCCGTTCAGGGCATTAATCACATTTACCTGGATTTTGACCAGATTTGTAAAGTGAACAATTTGGATAACGCCACCATCTACTATGCTGTGGCCTATGGCTACAACGCTGATGGCGATTTGAACTGGAGTACCTGGAGCCAATTGGTGTTCACGGGCTCGAGCCCCTTCTACTTTGGCTCGGGTTCTTTTACGGGCGGTAAGTTCTGTGCGGACAACTACTCGAACTGGGTGGCCTCCAACAACAATGCTGTGCCGAATAACAACTGGTGGCACCATGAGTACCTTGACCTGTCCAGCTTCATTTTCCAAACCGGCGCCACGCACTGTAAGTTCCAGCTGCGTTGTAACAAGGTCTCCCCGCCTTCTTCCGGTACGGACGTTTGCGCAGGTTGGTATATCGATAACTTCAAGGTGATCCTTTCCAATTGTGAGCTTGAGCCGCCTACCATCCAGCTGACGAATCCGATCTATGTGAACAAAAACAACAATATGTTGAACAACATCGGACCGTACGTCATCCATGCCACTTTGCATGATAACGACACGTTGAACATGGACTCCCTCTATTGTAAGTATAGAATCAACAGCGGTGCATGGACGACCTGCCAGAACAATATTGTCACCAACAACCTGACCGCTTCCGGTCATACGGTTACGGCTCAGTGGAATTTCCCGTCAATCTGTTACTATGACACCATCTATTACCGTATTCATGTCAATGATGTACACGGGAGCATGGCACAGATAGACACCCCAATGATAGCCTGGCACAATCAGAGTAACATTCAGAATAACGACTGCGCGTTGGATAGTATGAACACTTTCCCGCACTGTTTCATCACGGGCGTGGCGGAACCTGTCACCGTCTATTTCAAGAACAAGAGTGACGCAGTCCATTCGCAGTCAACGGGCAGCCCCTATCAGACAGCCCTGAACGTGACGTTGAAGGTGGAGAATGCTAACCATGTGGTGACACACACCAGCTCACATTCGTGGACCGGTTCTCTCTGTTTCGACGAGCCATCCAGCCTTTCGTTGGGCACCTTTGTGCCTACCCATGGATTTAACTATGTCACGGTGTATATAAACACCCGTAACGGTCAGACTGATGGTAACCATGTCAATGACACCCTGAAGTTTACAGGTTACGCATGCGACAGCTTGTTGCATGGTGACTATACGGTTGGTGGCACAAACCCTGATTTCGCGAACATGACAGAAGTGAAGGCCGCTTTGAACTATTGCGGTATTGATGGTCCCACGACCTTCCACTTCCGTCCTGGCACTTATCAGGACTTTGACTTCACAGAGAATTTTATCGGGCAGTCCGCCACTAACACCATTACCTTCCAAGGTGACAATACGAACACTGTTATTGTCACCAACAACCACACCGATGCGGGCACGAACCTCTTTGGTGCGGTCACCTTGGTGAATGTGAACAACTTCATATTCCGCAACCTGACCCTGCAAGGTAATAACACAGCTGTTTCGAGAGGTGTGGTCATCCGTGGCAACGGCTCCACCAACATCACCTTCGACGGATGTAAGATCACGGCTTACAACACCAACTCTACCGCGAACACCAGCTTCGCCATTGGTCGTACTGTGGCTGCCACCACCATTCCGGACACCATCACCATTCAGAACTGTCAGATCTTGGGTGGCAACTTCGGTATTCACTATACCGGATCCAATGCCAGAAAGAATGTCCTGAACATTACCGGCAACACGATCAAGTCTTGCTACAGAGGTATCTACGCCTATTATAGCACTTCCACGATTGCCAACAACCATGTCAGTCAGGTGAACATGAACACGCATCAGAACTTCACGGGTATCTATGTGGATTATGTGTCTGGTGCCGACGTTAATGGCAATACGATTGACAGTACCTATGATGTAGAATACGGTATTTTCTTCCGTTATGCCACCCTGGCGGATTTCTATATCCGCAACAACCATGTGAAAGTGGGCAATTCCAATTATGGTATTGATATAGAGAACAGCTCCTCCACCACTGCCATTACCGGTTATGTGTACAATAACGAAGTCATTCTCTATCCGGTGACGGCTGCGGCTTCCCATGCCATGCAGATCAAGACCAGCAACTTGCTGAAGGTCATCAACAACAGTTTGTATATCAAGTCTGATGCCCCGTATTCCAACACATCTGCGTTGCGAATCGAGAACAACAACAATACATATTTAGATAATAATATCCTTATAAATAGCGTCAACTGCAGTGACAACACCAACTATCCGTTGTATTTGAATGCCAACTCTACGGTGACGGGTGCATATAACGACTTTTATTCCATCTCCGGTATTGTGGGTTACAAGACGGTAACTCGTAATACGGTTGCAGAGTTGGAGTCTGCGGTGACCACCCTGACGAACAGCATCAGTGAGATGCCTGCTATTGACAATCCAACTGTCAGTTTGCTACCCACTGCCTTCACGGGTTTCGAGTGTCCTCGTATCACGCCGGTGACCGCTGATATCCGCAACATCGAGCGTTCCGCTCTGACCTATATGGGAGCCTATGCGGCGCAGATCGCCTCTGTGGATGCTTCCATCGTGGCCATGACGAATCCCGCATTGGGTGCATGTCCTCAGAACACGTATAACATCACGGTATCTATTGCCAACAAGGGTGCTGAGAACTTGAACTTCGCTTCTCATCCTGCCACGATCACCATTCATTCTGATAGTCTGAACCTGAACCAGACCGTCAACGTCAACAGTGGTACGATCCAAGTGTTGGGTTCTATGTCGCAGGTGGTGGCTAACAACGTGACAGTCCCCGTCAACCAGGTGGTTGATTTCACCTTTATCATCACGACGAATGGGGATAACAACCATTTGAACGACACCTTGCGAACGATGTTCGTGATGGAGGCTGCCATCCCCGACTATGACGAAGTCTTCTCCAACGGTACGCAACAGACTTGGACGATTGAGCAGTTGAGTGGTGCTGGTAACTGGTCATTCCAGGAGGGCACGGGTGTGAACCCTGCCATTACGCCTGTCTATGGTACCGGTCGTCTCTTCTTCAACTCCAAGACCTTCGCCAACGCCACGCAGTCACGTGCCATCATGCCGGTGGTGCAGCTGGCCAACTCTGTGAACCCCATCTTGGAGATGTGGTTTGCTCACGACAACGTGTCCAACAAGACGTTGGAAGGTGTGACGGTGAAGATCTCCACCGATGGTGGCAACACGTTCACCAACTTGATCCCGCAAGGCCAGACTGCTGCCTTGGTGAAACGTTATCTGAACACGGCCACCACGCCGACGTGGACGCTCTACACCTATGATCTCTCCAACTATGTATCTGCGGGATGTGTCTATATCGCTTTCGATGCTTATTCCCAAGCAGGTAACAATATCAACATCGACCGTATCCGTCTGAGAAGTCTCTTTGACAACGACTTGGCCGTGACGAACATCTATGCTCAGGGCGAGACGCCGTCGCAGTACGAGATGGCAGGTGTGGTCAGTGCGTTGGTGCGTAACGAAGGTTATCAGGCGCAGACCAATGCGAAGGTCTATATGAATGTCACCGGTGCGGCAGAGAACTATACAGACTCCTTGACGATCCCGTCCTTGGCACCTGGTGCCGAGGTGTTGGTCACCTTCCCGGATCATCTGTACAATGTGAACGAGGTTAAGAATGTGGAGGTGCGTGCCCGCGATGACCAGCATAACATCAACAACGCCCAGAATTGGCGTATGGTTACGAACAACAATATCGTCAACTATGCCGACACCACTGCTGTTGGCCTTATGACGGGCGACTATACCAACGTCATCCGTCCTTGTGTACGTTACAAGATCGCTGAACCGTTGTGTGTGACGGCTGTGAAATACTACTACGATCAGACCTATATTGCCAATCCCGGCAACGGAATGCGGGCTTTCGTCTCCAATTCCAACGGAGAGATTGTGGCCACCTCTGCCATGATTGATTTTGAATCCTTGCAGCGTGGCGCGTGGAACATCATTCCGATTGAGAACTTCGCCTTGACCAATATGTCAGGTGAATTCTATGTGGGTATTGAGATGCTCTCCAACGGTGACTATCTCTGCTCTCAGATCGAGACCCCGTTGCGCGACTCCACCTTCTTCTATTTGGCCAATGGTACTTATACCCCGCAGCCGACCGGTCGTTTCATGATTGGTGCTCAGGTGGACACTCCGTATGTGAAGGATTTGGCTCTTCTGGAGGTACTGAATCCGACCACCCGTTGCGACCTTGGTCATGAGCATATCACGGTCTCCATTACAAACAACGGCTTTGAGGACATTCCTGCCGGAACGATCTTCCACTATTCTGTGAATGGTCTTCCCACTGTGACGGATACGATGCAGACAACATTGGCCAGCCATGCCACCACGGAGTTTGCCTTCCCGACAATCTTTGATTTCACCAACCAGTTGGTTGATATCGACAGTAACTATCATATTCGTATTTGGGTTGAGAAGTTGACGGGCGACCGCCTGCAGTTTAACGATACCATTGTGGTGGATATCGTTTCCATCGGTAAATCCCATACTCCTATTGCTCAAGATACAGTGAACATTTCCTATTCCACCTCTGGTGTGCTGACTGCCCAGCTGCCTTCCACCATCACGACGGGTGAGATTGGCTGGTATGCCAACACGGGCTATGAGTCTTGGGAACTGTTGACCTACGCCAACAACTTCACCACACCGGTGATCTATTTTGACACCACCTTCTATGCAACTGCCAATCCTGGCTTTATCTTCGATACGATTGTGGGTAACGGTACTTTGACGGGTGCTCAGCCGTTCGTCTTCAATAACGGTTATTCTCGTGGCCGTATGATCTACACGGCTGATGAAATCGGCATGTTTGGTCCTATCACCACAATCGGTCTCTATGTGACCACAGCATCCAATGCCAACGCTTCCGCTGGTATCCCCGTCAAGTTGTATATGAAGACTACAGACCTCAGCACTTTCCCGGCCACATCTCCCTTTAACTGGGACGATGATATCAATGGCGCCACGTTAGTGTTTGACGGTCGCATCTATTGCAACCAGACTGGCTGGTATATGATTCCGTTGTCTCATGCCTTTGACTACAATGCCAACAACTTGATTGTCTTCACGGAGACCAACTGCGCCGACTATTGTACCGGTTCGGGTTCACAGTGTAACAACTGTGGTGCCTATGTGTCCGGTGCTGCCAGCTATCCGGTATTTCAGCAGACGACGGTGACCAACGGCATGGTTCAGTATAAGAATGGTAATGCCCTTCCGATGACGGGCAACTATACCAGCTATGCAAGACGTCTGAATATGCGCTTCAAGATTGCTAATCTGGAGTGTGGTAGTGAGAAGATCCCCATCTATGTACATGTGCCGGATATCCCCACCTATGATGTGCAGACGATGGAGATGATCTATCCGACGGGCGGCTGTGCTATGGCTGCTGATGAACATATCCAAGTCAATGTGAAGAACCTGTTGAACCAGCCCATCCCGGCCAACAAGGTGAGGGTGTATGCCACCATCAATGGCACTACGATCAGTCATCTGGTGGACGAGCCGTTCGCTGCTGAAGAGCTGAAGACGGTCACCTTCTCCACTCCGTTCAACTTCTCCGCTCCTACGGGCAATGTCACCTATAACTACACCATCTACACCGACATGGTGAATGAAGCAGTGGTATATAGAGGCAATGACACCATCACTGGCCAGTTGAGCTCTACTTACACGGCTCCGCTGCTCAGCGAGTATAACTATACTGGCAACTATACGCAGACATTTGTCATCTTGCAACCTGGTGATCGTTTGAGCAATGTTACGCAATACTACTTCTACGCTAACGAGAACGATGCCACGCCTATTCACACTACCACTACTGCAGCGCCTTATTACACCACGCCGGCGTTGTATGACTCTGTGACCTATTGGGTGGCTGGCAAGACGCAGACGAGCAACTGTACCACCAGCAGAAAACCGATCCATATCAATGTGTTCCATCCTCAGTACGACTTGATCACCAACTCACTCGTATATCCTGTTTCTTATCAGTGCGGTGTCCCGAACAGTCCGCAGTTGCAGGTCAACGTTGGTAATACGGATACAACTTCCACTTCCGTGATTCCTTCCGGTACTTTCAACCTGACGGCCAGTTTCACAGGTACCAACACGGCTTCCGGTACGACGAGTGTCAATGCCCCGATCTCTTCGTTGCAGAATTCAACCATCACTTTCGCCAATGGTATCAACATTGGTTCCACGACACAGAACAACTCCTATACCTATAATATATATAGTAATCCTGCAACCTCTATGGGTGTGTATCGTTTGAACGATACAATCACGGGTCATCTCTACATCCCTGCCAACCCAGTGGCTCCTAATGCTCTGACATATACAGCCACTTACGGTATGCCGTACACGGTTACCCCGAACAGCAATGTTCTGGATTACTACTATTTCTACCAGAATCAGAATGACAATACGCCTATTGCTCAAGGCACCTCCTTCACCACGGATCCCATCTATTCTTCCCCAATGGTGTATTACTATAGCGGACGTATCGAAGATGATGACTTTGACACCCTGCTGCAGATAGGTACGGGTACGGCAAGCCAATCCTATCCGTTTACCTTCACTAACGGACACTCTTACGCGAAGATTCTCTACTCTAGTTCCGAGTTGGGACCTGCGGGTAGAATCGACACCCTATTCTTCTCTGTCCAGACAGCGAACACCAGTGGCTCCTCCATCCCTGTGAAGATGTGGCTGAAGAACCATACTGACGACCTGGAGCAGATTGCCAACGCAGCCACTTCCATCAACTGGGCCACGGAGACGAATAGCGCCACTAAGATTTTCGATGGTGAACTTGACTTTGCTACGCTCAACTGGTTTGCCATTCCCATCCCGGGAGGATTCGATTATGCTGGTAAAGCCCTGTTCTTATATGTGGAGCACGATTGTGGTGATGCCAGTTGTGTGACCAACAACGGTATCAACCCTGTGCCGAAGTTCCATAACACGTCCATTCAGAAGAAGGTGTTGTATAAGGCTCAAAATACGGCTTTGACGGCTGCTTCTTCATTCGCATTGCAGACCAATCGTTGGAATACGCGTTTCAAGATGAATTACACGTGCGAATCTCCGAAGGCTACCATCACCATCAATACGAACATTCCGCAACACGATGTGGGTGTGACGGCCATCAATACACCGGTTACGCCGAGCAACAACTATACTACCAATACTTCGGTTCAAGTGGTTGTGAAGAACTTCGGTTCACAGGCAGCATCTAACTTCCCGGTATCTTACCAGCTGGCCAACGGAACTCCAGTTTCCCAAACCTATTCCGGCAACCTTGCCGCCGGTGCTACGGCTACCATCAACTTCACCACCACCTGTGATTTGAGTTCAGTATATTACAATACTCCATTTAAAGCTTATACAGGCCTCTCTTCTGATACATATCACGGTAATGACACAATGACTATCATGGTGCGCAAAGAGGATCCTTGTATCTCTCGTCCGTTGTCTTTGGCTACTGGCGCCGACATCTCCAATGTGACGTTCGCAGGCATCAACAACGGTCCTGGCACTCCGTACACGAACTATACCCCGACAGGTGACGGCTTATATACAGACTATACTTCCACTGTCGCTCCCGGCGAATTGGTGCAAGGTCAGTCTTATCAATTGGCTATCACACACTCGTTTACGGCTACAGCTACGGCTACCGTTTACAAGACAGTGTATGTGGACTATAACCGCAATGGAGTTTTTGAGACGAATGAACAGATCTTCACTTCCGGAGCTGTGGCCGCTGGCCAGGCTAACGCCACCACCAATGCCACCATAGTGGTTCCGACCACAACATCATTAGGACTTACCAGAATGCGTGTCATCTGCGCTGCAGGTAACTATACCAGCGCTTGTGGTACCTATAACTATGCTGGCGAGACGGAAGACTACGCTATCCTCTTGTCACCGCCTGTATCTACCGATATGGGTATTGTGAATTATGTCCACCCGGTGGGCAATGCTTGTCAGGACAACAATGCCACTGTGCGTGTCAGAGTGAGAAACTATGGTTCCCAAGCGCAGACCTTGTCTGTTGACAATCCGCTGACCTTGAATCTCACCGTGGCAGGAGCTGCAACAGGTAACTATACCACCTCACTGACGTCCGGCACCTATCAGCCGTATCAAGATATCATTATGTCTATCGACAATGTGAATCTTGGTGCTGCTGGCGACTATACCTTGAATGCGACCATCACCTATAGCGGTGACCTCTATATGGCCAATAACACCATGCAGGGTACTGCCCATGTGGATGCGGGTGCTGCCACCTTGCCGTTCTCCGAGAGTTTCGACTCCGGCACAGGCTCTGATGGCGATTTCTACTTCACCTCAGATTGGGCGCTTGACATGTCTGCTTCCAACTATAAGTGGGCCGTCTATCAAGGTGCAAGCCCGAATGCTACCACCAATGGTGGTCCTGGTACGGACCATACACAGGCTGGTACTGTCTTCGAAGCTTTCGGCCGTTACGCTGCCGTTCAAGGTATCAGTGGCTCTAACAATGCCGCTAAGTGGACAACCCTTACATCCAAGTGCCTTAACCTGCACTATCAGAACGGCTATCCTGCAGAGCTGTCCTTCTACAAGTATTTCACTGGTCCGAACAACTCAGACTTTACCATGACCGTTGAAGTTGGCTCAGGCAGTAACTTCATAACCGTGGATACCTTGAAGAAGGCTGATGGTCAGTCAGGCGTTTGGTCCAGACATGTCATAGCTTTGATCGGTTATGACGAGGTCGGACAGGTCCGCTTCAAAATGACGGGCCAAACGAATAAGATAGACCCGTCTATTGACGACATTCTTGTAACCCCGGGTCTTCCTGATTTGGCAGTCTCTAACTTTGTTTATCCTTACGATTTCAATGATGGAGACCATCAGGGCGAATGTCTGCGTTTCACCGATACGGTACACCCGATTGTCCGTTTCTACAACAATGGCGATTCCCCGATTTCCGAGTTTGACGCTATGTGCGAGATGGCTGTTGGCGTAGTGAAAGATACGGTTGTGGAGCACGTTGTAGTAAACCTCATGCCGGGTGAGTATTACGATTATGAATTCAATCAAGGATTTATTATTCCGGAAAATGTCTATTACTGCCAGTTTGCCGCTTTCGGCATCATTGCTTTGGATAAGGATAACACCAACAACACCAAGCGTGTGATTCCTTGTACCTCCCTGGGCATCGATCCTTATGAGGCACAGGAGGGTGTGGTGCTCTATCAGAATATGCCGAACCCGGCCAATGACAACACCACCATCGTGTATCTGCTTCCGGATTATGGCAAGGCTACTCTGCAGATTTATTCTGCCATGGGACAGCTGCTCTACACCGATGTGCAAGAAGGTATGTTCGCCCAGAACCAGTTTGAGGTGAACACATCGTCTCTTGCCGCTGGCGTGTACTACTACACCTTGACCTTCAAGGATGTTACGTTAACCAAGAAGATGGTTATCCAAAAATAATCCGTCTTTTTAACATAAGTGGGACTACCCGATTGAGGTCGGGTAGTCTTTTTTATTTCAACTAAAACTGACAGAAGATGAAAAGAACAATGGCTTTGCTGCTGTTTTCCATGATGATGGTCTATGCTCAATCTCAGGTCATCCCTGGAGCGTGGCGTACCGAGTACTATTTGCCCATGCTGGAGGGCAAGCGTGTGGCGGTGTGCGGCAACCAGACCTCCTTGGTGGATACTTGTCGTTATGAGTTTCTCTCCCCGGATTCCAATATCGTGGTGATCAACTGCCCCCAAAAATCGTTACGATCCGCGGAAATGCCCCATCTGGTGGATGTGTTGTTGGCGAACAAGGTGCAGGTGGTTAAGATCTTCTGTCCGGAGCACGGCTTCCGCGGTAATGCCGAGGCTGGGGCGCACATCGCCTCCGGGGTGGATGAGAAGACAGGTCTTCCCATCATCTCGCTCTATGGCAATAATAAGAAGCCGCAAGCATCCCAGTTGGAGGATGTGGACGTGATCGTCTTCGATCTGCAAGATGTGGGCTGCCGTTTCTACACCTACATCTCCACGTTGCACTATGTGATGGAGGCCGCCGCCGAGAACGGGGTGGAGGTCATCGTCCTGGACCGTCCCAACCCCAATGGCTATTTTGTCGATGGGCCAGTGCTCAAGCCCCAATGGAAATCCTTTGTGGGCATGCATCCCGTGCCGGTGGTCTATGGCATGACGATAGGGGAGTATGCCTGCATGGTTAATGGAGAAGGTTGGCTTTCGGAAAGCCGTACGTGCAAGCTGACGGTTGTGACTATCAATGGCTATACGCACCGGACGCGTTACACGTTGCCTGTGCGTCCGTCGCCCAACTTGCCCAATGATGAAGCTATCTATTTATATCCGTCTCTCTGTTTCTTTGAGGGTACCAATGTCAGCATTGGGCGCGGCACAGAATACCCTTTTCAGATGTACGGATCCCCGCAAATGACCAAGGGCGACTACACCTTCACGCCGCAGCCCATCAAGGGCGTGTCGGAGAACCCGCCCTGCAAGGGAAAACTCTGTCGTGGCTATTTCCTGTATCCGATGGCGCACGACTCGCTGAAAACCTCCAATCGGCTCTCGTTGGAGTATCTGATCAATGCTTACAGATGTACGTCCGACAAGAGTGTTTTCTTTACCAATGCCGCCTTCTTCGACAAACTGGCGGGCACCGACCAGTTGCGGAAGCAGATTGTCCAGGGCCTGACGGAAGAGCAAATCCGCGCCACCTGGCAAGCCGACCTCGACAGTTTCATGGTGGTCAGGGAGAGGTATTTGTTGTATGAGTGATCAGTTGTCAGTTAGAAGTTTGGAGTTAGAAGTTAGCAGTTTTCCTTGAGCAGTCCCGACAGGGACAAGAGCTCGGTAGAATAATAGTTGTCAGTGAACGGTGATCAGTTGGGGAGTGGTCAGAGGAGTGGGTGATGGCATTGGTTTTTATGGGAATTGAGTGGCTATGATGGTGGCGAGAACGAGCCCCACAAGGCAGCCCGTTAGGACTGCCGGTATTGGTAGGACAATGGAGGCATGGCGTTATGTTACGCACGCCGCAGGTGTGCGGGCAATCATGGCAAAGATTTTTATTTTTCCACGAAAAGATGTTTTTGTAGTTCGTCATCAGGTAATAATATGTATATTTGCCCCGTCATTTCTGTACGCAAGTCGTTACAGGGATGATGAATTAAATGACATAACGAGCTTGACGCTCTTGTTCTCCTATCGCAAAGTCTGGAAAACATTGCTAGAAACAGAGAATAAGAAGCCGAAAAGTTCACGTTTTAGGCGTGGATTTTATTCGACCCTTATTTTGTTTCATGGTTATTCCAGACACCTGCGATAGAAATAAGTGGCATCAAAATAAGGTTCATGCCTTTTTTGTGCCCTTGATTAGAACATCAGTTTCCTGCTCTTGTGGCGGGGAAGCCGAAAACCGTGAATAGAGTAGGCAGAATTAAATGACCTGATGAGCCGACAGGGAAACACGGCAGTTCATAATGAAGAAAGTTATATTACTATTACTGGTTGTAATCTTCATTTTTAATGAGGGCGATGCGCAGAAACGCCCTTTGAAAAAGGTGAGAAAAATTGGAGAGATTAACATGGTGTCCTCAAGGAATGTGGGAAATATGGCTGATTATGAGTTGCTTGCTTCATATGCTCGAGGAAATCAAAGAAAAATTTCAAAAAGCAAGGCGCTTACAATACAAGATGCTTTAGACCAAACCGTTAGAGAAGTCCCTGGAGGCGTGTTTTTAATGAATGCTACATTTTATTTGGTAAAAGGCAGATACTTCGCAGTGGAAGGAGATGTTTGGGGACTCAAACAGAATGCCAATTATAAAGGGTTTCATGTAGGCGACCACGTGATGTGGAAAACAGGGGCAATATATAAAAAAGGAACTATTGAAGCCGTGAAAGATTCTGAAAGTTGTGTTGTTATTGAAGATGGAACAATGAATCGCACAACCATTAAGTATGTGAAATTGATGCGTGCAGATGGGGAAATACCAGAAGAATAATCCAATATAATATGATGAATAATATGAAATCCAAAACAATTTTTGTATATCTAATCATTTTTATTAGCGTTTTTTCAGCTTTCTCTCAAGCACCACTCCGTGTTGCTGATTTGTCTTTTAAGATAAATAGTAATAACACTCAGGAATTCTGTTATAGTTTTACCGAAGGTGATGTAATAGTTGTGGATTTTGAACTCATAAAAGGTAAAGGCATTGATTTTGAAGTGATAGAGTTGCCTAGTCTAACCAAGATTAAACAATATACGGCAAGAATATCGAATTATCGGATAAACGTCACTTCCACTAATGTGTATCTGTTTAGAATTTCTAATGGCTTAGGAAACAAACTTTGTTCTCTTAGCATAAAACGCATTCCTAAATCATCAGAAACAGCTAATTATAATACTGGATGGCAGTGGAAAACACTTTATGATACTACTTACGTGAACTACCAAGAGGATTCACTTGTAGGGCACGACACAGTGCATTATACTGAAACTGTGAAAGAGGTCTCATCCCGAGAGATTAATGAAGAATATTTAGTAGAAACAACAGAGGAGATACGCTCGTCGGGTATTGTTGTAAAGGATAATCCGCGCACTTATATAGAGATTAAATTACCACATAATCAATATGATAAATATGTGGATAAAATCGTACGTGGATGGGGGTGCTGGTTGTGTGTAGGTGATAATTCAGAAAACTTTTGGAATAAGAATAAAAATTATATTTCACAAACTGTATCTACGATCGCAGGAAAAGCAATAGGACCTATTGGGGCATTTGTCGCAGGAGGGGTAACATCATTGATAATACCTGGTTCATCTAATGATAATGTTGCGTGGTCAATCTTGCAATCTAATAATGATGTGAACTTGTTTATGAGAGGAGGTGCAATTTGTCCTTATTCTTGTTTGCGAAATGGAGACGGTCCAGGTGCATTTGTGAGATTTGTAGAAGACCATACACAAGGCACGTATTACATTTGCTTATATAATGATAATCCACATAAAAGGATTAGAGTGACGGTAAAAGTTTCTGCACTCGTGGAAACTATTATTTATAAAGATGTGGAGTATCAACGCACAAAGATTGTTCCCAAATATGTCAAGCTGGCCAAAACACGCATGGATATATCATCAAGGCAAATCAGAGTTCCTGTTGAAAATAGTAGGTGATTGAAATTATTATTTTCAAATGATATGAAGGAACCTCGCAAGGAGGAATGATCACCTACCTTTTACCTCTTCATTTTGGAAGGTATTATTTAGCCAACCATTTCATAGCAAGCATCAAGTTTCTGGTGGAAAATACCTCCGAATTGATCAAGCGACATATACCCCTCAGGCAAGAGGGTGTCTTCTACAACAGGCGCCTGATGAGCGATTCCGTACATGGCAGATGGCTCGTGCGCTTCCATGTTAACCTGAGGTTTTGTTTTGTAGGTTCTTTTTTGGTGATTATATACATGATGGCACACACTCCCTTTCGCGGCGGGCACGTCACGTGCCTCTTGGCAGGTGCTTCCCGCGCCGCGACCTGTCACGCGCGCACGCCCATCCCCACACTGCGGCTCCGCCTTGTATGGGGTTAATAAAATGGTGTCTCTCCGAGACACTTCCCCAGAGAGCGCGCGGGCGGGAATGGCGGACAGAGCGGGGACGTTTGTTGGCTACCGATACCTTCAGCCCTAGCGGGCTGAAAGGAGTGGCGAAGAACGATGCACGTTGCCATCCCACCCCTTAACTTCTTAGTTCCTTAACTCCTCCCCGCTTTGTATTTTACAATTGATAGTTAAAATCATTTGATTATCAATAATTTACATTAATTATTGTATCTTTGCGGCGTTTTTTTAATAGGGATTGTATGGAAACAAATATAGACAAAAATGGCAAAGGCGAGATCATCCTCTACCAGCCAGACGACAATATCCGATTGGAGGTGAGAATGGAGGGTGAGACGGTGTGGCTCACACAGCAGCAGATGGCGCAGTTGTTCCAAAGAGACAGAACGGTTATTGGACGACATATAAAAAAAATATTTGAGGAAGGAGAATTGGATGCATCTATGGTATGTGCAAATTTTGCACATACCACTCCGCATGGTGCAATTCAAGATAAATGGCAGAACAATGAGGTTGTAATGTACAACCTTGATGTGATTATTTCCGTTGGATACAGGGTTAAAAGTATGCGTGGAACGCAATTCAGGATTTGGGCTACACGGACTTTGAAAAATGTCCTTCTGTGTGGGTATGCAGTGACACAGCGCATTGAGAGTTTGGAACGGCGAGTAGATGAACACGACAAGCAAATCGGTTTTTTTGTACGCACAGCCCTGCCGCCTCTGCAAGGTGTTTTCTGTGATGGGCAAATTTTTGATGCCTATACCTTTGCTTCAGATCTGATTCGCTCCGCACGGGAACGGATTATACTCATCGACAACTATGTGGATGATTCCGTGTTGAAGATGTTTACCAAGCGGGGCGAGGGTGTCAATGCGACCATTGTCACCAAGCACATCTCAGACACACTGGTGCTGGACATAGAACGCCACAACCGACAATATCCTCCAGTGGAGGTTCTCACCTCCAACCGCTTCCACGACCGTTTTATCATTTTGGACGACACCGTCTATCACCTCGGAGCTTCTCTTAAAGATCTCGGCAAGAAGCTGTTTGCGTTTTGCCGGATGACATTGGATGTTTCTATGCTGATGGGTAATTGAAGATGATAAACGAAGATTGCTCGCACACCTACGGCGTGCGATGGTTCGTGTTGGGACGTTTGTTGGCTACCGATACCTTCAGCCCTAGCGGGCTGAAAGAGATGGCGAAGGGTGTTCCGTTATCTCCATGAGTGAAGGTCCCAGCATTGAGGCCTATCATCATTGTGATTGCCGCAGAGGAGGAGGTGTATTATCGTTTTTTCGTACCCTATCATCCTGAGGTGCGCGAGAACGTACAATTTGGATGTTTTTTTCCGTGTTGTGTGTACTGTGATCAGTGAATGGTAGGGGAGTGGCCAGAGAGAGGGTGCGTTGCGTTTTATGGGAATTGTTTGGCCATGATGGTGGCGAGAACGAGCCCCACGGGGCAGTCCGTTAGGACTGCCGGTATCGGTAGCAATGGAGGTGTGACGTATTGTTACGAACGCCGTAGGTGTGCGAGGGTTCTTGTCATTAATCCTCTTGGTCAAAATCCTTCTTGGCCCAATTCCAGAATGCAGCAAACAGTAAGCAGGGTAAGTAGAGCCACCAGTCATGAAGAATGTCAGCCCAACTTTGAGGCCCCATTCCTAGAAAGGAATAAAAGTGTATAGGGAGGATGATTAAGCAAAAAGCGAGTGCCAGCATTAGAAAGAAATGCAGCCATTTCTTTGTTCTCTTGCTCATTTTTTTCTTTTTCATGCTTGATATCATCTTTGTCTCTACATGTGTCTCCCGTTAACCTAACTGACAACTGATAACTGCAAACTCGTAACTTCTCTTACCACATCCCATCAAACG
The DNA here is from genome assembly GCA_017549765.1 of Bacteroidales bacterium. GTDB lineage: Bacteria > Bacteroidota > Bacteroidia > Bacteroidales > WCHB1-69 > F23-D06. The sequence continues at coordinate 25,293 of JAFYNM010000008.1, forward strand.
TGGTCCAGATGTAGTCGCCGAGCTTCCAGGCGCTCTCCACGGCGGTGTTGCCGCAGTCGTTGGTGAAGCGCGTCAGCAGGCGGAGTGCCTCCGTACGTTTTCCATCGCGCAACAGGCGGACGGCCTCGTTCTCCACGATATAGTGCTCTTTGATGAACTCTTTCTCCAGCGGTGCCCAGGTCTGGTCGATGACAACGTGCATGTCGCCCCAGCGCTGGCAGGCGATGGTGCCCACACGGTTGAAGGCCCACCAGGCGGCCTCTTTGCTGAAGCCAGTCTCGCGCCCGTCGGTCTTGTAGGTGCTGGGCAGGTCGGTGACGTTGGCGTAGATGGGCACATAGATGGAGGAGGCCACATTGTCGAGGGCGAACCAGCAGAGCGCGCCCACCTCGTCTGGCAGGTCGGCGCGGCACTGGATGATGGTGCCATAGACGGTGAAGTGTACCGCGATATTGCGCTCGCCCAGCTCGTTCCAGCCACCGTTGATCTTGTGGAGTTTGAGCTCGTCGCTCTTCATGAAGGGGTTGGCCATGGGTGAGATGACCTGTTTGCCCTCTTTGTCGGCTACCGTCAGTGTTTTGCGCATGTCGTAAGGTGTGCCCTCATAGTAGTCTTTGAAGATGCTCATCATCTTCTCGATGGTCACCAAGGTGTCGGGCTTCACCGAGAAGGGGTAGTTCTCCGCGTTGGGGTCGAGGTGCAGGGAGGGAGCGAGGAGGTCGAAGACGCGCCACTCGCGGCGACGGCAGGCCAGCATCGTGCGGCTCTGCGGCGCGTAGGCATACGCAAAGCGGAAGGTCTCCCTGCCGTCCCACCAGCCGTTCTCCTTGGCGAGCGAATAGACGTTGTCAGAGGCCATGAAGTAGTCCTTGTCTTTGAGGTTGATCTCGCGGATGGTGGAGGCGTTGGCGTTGACGGCCACATGGTCGTCGGGCACGCGCTGGGCGGCCCAGACGGCACCCACCTTGCCCTTGCCGGGACCTAAGATCTCGAGATGCCATACCTCGTTCTTGTCGGCGATGGTCAGGCACTCGCCGGCGTCGATCCAGCCGTACTCCTTCAGCAAGATGCCTGCCGTGCGGATGGCCTCGCGTGCCGTGGTGCAGCGCTGCAACAGTAACATGCAGAGCCGCTGGCAGTCGATGAGGCCGCTGTCGGACTTGAGCTCGGCACGTCCGCCGAAGGTCGATTCACCGATAGCCAGCTGGTGCTCGTTGGCACACGGGTATGCGGTGTTCAAGAACTGGTAGGTGTGCGCTGCCTGGGGAATGTCGCCCACGGCGATGTCGGCGTAGCGGGCCATCTTACCGGGCTCGTTGGGGGCCCAGACACGCTTGTACAAGGTCTGGCGCTCGCCAGCGCTGTGGTCCGCCGCCGGCTGCACCATGATGTTGGTGCGCGACCGGTGACTGTCGTCCGTGTGGGAGGTCATCACGGACCCGTCCGCGGAGGCCTTCTTGCCAATGGTGATACTTGTGCACTCCATACCCTCTGTCATAGGATCCACCTGCTGTGCCGACAAGGTGAACATGCCGATTAACAACATACAAACTACTAATACACGCTGCTTCATAACTATTTACTTTTAACTTCTACCGGATTATCGTTTACCGTTTAACGATGAGACGATTATTCGATTACGCGATTAACTTCAAATTTCTAACTTCTAACTTCTAACTCCCAATTCCTAACTGACAACTGATAACTCTTAACTCTTAACTCTACTCCTCTCCTCCATCATCACCATCGCCACTTCTCCCCTTCGACTCCAGCTCCATCTTGCCGAAACGGAAGGTGATGCCGGCGGAGATGAAACGGCTGGTGCGCTTGGTGGTGGAGGTAGAGATAAGGTATGGGTTGTTATTCTCACTAGTGGTCTTATTCCAGTTAAAGATGTCTTTCACGTCCAGATGCACGGAGATCTTGCGGTTCAGGAAGCTGGCGCGCAGTCCGGCGTCAATGGAGTAGCGCGGCTTGGTGGTGGTGAAGAGCGAGATGCTCTTGGAGCGGTAGTTGGCGGAAGCGAAGACCTCCAGCACCTTCCACAGCTTGGCCCAGTAGTTGATGCGGAAGCTGTAGCCCAGGTTGGAGAACTCGCGCGGGTCGCTCTCGTTGCGGAAGCGGTATAGCGAATGGTCGTAGTAGATGTTGCCGTAGAAGCGGATGCTCATGAAGGCTTTGAGGCGGTAGGTGACGTTCAGTTCCGCGCCCGTGTTGAGGGACTTGCCTGCGTTGACGGGCATGGAGAAGGAGACGATGCGCCCGAAGTAGTCGTTGAAGGCCACATCGCTGAGCGAGGATACCTTGTTGTTGCTGTTGCGGAAGTAGGCCGTCACGCCTACGGAGCCGAACTTCTTGAAGAACTTGGTCCAGCCCGCTTCCACCGCGTTGGTATAGGAGGCCAGAAGCTCCGGGTTGCCCGTGGAATAGCTATCCTCACTGTAGTTGATGAAGGTGGTGAGCTGCGATGCTGACGGATTGCTCACCCTCCGTGTGTAGCTCAGCTTGAGGTTGTGCATGCTCTTGGTGCGGTAGGTCAGGTGCAGCGACGGCAGGAGGTTCCAATAGGTCTTGCTGACATTGTCAGCGGGCGAGTTGAGCAGGTCGTAATGCTGAACGCTGAACTCGGAACGGACTCCTGCCTTGACCGTGAACCCGCCAAACTTGTGCTGGATGGTCACATACTGTCCTGTGCCTGTCCGTCTCGTGCGGGAATCAACGAAGCGGAGGGCATCCAAGACATACAGGTCTTCGGTACCGTGAACCAGCGTGTCCTGGATGGTGGTGTTGCCACCTCGCGAGTAGCTGCCACTGATGCCCATGGAGATCTCGCCATTCTTGTGATAGGGGATGGTGTAATCCACATTGGCATTGAAGCTATAGTTGACATTGCGGCTGGTGTCGAGGCGGTGCTTGTCCAGATAGTCTTGCAGCCGATAGTCGCGGTAATAGTTCGAGAAGGCATTGCCGCCGCTGATGTTGGTGCTCAGGCTGGCATCTATCTGGTGGCCCTCTTTCTTGAATTTGTGGCGGTACCAGACACCGCCGTAGCCCCAGACGCTGTAGGACTTGCTGCCGGATTCGGCCTCGTAGTCGAAGAGCTCTTCTTCAGGCAGCATCTCGTAGCGGCTGTGGTGTGATTGGCCGGTGTACCAGCGCCGGTTGGGAGACGCACCGAACCAGAAGTTCATCGAGTTGGCGGTGTCAATGGTGTAGGTGACGTTGAAGTGCAGGTTGCCATTGACATTGCGGTTTCTGCTGAACGAGGTGTCGATCTCGATGCTGCTGGTGTCGAGGTCGTTGTCGAGGCGGGTGAGATGACTGGTGCTGTTGAAGCGGTTGGCGGAGTAGCTGGCGCTGAGGTAGAGGCTGAGGGATACTTTCTTGTTGGCCCATACGTAAGAGAACCAAGGCGACACGTTAGGGCGCGATGAGCCGTTGATGCCGAAGCTGATGAACTGGTTCTTCTGGATGGGGGCGGTCGTGACGATGTTGATGATGCCGCCATCGGTGTTGACGCCGTACTTGGCTGAGGGGTTGGTGATGACCTCGATGCGGTCGATGCTGTTGGCGGGCAGCTGCTGGATGAACTCCTTGAGGGTCTCCTCTGTCAGGTTGGAGGGCTTGTCGTTGAGCCATATCTCCACGGATGAGACACCCCGCAAGGTGATGTTGCCCTCGATGTCGACCTCCACGCCGGGTGCGTTCTGCAGTGCGTCGGCGGCGGTGCCCGTCTGCACCATCGGGTCCTCCGACACATTATATAGGGTCTTCTCACCCTCCATCATGTAAACGGGCTTGTCGGTGGTGATGCTCACCTCGCCCAGCATGGTGGCAGCTTTGTGCAGCCAGATGGTCCCCAGTTGGATGGTGCGCTCGCTACCACCAACGGTCACTGGCATTGTCACCATCTCATAGCCCACCAGCATGACTTTCAGGAAATAGTCTCCGGCGGGGATGTCCTCCAACAGGAAGCGGCCGTTGGTTTCCGAATAGGTGACGGCCACGTTGCGTAGGTTGGTGTCCTGGGTGGTGAGACCTACTGTCGCGTAGAAGATCTTCTGCCCGTTGGCTGTATCGCAGACCACCCCTTGCACCTTGTAGTGCTGGGCGGTCAATGTATGGGCCAGCGTGAGCAGAGATACAAGAAGGGTGAATAAGCGAAGAAACTTCATACGTTAAGGTTTTTGAGCGGCAAAGATAATTATTTTTTTTATTTTTGCGCCCTCATTTTGCGACTGCGGATGTGGCGTAATGGTAGCCGCGCCAGACTTAGGATCTGGTGGCGAAAGCCGTGGGGGTTCGAGTCCCCCCATCCGCACTTTACGTTCCCATAATAAAACATAATGATGAAAATCAAATTTCTAATCGCCGCTCTTTTAGTGCTCCTGGTATCTCAATCCAGTTGCACGAAACATAGAAAATGTGAATGTCTTACCCAATATACCAACGTCTCGGGTGTTTTGATTGCTTATGAAGAGCCTCTCCGATTTGGTGTCAATGGGCAATATCCTGTTAACGGATGTATATTGCCTGGAAATCCTTCGCAAGAAGAAATTGAACAAGCATTGGAAGGGGTGTTGCCTTCTGGTGGAGAAGGAGTGTTGAACCCTAATGGAGTTAGTTATTTTCTCTTGGCAGGTCCATATCACAACTATAAAAGATATCACCTGCAATTGGTGAATGTCGCATTGGGAGAGAATTTACATAATTATTACGATCAGCCTGCGACATACAATGTCTTTTGCATAGAAAAGGAGTAGGCATCACCTTCGCTCTGAAGAAATCCGGCGCGGAGGATCTCTTCGAGGTTGTTTAGATATTGTTTACACTGGCAGGCTCGTCGAACCATTCGGCGATGGTGGCGTTGGCCTTGGCGATGACCTCCGGCGTGATCTTGTCTCTGACCTTGCGGATGACTAACACGATGGCGGTTGCCTCGTCCATGACGCCCAGCAGATGGAACACCCTCCGGGGAATCAAGTTGATGGGCGTGATCACATACAGGATGCATCCGTAGATGAGCATTTTGTCTTTGCTGGTCAAGGGCGCCTCTTTCAGCACATAATAGAAAATCAGCAAGGGTTTGGCTGCGATGCGACCCGCTTGCTTGGCGTATGTCTTGATTTTGAACCACAAACGAGAGGAAAAACCTTCCCAGTCGATGTTCTTCAGTTTGTCAATCAAGGGTTTGGGATCTTTTCCGACTAGGATGTACACGAAAATCAGAATCAGGGTTATCGTTATCATTGGTTTTATTTTTTTGAGTGAACAAGTATGATAGAGTCTTTTGCGCGGCGAAAGTTTAAGAGGCTTTATCCATTTCAACAAAAAACGTATCTTTGCAGCGCCTAACAGACATAGTTAGTAACGAACAGAAGAGGACTTTATTTTGTTTAACAAGATCATCCATACTTTCGGCACCAAGATTGCGGCGGCGGTTATCAACTTCCTGATAGCGGTGGTGATCTCCCAGACGTTGGGAGATGCGGGAAAAGGAGTGCAGTCGCTGATGCTGACGACCATCTCTTTTATCCTGATCTTCGCGGAGATCGTCTGTGGGGAGAGTGTGGTCTTCCTGGCTTCGCGCCACTCTTTCTCCAAGATTTTCGTTCCATCGTTGCTGTGGGCTTTGCTGATCTCTGCCGTCATGGGTGCGGGGGCGTTTTTTTTCTCCCCCGGCGTGGCCCCCGACATCGTCATCCATATCGCCGTCTTGTCGTTCATCGCTTCCGCCAGCGCCATCAACTTCCGCTATCTGATTGGCAAGGAGGAGATCAAGAAGGCGAACTACAACACGTTGCTGCAGCCTCTGCTGATTATCCTGACCGTGCTGGTCTATTATGTGGCGCTCAAGAAAACGGACATCTATGGTTATGTCATCGGCCTGTATCTGGCCTACGGGTGCTCTTTCTTGCTGGGAGTCTGGATGTTGCAGAAGGAGTACCGTCAGCTGCGTCTGGCTCGTCCGGCGGAATACAAAGCGGTCCTGGCCGATCTTTTCAAATATGGATTTCTGAACCAGACAGGCCATTTTGTGCAGTTCTTCAACCTGCGTCTCAACTATTATCTGTTGTATGCCTATATGGATGAAGGCAGGGTGGGGGTCTATTCCAACGCGGTCTCCTTGGCAGAGGCCATCTGGATTGTGAGCAACAGCATTGCGCTGGTGCAATATGCACGCATCTCCAATACGGAGGATCGCGAATATGCTCAAAGGCTGACGCTGCAGCTGGGCAAGATATGCCTGTTGGTCTCAGCATGCGCAGTGGTGGTGCTGGCCTTGCTGCCCGCTTCGGTTTACTGCTTTATCTTCGGCCCTGAATTCGGCGAGATGGCAGGCGTGATCCGCATCCTCGCCCCCGGCGTGCTGCTCTATTGCATCTTCCTGATCCTCGGGCACTACTATTCGGGCACTGGTCGCTACCAAATGAATACCTTTGCGGCTCTCTGCGGCCTGATAGTCACCTGCCTGCTGGGTTTCATCCTGATCCCCAAGATGGACATTATGGGAGCAGCCGTCACCGCGAGCATCGCCTACTCGGTGAACGCTCTTTTCTTGCTGGCCTTCTTCATGCGCGAGGCCCACTTCCAATGGAAGGATTTTGTCCTGACCCGTGCAGAAGTCAAGACATATCTTTCAGAATTCAAACATTATCTGTCGAAAACTGAATCTCATGAATAAACTGAAAAAAGGATTGAAAGCCTTAGGGTTGATTTGCAAGCGCCCCTACCTGCTGAATGCGGTTCTCAATGACGAGAAGGTCCGCAAGGAAGAGGTCGTGCGCCGTTATGGGTTGTCTGACGGTCTTCCTGTGGTGCAGATACAGAGCCTGTTCCCGGATCTTGCCGAGAAGGTCTCCCCCTACGCCTACCTGTCGGGGGCCACGATGCCCATCGACATTGCCCTGCTGCGTGCTTTGGCAAGAAGACAGCAGGTGCGCGACTATTTCGAGATCGGCACTTGGCGTGGCGAGAGTGTGGCCAATATGGCGGCTGTGGCAGAACATTGCACTACCTTCAATCTGCCCAAGGAGGAGATCCTCAAACTGACTCACAATGAACGCTATGCCGACCTGCATGGGTTCTTCTCCCACCATCTTCCCAATGTGACCCAGCTGTACGGCGATTCGCAGACCTTCGACTTCTCTCCCTATCACCGTTCTTTCGATATGGTCTTTGTCGATGGGGATCATCATTATGAGGCGGTGAAGAAAGACACGGAGACGGCCTTTCAGATGTTACGCGACGATCATTCGGTCATCGTGTGGCACGACTATGGGCTGGATCCAGAGACGGTGCGATGGAATGTCTTGTTGGCTATCCTGGACGGAACGCCTGCCGACAAGCGCCAATTCTTGTATCACATTTCCAACACGCTGTGTGCCGTCTTTATCCCCGAGCAACTGACTGCTGAGCCATTGGCACCCTACGAGGTTCCTGAGAAATATTTTGATGTCACCATAGAGGCCCGTTCCTGTAACGACAAATGATTTGAGTATGAATGTGCTGCATCTTTTGAGCTGGTTTCCGAAGCCCGATGATCCTACCTTGGGCAATTTCTGCATACGCCAGATCGAGTCGTTGCCTGAGGATGTCCATTCTGTCATCCTGTCGGTCTATGATGATCCTGAGTTGACACAAGAGATGGAGGTGGTTACGATGGAGGGGACAAACTATACCCATGTCCAGATTCATTTCCGGGCGCCCCGTTTTCCCGTGGAATCCTTGCGCCGGCTTTGGCGTAAAGGTCGTATCTACCGATGGTATCAATGGGGTCTCGACTATGTGCAAAAGCACTACTTTACACCCGATTTCATCCATTTGCATGTGGCCTATCCGCTGGGTCGTATTGCCTTGCGATGGAAACGGCGCTATCGGCTGCCTTATCTGCTGACGGAGCACTGGACCATTTACCAGCCACAGAATGATGCGCTGCTGCAAGGTCGCCTGCGCCGGCAAGTGGTGCGGATCGGTAATCACGCCTCGGCTATCTTGCCCGTCAGCGATGACCTGCGCCGCAATATGGAACGTGTGGGGGTGCATAACCGTTTCCAGGTGATTTACAATGTGGTCAATACCGATCGTTTTACTTTGTCGGCACCTTGTCAGGATCGCCCGAAAAAGCAGATGCTGCATATTTCCACCTTGCGCGATGAGGCCAAGAACTTCTCTGGTCTGTTGCGGACGTTGGAACGACTCAAGGATGTCCGCACCGATTTCGAGCTGCATGTCATCCACGACTATCCCGCCCCCGATTTTGAGGAGTATGTGCGTCAACATGGTCTTTCCGAGCATGTGATCTTTCATGGGAAGCAGGAGCCGGAAGGGGTGGCCGATTTCTTTGCCAAGAGTGACTTCTTCGTCCTGTTCTCCAACTTTGAGAATCTGCCCTGTGTCATCGTGGAGTCTTTCGCGTCAGGCGTGCCAGTGCTGTCCACCGATGTGGGTGGCGTCTCTGAGATGGTGACTCCAGAGCGCGGGGTCCTGGTGCGGGCGGGCGACGAAGATGCGCTGCTTGAGCAACTGCAATACATGCTCGACCACCACGGCGATTTCAACGGGGAAGCTATCCGCCAATATGCGGTGGAGACTTTTAGTATGAAAAGAATAGGAGGCCAGATCTACGAGCAGTACCTGCTTATTCAAAATACTCCAGCGAGATCCCAAAGTCGCTGATTCCCTTGACTTCATCCACACGCATGCCTTGCGTGATCGTGAAGGTGTACTCCCCGTTGAAAGGGAAACGGACCTTCGGCTGGAAGAGGAACTTGTTGTCCTTCACACGTCCTTGTCCTTTGCCTGTCCATTTGCCGTAAGGGTCGCAGAGGATGAACCCTAACGTGTCCTGCTCTGCATGACCGTCTGGGTAGGTGGTCCGCATGAAGACATAGAAGTTCTGGGTCTCGAAGTCCGTCGTGTTGCGGAGGTGGATATACATGTTAAAATACTGCATGGAATCCTCGATGTTCACGGTGAAGGTGAGGGGCTTGTCCACACTCCATTTCTCCCCGGCGATGGACTGGATGTCGCTGTAGAAGACCTGATGTTTGCAAGAGGTACCTAATAGGAGAAGCCAGGCAAAGAGTAGTATAAGATGCTGTTTTTTCATCGTTATGCGTCTGTGAGGTGTTTAAGTTCGTCCATGCTGTAGTTGTTGCCTTCGTCGAATTTCTTCTGGTTCACGATGGCGAAGCTCTCCAGATTTTCGGGCATCGTGCCTTTCTCGTTCATGGCGATGATCTCGTTGACCTTGGCGAGCGGAATGGCGAAGATGTTGGAAGAGTCGTTGGCGTAGGTGTACCAGACGATCTTCTTGAAGATGTCGATCTTGTTGTAGATGCCTTTGCCCTTCTTGGTCTTCAATTGGATGTTAGAAGCTGGAAAGTCGCTCAGCTCTTTCTTGTAGGTCTCTTGCTCGAAGTTAAGGCAGCATTTGAGTTTGCCGCACATGCCTGCCAGTTTCTGGGGGTTGAGGGAGAGTTGCTGGGTTCGTGCCGTGTAGGTCGAGACGGACTGGAAGTTGGAGAGCCAGGAGGCGCAGCAGAGCTCGCGGCCGCAGGAGCCAAGGCCACCCAGACGGGCCGCTTCCTGACGAACGCCGATCTGGCGCATCTCGATACGGATATGGAAATGCTCGGCCAATATCTTGATCAACTCACGGAAGTCCACACGTTCCTCGGCAGAATAGTAGAAGATGGCCTTGGTGCCGTCCCCTTGGTATTCCACATCGTTGACCTTCATCTTGAGATCCAGGTCCCAGGCGGTATAGCGTGAGGAGAGCATGGTGTCGTGCTCTTTTTGCACCGTCGCGATCCACTCTTCAATGTCGGCATAACGCGCTAGACGGTAGAGTTTCTTGGTGACATCCGCCGGGTTGATGTGCTTGTGCTCCAGCTGTCGCTTGACCTGCAGACCCAGCATGGAGATAATGCCGATGTCGTGACCGGTGGTGGCCTCCACCGCGACGATGTCGCCTACCTTGAAGACGTGGTCGGGAGGGAGCAGGAAGAAGTCTTTGTGGCTGTTCTTGAAGCGAACCTCGGCAATGGGGAATTCCAGATACTCCAAGGAGATGTCCAGTCGTTGCATCCAGTCGTGGGAGGGCAGCTTGCAGGCATTGTAGTTGTATTGCTTGCAATGAGCCGACTCGGGATCCGGGAGGTCGCTCAGACCTCTTGTGAGAAACATGTTGCTGGAGATGCGTTGCGACTCGGTGGACATGCCCGTGCGTACGTCCATGTCCAGATACTGCTCCCAGTCCTCTTCGGGATTCTGGTAGTTGTCCTCGTGGTCACGCACCTTCTCGGTCTTCTTGCTCTTGTAGCTTTTCGCGATTTTGTCCGCTTCTTCCGTGTCCAAATCCTCCTCCCCGTAGTCGTCCGTAAGGCTGACTTGCGGTTCTGTGTGCTTGTCTTCTTCCTCTGTCACAAATTCTTGTTGGGTGATATCGTTCTGATTTTCTTGCTCTTGTAAGGATTCTTTGGACTCTTTTTGCGTATTGCGATTATGGTTGTATCTACGTCTGTTATTCTTCATTCAAAGTATTTTTTTAGCCTGCAAAAGTACAAAATTATTACGAGATGTGGGGTCTCTGTGGGCGAAAAAGTGGAAAAGATGCAAAAATCCGCTGGCGTGATGATGGTGAAATCGTTACAAGACTACCATTGCCAAAGGGTTTGCACCCGCAGTTCTGTCTTGTGCGGCTGGTCGATTTGGCTGAGTCCGCTGCTGATGACTTGCCGGTCTAGGTAGAAGGTCTGCCCAATTCTGACCCACAGGGAGAAAAAGCGGTAATGGAACCGCAAAACCAGATAGCCTCTCATTCCTTTGTAGTAGTAGGATCCGATGGTGAAGGCGTAATAGACGTCGTCCTCATAGGCATATAGGCGCTCGTCATATCGCTGGGTGTCGAAATAGGCGATGCGGGCGTGGATGGTGAACCGGTCTTTCCAGCAGCTGACGGCGAGGTTCTGGTAGAGCAGCAGTCCGGAGAAGTGCTCTTTGGGCTGATTGTAGAAGGTCGCTTTATAGACTATGCCGCTTTTGCAGGTCACGTTGGGGTGGGGCTTGTATTCCCAGAGAAAGCGGATGCGGTGACTCTGTTGTTCGCGTAGCCGTTTGTAGTGGAGCTCAGTGGTGTTGACGGGCTTGTCGCGGAACTGATAAGATAGGGTCCAGTGGCTGGAGCGGGAGAGGTTGCAGACGAGGGCCGCGCCTGCGTCCATCGCCTGGGCGGGCGACTCCAGTCTGTATGTGGGGGTGTGCAGATGGTAGAAATCGACATAGCTTTTGAATTCCACTCTTCGCGACAAGATATGTTGCAGGCTGAGGTAGAGGCCACTCTCGCCGCTGTTCTGGCTGAGGGCACCGAAGGCCTTGCCCAGAGGTGCTTCGTAGCCGATGCTGTAGTGTCGAAGGATGATGCCCAGGTGGGTGACGGCTGTCAGGGGGATCGTAAGCCCTTGAAGGATGGCGAAGGCCCCTCTCTGGGTGGCGGCTGTCTCGCCGAAGAGCAGCATGTTGCGGATGGTGGTCTGGTAGTCGATGCTGGCGTTCAGCCCCTCAAAGGTGAGGAGGGGTTGTCCGGGCGGCCGCGGGGCACAGGTGTCGTAAAGAAGCTGGCACACCACGCGGCCGCCCAGACGGAAGTGCTTGTGCGTGTAGGCGATGTTGCCCCCGGTGGCGACACGGTTGGTCCCGAAACGCTGACCCCCGAACAGGGTGCCCTGCCATGTCGAGTTGCCAACAGTGGCGGCGGCCCCGCGCAGGAAGTCCCCTTCGTTGGTCGGAGCCACCGCCCGGATGCCCGTGCTGAAAGACCGCAACTGGCTGATGTCGCCGCCCCGTCCTGACATCAGCGCGCTCCCTAAGACCAGCCCCTGCCCATAGCTGAGCCGGTAGTCGCCGATGACCGCCTGCCGAAGCGCCCCCATGTTCTTGAAGGCAAGGCTGCCAGCGTAGAAGTCGAAACCGTACCGCTGCTTCCCGCGGAAGAACGGCTCTCCTGCGTCTTTCTCCCCCGAGAATTTGAGGATGATTTTGTCCTGCGAGTTGAAGGTGTAGCGGAAACAGAGATGGTCGCGCGACCCCTCATAGTGCCGTTCCCTCGTTGTGTCGTAACCCGCCTGCCGCTCCAAGACCCAGCTGTCGCGCACCATCAGGGTGCTCTGGCTCCTTTTCCAGAAGTTGCGCCAGAAGGATTGCCGCACGGGTACAGCCTCTGCCACGACCCTCGGCAGAAGTCGCCCGACGTCCTCTTGCGTGAAACCCTCGATGGCCGCCAACTCATAGACGCTGACCAAAGGACCCGACACTTCAATGTATAGTTGCAATTGGTAATATTGATAGTCGGTCAGCCCCAACACGCGAGAGGCGGTCTCGTAAGAGAGGCTGTTCAAGTTGTGTGTGCCCCCTGTCTCCTCCATGACTTCCAACACCTCCTCGCCCCCATAGTCGATGTCGTCGGAGAGCTCCCCCGCATTCTCCCAGAGCATCTCCGCCTGCTGCAGAAAGGATAGACTGTCCACCTGTCCGGACAGAAGAAGGCAGGACAGACAAATGAAGATGGTCATTCCTGTCCTTTTCATAGTGAGTGAGCCGTTTGGTGATACCATAGGTCGATGCCAGGCGTGATGCCCGTCCGATAATACCAGTCGCTGAATAGCTGTAGGCGCCATGACCCCCAGCCGACCATGACTCCCAGACTGCACCTCAGATTGCTGCCGGTAAGCTGAAAGGAGAGGGTCTTGTTGGGCTTGTAAAAGACGCCGCCTCCCGCCTCGAAACCGGAGGGGAGCCGTTTGTGCAGGATGATATCCATCCATACCTGCTTCCCGGCCCGGTAGCACATCCGAAAGTCGAATGTCATGGGAATCACCTCGTTCCCCGTGATTCCGTATTTCATCCGTATGGGATTGTATAAGGAGATGGCGAACAGCAGTTTCCGATTCATCTGATACGCGATGGAGAGATCGATGGTGAAGGAGTGCGTCCCCTCGTAGTGACGGGCATGTCGCCATAGATAACAGCCCCGAAGCATCACTGCGAGATGTTGCCCGAAACGACGTCCGTACCCAAGGCGGAACTCCATCGTTCCGAAGGCGGAGAAGCCGGTGTGGTTTGCTTGCCATAGCAACCCGTCGCCATGCCAGACGTGTGCCCCGTCCATGGTGAAATCGGTGATCTCCTTAGTCAGAAAATGGGAGAGACAACGCCCGCGAACGGTGTGCCCGTCTTCCATGAGGAGGATGGCGTCGTGCCCAAAGGTGTTGTAGGTCGTCAGCCAGCCTGACTCCTGTGCCGACACCCCCAGCAATGCGCATATCCAACATAAGGTCCAATAGTATTTTGTCATCGTTTAGGTATCTTGTTTTCCGACGGCAAAAATACAACATATTTACTATAATTGCAAATATTTTTTCAAAAAATTTAAATATTTACAATAAACAGTTAAAAAAAGAGAGGTGCAGGATTTGTTTAATGGAGCACGGAGGAGAGGATCTCCACGGAGGAGATGTTGCGGACCTGCTCATTATGAAGCTGGTAATAGCGGATGAGATATTGGAGCAGGCTCATGCGTGTTGGCCGGGAGGCCTTCGGGTTTTCTTCTGTGATGAGACGATGCAGGAAAAGGCTCTCCTCGGCGGGGACGGTGTCTTGCTCGTCCCAGAGATAAGGCTGGAAGCGTCCGTTCTGGAGGGAGAAGTATGGATTGTCGGACGAGTAGTTGTCTTCCGGCACATAGCCCAGCAGGACGCTGAGACGGATGAGGAACTGAAGAGGCAGGATGTTCAGAACAGCATCAGGATCGGAGATTTTCAGAATTTCCTTTTCCAGAAATTGAAACAGGACAGGGTCTTCGCCGGCGTCGAAGAGCAGTTTGTAGAGCATCTCGCAGTAGAAGATACGGACGGTGGTGACGGCTGGGTCGAAGTTGTAGGGGTCGCCGTCGGTGATCAGCTCCACCTCTTTGAGGTATTTGAGTTGGTTGAGATAGTGGTCGTCGAAGGTGATGTTGAGCAGCGCCAAGGGCGAGAAGAGGGAGGCGCGGAGGTTGCGCTTCTTGGAGAAGGCGTTCTTGATGATGAAGGACTGGGTGCCATGTTTCGCCGTGAAGAGTTTGACGATGATGGAGGTGTCGGAGTACTTGGTGGTGTGGAGCACGATGCCTCGGGTGGATACGTACATGACAGCAGTGTCTTATTAGTGGATGAAGAGAAACTTGCCGGCGACATGTTCTTTGCCGTTCTCATCGGAGACCATGACGTAATAGACGCCGGTGGCAGGGCGGTTGCCGTAGTAGTCGGTGCAGTTCCATACTACCTGGCCGCCGTTGCTGAAGCCTTGCCAGACCAGTTTGCCGAGCGAGTCGGTGATCTTGCAAAGGGAGTTCTCCTTCAGACCTCTGATGGCGACCACGCCGGAGTAGCCGGACCGGACGGGGTTGGGATAGATGAACAGCTCGTCCTGATACTCTTCGAAGCCTCTGATGGCATCGCCTCGGTAGCTGACAAGCCCTTTGTCGGTGGCAAAGAACACCTCGCCGCTGAGGTCGTCAATGCAAATGTGGTTGATCTGGTTGGAGAAGAGGGGGTGGTCCTCTGCCGTGAAATGCATCAGCTGTTTCTGGCCGTCTTCACTCATCAGGAAAGCCCCGGCCTTGCTCGTGCCGATCCATTTCCGGTTGGCGCCATCCACTGCTATGGCAGTGACATTCTCCCACTCAAACAGAACAGACACATAGCCGTCTTGCTCCAACAGGATGTTGCGCGGTGTCGCAGTGCCTTTGAAGACATTCTGAGGATAGTAAATGACTTTGATGCCCTTGTCGGTGCCAAGCCAGATCTCACCGTCCAGGTCTTCTGCGATACAGTTGACAGTGGTGGAGGTGACTTCCGCGGTGGCATTCATGTTGATGGCGATAAACTGGTCGTCGCCCTGGTTGTCGTAGGTGCCGTTCTCATTGAAGACAACCAGATTGTAGCGGTTTAAGGAGGACCCGCGAGGGAAGGTGACCCACTTGTAGTTGCGGGAATCCACCAGCAAATCCTTGGCCACCACACCAACGGTGGAGGAGACCAACACACCCCGGGTGATGTTGTACTGGTGCCAGGTGCCGTTGGGCTCTAACATTTTCAACATATAGTCGGATTGACTGTTGGTGATCCAGAGGTTGCCCTTGCTGTCGTAGTCAAGGCCGGAGACGAATGTGTGCCCCTCCGGAGTGGACTCTAACGGGGAGTTGCCGCTGTGATAGTGAGCCACAGGACGGTGATTGTTGCATTTGAAGAGCCCTCCGCCCCAAGAGGCCACGTACCACTCGTCCTCATTGTCGGGGTTTATCTTGACATTGACCAAGTCGGATACGATGATGGAGTCTGTGTAGTGGATGAAATCGTTGGAGTTGGATGACCAGTTCTGGTTGACATACCAGCTGATGGATGGATATACGAACCCTTTGGCATAGGTGGAAGGGGTGTATAGTCCTGGCACAGTGGCAACGATGCCATTCTGACTGCAGATATGCAATACGTTGTTGCTGAATGGGCCGGCAGCGGTGTAGTAACGATGGGAGTAGTAGGTCCGGTTGTTGTAAACCAGTCCCAAGTCATGGTCGGCGGCCCAGATGATGTCTTTGTCCAAGACTGCTTCCCGTGCGGAAGGATAGCCTTCGTCAGGATACCAGGAGGCATCATAGACTTTTTCCATGTTGGTGTTGAAGACCTGCACGTGGTTCCAGTCGCAGATGGCCATTTCCTTTTGGTTGGTGTACAGGCTGCGCACATCTTGGTAATTGTACAGCGAAGGACTCCAGACCCCATCCGTGAGTGCATAGAGGGTGTCGTATTCGTTGCTGGAGAGGTCTCGGTTGCGAACGGCGAAGAGAGTCCCGGCGAAATAGCAGAGCTGTTGAAATTCCTGCCCCTCCGTCTCGGGTGCCAATTGCCATTCTCCGAAATTGGCGGGGTTGATGTAGTCTTTGTCAAGATGGAAGATGCCGTCATCGGTGCTGATGACATAGGCGTTGTCGGTGATGGCGAAGTCGTTGGCCCGATGGGTCACGCTCCCCGCTTTGGTGAACCAGGTGTCTTCAATGAGCAGTTCATCGATGTTGACGATGACGATGCCGAAAGGATAGACCAGATAGGCGAGTCTGTCGATGCAGTGCATCTGCGAGAGTACCTTGGAGTTGTTGATCTGTCGTTCTTTGATGTTGTTGATGTTGAAGAGCCGGTCGTCTTTAATGAAGTCCAGATTGCCATTGTTATAGCTGATAATCAGGGTGTTCGTCAGCGTGTCGTAATAGATCTTGTTGATGTCCACATCCGACAGGCCATCCACCTTGGTCCAGGTGCTGGTGACGGGGTGCTCGCTGTTGATGGACGATTTCTGCAGGAGCATCAGCCCGTTGTCGGTGGCGGCATAGACATAGTCGCCGGCAGCCGCCACGGAGTGGAAACTGTGAAGGGGGATATGGGCGCTGAACTTGCCGATGGCCGATTGGCCGTGCAGGATCAGGCCAATGGTTAGCAGGCTGATGGTCAGAAACAGTCTGTTCATATTTGTGATGTTTTGGTAATGGATTTCTTGAGCATTAGGGCAGGCAATATGGAGGTGATGATGTTGATGACAAGGATGGTGAGCAAGATGAGCAGGAGGTCGGTAAAGTGCATCTGGACAGGATAGTAGGGGATGGCATAGTAGCCGTCGCCGCCACCCAACTTGATGAGATGGAAGGTCTGTTGCAGCCAGCAGATGAACACTCCGAGCAGGATGCCGAGCAGTCCGCCGATGAGCGACACCGCCATGCCTTCGTACAGAAAGATGCGTTGGATCAGCGATGGCGAAGCCCCCAGACTGTACAAGATGGCATTGTCGCGCTGCTTCTCCAATACCAACATGCCGATAGCCCCGATGATGTTGAAGGCGGCCACGAAAAGGATGAAGGCGAGGATGGTGTAGGTGACCAGCTTCTCCGACTGCATGGTCTTGAAGAGGGTCTCCTCTTGCTGCCGCTTGTTCTTGACCACGAAGGCAGTCCCTACCGTCTCCTCGATCTTTTTCTGCATGGCCTTGACGTCAGCGCCCGGGGTCGTATAGACGGCCACGGAGGTGGCTTGTCCCTGGTACTGCATCAGGTCGCGGGCGAACAGGATGGGGCAGATGATGTAGTTCTGGTCGTGGTCAGTGTTGGAGGCGAAGACGCCGGTGGGGTAGAGGAAGTCGGTGTTGAAAGCGCTGGCCGGGTCGGCGAGGTTTTTCTTGGTGCGCTTGGGATAATAGACTTTCAGCAGATCGTAACTGTGGAGGTTGACGAGCAGCTTGCCCGCCGCTACCGTGCCGATGTTGGCGCAGGGCTGCTCCCCATAGTAGGGGCGCGCCTCCCCGTCAATGAGCACGTCGGCATAGACCCGCATGGTGCGCGAGCTGGTGTCCACCCCGATCAGCTGCAACAACTCCTGCCGGTCCTGGTAGGTGACCAAGGCCAAGTCGCTGACCATCTCGTCCACGTCGGTGACCTGCGGGATTTTCCGCAGCTTCTCCATGGGGAAGTCTGCCGTCTCGAAAGACTTGCCCTCCCGCAAGGTGATCATGTAGTCGGGATTGTTGTCGTTGAACCACCCGCTGATGGTCTCCTCCAAGCCGTTGAAGACTGACATGACGATGACCAAGGCCGCCGTGCATACCATAATGCCCACCATCGAGACGATGGAGATGACATTGATGATATTGTGCTTCTTGCGAGACACAATATATCGCTTGGCGATGAAAAAAGCGGTCCTCTGGTTGGCGGTTTTCACAACTATTTTTTCAGCAGTTCGTCGATGTGTTCGATATAGTCGAGGGTGTCATCCAAGAAGAACTCCAGCTGCGGCACCACGCGGAGCTGGTTGCGGATGCGCTGGCCGAGCCGGAAGCGGATGTCCTTCGTGTTGGCTCTGACAGCCGCTATCACAGCCTCCTTGTCGGGTGCCATATAGACACTTAAATAGGCTCTCGCAATGGAAAGATCCGAAGTGATGGTCGTCTTCGTCACCGTGATCATGCAGTTGTACAAATTCCGTCCATCAGCCACGAAGATATTGGCTAACTCTTTCTGCAACAATGATGCTATCTTATTTTGTCTTGTCGTGTTCATAAAATGTTTCAAACTGTTATGAAGCGGCAAAGATACTATTTTTTGCGATATTATGATGGCGGACGTCATGCTCACTTTTTTTACCAGATGATTACATTTTTTATATCTTTGCCCCTTAATTCAAAACCGATAAAAAATTAAAAAAATATGAAAAGATCTTTTTTGTTTATCCTTTTGGCTATGGCTGTTATGCCTGCCTTCTCCCAATGTAAAATCCAGTTCAAGGTGGAGGGCCCGGAGAAGTCGTACAACCAAGTGCGCGTAGTGAACGAGACCTCCTTCACCGATTTTAATTGCCGAGTGATGGTTCTCAATGAAGACCAAAGCGAGAAAGAGGTCTATGGCGACTATGTCCTTAAGGAGAAAGGGGATTCGGACTCCAACACCAAAAGCGGCCAGAAAATCCTGAATGGTACATGGCTGGGCGTCAAATTCACGAAGAACTTCACGGAGGATGTGTCTTTTTTCGTGGAATACAAAGACTTCCCCTTGTTTGATGTCATTATCATACATCTTACCGACAAAGGTGTAGAATACTAACATAGACCATTTT
The DNA here is from genome assembly GCA_017549765.1 of Bacteroidales bacterium. Taxonomy (GTDB): domain Bacteria; phylum Bacteroidota; class Bacteroidia; order Bacteroidales; family WCHB1-69; genus F23-D06. Next base: position 43,988 of record JAFYNM010000008.1, read on the forward strand.
TTCACAGTTAATCATTTTTTTTCAACAACAATATGGCAAATACAGGACGAACGACTACTAAATTCTTCAGACTGGTGCTGCTTAGCATCGTCGGTTTCTTTGCACTCATCACCTTGTTCAGCTCCTTTTACACGGTGAAATCCACCGAGCGCGGCGTGCTCTCCACTTTCGGCAAGATCCAGGACAAAGCGGTAGGGGACGGCTTACACATCAAGATTCCCTTCATCCAGCATGTGCAGAAGGTCAACGTGCAACAGAAGAAGTTCGATGGCACGGAAGACTCATACACCCGCGATGTGCAGACCTCCGAGGTCACTTACACCATCAACTATGACTTGGTGACGGAGAATGTCAGTATGCTGATCAAGAAGGTGGGCAACGACTATCACACGCGTATTGTGGAGCCTTACATCCGCAGTGCTGTGAAGAGCAGTTTCGGTAACTTCAACGCCACCCAGATCGTGGAGAACCGCGACAAGGTGCGGGCTGAGATTGAGATGAAGCTGCGCGAAACCCTCGACAAGCGTTATTTCACCAATATCCATTTCCAGCTGGTCAACATCGACTTCGACGACCAGTTCGAGACGGCCATTAAAGAGAAGCAGGTGGCGGAGCAGAACGCCTTGAAGGCCAAGAATGTGACCATCCAAATCGAGGAGCAGGCCAAGCAGACCAAGATCAAGGCCGAGGCTGAAGCCGAAGCCATTCGCATCAAGGCCAACGCTTTGGAGAAGAATCCCAAGTTGGTCGAATATGAGGCCGTGCAGAAATGGGACGGCCAGCTGCCGGAATATACAGGTGGTGCCATCCCGTTCATCAACATCAAATAATCAATGCTTTATTAAAATCTGAAATAGAAATCGTTATGTATAATGATGATCAAAGAATAGTGGTGACCATGGATGCCGGCGGGACCTTCTTCCGTTTCGGAGCCATCCAAGGGAACAAACCCATCATGGAGGAGATCACTTTCCCATCAGAGTCTCGTGATCTGGAGAAATGTCTGAATACCATCGTGAACGGTTTCGGCGCGGTGATGTCCAAGCTGCCCGAGAAGCCCGTGGCCATCAGCTTCGCCTTCCCGGGACCGGCCGACTATCCCAACGGCATCTTCCCGACCCGGCTGACCAACTTCCCCTGCTTTGCCGAGGGCGTGGCGCTGGGACCGTTCCTGGAGTCCAAGTTCAACCTGCCCGTCTTCATCAATAATGACGCCGACCTTTTCACCTATGGCGAGGCGTTGGCCGGGCTGCTGCCGCATGTCAACAGCATCCTCAAAGAGCAGGGCAGTGCCAAGGTATATCGCAACATGATTGGCTTCATCCTGGGCACCGGCTTCGGTATCGGCGTCACCACCGACAATCAGATGTATATCGGCGACAATTGCTGCTCGGAGATCTACTGCACCCCCAACAAGTTGGAGTCTGGACTGATAGTGGAGGAGGGCGTGTCGGCGCGTGCGGTGCTGCACAACTACCGCCTCTTTGCCCACGATCCCAAGGCGGAGGAGTACACCGACTCTTACGACATCTATCAGATTGCTGACGGCACGAAGCCTGGCGACCAGGCCGCGGCCCTGAAGGCTTTTGAGCGGTTCGGAGAGGTGGCGGGCAACACCATCGCCAATGCCGCCTGCATCCTGGACGGCATCATCGTGCTGGGCGGAGGTGTCTCCAAGTCGCAGAAGTTCTATATGCCCGCCCTGCTTCGCGAGGTGCGCTCCAAGCTGGCCACGCGCGGCGGCATCGAGATTGCCCGCGTGCCTTCCTATATCTACAACCTGGAAGACGAGGCTGAACTGGCCCAGTTCATCCGGGGCGAACAGCGCGAGATGCCCGTCTTCGGCACCGACCGCACCGTGAAATGCGATGTACAGAAACGCCTCGGCATAGGCCTGTCCCGTCTGGGCACGACCCAAGCCACAACCATTGGCGCCTACTGCTTCGCACTGCATAAACTCGACGAGAAATAAAGATGGCCAAAGAGAAGAAGAAACCGGAGCCGGAGAATGTGGATGGCATTGAGGGCAAGATGACCCTCGGGGAGCTGCTCAAGAACATCTTCCCCTTCGTCAAGCCCTACAAATGGCTGGTGACGGCCACTTTGATCTTTACCTTCGTCAGCTCCCTGATGGCGCAGGTCAACGCCGTGGTCCTCGACCGTGCCGTGGATGCCATCAACGACCTGCTGCAGCAAGGCAGTTTTCTGTGGAGCGCAGCCGCCAAAATCCTCATCGTCATCAGCGTCATCTTGCTGTCCAAGGAGGTGATTTCTGCGGTTTTGACCTTTGCGCAACGTTACTTTGGCGAGAAGATGCGCATCATGGTGAGCCGCGACCTCTCGTTGAAGGTCATTGACAAGATCCTCTCCTTCCGGATGGCGTACTACTCCGCCGATGTCAATGAGCCAGGCAAGCTGCAGTCGCGCATCGACCGCGGCGTGAGCAGTCTCAGCAGCACCGTCAACAACCTCTTCATCGAGATCCTGCCGCTCTTTACCAGCGCCATCTTGGCCTTGATCCTGATGTTTATGGCCAATGTGTATGTGGGTCTGGTTGCGTTGTGCATTGTGCCCATCTATTTCTATATCACCTACTTGCAAGCCAAGCACTTGAAAGGGTGGCGGCGTGGTATTTTCGGTAGTCATCAGGCGCTGAGCCAAGGCATCCTCAATATCATTGAGAGCATCACCGTCATCAAGTCCTTTAACCGCGAGGACATTGAGGCGAATCGCCAGGCCAACCTGCAGCAGCAGATCACGGACCAGCAGATGACGACCCGCCGGTTGAGTTATATTTACAACGGCGTCAAGTCGTTCGTGGAGCAGATCGGCACGGTGCTGATCATCATCCTCACCGCATACTTGGTGCTGATCCACTATCCGGGCATGAGTATCGGTAAGATCATGTACCATGTGCTGCTTTTCAACAATGTGAGCGCGCCCATCCGTCAGCTGCACCGCATCTATGACGACATGAACGATGCACTCATCTATGCGGAGGGCTTCTTCGGCATTCTTAACGATGAAAAGGAGATTGAAGACCGTGGACACTACCGTCCCGAACAGGTGGTGGGTAATTTCGAGATCAGCGGGGTGGACTTCACCTACGGCAACGGCACCCAGGCCCTCTTTGATGTCAGCATGAACATCGAGCCGGGCAAGATCACCGCGTTGGTCGGACTGAGCGGCGCCGGCAAGAGCACGGTCGTCAACCTGCTCGACAAGTTCTACGAGCCCGACTGCGGCAGCATCAAGCTGGACGGGGTCGATTTGCGGGATTGGGACACGCAGTGGCTGCGCGACAATGTGGGATTGGTCTTGCAGAAGAATCACATCTTCAGCGGCACCATCGAGGAGAACATCCGCTATGGCAACCCTGACGCCACTTTCGAGGAGGTGGAGGAGGCTGCCAAGAAGGCATATATCTACGACCAGATTGTCCAGCTGCCCAAGGGGTTCCAGTCGCAGGCTCTGCAGCTGAGCGGTGGCCAGCAGCAACGTATCGCCATCGCTCGTATGTTCATCAAGAATCCGCCTATTATCTTCCTGGACGAGCCCACGGCCAGTCTGGATGCCATTGCCACGGAGCAGATCAAGGCCAGCATCGATGCCATCAAAGCGGGTCGTACCGTCATCATCATCTCCCACAATATCGGGCAGATCATCGATGCCGACAATATCTTTGTCTTGCAGAAGGGTCATCTGGTGCAGGCGGGCACGCCGGATGAGGTCTATCGCCAGGGCGGTATCTACAAGGAGATTCTCGACTCCAGCGCTCGCAGCATGAACGTCGATAAGATCGCGCAGACGATAGAGGGGGAATAGGATCATCTAATTGTTTTTTTCTATCTTTGCCTCTGGAATATTACACTCCATATTATGATGAAAAATAGATATTTGATTTTAGTGTCTCTATTGCTGTTATGCCTCCATGCAGGCTGGTCCCAGGAGATAGACCAGCATCTGGATATGGACAACATGTCGTTTTTCAAGGAGGCGACATTGGTGGTTGAGGGACATTTTTTGAACAATATACACACCTATACGGTGAAGGACGTCCAAGGGAAAGATCATTATTATGGTATCTGGAAGGTCATAGCCAATAATGTTTTCAAGGGGGATGCCAAGGCAGGGGATACCATCTATGTGGTTAGGGAAGGCACCTCGTTAATAAATGCTAAATTTTCAAATCTTGATTTATATTATGAACTTGATGATGTTACAGGAGAATACAAACATATAGATGTGGATTTTGATGTGCAGTATGCATTGCCCCCAATAGTATCTACAAGACATATTTATGTAGATGTTGAAAATGCTGAATTTGGGAAAAACGGCCAAAATTGTATAATGTTTTTCAAAGCATCTACATTTCCTAAAACAAAAGAAGGCAGATATGTACATCTGACACAGTATCAATATTTGTACCCTTATGTTTTTTATGACGAAGGAACAAAACTGTATGTTTCAGGAGGCAAGTTTGCAGGATTAAATGACACGATATTCAACTCAAGAAATGATCTGTACAGGTTTATGTTAGAAGCTGGCGGGTACGACACGTCCGTGGTGAAGATTGCAGAGCCGAAAGTTTCAAGAGACAGTGCACCACAGAGCCGGTATCCGATGATAGAGGTGGGACCTCCCAACAGGGAGCCCGACAACACGCCCAAGGCATCGTGCTATCCCGACAAGCCCCTTCCACCGGAAATGGAACAACGGTGGGGAGGTCAAAAAAAAAATACGCCAGACCAAAAATGACACTACCCTTTATGTCTCGTTTGGGACACCGCAGTTGAGATACAACCACGCGCTCCATAAAGCTTGTGTAGAAGTGGATTTGTGTGTGCACACCAACAAGCAAAATGTGTATTTCGATGGAGGACATTTTAGGGTTCGTTATGACACGCTTGTTTTTGGCCAAAATGTAGCGAATACTACAAATTTTGCGGTTTCGTATTGTCCAGAATTTCAGAATGGTAGCTATGTCCTGTACAATGCATACAATGTGTCAGCCAATACCCTTGATGTCTTGGCTGATGTTAATTTTTCGCCTTCATTGTTTCGTGTCCTTTTAGACACGCTGCCCAAACCCTATCTACATCTTGCTTTTGCTGTCGAGTTAGATAATGACACTCACAATGTCTATTTTCAGTCAGTTAACACCCCAGAGAACCCTTATTATAATAGTTCAGCGAATGAATCATATATGGTGTATTCCATATTTAACCAGGTGTTTCATTGGCCATCAGACACTTTTGTTATCCCCGACAACCAAAAACCATTGATTTTGGAATTTGATGATCAATACAAAATTGCGGGGGTAGGAGACACGTTGTCTATTCATGGCTTAAATTTTGGAAACATAAAAGGTGAGGTATTCTTTAGAGAGGCAGATAAAGGAGGAAATAGGTATTTGTTTGGATTGGACGATTGCTATCATCTTTTATGGAGTGATACACTGATTAAAGTGCTGGTTCCTTCTCTTGTATATAAAGGGTATGAAAATGAAGATAGAGTATGGACTGGAGGAGCCTGTTCAGGCCCCGTCAAAATCCAGACGGCCAACGGGGACACAACGGTGAATGACGGTTCGTCGTATCTGTATATCAATTACTCTGTTATGAACCATAAAGTCAACAATGAAATTAAACGCGTTTATCTTGTCCGTCAACAGTGTGACTATGATTTTCAATTTACTTTGCATAGTAGTCTTGCGGGTGACACAACCAAAATTCATGTTATAGATACGGCTCTCCGTTTATGGTCCAAATTGACAGGTTTGAAACTACAACTGGAGTGTGATTCAAACGGAAATCTTGTTTTTGAAAATTCAGTTGATTTGGTTGGGAAAAACATTATTTCATTAAATCCTAATTTGCAAGGTGGTAGATTGATGTCAACTCATCGCAGTTTTGATATGGTTAGCATAGATAGTGTTTTGTATTGTTATAGAACAACAGGGTCATATATCCAAATCAAGCCTCAGCTCCAGAATGGATATACATGGAATTATAGTTTGACAGATGTTTCACCAGGTCAACGCAATTTCTATCAAACTATCCTTCACGAGATTGGACATGTTTTGTTGATGAGCCACGTGAAGAGTTTAGATGAGCTAATGTACTATGGTAATCATGGCTTAAACTATATCATTGTCCCTAACACCAGCAGTTGGGCGGTGAAGGGGGTGCTGGCCAATATCGAGGCGAGCCGGAGTATCAACTGGCCAGACAGCTTGGGATTGTATCCCATCGGGGTGCGCCAACCGCAGATTCTGGTTCATGGTGGCCATCCGCCATACGTGTGCAACGGCCAAGCAATCACCCTGCAGTCCAACTACCCCGAGGAGCAACTCTCCTGGTCCACAGGGGCCACCACACCCGCCATCACGGTGCAGCAGCCGGGCCAGTACATCCTGTCCCTAACAGACCATGGCTGTACCTTGTTTGATACTCTCCTCGTTGGAACCTCCACCCTGCATGTCAATTTTGTGACCGTTAATGCCGACTGCTCCAACCATGCGAACGGGTCCATCACTGCGAATGTGACGGGAGACCATTCCCCCTACACCTACCTGTGGAACGGCAATGGCATTGCACCCGCATACACCTCCCAAATCGCGAATCTTTTCCCAGGCACCTATTACCTCACTGTCACGGATGATGTGGGCTGTCAGGTACAGCTGGAGGAAAGCGTCTTCTCGGAAGCGGACACTCTGCGGGTCTGCATCCCCCGATATTATGATTGTTTCCCAGATCCGCCATCCTTGCCGAGTGTCTCTGGCTGTCGCAAACCTATAGTCGCTATTGTGTCGGGCGGCGAACCTCCCTATCAATACGGATGGTATGTGGGCGATGTGGGAATGTCTTCCTTGCCCAATCATGTAGTATATATTTCCACCTCTGATTATGTGTGCCCGAATCAGATTCCAGCGAGAAAGTCCCTCTATGTATTGGTTCAGGATGCCTGCGGCCAGTCCAAAATTCTGGAAATCACTCCTCAGATGCTGAACCAAGTTCATGGCATCGATGATCCGGTGATGGTCAAACTGTTCCCGAACCCGGCCACTAGTCAGGTGGAGGTAACATTTGACCAAGAGGATGAGGTTATCCAAACAGTACAGGTGTATGATGTGTATGGCAAACTGATACACGTCGAGGAAACAAATAGCAATCCCATGAATCTTAACGTTTCAGGTTTGGCTTCCGGAGTGTATTTTGTGCGTGTGACATCCGAAGGTGGTGAGGTGGTGAAGACGATGGTGAAAAGATGAGCACTCATTAAAACTTTTTTTATAACAAAACATGGAGCTCACGGGCAAGGTTGATAAAAAAATCTCTCTTTATATCCTAGAATTGATTATTTTTGCCGCCGATTTTATAAAACATTGTTTTAATCGTAAATGATTGCTCTATTAGCGTTTCTCATAGGCACACTGATCGTCTCTTTTTGCTGCTCCCTGCTGGAGTCGGTGCTGCTTTCCACACCGATATCCTTCATCTCCATGCGGGAGGAAGAAGGGGATCCCAATGCGCCACTGATGATGAAGATGAAGGAGGAGTCAGACCGTCCGCTGGCCGCTATCCTGTCGCTGAACACCATTGCCAACACGGTCGGTGCCGCTGGTGTGGGACATCAAACGACCCTTCTGCTGGGCAACTACTGGTTCGGCATCATGTCGGCCATCATGACGATCCTCATCCTGATATTCGCGGAGATCATCCCCAAGACTATCGGAACTGTCTATTACCGCAAGTTCCTCTGGCTGGCCAAGCCCATGAACGCCCTGATATACATCCTTTTCCCTATTGTCAAGTTGATGGAACTCTTCAGCTATCTGATCTCTAGAAACGAAGACGACCAGGCCGTGGTCAGCCGTGACGAGGTGTCCGCCATGGCCAATATCGGCGAGGAGGAAGGCGTGATCGATGAGTCGGAGAACAAGGTGATCCAGAATATCATCCAGCTCGACAATATCAAGGCCTACGATGTGATGACGCCGCGCGTGGTGGCCGCCATTGCCTCCGAACGACTCTCCCTGCAGGATTTCTACAAGGACGAGGCCCTTTCGCCCTATTCCCGTATTCCTGTCTATGCCGAGTCTCCCGACTATATCACCGGCTATGTGCTCCGTAACGATGTGCTGGAGCTGTTGGCGGAGGATAAGTTCGACACGCCGCTGAGTGAGGTGCGCCGCGAGATCGTCTCCTTCAATGAGGAGACCACGATCGGCGATATCTGGGACTCTTTCCAAAGCACCAACGACCATATCGCCGTGGTGATCGACGATTACGGCAGCTTCCAGGGAATCATCACGTTGGAGGATGTCATCGAGACCATCCTGGGTCTGGAGATCGTAGATGAAAACGATGAGATTGCCGACATGCAACAATATGCCAAGGAACGCTGGGAGAAGTTGAAGAACCAGCGGAATCAACAGCGATAACCTTTCTATCTTTTCTTTTCTTTTCTTTCTCTCTTTGTAGTCAACCTATGCATCCGTCCCCCGGCTGTTGTGGTTGTTCAAACACATTTTTTTAATTAATTTTTTCAGTTTGTAAAAATTTTATTATTTTTGCGCTTTGAAACAAAAAAATAAGAAAGCAATGAAAACTACCATCACTAATCAAAACTACGCAAGGCCGCAGGATGAAATTTGGGCTATGCAGAAACAGTTCCGGGAGGACATGGAGATACTTAGGGAAAGTATGCAAGAAACGGATCGTAGAATGCAAGAAACAGACCGTAGAATGCAAGAAACAGATCGTAGAATGCAGGAGACGGACCGAATGATCAAGGAACTCCGTGAAGAGAACCTGAAAACAGAAGCGTATATCAAGGAGACGGATCGGCAATTGCGCAAGAATATGAACCTGCTTACTACGCGGTTCACTTCTCAGGCTGGTCATATTATTGAAGGGTTAATGGAGCCTTCTACTGTCAAGATGTTCCAGGATAGAGGTTATGATATTAATCGTTGTTGGAAGAATTTCAAGAAGTACAATAAGGGCATGGGGAAGAGACTGGAGGTGGACCTTCTGCTCTTGGACGATGATATTGCCATCATTACAGAAGTAAAAATCAACTGTACTCATAAGGAGATTGATCATTTCATCGCTCAGATGAAACAGTTTAAAGAGATATGTCCCGAGTATGCCGACAAAAAGATCTTTTTGGCTGTCGCGGGGGTCAACTTCGAGCGTGATTCCGATCTATATGCGCACCAGCGAGGTTTGTTTGTCATCCGTGTCTCCAACGACGATATCTTCACCCTCGATCCTTCCGAGGGTGATGTATTGACCACTCTATAGAATGAAATGTGCCTATTTCGTGGCTATGCTTCTCGTGTGAATCAGATCCTTGCCCGCTTGCGTGAGCATGGGCTCCACGGTGGAGTAGGGTATGTGACAACTGGGCATCCCGACTGCGTATGCGGCAATCTCATACTGCTGATAGATGAAGGAAACTCCATTTTTGTCGAAGTATGGAGGATATTCCGGCAACGGGAAGTCGGTATGGTACTCATACACGGAGTTCCGAAACTCGGCCGTGTCGTTTTCAAAATGGTCTTCCATGATACCTCTCTTCACCAAAGCAGCCAGTTTTTCTAATTCCTCGTTTTGAAAGAAGTCTAGTCCGACACGGCGGCCATCGGATTTGCGGAAAGTCTGCCCATAGGAGATGTTCCAGCCGTGCGCTCCGCCTGAATAGCCTTGGTTGTTATAGTAGTAGGTGACGAACTGGTCGGTCTCGTAAATCTTCTCAAAGAGAATGTCCGTGTCGAAAACCCAAGTGTTGGAAGAGGTGGAGTCCCCGGTGTCAAAGTCCTTGGCGACGTCGTTGAGATTTTGGAGCGCCTGTTGGGCGTAATGGAGCATCATGGCCTTGCCGTTGTCAGGGGTTCCTTGGAAAGTCCCGCCCATCTGCTCCGACATCCATTCCCGGATACTGTTGACTACAAGGAAGTTGCCTTCCACGGGGAAGTCGGCCTTGACGCTGACCTTTGCCATAACGCCATATTGTCGCATCGAGTCCACGATGGAGATGGTGTCGGTTTGCACTTCCCCAGTGACCAACTGGGCCAGCGAGGTGATGTTTCCAAGTGTGTTGGGCTCTATGCGGTGTTTGCAACCGCTGAAGAAGCAGCCGATGCAGATGAAGATTAAAAGGGGCAGATTTCTTGTCATATTATCGTGGTTGATTTATTCGGTGAACGATGCTTCCTTCCCGCATTGGTTCAGAAAGGCTGAAATGGTCTCTTTGGCAATATCTTTGGCTTTTTTGCGATTCTCTTTGGTGTTGTATTTCTTCGCGACTTTTTGTTCTACCTCCTTGATCAGCGGCTTGGCGTCGTAGCTGACGGCCTGCTCCTCATTTTCGTTGTCGGACGAGAACCAACTGCTCAATGTCGATTGGTGAAACTCGATGGCAGGAAGTGTCACAAAGACTTTGTTGGAGCCCTCCTCCGGGTCTTCCACATAGGTGACCTTGTCTAGGTCTATGGTGAAACTGACTTGTTGGCGGAGGATCTGCACGCAGTCATGCTCTTTCTTCAAGATACCTTTGTCTTTGCCTAAGATGCTGCTCCCCAGGCCGCTGCCCATAAAAGTGCCTTTGGCATACTCTTCCGTGATGGTCGAGTAGAGATACAGGATGCCGGTAGGACGTACCGATTCCACGGAAGCCACCGTAGGCTTTAGCTGGATCTCTTTAGGGTTGGAGCGTCGGACCACCATCCATACGAGGATGATGATGGATAACACGAACAGTGCGATGATGCCGATCTTGAGTCCTTTTGCCTGCATCGTTAATTGTTTTTAGTGACAAATTTAGGGGTGAGTCCTATAGGCTTGAGCAGTGAGGTGAAGACAATCTCGGTGTTCTGGATGATTTCCTCGGAAAAACTCTCCTGCAGTTGCGCGCTGTTGTTGATGACCTCGTTGAAAGCCATGTTCTTGACCTGCTGCATCGTGGTTTCGCCCACCTTCTTTCGTTTCCCTGTGGTGAATGCCACTACATCCTGATGGTTGCTGACCGGCTCGAAAGACTGGTCGATGATCTTCGGGTTAGGGAGCTGGATCAATACGGTGTCTCCAGTTTGGTATTGGATGTCACCCTGTTTCATGTCGTTCAAGTCTATGCCATATAAAATCTTGATATCCACAGGGATGACGCAGAGACGAGTGCCCAGTTTCCAGGTGGCGGGGTTGATGGATACAAATTCGGTGCCGGATTCATAGACCCCGATTTTGTGGATGATGATCTCCGTGGAGGCGATTTTGCTCTCCTTTTTCAGCATGGAGAGGAGCTCTTGCTGGGTAGGCTTGCCAGAGGCACGGAGTGTTGTCCTGTACTTTTGGGGCATGCGGAAGGCAAAAAACAGCATCAGCCCGCTAAAAAGCAGTAATAGCAGGTAGGTAAGAATGCTTCTGGTCTTGCCTTTGGATGTTGTCATCTAAGATCTTTTTCTAAAACGGCGGATCAAGTAAGAGGCCAGGCACAGGACAAATGCGATAGCCAGTACCGTGATAAGCACTGGATAGAACGATGAGGTGGTCACGCCCAGCCTCTTGGCATTCTTCTGGGCGTAGTTGAGGCCTGTCTGCACATTCTGGATAATCGCTTGGGAGGAGTAGGTGGCCCCACTGACCACGTCCACCTTCAGCTTGGCGGCTTCAGACACCTTTTTGCCGTCCCATGACTTCAGGATGACGGAGGCGCGTTGGAAGAAACTCGGGGTCTCTTCATTGGCCAGTGCCACTACTTTCTGTACCTTGCCGTTCTTGATGTAGATCTCCACGGGGGTGGGTCCGTTGAAACCGATGACATCCTTGCACAATGGGGTCGTGTTGATGATCAAGGTGCCGTTGTTGTCATGGCGGACCGTGTCGTTCTTGAGCAAGGAACCTTGGGCTGCGTTGCCGACGAAAGGCCATGCGAGCAGAATGACAAATAGAGGAAGGAGAAGGTGTTTAAGATGTTTTTTCATAATAGATTGAATGATTGAGAGATGCTATTTTTATATGTTCTTTCTCGCCATATCTTCAGCCCCTGCGAGGTCCGTCAAACAGAATTTGAAAACATGACGTGGCAAAATTAGAAACTTTATCTATAGGTAGGACACAAGAAAGTTAAAATATTACATTTTTTTCTTGATTTTTTTTCCAACGCCTTGTTGATTAAAATATAACTATCTGGTTTGCATGTTGTTGTTTTTTTTGTTCTAGGTTGCAGAATCCGTGTGATTATTAGGAACTCAAATTGGTAGATTATTTTCTACCGCGCAACCATTTTGCAGATCTAAAATCTGAAAATATGTCCTCATCTTTTGAATCTGGTCTATGTTCTTCAAATCTACCTTTTTTATATAAATACCTCTGAATATCAAATGTGATGAAAACAGGTACATTCCTATTATATGTGTCTATATGATTAAACACATCCTCCAAATATTGAACTTTTGATACTTCTGATATCCATTCAAATTTTTTAGGTATTAGGATTGAGTCTTCTGTTTGCCGAAAGAAACGTTCTGTTGAGTGATCTCCGAACACATAACAATCATACTCTGAAATATTAAGAAAGCCCACGAGTTGCTGTGACTGGAATTCAGGTTCTGCAATCAAATAACAAGCCAACCCCTTATTGACACATCCAGAAAAAAAGAGCTGACACCCATTGAATTTACAGACGCTTAAGAAGACAATATTTGACCTATTTGTACCTTTTGTATTGAGGATCAAAGTGTCTGTAAGACTTTGTATTTGTTTGTTTTTCAACACCAAGATGGGAATTTGTTTTGGAAGGGTATCTTGCGCTGTTGCACACACAAAAAACAACCCCCATAACATTAATGATAGAATTTTTTTTTTCATATAATAATTGGATGTTCTGTCAGTGATTTCAGGATCTTGCAGGTTCATTCGGTCTGCACCGCACACCCCACACCCGCGCTATCCCTCTTAACTGCTATCTCCAAACTGCTAACTTCTAACTCCTCACGCGCCACATCCGTGCTTTTTCAGTGTCGCTCTTCCATCCGGCAGCAGGCGGGGAGCTTGGCACGCACTTTGGGGTCTGCGGGCACATTGTCGGCATTATACCCTAACTTGCTGATCTGCTTGCGCAGCTTGTCGGGGTTGGTCTTTTTCCATTGATAGCTGATGTGAAGCCGGGAGGTCTGCATGTCGTATTGGCAGTCGGTCACCCCTTTGAAGTAGGGCACATTGGACATGAAACGGTCGGCGCATTGTTTGCATACTCCGTTGGTCTGGATGGTGATGGTGTCAATGCCCATTTCGTGCAGGCCACAGCTTTGCGCATGGGCCAGGCTAGTCGCCAGGATGATGCAGCAGAAGATGATGATTTTTCTCATGATATATTGCTTTTGGATAGTGATAACGTGACGAAACTCGTTTTATTGTAAGGTTAATCGGATGCCGGCATATCCCATGATGCCTGTAATGGGGGCGTAGATCATGGTGGCGTCAAAGTAATCCCCGTAGGGGTTGTCGGCGGCCACGATGGGATCTTTTTGCTTGTAGTTGAGCATGTTCTCTGCCCCAACATAGATCTCCCATCTTCTGAATTTCTTGGTGATCTGGGCGTTGAGCAAGGCGTAGGTCTTGGAGTAGTCGGGACGCTGGTATTCACTGGGGTTCATGTGTGTGTCGGGCAGGCGCGCGGGCCCGTTCACATGCACGGTGATGTTGAACTTCCACTTGTCATATTTGGTGTTGTAGCTGATGCTGGCGATGCCTTTGTGCGGACTGACGAGCGCCTTCTCACGCATGACGCCATGCACGCTGTAGCGCACGTCGTTGTAGCGGTATGCAAACAGCAATTCAAAGCGGGGCAGGGGCTTCAAAATGAGCTCCGCCTGGGCCGAATGCGAGCGCGACCGGTTGCCCGTGCCGTTGTATTCCCCATTGAGATTGTATGCATAGATGTAATGTGTGTTCTGGTCCAGGTCCAGTATCATCTGATTGACGAAGGTGGTGTAGAAGTAATCGACGGAGAAGGAGGCGGTGCCGCCTTTCATCCGCCATTGCTGCACGATGCTGATGCCCATATTGTAAGCCTCCTCGAGGATCCCGTTTCCAGAATAGTCGTAGCTGCCTTCCCAAAGGAATTGTCGGTTGGAGTTCAGCAGGGTGAAGTTCTCGGCCAGCAGGTGGGCCGTGCGGTACCCTTTGCCCGCTGAAAGTCGCAGGGAGCTGTTCTTGGCCATCTGCCATTTGATATGCAGACGGGGGACCCAGTACAGTCTTTGCTGCAGGATGTTGTAGTCTAACCGGAAACCTGGCATCACCACCAATTTGTCGTTCAGGATGTAGGCGTATTCCGCAAAAACACCCGGTATCATCTCCCGAGTGCGCATGGTGAATAATGAACTCCCAGGAGTGTGGCGAAACTCCTCGTCCAGATGGTCGAACTGGAAGCTGGCACCCGTAGTGACTTTGTGCCGTCCTTTCTCGCCGAGCTTGACGGTGTAGAGGAAGTTGGCGTACAAGGAATGCTGTTTGCCTACGTAGAGGCGGGATCCGGTGACCGAGCGCAGGAGGTGCCCTGTGTAGTTGACGATGGTGCCGATACTTTCCTCGTTTCTGCGTAGGATGAAGCCGTTCTTGGTGATGAAGTCCCACTTCTTGTTGTCGATCTTGAAACCGTATGTCTCGGGTGTCCAGGAGTACCAATCACCGTCACGTGTGGGCTTGTATCCCATCTGTCCGCCGAATCGGTTGTCCCAGGAGAAGTTGAGCAGGGTCCGGTGGGTGTATTTGTTGGGGATGATAATATCCCAGCGGTTCATGACTCCCAGCTGCCGGTCGCGGGGCACATCCATGAAGCCGTCCATGTTCATGTCCAACTTGGCGAACTGGTCGGCGGCATTCAGTAGAAGCATGGTGCTGACGCGTTCTTTCTTGCCTACTCTGAAGCGGCTGTTGAGGTTGACTTCCCCTCGTCCCATGCTGTTGCCGTAGAGGTTCAGGAAGAGCTGTTCGCGGTTGGTCTCGGGCTTTTTGTACTCCACATCGATCTGACCGCTGATGGCCTCGTAGCCGTTGGTGACGGAGGTGATGCCCTTGGAGACATGGATGGACTCCATCCAGCTGCCCGGGATGAAGCCGAGTCCGAACTGCTGGGTGAGCAGTCGGATATAGGGCACATTCTCGATCATGATCTGGCTGTAGGTGCCCGCCAGTCCCAACATGGAGATCTGCTTGACGCCTGTGACGGCGTCGGTGAAGTCCATATCGACGGCGATGGTGCCCTCAAAGCTCTCCGCCAAATTGCAGCAGGCCGCGCGCCGCAGGCCCTCCTGGGTGATGACGGTGGTCAGAATGGGCTGGGCCGACACGTAAGAGCCGTCGCCAGACACAATGCGGATCTCGGGCAACTGCTTGGTGTGGTCCAGATGGATGACGATCTCTTTCAGATGCTTGGGAACAACGATGGTGTCTGGTGCCATCAAAGGGAAGTTGACCACCAGGGTGTCGGTCTTGACGCGCCGGATGACAAAACGACCGTCGGCATCTGTGTAAGTGCCTACATCGGTATGCAGCCACTGTATGGCGGCTAAAGCTACCGAGGAGGTGTCTTGGCCGGAGACTTCCACCACTCGACCTCGCAGCTCTTGTGCCGTGACAGCATGGGTCAGCATCAAAAGGATGAGCAGGGTGAGCAGAAGGCGGATCCGAACAAGAGATCTGGAAGCCGTGAACATCTTAGTTTATTTGGAGAGCTGTATCTTGACGTCGTTCAACACATTCATATAGTTGATGAATGCCTGGTACGGAGAGGGATACACTTCAAAATTGCGTTTCACAAAACGATGCTCCAGCCATTTGTCGCTCATAAAGTTGAAATGGTCGGCGCCTTGCAGCCGCAGCCATGCCAACTTGGCCTCTTTGTTCTTGGATTTCTTATAGAGGTCTTCCAATTTGAAAAGTTGCTCAAAGGCTTCTTGTTGCAGGTTGTTGCCTATCCATTCGTTGGTGTCTTTCTCTTCGCCGGAGCAAGAGATGGGCCACGGGGCATGGAGCGTGGAGACACTTGTGTCCAAGGTCAGCACATCCGTAGGGGTGATGAACTGGAAGTTGCCATGCTGCACAAGTCTGTCAATCAAAGAGCTGAAGAAGTCGAAGATGCCAGTCTCGGCGGGGTAGTGCTCGCCCATGGTCTCATAGTCCCAGAAGAAGTTGAAGAGCGGTCCGTCGCTCTCGCCCATGGTGTCCTGCAGGAACTGCATGTACTTGTCGGCCGTCAGCGGGTATTGGTCCCAGGAACGGTCTTGGAAACGAAGCGTGATGTCGTCGCACAGACGGTAGCTGCGCAACAGCAGGCGGAGGTCTGTCTGATAAGGGTTGCAGTAGAGGAAGGAGGTGTTCTTCCAGCCCAGGATGTGGCGTGCACCCTCTGTAAGGACAACCTGATAACCAGCCTCTCCAAGCCATTCGCCAATCTCGTCAGAGTAAAGGATTTCGGTGTTGCAGAAACTCTTGGGCTTCACACCGAAGGTCTCTTTCAACAATTTCTCTTGGAGATGTACTTGCTCCAGGAAGGTGGACTTGTTGTTCAGAGAGGCGATGCTGTGGGTGTAGGTGTTGCCCGTGATCTCCACACAACCCGTGGCGATCAGCTTCTTGAAACTGTCGATAACCTCGGGGCAATACTGTTTGAAGAGGTTGATGGAGCTGCCTGAGATGCTAAAGCTCAGCTTGAACTGTTTGTTGTACTTCTCTATCAATTCCAACATCATCTTGTTGGCGGGCAGGTAGCAGCGCTCAGCCAGACGTTGCGTGAGATAGTGGTTCTGATAGTCATCATAGTAGTCGTGGCGCTCGTTGATGTCGAAGAACCTATAGGTGCGCAGCCGGAAGGGCTGGCTAATCTGAAAGTGGAAACATATTTTTTTCATATCATGCGTATTTTTCATAAATCAACTTAAGTCTTTTAGCTACATCCTCCCATTTGAGGTTATTGGCCTCTTCCTGACCTTTGACGGAGAGGACATTGTATAGAGAAGGATAGTGGATGATGCCGTAGATGGCGTCTGCCATGGCGTTGATGTCCCAGAAGTCCACCTTGATGGCGTAGTTGAGCACTTCCGACACACCGGACTGTTTGGAGATGATGACGGGGACCTTGGACTGCATAGCCTCCAGAGGAGAGATGCCGAAGGGCTCGGAGATGGAGGGCATCACATAGACATCGCTCATGCCGAACATCTTGTCGATGTCGGTGCCGCGCAGGAAGCCGGTGAAGTGGAACCTGTCGGAGATGCCCAGTTCCGCCACGCGGTCGATGACTACCTTCATCATGTCGCCGTCGCCGGCCAGCACAAAACGGACGTTCGGATCGCGGTCCAGCACCATCTTGGCGGTCTCCACAAAATAGATGGGCCCTTTCTGGAAGGTGACGCGGCCGAGGAAGGTGACGATCTTCTCGTTCACATTCTTGGCGAAGGCGTGCTTCTGTGGGTTGGGGACCACCGCGTTGTGGAGGGTATAGACCTTCTCGGCGGGGATGCCGTACTTCTCGATGACGATCTGGCGGGTCAGGTTGCTGACGGCGCAGACAGCATCGGCGGCCATCATGCCCTCCCGCTCCATGTTATAGACAATGTCGTTGCGGTTGTTCTCTCCGGAACGGTCATATTCGGTTGCGTGAATATGCACTACCAAAGGCTTGCCACTCACTTTCTTGGCGGCGATGCCCGCCCGGTAGGTCAGCCAGTCGTGGGCATGGATGATGTCAAACTCTTCATTTTTGGCAATCTCTGTCGCCACTTCCGCATAACGGGCCACCTCCTGCATCAGGTTGGGCCCGTAGCCGGGCGTGAAGATATAACGACGCCGCTCGGTGCGGGTGTGCTCAGTGATCAGACCGCTGTCGATCTGGTTGACGACATTGTAATAGTCGTCCAAACCCACATAGGGAATCAGGTTCGTGTTGACTTGCAGGTAGGATACCTGGGCGTCACGCGTGTAGAAACTGGCCATGCGGGTGTCCACCTCCACATCGCTGGCGTTGACGACCCGCACGTACGTGGGGTCTTCGTCGCCGGAGGCTTTCGGCATGACAAAGGTGACATCCACCCCGTTGAGGGACAGTCCCTTGGTGAGACCGTAGCAGGCGGTTCCCAGACCTCCGGAGATGTGAGGAGGAAATTCCCATCCAAACATTAAAACTCTCATATTGTATTGTGTTAATTCATTACATTAAATTATTTTCTTGTGTGTTGTTCGATACGCCACTTGATATACAGCAGCGCAGCGACACTCCATGCCTGCGAGATACAGCCGTTGGGCTTGAAGGGAGGGTCTCCGTCGGTGATCTCGGCGATAGTGGAGATGCCATAGTGGGTCATGCAACTGTCGAAACGATAGAGCACCTTTTCCAAGAAGGGGATGCAGGAGTCTTGATAGACAGCGAACATGCCATCTGTGAACGGGAAGAGTAACCATATCCAGCAAGTGCCCTGATGATAGGCGGCATCGCGCTCTGCTTGGTTGCCGTAGTAATGACCCTTGTATTCCGAATCATTGGGAGAAAGGCTGCGGATACCCTTCTCGGTGAGCAGCTCTTCACAGGTGCGCTTCAAAATCAGCTGGCGGATCTTCTCGCTGACAGGACAATAGGGCAGGGAGGCTGCAATCATCATATTGGGACGTACCTGGAAATTCTGGTAGTCACCATTGATGTAGTCGGCCAGATATCCGATCTCTTTGGACCAGAAATGTTCTTTGAAGACAGCCGGAAAATCCTTGATGAGCTCTTCCCATTCTTTGACGAATTCTTTGTCCTTGGCGCTTTGTGCAATCTCGAGGCTGAACTTGACGGCGTTGTACCAGAGAGCGTTGATCTCCACCTGGCAGCCTGTGCGCGGGGTCACGGGTCTGCCATCGACGATGGCGTCCATCCAGGTGAGGGCCAGTCCTTCGCCGCCGGCGTAGATCAACCCGTTGTCCAAACGATGGATGTGGTTGAGGGTGCCGTAGCGATAGGCGTTGAGAATCTTCTTCATCGTGTCGCCATACTCCTCCCATATCTTGCGTTTGCTGCGAGTCTTTTCAGCATACAACTGAAGAGTCCGGAAGAACCACAGAGGGGCATCCACGGAGTTGTAGGCAGCTGCGTCACCATTGCCGATATTGGGGAAGAGACCGTCGCTCATCTCGGCTATCATGTTGTCCATGATCTCTTTGCAGAGATCCGGCTTGTTGAGGGCCAGCGTCAGACCCGGCAGGGCGATAAAGGTGTCGCGCCCCCAGCGTCCGAACCAAGGATAGCCGGCGATGATCTCGGCATGGCCGTTGCGCTTGACGATGAACTGCTCTGCCGCATTCTTCAGACAGTTGAAGAAGGAAGAACGGTTGGTGTGATAGGTGCTCTCTTGCTCGTAGAGCTCGGCGAGCTTCTTGGGGTCGGTGGGCTCTGTGCCAATGGTGATGTAGAACTCCTTGGCCGACACGCGCGCTGTCATACGGCCGGGCATGTACAGGTCCTCAAGACCTTCATAGCCGCGACGAAGCTCCTCTTCGTATTCCACATCATGGTACCATTGCGGCCCGTGCTCATAATAGATCGGCTCCGAACATTGGATAAATACGGGCGTGTAGTTGTCGTACAGACAATAGCCGATACCTTGATCCACCGTTTTATAGCCCGTATTCACAGCATCGTTGCAATGGGTGAGACTATGGATGGAACGGAAGGCGAGCAGCGGGTTGAAGATGAACGAGGCACTCTCGAAATCGTCCAGGATGGTGTATTTGATGATCAGTCTGTCGGCATTGTTGAGAAACAGAAGCTCTTTGGAGAAGTTGAATTTCCCCACACGGTACAGATATGACGGGATGTTGTCGGCCGTGAAATGCTGGAGGTATTTGTTCCCCTTGGGCTCGATGATGCCACCTTTGTATTGGATGTTGCCGATGTGGAAATCCATGTTGTTGATGACGACTGTCTCGTTGAGGCTGGAGACCAGCAGGTGCCGGTCGCCGTTCATCCGGTCTTGCGGCACGATGAAGAGGCCGTGATATTTCCGGGTGTTGAGGCCCACGAGGGTGGTGGTGGCGAAAGAACCTGTCCGGCTGCAACGAAGAATCTCCCGCGATGTGGAGAAGTGCAGGTTGACGAGGTCGTTTTTGTCGAATTCAATATAACTCATATCGTAGAAAGGTTATGTTGTTTATGAAATTTTATCAAGAATGGTGATGGCGGCGGCGCGGGCGTCCTGGATGGTGTCGTTGACGGACATGGGACGCTTGCAGGCACCTGCCAGGAAGAGACCTTCCTGTCCTGTCAGGTTGTCGTTCAGATGCTCGGAAACGCTCTGGGCGAAGTTGTAACGCCCTGCTATGCCGGCGGCATTGGCCAGCTGGGCAGTCCCTGCGGAGGGGCACATGCCCACCATCAGCACCAACAGGTCGGTGTTCATGTTGAGCGGTACTCCCATCAGCGTGTCCTCGGCTTTCAGTTGCACCCGCTGGTCGTAGGTGGCTGCGGCCTCCGAGATACGGCCTCTGACGAAGTTGATGCCGTACTGCTCCTGCGCGGTGCGGTACATCTCCTCAAACCCTTGACCCCACATGCGGAGGTCCATGTAGAAGACATAGACGGAGACATCGGGCATCATCTTGCGCAACTCGATGGCTTGCTTGACAGCTGTGACGCAACATACTTTGGAACAGTAGTGGTTGCCCGACTTCTCATCGCGGGAGCCGACACACTGCAGGAAAGAGATGGACTTGGGCGTGTCGCCTATCGAGTTGGTGACCTTGCCGGCCTTGATCATCTTCTCCAGATCCAGAGAGGTGATGATGCCCGGATAGATGCCGTAGCCCAGCTCCTCTTTCTTGTGAGCATCGAAGACCTCGTAGCCCGTGGCGAGAACCACGTAGCCGGCTTCGTAAGTGCCGCCCGTGGCATCGGCCAACTGCCAGCCGTCCTGGACTTTTCGCAGGCCGGTGATGGCGGTGCCGTAATGGGTCGTGATACGGGGATTCTTCAACTTCTCTTCCAACCGGTCGGCCAGCTCGTCCGCGGAGGTGAAGTCCGGAAACAACAAGGCTTTGTTGCGGATATTGCATAATGGGGTGGCCTCCTTCTCGAAGAGGTCGATGTCGTGCTGCTGAGACAAGATGGCAGCGACTTCAATGCCGGCGGCACCCGCTCCTATGATAGCTATTTTTGACATGTCGTTAGTTTTTTTTCTGTGATTAGAGATTGTTTATACTTTGAGTACGGAGGGCTTGTTCGGCAACGGCAGAATCTTGCCGTCATAGCCTTTGTATTTGTCGTTGGGGTTGTATTCGATGCCGATTTTGTTCAACAGGCTCTCGCATTGCACCTGATGGAGCTGCAGCCCGAGCACCCAGGGGTCGTAACCCAGGAGGAGGGCCGCCATCTCTTCATAGGTGAGCACGGGGATGCCGTAGCCTTCCTTGTCATAGGTCTTGTGCTCCATCTCGGCGATGGTGTATTGCCATTTGTCCAGAAACATGGCGCACCCCGGACAGTTGGCCACGATGAAGTCGGGCTCGTAAGGCTCCATGGACTCGAACTTCTTGCGGGAGTTGGCCACGGAGTAGCCTCTGTTCTCCTGGACCAGATACTGGCGGAAGCCGAAGCCGCAGCAGTGCCGTCTCTCGGGATAGTCCACCACCTCGCCGCCCCACGACTCGATCATGCCGGCCAGCACGTAGGGGAACTCGGCATTGCCGACACCGTGCTTGGGGAAGATCTTGGCATAATGACAGCCGATGTGCTCCACCACCCGAAGCGGCTTGCCTGTGAACCGGTTGACCAGCTGGTATTTCATCTTCTCCTTCAACTCGTTGCGATATGAGAAGATGATGTCGGAAGGATGGGCGATATTCTTGGGCAGGTTGAAGGTGCGTCCGGTGGCTTTGTACAGCAGCTCGCGCGCCTGCTCCAACAATGCAGGGTCCTCCTCCCATTTCTCTAGTATCTCGGTGAACAGCCCGAAAGAGGTCACACACGATGGCACATAGTTCTCGTAACCCTTCTCCGTCATTAAAGAAAAGAGACGGGCCACAATGGTCATGGTCGTCTCGAAAGGCACCACGTCGGAATGGTAGCCGATGCCCGTACAGGTATGCTGGTGCGAGGAGTCGTAGATGTCAAGTCCGAGGTCGTTACGGATCATGTTGATGAAGGCAGCCTCGGAACCCGGGAAGAAAGTTTGCCGTATGCAACTGCGCTCGTAGAAGAAATGATCTCTTGCGATGTTCTTCTGATATTCGTTCCAGTAGCGTTTTCCCATAGTGAATTTATATATAAAGAATAGGGTGCAAACATACGAAATATTTATTATTTTTGCACGATTTTTTTTGTATGAATATAACTATAATAGTATCAGCGCTTTTAACGCTTACTGCTGGTGTCGGTATCTTTTTGGTGGCTTGTCAGATGATGAGCTCGAATCTGGAATCGGCATCTTCCAATAAATTAAAAAGACTTTTTTCCAAAGCTTCCAAGAATAACCTGATCGGAGTGGGAATCGGCACGGTCGGTACCGCCGCCATTCAGAGTTCCGGTGCCATCACCGTGATGACCATCGGTATGGTGAACGCGGGCATCATCTCCCTGGTACAGGCGGCTACGATCATCTATGGAGCCAATATCGGTACGACGGTGACGGCGCAGATTGTGGCCCTGGGTATGTTCGGAGGTGCCAACGCCCTCACGATGGCGGTCATCTTTTCCTCTCTGGCCGGTATCGGCGCCTTTATCTCGATCTTTGCCAAACGAGATCTGTGGAAGCGTGTGGGTGGAATCTTGACGGGCTTCGGCATGCTTTTTGTGGGTCTGGAGATGATGAGCGGCTCTATGGCCGACTTTGCAGCCCTTGACTCTGTGAAGCTCTTTCTCGCCGGCATCAGCAACCCTGTTGTTGTGGTGCTTATCGGTGTGCTGCTGACCGCTATTATCCAAAGCTCCTCCGTGATGACCTCCATAGCCCTTGCCATGGTGGTCTCCGGCCTGGTCTCCATAGACCAAGGCATCTTCCTGACGATGGGCTCCAATATCGGTTCCTGTGTGGTAGCTCTGGTGGCTGGCCTCACCAGCGGCGTGAATGCCAAACGCACCGCCCTGATACACCTCTTCTTCAATGTGGTGGGTGTGGTCATCTTCTTGTGCATAGAAGGCTTGATAAAAATCTTTACCGGCGCTACTTATGGGTCGATATTCACCCATATCTTCCCGAACGCGCCTCAGACACAGTTGGCTATGTTCCACACCTTCTTCAATGTCTTGACGGTGGTCATCTTCCTGCCATTGACAACACTGCTGATCAAGTTGGTGTGCAAAATTGTCCCCGACAGCCAGAAAGAATCCGACCCCAATGCCCCGCATCTCTATTTTATCGATGAAAACATGTTGAAGACCCCTCCGATGGCGTTGGAGCAGACGAAGGCAGAAATTGTCAATATGGCCGATATCGCCATGGAGAATTTCAATCGTTCTCTCCGCATTATCAGTGAGATGAATTTTGATGAAAAAGATATCTTCGACCACCAGGAGGAAGAACTCAACTATCTCAATGTGGAAATCATCGACTTTGTGGTGCGCTTGGCAGAAGCAAGCCAGCTGAGCAAGAAAGACCATGTCTATCTCTCCACTACATTCCGCTCCGTCCGCGATTTGGAACGTATTGGCGACTATGCGGAGAATATTGTGGAATACGCGGAGAGCCTTCGTAATCTGCAACAGACATTCTCCGATACGGCACTCTCTGAGATCGAGAACCTGCGCACCCATATCAACAATCTTTACAAGGAAGTCAAAAATGCCTATGTAAATGAGGATGTTGAAGCCCTGGCTCGCGCCAACGTCATCGAAGAAGAGATTGACGATATCTCCAAGATGATGGAAGATAACCATATCGTCCGCCTCGGCAAGGGAGTCTGTTCCGCAGAGGTGGGAGCCCAGTATCTCTCCCTTTCATCCAACGCGGAACGTGTGGCCGACCACCTCATCAACGTGGCCAAGTCTATCCGGAGTTATCGCGACTTGTAATCCGTCATCCTGTACATTTCATTTTTTATTATTTTTGCCGCCTTTAATAGAAAAGAATCAATATGAAGAGAAAATGGCTGCTTTGGGTATTTGTGGCGTTCTTTGCGATGCCCGTATCCGCGCAAAATGATTTTGATATTGCCAAGAATGTGGATATCTTCGTCTCCATTCTGAAGGAGTTGAATGATAAATATGCCGATGAGATCTCTCCCGGCAAACTGACCGAGACGGCCATCGATGCCATGCTGGCCAGCCTCGATCCCTATACCGTTTATTTCAAGGAGTCCGAGATCGAAGATGTCCGTATGATGACGACGGGCCAGTATGGTGGCGTGGGTGCCCTCATCCAACAGAAGGGTGACGACGTGGTCATCTCCGAGCCCTATGAGAACACTCCTTCCCAGAAGGCGGGTCTCCGTGCAGGCGACATCATCAAAAAGGTCAATGGACAGTCGCTGGTGGGCAAGAGCTCCGACGATGTGAGTGCCGCCATGAAGGGTCAGCCCGGTTCCACCATGACCATCGAGGTCTTCCGTCCTACCGAGAATAAAACGTTGACATTCACCATTGTGCGTGAGGAGATCAAGATGCCGAACATCCCATACTCCGGCATGCTGGGCGACGGTGTCGGCTATATCAAGCTGGACCAGTTCACCGACAAGGCCGGTGAAGAGGTGCGTAACGCGTTCCTCCAACTCAAGAAAGAGGGTATGCGCTATCTGATTCTCGACCTGCGCAACAACGGCGGCGGATTGCTCCACGAGGCCGTCAACATCATGAATATCTTTGTGGACCAGGGCGTGCAGATCGTCGAGACCAAAGGCAAGATTCCCGAGATGCAACGTGTGCATAAGACTGCCTCGGCAGCCACTGACAAGGAGATCCCCGTAGTGGTGCTCGTCAACGAACACAGTGCCTCCGCCTCCGAGATCGTGGCCGGCGCCTTCCAGGACCTTGACAGAGGCGTGATCGTGGGCAAGAAGACCTTCGGCAAAGGCTTGGTGCAGAATGTGCTGCCCCTCGACTTCAACACTTCCATGAAGATTACCGTGGCCAAATATTATATTCCCTCCGGCCGCTGTGTCCAGAATATCGAGTATTTCGAAAAGGATACCACCCAGGGCGCTTATAAGATTCCGGACTCTTTGGCCGTGGCTTTCAAGACCAAGCACGGACGCACGGTCTATGACAAGGGCGGCGTGGAGCCCGATGTCATCACGGAGGACACGATCCTCAGCGATGTGCTCTATGCCCTGGTGATGCACAACCTGATCTTCGACTACGCCAACCAGTATCATGCCACCCACCCCTCAATCCCTCCCGCGGATAAGTTCAAGGTGGATGACGCCACCTATGCCGACTTCCTCCATTTCTTGAAAGACAAGGATTTTTCCTATGAAACGGAAATGGAAAAGGCTTTGGCTCTCTTCAAGAAGGATGCCGAGGAGGTGAAGGGGTTCGCCCAGATAGAAAAGGAGTACAATGCCCTCAAGAAGAAACTCGAAGAGGACAAGTCACGCGACCTGGAGACCTACAAGGACGAAATCAAGGAATATCTGAGTACCGAGATTGTGGTTCGTTACTATTATCAACGCGGTCGTTATATGAATATGCTGGGCTTCGACCCCGATGTGAAAACAGCCAAGGAGGTCTTGCTTGACACCCAGCGTTATCAGAAGATTCTCTCCCCTAAAAACTAACGCTCTTGAAACGTCACGACGTACATTATTATATCTATGTGCTGGGGCTGATCACATTGGTGGTCTCCCTGCCTCTGTCCCATTTTCTGATGGGCTTGTCGGTCTTTGTCCTTTTTTTGAACTGGGTGGCCGAGTGGGACTGGAAAGAAAAGTGGAAGCGTATCTGTAGCCAGAAGGTGGGCTTTGTCTTTGCGGCCCTCTATCTGTTCCTCCTGATGGGCTTGCTGCGTACCGACAACTGGCATGCTGCGGGTCACGAGTTGCTGGCTCAACTCCCGCTCATCTTCCTGCCAGTGCTGTTGACGACCTCCCGCCCGCTCTCCCCGAAGGCTACCAGAATTTTCCTGCACAGCTTCATCATCAGCACCTTGTTCTGTTGCCTGACTTCGTGGATCTACTGGCTGGTGAAAGATGTGACGGAGATGCGGGAGATCTCCCTGTTCGTGGACCATATCCGATTCAGCCTCTGCGTGGTGCTGTCGTTCATTCTGTCAGCTGCCTATATGATCTCCAGCGATTCGGCCGGCACACAACGCTCTGTCTATGCCTTGCTGGCGCTGATGTTCTTCGTTTATGTGCTGTTCTCCCACACGATGACTGGCATCGTCAGTATCTTGGTGCTCATTTTCTGCTATGCCCTCTGGCAACTGATCGTCGCCCCTGGGAAAAAGAAGTGGATGAGCGCTGTCGTCCTCCTGCTGATGCTCCTCCTCGGTACCTATCTGGTCATCATCTCGGTGCAGTTCTTTACCGACAAGGACCGGGTGGTTACGACCACGGAGACGGCGGCGGGAAACCTTTACACCTTTGATAAGAACACCCCGGTTGAAAACGGTCACCGGATAGGATATTATGTCTGCCACGATGAACTTCAGAAAGCCTGGGCGCTGCGCTCCGACTCCGCCCTGACGGAACATCGGGAGAATGTGCTGATCCGATATCTGAATTCAAAAGGTCTGCATAAGGACTACGAGGCACTCATGTCGTTAGAACATAAGGATATCCGTAACATCGAACGAGGTATTAGCAATTATTTGTATCCCAGAAACTTGGATTTTAGAAGTACCCTGTATCCGACCTATTTTTCCATTTCACTGTACAAGTGCTGCAACTATATTGAGAACTCTTCACTCTTGGAGCGACTGGAATTGTGGAAGACATCCTGGAAGATATTCTGTCAACATCCACTTTTAGGAGTAGGATTGGGAGATCAGAAAGATAGGATAGACGCACAGCTCGATGTGGACGGCTCCTCGATTGCGCATAAGAAACAAAGAGGCTGCCATAATCAGTTCCTGACCTTCGGATTGATGAGCGGCATTGTCATGATCCTCTATTTTATATTCATGATTGTCTATCCCTTTGTGCGGATGCGCAAACAGGTCAGCTATGTATATGTCGGATTCGTGATGCTGATGCTCATGTCCATGGTGGTGGAGGACACGCTGGAGGCGCAGACGGGTCGCGTGATGTTCTCACTGATGATGCCGTTGCTGTTGCTGTTTTGGCCTTCTAACGAGAAACCTATAGAAGGTT
Organism: Bacteroidales bacterium; assembly: GCA_017549765.1. Taxonomy (GTDB): domain Bacteria; phylum Bacteroidota; class Bacteroidia; order Bacteroidales; family WCHB1-69; genus F23-D06. The sequence goes on from JAFYNM010000008.1 coordinate 71,275, forward strand.
AACGTCCCCTTTCCCCTCACGGATGATTTCAATCTCGCCGCTGGTGCAATCCACCACGGTGGAGGGTGTGTTGTCGCCATAACCGCCATCGATGACAATGTCCACCAAGTCCTCAAAACGCTCGTAAATGAGTTCGGGGTCTGTGGTGTATTCGATGATCTCATCCTCGTCTTTTACGGATGTGGAGAGGATGGGGTGCCCTAATTGTCTGACGATTTCCAAGATGATGGGATTGTCGGGGATGCGGATGCCGATGGTCTTCTTTTTGCTCTGCAACAACTTGGGAACATTGTTGTTGGCCTCAAGGATGAAGGTGAATGGTCCGGGGAGCACCTTCTTCATGGCCTTGAAGATGTTGTTGGGGATGGGCTTGGTGTAGTTGGAAATGTCGCTGAGGTCGGCGCAGATGAAGGTCATGGAGTCTTTTTTCTTGCGATCCCCCAGTATCTCTGTGATGCGCTCGATGCTCTTCTGCTTGAAGATGTCGCACCCCATGCCGTAGATAGTGTCGGTGGGGTAGATGACAATGCCGCCGTCCTGCAGACAGTCGATGACTCTGCTGACGTGGCGCTGGTTGGGATTCTCGGGGTATATCTTTAAGATCATAGGCTACATAAAAAAAGGGCAAGCTACTTATATCGCATCGCTACAACCAATGTACCCTTGCTACATTCCTGTCCTGGGGGAGTTAAAAGGGAGCAGATCGTACAAGACTTACCCGACCGCAAAAATATAAAAAATATTGTATGGTTGGCTAGTATCCTAAAATTTTCAGCATCGACTTGTAACTCTGTTCTTTAGCAAATAGTTTGGTGGTGATTTCACCCTCTTCGTCACGGTCGATGATGATGTGTTTCGGCGCAGGAGTGAGACAATGCTGTATGCCGCCGTATCCGCCGAGGGCCTCTTGATACGCGCCGGTGTTGAAGAGTCCGATGTACTGGATATCGTCGCTGTCCTCCCCGCGGTAGTTGCAGGAGTCGATCTGAGGCAGGAAAACAGCGTTGAGGTTGGCTTCTGCATTGTAGTAGTCCATGCTGTCGCAGGTAAGGCCGCCCAAGAAGACTCGCTCGTATTCCCTATCCCAGTGGTTGATGGCCAAGATGATGAACTGCTGGTTGAGGGCCCAGGAGTCGGGTAGGGTGGTCATGAAGGAACTGTCGATCATGTTCCATAACTCCCTGTCGTTCTGGCGCTTCTGTTGAAGAATGGAATAGAGGACCGCGCTGGCCTCGCCGACGGTGTAGGAGCCGAACTCGGTAAAGATCTCAGGTTCCATGACGCCCTCGCGCGTGCAGATCTGCTTGATCTGTGACACGATCTCCTCGGCCATGTATTCGTAGTCATATTCAAAGGAGAGGGAAGTCTTGATGGGGAAGCCGCCGCCGATGTTCAAAGAGTCCAACTCCGGGGCGATCTTCTTGAGGTCGCAATACAAATTGACACACTTCGTCAACTCATTCCAATAGTAAGCAGTGTCGTGGATGCCCGTGTTGATGAAGAAATGCAGCATCTTCAACTTGAAGTTCGGATTTTTCTTGATGCGCTCTTGATAAAAGGGAATGATGTCATTGTATCGGATGCCTAGACGGGAGGTGTAAAACTCGAAACGTGGCTCTTCTTCTGATGCAATGCGGATGCCGACCTGACATGGCGTTGTCACCTGCTTCTCAATCAGGTCGAACTCCCGCTTGCTGTCTAAAACAGGAATTGTATTCACATAACCTTTCTCCAACATCATCGCAATATTGTCGATGTATGCCTGTTTCTTGCATCCGTTGCATATAATGTAGTTGCTCTTGTCGAACTGACCCAATTCATTCAGGGTTTCAATCAAATTCAAATCAAAAGCCGACGAAGTCTCCAGGTGAACATCGTTTTTCAACACTTCGGATAATACGAATTCGAAATGAGAACTTTTGGTACAATAGCAGTAATGGTACGAAGCCTGGTAGTCTGCTTTGGCGATGGCAACGTTGAAGTAACGTTTCGCTTTATGGATGTTTTCCGAGATCTTGGGCAGGTAGGTGATACGTAACGGGGTGCCATACTGCTTGATGACATCCATGAGTGGTACATTGTTGAATAACAATTCGTTATCTTCTACGCTGAAGCCCTCTTGGGGAAACTCGTAGGTCTGCTGGATGAGGTCGATGTACTTGGTTTTCATACTGCTTTGATTTGAAATACGACGCCGCAAAGATATACAATTATTGAATCGGATGAACAAAAAAATGTATATCCAAGTGCTTCGGATTGATTTTTTTTGACAAATGTAAATCAGTTATGATCGCGTCTGTTTTCGCATTCGCAGATGTTGGTGAAGAGAATGTCTGTCTTTGGAAGTAGTTGTTCCATGGCTTCATATTCCCATTTGGTTAGTGGAATTTGTCGTAAATCTAGGGTTTTTAATGTGTTTTGTAGATGTGTAATGCTTTCTGGTAGAACATACATGGGGTTGTCCCATGCATCAATTGTGTGCAGACTTTTCAATTTTGCAATGGAATCAGGCAGTATCTCGATCATATTGCGGCTGATGATGAGCATTTCCAACTCATTCAATTCGCCTATACTGTTTGGCAATCTAAGGAGTCTGTTCCTGTCCAGGTTCAGTAAACGAAGATGCTGCAGCTTGGAGATATTCTGGTTTAACAGGTTTAGTTTACATCCTTTGACTGTGAGTTCCCGCAGTTCGGTCAATTGGAATATTTCTTCTGGCAGCGAATCCTTTTGTGGAAGTTTTGTCAGCTTGAGGCGATATACCTTTTCTTTTGTAGCTAATGCTTCCTCAATGCTGGTATAGACTGTTCCCTTGTCATCGGGCCCATAAAGCAAAAGGGGATGTTTCTGTCCGTATCCCAGGCATCCTGTTAGCATAATTGTCAATAGAAGAAATTTTCTCATGCAACTTAACTTTTTATGTGGTACATCCTTTTTATTTGAAAATTATTTGTCCGATTGTCTTGTGGCTGCAAATGTAGCATTATTTTTGGAAAGGTAATGGGTTTGATAGAAAATGAAAAGACGCCTAGACAATGATTAATGATAGTCTGAGTTTATTATCTTTTTAAAACGAATATGTCCAAGATGTTTTGATAAAAAATGTATATTTGCTCTCTATTTATAGTTTGTATATATGATAACGAAGCAAGCTCTTGGTAACGTACTTTTCGGCATGGCAGACATCCTTCGCGACAAGGTGGAGGACTATAAATCGTATATTCTCTCTCTTCTGTTTTTCAAACGATTATCCGATAATTACCAGTGGGAGATAGAAGATGCGACAGAGCATTTCAAAGTGGATTATGTGCGGGAACCTTCACCTCGCGAGTTGGAAGTCATCACCAAGAAAAAACATGATTTTCAGATTCCCGACGGTTGTTTCTGGGAAGATGTGCGTAAAGCACCCATTGATAAGAAAAACGCGACTTTGGATGCAGCGGTGAATGCTATCGCAGACCAGAATGTGGACCAAAACGGCAAATACATCTTGAAAGGTATCATCAATACGGTGCGGTGGAATGAACCTGCCCCTGACGGCTCCGGCGGCAAGAAACTTGACCCCGAAGTGCTGACCAACCTCATCAACTACCTGAGCGCAGTGGATTTGAGCAACAAGAATGTGACCGTGGATGTGCTGGGTGATGCATATGAATACCTGATCAAGCGGTTTGCCGACGAAAACAAGGGCGGCACCATGGCGGGACAGTTCTACACGCCGCAAGAGGTGGTGGACATCATTGTGCGCTACCTAAAACCGCAGAAAGGCGAGACGGTGTATGATCCCACTTGCGGTTCCGGCGGTTTCCTGCTGAATGCCGCTAAGTACGCCCGCGCCAGCTATGACACACAAAAGAGCATCCGACTTTTCGGACAGGAATTGGTGTGGAACACGTGGGCCATCTGCAACATCAACATGATTCTGCATGGCTTGGATGCCCGCATTGAGCAGGGCGACACCATCCGCGACCCGAAATTCAAGGACGAAGAGAATGAGCTGGAACTGCGCACCTTCGACAAGGTTATGGCCAATTTCCCTTTTTCGATGGAGAACTGGGCACAGAACGGAGAACCAAAAAAGGACAAAAATGGCAACACAAAACCGAAGAAGGACGGCACCCCGCAGATTGAATACAAAAAGGAGTTTACGGATGCCTATAACCGTTTGATTTACGGCATTCCACCATATAGCAACGGCGACTTTGCCTTCTTGCAGCATATCATCGCTTCGTTGGATGAGAAAGGCAAGGCCGGTGTGGTGTGTCCGCAGGGTGTTTTGTTCCGCGGACAGCCCGAAAAGACCGAAGAGGAAGACGGCCAGAACCGCAAGGCTGATGTGGAATACCTGATTCGACGCGGTTTCCTGCAAGGAGTGGACTTCTCGCAGCATACCAACATCATTGATGCCATTGTGGTGCTGCCGGGCAACCTATTTTACGGTACGACCATCCCCGGTGCCATCATCTTTTTCGACAAAAACAAGCCCGAGGAGCGCAAAGACAAGGTGCTGATGGTGTATGCCGCCAAGAAGGGCTGGTGCCGCGAAGAGGCCAACATGAGCGTGTTGGAACCACAGGATGTGCTGCGCATCTCCACCATTTTGGAAAGTTGGGGCGATGTGGAAAAGGCCAAGCATTGGATCAAACTCCAGAAAAACCGGTTGCATATCCGCATTGAAGAGGAGTTGGATTTCCAGCTTTCCGAAATTGAAAACGATACCAAAGAAGAGATTGCCAAGCAAACCGATAAGTTGGCCAAAGCCCAATTGGCGGTACAAAACAAAGTGGATAATAACAAGAAGCCAACTGCCGGAGAGTTGAAGGCCGTGGAGGCTGCGCAGAAAGCGTTGGACAAATTGCTGGCCGACAAGACGGCACGAGAGAACGCCGCCAACGAAAAAGCCGTGAAGCAGCGCAAAGCCATTGCCGACGTGGAGGCGGAACTTTTGCAGATGCTGGCTGACCCCGAACTGCGCAAGCGTTATTTCTCCATCGTGGATATGGGCGAGATTGAGGAGAACGAGTTCAACCTCAACATCCCGCGCTATGTGGATACCTTCGAGCCGGAAGAGCAGATTGATTTGAAGCAAGCCATTGCCGATTTCAAGGCGGCGATGCAAGCGGAAACAACGGTGGAGAAGGAGTTGGAGAAACTGTTGGAAACAATTGATAATTAATAGTTTACGAGAATGGGAGAATTCGACATACATACATTGCAACATCAGCCCGAAGGGCAGCAGTTCGACCGCAAGAGCTTTCGGATTGATGCAAAATCATTGGCGGTGATACTGGTTGCTTTTGCCAATGCCGATGGTGGCGATGTGGTGATAGGCATAGAGGATGACGGCCGTATTACGGGCATCAACGGGAACGACGACCATCTGAATGAGTTGCTCAGAGCCCCTTTCGATTTCTGTGTCCCCTCGGTAAACGTTGAGGTGCATTTCATTGATTGCACTGATGCAAATGGAACTCCCAATCGGGTTTTAGTGATGCATGTTGAACCCAGCATGCAGGTGCATGCCAACCAAGCCGACGACGCTTTCTATCGGGTTGGCGACAAGTCGAAAAAACTGAATTTTGAGATGCGTATGCAGTTGTTCTATGCCAAAGGCGGCCGCTATTACGAAGACGAGCCTGTTTATGGAGCAACTATGGACGACTTAGACCTTGACTATGTTAAGGAGTTTTGCGACAAAATAGGTTATGCCAAAGATGCCGAGACTTACCTGCGTACCAACAAAGGCTATGTTACCACTGCGAACGGAGCGGATAAAGTTTCCGGGGCGGCCATCTTGTTGTTCGGCAAGGACCCGCAGAAGTTTTTCCAACGTGCACGAATCCGCATTGTACGTTACGACGGCGATGAGGAACGTTTTGGACGGGAAATGAACGTGGTGAAAGATGTGTCGTTTGAGGGGCGCATTGTGGAGATGACGCAAAAGGCCATTGATTTTGTGGACACACAGATAAAGGAATACAGCTTTTTGGGCGAGGACGCCCGATTTGTCACCATTCCCCAGTATCCGCCTTTCTGCTGGACAGAGCTCATCGTGAATGCCGTGGCTCACCGCGACTACAGCATATTGGGCACGGACATCATAGTGAAAATTTTCGACCACCATTATGTGGTGGAAAGTCCGGGCATATTGCCGGGCATGGTGCGCATCGACAATATACGGCAGATGCACTTCTCGCGCAATCCGAAAATTGTCCAGTTTATGCAGCAGTACAAGCTGGTGAAGGAGTTCGGCGAAGGCGTTGACCGTATGTTCCGCGAAATGGCCGAAGCCGGCAACCCTGCGCCGGAGTATAAGCAGATAGATTTTATGCTGAAGGTGAAACTCACCTCGGCAATGAGGGAAGAAAAAGATACCGCGAAAAAAAGTAACATGAAAAGTAACATGATACTCGAAAAAAGCAGCGTCAAAAACGAGCATCTTATCATAGAAACCATCAAGGCAAACCCTTCGGCTCCGATTCCTATTTTTCAGAAAATCACAGGATTGTCAAGAAGTGGTATTTGGAAGATTCTCAATAGGTTGCGCGAAAATGAAGTTGTCCGCCGCATCGGTTCCGACAGAGATGGTTACTGGGAAATTGTGGAGAAAAGCGAAATGGAAGGCGCATTGAAAAGCAAGAAAAAAAATAAAAATGGCATTGCAAATGACACTGTAAATAGCACTGAAAATGGCACTGAAAATGCCCTAGAAAATGACACTGTAAACGACCGAATGGATAATGAAAAAAAGTTGTTGTTTGCAATTATAGAGCATCCCAACTATACATACGAGCAATATGCGGAACTGATTCATATTTCCAGAAGGACAATTGCAAGGATGTTGAAGAATTTGCATGAAAACGGCATCATCCGCCGCGTGGGTCCCGATAAGGGTGGCCATTGGGAAGTAATTGGGAATGAATAATGTACAATTGACAATGAACAATGATGGAGAAAATAGGCAAATACATAACCAACTATATAAAGGGTAAAACGCCGAAAGTTTTGTTCGACAGCGAATTGTTGGACACCTTGCCGTATTTGTCCCCTGACTATTTAAGAGGTGTTTCCAACCCAGAATTGTATGCAAAGCAAGATGCAAAAACTATTGTGATAGATGACGGTGAGGTGATTGTGTTGTGGGATGGCAGTAATGCTGGTGAAATATTGATTTCCAAGAAGGGGATTTTAGCATCAACAATGACGATGCTAAAATTTGATAAAACAGAGATAAACAAAGCGTATTTCGGTTATTCTTTCCAGAACTTGGAGTATATTTTGAAAGCAAAAACGGCAGGTTCTGGCATTCCTCACGCAGACAAAGGCGTTATTAGCAAATTGGAATTTTACAAGCCCTCTCTTCCCGAACAGACCGCCATTGCCAATATTCTCTCGAAGGTGGACGAGGCGATAGCGGCGGTGCAGGGCAGCATTGCCGCCGCCGAGCGGCTGAAGAAGAGCCTGATGCAGAACCTCCTCACCGGCCGCATGAAACCCGACGGCACACTCCGCAAAGATGATGAGTTCTATATGGACGAGAAGTTCGGAAAAGTGCCGAAGGGGTGGGAAGTGAAAAGATTAAAAGACATTTGCTTAAATTCTGGTGATTATGGAGCCAATGCTTCAGCAATTGACTATGATGAAACCAAGCCACGTTTTATCAGAATTACAGATATTGACGATTTTGGTCAACTTTTGGAGGATGGGAAAGCTGGAATGGCTGGCGACAACTATTCGAAATACCTGTTGGAAGAAGATGATTTTCTTTTCGCAAGAACAGGTGATACGGTTGGAAAGTCTCTTTTGTACAAAAAAGAAATGGGACTTGCAGTTTATGCAGGCTATTTAATAAAATTCTCGTTTGATAAGAGCAAGGTTTTGCCAGAGTATTTTGATTTGATTGCAAAATCGGAGTTCTTTGAAGCATTTAAAATAGCGATGAAACGTGTTGGTGCAAAACCGAATATAAATTCGAGAGAATACTGTTCTTTTAGGTTCCTGTTGCCATCAGATACTGAAGAACAAAAAGAGATTTATAGAAAATTTGCTAATATAGATAAATCACAAAAGTCGAAACAACAAAAAATCACCACCCTTGAGCGGTTGAAGAAATCGCTGATGCAGAATCTGCTGACGGGGAGGGTGAGAGTAAAAGAAAAAACATTTAAATATTATAACATATGACAGATAGTGCAGCGAATAATTTGAAAGGAATAACCTTAAAAACGGGTTGGACAGTTATTGAAAAAATCACTAAGGATGATAATTCTACAGGTTCCGTATTTTCAATTTGTTATAAGGTAAAGAAAAACGATAACATATGCTTTCTAAAAGCTTTTAATTTCACACCTTTTTTCCAATTATCTGAACAAAGTGGGCAAAACCGTTCTATTACTGATATCATTGGCGATATGATTAATGCTTATAAATATGAAAGAGATCTTTCTAAACACTGTAAAATGGGACATGTGACCAAGGTCGCTTTCGTCATTGATTCTGGAGAAGAAATTATTCCAAACTTTTCTATCAATATTGTTCCATATCTGATATTTGAGCTAGCTGACGGTGATGTCAGGCACAACCTTCAATATTCAGAAAGATTAGACCTTGCATGGAAATTGAATTCATTACGTGAAGTTGCTACTGGGCTCAAACAATTACATAACGTAAATGTTTCGCATCAAGATTTGAAGCCATCAAATATTTTACTTTTTGACAAGGAGTCAAAAATTGGAGATCTAGGACGGTCTATGTGTAAAGATATTGAAAACCAATACAATAATCAAATATATTCTGGAGATTGGAATTATGCACCGCCAGAATTAATGTATGGTTATTATGAACAAGATTGGGAAAAACGAGCTTACGCTACCGATTGTTATCTATTGGGGAGTATGGTTGTTTTTTATTTTGCAGGAATCAGCATGTCTGCATTATTGCTAAAACATATTCCAAACGAATTTAGATGGGAGAATTATAGAGGTTCTTTTGATGAAGTAAAACCCTATTTGATCGCTGCCTTCGGTGATGCTATGACTGAATTTTCTAATTGTATTGAGTTGGAGTATTTTCGAAATGAGCTAAAACAAATAGTAGAATATCTTTGTTTCCCATTTCCGGAAAAAAGAGGACATCCCAAGAATATTGCAAGTGTTGGAAATAGTTATAGTCTTGAGCGATTTATTACAAAATTTGAATTATTAAGAAGAAAAGCAGAATTAAATATAAAAACATGGCAGCAATAATTGAAGAAAAAGAACGCAGGGTTATTCCCAATTGGCGTTCATTTGAGATCACAGCTTCTTTAGGAGAATTAAATGCAAATAAATTAAAAAGCAAGGATTTTTCTAAATTATCTATTGATTCATACATACGAGATTTTCGGAACAATTCCAGTGTTCCATTTGCTGCCGATTTGATAAGTGCTGCTTTAGTAAATGGATTCGATGACAATAACAATGTTAAAGATGCAGCACAATTCTTGTTAAACAATAAACAAAAAATAACCACGTCGCAAGAAGAATTGGCATATAGAATACTTAATGGTCCAATTGGTTCACAGGATGTAATTGAGGGTATTACAATTAAACAATTAAACGATTGTATAACTAATCAAGACTTTATAAAAAGAATTAGAGTGTTAAAACAGCATCTTATCGAGTTCCCATATAATCCAATTGCATGGGTTGAGCTGTCTCGGTGTTATTCTATTCTTGGACAAGAGGGAAAAGCTATGCAGACCATGAAATATGCCGTGCAATTGTCTCCTGATAATAGATTCGTAATTAGAAGTGCCACGCGATTATTTACTCATTATGACGAACTTGATTTAGCACAATATGTGTTGCGTCATAGCGGAATGTTACGAAAAGATCCATGGTTGCTTTCTGCAGAAATATCTGTAAATACACTGAAAGGGAAAGTTTCAAATTTACTAAAACGAGGAATTGAAATCATCGATTCAAACAACTATTCTCCTTTTTCAACAACCGAATTAGCTGCATCTATTGGTACTGTTCATTTGTTGGCAGGAGATAGAAAGAAAAGCAGAAAATTGTTTACCCAATCACTTGTTTCCCCTAATGATAATTCAATTGCCCAAGTTGAATGGGTCTTGAATAGCAAAGACAAGAGTTTGTTTGATAAAGGCGCAATTAACATCAAAACGCAGTATAGTTATGAAGCTATGGCAATATATAATTTCTATAATAATAATCTAATAGATGCTTTGAATAATGCATGCCAATGGTTTTGTGACATGCCGTTTTCAAAAAGGCCAGTTATGATGGGAAGTTGTGTTGCTGATTTACTAAACAATAAAAATCTTGCAATAACTTTTTTAAAAAAAGGCCTAATGTCCAATTCCAATGATTGTCAATTATTGAACAATATTGCATACTACTATGCTTTGGAAAACAATCTTGACGAAGCAAATAAATACATAGAACGAATTGATCACAAACTAGTTGGAGAGGTAGATGGTATTTGCATAACGGCAACAAAAGGACTGATCAAATTCCGTGAAAAAGATTATGAATGTGGTCGTGAATTATATCTCCGTGCAATTGATAGCACCACCATGTTAAGAAATAAAGAACTTAACTATAAAGCGATTTTGAATTATACGAGAGAAGAAATTATGGCTAAGTCGGATCATATAGAACCTGCTATGAATTTAATAAGTGAAATGAAAGATATAGATAATATGAGTATTGAGATCAAAAAAATTCATTCCGAAGTTGTTGAGTTATATCAAAAGAATAAAGAAAGTAATATTTGATAATTGTCAATTGAAATGAAAACTTCCATCCGCTTCTATAACGACCGCGAGGTGTCTTCGGTGCCTTCGACAAGCTCAGGCACCGTAATAGAAAAACAAACTTCCACACCGAGAAGACCGGTGGTTGAGCCTGTCGAAACCACCGCAGAATAATAATTGTACATTGTACATTGTTAATTGTAAATTAAAAAGTTATGTCAAAATTATCCGAAGCGAAATCCGTTGAAACAAAAGTCACCGAATGGCTGTCCCAGATTGGATGGGAATACCGTTCGGTGGAGGATTTGAAGCAATATAACCGTCTGCAAACTAATGTGGTGATTGAACCGATATTGGTGGAGAAGGTGATGGAGCTTAACGGCATCAGCCAGCAGGCGGCCAAGTCGGCGGTGGAGACGCTGCTCAACAACTTGCGCAATCCTATTCCCATCGAGGGCAACGAGAAGTTCCTCAACCAATTGTCGGAAGGCGTAACCATTACCATCGACCGGAAAGACCGCACTGTCCGTTTCATCGACTTTGAAGATATTTGGCAGAATTCGTTCATCGTCACCAACCAATATGCGGTGCAGCAGGTGCGGGCAGACATTTGCCTGTTGGTGAATGGTATCCCGTTGGTGCCCATCGAAGCCAAGCAATGCGCACGGCGCGGCACCAACTGGCTCGAAGGTGTGCGTCAGTTCCAGACCTACGACCGCCGAAGCGACAAGCTGTTCATCAGTCACCTCTTTGGTGTGGCCTGCAACGGACGGCTGAGCAAATACGGCATTCCGGGCGCATCGGCATCGTACTTCAACGAGTGGAAGGATTCGATTATCGCCAACAAGTACGACAATCCGCTACTGAAACCCGAAAACGACCTTTGCCGTGTTTACAAAGACGAGGATGACGGATTGATGCACTTCGATGTGGAACGGCTTCCAAACGGGCAATTGCTGGAGCAGATGAAGTTCGGCATTATTGGCTTGCTACAGCCGGAGCGGGTGCTTGACATTTTACAACATTTCATCGTATTTGAGCGCGATGATGGCAGGATTATCAAGAAAGTGGCGCGTTACCAGCAGCTTCGGGCCGCCAACAAGATTGTAGATAGGGTGGTGCAGTCGGAAAAAGCTCAAGGCGTGATTTGGCACACGCAAGGTTCGGGCAAGTCACTCACCATGCTTTACACTGCCTATAAACTCCGTAAGACGGAAGCCCTTGCCGACCCGACCGTTTTCATTGTGGTCGATCGTAAGGATTTGAAAGACCAGATGGGCGATACCTTCTTTGATTGCGAGTTTCCCAACGCGCGCATCGTGCTGAGCGTGGGCGATTTGAAAAGCATTCTTCGCGACAAACCTGCAGGAGTATTTATTACCACCATACAGAAGTTCAGAGAGTTAGGCGAAGTCAAAGACGAGCGTGGCAATGTGGTGGTGCTCATTGACGAGGCACACCGCACCGAATATGGCGACTATCAGATGGAACTGCGGGCGGTGCTGCCCAACGCCAAACGCTTCGCCTTCACGGGAACGCCGATTCCGAAGACTCATCAGGAGTTCGGCACCAAAGACGAAAGTGGCAAAGTGGAGTATTATTTGGACAAGTACAGCGTCATTGATGCCATCAGCGATGGGGCTACCAAGCCCATACGCTACACCTTGGGACCATCGCAGTGGTTCTTGGACAAGGAGAACCTGAAGAAAGGTTACGAAGAGATTACCGCCGATTTGGAGGAAGATCAGAAACGGTTGGTGGAACAGCGTGTACAGCCGTGGAAAACCCTGATGAAGAAGCCCGAACGCATCAAGACTTTGGCCGCCGATATTGCCAATGATTTCCGCGAGCGTTTGGAACCGCAGGGCTTCAAGGCGCAGGTAGTGGCCGTTGACAAAGAGGCTTGCGTGTTGTATTACAATGAATTGTTGAACTATTTCGACCCATCGGAAATCCGTATCATCTTTTCCACGGGGCAATACGAAACAGGCGAGCGTTATGATCTCTTTTCACCTTTCTACATTGATGACAAAGAACGCAAACGTCTGATAGACAACTTTAAGAAAAGGATTACGGAAGAGGAAATCGCCAAAGGCAATAACTTGAAAATCTTCATTGTCTGCAACATGTTGCTTACGGGCTTCGATGCCCCGATTGAGCAGACCATGTATTTAGACAGTCCGCTGCGTGATCACAACCTGTTGCAGGCGGTGGCCCGTACCAACCGCCCGTATGATTATGGCGAAGGGGAAATGAAACTTTCAAAGGAATTTGGCCGCATTGTGGATTATGTGGGTGTGTTTCAAAACTATAAGGAAGCCTTGAACTACGATCCTGCCGACATTGGCGAATTTGAGGATGTGGATGCGCTGTTAAAAGAGTTCCCTAAAGAATTGGATAAGGCCTTTGAGCCGTTTGCAGCAATCAAATTGGAAGACAGCTACGAATGCGAGATGGCCATCATCCGCAAGCTGAGCGAGATTGACCACGGTCAGTTTGAGAACCGTTTCCATGGGGTGGTGCAGTTGTGGGAAGCCATTTCTCCCAATCCGGGTTTGCGCCCATTCCGCAACCAATACCTGTGGTTGGTTACCATCTACGAACTGTATTTGGAAGAGTTCCGTCGTGTGAATTTCGATGCGGAGTTTTATGCCGCCCAAACGCGCAAATTGTTGGAAGAGAGCGCCACTTTGCTCAATTTCCGTGGCCATCTGCCCGAAATCACCATCGATGCGGATTATCTCACCAAATTGGAGGAAACCAGACTTTCGCCTTCCGACAAGGCCGAGAAAATCATCCGCGACATCGAGACGATGATTCGCACTAACCAGAATAACAGTGCCATTTACATTGAGTTTCAGGAGCGTTTGGATGCGTTGATTCAGATGAAAAACGCCAATGCACTTGAAATCGAAGGACTTCTTAAGAAACTCAGCGAACTTTACACCGAAGTGGATGAGGCGATTGAGATTCCCAAGAAGATGGGTTTTGCCGACAAAGGGACGTTTGAGATATTCCAGATCATCAAAAACGAACTGTCCGATTTCGACGAGCAGTTGGTGCGTGAGTTTTCCAACGAGCAGGCGCAACGGATACTATCCAAGATTTACATTGGTTGGCAGGAGGTACCGCAGGAATACAACCGTTTCAAAGCCGACATGGAACTGTTGGCCGCCAATCCGAAATACGAATCCTTGAATCTCGACTTTGACGGTCCGTTGGGCGATACTTTGATGAAATCCATCCTTCAGAATTTCAGCTTGAACTAACATGCTTCCAGATCATTATACCGTTTGTCGCCGAGAGGTCAAGAATGCCCGTCTGCGTGTCAACGAAGACGGCAGTGTTCGTCTGTTCGTACCTCTTTCTTTCACAGACGAGGACATCGAGAAACTACTTGAAAGAAAAAAAGGATGGATAGCGTCAAAACAGAAGTTCTTCCAACAGAAATCCAAAATCCAGCTCCGACGCAATGAGCTCCTGCTTTTCGGCAATCGTTATGCATATTACTACTCTGCACAATACAAAAACAAAGTGGTAGTCAATCACGAAAGCAGGACCATCCAAGCGCAACGTGACCTGCTGGATTCAGCTGTTCAGGAAAAATGGCTGAAAAGTGTGGCTAAAAGACATATTACCGAACGAGTTGAAACCTTGTCTGAAGCCTGGCTCTTGCCTTACAACAAACTCTATATCCGGAGTCAGAAACGGAAATGGGGCAACTGCTCCTCCGAAAAAAACATCTCCTTCAACTGGCGGTTGATTAAAGCACCAACGTTTGTCCTGGATTATGTCATTATTCACGAATTGTGTCACACCATCATCATGAAACACAATTCCCATTTCTACACGATGCTTCGTTCTCATTGTCCCGATTGTGAAGCGGCGCAGAAGTGGTTAGATAGGTTTGGGAATAGTTTGTAATGTCGCAAAATGCTACAGCATATACTCGTTAATATGTCCAATTGCTAAAACCTATGCTCATACCCGACGCGCAGCATGATCGTGTATCTCGGGTAGCCAAAGTCTAACTGGCCATTGTCGTTGACCTCTTCCCAGTTACAGAATAGGGTGCCGTGTATGCCTATGGTCAGCTTGTCTTGATCTGTCAATTTGATGCGGCCACCCAAACCCAGGGTGCCGCCGAGGTCCAAAACCTCCTTCGCGTTTGCGGCGACGGGACTGTCGAAGCAGACTCCGAGCAGGATTCCTCCTTGTACATAGAAATGTGGCAGGTGAAATACCATTTCCACGGGAATGAGCATGCTGTTAATGTATTGGTCGCCGCTAATAAAGATATGCTCGTAGCGTAGCCCCGTGTGCACGCCCCAGTACGGATGGAAGTCATAGCGCATCCCTATGCCAAGGCCAAAGCCAGGAAAGACACCAGAGAAGATAATTGGCGATTTGTCAATGCCACCACTCACATCGGCTGTGATGTTGTAACCTTTTTGAAATTCCGGATTGGGATTTTGAGCCTCTGCTGGAAGCACGGTCCATAGGCATAAACATAAAAATGGAATAATCCTTTTCATTGCGACTGGGTTTAGAGGATGTCTGTTTGATGTTTGTCGATATTTTCAAGCACCTCTTGCATCTGCTCCAGCGCTTCGTGGTGGCGTTCCAGCAGGTTCCAGATGCCGTCTTCGCTGAGCACGCCGCGCTGCAGGTCTTGGGGAAGCTGGTTCAGCTCGTCAGCGCGGCGATCGGCGTGCCATTCGGGGCTGCCGAGATAGGCATCCAATAGTCTCAGATCCTCCAGAAGGGCCTCATACTCGTCCATTGCTGCCTCCAGGCGTGTCAGAATCTCGTCGGCGTGGTTCAGCCGCTGCTCCATCGATTCTATTCTTTTGATATTCTCATCCATATGTAATTGTCAAATTCTGTGCAAAAGTATAAAAGATTTCCGATAGGGCAAAAAAATAACGCCTCGTTTATGGAGGCGTTATGCATATAAAGAATGATAGGTATATCTAAGGAAGAATGCAGAGGTAAGGTTCTGTGATATTATCTGGAACCTTTGTCTTTTTGTCCTGCGTGTCCTCTGAATATACGGGTGGGAGCGAACTCGCCCAGTTTATGGCCGACCATGTTCTCCGTTACATAGACGGGGATGAACTTGTTGCCATTGTGAACGGCGATGGTAAGACCTACGAAATCCGGGGAGATCATAGAGGAGCGGGACCAAGTTTTGATGGTGCTCTTCTTACCGGAGGCCTGAGCGTCGAGAACGCGTTGTTCCAGTTTGTAGTGTATATAGGGACCTTTTTTTAATGAACGACTCATAGTATTAGGATTTTAAGATTATTTCTTTCTTCTTTCAATGATATACTGGCTGGAGTTCTTCTTCGGGCGTCTGGTCTTATAACCCTTAGCAGGCATACCGTTACGGGAACGAGGATGTCCACCGGAAGCACGACCTTCACCACCACCCATCGGGTGATCGACAGGGTTCATGACGACACCACGGTTGCGAGGACGTCTGCCTAACCAGCGGCTTCTACCGGCCTTACCGGATACTTCGAGGCTGTGGTCAACGTTGGAGACGATGCCGATGGTAGCTTTGCAGGCGCAGAGGATCATACGGGTCTCGCCAGAGGGCAGTTTGATAACGGCGTAGCGGCCGTCGCGGGACATCAGCTGGGCGTAGGAGCCGGCGCTGCGGGCGATCTTGGCGCCCTGACCAGGTCTCATCTCGATATTGTGGATGATGGAGCCGAACGGGATCTCACCGATAGGAAGGCAGTTGCCCAGGTCCGGAGACACGCCGGAGCCGCTTTGGATCACTTGGCCGACCTTGATGCCGTGAGGAGCCACGATGTAGCGTTTCTCACCGTCTGCATAGAAGACCAAAGCGATACGGGCGGAGCGGTTCGGATCGTATTCGATCGTCTTGACCGTTGCGGGAACTCCGTCTTTCTCACGTTTGAAATCAATCATTCGGTACATCTTCTTGTGACCGCCTCCGCGGTACCGTACCGTCATCTTACCACTGTTGTTTCTTCCGCCTGTCTCATGTCTGGGACACAACAAACTCTTTTCCGGTTTGTTGGTGGTAATGTCATCAAATGCGCTGATCACTTTGAAGCGCTGACCCGGCGTTACTGGTTTGTACTTTTTTAATGCCATTGCTCTTAAATGTTACTGTAAAAATCAATTGTTTGTTCTTTGTCCACGAACACATAGGCCTTCTTGAAGTTGTTCTTCTGACCTGTGATGACGCCAGCTTTAGTGTTTCGGCTCGTGGCTTTTCCGCGCTGGATGAGCGTGTTCACGCGGACTACTTTTACTCCATAAACGGCTTCGATTTCCTTTTTGATTTCGGGCTTGGTGGCTGTGCGGGTCACCATGAAACCATAACGGTTGAACTTTTCAGCCGCTTGCGTCATCTTTTCGCTGATGATGGGTTTTATTATGATACTCATTGTTGTAATCTTTACGGGTTATTAAATTATTCGCCTAACATTTTGTTCAGCTCGTTCAGACCGCTTTCGCAAATGATCAGGTGACCAGCGTTGAGCACGTGGTAGGTGTTCGCGTCCATGGCGCGCATCACGTTGGTGCGTTGCAGGTTGCGGCAGGACAAGAAGATGTTCTTGTCGTTGTTGGCTGTCAAGAGCAGCGTCTTCTGGCCTTCCAGTTTCAGGTTCTTGAGCATGGCTGCGTAAGCCTTGGTCTTGGGAGCCTCGAAGGAGAAGTCTTCCACCACGGTGATCTTGCCTTCCTGTTGTTTGTAGGTGAAGGCGGAGAAACGGGCCACTCTTTTCAGTTTCTTGTTCAACTTGAAGGAGTAGTCTCTCGGGTGAGGACCGAACACGGTGGCACCGCCACGGATGGTCGGGGATTTGATGCTACCGGCACGTGCGCCGCCAGTACCTTTCTGTCTTTTCAGCTTACGGGTACTACCGGAAACGGTGGAACGCTCCAAAGTGTCGTGCGTGCCTTGTCTCTGATTTGCCAAATATTGTTTCACATCAAGCCAGATGGCGTGATCGTTGGGTTCCACATTGAAGATCTTGTCATTCAAAGTGACCGTCTTGGCAGTTGCGCTGCCGTCTATATTATAAACTGTTAACTCCATCTCTCAATAATTATATAAGATCCATTAGCTCCGGGTACAGAACCTTTCACTAAAACTAAATTCTTTTCCTTCACAATCTTCAAAATCTGAAGGTTGATGACTTTAACCTTGGCATTGCCCATCTGGCCTGCCATGCGCATACCCTTGAATACGCGGGAAGGGTAGGAGGAAGCACCCATGGAACCGGGGGCTCTCAGACGGTTGTGCTGACCGTGCGTGGCATCGCCGACACCGCCAAATCCATGACGCTTCACAACGCCCTGGAAACCTTTACCCTTGGAGATGCCGCTCACATCGACAAACTCTCCCTCAGAGAAGATGGTAACGTCCAACACCTCACCGAAACTTTTCTTGTGACCTTCCTCGAAACGAGTGAACTCGCGGACGATCTTCTTCGGCGTGGTACCGGCCTTGGCGAAATGACCCTTCAGGGATTTCGTCGTGTTTTTCTCTTTCTTTTCGTCGTAACCCAATTGGATTGCACTGTAACCATCCTTTTCGATGGTCTTGACTTGCGTGACGACGCAAGGACCAGCCTCTAACACTGTGCACGGCACCATCTTGCCGGAGGCATCGTAGATGCTAGTCATCCCAATTTTCTTTCCTATTAATCCTGACATTTTTTTGTTAGTTTGTATAAATTATTAATTCATTCTGCATTTTCAGTAATGCCATTCCTTGATTCAATAAACTGAAAATCAATCGTTTATTGTTCTTTTGCGGTATATACTAAAAAGCCTGCAAATATACATTTTTTTCTATATCACAACACTTTGCGGATTTTTTTTTATCAACAATCCTGTTGTGCGCGCATAATGACACCCCATCCTCTCCATGTTTTTTTGCACACTATTCCAAAATTATTGTATTTTTGCACGCTTAAACGAAAAACGTGTAAAAATGAACAAACTGAAGACTGACGAGGTGATACAGAAGGTGGCCGCCTTCCTCTTCCAGAAGTTCGGATTCGAGAAGACTTCCATGGAGGAGATCGCCCGCACAGCACATAAGTCGAAACGCTCCGTATATAACTACTTCCGCAACAAGGAGGATCTCTTCAGCTCGCTGGTCTCCTCCGAGATAGAGCACATCCGCCAGAGCCTCCAGCCCCTGACAGAGGATGAGAGCCAGCTGGTGCTGCCTCGCCTGCGCCAGTATCTGCTGCTGCGCGTGGAACTCATCGCCCGCGCCGAAAACCTTCGCGTGGCCCTGCGCGACAAGATGCTCAACGACCACGACGACCGCTTCCTGGATCTGAACAACGCCATGTCACAGTTCGAACAATGGGAGCATGGCGTCTTCAAGAAGGTCTGGTACGCCAAACCGACCGAGGACCTGTCTGGGACCGTGGAACTCCAAGCCTCCGCCTTCGCCGACATGCTCCAGGTGACTCTCAACGGTCTGACCCATACCTTCTTCGCCGAAGATAAATACGAGCAATACAAAACTTCCTATCAGATGCTGGTGGACCTTATCATCAACAGCATCTTTTTCCAGTTTGCGGGACATCCGCTTCCCGAATACGACGGACTTCCAACATCGAATTAACCATACAATATTATATATATGAAAAAACGTCATTTATTTTTGATCTCTTGTCTGTTGATCCTGTGTGTGGGATGCGAAACGTCCATGCATAAGGTTACAGGAGACTATAGCTACAAACAGTCTGGCCTGGTCGTGTTTGCGGACGCCGATGGCCAACAGGTCACCATCCTGGCTACCAAGCAAGGCCAGCTGAACATCCTGAAAGACCGGCAGAGCAAGGACGGCGACATCTTGGTGACCTTCAACGAGATGGGTGGCGGCACCTATGTCTGCGACGGCAAAATCAAGGGCGACTCCATATTCCTGAGTCCTCACGAGTTCAGCACACGCTTCTCCACGGCGGATTCGGTGGTGAACCTTACTCAACTGGGGAAGGTCTATACCGTGCAGTCCACGGGCCGCGGAGTCATCCGCGAGGATATGATCCTGATGGAAGAAAACTGGATCGGCCGACCGGAGGACGGAACGCTCATGCGGCTGCATGCCGACAAGATCACCCTGTTAGCAGAGAAAAACTAACCAGTAGATGCCTATGAAAACATCCATGATCATAAAGAGTCGGCTGTGGCTGGTTGCGAGCCTCTCCTTTGCCTTCATGGCGCTGTCGTGCAAACATCATGAGGAGGCGAAGGTCGAGAATCCTGTAGAGGTATGTGTGATGACGGTGGACACGATGAGTGACGGGGTGCTCCGCTCCTATGTGGGGGAGGTCTCCGAGAATCTCTCCTTGGCTTTGGGCTTCCCGATGGGAGGCCGGGTGGAGAAGGTCTATGTGCACGAAGGCGACAAAGTCCGGGCGGGACAATTGCTGGCCTCCGTGGACAAGACGTCGGCTCGCAACGCGTACCAGTCGGCCAAGGCGACCCTTGACCAGGCCCAGGATGCTTATAACCGTCTGAAACAGGTCTATGAGCAGGGCAGTGTGGCGGAAGTCAAATGGGTGGAGATGCAGACCAACCTGGACAAAGCCCGTTCTTTGGAACAGTTGGCCAAGAAGCAGCTGGAAGACTGCGACCTCTATGCCCCCGTCTCCGGCGTAGTGGAGCGTTGTGACGCCCAGGCAGGCGCCTCCCTTCTGCCGGGCATGCCAGCCGTCACCCTCCTGGACGTCCATACCCTGTCGGTCTCTTTCTCTGTGCCCGAAGATGACATCTCGTCCATCCGTGTCGGCGACACCGCGACGGTGCAGGTGCCGGCGCTGGATGACCGAATGCTCAAAGTGAAGATTACCGAGTGCGGGGTCTCCGCCTCCCGAGTGGTGCATAGCTATCAGGTCAAGGCGGTCTTTGTGCGCCCGCCGGCGGAACTCCTGCCGGGCATGGTCTGCAAGGTCAAAGTCGGCAAGCCCGTCACCTCTTTCCAAGGACTGGTGGTCCCGGCCAAGTGCGTGCAGACACATCCGCAAGGGCAGTGTGTGTGGCTCGTCCGCCAAGGCAAAGCACAGCGTGTCTTGGTGCAGGCCTCCGGCTTCGTGGCCAATGGCGTCCTCATCAGCGAGGGCCTCCAGCCTGGCGACACCCTGGTGACCGAGGGCATGCAGAAACTCTATCCCCAAGCTCCCGTCGTCATTCATCCCAATACCCGTTAAGATCCTGTTCCCATGTCTAAGCCCAAGTCCAATCATATCCTTGCCGCTATCCGCAGCCACAATATCATCTTTTTTATTGTGAGCTGTCTGGTGTTGTTCGGTATCTTCGGCTTGACGCAGATGAACAAGGATGAGTTCCCGCAGTTCACCATCCGGCAGGGGGTGGTGGCGGCCATATACCCTGGGGCCTCCGCGCTCGAGGTTGAGGAACAGGTGACCAAACCCTTGGAACGCTTTCTTTTCACCTATGAGGAGGTCAATAAAGAGCTGACCTACTCCACGACCGAGAATGGAGCGGTGTATATCTATGTGGAACTGAACACCTCGGTTAAACACAAAGACGAGGTCTGGTCCAAGATCCGCCACGGCCTGCAGCTCTTCAAGAAGACCTCGTTACCTGCCGGTGTGCTGGAGGTGGTCGTGGTGGATGACTTCGGTAATACGGCCTCCATGTTGTTGGCGGTGGAGTCTCCCGACCGTACCCCGCGCGAATTGGAGGAGTATGCCGGCCGTCTTTGCGACAACCTGCGCACGATACCCGAGATGGGCCGCATCAAGATCACAGGGCAACAAAACGAGGAGATCGCTGTTTTGGTGGACCAAGACCGTCTGGCCTCCTATGGCATCAGCCAGCGCTCCCTGCTGGTGGAGCTTGCCACGCAGGGGTTGCGCACCGTCAGTGGCAGTGTGGATAACGAGGCGGGCGAAGCGCTGGTCTTCCTGGACATGCCCTACCAGTCGGAATATGAGTTGGGAGAGCAGATCGTCTATGCCGACCCTTCCGGCAGCGTGGTGCGCCTTCGCGACATCGCCACTATCCAGCGCCGCTATGCCGAGCCCAAGAGCTGTATCAAACATAATGGGGCACCTGCCGTGCTTATCTCCATGGAGATGAACCCCGGCAACAATATCGTCGCCTTCGGCAAGAAAGTCGAGAAGATCATCGAACAGACCCGCAAGGAGATCCCGCCCGATGTGGATATGCTGAGGATTACCAACCAGCCTAAGGTGGTGGACAAGTCGGTGATGTCTTTCTTGCGCGACCTGCTCTTCTCCATCGTGGTGGTCATCGCGGTCATGTTGCTGCTCTTTCCGTTGCGCACGGCTCTGGTCTCCAGCTCCAGTGTGCCCGTATGCACGGCCATCACGATGGGCCTCATGTACATCTGCGGCATCGAAATGAACACGGTGACGCTGGCCGCCTTGATTGTCGTCCTCGGTATGATCGTGGACGACTCGGTGATCGTCATCGATGGCTATTCGGACATGATCCAGGGAGGCCACTCCAACCTCTATGCGGCGGTGACGAGTACCAAGCAACTCTTTGTGCCGATGTCGCTGGCTACGCTGGCCATCTCGGGCATGTTCTTCCCGATGACGCGTATCATCACCGGGCCGTTGGGCGATTTTGTGCAGTTGTTTCCCTTTACGGTGGCCTTTGCGCTGGTCTGCTCCATCTTCTACGCGGTCTGGATCATCCCGTATATCGCCACCCGATATATCCATCGCCGGCGACCGGGAATGCAACTCGGCCGTTTCGCTGCTGCGCAGAACCGCTTCTTCGAACGACTGCAGACAATCTATGAGAAGGTGCTGTCCTGGTGCTTCCGGAATCCGGCCTTTGTCGTCTTGTTCGCCTTTTTTGCCATCGGTATGGGTGCCTTGATGTTCTCTCGTCTGCATATCCAGATGTTGCCGAAAGCCGACCGAGAGTGCTTTGCTGTGGAGATCCATCTCTCCCAAGGCAGCTCTTTGTCCCAGACCATGGCCGTTGCCGATAGCATGGAGCATATCTTGCGGGATGACCCAAGGGTTGTCTCGGTGACCTCTTTCATCGGATGTTCCTCGCCGCGTTTTCATGCCACCTATGCGCCGCAGATGGCCCACAAGAACTATGCCCAGTTTATCGTCAACACCAAGTCAGAACGAGATACCCGTCATGTGTTAAAGGATTATTCGGAAAAATATGCCCATCATTTCCCCAATGCCTATGTGCGTTTCAAACAGATCGACTATCAGGCGGTGAAGAATCCCGTGGAGGTACGGCTGACAGGAGATGATCTTGAGACGCTGAAGCAGCTCTCGGATTCGTTGAAGAGCTTTATGAATACCCAACCATCGATGGCATGGGTGCACTCCGACATGGATGAGACCTCCCAAAACATCAGTGTGCGGCTGAAGGGCGACGAGGCTACCCGGCTGGGCGTCACCCAGAGCATGCTGTCGATATACCTCTCCTCGGCATTGGACGGGCAGGCGCTGACCTCGGTGTGGGAGCATGACTACAAGGTGCCCGTCATGCTCTATACCGCCAGTGGTGGCAAAGATATGAGCTATCAAGATATGGAGGACTTCCTCATCCCCACCTCCATCCCTTCAGTGTGGGTGCCCCTGCGACAGGTGGCGGATGTGCAGCCCGCCTGGAGCGAGGCGGTCATCGGCCATCGCAACGGAATGCGCACCGTCACGGTGGGCGCCGACCTGCGCGACGGCTATAGCCAACCCGAGGTTATGAAGGTGATAGACCGATATGTGGATAATGATCTTTCCAAACATATTCCCCAGGATGTGACCCTCTCCTATGGCGGCCTTACCAGCGTCAACGGTCAGGTGATTCCGCAGATAGCGCTGAGCTTTGTCGCTGCTGTCCTGGTTCTTTTCGTTTTTCTGCTGTATCATTTTGCTAAAATAGATGTGGTTATGCTGACCCTCTCCGCCAGCCTCATCTGTATTTTCGGTGCCTCGTTGGGCCTCTTCATCTTCCGGCTCGACTTCAGCATCACCGCTGTGTTGGGAGTGGTGAGTCTCATAGGCATCATCGTCCGTAATGCCATCATCATGTTTGAATATGCGGAGGTGCTGCGGACAGAGCAACACAAGTCGGCCAAAGAGGCGGGCTTCGAGGCGGGACGGCGCCGTATGCGCCCCATATTCTTGACATCCGCCACCACGGCACTGGGCGTGATGCCCATGATCGTGGCCCACACCGCCCTCTGGATGCCCATGGGCGTGGTCATCTGCTTCGGCACTATCTTTTCACTACCGCTGGTCGTCACGGTGCTGCCCGTGGCCTACTGGCAGATTTTTAAAAAGGAGGATAAAAAATGAAGACATGGAGAAATTATGGGCTGCTTGTCATGCTCTGCATGCTCCTCTGCGGTGGACTCTGCGGACAGTCGCTCTCGTTGGACACCTGCCTGACTCTGGCCCTGCAACACGATGCCACTGTCTGTAATGCCCAGCTGAATGTCGAGACCGCCCGTTTGGTCAAAAAGCAGGCCTTCACCAAATACTTCCCCAATGTGAGCGGCGTGGCCCTCGGCTATTATGCTCTGCACCCATTGGTGGAGTATGGCATCGATGATATCGACAATGCGACGGCCCGGCAGTGGTTGCACAACTTCTATATGCAATATGGTCACGCCTTGGGAATACCGGAGTCGCTCTCTTTTGCTGAAAAAGGACTCTCCGTAGGAGCCACTCTCGTGCAGCCCCTCTTTATGGGCGGTCAGATTGCCAACGGCAACCAGCTTGCCAGGGTAGGGGTGGAGGCTGCCGAACTGCAATATGGCCTCCGTCAGCAGGAAGCCCTTCTGAAGACGGAACAAAGCTATTGGCTGGTGGTCTCCCTGAAGGCCAAACAACGGACCGTTCTGAGCGCATTGGACTTTCTGGATACCCTCTATCGGGATGCCCAGACGGCTCAGACAGCAGGACTGATAACGCGTAACGAGGTGCTCAAGGTTTCCCTGAAACGCACGGAGATGCAGTCCAATCTGCTGACCATACAGAATGGTATCCTCTTGGCGCAAAGAGCCTTGTGCCAGATGATCGGAGTTCCATATTCGGATGAGATAGAACTTACCGACACACTCCCGGCTGTCGTGAACGACCCCAAGAACCTCTATGCGGATCCCGACGCAGCCGTCTCCCACAGGATGGAGAGCCGACTGCTGAACCTGCAGGTGGAAGCGGCCCGGTTGCAACGGCGGATGACCCTCGGCGAAGCCTTGCCGCATCTGATGGTAGGGGCAGGCTTTGCATACGGCAACCTCGTCTTTGACGACTACGCCGCCAATGGACTCGTCTTCGCCTCTTTGCAGGTGCCCTTGACAGGCTGGTGGGAGAATGCCTATAAGCAGAAGGAGGCCACCCTCAAGATGCAGGCTGCCCAACGCGACTATGTTGACCTGACAGAAAAGATGACCCTGGAGACCCGACAGGCTTGGAATAGTTTGGAGGAACGCTTTGCCCAGTTGGACCTCATGGAGAAGATGGTCGAGGAGGCTTACGCGAACCTGCAGACTACCCGGCAAAACTACGAGGCAGGTCTGGTGCCGCTCTCCGATCTTCTGGAGGCCCAGACCCTCTATTGCAACGCCTTGGACCAACAGGTGGATCGGCAGATAGACTTCAAGATGGCCGAAGCCCGCTATCTCCAGCTGACCCGTTTCTGACCCGCTGTTTTAGGTGGGATTATTTTACATGGTGATGAACAAAAATTATGTATATTTGCCCTCCCTCGCAAAAAGGGGAAATATTATCTTAATCACCTGTAAATTAGAAGTTTACTTATGAAAAAGTTTGGAGCTCTAACACTGCTTTGCGCAGTTTGTTTTTTTGTTTTTTCCAGTTCTGCACCTATGATGACGAAAGTGAAACCCAAAAAGAACAAATCAGGCGTTACTTTGTCGAATCTTGACAAATCTGTGAAACCGTCTGAGGATTTTTATCAATATGCTTGTGGCGGTTGGATGCAGCTCAACCCGCTGAAAGATGAATATGCCCGTTACGGCAGTTTCGACGTCTTGGCTGAAAACAACCAGAAACAACTGAAAGAATTGGTCGAGAATCTGGCCAAGAAGACGTATGCCAACGGCACTGTTGAGCAGAAGGTCGGTGACCTCTACAAGATAGGTATGAACACCGACAAGATAGAAGCGCAAGGTGCCGAGCCTATCCAGCAGGACCTGCGGAAGATTGCTGCCATCCAGCGTTCTGGCCTGACGGCTGCGTTGGCTGATATGGCCCTGAACGGAGGGTTCCCCTTCTTCGGGCTCTTCGGCTCTTCCGATCCCGACAACAGCGCCATGACGATGGCCTATTTCTGGCAGACGGGTCTGGGCATTGGCGACCGTGATTACTATCTGGATGCTGACCAGCAGAATATCCGTGATGAGTATGTGAAACTGCTGACCAAGATGTTCAACATCTCCGGTTACAGCGAGATGGCTGGATTCAAAGGAAGCGAGCAGGTGATGGCCAAGAAGGTGCTCGCCTTGGAGACTGCCATGGCCAACTTCTTCGTGGACAAGACCGTCTTGCGCGACCCCTATCAGACTATTCACAAGATGACACCGGCGGATTTCCAGAAGATGCTGCCCGCCGTGAATATCAACGAATATCTCCAAAAGCTGAATCTGAAACTGGATACCGTGAATGTGGGTCAGCCTTCCTACTTCCAAGGCTTGAACAGCCTGCTCACGATTGCCGATATGGATATCATCCGTGCCTACCTGGCCTGGAATGTCATCCGCAGTGCCGCTCCCTTCCTCAGTTCCGAGTTTGTGGATGCCAACTTCAACTTCTATGGCAAGACGCTCTCCGGCAAGGTGGAGAACAGCCAGCGCTGGAAACGCGTCATCAACACCATTGATGGAACGCTGGGCGAGGCCCTGGGCCAGATGTATGTGAAGGCCTACTTCCCGGCAGAGGCCAAGGTCCGGATGGAACAGCTGGTCAAGAACCTGCAGTGGGCCCTTGGCGAGCGCATCAAGAACTCCACTTGGATGACGGAGGCTACCAAGAAGAACGCCCTGGACAAACTGGCTGCCTTCCGCGTGAAGATCGGCTACCCGGATGAGTGGCGCGACTACAGCGCATTGGAGATCAAGGACGACAGCTATTATGCCAACATCCAGCGTGCCTCCCGCTTCGAGATGGCTTATAATCTCTCCAAGATCGGCAAACCCGTGGATCCGACCGAGTGGCAGATGACCCCGCAGACGGTGAATGCTTACTATGAGCCGAACACCAACGAGATCTGCTTCCCTGCCGGCATCCTGCAACCGCCCTTCTTTGATATGAATGCCGACGATGCCGCCAACTACGGTGCCATCGGCGTGGTGATCGGCCATGAGATGACGCACGGCTTCGACGATCAGGGCCGTAACTATGACCTCAAAGGAAACCTCACCGACTGGTGGACTCCCGAAGATGCCAAGGCCTTCACCGACCGCGCCCAACTGATCGTGGATCACTTCAACTCCATCGAGGTGGCTCCCGGCGTATTTGCCAACGGTGCCTTTACCTTGGGAGAGAATATCGCCGACAATGGTGGTCTCAATGTCTCCTTCACCGCTATGAAGAAGGCCATGAAAGACGATCCCAAAGCCATCAAGCCGTTGATGGACGAGTTCACCCCTGAGCAACGCTTCTTCCTGGCCTACGCCGCCGTCTGGGCTGCCAACATCCGCCACGAGGAGATCCTGCGCCGCACTAAGACCGACCCGCACGCGTTGGGCCGCTGGCGCGTGAACGCCACACTCCGCCACATCGACGCTTTCTATGACGCCTTTAATATCAAACCTACCGATCCCATGTGGATGGCTCCTGAAAAACGCGCCCGCATCTGGTAGGTCTTTTGTGAATCTAGAATATTTATTTGTATGACAGAAAAGAAACTCGCAGTGATTGCCTTCGGAGGCAATGCACTCTTGAAAAGCAAACAAAGAGGAACCTATAAAGAACAACTGGACAATGTGACAGAAACCTGCCGCTCCCTGATCCCGATGATCAAGGCAGGCTATAATATCGTTATCGGTCATGGCAACGGTCCCCAGGTGGGCAACGTGATGCTGCAACACAAGGCGGGCAAGGCCACCTATGACGTGGAAGACATGCCCCTCAACTTCTGTGTGGCCGAGACGCAAGGATCTATCGGTGCCTTGATTGAAGACGGTCTTCGTCATATCTTTGCAGAAGAGGGCTGGGACAAAGACACCGTGACCCTGCTGACCCATGTGGAGGTGGATGCCAACGATCCCCACTTCTGGAACCCCACCAAACCCGTGGGTCCCTATTGCTCCGCCGAAGAGGCTCAGGAGTACCATGAGGCTACCGGCGATGTCTATCATGAGGATCCCAAGGGCAACGGATGGCGCAAGGTGGTGGCTTCACCCAAACCTATCCGTATCCAGAATATCAAACTGATCCGTCAACTGGCCGACCAGGGCATCATCGTCATC
The DNA here is from genome assembly GCA_017549765.1 of Bacteroidales bacterium. Lineage (GTDB taxonomy): Bacteria > Bacteroidota > Bacteroidia > Bacteroidales > WCHB1-69 > F23-D06. Next base: position 99,498 of record JAFYNM010000008.1, read on the forward strand.
ACCGTGGGTGGCGGCGGCATCCCCGTGGCCATGAAAGACGGCTATCTGCAAGGCGTGGAGGCTGTCATCGACAAGGACCTCGCCTCTGCCCTGACCGCCACCCAGATCCAGGCCGACGAGTTCTATATCCTGACGGATGTGCCCAAGGTCTATATCAACTTCCGCAAGCCGAACGAGAAAGCGTTGGATGAGATCACCGTCAAGGAGGCCAAGAAGTATCTGCAGCAAGGTCAGTTCACAGAAGGCTCTATGGCTCCCAAAATCCGCGCTGCCATACTCTTCGTGGAGGCCACTGGCCATCCTTGTATCATCACAGAAGCCGGAAAACTGGGCGACGAGTCCTGCGGTACCCGTATCGTGAAGTAATCGACAATTAAACAATTAAACAAATACACAATTAAACAAATAAACAACTAAACACCATCATTATGGCATTCAATTTAAGAAACAGAAGCTTTCTGAAACTGTTAGATTTCTCCCCGAGAGAGATCCAATTCTTCCTTGACCTGGCTCGCGACCTCAAACGCGCGAAATATGCCGGTACCGAGCAACAACGTCTCAAAGGCAAGAACATCGCCTTGATTTTCGAGAAGACCTCTACCCGTACCCGTTGTGCCTTTGAAGTGGCCGCTTACGACCAAGGTGCCCATGTGACCTATCTCGGACCTTCCGGTTCCCAGATCGGCATAAAGGAGTCTATGGCCGACACCGCCCGCGTGCTGGGTCCTATGTTCGACGGTATTGAGTATCGTGGCTTCGCCCAGGCAACTGTGGAAGACCTCGCCAAGTTCGCCGGCGTGCCCGTATGGAACGGTCTTACCAATGAGTTTCACCCGACCCAGGTGCTTGCCGACTTCCTGACGATGAGCGAGCATGTGGACAAACCCCTCAACCAAGTGACCTACGCTTACCTCGGAGATGCCCGCTTCAACATGGGTAACTCTTTGATGGTCGGTGGCGCCAAGATGGGCATGGATGTCCGTATCGTGGCTCCCAAGGCTCTCCAGCCGAATCCTGAGCTCGTGAAGCAATGCAAGGCTATCGCCAAAGAGACCGGTGCCAAGGTGACTGTGACCGATGATGTCAAGAAAGGCGTCAAAGGCTGCGACTTCCTCTATACCGACGTGTGGGTGTCCATGGGCGAGCCCGCAGAAGTGTGGAAAGAGCGTATCAACCTGTTGAAACCTTACCAGGTGAACAAAGAGACCATGAAGCTTACCGGCAACCCGAAGTGCAAGTTCATGCACTGTCTGCCCGCTTACCATAACCTGGAGACCCAGGTGGGCCGCGATGTGCACAAACAATTCGGCTTGGACGGTATCGAGGTGACAGAGGATGTTTTCGAATCTGAGAACTCTATCGTTTTCGATGAGGCTGAAAACCGTATGCACACCATCAAGGCTGTCATGGTGGCTACCCTCGGCGACTAGTCATTCGCCAAGGCATACTTAATAAGCGGGGTACTTGCAAAAAGTGCCCCGCTTTTTTGTAAAATAATGAAGGGAAACGACTATGCGACTGTGATGGCAGTGCCCGTGGCGATGACCATGAGCATGGAGTTTCCCACGACTTCAAAGTCTAAATCAATGCCGACAACAGCATTGGCACCTAACTTCTCTGCACGTGCCGTTAACTCTGCTAATGCATCTTCCTTGGCTGCGATAAGCTCCTTTTCGTAAGTCCGGGAACGTCCGCCAAAGAAATCACGTAATCCAGCAAAAGCATCTTTGACAAAGTTAATACCGGCAATGACCTCTCCTGTGACAATGCCATGGTATTGTGTGATCTGTTTTCCTTCAATTTGGGGTGTTGTGGATAAAATCATAGTAGTAAGACTTAATGATATGATGATATGATGTGTTGTCGGATAAAGGCTTTTCAGGAAGCGATGATGCTCAACTTGTTATTGCCCATTGCGGTTTTCCTTTGTGTCCTTTGTGCCTTTGTGGTTCTTCTTCTTCACCCTCTTCTTAGGACTGTTGAAATCCTGCTTGAATGCCAAAGCAACCCCTGCGGTATAGTTGATCTGGTTGTCCACGAAATGGTACTCGTCGCGCTCCCCGATATAGGTGTAGGCTTTGAGCTTCCACGTCCCCTTGGGGTTGATGTTGTAGTTGACGATGAAGTCGCCATACATATTGTTCAGGGCGGAGGTGTTGCGGTCGTCGTAATAGCCGATGCTGGTCTCGAGGGATATCTTGTCCTTCAACAGGTTGGCACCCGCCGTGACTCCATATTCGGCGGAAGTCTTGTCGGTAGCCTGGTTGTAGGTGATGCCGAACGACCCCTTCTGGTTGGCCATCATATTGCCCAATATGTTGTTGATCATATTGCTGAACAGGTTGAGTCCGCTGGCCCCCAAGTCGGTCTCGCCAGAGAACATGTCGTTGGGCATGAAGTTGTTGGTCATCAAGAAATAGGCGAACTGCTTGGTGAGGTTCTCTTTGTTGGTGGTGTCGATGGCGTTGTAGAACATGGTGCGCACCTCGTTGCTGCTGTTGGGCAACTCAAAACTGAAGGTGGGCTCTATCTGCCGCATCAGCTGGCCGTTCAAATGGATGTACGAGTTGACGTTCACATTGCCGCTCAAAGATTCCTGGGTGAGGATGTTGTTGAGCGATGTCTTGGAGGTTTTGTAGGCACTCACCTTGACAAGCATGTTCTCCAAAGGACCGTCAAAATGGATGTTTCCTCCCGGGACTAGTACAAAACGTGAGTTCACAACATTGTAAAGGGCAATCTTGAAGTCTCCAGAGTTGAGTCCTAAATTGCCATATAGGTTAAGTTCGTCGTTGGCATCGTTGTAAAGCAATTGGAAACGCCCCTCTGCCTTGGCATTCATGGTTCCTCCGATCGATTCCAAGATAAGGGTGACATCCGCATCATTGGTGACGTTGAAGGTGAAGTTGAAATCCAAGGCAGCACCGGAATGGGGCTCCATCAGCTCGGCAATCTCGTCGCTGTCCGTTTTCTTGGGTTTGAAGTAGATGACACTTGACTGGGAGGCAGAGTTCACTGAACTGACCTGTAGGGTGATGTGCGTTCCATCCAGTGTGGTCAGGTTGGGACCGAGGAATGAGAGTGTGTTCTCGTCGCCCTTGATGCTAATATCCCCAGCCGCGTATGCCTTGCCGTAGAAGACACTGTTCACACTTCTCGGGGTGTTGAGCGCCATAATCCGATTTGTGTGGATGTTTAAGTCTATCTTCATGTCTTTGAATAGATTATGGCGGATGATGCCACTCATATAGGCCGTATTCTTGTCAGGATCATGAATCAGCATCTTGTCAAAGACAATTCCCTCCTCGTTGAAGAGGATGTCTTGGTTGCGCACAATATAATTGGTGTTGAGTGCCGTGATGCCCATGTCGGCATCCAGGACATGCACCACCCCGTCGAAGTACGATTTCTTGGGGTTGATGTAGATGGAAAGATCGCCGGACGCCTTGCCTCGGATGTGGTCGCTGAAACTGGACAGGAAAGGGGAGAGGAAACCGGCGTTCAGCGTGTCGAAATGAGTCTTGATGGTGAAGCTCTTTTGGTCGATCTTGTAGTCTCCGTTCAGCCGAGCCAGAAGATGCTTCTCCTGAAGGAACCCCCGGAAACTCTGATCCAACATTTTCTGGGAAGGAATGGTCAGGCTGTCACTGAAAATGCCTCCCGTAAATCCAATCTTGCCCATCGTGTCCAATAGAGCGGATATAAACACCTGCCCGATAGGCTCCTCGTTGAAGGTGAAGTCGCCGGCAAAAGCCTTGCCGAGGACGATGGTCTTTCCTTTCCGGTTGCCGATATTGATTTTGGCAGACACATCACCATCTATCGAGATGCTGGGCAACAACGGGTTGACGAGTTCCAGGTCAACTTCGGAGAGGGACACCGTCAGCAAGTCGTTGGAATTTTTGGCATAGCTGCCGTTGACCTCTATGCTACTGCCCCGGTTGGCAAATTGCAAGTCATGGACAACCAGCCTGTCTTTCTGGATGTGAATTTCATTCTCATTGTTGAAGTTCCAGTCCAGATTATTCAGGAACACCTTGGAATTGCGGAGGCCAAGCACTATGTCGTCCGCGTTCTTCAGAGAAGCAATGCCAGAAAGGTTGCTGATATTAGTGGCAGAGTTGAAAGGATTGTGCCACTGGATGTCGTAGTTGATGGTGTCATGGACGGCATCGGCGGTGGCCGCCACATTGTCGAAGGTCAGTCGCGACTGGTTGACGAACACGATGGCGGAGTCGCTGGACAGGTTCAGCGCCAGCGTCTTTTCCGGACTGTCATAACCAGTGAGGGAGATGTTGTGGACCATGACCTTGTTGCGTAATGCGAAAAAGGGCGAACTGGCGGAGATGGCGGTTCTGGACTCTTTGGCGTTGATGTCGACATCAACCATCGAGTTGGGCGCAATGAACAGGTCGGGGAACAGAAACTTGGTGACGGAGTAGGTGCGGTATGTGTTCAGGTGAAACTTTACATAGCCATCTTGGATGGACTCCTCGGTGCTGGCCATGTCGGATTGCGCTGTCTGCTTCACCAAGCCAGGCACGACATGCTGTAACATGCCGACGAGAGAATCCTTGAGCGTCTTCATCTCGTAGTTGGTCTCCAATGAGGCGTTGGCAATGCCAGAGGAGAGGATGTATTTATGGATGTTATCCATGTTGATGGCCGTGAAACGGAGTCTCTCCCCTTGCACACTGTCGGTGGCGGTCTTGACACGGATGTTGTCGAAGGCTATGAAGCCGTTGGCATCGTTGAGATTGGTTCCGCGCATCATAATGACGAAGTTGTCGAATCCCACCTCGAAGTTAGGGTTCTGTTGCAAGGTGAGGAGCGCCTTCTGAAATCCTTTGGCAGTGGCGGAGTCTATCGGTGGCATGGCGGAGGCAATGGCCCCGGCATTCAGTTGCGACAGCTTGATGTTGCCTTGCAGGGAGGGGCGCTCCTCTGTCATGTCCAGCTGGGCCACCACATCTCCCTTGATGTTGGGATCCCGGGTGGTGAGTTCCAAATTGTATAGGCGGTTTTGATAGTCCCCCTCCACCTTGCTGTGGCGGATGTTGTACCCCATGAGCCGTATGTCGGAGATGTCGCCGTCCAGATGGGCGCGCAAGGAGCTGAAGTCTGCAGTGGTCCAGGTGGTTCCATCCATGGAGCCGTCCACGGTGAGGTCGGCATGGGTGGTGCCAACGAGGTTCCCTTTGCCTGTGAGCTTGGCCAAGTTGAGGCCGTTGGCTTTGACATTGCCCTTCAACTGCATCTTGCCATTGTCGGGCAGGGTGCTCAGATGTGCTTGCAACATCCCCGCAGAGGAGCTGGTGTTGAGGTTGGTGGTGAAGGTGTTGGGTGTGCCTACGAAGGAACCGTTCAACTGCACCGTGCCCAACTTCTGGGCCACTTTTGGTAACGTGATACCCTTGCCACCCGGCAGCGTGAAGGCCACTAGCTCGGGCAGACTGCATGCTGCAGAGTCGATCTGCGCATTGATGCGCGCATTCCAGAAATTCGTGATATCTTTGAAGGAGAAATCACCCGCCAGCTTGGTGAACATGCCCCACCGCGCTTTCAGGTTGATGAGGCTGAAGTCGTTGACATAGCCCTGCACACGGTCCGACTGGATGGTGAAGACATCCTCCATGCCCTTGATGGCCGGTGCCCAGCAGGCCACGTCACCCATCGCCAAGACGGTGGGACGGATGTTAGCCGTGATCAATACCGAGTCTAAAAACTCCCCGTAGGTCTTCCACTCAGGATAGGAGAATTTCAAGTCCAAGTCCAGATTGCTTCGGTCGGTGACGGCCTTGAAGTTCTTGAAGGTGAGCGAGGTGTCACAGATGTTGAACTGGCCGCTGCCGTTCTTCATCTTGAAGCCGCCATATTGCGTGAAGGCCATCTTCTGAAAGTCGGCGGAGACATTGGCGCCGACAAGCTTGAAGGGCTTCATGTCCCAGTTGATGTCCTTGAATTCCAGGTAGTAATAGTCGATGTCGGGATTGCCTTTGGTGTCATAGACGACCCGTTTGTTGTCGTTGATGAGCACAAAACGGGAATCGGTGAGATAGACATGGGAACCCTCCAGTTCAAAAGGCGCTTTCTTTTTCTCCTTGTGAAACTTTTTGGCCCATTGGGCAATGTTGATGGTCTCTTCGCCTTTGTAGGTGCGCAGCACGATGTTGGCCTTGGAGAGCTCCACGGTGCCGAACTTTAACTGGACGGGCTTGGTCTTGACCGAGAGAAGGCGACCCTTGACCTTGCCCACATAGATCATGTCGTTGTTGTGATGGTCGGCGATGCGCACCCCTTCGGCGGCAATCTTCAGCGATGGGGTGATGTGGATGCGGTCGATGGAGATCTCGGTGCCCCACTTTTCGCTGATTTTCTGCGTCACCTTGCTGACGGCGAAGGTCTGAACGGCAGGCACAAAGCAGAGGCCCACAATGAGCAGGTCCAGGGCGATGAGCCCCAGAAATACCCAGAGGAGTATCTTCCAAATTTTTTTTCTACTTTTGCCGCTCACAATATTAGGTCTATGTCAGTATATATTTTGGGTATCGAATCCTCGTGCGATGACACTTCTGCAGCGGTCATCCAAGACACTACGATTCTTTCTAATGTCATTGCCAGCCAGAAGGTTCATGCAGAATATGGCGGGGTGGTGCCGGAGTTGGCGTCCCGTGCGCATCAGCAGAATATCATCCCCGTGATTGACACGGCATTAAAGCGTGCAAAAATACATAAAAATCAATTATCCGCCATCGCTTTCACAAATGGTCCCGGATTGCTCGGATCCCTGCTCGTAGGTAGCTCTTTCGCCAAGTCCATGGCCTATAGCCTGAACATCCCTTTGGTGGAGGTGGACCATCTGCAAGCCCATGTATTGGCCAATTTCCTGCAAAAACCTGAGGCACAGAAACCTGTGCCCTCGTTCCCGTTCCTCTGCCTGACAGTCTCTGGCGGCCATACTCTGTTGCTGCAGGTCAACGACTATTTCGACATGCAGCGCCTCGGCGGCACCATCGACGACGCCGCGGGCGAGGCTTTCGACAAGGCGGCCAAGATCCTCGGATTACCCTATCCCGGCGGTCCCGTCATCGACAGATATGCCCAAGAGGGCGATCCCGACCGCTTTCAGTTCTCCATCTCCCATCTGCCCGGCCTCGACTACAGCTTCAGCGGCCTCAAGACCTCCTTCCTCTATTTCGTTCGGGATAACCTGCAGGAGAATCCGCACTTCATCGAGGAGAACATCCACGACCTGGCCGCTTCTATCCAGAAGGCCATTATCCAGTCGCTGATGAATAAGATGGAGAAGGCGGTGAAGCAGACCCGCTGCAAGGAGCTGGTCTTCGCGGGTGGTGTCTCCGCCAACTCGGCCCTGCGCGCCGCCGCCCAGAAGCTGGCCGACAAGTACCACTGCCACCTCTACCTGCCCTCGTTGGACCTTACCACCGACAACGCCGCCATGATCGCCGTGTGCGGGTATTTCAAATTCTTGAAAAAGGAGTTCGTCAATGTCGATGTGGTGCCGTATAGCAGCAGCCGGTAGTCACCTTTCAAGTCCTAATAATAGGTGATTACCCTCTCGTAGATGTTGTGTTGCACTCTTTTGTGCTTCAGATCTTCTGCATTTTCGATGGTCTCCACGGCGCGGATCCAGTTGCCGTACTCGTCGTATTCGTAGCTGCGTGTCCGCCGCGATTCGAGCATTAACCCGAGATAACGGTCCGATTCGCCTTTCTTCTTGTGCTTGTAATAAAGACTTTCTACCACATTTCCGTGCTTGTCGTATCTTGTGACTTCCTTGCCATATGAATCTTCTCTGGTTTCGTCTGTCAGCCTGCCGTCCGCATCATAGCGGTAGGTCATGATGCCTGCTGTCAGTTTCTCCAAAAAATCTGTCCCGCTCAGATGAAAGTAGATGGTCGTGTGGCGCATGTTGCTGTCCAACACAGTTCTTCCTGTCAAGATGCCGTCCCTGTAATCGCGTATCACGATGCTGTCACCCATGAAAAAGTATTCGTGAGAGGTCACGACGGTGTCTTCGGCATCGTAAACCGTCGCGCTGATGAGATTTCCCACCTCATCATACTGATAGGTTCTGTGAAAGGCACACAAGGTGTCCCCATGCTCGTCCAATATCACGTTGTAAATCAGGTCGTTGTTTTGGTCAAACACCTGAATGTAGCGCCGCAGGTAGGGGAGGTAATCCTTACACCAACTGCGTTGATCCTCCACGCGATTTCCTTGCTCATCGTAATATTCCGTAAAACTTTCGCCGTGGAAACGGGTGGTGTCGCGGGTGCACTTCTCCAAAAGATTCCCCTGCTTATTGTATTGTTCCGTGACGGTTTCCAATAGTTTTCCTTTGGTGATCTGCTTGGACCGCTTCTTCATCTTCGCTGCATAGCGGAACTGCTGGACCTTCTGCACCGGACCGTTGAGGGTGGCTCGGGACCAGTCCATTTCCGGCACTTTCACGGGAGCGGCCGTGGTGGTGTCGTGCGGCAAGGTGATCGGTTTGTAATAGCTGGTGTCGCACTCGGCGTTGAATATACAGGCCAGGAAGATTGTGAAGGCGAGCAGAAGCAATAGGAGCGTGAATCCGATGATGAGCAACAGGCGCGTTGCTTTTATTTTTCTTTTGAAAATCCGGGGCGACATATTTTAGGCTGAGGCTATAATGATAATGTGAGAGTAACGTAGGCCGGTTTGTGTTTATTGTTCAAATATTGTGTACATTTGCCCCCTCATTTTTTAAATCCAAAGTCCCTATGCGTTCCCCTCTCATTTTCCTCCTGTCCCTCACCTTTTTGCTGATCAGCTGCCATCAAGACAAACGGCAACAGATTGCCGGCACCTGCTTCGGCACGATGTACCATATCACCTATCTGGGCGATGAGGACAAGAACCTGCCCGCCCGCGTGGACTCCCTCCTCGCAGAACTCAATAGTACTTTCTCTATCTTCGACACCGCCTCGCTGATCTCCCATGTCAATGCAGGCAAATCCAGTATTGTTAATGCGGACTTTGAGCATGTCCTGCGCTGCGCCACCGAGGTGGCTCGTCACACCGGCGGGGCCTTCGACTTCACCGTGCAACCGCTGGTGGAGCTCTGGGGCTTCGGGCGCAACAAGGAACCTCGACAGGTCGCCCTGGAACAGCTCGACTCGGTGCGACAGTTCGTCAACTATAAGCTGGTGGCGCTACACGACAGTGTGCTCGTCCGGGTGGATCCCCGCACCCAGCTCAACTTCAACGCCATCGCCAAAGGATATGCCGTGGATAAGATGGCGCAATTCCTGCTCCAGCAAGGCTATGATAACTTTATCGTGGAGATTGGCGGTGAGGTGGTATGCCATGGCACCAAAGATGGCAAGCCGGGCGGCAAATCATGGGTGGTCGGCATCCAGGTGCCCACCGCGACCAAGGATGGCGCCGTGGAGAGCAGCGTCCGCTTAGAGCCCGGGAAACGCGCCGTGGCCACCTCCGGCAACTACCGCAACTACTTCGAGAAGGAGGGCAAACGCTATACCCATATTCTGGATCCCCGCACAGGCACACCTGAGGAGACCAACCTGCTCAGCGTCACCGTGCTGGCCCCCGACTGCATGACGGCCGATGCCTATGCCACCGCCTTCATGGTGCTGGGCGTGGAGCGCTCCATGGAGCTGCTGTCCCAACACCCTGAACTGGATGCCTACTTTATCTACGATGAAAAAGGGGAGTATCAAACCATGTTCACTGATTTCTTTGCTTCAGAGCAGAATTAGTATGCATTTTATTTTGCATGGTCTCAATGTGATTTCTAGTTTTTTTATACTTTTGCAAAAATCTTAAACATATGCAGATTCTTCAGGAGAAAATCTCAAGAGATAAACTTAAGGTGTTGGCAGCTAATATTTTTGTTGACATGATTAAAGGTGTTGCCGATGTGAAGCTTGGCCTATTGGCGGTCGATGCTGAATTGCATGCCGACTTGGAATCCATGCTGCTTGACAATGGTTCTGAACAGGAAAATCTTTGGGGATTCAACCTGTATCCAGATGAGACAGGTGATGACTTTATTGAATTTGATTCTTTGATCAATATTAGGGCTTGGCAAGGAAATCGTAGCCGAGATGTAGAAGATGAAAATGTGCGCAAACAAATTAAAGACTTGATTTCCAAATATATTGAATAATGATGCAGCATGAGAACCTAGGAAAAGGCGCTTGGGCTGAAATGCCCTTGGCCCAGCAAATGGCGAATATTGGAAGTGAAAGTTTTCGCGCCACCAAATGGCTTATGAAAGGTCGTGCTGACAATGCCGATCGAGCCTTTGAGAGAATGCAGGAACTTGTTGATCTCAGCATCGCTTTCTGCCGCCGAAATACTCCAAATCGAATGGCATTTCTTAAAGAAATTTGCCGTTTTAGAGAATTGTTCTGTGAAGCATACCTTTCAGCTGATCTGGATGAGCTAAATGCTCTCAATAGTTATCTTGATCAGTTTGCTAAAGTTAAAAAATAGGCATTTATGTAGTTTTGCAGCCTGAATTATCATCAATACTATGGAAGAACTTGGAAAGAAAATCATAGAGGCTCTCTCCACGGGCAAAACCGAGAAACTGAACTATAAACAGATCGCCGCCAAGGTGGGCATCTTCGACAAGAAGGGTAGGGAGCAGGTGAAACAGCAGATCGACCGTCTGGTGGCCGCCAAACAGCTCCTCAAGTCAGGGCGCGGCAAGTATCGCATCAACTATAGACAGGTCAGCGGCAAAGACTCCCACCGTAACTATGTGGTGGGCCGCATCGAGATGAAACGCAGCGGCATGGCCTTCGTGGTGCCGCAGGACGAGCCCGTCAACAAGACAGACGAGTCGCTTTCCGACGACATCTTCATTGCCGATGGCAACCTGGGCACGGCCCTGCACAACGACATCGTCAAGGTGCTCGTCTTCCCGACCCGCCGCGGCAAGCGCCGTGAGGGCCAGGTGGTGGAGGTGGTGAGCCGCAGCAAGAAACAGCTCGTGGGCACCATCAACATCTCCAAGGGGGTGGCCTACTTCATCCCCGACAACGCCTACTTCCGCCGCGATGTCATCATCCCCGGCCGTCTGCTCAAGAAAGCCAAGAGCGGCGATAAGGTGGTGGTGACCATCACCGACTGGGTGCAGGGCACGCGCAGCCCGCTGGGCGAGGTGCTCCACGTCCTCGGCAAGCCCGGCGGCAACGAGGTGGAGATGCTCTCCATCCTCGCCGAGAACGACTTCCCCCTCAAGTTTCCGAAAGCGGTGGAGGAGGCCGCCGAAGCCATCCCTAACGAGATCACGCCCGAAGAGCTCAAGAAACGCCGCGACTTCCGCAACGTGACGACCTTCACCATCGACCCGGAGGATGCCAAGGACTTTGACGATGCCCTCTCCTTCGAGAGGCTGGAAGAAGGCCTCTTCCGCGTGGGCATCCATATCGCCGATGTGTCGCACTATGTGAAGCCCGGCTCTGTCATCGATGCCGAGGCCTACGAGCGCGGCACCTCCGTATATCTCGTGGACCGCACCATCCCGATGCTGCCGGAGGCACTGTCCAACAACCTCTGCTCGCTGCGCCCGCACGAGGACAAGCTCTGCTATAGCGCCGTCTTCGACATCGACGAGAACGCCAAGGTGCATAAGGAGTGGTTCGGCCATACTGTCATCAACTCCGACCGCCGCTTCAACTACGAGGAGGCGCAGGAGATCATCGAGACAGGCAAGGGCGACCTCGCCGAGGAGATGCTCCAGCTCCACAAGATTGCCCAGGTGCTCCGCCAAAAGCGCTTCGATAATAACGGCATCAACTTCGAGACCGAAGAGGTAAAGTTCAAACTCGACGAGAACGCGCACCCCATCGGCGTCTATCTCAAGGTGCAGAAGGAGGCCAACTGGCTCATCGAGGAGTTCATGCTGCTCGCCAACCGCCGTGTGGCCGAGAAGGTCGGCAAGAAACGCGTAAACCAGAAACAACCCAACGTGTTCGTCTATCGTGTGCATGACAAGCCGCTGGACGAGAAACTCAACACCTTCAAGAACTTCGTCAAAAAGCTGGGCTTCGACCTGCGCACCTCTTCGGTGAAGACGCTCAACGCTTCACTGAACTCGATGCTCGCCTCCGAGAAGGGCAAGCCGGACTACAATATGCTGAGCAAGCTCTCCATCCGCATCATGGCCCGCGCGGAGTACTCCACCGACAATATCGGCCACTACGGACTCGCGTTCTCCCATTATACCCACTTCACCTCGCCCATCCGTCGTTACCCCGACCTGATGGTGCATCGGCTGCTGGATCGCTATCTGTCTAATCAAGAGTCGGTTGACAAAGAAGAATACACCGAATACTGCAAACACTGTTCCCAGATGGAGCAGCAGGCTACCCAGGCGGAGCGCGACTCCGTCAAGTACAAACAGGCCGAGTATCTGGTGGACAAGGTGGGCGAAGTGTTCGATGCGACCATCTCCGGCATCTCCAAGTGGGGTGTCTATGCCGAACTCACTGAGTCGCACTGCGAGGGTATGATCCCGATGCGCGCTTTCGATGACGATTTCTACTACATCGATGAGGAGAACTACACGCTGGTGGGCCTCCATAAGGGCCGCAACTTGCGCTTCGGCGACCCCGTCAAGGTGAAGGTCGTCTCCGTGGATCTGATCAAGAAACAGATGAATTTCGACATCATCTTTGAGGGTAGAAAATAAAAGTGGTTCCTGCCGTAAAGCAGAAACCACTATGACTGAACCATGATGCTGTCAGCTTGATTATCTGTTCGCCAGTTTGGCGAAGTATGCCAGCTTTTGCTTCAACACTTTGATCTCATTGGGGTCGGCGGTCGGGTCGTTCTCCAAAAGATCTATCATGGAACTGATGCTGACCACAGCCCAATGGGCTACGCTTTGGGCATTCGTGGCATTGTCGGCAAACTTGACGGCATTGCTGTATAATTCCTTGGCTTTGTCGTAGTCCTCATCTTCTTCATAGATAGCACCGCGGAGCCAGTAGTTGCGGACGAGATCTTCTTCCACCGCACTGCGGTACTCTCCGTTATAAATCTTCAGCAAGATGGCGTCAGACTTGTCCAGCTTCTCCAAGCCCATATAGAGAAGCTCGGCCTGTGCATAGCAGAGGGCATTGCGATAATGCTGGAAGGAGAGCTTGTAGGCCATGTTGATGTCGTTGGTATCCATACGGCAGACCTGTTCCATCAATTCGGTCAGGGTGTCGCGGGTGTTGATGGCCTTGAGGAACCACTGTTTACGGTTGGCGGTGTCCACATCGGCCATTCCTTGGTAACAGGCGGCCAAGGGGATGTCGATATCAATCAAGTTGCCACGCCATTTGGTGTAAGAGGTGTCTTTGAAAACAAGGTCGTTCATGCGGAGGCATTCTTCATAATACGGGATAGCCTGCTCGGCGGAGTCAAGACCGCGATAAACCTCTGCAAGTGCATAGTTGGCCTGCATGTAGGGCACGTCCATGCCGTCTTTGTATTGGTTGAGCAAGGTTAGTGTCTCGATAAGCTCTTTTTCGTGGGCGATCTTCAAGTTGGGGTCGCTTTCCAAATTGGCGATTTTACGGGTACTCTCCGCATAGTTGGTCATGTAGTCGAGATCTTCGTGGGCAAACTGCTTGTAGTAGGCGGCCTTCTCTTTCTGGACTCTGAAGTATTGCGGGATGTCGTTCTGGTCCTTATAGTACTCTTCCATGATCTGGAGTACGCTCTCATAACGGTCGGAAGGGGTCTCCAAGGGATACGTCCCGTAATACTCCTCCGACTGTCTGATAAGCTGATAGGCTTTCTTCTCGTTACCCTGCTGGTAAGTGTTGATGCCTTTGGTGAAGTACATCTCGCCCAGACTCCGGAAGGTGGTGCTGTCGCCGGCAGCGATGGCTTTTCGCATCCATTTCTCCGCCGTCTTGTAACATTTCTCCGCTGCAGACAAGTTTTTCTGGGTGCGATATACGTCCCCCTCAAACCAATAGGCCGATCCCTTGAGATTTAAGTATTGAGGCATGATGTCGGATGGGATGTTGGGCTCCTCGGCCAGGATTTTTCGGTAGGAAGCAATTGCCTGGTCGTATTGCTCTGAATAAAGGTAGGCATCGCCCATCTGGAGATAATTGGTCAGATAGGGAATCCACCAATGATGGTCTCTGGAAACCGCCTGCTTGAAATAGTCGTTGGCGAGTTGATACTGCGACACGCCCTGTTCATACAATTCCCATTTGTAGAGCCGCTCGGCCACGTTGTTATAGTGCTTGGCTTTGGCAGCCTCAAACGGAATCTTCTCCTCCAGAGCTTGCATCTTCAACAATTCATTGGTGAAGTCGTTGAGTTCGTTCGAAGTCTTGAACTGGCCCGTGGCATTCATGTAGGCCTCCGTGACGTTGTTGAAACGCAGATAGTTCCTCAAAAAGGCAAGAGGATATAATTGTTGGATGATGTCGTGGGAGGCACGATAGTTCTGGAAGTACTGCTTCAAGACAGCTTCCCCTTCCTCCTCTGCACTCAAGCTACGCCAGTAGATATCGGACGAGATCTGCATGTTGGCGACAGAGAAATACTCTGGATATTTCTTGACCAAAATCTGTTGGATCTCATTCAGCTTCTTCTCTACCGAGAGGATGGAGTCGTGCTCGTCATTGATGGTCTGGAAAAGATTGTATAGATTGTACCCTGTGATACCATATAACAACTGCGCCATGTCATTATCCGGATAGTTACGGTACAGATGCTCACATAGATTCATCAGGTCGAAGGAGATGTTGATGATCTTGTCGTTGTTGATGGGCATATAGGAGTCTGTCATCTGGAAAGTAGGGTAGAAGAGACTCCAGAATCCAACCACATCATTACGGAATACCCCTTGATTGTAGGTCTCCAGATAATGTTTGCGATAATACAACAGACTATCCATGCAGTCGGATGCCTTGAGGGAGTCTTCGATGGTATAGTAGGCATCGTAGAGTCCTTGATACTGGTTGCTGAGGACGTTGCAGAAGTCGTTGTAGGTAAAATGTGGTGCCAATTCTTTGACCTTCTTCACACGATTTTCGGATGCTTGGACAAAACGTTCGTTGTCGATATTTTTATTTTGGTAAGCTGGATCCTCGAAATAGACCTCCCAAACAGGAACTCTGTTGTTCTTGCGCTCCTTGTCGCTCACCTCTTTCCATTCATCGTACAGATTGTCGCTGCCGAGGGCATGCAGATGAGAGACAGTGCTGTTGAGGTTGAACTTCTGTTCGTAAAGAATCCGGGAGTAATCGCTGTATTTGCTGGTGTCTTCTGTGGAGGTGTAAAGTGTGCGGAGGTCCATATAACGGGCGATGCGGATCAGGTTCTCGTGGCTTCGGTCGTTCGGCACAATCTGCTCCCGCGCCATTGTGACCGCCTCGTTGATCTTTCCGTCGAGCAGCAGTTCTTTCATCTCCGCAGGCATGGTGCGATCGTTGTAGGTAATGTTAGTGATATCCAACGCATCGCTCAGCAGGAAACCGGCGTCAGTGAACAAGGTGCCCTCCGTGTCAAACATCCGCTGGGCGAAGTCGTCCCGGCTGTCTGGATCGTCCTTGCTCTCTTGGAAAGCGTCTCGGATTTTGTCGGTCAACAAGTTGATATCTTTCCCGAAAAGCTTCATGAAAGCATTCGTAACCCCTTGTTCGTAGAGGGAGTCGGGAATCATGTAGGAGAACAGGGTGTCGCTGCTCTGCACATCACCCCATTGGTAACGGCCCATGTAGGTGAGGGCGGAGTATCCGTCAAGATACCACCAGTCGTGGGAGAGATAGGCACCTTTGAATTCATTTGGCAATACGGCGACAGCCACGCCCTTGGCGTTGGTCTGCAACTGCTGCCCGTTTAGGACTAACTTGGCGCCTGCCAGCGGCTTGCCGGTCACGGCGTCGGAGACCTTGAAGATTTGCTTTACTTGTGCCATGCCGGACAACATGCCGGCAACCAGCAACGTACATAACAGGAGGGGTCGAAAAGCTTTCATACGGATAATGATGATTGATTTGAATAATGCGGCAAAGATAATAACTTTATTTATTTTTAGGATGCAAAAAATACGAAAGGTTGCAGCCGTCACTTTTTTATTTTGGTTGTAAAAAATCCACCCGATGTTTTTATGCCTCCATCCGCTGAAAATTGTGTATTTTTGCCGTCTTGTTGAAAAAATCATGACCCTATGAAAGTCCATTTTATCGCTATCGGAGGCAGCGCCATGCACAACCTGGCCATTGCCCTCCACCTCAAAGGCTACGAGGTGACCGGCTCTGACGACGAGATCTTCGAACCCGCCAAAGGCCGTCTGGCCAAATATGGTATCCTGCCTGACACCATCGGTTGGGATCCCGACAAACTGACTCCCGACCTTGACGCCGTCATCCTGGGCATGCACGCCCGTATCGACAACCCCGAACTGATCAAAGCCAAAGAACTGGGTCTCAAGATCTATTCCTACCCAGAATACCTCTATGAGCAAAGCAAAGACAAAGTGCGCATCGTGGTGGGCGGAAGTCACGGCAAGACCACCATTACCTCTATGATCATCCATGTGCTGCAACAGAACCATATTGAATGCGATTATATGGTGGGTGCCCTGCTCGACGGCTTCGAGGTGATGGTACGCCTCTCCGAGACGGCCAAAGTGATGGTCATCGAGGGCGACGAGTACCTGACATCCCCCATCGACCGCCGTCCCAAGTTCCATCTATACCAGCCTACCATCGGCATCATCAGCGGCATCGCCTGGGACCATGTCAATGTCTTTCCGACCTTCGACATCTATGTGAAACAGTTCGAGATATTCGCCAATATGATCCCTTCCGACGGTCAGTTTATCTATTGCGAGGATGACAAGACTCTCTGCGAGGTGGCGGAAAAGATACAACAGGCGCCTCGCCAGCCCTATGGCGTGCACCCCTATCATATCAAGGACAGCGTCACCTACCTCGACACCCCGTACGGCGAATTCCCGCTCCAGATCTTCGGCAAGCATAACCTGACAAATCTCAACGCAGCGCGCTATGCCTGTATGGCCGCCGGCGTCTCCGAAGAAAACTTCTATAAAGCGATCTCCACGTTCAAGGGGGCTTCCAAACGCCTGGAACTGGTAGTCAAAAAAGACTCTTTCGTGATGTATAAAGACTTCGCCCATTCACCTTCCAAACTCAAAGCCACCGTCTCTGCCGTCCGGGAGCAATATCCCGACCATCATCTCATCGCCTGTATGGAACTCCATACCTTCAGCAGCCTGACGGAACAGTTCCTGACACAATATGCCGGCGCCATGGATGAAGCCGATGAGGCTATTGTCTATTTCTCCCCCGAAGCGATACGCCACAAACGTCTTCCTGAGTTGACCGAGGATATGGTTCTCCGCGCTTTCGGCCGCCCCGACCTGACTGTCATGACAGATTCCCAAGCCCTCCAAAATAAACTTCTCGCCATCCCGACAGTCAGTACCGTTCTCTTGATGATGTCGTCAGGAGATTTTAATGGAATTAATCTGAATAATCTAGGTGAAAAAATTATATCTTTGCCGCTCTAAATTTTAAAGCTCAAAAATTAAAAACATAATGAAAAAATTAACCTTATTTTTAGCATTGTTGGTGTCATTCTGTATGATGAATGCCCAGCCGGAGATCAAGTTTGACTCTCAAACGTATGACTTCGGTAAAATCAAAGAAGAGGGTGGTAAGGTCACCGGCCGTTTCGAGTTTACCAATGTGGGTAACGAAGACCTGATCCTTGTCAATGTGAAACCAGGCTGTGGCTGCACCGCCGCCAACTATTCCAAGGAACCGATTGCTCCCGGCAAGAAAGGCTATATCGAGGCTACCTATAACCCCTATAACCGTCCCGGCGCCTTCAACAAGAACATCCGCGTCACGACCAACGAACCCCGTTTCGAGCAAGAGAACGCCGTTCCGCACATGATCTTCATCAAAGGCGAAGTGCTGAAACGCCCCCCTACACAGTTTGAACAAGCCTATTATACCAATGGTAACGGCATGGCTCGTGTCAAAGTCGGCAGCGTGACCCATAATATGCTGAATACCGAGGTGGTGCGCGATACCTTCAAGGTTCGTAACTTCTGGGACAAGCCCGTCTCTTTCAAACTGGAACAAAAACAAGATTTCGTTACAGAAGTTTCCAGAAGCTTCGGCGAATCCCTGCAACCTGGCCAAGAAGGCTTTATTATCCTCCAATATGATGCTGGCAAACGTAACAGCTTCGGTCAGATGAAGGATATGGTGGTCTTTTTGACGAACGACTCTATCGAACCCAGAAAGAGCATCCATTATGCAGTCAACATCAAAGAAGACTTCTCCAAGTTGACGGACAAAGAACTGAAAATGGCACCTGCCGCCGTGTACAGCACCATTTCCTATGCCTTTGGCGATGTGCAGAAGAATACACAAAGCGTAGCCAAAATCACCATCAAGAATACGGGCCGCTCTCCGCTGTTGATTCGTCAAGTGGTCGCCAACTCCGGCTATTTCAAAGCCTCTTCCGATGTGCGTGAGGTGCCTGTTAATGGTACCGCCACCGTGACGGTCACATTCAAGGCTAGCAACAGACCCGGTATGCAGAAAGCGACTATCGAGGTGGTTACCAACGACCCTGCCAATCCTGTTCAGGTGATTGATGTGAATGCCAACATTCTGTAATAGAATTTTAGGATAAACAGAAAGAGAGACGTCATTTCGATGGCGTCTCTCTTTTTAATATAGGAAGTTGTTGTACGGATAGATCTGGATATGCAGTTTCTTGATCTCTTCGTACAAGACTGCTTTCATCTCCGCAATGTTTTCCTTTGTCTTGGCAGAGACGAAAAGGGCCGTCTGATTGTTCTTGGCCATCCAGGAGGATTTCAACTCCTCTAAAGTGATGTTCTCTCTCGTCTTGGGAGTCAGGTCCTCGGGATCCTTTTCAACCCAGGAATACTGATCTATCTTGTTGAAGATGATGATGGTGGGCTTGTTGGCCGCGTTGATCTCCGACAAGGTCTGGTTGACAACGGCAATCTGCTCTTCAAACTCCGGATGGCTGATGTCCACCACGTGCAACAACAGGTCCGTCTCGCGAATCTCGTCCAAGGTGGACTTGAACGACTCCACCAGTCCGTGCGGCAGCTTCCGGATGAAGCCTACCGTGTCAGACAGGAGGAAGGGCAGATTCTCGATGACCACCTTGCGGACGGTGGTGTCCAGCGTGGCGAAGAGCTTGTTCTCAGCGAAGACGTCGGAGTTGCTCAAGAGGTTCATCATCGTGGATTTGCCCACGTTGGTATAGCCTACCAGCGCTACCCGGACAAACTTGTCACGGTGCCCGCGCTGGGTGGTCTTCTGCTTGTCAATCTCTTTCAGACGCTTCTCCAGAAGTGATATTCTTTGCCGGATGATACGTCGGTCGGTCTCGATCTCCTTTTCACCTGGCCCGCGCATGCCGATACCACCGCGCTGCTTCTCCAAGTGCGTCCACATACCCGTCAGACGGGGCAACAGATATTTGTATTGAGCCAACTCCACTTGTGTCTTGGCGTGGGCTGTCTGCGCCCGTGTGGCAAAGATGTCCAGGATAAGGTGCGTCCGGTCCATTACCTTGCAGCCCAACAGCTGCTCTATGTTGCGCTGCTGCGAAGGACTCAACTCGTCATCTATCACCACCATGTCCACGTGGTTCTCATGCACATAGTCGGCCACCTCCCGGATCTTGCCGGACCCTAAATAGGTGCGTGGGTCAGGGTGCGACAGGTTCTGCGTGAAGCGCTTGACCTCACTGCCTCCCGCTGTCTCCACCAGGAATGCAAGCTCGTTGAGATACTCATGCGTCTTCTCTTCCCCTACGTTGGGCGTGCATACGGCTACCAATACCGCACTCTCACTGGTGTCAACCACTTGGCTGTTCATAAGGCTATTCTACGGAGACGGATTTAGCTAAGTTTCTAGGCTTGTCCACGTCGCAACCACGAATCAAGGCGACGTGGTAGGCTAACAGCTGCAACGGCACAGAAGCCACCAGCGGGGTAAGCAACTCCTCGGTGCGTGGGATCTCAATGCAGAACTTCGACATCCCCTTGACGGTGGTGTCTCCCTCCGTGACGATGGAGATGATGGTGCCCTTGCGTGCAATGACCTCCTGGATGTTGCTGACAATCTTGTCGTAGGTGAGCTGCTCCGTGGCAATGACGATGAGCGGCATGTGCTCGTCGATGAGCGCAATGGGACCGTGCTTCATCTCCGCTGCCGGATAGCCTTCCGCATGGATGTAGGAGATCTCTTTCAACTTCAGAGCACCTTCCAAGGCGACGGGGTAGTTGATGCCTCGTCCCAAGAAGATGGCGTTCGGGCGGGTGGCCACAAACTGGGCTATCTTCTGGATATGTTGCTCTTTGGCTAAGATGCGCTCTATCTTCTCCGGGATGGACTCCAAGTCGTTGATCAGCTGGTGATACATGGACTTGGAGATGGTGCCTTTGCGCTGCGCCAGGCTCAAGGCCATCAGGGTCAATACCGTGACCTGTGCGGTGAAGGCTTTAGTGCTGGCCACACCGATCTCAGGTCCCGCGTGCGTGTAAGAGCCAGCCATGGTCTCCCGCGCCAGCGTGGAACCCACGACGTTACAAATGCCGATGACCGTGGCCCCATGACGCTTGGCTAACTCTACCGCCGCCAAGGTGTCGGCAGTCTCGCCAGACTGCGATATGGCGATCAAGACATCGTCTTCATATAGGATAGGATCGCGATAGCGGAATTCGGAGGCGTATTCCACCTCAACCGGTATGCGGACCAGACTCTCAATCAGGTATTCGGCTACCAGTCCTGCATGCCAAGAGGTGCCGCAGGCAGCAATGATGAACCGTTTGGCATTCATCATCTTCTGCTCATATTCAATCAAACCACCCAAGGAAACGACCTCTTTCTTCAGGTTGATACGTCCGCGCATACTGTCGCGGATGGACTTCGGCTGTTCGAAGATCTCCTTGAGCATGTAGGTCTCAAAACCACCCTTCTCAATCTGGTCCAAAGTCATCTCCAATCGCTGATAGTGCGGATTCTTGAGCAACGCATGCTCGTCGCGGATGTTGCGGATGCGGAGCGGATTCTCCAAGGAGACTACCGCCACGTCGCCATCTTCCAGATAGACGACCTTGTTGGTGTACTCCACAATGGGCGCGCCGTCAGAACCGATGAAGTACTCATTGTCTCCGACACCAATCAGCAACGGACTGCCTTTCTTGGCCAGAATCAGCTGGTCAGGGTTGTCAACGGACAGGATGGCCAACGCATAGGTGCCCTCCACCCGGGAGAGTGCCAGCATGACAGCCTCGTCCAAGGGGATGTTGTCCTTTTGCTGCACCTCTTTGATCAGGTGGACCAAGACTTCGGTGTCGGTGTCGCTCTGAAATACATAGCCGCGATTCTGGAGCTCTTTCTTCAAACTAAGATAGTTCTCGATGATGCCGTTGTGGATTAATGCCAGACTATGGTCTTCGGAGAGATGCGGGTGCGCGTTCTGCTCGTTGGGCTCCCCATGGGTGGCCCAGCGTGTGTGCGCTATGCCGGCATGCGCCGACGTGTCTTTGGTTAAACAATAATCTTCTAAGTCGGAAACCTTGCCGCGCTTCTTGTATAAGGTGATGCTGCCAGACTGCATCAAGGCTACTCCGGCACTGTCATAACCGCGGTATTCCAGTCTGTGAAGACCTTTCATCAGGATGGGATAGGCTTCGTTGCTGCCTGTGTATGCCACAATTCCACACATGGTTCAATGGTGATGTTTGAGTTATGAATCTTACAATAGAATGGTTAAAGGCTTGATTCTAATAGGTAGAATAAGAAATCTCTAGACGTAGTCGTTGGTCGTTGGAAAGCCCGGTGCCGCCAATGATGAGACGGTTGGATCTGACACCCGAACCACGCACGACAAGGTTGACGGAATTGGTGAGGGGACTGGTGCCAGACACTAACTGCTGCACATATTTGGTGATGCGAAAACGGTATTCATGTTTGGTCGCATCATAGGTGCCACCATAGTAACTGGCACTGGTGTAATAGTCGTCATCCGGCAGATAGGTGATCTTGCCGTCCTGCTTGATGCCTTGCAAGGTCAGGTTGACAGGATGTACCAGGTATTGCTCGTCGGGAGAGAGGTCTTTGATAACCAACTCCGCCTTGTTGATGACAACCCGGTTGCCCAACGATTGGAAAGCATCTTGAAGATAAGGGAAGGTGATGACCGTCTTGACACCGCCCGAGCCTTGCACGTAGAGCGTGGAGGTGCCCTCGTTTTGGTCGCCTGCCACTACCTCCTGCAGGAAGGATGCACTCGTGGAGGCGTTGTAGTCATGACTGTAACGGGTGAAACGGACACCGTCGGAGCTGCACCCGATTTTGTATCGCAATCCCGTTTGGTCAGCATTGTGATAATATATCGTGATGCCGCTGAGCGAACTGGTCATACTGGTGAGCAAAGTATAGCCTGTGGTGCCGGTATGAGAGACGGCCGTGATGCACAAACCCTTCAGAAAAGATGAAAAGTTGTGGTTCATCTCATATTGATGGTTGAGCAGATACTGCCCAAAAGAATTGCTGAGAGGGATGCGGATGTGTGGACTGTAAATGGCGGTGTCCACCACTACCTCTTGGTTGGGACGGATGGCATAGTCTGTCAGACTGTAGTTTAGCGGAGTGGGGTCGTAAGCCACCGTGTTGTTTTGATAATAGTTGTGTTCCTTCAATAAGGATTCCGTCAACTGATGGATACGGATGCCGACGCGGGCATTGGTGTCGCCATAATAGCTGGCCAGCTGCAAGGTGAAGATGCAGGAGTCGATGACCGGATTGGTACCGAAATTGACATTGTCGGCACTCATGGCGAGTTGCGTGTAGATGGAGGCCACTGTGGAACCGAAGACGGGGTCGTAAAGGTGCCCCACGATGTTGCCCGACAAATTTGTGGTGTTGATGGTGTCTTCTATAATGGAATAGGCCGATACCGTAATGGTGTCCGTGAAGTCAGTGCCGATCTGGCTGATGTCGCCTAAACCTATCGGGGAGTTCTGATTGGTGCAGCTTGGGAGAAGAGTTGCGAAAAGTAACAATAAACCGAAAAGATGGAACTTGTTCATTTATTGGGCAGTTTTGTCGGATTCTATCAGTTGATCGTAAAATTCATCGTATAAATCCACATAATTGTCATCCTCAGGATGGAAAAGCGTCAATTTCTGCAGCTTCTCAATGTAGGTGCAAAGACGTTTGCCCGTGCCTGGCGTGACACATACCGCATCGGAATAGTCTATGGCCGTCTGGATCAACTGGTCGTAGCCTGGATTGCGGAAATGGTTGAGGTTTGCCGTCGGGATGTTCGTCTGCTGCAATTTTTTCTTGAAATTGGTCGGGAACTTCTCTGTGAAGGAGTCCGGCATGATGGAGTAAACCAACTTGCTGTTCTGGAAAAGAGGATCGTCTTTATATACCGTCTTGATGAACAAGGGCACTAAGGCGGAAATCCAACCGATGCAATGGATGACATCGGGGTCCCAGCCTAGTTTGCGCACCGTCTCGATCACACCCTTGGCATAAAAGATGCTTCTCGAGTCGTTGTCTGCATAAAAGACCTGGTTCTCATCGTAATAGGTGCTCTTGCGCTTGAAAAAGTCTTCACTGTCAATGAAATAAATCTGCATGCGCACGCTCTGCAACGAGGCTACCTTGATGATGAGCGGATGGTCGGTGTCCTCAATGATGATGTTCTGTCCCGACAACCGGATCACCTCATGCAACATGTGCCGATGATCATTCACACACCCGAATTTAGGCATGAAAGTGCGGATCTCATTTTTGCGCTCTTGGATGCCCTGAGGGAGATAACGGCATATATTTGAAATGTAACCCTCTGGGAAATAGGGAAATATCTCGGAGGTCACATATAATATCTTTTTCTTCTCCATAAGCTATATTTTTTTCAGCCGCAAAGATAGCATTTTTTTTTTATTTTTTGGTGGCTGGAATTAAAAAAAATGTATTTTTGCCGACCCTTAAAGCCCAGGTGGTGGAATTGGTAGACACGCTACTTTGAGGGGGTAGTGGGAGTACTCCCGTGCAAGTTCGACTCTTGTCCTGGGCACATGATAAAAGGCTCTTTATCTTGAAGATAGAGAGCCTTTTTTGTTGTATGAGCCACGGGATATGAGCACGTGTTACCGCGCGGGGTCATGATGTGTCCGAGTGCGTTACGCTTAGCCGTTTTGCGCCAAATAGGCGATGAGGTCCGAAGCCCGCTTGGCACCAATCACCGCCGCCAAGGCTTCTACTGAGGCATTCTTGATGCCCGACAACGACCGGAACTCCTTGAGTAACCGCTTCTTAAGAACAGGACCAATGCCCGGTGCGTGGTCCAATGCCGAAGTCATGCTGGTCTTCGACCTCCGTTTGCGGTGGTGGGTGATGCCGAAATGGTGTACCTCGTCACGCACCTCCTGCAGCAGCCGCTGCGCCTCCGAGCGTTTGTCAATATAGACGGGCAGGTCATCCCCTACCTTGTAGATGTCTTCCAGCCGCTTGGCAATGCCCACCAGCATCAGACGGTCTTCAATGTGTAATGCCTGGATGGCCTTGTAGGCCGCGTGCAGTTGCCCTTTCCCACCATCGATTACCACGAGGTCCGGCAAAGGCTTCTCCTCTTCCAACAAGCGATGGTAGCGCCGGAAGACGACCTCTTCCATGCTCGCGAAGTCGTCGGCCCCTACCACGGTCTTGATGTTGAAGTGCCGGTACTCTTTCTTGGCTGGCTTGCCGTCGATAAAGCAGATCATGGCAGCCACCGGGTCTTCACCCTGGGTGTTGGAGTTGTCAAAACACTCGATGTGGCGCGGCAAGGTCTTCATGCCCAACGCTTCTTTCAGCGACTGCAATACCCGCTGGCTCCGTCTCTCCGGATTGACCAAATCCTGCCGCTTCTTCTTCTCTAACATGTAAAAATGTGCATTCCGGATGGCTAACTCCACCAGCTTTCTCTTCTCTCCACGCTGGGGCACCTGTATGTCCCACCCCTCTGGCACCAACTTTGGCATGAAAGGTACCAAAACGGTGTCAGACAATCCCTCCATGCGGGAGGAGATCTCCAGAATGCCATTCCATAGCGTCTCCTCGCTGTCCCGCTCTATGTTGTTGCTGATCTCGATGATGTGCGCCTGCACAATGGCCCCGTCCACAATACGCAGGAAACTCACATACGCACAGTCCTCTTCCTCTTCGATGCCGAAGACGTCCATGTTGGTGAGGGATGCGCTGACTACAACCGATTTGCCGATGAACTGATGCAGGATCTCAATGCGCTGCTTCAGCTCGGCCGCTTTCTCGAATTCCCACTTCTCCGCATGCGCCATCATCTCTTCTTTCAATTCGCTGATGACCTCCTGTCGCTTGCCCTTGATGATGTCCGCTATCCGCGCGATATTGCGCTGATATTCTTCCTTGGAGATGAAACCGCTGCAGGGCGCTGAACAACGCTTCAGCTGGTACTGCATGCAGGGTCGGTCGCTCTGTACCAACCGGCGGCACGTGCGCAACGGAAATATCTCCCGAATGGTGTCCAACAAGACATTCATCGACTTGACGGAGGAGTAGGGGCCAAATAACTGCATGGTGGCTGGGTCGGGACGCCGGGTGGAGAAGACCCTCGGGAACTCCTCCTTGCTGATCGCGATCCAAGGGTAGGACTTGTCATCCTTCAGCATGATGTTGTATTTGGGCTTGAACTCCTTGATCATGCTGTTCTCCAATAACAAAGCCTCCCATTCGGAGTCTACCACGGTGGTCTGTATGTCGCGAATCTTGGTGACCAGCATCCGCACTTTGGCGGAGTCGTGCTCTTTGTTGAAATAGGAGGACACACGCCTCTTCAGCCGCTTGGCCTTCCCTACGTAGATGATGGTGCCTTTCTCGTCCAAAAAACGATAGACACCAGGCTTCTCGGGCAAGGATTTTAATATGAGACGTAGATTCTCCCGCACAATATTAACGAAGTGTGATGTCCTCCACTGGAGTATTCAGTAACAAATGTCCTGGATTGATGCCAGTGGTGAAACTCTTCTTGAGCTTTCCGCCTTTGTCGAACCAGTAGATCTTTCCGCTAACGGAGAAACTTAAAGCGTCACTGATGAAGACGTCGCCGTTCAACGGATTGACACAGATGCCGTAAGGTGTCTCGATCTGGGTGCCGTCGGTGATGAAGTTTTCGGAGACAATCTCATCGGTGTTCAAATCCATTACCTTGATCCAGGAATCATACGTGTAGAAGTCGTAGTGATATATGTAGGCATAATGATCGTTGATGGTGAAGTTCAGCACGGCCATGTCGTATGTCTTGACAACCTCGTC
This sequence comes from Bacteroidales bacterium, assembly GCA_017549765.1. Lineage (GTDB taxonomy): Bacteria > Bacteroidota > Bacteroidia > Bacteroidales > WCHB1-69 > F23-D06. The sequence continues at coordinate 125,906 of JAFYNM010000008.1, forward strand.
GGTCTGGGCATCGATTTTCAGGAAGTTGTAAGGTACGTCGCCATAATCGCCACGGGTGACCAGATAGACATAATGGTCGCGATAACTCTGCAAAATGCCGGGGTTGATGCCGACCTCGATCTCTTTGGTGACGCTGAACGTGTTGGGGTCTATGACGGAGACGGTGTGCCCGTAGTTGGGATTGTTGAGACCTCCGGAATTGGAAACGTATAGCTTGCCGTTGCAGGCACAGATGCCCTCGGGGTTGGGACCGGAATGGACGCTGCCATCTATCTCTAAAGTGGCGGTGTCGATCTTGACCACGTCACCGTCAAAACAGGAGACATAAGCTTTGTTATGATAGAATGCTATATAGCGCGGCTCCTTGCCGGTGAGAGCAATGGCCTTGATGGAGGTGCCGTCACTCCGCAACACTTCTAACGTGTTGGAGTTGTTGACCACGCAATAGAGTTTGGAACCATAGCGCTGCAGATCGTTGCCGGTGTCACCCAAGCCACGGCCGTTCTGCTGCAAGAAAAGATCTTGGGAGATCTCACCAGTGTCAAAATTATAGTAGGACAAGGTGCTGTTGTTCATCTGAAAAACGCCTTCGTTAAGAATGTACAAACCGTTGGCAAAACTGTCAGGAATAGGCTCCGGAGTTGGCTGGGGACGGTGACAGGAAGCACTCAGGCCGATTAATCCGACCAACAATAAAAACAGACAAGGGGTTAGGATCTTTTTCATCATAGATGTAGTTTTTCAAATTTTGGCAAAAATACACATTTTAAAGTCGCAAAGGCCCAGCGACAATTTTTTTGAAAAAGCCAGACGGAGAGGCCCCAAAACGAAAAAAGGCGCCCCGGGGAGGGGCACCTTTCTTCAACCATGAAAACAAAATATTACTTTTTAGCCAAAAAGTCTTTAACAGTGGAGGAGTCAACCACAGCTTCCTTGAAGGTGTAGGCTCCAGTCTTAGGTGAACGCTCCATTCTCACCACGCGGGTGTAAGTTACGCCACCTTCTCTTTTCAACGTTGCAACTACTTTCTTTGCCATCTTTACTTGATTTTATTATTTAACTTCTTTGTGAATGGTCATACGTTTCAGATACGGATTGTATTTCTTCAATTCCAATCTGTCGGGAGTGTTCTTTCTATTCTTCGTGGTTATATAACGAGACATTCCAGGAACACCACTGGCTTTCTGTTCCGTGCACTCAAGAATGACTTGTTGACGTGCTTCTTTAGTTTTCTTTGCCATATTTTTCCTTCAATTTTTAACTCGGCAAAAATACATTTTTTTTTGATACCCTGTATCGTTGCCTTTATATTTTTTATTATGGTGGTGTGTTTATTTATAAAACTCTTTAAATCAATTTATTAACTTGTTATTTCAGACACTCAAAAGCTCCCAAAGACGGTCTTTGAGTTCTGTTAGATGTTGGTTTGTGAGGGCTGAAATCGTAATGCAAGGCCAATATTTTGGCAATTTCGATTCGATTTTTCGTACCTCTTCTTCCGTGGTCAGATCGCATTTGGTGATGGCAATCAGATACTGCTTGTCGAGCAGTTCCGTGTTGTATTGTCGCAATTCGTTCCGAAGGATTTCAAATTCTTTTTTGATCTCGTCAACGCTCTTGATGCCCTCTTCGGATGCGATGGGTATCATAAAGAGCAACACGGAGTTACGCTCGATGTGGCGCAGAAAGCGCAAGCCTATGCCTTTGCCTTCCGACGCTCCTTCGATGATGCCGGGGATGTCGGCGATGACAAACGACTGAAAGTCGCGGTACGCCACCATGCCGAGGTTCGGTTTCAACGTGGTGAACGGATAGTTGGCGATCTTGGGTCTTGCATTGGAAATCTGGCTGATGAGGGTGGACTTGCCCGCATTGGGGAATCCAACGAGTCCGACGTCCGCCAGCACCTTCAATTCCAGGGAGATCCAGCCTTCTGTGCCCGACTCTCCGGGTTGCGCGAAACGGGGCGTCTGCATCGTGGCACTCTTGAAATGCACATTGCCTAACCCTCCGCGTCCGCCTTTCATCACTACCAGCTCTTGGCCGTCTTCCAAGACCTCGCCGACCACCTCGTCGGTGTCCACCAACTTGACGATGGTTCCCAGGGGCACCTCTATGTAGGCGTCCGCTCCGTTCTTGCCAAAGCACTGGTTCTTCTGCCCGTTCTCGCCATTCCCCGCGAAGATATGCTTGGTGTAGCGCAGGTGCAGCAACGTCCACAGGTTGCGGTTCCCCTTGACGATGATGCTGCCGCCTTTGCCGCCGTCACCACCGTCCGGACCAGCCTTGGGATTTCTGGCCGTGCGCGCCAGATGCGCCGACCCGCCCCCTCCGTTTCCGGAACGGCCGAAAATCTTGACCAGATCGATGAATTGTTCTTCTGCCATTACTTCTTTTGAATCTTAATTAGATAAAACAAAAGCACTTACACCACGGTAAGTGCCTTCGTCTTGTCGTTAATAACGCCTGCCTTATGTCCAGACGTTACGATTCCTTCATCAGACCTTGATTTCTACATCAACGCCGCTGGGCAACTCCAGCTTCATCAAAGCGTCGATCGTCTTCGTCGTAGTACCATAGATGTCCAGGATTCTCTTGTAGGTGGAAAGCTGGAACTGCTCTCTGGATTTCTTGTTGACGAAAGTGGAACGGTTGACGGTGAAAATCTTGGTGTGGGTTGGCAATGGAATAGGACCAACCAAAACGACCTTGTCGTCTTTCACACCCTCTACGGTCTTGACGATCTTCTCGGCAGACTTGTCCACCAAAGTATGATCGAAAGATTTTAATTTAATTCTGATTCTGTGACTCATGTTGTTTGTTTATTACGTAATAATTAATTTATTTTTTGTCTCTATAATAAAAATCTACCTTCATTTACGATATACTCTTTGATGTCAGCGGGGACTTCGGTATAAGCCAGGAACTCCATGCTGTAGGAGGCGCGGCCGGAAGAGATGGAACGCAGCGTGGTGACATAGCCGAACATTTCTGCTAACGGCACCTTGGCCTTGATGGTCTGGAAGCCGACTTTGGCATCGATGCTCTCGAGGATGGAACGTCTCCGGTTCAAGTCGCCGGTGACATTGCCGATATACTCGTCGGGCGTGTTGATTTCCACTTTCATGATAGGCTCCAGGATGCGTGTCTCCGTTTCGCGGATGGCATCGCGGAAGCCAATCTTGGCACATACCTCGAAAGACATGGCGTCGGAATCCACGGGATGTGCCTCGCCGTCCAGCACTGTCGCTTTCATGCTCTCCAGCGGGAAACCCCACTTGCCATTGGTCATGGCCATCTGGAAACCTTTCTCCACACCCGGCATGTACTCCTTCGGAATGGCTCCGTTGGATACCTTGTTGACGAACTGCAGACCGCGGGATTCGTCGTCTGTCGGCGCCAGTTCGAACTCGATCTTGGCGAAAGAGCCCTTGCCGCCAGTCTGACGTTTGTAAACGGCTACGTGATGCAACGGTTCGGAAAGAGCCTCCTTGTAGGTGACCCTCGGTTTGCCGTGGTTGCACTCGATGCCGAACTCCCGTTTCAGACGGTCTAACAGAATCTCCAAGTGCAGCTCGCCCATGCCGCTGATGAGCAGTTGGCCGGTCTCCTCGCTCTGTGTGACCACAAAGGTCGGGTCTTCGTCGGCCAGTTTCCCTAATGCCAGGATCAACTTCTCTTCGTCATCTTTCGTTTTGGGCTCGATGGCGATTTGGATGACCGGCTCGGGGAAGGTGATGTTCTCCAGAAGGATGGGGTGTCTGTCGTCGGTGAGACTATCGCCCGTGTGGATCTCCTTCATCCCGACCAGTGCCACGATGTTGCCTGCGGAGACACTCTCCAGCGGTTGCTGTTTGTTGGAGTGCATCTGCAGGATCTTGGCGGCACGCTCGCGTTTGCCTGTGGAGGCGTTGAACACGGTCTCGCCGGATTTCAACTCGCCGGAATAGACCTTGATGAAGGTCAACTTGCCCACGTAGGGGTCGGTGGCGATTTTGAAGGCCAAGGCTGCAAACGGCGCGTTCACGTCCATGGGACGGCTCTCCTGCTCCTCGTTCTTGGGGTTGATGCCGGTGATGGCCGGCAGGTCCATGGGGGAGGGGAGATACAGCACAATGGCATCCAGCAACTTCTGAACACCTTTGTTCTTGAAGGAGGAACCGCAAAGCACTGGCTCGATCTGGCGTGCGATGGTGGCACTCCGGAGGGCGTCGATGATCTGCTGCTCGCTGATGCTGTCGGCATCTTCCAGATACTGCTCCATGAAGGCTTCGTCCAACTCGGAGAGGGTCTCCAAAATGTTGGTGCGGCACTGCTGGGCCTCCTCAGCCATGTCGGCGGGGATGGGTACCTCCTCGTAGGTGGCGCCCAGCGTGTCCTCTTCCCATTGGTAGGCCTTCATCTCGATGAGATCGACGACACCAATGAAACTGTTCTCAGCCCCGATAGGCAGCTGGATGGGCAGCGGATTGGCATGCAGCCGCTCCCGGATCTGCTTGACGACAGCCTGGAAATTGGCACCGGCACGGTCCATCTTGTTGACGTAGCAGATGCGAGCCACATCGTACTTGTTGGCTTGATGCCAGACAGTCTCCGATTGTGCCTCCACACCGCCCACGGCACAGAAGATGGCCACCGCTCCGTCCAGAATGCGGAGGGAGCGCTCCACCTCGACGGTGAAGTCCACGTGCCCCGGCGTGTCAATGATGTTGACTTTGTAGTCATGCTGGTTGTGCTTCCAGAAGACAGTCGTGGCCGCACTCGTGATGGTGATGCCGCGCTCCTGCTCCTGGACCATCCAGTCCATGGTGGCTGTGCCCTCGTCAACCTCTCCGATCTTGTAGTTCTTGCCCGTATAATAGAGAATGCGCTCCGTCGTCGTCGTCTTGCCGGCGTCGATGTGAGCCATAATCCCAATGTTGCGAATATGTTCCAACTCTTGTGACATGATGCTTCTCTGAAATACGGTCGTAAATGAAAGGCAGAGATGGGATGATTACATGCGCATGTGAGCGAATGCCTTGTTGGCTTCTGCCATTCTGTGGATTTCCTCTTTCTTCTTGAAAGCGGCACCCTCGCTCTTGTAAGCTGCCATGATCTCCTGGGCCAACTTGTCGGCCATGGTCTGCTCGTGACGCTTGCGTGCGAAGGATATTAAGTTCTTCATACCTACTGATTGTTTTCTGCCCGGCTTGATTTCCTCAGGGACAGGCAACGTGGTACCACCGACGCGCTTGCTCTTTACCTCTACGCTGGGAGTGACGTTCTCCAAGGCTTTTTTCCAAACCTCAAGACCGTTCTCTTTGGTCTTCTCCTCTACAATGTCGATGGCTTTGTAGAAGATCTCGAATGCGAGATTCTTCTTTCCCTTCAACATAATGTTGTTTACGAACTTCGTTACTTGTTCGTCATTGAATTTCGGATCCGGAAGAATGATCCTTTTCTTTGCATGTGAATTTCTCATAACTTTGTATCTTCAATAATGATTATTTACTCTTGAATCACCAATCACGGCGTTCAATTTACTGACTTTGGCGCCTGTTTATTTAGCGGCTTTGGGTTTCTTGGCACCATATTTGGAACGACCCTGGTGACGTCCGTCAACACCTGCGGAGTCCAATGCACCGCGCACGACGTGATATCTTACACCAGGAAGGTCTTTAACACGGCCTCCGCGTACCAACACGATGCTGTGCTCTTGCAAGTTGTGACCTTCACCTCCGATGTAGGCGTTCACTTCCTTACCATTGGTCATTCTTACTCTCGCCACCTTACGCATGGCTGAATTCGGTTTCTTCGGGGTCGTAGTGTAAACCCTCAAACAAACGCCGCGACGTTGCGGACAGGCATCCAATGCCTTGGACTTACTTTGTGAAGTAAGCTTCTTTCTTCCTTTTCTTACTAATTGTTGAATAGTAGGCATACAATTTTTATTTGTTAAACTTTTAATTTAGATTGATTTATACCCAATTTTTTGGGCCTGCAAAAATACACTTTTTTCCATTCAATGACACATCCGTCCCCATTTTTTTTGCACTGTATTATAAAAGCCGCTCTTTCCAACGGAGGAGCGGTTTTCAATGGTGCCTGCGAGATAGGTGTCAACACTCAATAAAAAAGGTGACCGAAATGGTCACCCTGATTTTTGTTTATCTCTTGCCCTTACTTTGCGTAGCTGTGTTCACATCTTTGGAGGCTGGCTGCGTGGTGGCGGCAGACTTGGTCTTCTGAGCTACCGCATTGCGCTTGTATTGCTCGTCAAAGGTGTAGAAGTCGAACAGATGGCGGGGAGAGAGGATGGCCTTGATCTTTTTGTAGAAGTTGGCGTCCAGTGTGTTCAGGTTCCTCTTGAGTTCCATCTTCTGGTCCATCATATAGGCGATCTGGTCGGAGGAGAGAAGCTCGATGCTCTCTTTGTTGCGCGGATCGTATTTGATTTTCTTGCTCTCCAGATTCTTCTTGAAAGTCTCATGATAGGTCATCTCGCTATGCAGGTACTTGTCATATTCTGCCCAGAAGGACTTGGCCTCAGTCTGGTTCAACTTCAGATGCTCTTTCATATAGGAGATTCGGTCCTGGATTTTCTTTTCGACGTCGGTGCTGGTGCTTTGTGCGCTTAGGATGAATGCGCCACAAACAATCATGGTGAGGGTTAAGATAATCTTTTTCATTGTAAGGTGGATTTAAAAGTTATAATAATCGATCTCGGTCAGTTCAGCGCTGTAGTACTCGATCAATTGGTCGTCCAGTTTGTTGGCCGTCTGCGGGGTCTCCACCAAGGTGCCTTGGTCTTTCTTGTCTTGGTTGCGGAGATTGATAAATAACACTGAACAAATCATCACCAGACAAACCGCTGCAATGGAACTCATCCAGAGGTTTCTTCTTTTACGTTCTTCTTTGTGAATGGTGTCCATGACATTGTCGGTCAGGTGCTCGAAATATCCTTCCGGGATATTGTACCGCTCTTCTTTGCTAAGTTGATCTAAGTCTAACATAATTTCTGAACTGAAAAAAAACAATTCTATGACTATACAACCTTTAAAAAGTTAAATGCTCTGAAATATTTTTTTTGATTTTTTCCACAGCGAAATGGTAGGAGGCTTTGAGCGCACTCTCGGAGGTCCCGAAGATCTCGGCCATCTCGGCGTAGGGTGTCTCGTCGTAGTAACGCATGGTGAAGACGGCGCGCTGTTTGGGCGGGAGCTTGATGATGGATTCCTGAAGCAGATTCTCAATCTCTGAAGGGGAGATGAAGTTGGTCTCCGCCTGGGTGACCACCATGAAGTCGGTGTAGCTGTCGTCGTTCAGGTTCAGCAGCTTTTTCTTCTTCTCTATGAAAGTCAGGGCCTCGTTGGTGCAGATGCGCGAAATCCAGGTCTTGAGGGCAGAATCGCCCCGGAAGTTGTCCAGGTTGCGCCAGATCTTCAGACAGACGTTCTGGGTGACGTCGTTGGCGTCTTCGTGGCTGACAACGATGCGGCGCGCGTTGTAGTAAATGAAACGCTGATACTTGTTGAGCAACAACTTGAAGGCCTCTTCTTTGGTCTTCTTGTTGGAAAACAACTGTAAAATATATTCGTCGGTAATAGTGGCCATTGTGGTTTATTTGCGTACAATAACTCTCTTGCAGGCCTCTTTGATGTGCTCTTCGTCAAGATGATATAAGGTCATCAGCTCTGAAGGCGTGCCACTCTCGCCGAACTTGTCATCCACGGAAACCATCTCCACCGGGGTGGGCAGCTTCCGGCAAAGGAGCTGGCAGATGGAGTCGCCCAGACCACCGTTCATGAGATGTTCCTCGGCTACCACACAGCAGCGGGTCTTTCGGACGCTGTTCAGCACGGCCTCCTCGTCCAACGGCTTGATGGTGGCGATGTCGATGACTTCAGGGCTGAAGCCTTCCTCAGACAGGGTGTAGGCAGCTTGGAGTGCAGGATAAACCATGTGCCCCGTGGCAAAAATGGTCACGTCGGTGCCCTCGTTCATCGTGATGGCCTTGCCAATGACGAATGGCTGGTCTTCAGGGGTGAAGACAGGCACAGAAGGGCGTCCGAAACGGAGATACACCGGCCCATTGTATTCGGCGGCGGCAATCGTCGCCATCTTCGTCTGGTTGTAGTCGCACGGATTGATGACCACCATGTTGGGAAGCATCTTCATCAACCCCAAATCCTCCATCATCTGATGGGTGGCGCCATCCTCGCCGACGGTCAAACCGGCATGGGAGGAACAAATCTTCACATTTAAGTTGGAGTAGGCTACCGCCATGCGGATCTGGTCGTAAACCCGGCCCGTCATGAAACCGGCAAAAGTGCTGGCGAAGGGTACCTTCCCGCTTAACGCCAAACCGGCGGCAATGCCGACCATGTTGGCCTCCGCAATGCCCACTTGGATGAATCTGTCCGGGAACTCTGACTTGAATCCCCCCATCTTGACACTGCCTGTGACATCAGCCGTGAGCGCAAAAACATTGGGGTTCCGTTTGCCCGCTTCTACCAGACCGTCGCCGAATCCAGAACGGGTGTCTTTCTTTAAGGTGCTTTCTATTTTTTCCATGCTGGTGATAGTTTGCTAAAAAAAGAAAATGCAAAAATACGAAAAATGATAAAAGCAAGTTATAAAAAAAATTACTTTATTTGTATGTTCATTTTTTAAACGTGGATGAAGACCTGTTTAAGACTGCTGCTTATATTATTATTGTATGCTCCAACGCTGTCGGCCCAGACCGGTAGCCCAGTCCGATTGTCTCACCACCTTGTGGACACGCTCTCCTTTTCCATTGATACGCTCTCTATTGTGCCGGGCTCTTTCCATCCCATAGGACTCGATCCCGACAGCTACACCCTCGACCCGATTTCCGCCACCCTGAAACTGAAGGATTCCACCCTCCTGGGCAAGGTTATCTCTTATGAGTACCAAACCTATTCGATGGATTTTTCCAAACCATTATCTCACAAGTCTATCCAACTTTTGGAACAGGCCACACCTTATGTCGTCACAAATCCTGAATATCCCGCCCTTTCCCTTGAAAAGGAGGAGGACCGGACTCGCATGGTGAGCTCGGGGTCTATCTCCCGCGGTGTCTCGGTGGGCAATAGCCAAGATCTGGTGTTGAACTCTTCCTTAAATCTCCAATTGTATGGAAATCTCACAGAAAATCTTCAACTACAGGCAGTTATATCGGATAAAAATATTCCAATACAACCAGAAGGCAACACACAGAATATTCAAAATATTAATAATGTATATATAAAATTGTTGTACAAAGATCGTGCTACGGTAAGTGCTGGCGACATAGCACTTCCGGCTCCCAAAAGTCAATTTCTTTTCGCTACTGGTGATTTGCTGGGCATGGACGGCTCTGTCACTTCGATGTTTAAGGATAATATGGTGTTAACCAATAGGTTGGGTGGCGGTGTGGCCAAAGGGCGTTTTGTGCAACAGACCATCCAGCCCCAGAGCGGGGTGCAGGGACCCTACAAATTGATGGGTGAGTATGGCGAACTAGGCATCGTGATCATTGCCGGCTCCGAACGTGTCTATGTGGATGGAAAACTCCTTGTTCGCGGACAAGACCAGGACTATACGATAGACTATAACACGGCGGAACTGACCTTTACACCTGCCATGTTGATGGCCCCGGAAAAACGTGTGGTGGTGGAGTTTGAATATGCCGACCGTCATTATGCCCGATACGACTTGTATTCCTATAATGATTTTCAAATCAACCGGCATCATCTGCATGTGAACTTTTATCAATCCCAAGATCTGAAAAACCAATCGCTGCAACCGGAACTTTCAGATGCCCACAAACTCTTTCTCTCTCAGATGGGAGACCAGGATGCCGCCGCCTACCACATCTTTGAGACAGTACCTTTTGCGCAAGACCGCGTGCAATATGAGCGCCGCGACACGCTGGTGAACGGCCAACCCTATACGGGTATATATGTCTATACGACAGACCCCAGTGCAACAGTGTATGCGCCCACATTTACCTATGTGGGTGCCAATAAGGGATCCTATCGCTTGCAGTCTTCCACCACCAATGGTCGCGTCTTCGTCTGGGTGGCTCCCGAGAACGGGCACTTGCAAGGGGATTATGAGGCCGCAGTCCAGCTCACTACTCCCAAGATGGCTCAGATGCTGACGATTGCCTCGGAGAGCCAGTTGACCAAGCGTTTCTCTTTCTCTAACGAGTTGGCACTCTCTCATTATGACCAGAATCTGTTCTCCAAACTGGACGACAAGGATAATGTCGGCTTTGCCTATCATGCCTGTGCCAAGCATGTGCAGCCGTTGCAGAGGTTGCGTGACGATACAGCGACATGGCGTCTGCAGTCGGAAATCGAATGGCAGTTTGTTCATCGGAATTTCCATGCCATAGAAAGATTCCGGGAGGTGGAGTTCGCCCGTGACTATAACTTGACCAACCAGGACTCTGTTCCCCGCTCCGAGCAGATGTTGCATGCTTTGATATCCGTTCAAAAACCTGGAGTGAGCACGACATCCTACTCCCTGAACTGGTTTTCCCGACTGAAGGAGATGTACGCCCTCCGGCATGTGCTGTTTTCCCGTCAGCAATGGAAGGGCTTCCTGTTCGACACCAAGACCTCCTTCCTTCATTCGAACGACGCCCTACAACGCACCCGCTACTGGACATCCAGCAACCAACTCTCCTATTCTTTCAAACCGATCGAGATTGGGGTGCGCCATCTGTTGGAACATAATCTGTTCCAGGATGCATTGACCGATACTTTGCGATCTAACAGCTTTTCTTTCAATGAGTTTGAGATCTACTTCAAGAACAGCGCTCAACAGACCAAGTATCATTATCTGCTTGCCTATAAAAATAGGGTGGAGTGGTCTCCCGACACCTCCGGCCTACGGCAGCATCTCGCTATCCATGAGGCACGAACCTCTTTTGGAATACATCACTGGAGGAACCATCAGCTCTCTATCCAAGGAACCTACAGAAACCAAAGGCTGGTGGAGAGCATGAATGCGGCAGAGCACTATTTCGTGGGAAGTGCAGAATATACGGGTCGTATCTGGAAGAAGGCCATTGTGCTCCAGACCTATTATGAAGTCGGGAGCGGCATGGAACAACAGAAAGTCTTCACTTTCCTGAAGGTGGCACCCGGACAGGGCACGCACGTGTGGAACGACTATAATGGGAACGGCATAGAGGAATTGGAGGAGTTCGAGGTGGCGGCATTCCAGTATGAAGCTGATTATGTCAAGGTGTTCCTCGCCAGCAACGACTATATCAATACGTTCAACAATCAGTTGACGCAAAGCGTGCAGTTCCGTCCTGCCAACCTGTGGAGTCAGCCTCTCGGGTTCCGCAAGTTCCTTTCCCGTTTTTCAGATGTGATGATGATCCGTTCCCAAATGAAGAACCTGCTCCCCAATATGAATCCTTTCCATCGGAATATGGAGGACACCAATGTGGTGAACCGCAATATGGTCCTGAACAACACGCTCTCCTTCAACAACAGCTCCTCGAAGTTCGCCTTTGACTTTATCGTACAGGAGAGCCAGCAGAAGAATCTGCTTTATTATGGCTTTGAACGGTCGAATGTCAGTCTTCAACATGTGGTCCTGAAGAGCGCGCCGGTGCGTTTTCTTCGGTTGCAGGTAGGATATCTCCATCAAGAGACAGTCAACCAATCGGAGTCTATGACTTCCCGTTGTTATCAGATCCTTCACCATCAGACGGAATCTCGCGTGATGTTTCAACATCGCAATATCCTGACCCTTACGGCCGACTATATCTGGATGTGGAAACATGAGGCGAAGACGGAGTCCATGATGCGCGCGCACAAAGCGTCGCTGACTGCCGATGTCAGGATGGCCAAGTATGGCGTGCTCACAGGGAGTGTCCAATATGTGCTTATGGGAGGCTCGGTGCCGGCCAACTCCTCTATTTCCTATGTGATGCTGGAGGGCCTCTCCATAGGCCAGAACGCCCTGTGGGAGCTTAGATACCAGCTTTCGCTGAATAACTATCTGCAACTTGCCTTCTACTATGAGGGACGCTATTCCCAGGGACATCGGGTTGTCCATACCGGAAATGTGACGGTCAAGGCTCAATTTTAACCCTCGACCTTTTTTTCTCTCATTGCCGGTCTCTGAAATTCCTTTTTTTTTGAGCCGAAGAAAATTTTTTTATAATCAACTTATTATCAACATGTTGAATATTTTTATCCATTCAACTGGTATTTTTTTTTTATCAAGTGTTTGAAACAAAAAAAAATGTTGTATTTTTGTCGCTTAAAATTCTAAAAGTGAGTTATAGTATGTAACTTTTTTTGAGGATTGTAGTATAACACTATTCCATAACGTATGGAAAAACAATTCTTGAAATTGCATAACAAACTGGCTTTTAGGCAGTTGTGTGGTAAATTAAAAGAATTATATAATGAATATTAGGATCATTAAAATCGGTATTTTGGCATTGTTTATGATGTCTTTTGCTGTGAAAAGTTTTGCGCAGGATGATGTGCAATTTACGCTTTTTCCGTGGGCAACATCCTATTATAACGCGGGTGGTATCGGTGAGCAGAACAACACGCTTTGTTTTACCGCTATCTATGGAAGCAAATATACCGGTTGGAATGATGTTTATTATGATGAAAATGGTGTGGAGCATAAGGACAAGACAGCTCCGCAGGATTTTCTTTTCAATTTAGAGTCTTATCTTAAAAAGTTACATGGCTCTTTAGGCCTCTCCCTCGTTAGTGATCGTATTGGTTACTATCAGAATATCGGGGTGAAGTTAGGCTATTCGTACAAGTTGAGAGTCGGTGGTGGACACCTTGGCATTGGTGCACAGGTTTCCTTATACAACCAGAGTAACAAGCTTGAGCCCCGTCCTATCCAGGATGGTGATCCCGTTTTGAATCAGCTGGATGAATCCACGATGGACTTGGACTTCAGCTTTGGTGTTTTGTACAAGAATGACCAATGGTATGCCGGTTTGGGTGTCACCCAGCTGGCGAGTGCCTTTGACAAGAATCAGGTGCTGCGTCTGTCTGGTGATCACGGCTCCATCCGTACCCCGCAACTGTATGCACATGGTGGTTATACGTGGGTGATTCCGGCCAACCCCAATTGGGAGTTGTTGCCGCAGGCGTTGGTCAAGACTGATTTCAAAACGTTCCAGTTTGACATCATGGCATTAGCCCGTTACAATGGCATTTTCTGGGGAGGTCTCAGCTACCGATTCCAGGATGCCGTTTCTGTTATGTTCGGCGCCCGTCCTTTCTACAACTCTTCCAATGTCTATCTCAAGGGTTTGGATTGCGGCATCTCTTATGGATTCACCACGAACACCCTCGGATACCGTGTCAACAGAGGATTCGGCGATATCGAGGTGATGGTCCGTTACTGTTTCGACATTTACAGACCTGAGATCTTCTCCGGCTATGGTAACACACGTTACATTTATAAAAATAGATACTAAGCACAATATTTGTAAACAAACATTCGTTAATAGAAAATATAAATCTTAAATAACATGAAAAGGGTAATTATGCTAGTTGCAGTGATGCTGGTTGTTTTCGCATCCTGTAAAAATGGTGGCGACGGCCAATTGGTTGGTGTCAAGGACCGTCCCAGCGTTTTAGATTTAGAGCCGTATGGCATGGTCTATGTCCCGACCGGTCACTATGTGATGGGCGGTGGCGACGAGGATGTGCCGTTCGCCTTGACTCAGCAGTCCAAGAATGTGACAGTCCAAGCATTCTATATGGACGAGACCGAGATCACGAACAACGAGTACCGTCAGTTTGTTTACTGGGTGCGCGACTCTATCGCACACGTGCTCTTGGGAGAGGCTGAAATCACCGAAGAGGAGAAATACGGCCACTACCAGAAGTACAAAAAAGGTGAGAACGAAGGTGAACTCATCGAGCCTAAGTTGATCAACTGGAAAGAGGAGATTCCTTGGGATTCCGAGAATGAGGAGGTCCAATCCGCCCTCAGCCCGTTGTTCAACAAGGTGAACACCCGTTTCTACCACTATCGTCCCAATACAACCAATATCTCCATGTACAATTTTGAGTATTGGTGGTATGATTATCGCAACTTCCGCGACGCCAAGGATCCCGACCAGTTTGGCGCGGCTACCAAGGAGTTCGACAAGGATGCAGTGGATTACGGCGGTCTGTATGCCAACCGTCCCAGCAGTACGGGCAGTGGCTATCAGCGTTTCATCAGACATGAGGTCGTGAATATTTATCCCGATACCTTGTGCTGGGCCCACGATTTCGTATATTCTTACAATGAGCCGATGGTCTTGAACTATTTTGCTAACCCACAATATGATAATTACCCTGTAGTAGGTGTTAGCTGGCAACAGGCCAAAGCTTTCTCTTATTGGAGAACCCACTTGCGTATGGCATGGCTTTCCGGTAAGGAGTATGCCAACGAGCAGGAGTTCAGACTCCCCATCGAGGCTGAATGGGAGTGGGCTGCCAGAGGTGGCAATGAACTGGCCACCTATCCGTGGGGCGGTATCTATACCACCAACCGTAACGGCTGTTTCTTGAGCAACTTCAAACCTCAAAGAGGTAACTATGTCGCTGATGACAATTTCTATCCGAGCATTGTGGCCCATTATTACCCGAATGACTGGGGCCTGTTCGACATGTCCGGCAACGTGGCTGAGTGGTGCGAGGACGCCTTCGACAAATCCGCTACCAACTTCCAGCACGATATGAACCCGGTTTATGTCTATTATGCTAAGAAGGATGACTCACCCGCCAAGAAGAGAAAAGTGATCCGTGGCGGTTCCTGGAAGGACGTCAGCTATTACACCACCGTGTATGCCCGTACTTTCGAATATCAGGATACCTGTAAGTCTTATGTGGGCTTCCGTAATGTCCAGACTTTCATGGGTCGTCAAAGAGGTGACAACTCCAGCAGAAGTGCCTCTCATGTTTATTAGAAAATTAATTAATTCACAAAATCATTAACTTTATTAAATTTAAAACCAATGAACTTTATTGACAGATTAGTTAGATCAAATGGTTACAAGAACTTCATGGCAAAGTTGTACGGTTGGGGTGCAGCCGTCGTAATCGTAGGTGCCTTGTTCAAAATTTTGCACTGGCCTGGCGCTAACATCATGCTTATGATCGGTATGTTCACGGAATCCGTAATCTTCTTCCTTTCCGCTTTTGAACCGCCTCACATGGAGTTCAACTGGGCTTTGGTCTATCCCGAACTGGCCACTGGTGACGAGGTGGAGCCTACCAAGAGAGAGAAGAAAAAACAAATCACTGGTGAGACTCCGACCCAACAGCTCGACAAGATGCTGGAGGAAGCCAAGATTGGTCCTGATTTGATTGAAAGCCTCGCAACGGGTATGAGAAACCTCGGTGACAATGCCAAGAAATTGGCCGGCATGTCTGACGCCACCGTCGCTTCCGACGCTTTCGTGGGCAACTTGACCAAGGCCGCCGAATCTGTCCGCAATATGACCCTCAAATATGACAAGATCGCCAATTCTCTCGAAACCGACGCTTCTGCATCTACCGCCTACGTGGAGAGCTTGAAGAAAGCCACCACCGCTGTGAACCAGATGGCTGCCGCTTACGAGCAGACGACGAACTACAAGTCTGAAATGGATAAGTTAACCAACAACATCGCCGCCTTGAGCAAGGTTTATGGCAATATGCTTGCCGCTATGGGCCAAACCCCTAGCAGATAATCCCTGCACAAGACACTAATCATTTTTATTCACTAATACTTTAAACATAAGATATGGGTGCAACAAATTGTCCGGAGACCCCGAGACAGAAAATGATTCAGATGATGTATCTGGTCTATACGGCTATGTTGGCATTGAATGTGTCTGCAGACATCTTGAATGCTTTCATCGTGGTGGACGATACTTTGGTGACTTCTACTCGTAATGCCACTCGCCAGAATGCCAGCGACTACAACTGGTTCGACAACCAGAAGGCTATCCTGGGTGAGGCTAAGATTCACGATGCTTATACGAACGCACAGCAGTTGCGTAAAGAGACCGACAAAATGGTCAACTATATTGAGCAACTCTCCCGCGACCTGATCATGTATGTGGATGGCGACACGCTTGCCGAAGTGAAAGACGACAAAGGCAAGATCCAGAAAGTCCCCAAGACGGTGGCTACCATCACCGCCAAGGAGAACTTCGACAAACCTACCTTCTTCATGCTGGAAGACCCTGCCCAGAATCCATCCCGTGCCGTTCAATTAAAGGAGAAACTTATTGAATACAAGAAGAATATCCTTAAACTGGCCAAGAAGTCGGATCAGCAGCGTCTGTCAGAAATCATTGGCTTGAATGTTGAGGAGCAGGTCAAATCCCTCACTGGCGAGAAAGTGAACTGGGAAGTGCATAACTTCGATCACATCATCTCCGCTGCTGCCGTTACTTTGCTGAACAAGACTGTAGGTGAAGTCAGAAACGCAGAATCCGCCATGCTGACCTACCTCAAAGAGTCTATCAGTGCTGACGACTTCAAGTTCGACCATGTGGAAGGCCGTGCTATTCCTAAATCCCAGATGGTGTTCCAAGGTGACAGTTACGAGGCAGACATCATCGTGGCTGCATGGGATACCAAGTCCAGCCCGAAGGTATGGTACAAGATGGGTGCCGATACTTTGACCGTGGAAGGTCTGGGCGGCGCTCAGGAACTGCAAGGCGAGAACGGCTTGGTGAAGCTGAAATTGCCTGCCGGCTCTATCGGTGAGCAACGCTATGCTGGTTTGATTATGATCAAAGACCCCAGTGGTGAACCTAAATACTATGGCTTCAAAGACAAATATTCCGTCTTGAAACCGTCTGCCACCATCGCTGCCGACAAGATGAACGTCTTGTATGCCGGTATTGACAACCCTGTTTCCGTGTCCGCTCCTGTGGATCCCGGCAAGTTGTCCATCTCCTTCCCTGGCTGCTCTGTCTCTTCTCAAGGTGCTGGTAAGTTCAATGTGACTGTTCCTGCCTCTTTGATCGGCAGAACCGTGACCGCTTCTGTGGCTGCCAAGTTGGGTGAATCCACCAAGACGCTCGGCTCTACCGAGTTCCGTGTGAAGAAAGTTCCGGATCCTCGTGCCGTCTTAGGTGCCAACATCCGTGGTGGCAAGCGCTCCAAATCCGAGCTGACTGCCAACCCCGTGATCCGCGCCGTCATGAACGAGGACTTTGTATATGATTTAAAGTGGACTGTCAACTCCTACCAAGTGATTTTCGTCAGCAAAAATATGGAAGATCCCGCTATCTCCTGCCAGGGAGGTGCGTTGTCTGAGACGGTGAAAGCCAAGATTAACAAGGCTCCTGCCAATACGGTAATCTACTTCACCAATATCAAGGTCTCCTCTGCTGCCGGTACTCGTACGTTGGATGAGTTCTCCGTTCGTATCCGATAAATTATAACATATAAAAATTATGAAAAAGTTAGGTTTTTTGTTATTAGGAATTTTTGCTGTCACGTTCGCCTTTGCACAAGAGGATGAAGACGGCAGCACCATGAATCAGCCTATCAACCGCGCTCCCGCAGAATACGCTTGGGAACAGGTGGATGTGGGCGATTTTTCCGACCCTATACCTTACGCGCCGATCCGTCAGGCAGACGTGATGTACTATTACACGATCTGGAGAACGATCGACTTGCGTGAGAAGGTGAACCATGTGCTCTATTTCCCGACGGAAGTAAGAGGTACTTGGAAGAGTCTTGCACAGACTATCTTTGACGCGGTGGATATGCTCAATCCGGAGAAGAGTGAAGGCACCCTGCCCATCTATACGGATGACATGTGCTTGATGCCCACTCCGCGTGAGGACATAGCCAGCACCCTCTCTGTTTCCTATACCACTCCCGATATTGATATCGAGACGGGTGAGGTGATCGGCGACAAGGAAGTCTTTATCCAATTCGAGCCCAAGCAGATTGTCTCCTACAACATCAAGGAGATATGGTATTTCGACAAGCAGACCTCTACGCTGAAATACCAAATCATGACATTGGAGCCGATTTTGGAGTACATCCGTCCTAACACTTCCACCAACATCTTCGATGATGATCAAGATCAGGATGAGGAAGCTGTGGAAGGCAAGCCGACCAAGAGACGTATCGGTTATATCTACTATCCGGAGCTCAGACCGTATCTTGCCAAGCAGGAAGTCTTCAATGTGAAGAACAACGCTCAGCGTCTTTCCTTCGACGATCTGTTGACTTGGAAACGTGAGTTCTCCAGTTTGATCTACAAGGAGGCCAACCGCTATGATCGTGAGATCGCCGATTACATAGCCAACTCCAGAGACCAACGTCTCGAATCAGAGAGAATCACCAACGAATTGCGTACGTTGGAGAGCGATCTCTGGGAATTTTAACAAAACTAACTTTTTCATAATTTTCATATACGGACATCATTTTTGGTGTCCGTTTTTTTTTACTTTTGCAGAACAAAAACCAAGCCTATGATTATCGTTACCGGTGCTGCCGGTTTTATTGGAAGTTGTATGGTCGCCAAGCTGAATGAGATGGGGCGCACCGACATTGTGATGGTGGATGATTTCTCCAAAGAGGAGAAACGCCGTAACTGGGAAGGAAAACAGTATCTGGACAAAATTCATCGAAAAGATTTCTTTTTGTGGCTACCCCGGCATGCGCGGGAGGTGGATTTCATCATCCATCTGGGTGCCCGTACCGATACGACGGAGTTTGATTATGCCATCTTTGAGGAACTGAATGTCGAATATACACGCAAGATGTGGTTCTATGCCTCCGAATACGGTATTCCTTTGATCTACGCCTCTTCTGCGGCTACATACGGGGCTGGTGAGTTGGGCTATGTGGATGACGATGCGCTGGCCTATCGCCTCCAGCCGCTGAATCCTTATGGGAAGTCTAAGAACGAGATAGACAAATGGGTGCAGAAGCAGCCCAAGACCCCTCCTTATTGGTATGCCTTCAAGTTCTTCAACGTCTATGGTCCCAATGAGTATCACAAAGGCCGTATGAGTTCGGTGATACTCCATACATTCCAGAAGATACAGGAGACGGGGTCCATGCAGCTGTTCAAATCCCATCGTCCAGAATATGAGGATGGCCAGCAGTTGCGCGATTTTGTCTATGTGAAGGATGTGGTCAGGGTGATCTACTGGTTTATGAACCACCATCCCCAGAGCGGCATCTATAATCTCGGGACAGGCCGTGCTCGTTCCTTTTGGGACTTGGCTGCCGCCACTTTCCGAGCCCTGAAGCTCGAACCAAACATCGCTTTTGTAGATATGCCCGAGGATATTCGTGACAAATACCAGTATTTTACCGAAGCCAAGATGACGAAAATGCGATCGGTTGGTTATCATCGTCCGTTTTATTCGTTGGAATCCGGTATCAAATCATACGTAACTCGTTATCTTGTAAAGGATAGCGTGTATTAAAGATTTTTTTTTGTTGCGCCATGCTTTTTATCTTGCAATTCTAAAATTTTTTTATTTTTGTAATCCGATTCATTTTCATAGAAGTCATATCAACAAACCGTAACCAAGTTTCAGATTACTTATGAAAAGTACTTATACTGACAAAGAAATACAGAAGACACTCAAGTCGGTTTTTGGATTTGATACCTTCAAGGGTAATCAGCAGAAGATCATCAAGTCGTTGCTCAAGGGCAAGGATTGCTTCGTGATCATGCCTACTGGTGGAGGTAAGTCGATGTGCTACCAGTTGCCCGCGCTGATGATGCCGGGAACGGCTATTGTCATCTCCCCGTTGATCGCCCTTATGAAGAATCAGGTGGATGCCATCCGCAATTTCAGTGTGGAGATTGGTGTGGCCCACTTTCTCAACTCCTCTCTCTCCAAGGCGGAGATGACGGAGGTGCGCCAGGACCTGCTTGCCGGCAAGACCAAGATTTTGTATGTCGCTCCTGAGTCTTTGACAAAAGAGGAGAATGTGAAACTCTTTCAGGAGATTCAGATCTCGTTCTATGCCATCGACGAGGCGCACTGTATTTCTGAGTGGGGACATGACTTCAGACCAGAATATCGTCGCATCCGGGAGATTATCAACCAGATTGGCAAGAAGGTCCCGGTGATTGCTTTGACAGCCACGGCCACCCCGAAAGTGCAAAGCGATATCATGAAGAATCTCGGCATGGAGAAGGCGGAGGTCTTTATCTCCTCTTTCAACCGCCCCAACCTATATTATGAAATCCGGGAGAAGACCAAGGATGTGGACAAGGAGATTGTCCGTTTCATCAAGGCACACCCAGGCAAGTCGGGCATTATGTACTGTCTTAGCCGCAACAAAGTGGAAGAGTTGGCTGCCATGCTGGTGGAGAATGGCATCCGGGCACTGCCGTATCATGCAGGTCTGGACAGCAAGACCCGTGTGCAGAATCAGGACGACTTTCTTATGGAGAAAGCGGACGTGATCGTAGCCACCATTGCTTTCGGTATGGGTATCGACAAGCCCGATGTGCGCTTTGTCATCCACTATGACATGCCCAAGAGTCTGGAAGGCTACTACCAAGAAACCGGGCGTGCCGGCCGTGACGATGGCGAAGGACTCTGTATCGCTTTCTATGACAACAAGGATCTTCGCAAACTGGAGAAGTTCTCCACGAAGAAATCGGTTGCCGAGCAGGAGATTGTCAAGCAGCTGCTGGCAGAGACTGCCGCCTACGCAGAGTCCACTAACTGCCGCAGAAAACATATCCTGCACTATTTTGGAGAGGAATATACCGAGGAGAATTGCCATAACTGCGACAACTGCAATCATCCCAAGCCCAAGATGAACGCCAACGAGCAGATCATGCTGGCTATCGAGGTCATCCAGACGGTGAAACAACAGTTCAAGGAAGACCAGATCGTGGACATCATCACAGGCAATAAGACGACCTCGGTCACCAAGTTCAAACATGACAAACTCAAACAGTTCGGCGAAGGTATGGACTACGATGCCAAGTTCTGGTCCAACATCATCCGCATTGCTATTTTTGAAGGCTTGATAGTCAAGGAGATTGAAAATTATGGATTGCTGAAGATCACGCCCAAAGGTGAGAAGTATCTGACCAACCCCTATAATGTCATGACCACCAAGCCCGACAAAGGCGATGAGGACGAGGATGAAGTCATGGACAATGTGGGCGGTGGCATGGATGAAGCCTTTGACAAGGTACTCTTCGGCATGTTGAAGGACCTGCGGAAGAGTATCTCCCAGGAGGAGAACCTGCCTCCATTCGTCATCTTCCAGGATCCTTCCTTGGAGGACATGTGCATTCAATATCCCATCACGCTTAATGAGATGCAGAAAGTGGTCGGTGTGGGTGCCGGCAAAGCCCAGAAATATGGACGCCGTTTCGTGGATCTCATCAAGAAATATGTGGAAGAGAATGAGATTGAACGCCCGCAGGATATCGTCTTCAAAACCAAACCCAAAGAGTCTGCCGTCAAGGTCTTCATCATTGAAAGCATCGACCGTAAGGTGGATTTTGAGGATATCGCTATCGCAAAAGGTCTGGATATGGACGAGCTGCTCACCGACATCGAGAAGATTGTGGCTTCTGGTCTGAAACTGGACATCTCCTACTATATTGAAGAGGAGATTGACGAGTATCATCAGGAGGAAATTCTGGACTACTTCGCCAATGCCGAGTCCGATTCCGCCGAGCTGGCTTTGGAAGTGCTTGGTGATGACGAATATACCATTGAGGAGATTCGCATTATGCGTATCAAATATATCTCGGATGTGGGTAATTAATAATGGAATAATCTTAATTTTTTTGAAGAATAGAATATGGAACAAGAAGAAATGAACAAACCGGAAGAGATTAACGAACCGAAAGAGATGCTTGATGAAGAAGTGGTTGAGCAATCAGAGATGGTAGAGACGGAACCAACCACATGTGATTGTGACAATGATAATCCCGAATCTGATCAAGGTGGTAAATGTTGCCGTCGTTGGCATTGCATTGCCCGTTTGATCTTCGACCTGCTGATGCTGGCAGCCGTCATCACCCTCTTTGTCCTCTACGGAAAAGACAAATGTAAGGGAGGTAAGAAGACCGCAGTGGTGCCGGAAACCGAGCAGGCTGTTCCCGGCAACGGAGATATCCTCTATGTGAATATCGACACGCTGAATGCCAATTATGAGATGGTGAACATTCTCACTGACAGCCTCCAGGCTGAGCAAAAGAAGAAAGAGGTGGTCTTCCAGAATCGCCAGAAAGCTTTGGAGACCAAGTTGCGGAATTATCAGAACAACTTGCAGACAGGTCAGCTCAATGCTCAGCAAGCTCAGTATGCGGAGGCTGCATTGCAACAGGAGAACCAGCAGTTGCAGAGCGATTATGAGCAGGCCATGTCTTCGTTCGAGGCCCGATATGCTGCTGCTCTTTCCCAGATTGCGGATTCGCTGAAGGCGGCGACCAAGCGTATAAACGAAGCCCATAACGCCTCTTTCATCATAACCTATGGCGGTGGTAGCAACCTGATTGTGGCTGATCCCACGAAGGATATCACCAATGAGGTCTTGGAAGAATTGAATAAACCCTTTAAGAAAAAGAAATAGCCGCTAAGAGTATGGAAAATAACCGTCCCGATCGTAGTTGGTTGCTTGCCTTGGCGGGCCTTCTGCTGGTTGTAGTCTTGGCCTGCATCGTGGCACTGTGCTCTCCCAAAGGGGGGTCCCAGATGCTGAATAATCGTGAACGGAATGCCGAGTTGGCCGCCCTGCATGAGTTCCCGCCTATTGAGATGGCTGATTCCATGGCGATGCCCAGAACGGTGGTGTCCTATGACGACAAAACCCCGCGAGACGTCTATTATTATGCCTTGGACAGTCTGGGGCAACCCACGGAAGAGGTGGTCTATGAGTCGCATTTCTATCCTGACCATTCCACCTATTTTGAGGGCAACATCTCCAATGATGAGCGCGAGGGACTTTGGTATGCATACCACAAGAATGGCAAGGTGCAGACCATGGCCCATTATGAGAATGGCAAGGAGCAAGGCCAATACACGGTCTATTTCGAAAATGGTAGCGTGATGTACACAGGTAAGTATGACAAGGGCACTCGTGTGGGTGTGTGGAGCTTCTATGATCCGGAAGAGAAACTTGTCCGCACCATTGATTACAATGTCAAGCCACCTAAAGTAACGACAATTCAATAATTACATATATCAAATTTTAATTCAACAATAATAAATTATACAATATGGAATTACCTTTTGCAGAATCTTGGAAAATTAAGATGGTGGAACCCATCAAGAAATCTACTCGTGCCGAACGTGAGAAGTGGCTGGATGAAGCGCATCAGAACATTTTTATGCTGAAGAGCGACTATGTTTATATTGACCTGCTTACAGACAGTGGAACGGGCGCTATGAGTGACCGTCAATGGAGCGCCATGATGATGGGTGATGAAAGTTACGGTGGAGCCCGTTCTTTCTATCACATGAAAAACACTATCACCGAACTGACGGGTTTTGAGTTTGTCATCCCTACCCATCAAGGACGTGCCGCTGAGAATGTGCTCTTCAGCTATCTTGTGAAGCCAGGCCAGATAATCCCGGGCAACGCTCATTTTGATACGACCAAGGGTCATATTGAGAGTCGTAAAGCTTTTGCTATCGATGTGACTGTTCCCGAGGCTTACGATACCCAGCTGGAAGTTCCTTTCAAGGGTAATGTCAGCTTGGAGAAGTTGGAGAAAGTTTTGGAAGAGAACAAAGGCAATGTGCCGTTCTTTGTTCTTACCGTTACCAACAACACGGTGGGTGGTCAGCCTGTCAGCATGAAAAATATTCGTGAAACCTGTGAGCTGTGCCACAAGTACGGTGTGCCCGTCAATATCGACAGTGCCCGTTTCATTGAGAACGCCTACTTCATCAAGACGCGTGAAGAGGGCTATGCGGACAAGACTCTGCGCGAGATCTGCCTGGAGATGTTCAGCTATGCCGACAGTATGACGATGAGTGCCAAGAAAGACGGCCTCGTCAACATGGGCGGTTTTATCGCCACCAACAAGAAGGAGTGGTACGAGGGCGCCAAGCTGTTCTGCATTCCTTTTGAGGGCTTCCTGACCTATGGCGGTATGAATGGCCGTGACATGGACGCATTGGCTGTCGGATTGAAGGAAAATATCGAGTTTGACATGGTGGAGACCCGTATCAAGCAAGTTCATTATTTGGCTGCCAAACTGGATGAGTATGGCATCCCTTACCAGCGTCCTGCCGGTGGTCATGCCATCTTTGTGGATGCTGACAAGGTCCTCACCAACATCCCGAAAGAGGAGTTCCCTGCCCAGACCTTGACATGTGAACTCTATCTGGAAGCTGGTATCCGAGCCTGTGAGATTGGTTATGTGTTGGCCGACCGTGACCCCGTGACCCGCGAGAACCGTTTCGGAGGCAACGACTTCGTGCGCCTCTGCATCCCGCGTCGTGTCTATACCAACAACCACATGGACGTGATTGCTGCCGCCTTGAAGAATGTCTATGACCGTCGCGACACCATCAAGCGTGGTCTGGAGATCACTTGGGAGGCTGAACTGATGCGCCACTTCACTTGCCAGTTCAAACGTCTGAAATAGTGAACTCCATGCTGATAGTAGGGGATGTCCTGGTATCTGACGAGCTCTTTGAACGGCACTTCTGCTGTGATTTGGCCCAGTGTGACGGACAATGTTGCATAGAGGGTGATGCCGGAGCCCCCGTGGCACCGGAGGAGATCGCCGACCTTTCAGAATATTACCCTGTCTATCGGAAATACATGACACCAGAAGGACTCGCCGCTGTGGAGGCATGCGGCGAGCCTTTTGTTTTTCAACACGATGAGTTCCAGACCCCGCTGCTTGCTGGCCAGGGAGCCTGCGCTTTTGTCTTCTATGATGACGGCATCGCAAAATGTGCGATAGAAAAAGCCTTTGAAAACCATGAAATCCCTTTCAGAAAACCCATATCCTGCTATCTCTACCCGATCCGCGTCAGTAGAGTGGGGAAGTATATAGCCTTGAATTATCATCACTGGGGCATCTGCGAGTCTGCCTGCCGATATGGTGACGAACTGAAGCTGCCCGTCTATGTGTTCTTGAAACAGCCTCTTATCCAGATGTTTGGAGAGGATTGGTATCAAGAGTTGTGCGAGACGGTGCGTTTGTATCAGCAGGAAGGCATCAGATGATCAGCTTGAAGCCGACGCCGTGAACGTTGATGATCTGGATGGATGCATCTTCTTTGAACAGCTTTCTTAACTTGTTGATATATACATCCATGTTTCTGGAATTGTACCAGCTATCGTCGCCCCAGATTTTCTTGAGCGCATAGCCGCGCTCCAGCACGTCATTCTTCTTTTCAATCAGCAGTTGCAGCAACTCGACCTCGCGGGTGGTGATTTTCTTCTCCACGCCCTGCACGGTCAACAGTTGTCTCTTCTTGTCGAATACAATGCTGTCGGTCAACTGGATCAGCCCATTGTCCTCTTCTGTCTGGACGGTCCGGCGCAGCAACGCTTGGATACGTGCCAACAATACGTCCCGAGGGAATGGCTTGGTGATGTAGTCGTCGCCGCCGATGGACAGACCTTTGATCATGTCCTCCTGTAACGATTTAGCTGTTAAGAAGATGATGGGTATCTTCCGATCCACTTTCCGTATCTCCTGGGCAAGGGTGAATCCGTCCATCAAGGGCATCATCACATCGATCAGACAGATATCGTATGTGTTTTGGCAGAATAGTTCGTACGCGATCTCGCCATTGGTGGCGTGACTGACCGCATATCCTTTCTCTGTCAGGTAGGCCATTAAGACTTTGGCCAGATTAACGTCATCTTCAGCAAATAAAATCTTGATAGGTTCCATAATTCCAGTCTTTCTAAAGAGAGTGCAAATATATAAAAATCCTATTATCATCCATTTTTTTTATTTGAATCTTTTGGCTGGGAAAAACGGGTCATTTCACTCTGTTTTTCTTCTTTGAGCCCCGTTATGGCTCCTGTTTTTTAACAATTAATCGTAAGAGTTATAAAAAAATGAATAAAGCATTAAAAAACACTTGACAAATGATTTGTTTTGATGTATTTTTGCCGAGTCTTTGATGATGAAATGAAACAAGACTTAACCTACTATACTAACTAAAAAAACTACTATCATGAAAAAGACAAAGATTTTGATGCAGAGCCTTTTATGTGGGCTGCTGCTGATGGCGGGGGTGGCGGTTTCGCATGGCCAGACGGTTCTCTATGAGGAGAATATGGGCACGCCGACCTCTGCAACGCTGATTCAAAACTACACAGGATGGCAGAACACGGAGGTCCTTTACATAGGGGACGGGACGTGTGATGTCAGGACTTCCAGTGCCTCTGCGGGGTACGGACTGGCTTCCGGGGGAGGTAATGTGATGTTGAATGATACAGTCAAGTGGTTCCAGATTTCGGGTATCAGCACCCTCGGAGCCAACAGCCCAACCTTGTATTTGGGGTTGAGAAAGACGACATCCGAGGATGGTTCGAACTTGCGTGTGATGGTCTCTGCGGACAGTGTCACGTGGATCCCTTTAACCTTGTCCGACTCCTTGCCGGTCGGTACGGGCACATCGGGGTGGTACAGGGTGCACTATAGTGCCCTTCCTGTCGGAGCCCGGCTTCATCTCCGCTTCTCCAATATGGCGACCTCGGATTACCGGCTCGATGACATCGCGGTGGTGGATGGCGAGGAGCAGACCCTGGAGACAGTGGCCACGCCAGTCATCACACCGTCGTCAGGGTTGTATTACGAGCCCCAGACGGTTGCGATCGCTTGTGCCACTGATGGTGCGCAGATTTACTATACAACAGACGGATCAACGCCTACGGCTGACGGCCCGCTGTTTGGCTCGCCCTTTGTTGTGGACCATTCTTTGACGGTTAAAGCCATGGCTGTGAAAGCGGATATGTATGACAGCGACATCTCCACGGTAAATATTCAGATTCAAGATACCAATTCGTTGGTACATTTGCCTTTTGACATATCCACAAACAGCACGGATGCGCACGAGGACATTGCCATGATGAGCGGTTTCAGGGGCTACTATCTGGGCAGTTCTTATGCTGATGGCTCAGCGAAGTTCGAAGCTTCCAATGCCGGGCGGGCGGCTCTGGTTGCCCATCTGGATGACGCTCCCCAATTCCTCACCTTTGAAATGAAAGGGAAGACGGGTGGGTCTGCTCCCGTTGCCTACGAAGGCATCGAGATGGAAGTGTCCCAGTCTGCCGATGGCCAGAGTTGGAGTGTGGTAGGGCTGTTCAGCGAGACGGATATTCCTGTGACTGACTATGCCCATATTACCGGCATTGCATTGTCGCCCGACACGCGCTATCTTAGATGGAAGCTGAACGCCGCGACGAAAGGCAATACCCAGCTGAACAACATTGTCATTACCAAGTATGAGGCACCGACGGATACGACAGGAATCCTCGATTACCTCCAAACCCCGGTTGCCTGCTATCCTAACCCGACCAATGGTTCACTGACTGTCTTATATGGCAGCTTGCAGGTCCAGTCCATGTCGCTGACCGACATCTGCGGACATGAGGTCCGTTCTTGGTCAGCGCCGGTTCCAAAAACACTCTCGTTGACAGGCATCTCGGAGGGCACGTATGTGCTGACCATCGTGACTTCGGAGGGTGAACTGCATACCAAGATTGTTAAGTATTGATTTTGAAGAAGATATGTGGGCGTTGAGGCCGTTTGTACCTAACAGGTATTAGCATAGTTGTGAGTTTTTTGTTCGGTCTCACGCCCAGTCTTCTTCTTTTTTTGTAATTTTGCAGATTGTTTGAGTAAAATTACAGAGTATGAGAATATCAGTCGGCCTCATGGCCATATCCTGTTCGCTCTTCGTCCTTACAGCCTGTACGAAAGAGGAAAAGACATACTATCCGGACGGCCATTTGCAGTCTTCCATTCAATATAGAATGGGCAAAGAACATGGCAAGTCGTGCTACTATTACGACAGGCCCAACACGTTGGAAATTGAAGTAGAGATGAAGAAGGGCAAACGCAATGGGGAATTTCACCGCTATTTTGAGAACGGAGGACTGGACACCTATTGTGTCTATGAGAACGATACGATTGTAGGTGAGGAGGTCATGTATCTGCCCAACGGCACGCGTACGCAGGTGTTCACCTATAAGAATGGCAAACGGAATGGACCGCATATCGCTTACCATATCAACGGCGAGGTCAAGATTGAAGGTGGTTTCAAAGACGACATGTTTGACGGTCAGTGGATTTACTATGATGAACGAGGCGTTGTCGTTGGTGAAGGTGCTTTTAAAAGTGGTCGGGGCGATGTGCTATTTTACGATCAGACTGGCCACAAGGCCCGTCTCACGCATTATGAAAACAACAAGAAAGACGGGAAGGAGATCTATTACAATCCCGATGGTTCTGTCTATAAAGAGATTCTGTTCAAACAAGACCGGATTATTTCCCAGACGGTGGATACTACCCAGAAGCAGTAATGCGCCCCTTTGTTCGTCTCATATTAGTTGTAGCTGCTTTTTTTCTCTCCATAGTGCAGTTGCCGGCACAGAATCGTATCAAGTATCGTGCCGATATGGGCTATTATGATGAGAATGTGATGCCTGGCGCTCAGCGTCTCATCGGGCATGTGGCCTTCTCCCAAGACAACATCAGAGGCTATTGCGATAGCGCCTATCTGTTTGAGAGAGAGAACTATATTATAGCTTATGGGGACAAGGTCAAGATTTATGTCGGCGACTCCGTGAGGTTGTATGGCTATCGGGTTTACTACGATGGCAATGCCAAGGTGGTCTCTATCGCCTCCGATGTGAGGCTCGAGAAAGGCAAAGCCTTTCTGGTCACGGACAGCATGACGTATGACATGAACCGGGATGTGGGGTACTATCTCACGGGCGGGACCATCATTAACGAAACGGATACCTTAATCAGCAAGTTGGGGCATTATTACACCAAGACTGACGATGCATATGTTTCGTATGATGTGATTGTCAAAAACGAGACCTATACGATGGACTGTGATTCTCTGCGTTACAATTCCGTGCAGAAGATAGTGTACTTTATCTCGCCCACTCAGCTGTGTTCAGACAAACAGGATGGCTATACGGAAGGAGGTTGGTATGATACGGAGAATGACATCTCCATGCTGGTGGGCCATGTTTGGATGCAGCAAGAGCATCAAACGATCAAGGGGGACAGCATCTATTACAACCGTTATCAGCATGTGAGTCGCGCCTGGAACCATGTGGAGGTGGTCGATACAATCCAGAACTATGTACTCCGCGGGCATTATGTGGAGTATCATGACAAGGGAGGCATCTCCACCGCCACCGACAGCGCCCTGTTGATCTTGATAGACAATGGCGACTCTCTTTATCTGCATGCTGACACTCTGAAGTTATACACCAACGAGGATCAGGAAGCGCAACTGGCTTTGGCATACTATCATACGAAATTCTACCGCCATGACATCCAAGGTGCCTGCGATTCCATGAGTTGCGTGGTTACGGATACTACCATTTATCTGTATTACAATCCAGTGGTCTGGTCTGATGACTATCAGATGACGGCAGACACCATTTATGCATTCAAGGTGGACTCAACCCATAGCTGTGTCAAACTCTGCAAGTCGGCATTCTTGGTCGGGAGTCTATATCAGAATACGGAATTCAACCAAGTGAAGGGGGTGAATATCACAGGCTTTATCGAGGATAAGAAGTTGTATCAAGTGGATATAGACAACAATGCGGAGTGTATCTATTACGTGCAGGAAGAGGACAGTTCATTGATAGGGATCAATACCTCCATTACGAGCAAGATGCGTATCATGCTGGAAGATAATAAGGTCCAGCAGATTCGTTTTTATGACAAGCCGGATGGCAAGATATATCCTGATGCTCAGTTTGAAAACAAAAGCCGAAAACTGGCGGATTTCAGGTGGTTGGATTTATACCGTCCGCGCAAAACGGAGGACTTGTTTGTCTATCCTATACCTCGGGAGAAGGGTTCTGAGGGGCAGGAGTAGCATCGGAAGTCTCTTCGGATGGCCCCAAGTTGAATTCCAAGGTCTGTTTGGGAATCCTCAAGAATAGAAGCACATACATGATGGCGATGAATGTCGCGCCCATCTTGCGTTCAAACATACTCTCCACGCACAGGTTTCCGATGACAAGCAGACCGAAGGTGAAGTAGAGGATGTCGCGTTTTCTTATACTATAAACAATAGGGAATAGGCAGTAAGCCAGCACAATCAGCAGACCGAGGAGCCCCGTGGAGGCCAGTGCTTGGAGCCATTGGTTGTGGGCGTTATAGTGGTGTCCCACGAGGTTTTGATAGCCGTTTGCTTCCGCATTTTGAATCAGGTCGTCGGTCAGATCGCCAGTGCCCGTGCCCAGCAGATGGTTGTCGGTTGCCACTTCCCAGGCGCAGCGCCAGACGGTCAGCCGGACGCCGCTGCTGGTATAGGCATATGGGCTGTTGACCTCATAGTTGCGGATGTCTGTCCATGCAGCGCGCATTCTCAAGAACGGGGTGGCGTGGAACTGATAGAGGAGGAGGCCAAATAAAAAGTTGACGGAGATGAATACTCCCAGTCCGACCAGGCGGCTCTTCCATGTGCCGGCCAGGAAAAATACCCAGACAAGACAGAGAGCCAAGAGGATGAGCAGGCCTGCTTTGGAGCTGCTGCTGATGACGGCGATATAGAGATAGGCAATCAGGACTCCGTAGATAATCTTGATGCCAAGAGCCAATTGTTTTCTACGTAGTTTCCAATCGTATAGCATCAGGAAGATGGTGCAGGACATGTAAAGGGACAGATAGGAGGGGTGGTGATGTGCCGAGATGTGATGGTAGAAGGAGAAATCGTGTTCTCCACTCTTGAGGCAGCAGACCATAGCGTCTCCGAAGATGAAGAAGGAGGTGAAGATGGTGGAGATGGTGAAGAGAACCAATAGGATGCGGGTTCTCTCACGGGTGAGAAGAGTGGAAGGGTAGGTCAGCAGGAAGAGCGGGGCGGCGAGAAACCAAACATAAGTTTCCACGGAAGCCAGCGCGTGCATCTTGTTGGAAGAGATCAGCAATCCGAAAAGAGGGAGAAAGAAGACTGCAGCCGACAAGATAAACACCATGGTGGATTGGTGGTCTTTCACGTTCATCCATTTCTCCTTCCAATTCCATTCCCAGAACCAGTTGAGGAGCATAAGGATGGCGATGGGGACAGACAATGCTTGGGTGAAAGGTAATGTCACTACCGACAACATCATCAGGACATAGAAGATGTTGAAGTGCCGGTTTTGGGAGAAAAGGATGTTCAAAGGGTTCATGATAGGATGGTTTGAGTCAATAATTGTCCCATTTCCTGCTTGAACAGGTCGGTGCCATAGGGCTTGTATCCTCCAGCGGGAGTGAAGGTCATCTCTCCGAAAATGGGTTGATTGTGTAGGATATAGTAGTCGATGCGGACCAGGGGAAAGGGTTTTGCGAGTGTCTGGGCGGCGTTGAGCAGTTCGGGGAGGATGGCAGGGCGGGGGAGCACCTCTTCTGCCCGGACAGGGCGGGGATTATAGTCGGCGCGCACCTGCCAGTCGGGATCCAGGAGTGTTTTGACAGGCTTTGGTCCTTGGGTGGGCTCGCAGGTCAAGATGGCCCGTACCTGGCCTCCGATGCAGTATAGTTTGTAGTCGATGAGTCCATGGGGGTTCTCCGGCTGCTGTAGCAATTGCTCAGCAGTCACCTTGGGCTTGATGCCAAGGTAGTGGAACTCCGCAGTGGTCAGCCCGAAGGGTTCGTCGAAGGCCTGCCGTAGGGCTTGTGTCACCTCTTGTCGGTTGGCTTTCTGCTTGTCGTGGATCACGATGTTGCTGTGACAGCCGTTGTTGGGTTTCAAGATGAAGGAGTCGGGGAGGGCGTCCCATTGGATGTCGGCGGGGTCCTCGTAAACGGCATACAGCTTGTTGAGATGGTCGGCCAGACCGCATTGGGCTACATAGTCGCGCACTGCGTACTTGTCCGACAGTGTGGTCCATGCCGTGGTGTCTCCGTAGAGTTTGAGCCACTGGATCCATTCTGTCAGCGTCGTGGGATTGTCCAGAGGCAGTGGACGTTTGCAAATGTGGCGGTAGTGCAGGCTGACAGCCTCTTCCCGATCGGTCAGGGCCAGCCGTCTGCGATAGTTCTTGCTCGCAAAATGCAGGTCGTCGCATAGGCGCTGCCAGAGTGGATATGTGGTCTTCGCGTTTTTCATTCTTCGTTATGCAGCAGGTCGGGACGACGTTCTTGGGTTCTCTTGAGGCGTTGTTCCATCTTCCAGTCGGCGATGAGCTTGTCGTTGCCGGAGAGCAGCACGTCGGGGACGCGATGGCCGCGGAAATCGGCGGGACGGGTATAGACAGGAGCGGAGAGCAGATCGTCTTGGAAGGAATCGGTGAGGGCGGAGGTGCCGTCGCTGATGACTCCGGGGATGACGCGTGCCAGGGCGTCGGTGATGACCATGGCCGCCAACTCGCCACCCGACAGTACATAGTCGCCAATGCTCAGGTCCTCCGTGATATAGAGCTCACGAACCCTTTCGTCAACCCCTTTATAGTGACCGCACAGCAGGATGATGTTCTGCAACATGGACATGGAATTGGCCTTGTGCTGGTTGAACTGCTGACCGTCGGGTGCCATCAGGTAGATGGCGTCATAAGTGCGCTCCGACTGCAGCTGTTCGATGCAGCGGGCGATGGGTTCCACCATCATCACCATGCCGGCACCGCCCCCGAAGGGATAGTCGTCGGCCCGATGGTGCTTGTCGTAGGTGTAGTCGCGGATGTTGTGGGTGTGCACCTCCAAGTACTGCTTGTCGATGGCCCTCTTGAGAATGGAGCAACCAAGCACACCCTCAAACATCTCCGGGAAAAGTGTCAAAATATCAATACGCATGGTTATAGTTTTTCAATCATCATAATGCCGTCCCGGAAGGGAAGCAGTAGGTTGCGGACACGCGGGTCTTCCTGCACCTGCCGGTTGAAGTCGGTGATGGCCTGCGTGTCTTTGTCGTTGTGGGCAATGGTATGGACGACCTTGCCGTTCCATAAGGTGTTGTCGGCCAGGATGAAACCGCCTTGGCGGACCTTGGGCAGCAAGGCTTCGTAGTAGATGGTGTAGTCCTCCTTGTCGGCATCGAGGAAGACGAGGTCCCAGCGGTAGTCGAGACGATCGATGAGCTCCCGGGCGTCTCCCATGTGCAGGTGCAGCTGGTCACGGCGGTCAGCCTGGGCGAAATAATCGCGGATACGGTCCTCGTACTCCTCATTCATCTCGATGGTGTGTAACTCTCCGTCCGGGAGAAGACCTTCGCTCAAGCAGATGGACGAATAGCCTGTGAAGGTGCCGACCTCCAAAATGTAGCGAGGACGCATCATGGTCGCGATAAAGCGGAGAAACAGGCCCTGCAACTGTCCGGACAGCATCCTCGGATTGAGAGTCTCCAGATGTGTCTGACGGTTCAGGCGGTACAGCAACTCGCTCTCCGGCGTGCTGTGTTCTTCGCAATACGCCTCGATATCCTGTGCTATGAGGTCGAAGGTGGACATTATTCGTTTAATTCAGCAATGGTCTTGTTCACTTCTTCCTCCGTCTTGGTCAGCTTGTCTTTGCAGATCTTGATAAGCTGGGAGGCCTTTTTGATGTTGTCGGAGAGCTCGTCCACGGAGATGTCGGCATTTTCCATTTTATGTACGATCTCCTGGAGTTGTTCAAAAGCCTCGGTGTAGGTTATTTCCTTTGCCATAGTCAGTTGTTTTAGTGTGCATGCACAGAATGCCGGAGCAGAGTACGCTTTGGTCATTCTGTAAATCACACCGCAAAAATAACAAAAAAACAGATAGGGGTAGTCCACAATTTCAAGCACGAATGGGCTCTTCTTTTTTTTCGCTGGGTTACAATAAATTTTGTTACTTTTGCCGTTTATCCTATATTGTTCTAAAAATGACTATGATGAAACAGCTAAGGCTATTCTTGATCATCCTGAGTCTCGGGTGTATGACTGCTTCCTTGCAGGCCCAGACAGTGGTGACCATCAGCTTCCATACTGCCGCAGATCAGACTCTGACTGTCAGCGAGTCGGGAAAACTATACTTTAGTGACCAGTATCTCTATGTTAACGAGGGGAGCGGGATCCCGTATTCCTTCTTGCTCAGCGCCATATCCAAGATCACCTTTGCCGATGGCACGGGCGTGGAGGATATTGTGACCGACCAAGTTCATATCTACCCCAATCCGGCCCACGATTATATCCGGATTTGCAACTTGCAGGAAACCTCGAGCATATACAGTCTCTATTCCTATGACGGCCGCTTGCTTCAGAGCGGTACCTGCCAGAACGATGAGTCTATCTCGTTGAGCCGCTATGCCAAGGGGCTGTATCTTCTTAAAGTGGATGGTTTAACCTTTAAAATCAGCAAGCTATGAAAAAGATCCTTCTTTTATCGGTTATGTTGATAGGTTGTGCCTCTTTCCTTTTTGCGCAGGAGGTGCTGCAGATCCATCACAATGGTCAGGTGACTTACGAGTCGCCCATCTCTGAGATCGACAGTATCTCTTTTGCAGGCACGAATGCTCTCTTTGGCACCGAGGATGGCCTGGAGTCGTTTTCTTTCGCCGATATCGACAGTGTCACTTTTGTGGTGGACACCTCCATGTCGGGTGGTGATATCTATATTACCTACAATGGCTCTTCTGTCACCGTCATCAATCCGTTAGCCGCTTCGGGTGTCACGATCACGACCGACAATGGAAATGTGTCGGTACAGGCCGCGGCAGGCATCGCCGACATCAACTATCATGTGTCGGGGACGACCACTGCCGGATATCTCTATATCACCAGCGACCGTCGTTATAACCTTTATCTGGAGGGTGTCTCCATCACCAACCCTTCTGGTCCTGCCATCTACTCTGTGGTGGATCAGAAGGTGCATGTGTATTTGTCGGGTGCCAATGTGCTCACAGACCATGCCTCCAGCACTTACAAGGCTACATTCCAGAGCAAGGGCCAGCTGATCTTTGGCGGTACAGGCTCTTTGACTGTCAACGGGTTGGCCAAGAACGGCATCCATAGTGATGACCATATCAAGATCAACAACGGCAGTATCACGGTGGCCTCTGCGGTCAATGACGGGTTGCATTGCGACTATTTCATCATGCAGGGCGGCTCATTGACGGTCTCGGCCAGTGGTGACGGCATTGATGGGGACGAGGGCTATGTCTTGATCAGCGGTGGCACGCTCAACGTGACGGCTGCCGTGGCGGACACCAAGGCCATCAAGTGCGACAGCACCTTGACCATCAACGGGGGCTCTGTGACCATCGTCTGCAGCGCCAACCAGAGCAAGGGACTGAAGAGTGCCCAGGATATTGTCATCAACGGCGGCACGTTGAATATCACCGCTTCCGGCTCCACCGTCTTGGAGAGCACCACCTCAGGCAATAACCCTTCGTACTGCTCAGCCATAGCAGCTGGACAGAATGTCACTATCACGGATGGAGACATCACGTTGACGCTGCCGACTTCTAATCATGGTGGCAAGGGCATCTCCGCCGACGGGAATGTGAACATCAGCGGGGGCACGCTGCAGATCACCACGGCGGGCGCGGGTGCGGCCTATACTGTCTCGGGCTCTACTAAGGATTCCTATTCCAGCAGTTGTATCAAGAGCGACGGAGCCACGACCATCACAGGCGGTCATATCACCTGCAGCAGCAGCGGCAGTGGCGGCAAGGGTATCCGTTCTGACGGTGCCATCGTCATCGGCGTGGAGGAAGCGCCTGACTCCAACTTGGTGCTGAATGTCTCCACCTCCGGCGAGCGCTTCACTGTCACCAGCGGTGGTGGCGGTTGGCCAGGCGGTGCCGGTGGTGACTACTGCAACCCCAAGGCCATACGCAGCGATGCGGCACTGACCATCAACAGCGGTATCATCACAGTCACGTGCACACAAAACAATGAAGGCGGCGAAGGCATCGAGAGCAAGACCATCCTGACCATCAACGGAGGACAGATAGTGGTGACTTCCAATGGCGATGATGCCATCAATGCATCCTCTCGTTTGAATATTACGGGTGGCATCACCTATGCTGCATCCAGCAACAATGACGGAATCGACTGCAACGGTCCGATGTATATCTCGGGGGGCTTTACCATTGCGGCGGCCAGCAAGAGTCCCGAGGAGGCCTTCGACTGTGACAACTACACGTTCAGCATCACGGGAGGCACGATTGTGGGCACGGCACCCAGCGGCATGTTCTCCAACCCTACAGCCAGCGTCTGTACCCAACACTCGTTGAAATACACCCATGCCGGCAACAATTATGTGCAGATCATCCGCAATAGCGACAATGCGGAGATCCTGACCTTCTATGTGCCCAGCATCTCTGGCGGCGGCGGTGGCTGGCCCGGCGGTGGCGGCAGCTCCTCTTCCGCCATCTTGACCTTCAGCAGTCCGGAGTTTACCGCCGGCTCATACACTTTGAAATACGGCGGCAGCGTCTCCGGCGGCACCAACTTCCACAACTACTATACGGGTGCTACCTATTCCGGAGGAAGCACCAAAACCTTCACGGTCGGCTCTTCTTTCTCCATCACTTCAGTAAATTAATGCCAATATCATAGTAGCGAAGTCATGTATTCAGCACAAGATTCTCAAAGCCAAAGTTCTAAGAAGACAAAACCCTCTTGGATTAAAAAATTCTGGATTGTCTATTTCTCTCTTGTAGGGATTGTGTGCCTCATCTTTTTCTTTATCTCGATGGGGTGGATGGGTTACATGCCCTCGTTTGCGGAGCTGGAGAGTCCTTCCGCCAACCTTGCCACGGAGGTGATCTCGGAAGATGGCGAGTTGTTGGGCACCTATTATCGCGAGAATCGTTCCAACTGCAAATACACTGATCTGTCCCAGCCTTTGAAAGATGCCTTGATTGCCACTGAGGACGCCCGTTTCTACCAGCACTCCGGAGTGGATGTCAAAGCCCTCTTCCGTGTGGGCCTCGGGGTGGTGACCTTCCATCGTCGGGGTGGTGGTAGTACCATTACCCAGCAGTTGGCCAAGAACCTCTTCCCTCGTGATCCCAAAGCCGGCAAGATCAAGCTGGTCTTCACCAAGTTCAAAGAGTGGGTGGTGGCCTCCAAACTGGAACGCCAATACTCCAAAGACGAGATCTTGGCTATGTACTATAACACGGTGGATTTCGGCAATAATGCGGTGGGTATCAAATCGGCTTCCCGCACCTATTTCGATAAGACACCCTCCGAGATCAACTATGAAGAGGCAGCTGTCTTGGTGGGCATGCTCAAGGCCCCGACGAAATACAGTCCCAGAAGACACTATCAGGCCTCGCTGGACCGACGCAATACGGTGCTCAACCAGATGAAGAAGTACAACTATTTGAGCGCCCAGGATTGTGATTCCCTGAAGGCTCTGCCCATCGATATCTCCAAGTTCAAATCCCAGGCCCACTATGCCGGTATCGCCACTTATTTCCGCGAGTATCTTCGTATGTGGTTGAAGCAGTGGTGTATCGACCATCCGAAAAAAGACGGCTCCCAATATGATCTCTATTGCGACGGTTTGAAGGTCTATACGACCATCAACGCCCGGATGCAGCGTCATGCGGAGGCCGCCGTCAAGGAGCATGTGTGCGACTATCTGCAACCGCTCTTCTTCAACCACATCAAGAGCAACAAGAACGCGCCCTTCGTGAACCTGTCGGAGGAGCAGACCGACCGTATCCTCTGGAATGCCGTCAAACTGTCGGAACGCTATGATCGAGCGAAAGATGCCGGTAGGACGGATGCCCAGATCCGGGAGGAGTTCAACAAGAAGGTCCCGATGCAGGTCTATTCCCACCAAGGGATGATAGACACGGTGATGACGCCGTTCGACTCCATCCGTTATTACAAGTCGTTCCTGCAATGCGGCATGATGTGCATGGAGCCGAAGACGGGCTTTGTGAAGGCGTACGTGGGAGGCATCAACTACGAATATTTCCAGTTCGACCACGTGAAGCTCTCTAAGCGCCAGGTGGGATCCACCTTCAAACCATACGTCTATACCGTTGCCATGCAGAGTGGCGAGTTCGACCCCTGCACGATGGTGCCCAATGTGCCGGTGACCATCGAGGTGCCGGGCGGCACGTGGACTCCGCACAACTCCGGTGGCTACAAAGAGGGACAGATGATGCCATTGCGCGAGGCGCTGGCCCAGTCCTTGAACCAGGTGTCCGCCTATCTGATGAAACGCTTCGGCCCCGAGGCGGTCATCACGCTCGTGCGTAATATGGGTATGACCTCCGATATTCCGTCTGTGCCTTCTATCTGTCTGGGCGCCTGCGAGTTGTCGCTATATGAACAGGTGGGTGCCATCAACTGCTTCCCCAACCAGGGCGTCTATGTGGAGCCTATCTTCATCACCCGTATCTGTGATAAAGACGGCAACGTCATCTTTACCAATATTCCCAAGACCAACGAGGCCATCGACCAGATCACAGCCTTCAAGACAGTGCGTCTGATGCAGGGTGTGGTGGACTACGGTACGGGCGGCCGTCTGCGTGGACAGTACAAGATCACGTTCCCGTTGGCGGGCAAGACCGGCACCACGGACAACCAGTCTGACGGCTGGTTTGTGGGCTACACCCCTGTGCTGACCTGTGGTGTCTGGGTCGGATGTGAAGACCGTGCCGCGCACTTCCGGACGACCGCGTTGGGACAGGGTGCCCGAACCGCCATGCCGGTGTTCGCCCTCTTCATCCAGAAGGTCTATTCCGATCCTAACCTGAAATATGCTTCCATAGTGGAGTCCAAACAGGAGGGCTATAGCTTCCCCATCCCGTCGGCCTATACGGGCGATGCCTCCGGATGTAACGAGACAAAGGAGGAGCAGGTCCACGAGCTGAACTTCGATTAGGAAGAACTCAGAAAAGAACTATTTGATGGTGCTCTGGAGGCGCTGGATACGTTCCGCTATCAGCCTCTCCAAGGGCTCGGGTATGATTTGCTCTAAGAGACACCCTTCTTGGACGGCGGCCCTCCGGACTAGCGTTTCATAATGGTATGCCACCGATCCGCTCAACTGCCAGGGGATGCCTGGCGGGAAGTACGGTTTTTGCTTGGAGAAGAAGTCTCGAAAAGTGGTAGTCACCATTTCGTCGATAAATGGGTGGGAGAGATGGTCGTGAATGAAAGGGGAGAGGGAGGCCATGAACTGGTTGGGTTTGGGCTCGCTGTATAATCGGTGGATGGTGCTTTGAAAGGAGAGCTGGTGCTGCTCCTCCAGTCTTTGCGTCAGATCCTGGGGAAGACTTCCGTTGAGATAATGGGTGAGGAGGCGCTTGCCGAGGTTGGTGCCGCTGCCCTCGTCGCCTAACATGTAGCCCAAGGAAGGAGGCCGGCTTGTTATTTCATGTCCGTTGAAGAGACAGGTGGCTGCGCCCGTGCCGAGGATGCCGATGATGGATTGTTGTCCCGTGCTGAGCGCCAGACAGACCACCATCAAGTCGGTGTCAACGGTCAAAAGGGCGGCGGGGAAGTAGTCTTGCAGGATAAGGCGCATCTTCTGCTGGTTCTCCAGGGTGGCGCATCCAGCCCCGTAGTATTCCACGGTGTCGATCTCCGGATGGTCAGGATATTGAAAGGCGAATTGAGAAAAGCAGGCCCGAATGTCTGCCTCAGGTGTGTAGTTGGCATTTATCCCCGCAGTGCTGCTGCGATGCAGAAGACCTTCTTGGCCGATAACGGCGAAGGCGGTCTTGGTGGCGCCAGCGTCGATGAGAAGTGTGCTCATGGCAAGGGGTTATATCAGGTCGTCACGGAGGATGCAAGCCGGGTTGTGGCGTTTGAACTCGGCAGCCAGATAGCGCTTGATGAGCGGATGCTCCTTGAGCGATACATCACCTTGGAAGTAGGCGGCAAAGAGACGGTCGGCCTCAAAATAGTTGGGTACACCGAGTTGCTCACAGTCGGAGCTGCTGATGCCGAGTCCGTCCACGGGGGTGGCGTCGATGCAGGATTGCAGGGCGGCCTGCTGCTCCGGCGTCTCTTCTGCCAACAGGAAGTTGGCGAGGGCATACACCTCCGTCTTCCAGAGATGCTGCATGGGCGCATAATCGCCTACGTCGCCGTGCAAGGTCCAGAAGCCCGTCAGATACTCCGTGTAGTTGTCGGTGCTGATGACCATGCCGCGGTAGAGCTGGGCCAGGTCGTAGAGCACCATCATCCGCATACGGGCTTTCATGTTGCCTTGGCGTAGTTTGGATAGCTGCGAGTCGTTGTAGTGGATGAGCAACTCCTTGTTGGCGAGGAAGGTCTCCGTGATATCCAGATGCTGGAAGTCATGGCAGAAGGCCTCGCCT
This sequence comes from Bacteroidales bacterium, assembly GCA_017549765.1. GTDB lineage: Bacteria > Bacteroidota > Bacteroidia > Bacteroidales > WCHB1-69 > F23-D06. The sequence continues at coordinate 166,310 of JAFYNM010000008.1, forward strand.
ACCGCGATGGAGCGGGCGATTTCGTCTTCCTTGTTGGTCTCGATGGTGATGGAGCGGCCGATCAAGGGGATGCCGAGCTCTTCGCATACGGGACGGAGCAGCGCGGCACAAAGGGCGCTGTCGATGCCACCGGAGATGCCCAAGACTAGGGACTGCAGACGGCTGGTGGCGACATAGTCGTGCATGATGCCGCGAATTCTGGCCGCAAGGGCTTTCATCTGTTGCTCTCCTGCAAGAAAGGGAAAATAGTTGGCAGGGGGTATGGTGTATGTCATGGTGCTGTATTTTTTTAGGTTATTAATCGCGACAAAAAGCCTGGCCGCTACTCTTTGAAGAGGAAGAAGACGGCGAGGATGAGCAGGGAGAATCCGATGAGATGGTTGAGGCTTAGATGCTCGTTCTTGAAGCAGAGAAGAGTCAGGATGGTGAAGATGGTCAGGGAGAGCGCTTCCTGGATGACCTTCAGCTGCCAGAGGTTGAAGGGACCTCCGTTTCCTGTGTAGCCGATGCGGTTGGCGGGAATCATGAAGCAGTATTCCAGACCGGCCACCAGCCAGCTGAGCAGGATGATGACGGGTAACGACAGCTTGCTGAAAGCGGGCATGCTTTGGAATTTGAGGTTGCCATACCAGGCAAAGAACATGAAACAGTTGCTGATGACGAGCAGAAGGACACTCTGTAAACCTTTCATTGCTTAATAAATGGATTAGTGAGCATTAGATTTTGAAGGTGCAAAGATACTAAAAAAGCGGTTGCGCTGACAGCATAAAAAAAGGCGCCGTCAAGCGCCTTTTTTGTTGGTCGATACCACATTATCTGGTGGCGTCGATGGCTTGCTTGATGAGCTGGAAGGTGCGCTCCGGATCGTTGTCGAGACCCATGGAGAAGCGGATGAGGCCTTCGCTCATGCCCATCTCTTTCTGGATGCTCTCGGGCACCTCGGAGGAGGTGGACTTGCCGGAGTTGCTGAACAGAGTCTTGAAGTAGCCCAAGCTGACGGCGAGGTAGCCCACGCCCAGCTCTTGCATCTTCTCCATGATGGCGCTGGCTCTCTCGGCCGTGCCCATGTCGATGGAGATCATGCCGCCGAAGCCGTAGCCTTCGTTCATCATCGATTTGAAGAGCTCGTGGTCGGGATGCTCGGGAAGGCCCGGGTAGTTGTATTTGATGCCGGTCTCTTTGAATCTCTTGGCCAGATACATGGCGTTCTCGCTATGTTTCTTCATGCGGATGTGGAGGGTGTGGAGGTTCTTCTGGATGCTGGTGGAGCGGAAGGTGTCCAACACGGGACCCAGGAGCATGGCGGTACCGTCGTTCACGTCGATGAGCGAGTTGATATAGGCTGCGGAACCGCAGATGGCGCCGGCCACACAGTCGTTCATGCCGTTCACATACTTCGTCATACTGTAGATGACCACATCCGCGCCGAGACGGTAGGGGGAGAAGATCATCGGGGTGAAGGTGTTGTCAACCAACAGCTTTGCACCGATGCCGTGGGCGATCTTGGCCAGCTCGGGGATGTTGGCGATGCGCAGCAACGGGTTGTTCATCGTCTCTGTGTAGAGCACTTTCGTATTGCGGCGAAGGGCGTTGCGTACGGCGTTCAGATCCTGCATGTTGACGAAGGTGACGTCCACATTGAACTTCTTGAGGTAGTTGTTCAAGAATGCGAAGGTGCCACCATAGGTGGTCATGCTGGCCACGATATGGTCGCCAGACTTGATTTCGTGCAACAAGGCCACGGTGATGGCGGCCATGCCGGAGCCGGTGGTCCATGCCAGCTCGGTGCCCTCGATGGCTGCTAATGACTGTGCCAAAGAGAGAGTGCTGGGGTTCCAGTGACGGGAGTAGAGGAAGTAGCCCTCGGTCTCACCATGGAAGGTGTCGGTCATGGTCTTGGCATGTTCAAACATGAAGGTGGCGCTATCGCAGATAGCCGGGTTGACACCTCTGTAGGCATCTTTCTTGTCCAATCTCTCAAGGTTGGTTGCGGGATCAAATTTTTCCATTGTTATTGTTGTTTTAGATATTGTTTGTTGATAATAGTCGGAAATCCATCCAAGAATTGCGGTGCAAAATTAGCAAAAAATCGTTTACGTGGATGAAAGATTTGTTAACAGGCATGACAATCATCGGAAGAAGAACCGTCGGATGTCCAGTCCCATGGCATAGACCATCAAGGCGATGAGCAAGATGAAGCCGATGGTGTTGGCGATTCCTAAGAACTTGTCGTTGGGCTTGCGGCCGGTGATCATCTCCACCAGGATGAAGAGCAGGTAGCCGCCGTCGAGACCCGGGATCGGGATGATGTTCATGAAGGCCAGGATGATGCCCAACAGGGCGGTCATGTTCCAGAAACGGTACCAATCCCACACTTTCGGGAAGATGCTGCCGATGGTCAGGAAACTGCCAAGCTGGGTGGCGCCCTCTCTGGTGAAGACGATCTTGAACTGCTTCACATAGTCGGCCAAGGTGTGGAAGCCCATGGAGATGCCTTTCGGGATGGACTGGAAGAAGCCGTAGTTCACCTTGACGGTGCCGAAGAACTCGTAGGGCTGCTTGTAAGAAACGCCAATCAGACCCAAGGAGTCGGGCGTGATAGTGGTGGAGTAGAGGGTGTTGTCGCGATAGAACTGGAGTTTGACGGGCTCTTCCTTATGACTGTCGAAAGCCCGTTTGTAGTCGAAGAAGCAGAAGGTAAGGCTGTCGTCCACACTGACGAGGGAGTCGCCGCGTTGCAGCCCTGCCTGATGGGCTTTGGAGCCAGGCATCACGCTGTCGATGACGAAGGGGATGCGGTAGTTGCAGAAAGCGCTGTTGGTGCCGGCGCCCACCACCTTGCGGGCCAGCGTCTTGGGGATGTCCAGCACGACAGTCTCGCCATCGCGCTCCACGGTCACCGTCTTCACATCGTCCAACAGCAGGTCGTTGGCGAAGTCGCTGAGGGTCTCGGGCTTGTTGGCGCCGATGAAGAGGATCTTGTCGCCGTTCTGGAAGCCGGCATCCTGCATCTCCTGGGAGAATTCCAGGCCATAACGGGCATTCTCCAACGGGATGTACTCCTGTCCCCAGTGGAAACAGATGGCGATGTAGATGATGATGGCCGACAGGAAGTTGACGAGCACGCCGCCGCTGATGATGAGCAGACGCTGCCAGGCGGGCTTGGCGCGGAACTCGTAGTCGTGCACTTCCGCCGACAGGTCCGAAGCCTTGGTGGTCTCATCGACCATGCCGTTGATGGAGCAGTAGCCGCCCAGCGGCAGCCAACCCAAGCCCCATTCCGTGTTTTCGGGGTGATCTTTCCATTCCTCCGGACTCTTGGTGGCGAAGAATTTGAAGTGCATCTTGCCGTCAAAACGCTTCATCTTCAAAATGGAAAAGCCCGGGTTGAAGAAGACGTAGAACTGATCTACCCGAGTCTTAAATATCTTGGCGAAAGTGAAATGTCCTAATTCGTGAGTCACAACCAGAAACGTCAGACTGGCCATGAACCCTAATATTTGCATACCGATACCCATATCTGTTCTTTCTAAAAAAATGAGCGGCAAAGATAGAAAAAAAGATGATGCCATTTCTCATTATTTTACTATTTTTGCACTCTCGTATTTTATTCGCTGTAAAATGGACGAACAAGTGAAAAATGGTGATGGCAAGCGTTCCCGCGTCGGGCTCTTCGGGATGGCCTGTGTCTTGACAGGTCTCCTGCTGGGTGCCTGCGTGATGTTCCTTGTCTTCAACGCCAAGAACCTGCACCGTCCCGCAGAGGTCCGTGTCATCGAGCGAGACACCTCCAGCGTGAAAGATACGGTCGTTATCATCCACGAATTCAAGAACCCCGCTCGCCAAGAAGAGAATGCCGACTCCCTGGCATTGGACACCACCCTCATGGAAGACGAGACCCAAGATCTCCTCTTGTCCTATCCGCAGGATCTGGACGAAGGGATGGACCAAGTGGTGCCCTCCGAGGTGATGCTCGACAAGATGACCCCCAAGGTCGTCGTGTGGGACAACAATCAAAACGAAGTGCAGAATGCCGACAGGTCCATGACATACCAGATTCAACTCTGGAGCACCCCTTTCAAGAATCGTATGGAGTATCAGTTTGAAGGCAATACCATCAAGGTGAAAGGCCTGATGATTGACAATCTGAAACTCCTCCAATATAAAAATGAGCTATACCTCGTCTCTCAAAAACGGATTTATCCCATCCGCCAGAACAAGCAGTTCGAACGGTTGGTGGAGACGCACGATATTACGATGTAATTTTTTATAAGATTATGGTTGAAAAGAAGATAGCAGTAGCCGGTACTGGATATGTAGGCTTGAGTATCGCCACGCTGCTGGCGCAAAGAAACGAAGTGACGGCCGTGGATGTCGTGGCTGAACGTGTGCAGATGGTCAACGACCGCAAATCACCAATTCAGGATGACTATATTGAAGACTACCTTGCCCATAAGCCTCTCAATCTGACGGCTACGCTGGACGCGGAAGCTGCCTACGGCAATGCCGACTTCGTGGTCATCGCCACCCCGACAAATTACGACAGCGTCAAGAACTTCTTCGACACCAGTGCCGTGGAGAGCGTCATCCGCCAGGTGATGCAGTATAATCCCGAGGCTGTCATGGTCATCAAATCAACCATCCCTGTGGGCTATACGGAACATATACGGGAGGTCACCGGCAGTCGGAATATCATTTTTGCACCTGAGTTCCTGCGAGAGAGCAAGGCCTTGTACGACAATCTCTATCCTTCCCGCATCATCGTGGGCTATGACCAGTCGGATGACCGTCTGGCCGAGGCTGCCCAGGTCTTCGCCACCATGTTGCAGGAGGCCGCCCTCAAGAAGGATGTGCCCGTGCTCTTTATGGGCAGCACAGAAGCCGAGGCCGTCAAGCTCTTCGCCAATACCTACCTGGCTCTGCGTGTCAGCTATTTCAACGAGTTGGACACCTATGCAGAGTTGAAAGGACTCAACACCCAGCAGATCATCGAGGGCGTATGCCTCGACCCGCGCATCGGCACCCATTATAACAACCCTTCCTTCGGCTATGGTGGCTACTGCCTGCCCAAGGACACCAAACAGCTGTTGGCCAACTATGCCAATGTGCCGCAGAATATGATGAGCGCCATCGTGGAGAGCAATCGCACTCGAAAGGACTTCATCGCCGACCAGGTGCTCAAGATGGCCGGCTATTACGACTATTTCACCAACGGTGTCTTCAACCAACAGAACGAGAAAGAGTGTGTGGTGGGCATTTATCGACTCACCATGAAGTCCAACTCCGACAACTTCCGCCAGAGTTCCATCCAGGGCGTGATGAAACGCATCAAAGCCAAGGGCGCCAAGGTCATCATCTTTGAGCCTACATTGCCTGACGGCAGCACATTCTTCGGCAGCGAGGTTGTCAATGATCTGCAAGACTTCAAGAGCCGCAGTCATGCCATTGTCGCCAACCGCTATGACAGCTCTTTGGATGATGTGAAGGAGAAAGTATATACCCGCGATATCTTCAACAGAGACTGATGAGATCTTTTGTTTTTCTTTTAAAAGTGCTTGTTATCAGTCTTTTGATATCTTCTTCTGCCGTTGCGCAGATTGATACAGCCAGGTTGGCCAATAGCTTGCGAACGCATTTGGAGACTTATCCGGAGGGACGTCTGCAGGATATCTACAAGAGTTTTTATCAGGACAGATTCGGTCCGGGGCATCTGCTGGCAGACACCTCTGTGGCCATGTATTATCTGAATCGGGAGCTGGCGTTGGATTCTCTTTGGAAGGATGAAGATCCCTTTTACGAGCTTACGGGCTTCCAAGGCAACTATGTGCGGGTCTATCTCTCTTGCCTGAACGATTCGCTGACCGTACAGAAGTTCTGCGATGCTTTTATCCGCAGCGCAGGATTGAGGGTGAAACTGCCCTTGTCCTGGGCTGACGAATGGCATCTCATCCTGCAAATCATCGAGCAACATGGATGGCAGATGCCAGATTATGAGCGTGATAAGGCGATGATTGAGGAGCTGTTGTCCACCGGCGACCAGCCCATCACGCATAGCAGGAGCTATAATGCTCATTATCATCCGCACTACCGGATTGTTACGCGGGAGATTTTCGAGGACGAGATCCTGCCGATGCTGGAGCATTAGCGGGTGCTTTTGTGTGCGGGGCTCCCAAATAATGATGCGGTGAATTCAAAAAAAAATGTAGGTTTGCGGCCGCATTGAATCGTATCGAACATTGACCAAGACAGCTAAGAGAACGGCGTTTGTGATTGGCGGGGTGATTGCTCTCGCTGTCACCTTGTTTGCTGTTTTCGGAAGGCACTCCAAAGTGGCGGAGAGCCTCAAGCAGCAGACTGCTGTCCTGCTCAAGAAAGAGTACATCCCCAACCAAAATGTGGAGATGGAAACAACCATGGCGTATCAGAAACTGGACTCCGTCTATGACGCTTTTCGCCAGCATTTTCGGATGCACTACCAGACCATCGCCACGGCCACCTTTCCCGACAGCAGCCGCATCATTCTCATCGCCGAGCCGGCTCCGTTTTTTGAGCCCGACAGCTTGGAGGCGATTTGCAGCCGGTTCACGCACCAGACCTCGAGCCGGAACTTCAAGATCGGCTACGACGGGCATGTCACGGATATGGCGGTCGTGTTGGGCAATGCCACTACCGAGAATCTGGACAACTTGGTGGCCAAGATTTCGCAGCAGCAGTTCCTTTCCGATTACAAACCCAATGCACTTGACCTGCTAGGCGATGAAAAACGGCAATATTTCACGGGCGACAATCTGGACTATCAGATCACGTTAGGTGAGTTTGACGACTGGTTTTTCGCCGCCGGAGAAGCCTTTATCGACGATGCCGACACGGCTAATGACTTGACGGTCAGCGATATGTTTCAGCAGCAGCGGAGAGGGGTCTTCTTCAGTCGAGAACCGGGCTTGGTGGCGTGGAGCATCCGGCGCGACAGTGACCTTTCCGAGCAGGCGGGCGACATCCGCCGTTTTGCCCTTGACGCCGACCTCATCCTTGGTGCTTTACGGGATTCCGCCACGCTGGTGGTCATCGGTCGCGAGCGCGAGACGCCCTTGGAGATGCTGCCGCCCCTGAGGGTGGAGACTATCCTCCTGATTGCTTCCATCAGTAGTAAAGAGCTTTCCCAGAGCCTCGACATCAACGACTGCATGGCCGGCAAGATGAGCAACGGGCGCGACTGGTGCCCCACCTACCTGAGCCGTGAGCTGGAGAATACAGAGCTGGGACATCTGCTCACCATCACCGATGTGCTGCTCAAGGACTGGTCGGAGAACGGAACCATCCAAGAGGCCTGCTATCATTACCCATCCCCAGGACGTTTTCCTTTCGACAGACCGCTGTTTAAGAAGTTGGGACTCAGCGAGCTGGTTTATAACTGGAACACCGCCAACACCATGTACGCCATTGACCTGCCCGAATACACCATCTATACGCTTAACCGTACGGGCGCTTTGCCTGTTTCCTATTTCCATTCGCAGAGCAGCGGCACCAGTGTCGGGGCGCAGTATGAGCGACAGGCTGGCAACTATTTTGCCAACTGCGGCAACACCGACATTGCCCGTGTGGTGCAATATGTCGCGCTGTACCAGTTGTTTATGGATAATGGCGTCACCTATAAGGGTGATTTGTTGCATGCTGCATTTCCCTCCAACAAACCCTATCTGTTGGCCAAACCCTGCCGAGACTTGCTGGATATTCTCAAAAATCTGACGGACAATAGGATAGAGGAACTGTCAGATACGCTTACAAGCCTGCATTTTGCCGCCTATGTGGAGGAGCAGGTCAGCAAGCAGTTGCGAAAGAATGAACGGGAGTACAATTTCACGTATACGGATGAGCATGAGCGGGCGATTTACAAGGATGTCAACCGGCAGGAGAAGTCGGAGCTTGCCGGGGAGTTCCGTGGGGTGCGTTCCATGTTGCAGGGACTTTCCGAAGAGGAGTACACAAAGCTGGTGCGTTATCTTGCCTATCCACGTGGCACGACTGTCAATAACCGGGAGACCTACGACCGTATGTTGCGGGCGCAGAAGGTCAACAAGCTGTTGCGGCATATCGGCAAGAACAACCTGCCTCTGCTGGGCATGGATTTGGCGAAGGTTCGGGACTACTTCGTGGGCAGTCTGCGCAACAGCGGTGGCCGCTACCTAAAGACGCCCTCTGTCATTGTGACCTACAATGACCTGAATACCACAGGCGGGCACAACATCTCCTCGCGGATCAGTCGAGTGGGGAGCACCACGAACTACAAGCGTTCGAGTGGAGGCGGGGCCCCGTTGGCGCAGGCGAATGTCCCTCCGGCATCCGAACAGCCGTCGGCCCCATCCGCAAGTTCGCCATCACCGAGTGCCAGACCTTCCTCCAGTGCCAAACCATCATCGGGTGGAAGTCCTTCCTCCAGTGCCAGACCCTCTACAGGCGCAAAGCCCTCGGGCAGTGCATCTACCACCTCGACCAAGAGCAGCAGCGCCACCTCATCCGCACGTCCTTCGTCTTCCGGCTCCGTGCGCCCGCGCACGAGTGTGGTTGGTGGCACAGCGCGAACGACGAGGGGGTTCTGAGACACGGCTTAGAGCAGGTGAGCTCATCTTCTTTTGACCTCTTAGTGGGTGCTGTTGTTTTTGGCCATCGAGCGACAAATCCGGGCTATCTCTTTGCGTAAAGAGATGGGCTGCAGCACTTCGGTGGTTTCTCCCAGCGAGAGTAACTCTTGGATGAAGTCAAGGGTAGGGCGGAGGTGGTAGGTGAAGATCGAATAAGAGTCGTTGTGTTCCTCCTCTTTCTGGGAATGGTGCAGCGGCAGGGAACGCAGGTAGTTTGCCTGATAATTGGAGACTTTGAGTTTGATGGATTGAGGCTCCTCGTCACTGAGGATGATGCCGAAGCAGGGGTAAAAGTAGTCGCTTGCGTCAAAGTTTGCTGGCATGGAGTAGCTCTCGAATTCGATGTCAATGTCCTGAAAGCGGTCGAGCGCGTAGATTTTCAGCTGAGAGTCGCCGTACCTGGCTAACAGGTACCAGCGGCGTTTGAACACCTTCAACGCGTAGGGTTCCACGTGGTACAGGCGCGACACCCGATCCTCGTTTGCCCAGAAGGGTTTGTAGTCGAAAGTGATCATTTTGCCGTCGCGCATCGCCTCCAAGATGGTGGAGAGGAACGCACCGCCGGAAGGGTTGTCTTCCAGCAGGATGCGGTCCCGTAGCTGCGCATTCTCGTTGATGTGGTTGTTCACCGACATCGTCTCAAACATCCACCGGCGGAAACCCGACGAGTCGGAAATGTCCTTGCTATCGACAATATAGTAGCTGTTGCTGAACTTGTGGCAACCGATTTCAATGCCGAAGATATCCAAGATGTCACTTTTGTGGTGCATGAAAGTGCGCCGGGGGTACTCCTCCCCGCCCGACATCTGCCAGTTTTTTTCCCATTTATCCGAAATCTCGCGAAGCGTGATGCCCGTTGATCCTGCCTGGTAGATGGTGTCCACTAACCAGATATACCTGTTTATCAAATTCTTGCTCATAACAATACCGTTTTTTTGACGCGGCAAAGATAAGCAATTGGTGTGAAAAAATATGGCACAGTTGTCGGTTTTTAACTATGCCTGATTTTGGCTCAGTCATGCATTTTTTTTGCAGCGTGAAATTAAAACAATAGAAAAATGAAAAAGAGACAAAGAACCACGCTGCAAAGATTATGTTTCCTTGCGAAACAACTGGAAGATTCCAAACACTATGCGCTTAACGCCATCCAGCCCGGACTGATAGTGTCTGAAAAGAAATTCGTCACTTTCGGCACAAACCAATTCACTCGAAAAGAAGAGGATGATGTTAGTGAAGAAGCACTTAAAGAGGTGATTGGCGAGTTGCACAAATTGGCCAAGTATTTGAACTGCAACCCCTTGCAAGCCGCTCTTTTTACTGCCGTATTTTCAAAAGCAGTGAATTGTTCAGTTGATTTCGACGATATTCGTCGCTTTTTTGACATTGACACGATTGACGCCCAGTTCCTCCAGCACGACTTCATGCAGTTGACGAAGACAAAACTATTAGAGCTAACAGATTCCCGACACAGGGACAACTATATTATCCCCAAGGAAATTCTTGCTGCCATTCACAACAATTTGCCGATTGGGGAAATAAAACAGGAGCAAAAAGAGAGAACCCGCTACGATTTCGTAACCACCATCGGAGAGTGGGTGGAAGACAACGACATTAAAACATTTGAGTTGCTGCGAAAAATGGATGAGGAGGAAAATAACTCGGAAACACTTTCTTTTGTGCAAATGGTAAAGAAGATGATACCGGACGGGCGAGACAGAGTGATGTTTTATGACATTTGCTACGATTTTATCTCCTCGCGCAGGCGCGTGAGCGATATTAACGACACGTTAAATGACATCTTCGATTCCGTGTCGGAACGGTTTATGTGGGGGAAACAGCTCATGCAAAACGAGCACGAACTTATCCAGCTCGACCTCATTGAAATAGAACCCGAACGTTTATTCTCGGATGCCGACATGAAATTGACAGAAAAGGGACGGAAACTGTTTCTCGAAGATGACTTTGAGCTGTTTGCAGACGAGAAATCTAAGGACAAACGGTTGATTTACCCCGAAGACATTCCCGAAAAGGCCCTGTTTTACAATGAAGAACTCTCTCGGCAGCTGAATTTGCTGAAGGAGAATCTCCAAGAGGAACATTTCAAGGAGTTGCAGAAACGCTTGGAAGAAAATTCACTGCCCAAAGGGGTGGCCGCCATCTTCCACGGGCTTCCCGGCACGGGCAAAACCGAAACGGCGATGCAGATTGCCAAAGCCACAGGCCGTCCGGTGTGCCATGTGGACATTGCGGGGTCCAAGAGTTGCTGGTTCGGGGAAAGCGAGAAACTCATCAAACGCATTTTCACCGACTATGCCGAACAGTGCAAGAAAGCCACGTTGAAGCCCATCTTGCTCTTCAACGAAGCCGACGCGCTCTTCTCCAAACGCAAAGACAGCACCTTCTCGAACGTGGCGCAGACAGAGAACGCCATTCAGAACATCATTTTGGAGGAGATGGAAAAGTTGGATGGCATCCTCATTGCCACCACCAACCTCATCGACAACTTGGACGGGGCTTTTGAACGGCGTTTCCTCTTCAAAATCAAGTTTGGGCAGCCCACGGTGGAGGCCAAGCAATCGATTTGGAAGAGCAAGTTGGAGTGGCTTCCCGATGAGGATTGCCAGACGTTAGCCACGAAGTTCAACTTTTCCGGCGGCGAAATCGACAACATCGTCCGCAAGGTCACGATGAGCGAGGTTCTTGACGGCTCCCGCCTTGATCTTGCTGGCATTGAGGAGTTGTGCAGACATGAAAAAATCAGTGGGAGCAGGTCGGAGGGAATCGGGTTCAGGAGTTAACCCGAGAATTCCTCATTACATCCACATTATTTACAGTCCAATAATATAATTTTTATCATTTCAAAACACTATATTAATTATTTTGTATATTTGCAAAAGAAATATTAAAAAATTGATATTATGAAAAGTGTTGAAGAAAAGATGGTTATCTATCAGACAGATGACGGGCACGTGACTATAGACGTGCGGTTGGAGAATGAAACGGTGTGGCTGACAACCAATCAAATGGCTTTGTTGTTTGATCGAGAAGAGTCAAACATCCGCCGCCACATCATTAATGTTTTTAATGAAAAAGAATTGAATCGAGAGAATAACGTGCATTTTTTACACGTTAATGGGGTAAAGAAACCTGTGCCATTGTATTCTCTCGATGTCATCATTTCGGTTGGTTACCGTGTGAAAAGTCAACGGGGAACGCAGTTCCGCATTTGGGCGAACAGTGTGTTGAAGCAAATGCTTGTCAAAGGGTTCGCCGTGAGCAACAAATTGACGGAACAGAAATTCAAGGAACTAAGTCAGATGGTTCAGCTGTTGGGGCGAACCATTGAGACACACCGACCGCTTTCCGTCGGAGAGTACGAATCGCTCTTCGGGGTCGTGGCGGACTACAGTTACGCGCTGCAAACTCTCGACAAATACGACTACCAGCAGCTTTCCGTGGAGGCGACCACGGCGGAGCCGAAGTTCCACGCCACCTACGAGAATGCCATGGAGACCATCCGCCGGTTGAAAGAGCGGTTCGGCGAGAGTCCGTGGTTCGGCAACGAGAAAGACGACTCGTTCAAGAGTTCCATCGGGCAGATTTACCAGACGTTCGACGGGCAAGACCTCTACCCTTCGGTGGAGGAGAAGGCCGCCATGCTGCTATATCTCGTGGTGAAGAACCACTCGTTCACCGACGGCAACAAACGCATTGCCGCCACGCTGTTCATCTGGTTCCTGCACCGAAACGGCATCCTCTACGCCGCCGACGGCCGCAAGCGCATCGCCGACAACACCTTGGTGGCCTTGACGCTGATGATTGCCGAGAGCCGCCCCGAGGAAAAGGACGTGATGGCGAAGGTGGTGGTGAACCTCATCAACCAGAACAACGGGTGACGAGGTTTCATATTCATCTATCGTATTCCAGGACTGTAGGGACGTTTTAGGAAACGCCTCTATGCAGATGACAATGAAATGGCGACATTTTTACCTTTGGC
>JAFYNM010000025.1 GCA_017549765.1 Bacteroidales bacterium
GAACAGTTGAAATTATGACTTTGACAATAACTATAACTAACTATGACTATAAGTTTTGACTTTTAAAACAAAAAAAAGGAGCATCGCTTTCACGACACTCCTAATTTTTAATTCTGAATTCTTAATTCTGAATTAGTACATTCCTCCCATGCCGGGGTTCATGCCGGCGGCGGGCATGGCGGGAGTCTCTTCCTTGATCTCGGCAAGCACGCACTCGGTCGTCAGCAGCATGCCGGCGATGGATGCGGCGTTTTCAAGCGCCACACGGGCTACCTTGGTCGGGTCGATGACGCCGGCCTCGATCATGTTGACGAATTGGTCAAGACGGGCATTGTAGCCGTAGTCGCCCTTGCCCTTCATGACGGCGTTGACGATGACGGAACCCTCCTTGCCGGCGTTGTTGGCAATCTGGCGGAGCGGCTCTTCCAGAGCACGGCGCACGATGTCGATGCCGATCTTCTGGTCTTCGTTCTCGCCCTTGAGGTTCTTCAGGCTGCCGATAGCGCGGATGTAAGCGACACCACCGCCAGGGATGATGCCTTCCTCGATAGCGGCGCGGGTGGCGTGCAAAGCGTCGTCGTAACGATCCTTGGCCTCTTTCATCTCCACCTCGGAAGCGGCACCCACGTAGATGACTGCCACACCGCCTGCCAATTTGGCAAGACGCTCTTGCAGCTTCTCACGGTCGTAGTCGGAAGTGGTCTTCTCAATCTGGGACTTGATCATGGCAATACGGCCGGCAATCATGTCTTTGTCGCCCTTGCCACTCACGATGGTGGTGTTCTCCTTGTCCACCGTGATCTTCTCGGCAGTGCCTAACATGGTGACATCAGCGTCCTCCAGTTTGAAGCCCTTCTCCTCGGAGATGACGGTGCCGCCTGTCAGAATGGCGATGTCTTCCAACATCTCTTTTCTTCTGTCACCGAAGCCCGGAGCCTTCACGGCCACGATCTTCAGACCGCCACGCAGTCTGTTGACCACTAAGGTCGCCAATGCCTCGCTGTCCACATCCTCGGAGATGATCAACAACGGACGGCCCGTTTGGACCACCTTCTCCAAGATGGGGAGGAACTCCTTCATGTTGCTGATTTTCTTGTCGTAGATGAGGATGAAAGGATTCTCATAAACGGTCTCCATCTTCTCGGTGTCGGTCACGAAGTAAGGAGAGATATAGCCTCTGTCGAACTGCATGCCTTCCACGATCTTGACGTTGGTCTCGGTGCCCTTGGCTTCTTCGATGGTGATGACACCCTCTTTCTTGACCTTCTGCATAGCCTCGGCGATCACCTTGCCGATCTCCGGATCGTTGTTGGCGGAGATGGAAGCCACCTGCTCGATCTTCTCGTGACTGTCGTTGATCTCCACAGACTGGCTCTTGAGGTTCTCGATGATAGCGGCCACAGCCTTGTCGATACCGCGTTTCAGCTCCATCGGGTTGGCGCCGGCGGTCACGTTCTTCAGACCGGTATTGAAGATGGCTTGTGCCAATACGGTGGCGGTGGTGGTGCCGTCGCCAGCCTGGTCGTTGGTCTTGGAGGCAACCTCCTTCACCATCTGCGCACCCATGTTCTCGATGGGCTCCTTCAATTCGATCTCCTTGGCTACCGTTACGCCGTCCTTCGTGATTTGCGGCGCACCGAACTTTTTGTCGATGATAACGTTACGACCTTTCGGTCCCAAGGTAACTTTTACGGCGTTGGCCAATGCGTCAACACCTTTCTTCAAACCCTCGCGGGCTTCCCAGTTATATTTAATGTCTTTTGCCATTGTTTTAGTTGTTTAATCGTTGATTTGTTTAATTGTTTATTTGTTGTTGTGATCAGTGATTTGGGTGGTTGTTAAAAATTGAAATTATTAAGTAGAAAAATTCGCCCCAATAACTCTTAACTTTTAACTTTTAACTCTTAATTCTTAACTTCTAACTGATAACTGCATAAATATCGCTCTCCTTCATGATGAGGTAGGTCTCGCCATCATATTGGATCTCCGTGCCGGAGTATTTGCCGTAGAGGACGGTGTCGTTCACCTTGACGGTCATGGGTTCGTCCTTTTTGCCGGCGCCCACAGCGATAACGGTGCCTTTTTGCGGTTTTTCTTTGGCGGTGTCGGGGATGATGATACCACCGGCTGTCTTGTGCTCAGCCTCTGCAGGTTTTACTAAAACTCTGTCTGCTAAGGGTTTGATGTTACATTTCATACTTTTAATTTTTTTAGATTATTTATTTGTTGATTATTTTCTAAGAAAAACGATGATTCTATTGCAAAATCTGTGCCAAAAAAATATCGTCCCCGTTGCCAGAGACGATATTTTCATGAAAAATGTTTAGAGAAAGTGGATTAGGATTATCGTTTGATAATCTTTTGCGTTATATGGCCGACCTGGATGAAATAGATGCCGGCCGGATAGGATTGCATGTTGATTTGGCAGCTGTAGTCGTGGCTTTCCAGCACCTGGATTTGTTCACCGAGGATGTTGCTGACCACCACGGGGGTGTTGTCGCTGATATTGCTGACCACCACATAGTCAGTGCAGGGGTTCGGGTAGACGGTGAACTGTGCCGTCTCGCCGTAATGGTTCACGCCGTTGGGTGTCCAGCCGTTCATCACGGCCACGCCGGTGAGGTCGAAGCCGGAGCTCTCGAAGTTGGTGGGGTAGGGGTCGTTGATGATATGGCCGTTTTTGTCGGTGGTGCCGTATTGCGGGTTGATGGTGCCCACTGCGTCCACGAGGCGTACGTGGGTGATGTTGTGGATGTCGAGATTGCTGAATCCGTCGAGCTCAGCCAGATCAAACGGAGTGCCCCAGCCGACCATGTATTTGCCGGCGAGGTTGTTCAGTTTGGTGGCATCGACGCTGCCGCCGTTGCCCACTTGAGTGGTGATCGGAGAGTTGGAGACGGACGGGAAGCGGTAGAAGTGCTCGCCGTCGGAGCTGACCTCCACGAAAGCAAGCTCCAGGAAGGTGTGGTTGAGGGAGTTCTCGAAGACGGCAAAGTCGTAGCCCTCGCCGTCGGAGATGGGCATGCCGAAGGTCAAGGTGGCCTTGCCGCCGTCGCCTAAGCTGACGGCATCGGCGGTGCTGGTGCTGGAGGCACCGATGCCGGCGCTCTCAGTGCCGTATGATGCTGGTGTCGGGTTGGAGGCGATGTCGCGCGGACCGCGCTCGATGGTGCAGCCAGTGGCCCAGCCCAAGATGGCGCTGTTGTCATAAGCGATGGCCTGGCAGTCGGGCGTGCCCACGATGCCGTCGAAGACCTCTGTGGAGGCTGCCGGCAAAGCGACAGGCTGGATCTCGGTCGTCCAGGTGTAGTTATAGTACTCATCGGCGTTGCCGCAGCTTTCGTCACCAAACTTGATGAGGTCGCCGTCCACCACCTTCTGTGCGTCATAGCCCAGCAGGGCGCCCGTGCCGTTCACATTGTACATCCACCAGCTACCTTGCAGAGAGAGGTTGTAGGTGCCGTCTTGGAAGAGGATGTCGCCCAGACCCCAGGAGCCCGGGGTGAAGCTGAAACGGCTGTCGTAGAGCGCGATGGTCTGCATGACGTCTTTCACGGTGATGCTGTCGCCGCTGAAGCGTACACCCCAAGCGAAAGCGATGGCCGTGTCGCACCAGTTGGCTGCAAAGACCACGCTGTGCTCGCCGCCGCCTACCCAGTAGAGGACATCCTCGGGGGCGATGGTGGCGTCTGTGACGGTCTGGGCATTCGGGTCTTCAGGATAGTACACGTTGGTGGTCGGGAGCGTACAGTCGCCGTACTCTACCAGTTCAAAATAGCCGCTGCCAGAGAGGTTGTCGTTGAGACCGCTGGGCCAGCTGCCATTGAAGTAGTACATGCACATGCCCCCAGTGATGGAACAGTTGAGGGTGCCGTTGTTGTAGGTGATGCTGTTGATGAAACTGCCGCTAGCCGTATAGCTGAAGTTGGGATCCGCCGCCGCAATGGCGTCGAACATGGCCTGATAGGTCGTGCTGCCGTTGAAGCGGTAGCCGTAAGCGATGCCGACGGCGGGATCGGCACAGAAGAAGAAAGACGCAACCACTTCGTTGGTGCCTTCGCCAATCCAGAAACGGATACTGTCGCTTGGCAGATCCGTCACGTTGCGACTAGGTTGGTGCGTGCTCATGTAGGCGCGCACATCAGCATTCTGAGCGCTGAGCCCTAAGCTCAGAACAAGCAAAAAACAGGATAAAAGTCTTTTCATCATAATATATATGTTACGTTAAACAAAAAATTCCCGTCGTTCACCCGGGAATATAGCATAACAGAAAACATTAATCATGATGATCATGTCTGGTGTCAGCCTACCTCCCGAAGCATTCACGTACTGATCTCTGGCAGGTTTTCTGACTTATTCCTTTTCTTCGCGCGCCTTCCCGTAGTGAAACAGTGGCATTATGCGCGAAGTTTGGCAGGAAATTACAGCAGCGGGTACTGTACAGGAATCGCACCTGTTTCCCTCTCGGGGCCTAAACCCCTCACCAAAAATCGGCGGCAAAAATACAAAATTAATTGAAAATGATAAATGGAAAATTGAAAATTATGGATGATCAATCAACAAATCAACAAATCAACACTTCAACAATAATTTTGTATCTTTGCCACCTCGAAAGTTAAACCTCTAAATTTTATCAATATGAGCGAAGAAATGTTATCTCTGAAACCTGCAAAGGTTTACTACTATTTCAATGAGATCACCAAGATCCCGCGTCCTTCCAAGCAGGAGACGCTTATTTCCGAATGGCTGGAGAAGACTGGCAAAGCCATGGGGTTGCCCACCAAGCGCGACAAGGCCGGCAACGTGCTCATCGCCAAGCCCGCCACCCCGGGCAAAGAGAACGTCACCCCTGTCATCTTCCAAGCCCACATGGACATGGTCTGCGAGAAGAATAACGACGTAGCCTTCGATTTCAGCAAGGATGCCATCCAGACCTACATAGACGGAGAATGGCTCAAGGCCAAGGGCACCACGTTGGGTGCCGACGACGGCATCGGCATGGCTATGGCATTGGCCATCCTGGACGACAAGGAGCTCGAACACGGTCCTATCGAGTGCCTCTTCACAGTGGACGAGGAGACGGGTCTCACAGGAGCCAAGGCACTGGAGGCTGGCTTTATGTCAGGCAAGATGCTTATCAACCTCGATTCTGAGGATGAGGGACAGTTCTTCATCGGCTGCGCTGGTGGCAAAGACACTGTTGCCACCATCGAGTGCGAATACGAGGATGTGAAAGATCTTGAAGATCCTGATGTCAAGTTCTACAAGGTGATGGTCAAGGGCCTACAAGGCGGCCACTCCGGTGACGACATCAACAAGGGCCGTGGCAACGCCGTGAAGCTGCTCACCCGTCTGCTCTATAATGGCTATTGCGACTACAACGTGCGTATCGCTGACATCCAGGCTGGCAACCTGCGCAACGCCATCGCCCGCGAGGGCTATGCCATCGTGGCCGTGCCCGCCGCCAATTGTCCCGACTGGGAACTCTACTGCCAAGCGATGAACAAGATCTACAAGGATGAATTCCACACCACCGATGCCGGCGTGGAGGTGCTGTTGGAGTCTGCTCCCGCTGCCGACAAGGTGCTCTTCGAGTTCCAGCAGATAGACCTGCTTAACGCTCTTATGGTGTGCCCGCACGGCGTACAGGCCATGTCCCAGGATATCCCGGGCTTTGTGGAGACTTCCACTAACCTGGCTTCTGTCAAGAAGATCGAGGACAAGATCGTGATCACCACCAGTCAGCGTAGCTCAGTCGAGTCTCGCAAAGAGGCTGTGGTTGACAAGGTCTCCACCGCTTTTTGGATGATCGGTGCTGAAGTCGTCTCCGGCGACGGTTACCCGGGCTGGAATCCCAATCCTGATTCCCAAGTACTGCACGTGCTGGTGGATGCCTACAAGAACCTCTTCAAGAAAGATCCGCAGGTGCTGGCCATCCACGCCGGCCTCGAGTGTGGTCTCTTCTCCGAGAAATATCCGGGCCTCGACATGGTCTCCATCGGACCGACCCTCCGCGGCGTTCACTCTCCCGATGAGAAACTCGAGATCAAGACCGTCCAGATGTGCTGGGATCTGCTCGTCGAGTTCTTTAGATTGCTGAAGTAGGCATTAGCGATTGGCCCTTTGTTATTAGCCGTTAGCTAAAAGTCATAGACCAATAGCTGACGGCTAATATTTTTTTGTATTTTTGCCGCTTGTTTTTTTATCATCCAAAATCTAGACCCATGAATTTTATTGAGCAAATTATCGAAGAGGACATCCGACAAGGTAAAAACGATGCAAAGGTACATACCCGTTTCCCTCCGGAGCCCAACGGTTATCTTCATATCGGTCATGCCAAGTCCATCTGTCTCAATTTCGGAATAGCGAAAAAGTACAATGGCAAGTGCAATCTCCGTTTTGACGATACCAACCCGGTGAAAGAAGACACCGAGTATGTGGATTCCATCAAGGAGGACATCCAGTGGCTCGGCTTCCAGTGGGCGGCGGAGTTCTATGCCTCCGACTATTTTGACCAATTGTATTTGTGGGCTGAACAGCTCATCAGCGAGGGGTTGGCTTATGTGGACGACCAGACCCAGGAGGAGATCAGCAAGGGCAGGGGAGTGCCCACGGCATCCGGCATTGAGAGCCCCTACCGCAACCGTTCTGTGGAGGAGAATATGGACCTCTTCCGTCGGATGCGAGCCGGCGAGTTCCCCGATGGCAGTCGCGTGTTGCGCGCCAAGATCGACATGGCATCGCCCAACATGCACTTCCGCGATCCGATTATGTACCGCATCCTCCATGCCAGCCATCACCGCACGGGCGACAAATGGTGCATCTATCCGATGTACGACTTCGCCCACGGCCAGAGCGACTCCATAGAGGGTATCACGCACTCCATCTGCACCTTGGAGTTTGAGGTGCACCGCCCGCTCTACGACTGGTTCTGCGAGGCCCTGCGCATCCATCATCCGCAACAGATCGAGTTCGCCCGTCTCAATATGACCAATACCATCATGAGCAAGCGCAAGATGCTGCAGCTGGTGAAAGAACATCATGTAAACGGCTGGGACGACCCGCGTATGCCGACCATCTGCGGTCTGCGCCGCCGTGGCTATACGCCGGAGGCCATCCGCAACTTCGCGGAGACGGTGGGCGTGGCCAAGCGCGACAATATCATCGACGTCTCCCTCCTGGAGTTTTGCGCCCGTGAGCACCTCAACAAAGTGGCTACCCGCACCATGGCAGTCCTCGACCCTGTCAAACTTATCATTGACAACTATCCCGACGATCTGGTGGAAGAGATGGATGCCGTCAACAATCCGGAAGATCCCGAGGCCGGCACACGCAAGGTGCCCTTCGCCAAGGAGCTCTGGATTGAGCGCGCCGACTTCCGCGAGAATGCCGACAAGAAGTTCTACCGCCTCTCCATCGACCGGGAGGTGCGTCTGAAATATGCCTATATTATTAAATGTACCCATATCGTCAAAGACGAGGCCGGCAACATCACGGAGATCCACTGTACGTATGATCCCAATACCCGTAGCGGCATGCCTGACAGCAACCGCAAGGTGAAGGCGACCATCCACTGGGCTTCCGTCAAACATGCCAAGAAGGCAGAAGTCCGTATCTTCGACCGTCTCTTTGCCGTGCCGGATCCTGACAACTGCGAAGAGGGCAAGACCTTCATCGACAATCTGAATCCTGACTCTCTGAAGATCCAAGAGGGATGGGTGGAGCCGGAGCTGACTTTGGAGAAGGTGATGAAGATCAAGTACTTCCAGTTTGAACGTCTGGGCTATTTCTATGCGGATCCCGATTCTACGGAGGAGAAGCTCGTCTTCAACAAAACTGTCAGCTTGAAGCAGTAACGATGCGAGAGCTGCACTGTTTGACCGATTATGACGCGAAACTTCTGCTGGCCTTCAACGAGAGTCTGTTAGGCAATAAGAAGTTTAGCGTCTTTTTGGTGGAAAACGGTTTTCCAGAGTTGGAGGCGTTGTCGTCGGCCATCCATTCCAACATCCAGGCGTTGGAGTGGCTTGCTGCCAACGGGTATCCGGAGTTCGCCGTGCTGAGCAACGCCATCGACGACGAGCCGGAGGCCATAGAATGGCTGGAGAAGTATCATTGCGACTTTCTCTCCCGCTTCGCCGCCGCCTGCCGCAAGGATGTGGCCGCCTGCCGCTGGTTCGCAGAAAGAGACCTCAAACTCTTCATCATCCTGATCAACAATATCCAGAACATCCTCATGTACCAGTCGTGGGATACCTCCGACATCCACAAGTTCCGTAGAAGCTGATGACCAACACCCTCTTCCCTGAACATCCTTGGATGCTGCCCTTGATGGTAGCCATTGGTTTTGTGTTGCCCCGAATTCCCCTCGTGGGCAAGTTCTTCAACGTCATTAACACAGCCTTGCACGAGTTCGGTCATGCGTTGGTGGCACTGCTCTTCGATGGCCAAGTGAAGAAGATAGACCTCAACCACGATGCTTCCGGGACGACAACTACCTCCATGAAGGGGAAGTTCCCCTCTTTCCTGTGTGCCTTGGCGGGCTACCCGTGCGCCATCTCTGTCGCCTGGCTTTCGGTATATCTGCTCCAACAAGGTGCGGTGCAAGGACTGATCATCGCGCTGTCGGCACTCTTCTTCCTGATGCTGGTGCTTTGGATACGTAACGTCTATGGCGTGCTCTGGGTCTTGCTATTCCTGACGGTCAACGGAGTCTTGCTCTATCACGGCAATCCTCAATATCTGCTCTATGCTGCAGTCTTTTATGTTGTGATGATGGTGACAGAATCCGTCTATTCCGTGCTCGTGCTTTTCTATCTCTCCATCCGTACGCCGCAGTCTGCCGGCGACGCCACCAACCTTGCCAAATTGACTCACGTGCCGGCCTTCGTCTGGAGCCTCTTGTTCATGGCCTACGTGGCTTTCGTTGTATATAAAATCTATTTCATGATGTTTTAAACTAATAGTTTTACGGAGACTCTATTGACATTGTTCTTTTTTTGTATTTTTGCAGCCTCATTTTGAATAATCAATTAATACATACAAAAATGAAAAAACGTATTTCCCTATTAATGTTTGTCGCCCTTCTTTGTGGCGTGATGACCCTTTCCGCTCAGAAGCCCTTCGCAGGCCGTATTCAATATGAAACCACCGTGGAAGGAACTGATGATCCTAATGTTGTATCTTCGTTTGCAGGAATTACAACTGAATATTTGGTGATGGGTAATAATATGAAGAAAGTCATTTCTGTCCAAGGATTTGGCCAGATTGAGATTACGAATGGAGATTATAATGTTATCTATAACGTCCTTGATATTTCGGCTTTTAACATGGGCAAGTATTTCACTGAGGTGAAAGGCGATGAGCTCCAAAAGGAGTTGGCAAAGAATAAGATGGATTATGAATATACCCAGGAGACGAGAGAAATTGCCGGATACTCTTGTAAGAAGGTCATCGCCACGGTGACAGATCAGGAGAGCGATGAAGAATCCAAAGTTGTCTTTTGGGTGACGAATGATTTGAATGTGGGTGACAATATCAACTTTGCCACGGCACCTGGCTTGAAGGGTTTCCCGTTGAGAACAGAGACTGATATAGAGATGGGTGATGAAACCATTACCATGATTCAAACAGCTTCGTTGGTAAAAGCCGACAAGAAAGTCAAGGCTGCTGATTTTTATCGCCCGTCAGATGCCACTCCGATGGACGAAATGCCTGATGAGGTGAAGGCTCAGTTGGGCCTTGGTGATTAGTACTCAAATAGCCTGACGATGGAGAGCTGGCGTAACTTGACAGCTGCCGAGATTGCGCAGCTGCAGACACAGCAAAACAGTGCCGACAACTGGGAAGACATCTCGGTTGTCAGCACTTTTTTTGTAGGCGACATATTCAACTGCCATTTTTCAGGTCGTGTGAAGCTGGGTGCGCGGTTGAGCATACGGGATGTCCGACTCTTGCGCAACTGCCAGGTGTCTGATGATGCCCATCTCTTTAATGTCGGTGAGATTGCAGGTGAGGAGCCACCGCATCCTTTTCCAGTGGAGGCGCGCAATGAAGACGGCTCCCATGCGATCATCGCTCATCCCGACATGACGGTGGCAGATGCCTACCTCTGCTCCATGGTCGGCAAAGACCATCCCTTGCACCAACTCAGTCGGCAAACCATCTGTCAGGAGTTGGCTAACCATATAGGCTGCAAGGTGCTGGTCAAGAATGTCGCCTCGATGCAGTCGGTGCATATTGGAGACGCGGCGGTCGTTGCGGAAGCGACACAGCTGCAGAATGTCTATGTGCATTCCAGTGAGGAAGAGCCTACCACCATCGGGGCGGGCGTCATCCTGCGCGACGTGGTGCTGGGACTGCATAATACGATCGATACACACGCTATCGTGCGCCATGTGTTGACCGGCGACGGAGTGTCTTTGACGGACGGCTTGCGCATCACCCATTGCGTGGTGGGCGACAACAGCAGGCTCTCCTGCTGCGAGGTGCTGTTCTCCCTGATTTTCCCCTTCCATGAGCAGCATCACAACAACTCTTTCCTGATAGCAGCAACGGTGAAGGGACAGTCCAACATCGCAGCTGGAGCCACCATCGGATCGAACCATAACGGACGCAAGAACGACTGCGAGTTGCTGGCCGACCGCGGCTTCTGGCCCGGACTCTGCACCTCTGTCAAGTACCCCAGCCGCTTTGCCGCTTACACGCTGCTGGTGAAAGGCGACTACCCGTATGAAATCAACCTGGCGTACCCATTCTGTCTGCTTCATAACAACGAAAAAGAGGATGTCCTGGAGGTAATGCCCGCCTATTGGTGGCGCTACAATGCCTTTGCCCTGAATCGTAATGCACAGAAGTTTACGGAACGAGACCGCCGGATAAAGGCGACACAGCATATTCACACCTCTCCCTTGGCACCCGACACGGTTGAGCAAATACTCTATGCGCTGAATCAATGGCAGCTGGGAGAAACACTTTTTGTGCAGGGACTGGAGAATTCCAAAAGGAAGGTACGGATTTTGAAATCTTCGGACTGCTTTCACTGGTATCGTGAGATGTTGCTCTATTATGCCTTCTCGGTGCTGGGTGAGACATGGGCGAAACACGTGGACGAGCTCCGCAAAGAGGTGGCGGCTGCCACTCCGATGCGGTGGGCCAATGTGGGCGGACAGCTGATGCCCGTTTCGGAGGCCCGTGCCTTGTTGGAGAAGCCTGCCGAATCATGGGCTGAGATGCACACGCGCTATGACCAGCTGTGGCTGCGATACTCTGCATATGACCGAGTCATGGCTTGTTTTGTGCTCAAGTACCTCTGCGATGGCAAACCGACTACGGAAAAGCTTTCCATGTTGGCGGAAGAAGGGAAAGAGGTCTCCCGCGAGTTTCTTTTGCGGGTGGAGCAGGAACGCGCTCGCGATATGGCTTCTCCCTTCCGAAAAGCGACCAGTGAGAACTTGGAGAATTGTGAAGATTTTTGATTATCTTTGCACCCTCGATGAAATAAATTTAAGAAGCACTTCTATCAAACACATTATACTGTAAAACTATTTTTAAAGTAAGAGATTATGCCGATTTCAGAAGATATTAAAGCAAAAAAAGCCAAGATTGGCGTGATTGGATTAGGATATGTGGGACTTCCGCTTGCCATGGAGTTTGCACATAAAGCCTCAGTTGTGGGTTTCGACATCAACGAGTCCCATCTCAACGTGATGCGCGCCGGCAAGGATCCCTGCCGCGAGTTGGATGACGAGATCTTCGTGGACGCAGACATCCTCTTCACCTCTTCGTTGGAGGATCTTCGCACGGCCACCTTCTTCATTGTAGCAGTCCCGACGCCCATTGACGAGCATAATATGCCCGACCTGAAGCCGCTACTGGCTGCCACTACCACGGTGGCCAAATGCCTCAAGCCCGGCGACTATGTCGTCTATGAGTCCACCGTCTATCCCGGCTGCACGGAGGAAGACTGTGTGCCCATCTTGGAGAAGCTCTCCGGTTTGAAGGCTGGCATAGACTTCAAATTCGGCTATTCTCCTGAACGTATCAACCCGGGCGAGAAGGTCCACACGCTGGCCAAGACCAAGAAGATTGTCTCCGGCTGTGATGCCGAAGCGCTGGAGCAGGTAGCCAATGTCTATGAGATGGTCGTGCAGCCCGGCGTGCACCGTGCCCCGAGTGTCAAGGTGGCCGAAGCAGCCAAGATCATCGAGAACACCCAGCGCGATGTCAATATTGCGTTGATGAACGAGCTGTCCATCATCTTCAACCGCATCGGCATCAACACGTACGACGTGCTCGAAGCCGCTGGCACCAAGTGGAACTTCCTGCCGTTCTTCCCCGGCCTTGTGGGAGGGCACTGCATCGGCGTGGATCCCTATTATCTCGTCTATAAAGCGGCAGAGCTCAAATATCATACCCAGCTGATTTCCGCTGGCCGTTTCGTCAACGATTCCATGGGCGGCTATATCGGGAAGAAGATTGTAAAACAGATCCTTTCCTACGGCAAGCCGATCCTCAACGCCCGCGTCCTCGTGATGGGCATGACCTTCAAGGAGAATGTTGCTGATATCCGAAACAGCAAGGTGCTCGACATCATCCATGAGTTCCAGGATTATGGTGTCTGCGTGGATGTGATGGACCCCTACGCGGATCCCGACCAGGTGCGGAAGTTCTATGGCATCTCCCTCGTCAAGGAGCCTCAAGGCCAGTATGACGCTATCGTGGTGGCCGTAGCCCATAACGCCTACAAAGAAATCCCTGAGGAATATTTCCTCCAGCACAGCAGTCGCGACGGCATCCTCGTGGATGTGAAGGGCATGTACCGGAATAAGATACAGAAACTCCATTACTGGAGCTTGTAAGATTAAAACCTTTTTATTTTTATACACCTCTTAAATTTTCAGATTATGGAAAAATATGTTTGCAATGTTTGTGGTTATGTGTATGACCCTGAAGTGGGCGACCCCGACAATGGCATTGCCCCTGGCACTCCATTTGAGGAACTTCCCTTTAACTGGACATGTCCCCTTTGTGGTGTCGAGAAGTCTGACTTTACCAAGAAATAACCGCTTGTTTTAAGAAACGAAGGGCGGAGGTGTTGACACTTCCGCTTTTTTTATGCCTTGCCACGACTGTCGTTTCTGCAGCCGGACGCATACGCCTTGCACGATATCTTGATGGCGTAAGCCATGCCAAGTGTTGGTGTTCAGGTAACGGGGAGGCACCTCGTTTGCGAGACGCTCTATGGCGATGTCAGGAGACAGCCGTTCCAGATAGTCTGCCAGGAACTCCATATAGCTTTCTGCCGTGAATGAGTGAAAATCTTCTGGCTGTATAGCATATTCTTGGGCGATGGGGGTGCCTTGAAGGATTTGCAGCTGATGCAGTTTTAAGGTCGAGAGTGATACATGGTTGAGGATGGCGATATCTTGCATCCACATCTCTGGGGTCTCTCCCGGCAGCCCGAAAATAAGATGCCCGCACGTCGGGATTTCACGTTGTGCCAAAGCCGACAAGGCATGCAAGGTGCAAGCTGCATCGTGTCCCCGGTTGACGCGTCGGAGTGTCTTGTCATGCAGACTCTCGATGCCGATTTCCACACAGATGTAGGAGTGTTTCTGCAATGCGGACAGATAGTCCAGCGTCTCCTCGCTCAAGCAGTCGGGGCGGGTGGCGATGACCAGACCTTGCACTTCCGGAACGGCGAGGGCCTCCTCATAACGTCTTTTCAGCATCTCCAGCGGGGCGTAGGTGTTGCTGTAGGACTGGAAATAAACCAAAATCGCTCCCATATTGCGTCTTCTGTGGGCATGGAATGCCACCCCGTCGGCGACCTGCTGAGAGACACGCTTTTGGGAATCGCAATACCGTGGGGCAAAGGCCTCGTTCAGGCAGAAGGTGCAACCATCTCGCCCGCACGTGCCGTCACGATTCGGACAGGTGAAGCCGGCATCTACCGGTATCTTCCGGATCTGATGCCCGAAAGTGTTGTTCAAATATTGGTGATAGGTATAGAAAGGCGTCTCGTCGCCCCATGCATGCACCATCGCTATTCGTCTTGATACAACAGGTTGTCGCCAAAAGGATCCATGGTGTGGAGTGTCTTTTTGTCGGGCTTTACTAAGAACATGAAGTACTCACTCTCCTCGCCATTAAATACGGTGCCAGTGACTAGATAGAGCAATACTTTCTTGGAGTCCAGATTTCCAGACTCCATCAGGTCCTGGAAATCTTCAATGGTTCTGCGGATGTCACCCAGATAAAGCCTTAAATAGTTGGCTTTGACGGTGTCATCGATCATAGCTTCCTCATATTGCATCTGGTAGTTGTTTTCCATGTTGGAGAGCAACTCTATGTTAAGGTTGGCATAGCTCAGCTCGGTGATGGTGTCCACGCAGTCCACCCGCAGGGAGTCATAAGGTATCTTGTTTTCTTTCAGATACTCTTTTGCCAATGGCTTCAAGGATTTCAAAAGCTTCTCTTCGGGGGTGCTGGTGCATGATATGCCGAACAGGGCCAGCAACAGTGCGAGGTAGAGACAGGTCTTGCGCATGGTGCTGATGTTTTAGTAGATGAAGCCTATTTTGTGGAGGTCGATGTCCTGATGTGGTGGCAGCGATTGTACAAGTCCGAACTGATACATTTGCACGGTGCCGAAATCAAAGACTTGGTTGGTGGCGGTGGTGGT
This sequence comes from Bacteroidales bacterium, assembly GCA_017549765.1. Lineage (GTDB taxonomy): Bacteria > Bacteroidota > Bacteroidia > Bacteroidales > WCHB1-69 > F23-D06. The sequence continues at coordinate 14,687 of JAFYNM010000025.1, forward strand.
GGGATCTTTTACCGTCAGCACGGCGGTCATGGGCACGGGCGTGCAGTAACGGTAGCCCGAGAGTTCATGAGCCTCGCCCTCTTTCATGACCACATTGGGCTCCAACTCCAGCTCCAGACAGTAGAGCTTCTCCGTCTTGTCAATCTGGTAGCCATAGTGCAACCCTTCATCTTGATGGATGGAGAAAAGCGGCGTCTTCAGGTCGGCAGGATAGACCATGAAGGTGTAGGTGAGCTCGTCTTCCAATACCAAGCCCGTGAACAGCGACAGGTAGTTCTCTTCCCACTGCTTCAACTCCTTGAGCATCAATTGTAACGCAGCATCAGTGTAAGGGGTCTCCTGGTCGCCCTTCACCAGGTTGTACTGGTCTTGGCGGCTCTTGCTGATGGCATCGGCGGCCTGTTGCGCCTTCTGGCTGTTGGTCACGTTGACCAGCTTGGTGCGGTTGGCGGGCACCTGGGTGACGACTCCGTCAATGATTTTGGTCTCCGTGAAGGAGTCTTCCATCTCCGTGTAGGAGGGGTCGGAGTAGTTCTTGAAGAAGTTCGGTATGGGCGTGCTGGTGGTGGAGTACTGGACCAACGACTGCGACAGCCATTGGCTCGGTTCCTCGGCCAGCTCCTTTTGCAGGTTCAGCTGGTTGTTGTCCAGAAGCACTAAGTAGGTCTTCTGCGGGTTGGGTGCCTTGACGGGCTTGATATTCACGTCTTTGACTTTGTAGAAAGTGCGGTTCTCGGAGATGACATTGGTCAAACCCAATAGGGTCTGGGCGTATTCCGTGTAATATCCTTTGATTTCGCGCACCTTGGTGACAGTGACGGTCACTTCAAAAGCGGTCTGGGGCAGGGCGTAGTATACGACGTTGCCCTTGGGCGTGGCACCTTCGTGTGGCAATGGATACACAGCCTTCTGTGCCCACGAGCCACTAACAATCATGAGGATGAACGATACAATGAGAAGCTTTTTCATTATTAAATTATGAAGATGTTAAACTATTAAATTATCAAACTAAGAAACTATGAAGTTAAGGGTTGAGACTCTAAAAACTGAAAACTGCTAACTGCTAACTTCTAACTCCTAACCGGTTGTTATCTTCTGTTCATGATGGAGATATAGTACAGCAGTGTGGCGAGGGAGGAGAGGGCGGCGATGAGGTAGGTGCGGGCGGCCCATTTGAGGGCGTCCTTGGCCATCTCGTTCTCTTCTCCGTTGGTCATTCCGGTCTGGTCGAGCCAGGCGACGGCGCGGGCGGAGGCGTTGTATTCCACAGGCAGCGTGATGATGGAGAAAAGGGTGGTGAGAGCGAAGAGGGCGATGCCGATGAAAAGGATCCATCTGCCCAAGAAGAGAGAGAAGCCCATGATGATGAGTCCGGCCAGCAGGACCCACTGCGACCATTTGGAGCCTAGTTGGACCATCGGGACCATCTTGCTGCGCATGGTGAGCCAGCGGTAAGCCGTGGCGTGCTGAACGGCGTGACCGCACTCGTGGGCTGCCACCGCCGTACTGGCAATGCTGTTGCCGGAGTAGATGTCCTGACTCAGGTTCACAGTCTTGGTCTCGGGATTGTAGTGGTCGGTCAAGGTGCCCGGTGTGCTGATGACCTGCACATCGTAGATGCCGTTGTCGTGCAGCATCTTCTCCGCAATCTCACGGCCAGTGAGACCACTGCTGATGCGGATCTTGCTGTATTTCTGAATGCGGGCATTCAAGGTCTGGCTCACAATGAGACTCAACACCATGAATACGATAAAGATAATCCAATAGGTTGCCATAGGTTACGGTGTTTTTATTTAGTTGGCAAAGATATAAAAAATATCGGACATGTGATAAGCTCCACTTTCTCATTTTTTCTATCTTTGTCGCGCCTTAATGAGATTGTTAAATTGTTGATTGTTAAGGTGTAACAAATGGATGTAATGGATAAAAAAACACCGTTGGAGCCCTTGTGGAACAAAAACTACATCAAGGTGTGGGTGGCGAACTTCATGATTTTCTTCTCTTTCATGTTGCTTACCCCGCTGCTTCCCTTGTATCTGAAGGAGACCTTTGCGGCCAACAAGGAGACCATCGGCATCGTCTTGTCTGGCTATACGCTGATGGCGCTGCTGATCCGTCCGTTCAGCGGTTTCTTTGTTGATAGCTTCCCGCGCAAGATTGTTCTGCTGGTCTGCTATGGCCTCTTCAGCTTCTTCTTTGCTGGCTATCTGCTGGCGGCTTCTTTGTTGCTCTTCGCCATTGTCAGGACCATGCACGGTGCCCCTTTCGGCGCTTCCACGGTGGCCAACAGTACCGTGGCTATCGATGTGTTGCATCCCACCCGGCGTGCTGAGGGTATTGGTTATTACGGGCTGAGCAACAATATTGCCTCGGCCATCGCGCCTGCCCTGGCCATCTATATCCTCAATCAATGTCATAGCTATGAGGCGCTCTTCTGGCTATCCCTGGTCACCTCGGCCATTGGCTTTGCCATCAACTCGACCTTGGAGTTGAAGGAACGCCCGCTCATCAAAGACAAGAAGAAGCTCTCCTTCGACCGTTTTTTCCTCCTGAAAGGCTGGAGCGAAGGCTTGACGATGATGTGCTTTGCCTTTTCCTATGGCGTGTTGGCGACCTATGTGGCGATCTATGGCAAGGAGATACTGGACATCTCCGGTGGGGCCGCCCTCTTCTTTATGTTACTCTCTGCGGGTCTGATCTTGTCGCGTTTGATTGGTACCCGGACATTGCGGCAAGGCAAGGTGGTGCAAAATGCCTCCATAGGCATCCTGATCTCCGTGGTGGGCTATCTGGTCTTTGCTGTCTTCCAGAACCATTTCGGGTATTATGCTGCCGCCCTGATCATCGGCTTGGGCAACGGTCACATGTGGCCCGCCTATCAGAATATGTTCATCAACCTGGCGCCGCATTCGCAGCGCGGCACGGCCAACTCCTCCATTCTCATCAGCTGGGATATCGGGGTGGGACTGGGAACCCTGGTGGGCGGTATCGTGGTGGAGCATTTCAACTACCAGAGTGCCTTCCTGACGGCCTGGGCGGTGAACCTGGCCGGCGTGATCGCCTTCTTTGCCTATGTGCGGCAAAGCTATCTGGCCAATAGGCTACGATAGCTGGACACAGACCGCATACTGCGTATCCTCATGGATGGGCGTCAGCACTTTGAAGCCCGAACGCCAACGACCTTCTTCTGTTTTGAGAGGATGAATCTCCGATTGCTGCTGAAGATAGTCGGCGAGACCTTTGGGGCGGTATTCTAGACGCATGATACCAGTGGCGGACGGATGTACATGCCGTTTGTAGAGCCGGTGCGCCGCCATACCCATAGTCATACGAAGGTTGATCTCGATCATAGGATGAAGATGAATGCCATCGTTGTCATAGACACACATGTCTATGCCGACACATCCCGAATAATAAGGTGCGATGACCTGGTTGAGATATGTAATGAGAGACTGCTCGACAGCTTCCATACGCTCTTCCGGAATCCATTGGCAGAGCGTGTCCACAATTTGGGCATCGCTGCATAACTCGTTGTGGGCATAACCGTAATGACGGGTGGAGAAGAGGGAATAACCGGCAAAAGAGGTTTCTCCCGATTGGCAGACAAACTCCATGGCGAAGTCTTGCAGGATATGGTACATCGGCTCAGCCATGATGGAGCCCTGTCGCCGGATGACGCCTGTGATCTGGCGGGCAAGGGTGGGGGAGCACTCTCCGTGCGCGTAGAGGTGCCCGCGTCCGTTGCCGGAGTAGGGCGACTTGAAGATGACATTCTGGTGCTCATGGATATATCGTACTGCATCTTCGGCGCGCAGCAACTCTTCCGGAAGCTCGGGGAGATGAAGAGCGGGCAACGTCTTCCGAAGGTGCTTCAGCGCTTCTATGGTGTTGCGTCTGTGTGCGAGCTCGCGTATGGGTTGAAGGTCTTCTTGTCTCCTTTTTTGACACAGTCCTGCATCATGCAGCTGATGGAGTACCAAAGCATCCCATCCCCATGGAGATACCTCGTCTTGGAGGTTGGGATGGTCGGCGGGCAGCCCTTGGGCTGTCAGAAAGGGCTTCTCGGCATCGTAAGGCTGGTAGAGCAGATCGTCATTATCCATCAAATAGCACAGAAAGGGCGCACAGTCGCGGGCGAAACGGATGGCCGACTCCGGTGGTACAAAGTGCGGCCCGTTGTTGGCCAGCGCATAGTCGTGCTCGGGATTGAAGACGTAGATCATCGGGTGGGGGGCATGGCAACCATCCGGTTCTCATAGAGGAAGGTGACGGGCAGGGTGTAGATCTTCTGTCCGTCATCATGGGTGACCGTGATGGTGACGGTGAAATGATTGTCTGCAGAAGCCTGCTCCACGGATACGGTGGCGTTGGGTGAGGCAGCCTCGGCAGTGACGTAAGGGATGTGCGTGTCGTGGGCGACCAGCTCGTACTGGGTGACATCGGGGTGGAAGCCGTCCAGCGGTTCCCCGTCGATTAGGATCTGGGAGAGCCGTTTGTTGTAGATCATCACGATGTCGTCGAAGGCCAGCTTGTCGCCCGAGTTGCCGGCGCCGGGCACCTTGTTGGTGCTGAAGGAGGCCAGCACATAGCTCGGCTGACGGCTCCGGCTCGTGGTGACCTTGCCGTTGCTGTCGTAATAGACAAACGGGAAGCGGTACTGATGCCACTGCCCGTCGGTGTAACCCTTGAACTCGCAGTAGGCGTTGGCGATCTTGCCGGTCTGTGGCACGCCTGCGGTATGCTTCGGCACATCCACGTAGGCCACGTTGCCGTGCAGGTGGATCTTGCAGGAGGGTATGCTGGTGCTCTTCTTGACAGTGTATTTGCACCACATATAGACGGAGTCGGGGCGGCCGGTGAAACGCGCATAGCCGTTGTGGCCCACCTTGTTGTTGATGTCGGAATAGATGACATTGGTGGTGTCCTTGGGCGTGGCGGAGGCCAGCACCATCTGTCCGGTGGTCATGGCGCCGTTGGCCACAACGCCCAAGACGGAGGAGGCGGTGATCTGACAGGCGTAGCCACGATGGCCTGTCACCCGGCTACTGTGGTTTTTCTTGGCGGTTCCGCATCCGATGGAGGCCAAACCCGACAGGCGGCAGTCTCCGTCGCTGAAGGTGTGCCAGCCCGTGGGCACCGCTTTGCCCTCTGTGGTGACGGTCCACTGCTCAAAGGTGGCGTTGGGCAACTGTGTCTGCCCAAAAGCCATCTGGATGGTGATTCCTGTCAAAGTCAAAAGCGAGATAAGGATGAGTCGTTTCATTATGCAGATAGAATGGCTAATAGTTCTTTTTTACTTACGTTGTTGAAATACTGGGAGATGTCAATGGCTTCCAAGATGCTTTCGAGTATCGCTTTGCTGTGCGGCTGACCAATCAGGGCCTGTGCGAACACCTCGGGATCCTGTTTGGAGAAGAAGTCGCCGAAGAAGCGCACGTCGCGGATGATGCCCTGCTGCACGTCCATCATCACCTCGATGGTGCCGCCTGCCGTCCGCATCTTCTGTTGGTAGGCATATTGCGGCGATCTCCCGAAGTTCCACTCCCAGGTGGCGTTCTTGGCATCGGCCATCTGCTGGATGCAGGCCTCCTCTTCGGGCGTGAGCGTGCTCACGGGTGTCTGCCATTGCTCCACCATATATTGAAGCAGGTAGTCCTTGAACTCCGTGACGGACATGGGTGTCGGCAGATGCTCGGAGATGTTGGTCACGCGACTGCGCACCGACTTGACGGCCTTGTCGGCGAACTTGGCGGGATCGACTTTCAGGGCGGCGACCAGGTGGTCGGGGATGGTGGAGAAGAGCAGGGTGCCGTGCTCCAGGACGCGGTCCTGATGGAAGACCATCGCATTGCCGGAGATCTTCCGCCCTCCGATGGTCAGATCGTTGCGTCCGCTGAACTCGGCGGGCGCACCCAGCGAACGCAAGGCGCCCACAATGGGTGTCAGATAGCGCTGGAAGTCCACCTCTTTCTCGTGCGGGCGCACCTGCTGGATGAAGGTGAAGTTGAGGTTGCCGAGGTCGTGGAAGACGGCCCCGCCACCGGTGATCCGCCGCGCCACCGTGACGTGGTGCGACTCTATGAAGTCCATATTCACCTCTGCCAAGGTGTTCTGATAGCGGCCCACGATGACGGAGTCGGCGTTCTGCCACAGCATGAAGATGTCTTCGTCAGTCTGCTTGAGAAGATACTCCTCGGCGGCCAGGTTGAAATAGGGCGATTGGGTATTTAACCAAAGGATTCTCATAGGGTTAGTTTTGATGACGCAGGTTGAGTCCGGAGAGCAGCGTGTCGGGACAGAAGTTCATGACGCTGCGCATCTCGCCGGCCATGCAGAAGCCGCACTGGTCGCAGACGTTGTAGCTCTTGCCCACGCACTCGTTGAGTCGCGTGCCGTCAGGCAGGATATAGTTGCACATCCAGCATACCTTCTTGAATTTCAGGTCTTTCATCTTCTTCAGGCCGGAACAGCTGTTCATGATGGGGGCGCCGGCTTTCTTCTGTGCAATGAGGTAGTCGATGACCTCGCGGCGCTTGTCCCAGTCGAGAACGAGCGGGTCATCCTCTTTCTGGAAGGCGGGCGTGTAGAAGTTGAAGGCGATGCTTTGGAAGGCGGGGGTCTGCTTCACGAACTCCAGCGTGTCGGCCACGTTAACGTAGTTGTTGGAGTCGATGACCATGTTGGCGCTGAGGGCTTTGTGGCCCGAGTCTTGGACATGCTCGATGAGCTTGTCGAAGGTGCCCTGCCCGCGCACCGCATCGTGGTATTCGTGGATGCCGTCCATGCTGACCCAGATGGAGTTGGCTTTCAGCCAGCCAAAAGGCCGCTGGGCGTTGGTGGTCACCGTGCTGGTGAAGAAGCCGATCTCCTTGGCCAGGTCGATGAGGTCGTTCAGGTTACGGTCGCCGTCGCGCCAGAGGGTGGGCTCACCGCCCTCGAAATCGACGAAGCGAGAGCCTAAGTTGTAGGAGTATTGCAGCTCCTCACGTATCCGCTCGTAGCTCTTGATGATCGGGTTCTGGTGGTTGAAGACGCTGCAGTGCTGGCAGGAGAGGTTGCACTGGTCCGTGATGAACAAGACCGTCTGCAACGGCTTCTGCTTCCCTAAGAAGCGCGTCTGGAAAAACCAACCGGCAAGATAAAATATCATCATAATATAGAATAGAGTTGTTGCTTTTTAAATCAATAAAGCACATTGGCCTGCAAAAATATACTTTTTTCAAGAATCATGGATGAAGGGTTTGTATATTTTTATAGTGCTTTTCCGAAATTCATCCCCACTCGCGTGCGCCATAGGAAAGTGTCTCGTAGAGACACCATTCCAATAACCCACACGAGCGACGAAGGAGCGGAGTGTGGGGCATGGCATGTGAGCGTGAAATAAGTCGCGGCGTGGGTGACACCTTCCAAGATGCATGTGGCGTGCCTGCCGCGAAAGGGGAGACTGTGCCATCATGTATATCCCCCTTCAAAAAAAAAGCGACAAGGAATTTTGTCCCTTGCCGCTTGTGATAACGTGCTTCAACTGCTCTTATTTCTTGAAATAGCGGTTGAACAGTCCTTCGAAGCCTTGGCCGTGACGGGCCTCGTCCTTGGCCATCTCGTGGACCGTGTCGTGGATGGCGTCCCAGCCCATCTCCTTGGCGCGTTTGGCGATGCGGAACTTGTCGGCGCAGGCGCCACTCTCTGCCAACATGCGCTTCTCCAGGTTGGTCTTGGTGTCCCATACGACCTCGCCCAGCAGCTCGGCGAATTTGGCGCAGTGCTCGGCCTCTTCAAAGGCATAGCGCTTGAAGGCCTCGGCGACCTCGGGATAGCCCTCGCGGTCTGCCTGACGGCTCATGGCTAAGTACATGCCCACCTCGGTGGCCTCGCCCATGAAGTGCGCGTTCAGGTCTTTGATCATCTCTTCGTCGGAATCTTTGGCAACGCCAATGACATGCTCGGTGGCGAAGGATAAAGAATCATCCGTTATCTCTTCGAACTTGTCGGCAGGTTGTTTGCATTGCGGACATCTCTCAGGAGGAGTGTCGCCATAGTGGACGTAACCACAAACTTTACATACGAATTTTTTCATTGTCTGATAGATTTAAGTTGTTTTTATTGATATTGTTATCTCGATGCCAACGCGGTTTTGAGGCCGCAAATATAGTTTTTTTTTCTTATTATGCCTGGTCGCTGACGCTGTCGATGGTGATCTCGATGCCCAACTCTTGGGCTATTCCGCGCAAGACGTTGTCAATCTTGTCTTTCACGAACTCTTCCGACTGGATGATGTGCAGGTTGGGATGCTTTTTCCATACGCGGATGAGATTGTTGTCCACTTGGATGGCCTCTTCCAGCGTCTCCTCCATGCGGGCGGAATTGTTGCTCAGGGTGTAGCTGTGCGGGGCTCCCTTGGCGCTGGTGCAGAGATGGAAGATGGCCTTGTAACGTCCCAAGAGCTCTTCCTCGGTCTTGCCCACGGACTTGACCAGTTTTTCCCAGTCTTCGGGATCCATGTAGGCGGAGATGTCCATCGCGCCGCGGTCGTTGATGATGATGGCAGGCTTGCCAGTGGCCTTGGCAATCTCCTCAAACGACTCTTCCATTTGCAACAGAAACAACATCATGCTACGGTGGATCTCGAAGTAGAGATGCTTGTCGTCTGTTAGAAAATCAGCCCCCGCTTTGATGAAGAGGGTGGCGGCTTCGGGTAGCGTGAAGACAGCGTATCCTAACTTGGAGAAGAACTCTTCAATACGTTCATTAGTGGTGGTTTTGCCGGCACAAGGACCACCGGTGAGCACAAATTTGGTAATCATTATCGAGAGGTTTAGGAAGAAACAATCGTTGAAGCCGCAAAGATAATAATTTTAGGCTTGTGTGAGAAGGAGATTTTGGAAAACTTTCGCTCTTATTTACACCAAGAACTGTTTTTCAAAACATACTTCAACATCCGGTCCCCGACCCCGATATTGTACCCTTCGGAAACGAAGATGATGTCGCCTTTTTTGTCGATGACGAAGCACATCGGATTTCGTCCGGCCAACTCGCCATCCAACGCCTTCGTGAATATTTCAACAAGTTCATCGTATCCTTCTGTAATAATGCGCAGGTTCGTCGGTTGTCCTGGTTCACTCTTCCATTGCCCTTCTTTCATCACAAAAAACATCGGACCATACCAGGTTTCGTACCCATCCTTCTTGGCGGCAATCTCCTTCATCAGGTGGTTGACAGGTTCGGTGCCGGGCGTGCCTAAACAAAGGATGATGTGCTCTTTCTGACTGCTCATCAGTCTCGCCAAAAGCGAAAATCCATCTACTTTTACCTTTCTCAGATTGATTTTGCCGTATGGCTGCGGTGCATTATTGTTGGATTGTGAGGGCTCAAGGGAACTCTCGAACTGAATGGTGCGCTCGGTGGTGTCGGCGGTGATGTTGAAGAACTGCATCTGGGAAAAGACGCTGCCGTCGTCGAAGCGCTCGCCGAGGGAGAGACAGTAGTAGCCCCCGGGCACGGAGAGCACGATGGGGTCTGTCTCCACGCGCGGGTCGTTCTCGAAGTCGAAGCTCACAAACTCCCCGTTCTCAAAGCGTTGTAGCGTGTATTGCGTGTAGTAGCCCATCTTGTTGGGGTTGTGCAGAATGAGTGTCTTGTACTCCTCAGCGGGTTTGTCCTCAAAGGTGACCAAATGCCATTGTCCGTTCTCCCAGGCGAAGAGGTCGCCGTTGGAGTTGTCCATGTAGGCGGGTACGTTGAAGGCGCGGCAGAGGGCCACGAAGAAGATGTCGCGGGAGTGGGCGTCTGCTCTGCCGAGATGGATGACCCCGGCCGGACTGATGGGACAGTTGTAATAGTTGCAGTCGTTGTCCACCCGGATGGACTTCTTGACGAATTCGAAAATAGTCTTTACGGAATGGTCGTGCCAGACTAACCCGAAACCGCTGGTTAGCGCTCCTCGCCAGTCGCGGATCAGCTCGTTGGAGATGCGGGCGGGGAGGATGCCCTTAAGGAAGACATCCAGCGGATAGTCGCCCTCTTTGTAATAGGTAAGCTGGCTTTCCAGCGTCTCCGCTTTGGTGTCGCGCAGGTCTTTGTCGGCCAGTGCCGCCACAAACTCTTTGAGGTAGAGGCCCGGCTCTTTGGTGGGATGCAAGTTCAGGAAGGCCATGATCTCGGCATAGTTGCCCTCGCTGCGGCGGATGACGTCGTAGAGCTGCTCGTCAGTGAAGTTTTCGTTATGGAAACTGATGGCGGATAACCATTCTGGGGTAGGGTAGGTGGCACGGTAGGCCTCGCGCAGGGAGTCTTCGTATTGCTTGCGCTGGTCGCAGCGCGCCTGGCGGGCGGCGTCCGGCTCCGGGATGTTGGGATTGCCCACGGGCGGCACGATGGTCTGCGAGACAACGTACTCCCGATGCTCTGGCTGCCCCACAGAGTGGCTTTCCGGCATCAGCACCAGCGTCCGCTCATGCTCATGGCGACCGTCAATGACAGAGTAGGCGTACATGTCGTCTTTGCTGGCCCACAACAGCAGACCGCCTTTGCCCGTGATGAGCGAGGCCTTTCCGTTTTCATCGGTCCGCTTCGTGGCCAGCGTATAGTATTCGGCGTAGTTGTAGAGCTTGAAGCGCACCACGGCATCCTTGATGGGCTGATGATGGCCATCGACGACGGTGACGGTCATGCGCACGGTGTCGGCATAGTTGGGCAGCACGTTGATGCAGGAGTAGTAGGGCGTCTTCTTGTTGACCTCTTCGGGACCGTGGTAGTCGCCGAAGACGTTGGTGTGGACCATCATCGTGCGGGTGGAGGGGTAGGCGAACCATCCCATGTCAAGGTCGGGCGAAGGCTCGCAGGCGCCGAGGAACCACCATTTGCCATCGACCCACACTTCCACCCATGCGTGGTTGTCGTCGCAGTGTGCCCAGCGCGGGGTGTAGCACTGGCGGGCGGGGATGCCCACGGCGCGCATGGCCGTGACCGTCAGGGTGCTCTCCTCGCCGCAACGTCCGTGCGAGGTGCGGATGGTGGCCAACGGCGCGGAGGTGCGCACGTCGGCAGGCTGGTAATCGACATATTCGTGACACCAGTGGTTGACCTCCAGGGCTGCGTCGTACATGCTCATATCCTTGATACGGTCTTTCAGCTGATGGAAGATGAAGGCGCGCGCTGTGTCCAGGTCCTCATTGTTGACCCGATAGACCAACACGAAGTGCTTGAAGATGTCGTCGGGTATGGTCTTGCCCCAGGAGAAGGTCTCCCGCGCCAGGAAGGCGTAGTCCACCTGCATCTTGAAAAAGGCGCGGTCGTAGTCGGCGCGGTCGCTCTGCGGCATGTAGGTGTAGAGGAAGTCCAATGCCTGCTCTTTGGTGAAAGACTGGGCGGTGAGGACATGATGGGCAAGTGCGCATATCAGCAGCAAAAGGATGGTTTTCTTCATGATGGTATCGGTTTGGGTGTGAGGGTGCGAAGATACAATTTTTTGATTTTTGAGATAAGAAAAAAACTCAATAGTTCCTGAAATTCGCTATGCCAACCGATAGAACAATGTTGTTGCCTCCCGACTTGACGTTGTGAGAATGCATTTTTTTGCATTTTATGTTTTTATAAGGAAAAAAGAGTATTTTTGCACAAATAATCAAGAGCTGTATGAGCACAGAAATAATGATAGAAACAATCTGCGAGTATTTTAAAACGCAACCAGTGATGAAGGCATGGTTGTTTGGCTCTTTTGCCCGAGGTGAAGAAACCGAGGACAGTGATGTGGACATTCTGGTGGAGTATGATGAAAATGCGAAAATATCGTTGCTAACCATTTCACACATGATGGGTGAGCTGGAGAAAAGTACGGGGCGTCGTGTCGACTTGATTGAGGAAGGACGCCTGTTACCTTTTGCTGTGCAATCTGCAAACCGCGACAAACGCCTTATTTATGAGAGAAGAAATTAGAGATATGGAAAGGCTTCAACACATTCTTGAAGCTATGAACGTATTGGTGAACTATCAGGCTCAGCACACTTTGGAAGAGGCATTGTCTGATCCCATAGTGTATTTCGGTCTGGTGAAACATGTTGAGATGATAGGCGAGGCGGTCTATAAATTGACGTTAGAATATCGTGCTTCTCACCCTGAAGTAAATTGGGACGACATAGAGCGTATGCGTCATGTGTTGGTGCATGGGTATTATAAAATCCGGCCTGAACAGTTGTGGGAAACTATTGCTTTTGACATACCGCAGTTGAAGCCTCGGATAGAACATTATCTGTCTGAAATGGAATAGGCTATTCTGTTGGTCCAACAGGGGACCATTCTCCTCTTTTTAACGATGAGCGATGCCTGTGGTGGCATTCTGCAGCAGTGCGGCGACCTCTTCGGCGCTGGTCTCGTCATAGCCGCCTACGGTGCGCACTTTGCAGGAGCCGTGGACCTCTTGGGCGCCGGTGAACTGGATGAGCTCCGCCACATTGTCGGGGCGCACGCCGCTGCCGGCGAGGATGGTAATGCGGTCGCCTGCTTGCTGGATAAGAGCCCGTAGGGTCTCCTTGCCCTCCATGGCGGTGGGCTGACAGCCAGAGGTCAGGATGCGGCGACAACCGCACTCGATGACCTCTTCCAGCGACTTCTGCCAGTCATGGCACCGGTCGAAGGCGCGGTGGAAGGTGACGGGCACGGGCGCGGCGGCTGCGACGAAGCGTTTCGTGAGCGCGGTGTCGATGCGGCCGTCAGGGAGGAGAAAGCCGACCACGATGCCAGCGACGCCAAGCTCTTTGCAGACGCGCACGTCTTCCAGCATGTTCTGGATTTCCAACTCGTTATAGACAAAGTCGCCCGGACGCGGGCGCACCAGGACGAACACCTGCAGCCCTAACTCTTCCACACACTGCTTGATAGTAGCGTAGGAGGGGGTGGTGCCGCCTTCGTTCAGGTTCTGGCACAGCTCGATGCGCGTGGCACCGGCGGCCTTGGCGTTGGCGGCCGACTGGATAGAGCCGCAGCAGATCTCGATTTCCATTAGTAGTTCTCGGTTAGCTCCCCGCGCAGGGACATTTTCAACAGTTTGCGGATGGTGTTCAAAGGGTAGCCCTCGCCGAAGAGGTACATCAGCTTGGTAAGGGCCGCCTCGGTAGTCATGTCGCTGCCGGAGGTCACGCCGATGTCTGCAAGGTGCTTGCCGGTGGCGTAGCGCTGCATCTCCACGCCGCCACCGCCCTTGCATTGGGAGATGTTGACGAGGATGATGTTCCGGTCGATGGCATCCTGGAGGATCTTGAGGAAGTCGGGGGAGGTGGGCGCGTTGCCCACGCCGAAGGTCTCCAAGACGACAGCCTGCAAGCCGTCCGTGTGCAGCATAGCTTCCATGGTGGCCAAGTTGATGCCCGGGAACAGTTTGATGAGACCCACGTTGGTACTCATTTTGTGGTGGGCGATGAACGTGTCGGGCACGCTCTTGGGGAGCAGATACTGCTCGTTGTAGGATATCTCGGTGCCCACGTTGGCCAGATGCGGGTAGTTGGGCGAGTGGAAGGCGTTGAAACTGGCGGCATCGTCTTTGTAGATGCGGTTGCCGCGGAAGAGGGCGGTCTGGAAGAAGAGGCATACCTCGTTCAACATCGGTCTCCCGTCCTTGCGGTCGGCGGCGAAGCCGATGGCGTTGAGGATGTTGCGGCGCCCGTCGGTGCGCAGCACACCCAAGGGCAGCTGCGAGCCGGTGATGATGACGGGCTTGTCGAGGTTCTCCAACAGGAAGCTGAGCGCCGAGGAGGTGTAGGCCATCGTGTCGGTGCCGTGGAGCACCACGAAGCCGTCGTAGTTCTGATATTCCGCCTCAATCATATCGACCAGTCGCAGCCAGAACTGCGGGTTGGTGTCCGAAGAGTCGATAAGCGGCAGCAGACTCTGGAAGGTGATGTCGCACTCCAGGAGGTCCAGCATAGGCAGCTGTTGACGGATGTTCTTGAATTCAAAGGGCTTCAGGGCCTTGTCCTCGGGGTCCATCATCATGCCGATGGTTCCTCCGGTATAGATCACTAAGATGTTCGGTCTTTCCATGTTATAAGCACTCTTATTTCACCGCGCAAAAATACACTTTTTTCAGAAGGCAGTTATTAAGCTTTCCTTAATAACTCAATAATTGTTAATTGTTTTATTTACTGATTATTACTCTTTCTTGTGCAATCAGTTGTCAAAAAATCTTTGACAACTGAATTATTAAAAAAAAGGACCGTCACCTCCCCGGCAACGGCCCTTAACTATTAACTTTTAACTCTTAACTCTTAACTCTTAACTGAGTTGCACTTCCCACGTGTCGCCGCTGTTGAGCAGGTCGTCCACACATTTGTTTCTCTCTTTGCCAAAAAATTGCTATTTCAATTCCTCGCTGAATTCGTCAAGCGTCAAAACATTCACTTTGGGGAAAGATATCGTTTTGAGAACTCGAAAGTGGGAGTCCTCGCTTACAATGAAGTCGGCATTGGCAATGATGGCGCAATCCACAAATTTGTTGTCATCAGGATCCGCCTCTATAAGGTTGAAATGGAACTGTGGGTCGAAGCGGCGCACGAAGGGGCTGCGCAAAATGGCTCCGACAATGTTCTCGGCAAAAGTGGAACTCACCTTGGAAGTGAGTATCTCTATGTATTCACTGACAATATCATTGCTGATACAAAGAAAATACTTGCCGTCAAGGAAAGACTCCCATGTCGGACGGTACTTGCTGCGTAAAGGAATCATGCGCAACAGACAGTTAGTGTCAACCACCACGTACCTCATACCTTAGTCGTGTCTTGGTGATAAGGAGTGCGCATGTGCTCATGTTTCCATGATTCGAGCGTCTCTTCGTTGATGGCACCTTCATTCCACAATCGCTCCAACTCGCGGTCGGCACGGTCGGCGAAGAAACGCGAAAGTGCCTGTTTCAGTTCAATCAGGTCGGCTTCGGTGTTAAGGCTGGCCATTGTGCTCAGTAGTTCGAGCTGCGCAGGATTGAATGGTTGTCTAATCGTTGTTCCCATAATCGGATTTTCTTCTCATTTAAGTCTGCAAAAATACTATTTTTCTCCTCATTCCATCATATTTGGAAAAATATTTATTCCCTGATCTTCCGTAGGTGTTTTTTGCTTGATTCGCCACGTCAATCCTCTGACTTAAAAAAGGACCGTCACCTCCCCGGCAACGGCCCTTAACTTTTAACTTTTAACTCTTAACTCTTAACTGAGTTACACTTCCCACGTGTCGCCGCTGTTGAGCAGGTCGTCCACACATTTGTACTTGCCGACGGCCTTTTGCTCGTCCATCTGGTCTTCGTACAGCTGGGTGTAGGATACCTTCTTGACGTTGCGGATGACACCCAGGGCCAC
>JAFYNM010000026.1 GCA_017549765.1 Bacteroidales bacterium
CTTCGGGAAGGTGTTTAACAATGAGTTGAGGATGGCGTGGTCACCACAACCGGGGCACCATTTCACCATCTGGTCGCTGGTGAAGTCAGCTTTTGTATATTCGCGGTCCGCTTTGGGAACAAAATGTCTTTCTGCCATAATGATTTATTTTTAATGGTTTTACATGAATTATTTGGCAAGCAGTCTTTCGAATTCAGCCTTCAGTTCACCTACCTCGAACGGAAGACCCATGATCTTGTTGTACTGGGTCATCGGACATTCTGGGAACTGGGTGCGGAGATATCCGGCAAACTGGCCGTTGTTGAGTTCGCAGACGACGATCTTCTTGTATTTCTTGAGGATGTCGCCCGTGTTCTTCGGCAGCGGACAAATATAGTTGAAATGGGTGTAGGCCACTTTCTTGCCTTCCTTGTTCATCTCTTCCACGGCGAGGGTGAGGGCTCCGGAGGTGCCGCCCCAGCCGACCACGAGCAGCTCGGCATCGGGATCGCCGGTCACTTCCTGGTCGGGGATGTAGTTGGCCACGCGGTTCACCTTCTCCTGACGGTTGTAAACCATCAGGGCGTGGTTCTCGGGATCGGTGCTCAGCGGACCGTCAGGACATTTCTCCAGACCGCCCACGCGGTGTCTGAGGCCTTCCATGCCGGGCAGTGCCCACTCGCGTGCGAATGTCTCGGGATCGCGGCGGAAAGGTCTGTAGTTGGGATCGTTCGGTGTGGCCAGACGCGGCGTGATGCTCGGCAGGTCGGCCACCTTCGGGATGCGGAACAGCTGGGAGCCGTTGCCCAGATAGCCATCGGTGAGGAGGATGACAGGGGTCATGTGCTCCAAGGCGATCTTGGCGGCGTTGTAAGCCCAGTAGAAACAGTTGGCACTGGAGGAGGCAGCCACCACTACGAGGGGAGCCTCGCCATTACGGCCGTACAAGGCTTGGTTCAGGTCGCCTTGCTCTGTCTTGGTGGGGAGTCCGGTGGAAGGACCACCACGCTGTACGTCCACTACGACCAAAGGCAGCTCCACCATCACAGCCAGACCGAGGGCCTCGCTCTTGAGGGAGAGGCCGGGACCGGAAGTGGAGGTGCAGGCCAACGCGCCAGCGTAGGAGGCGCCGATGGCGGAACAGACACCCGCGATTTCGTCTTCTGCCTGGAAGACGCGTGCGCCTAAGGATTTATGCTTGGCTAACTCCACCATCACGTCCGTGGCCGGGGTGATAGGGTAGGAGCCTAAGAAAAGTTGACGACCGGAACGCTCGGAGGCAGCTAACAAGCCCCAAGCCGTGGCCACGTTGCCCGTGATGTTGCGGTAACGGCCCTTCGGCATCTGGTCGGCTTGCGCAATCTCGAAGATGTGAGAGTGCATCACCTCCAATTTGTCGGCATATTCGTAACCCTCGGTGAGGACGGCCTTGTTCAAAGCCACCACATCGGGCTTCTTGGCGAATTTGCGCTCTAGGTAAGCGTAGGTCTGGTCCAGCTTCTTGTGCGTGGCGTAGAAAATGATACCTAGGGCGAACATGTTACGACAACGGTCTGCTGTCTTCTTGTCCGCACCCTGCTCGTTGCCGATACGCTGGGTGAAAGAGGTCACCGGAGCCTTGATGATGGTGTAGGCACGCTCCATCTCGTCGGTGAAGGGGTTGTCATTCTCGGTGTAGCCGGCCTTGGTGAGCGCCTCGTCGGTGAAGGTGTCGATGTCCACGATGATGGTGGCACCCTTCTTGGCCCACTTCATGTTGGACTTCAAAGAGGCAGGGTTCATGGCTACGAGAATGTCGCACTTGTCTCCGGAGCTGTAGATGTGGTTGCCCACGTGCACTTGATAACCGGAAACACCCGCGATGGTGTTGTGCGGAGCACGGATCTCAGCCGGATAGTCAGGGAATGTGGCAATGTCATTGCCCGTCAGAGCGGAAGCATCAGAGAACAAGGTTCCCGACAACTGCATTCCATCTCCACTGTCGCCCGCAAAACGAACGACGATGTCGTCAATTTTCTTGATTTGGTCTGTTGTTGACATGTTTTAGGTATATTGAAAATTTGTAATTTTCTGATTTTTAAAAAGATAGATTTTAAAAAACTTAATAAATCTTAATGGTCAAAAATCGGCGCAAAAGTACCAAAAAAACATCGAATAAACAAAGCGTTTTTATGAATCTTTTCTAATCATTATTTTGTACTTTTGCGGAGTCAAAAATGCGATTGAATTTTCCGAATCCCCAGCCTGTCCAGGTCGTCCTCGATATGAACGACACCTTTGGATGCACCACAGACTATTATCTGTTTATGGTGAAGTCTGAATTGCCTCCCATGGCTTTCGCCCATCTATGCAGCCAGTGGTTCCAGGTGGATTTCTCGTATTTGCAGAATTACACCTTCGACACAGTGGGCCAGGATGTCTCCGTGCCCGTCTTCTCGGCTTTGCTCCGTCAGCAGAACAATCTGATGCTGGCCATTGTGCCGAACAAGATCATGACTCATCTGAACAACCCCGACGATGAGTTCACCCTCAGCATCCCGATGTTTGAGGATCTTTATTATTTCCTTGGCAAAAATGGCTTCTGCCGCTATGAGTGCCCCTACGAGGGATACGATTATGTCTTGTTGGTGACCGTGGACCGAGAGTCCCCGATAGACGACGTTTTGCTCCTCCTTGAACAGCATCCTGAATTGGATATCCGCGACATCACCGAGTTGCTCTTCTCGTCCCCGGCTCCTGAGCAAAAACCTGCCAAGCGCAAGACCAAGGTGAAAAAAACGGAAAAACAACCCCTGGACGACTTTCTGAAGAGTAGCTGCCTGGAGATCGTCAGAGCCCATAATGCTATGATGAACGGCCGCGTGAACCGTTTTTTGGGTGCTAACCGTCATATTCCGGAGGTTAACTATGTGCATAAGGTCAAGAGCATTTTTGAATTGCTTCAACTGCCCAATCCCGATAATACCCAAAAAGAATCCCTTGTAATGGAGTCCCAAACTAATCAGAAGCTCCTTACAAGGGAAGATGTATAGGGCTTGCCTGACTCCTATTTGTTAAACAGGAAGTACAGGTTGATAGGAATCAGGTTGTTGCTGCAGTCGGTCGTTTCCGTACAGTAGAGCGAGAAGGCCTTGAGGTGTGTGCCAAAGTAGCTGCTTCGGCCCTTCATGGAGAGAACGGACATCAGTTGATCCCCTTTGTCGTTGTTGAACAAGGTGTACTCTTCCAAATTCTTGGCTGGAAGGTTGTTCTTGGAGAACTGGTACAGATGGTTGTTCAACAGCGAGGTGTTCTTCTGGTACCATTGTCCCAGCTGCTGCAGATTCTCACGGTTTTCCGCCAATACATAGTAGTTGTTTCGGAATGTGCAGCAGGTCCACTTCGGTATTTCCATGGTGACAAACCGAGGCTGGAAGACATCTTTCACAGAGCCTAAGATGCTGTCAACAGGATAGATGCCGTCGGGGAAACGGCTCTTGAAGGCGTCCAGATCCTCACCGTTCAGTTTGGTGAGAACAGGATGAAGCGAGTCTTCCTCCAGCACCATGAAAGGAATCGGCTCGTCTTGATCGTCCATGTACATGTACACGTAGGTGGCTGCATAGTCGTCGCCTTCACATTTTACATAACGCATCACATGAGGCGGGATGACCTCGGCGGGCAGTTCGTATTTTGGTGCCTTGGCAGGGATCTTGTCGGTGGGCATGTAACCCGACAGGAACAATTCGTTCTCGGTGGTGCGGATCTGGAAAGCAGACCAATCCGATAAGGTCTCTATCTTGCGCAATGCACACAAACCGCTCTTCTCAAAATAGTTGTCCAAATAGGTCAGATAGGCTTTGTTGTTGAAGATGATCCAACTCTGCTTTTGGTTTTTCTGCGATAAAGCGTACAGACTCTTGAACTCTTTCTCGGAAAGCAGGTTCTTGGGATGACGATGTTGCACCAAAGCCTTCTTGATGATCTCCAAGTCGTCGGACACTGAGAGTACATGGTTGAAATAGACGAACTTCAGACTCTTGAAACTGGTCCCGTAGGTGTAAATCTTGTGCTTCTCGAAGATGATGTTGTTGTTGGGGTCTATATTCAGTTTTTTTAACAACTTTCGGAAGGTGACCTTGTCGATTTGCACGTTGTAGAGCAGATGGATGGTCTCCTTGCCCGGATGTGCCGATATGGTGGCTACATGGTTGCCCTGCGAGAGACTTTGATAAATATCCTTGAAGGCAGGGTAGGCGTCCATGACAAACAGCTCGTCAAAGGCGGGTTGCATCCGCTTGGCGCTGGTCTCGAAATCCTGATGGTCGTTGACCTCTACCAAAAAAACTGCATCGTTGGGCACCACATCGATAAGCTCGGAACTGCCCTGCCGTAAAAATGTGTAGAAGAAAAAGATACCGACACTGATGAGCAATACGGCGAGCAAACTCAACCAGATTAGCCAGGGACTGATTTCACGGGAATACACTTTCATAATCTACAATTTTTACGGGTTTATACTAACTTTTTTTAAGAATTATCGGACTATTCTTCTTCTTGAGGAGTTGTTTCTTCAGCGGTCTTCTCCTCTTCCAGATTTACAAGCTGGTGGTCAACGAGGATGTTGTACCATGCAACCACCTTCTTGATATTGGAAACATACACTCTTTCACGGTCATAATCAGGCAAAACACCTTCGAAAAAGGTCTTGAAACCGTTGTTGTCCTTCGGCGTCTCAACTTTCTTGCCGTCATATTTTTTGTAGATGGACTGGAAAACGGATTGCAGGGAAACCTCTCCATCTTCTGTGAAAATGGCTATGTTGTCAAGGGTGGCGACACCGTCGTGGGAGAATGCCGGGAAACGGTGCTGGTCTTCGAGAGATTCCACGATGAAGTTGTTTTGAGTGCGGGAGATTAATTTGAATAATCCGCCTTTTCCTGTGATTGATAAAATGTTGCTTAAATCCATAGTTTGTTAATAGTATTTAATGTTACGTTTTTTTATTGACACTAATCGATTGTTTAATACGGTATAGACTACTCGCCAGTTGTTCTCTTTGTCGAAGTAGGCGTAGTATTTCACCTCTTTGTTCTGGTGGAGCTTGTCTTCGTAGATGGTCTTCAGGTTACGGCCTTTTTGGGAATACTCATTGTAGGTGTATTCAATCAATTGTTTGCCGGCTTTATAGACACAGCGGTTGACCTCATCACCGTAGTTGTCGTATTCGATGGTGGCCAGTTTGAAGACCTTGCCGTCGGGCTCGTACTCCCGGATGGTATCCACCAGCCCGTGCTCGTTGTAGTGATAGGAGCTCTTGGTGATAAACTGCTGGTTGTCTTGTGTGCTGAAGATGATGTTGCCAATGCCGTCGGTCTTGTAGGCGAACGACATGACCAACGAGTCGCCATGATAGATTTTCTCTCCCTCCAGAAAATGATTTCTGTCATAGGAGTACACCCCTTTCGTAATGGGGGTGGGCGGGTTCTCTTCGAGCCATTCGGATATTTGGGCGCGTTGGTTGTATTGGTATTGGCGGAAAAGCAGGGTGTCTCCTTGAGGGGAGAACTTGAGGAAGCTGGTCAGGAAGCCCTGAGGATTATAGTAGTGGAGGAAGTAGTTGTCGCACCGTCTTTCAGTCGTTTCCAAAGCGCGTGCGGTGTCCTCCAAGGTCAGCGAGTCCTCTTCCAGATAGAAGATTCTGCTCTCAATCTCTTGCACTTTCCCATAGATATGATTCCGCTGCAGATGGTTTTTCTCCACATCCGGTGTGATGACGATAGGGGCGGGCTTCTTCTGGCAGCCGCCGGCTACTATCGCTGCTATCGTGAGAAATACTATTGCTATGCGTTGGTTCATTCTTTGGGGTTTTAGTGATCAGTGATCACTCTTAAAACATTTTTTCGATTAACGCATCCTCCGCGAAGTTCGGCAACGTGACGTGCAACTCGGGGCAGGCCTCCATGGCGCGTTTGATGGCGAAGAGAGCGCCGTCGTTGCGGGCCCATGCGCGTCTGCTGATGCCGTTGTTGACATCCCAGAAGAGCATTGAGCGCAGGCGTCTGTCGCTGTCGGCACTGCCGTCCAACACCATGCCGAATCCGCCGTTGATGACTTCGCCCCAGCCGACGCCGCCGCCATTGTGGATGCTCACCCACGTGGCACCGCGGAAACCGTCTCCGATGACGTTCTGCACGGCCATGTCGGCACAGAAGCTACTGCCGTCGTAGATGTTGGAGGTCTCACGGAACGGGGAGTCCGTGCCGCTCACGTCGTGGTGGTCACGGCCTAACACGACCGGCGCAGAGAGTCTGCCGTCGCGCACCGCCTTGTTGAACTCGGCGGCGATCTTGGTACGACCTTCACAGTCGGCATATAAGATACGGGCTTGTGAGCCCACGACGAGGTGGTTCTCGTTGGCGCCCTTGATCCAGGTGATGTTGTCGCGCATCTGCTGCGAGATCTCGGCGGGTGCGTGGTCGCTGATCTCCTTCAACACGTCCATGGCGATATGGTCGGTGACGTCGAGGTCCTCGGGCTTGCCAGAGGTGCAGACCCAGCGGAACGGGCCAAAGCCGTAGTCGAAGCACATCGGTCCCATGATGTCCTGCACATAAGAAGGATATCTGAAACTGCCGTCTTCCTTGAGGATATCGGCACCGGCGCGGGAGGACTGCAACAGGAAGGCGTTACCGTAGTCGAAGAAGTACATGCCCTTGGCGGTCAGCTTGTTGATGGCGGCCACCTGACGGCGCAAGCTCTCTTCCACGGCAGCTTTGAACTTCTCGGGCTCGTCGGCCATCATGACCTTCGCGTCCTCAAAAGAGATGCCAACAGGGTAGTAGCCGCCAGCCCACGGGTTGTGCAGGGAGGTCTGGTCGCTGCCGAGATCGACTTGGATGTCGTGCTCGGCGCAGTACTCCCACAGATCGACGATGTTGCCTTGGTAGGCGAAGGACTTGGCGATCTTCTGGGCGCGCGCCTCGTTGACCTTCTCGAAGAGCTCGTCCAGATTCTCGTGTACCTCATCGACCCAGCCCTGGTCGTAGCGCTTCTGTGTGGCGGCAGGGTTGATCTCGGCGGTGATGGAGACCACGCCGGCGATGTTGCCAGCCTTGGGCTGAGCCCCCGACATGCCGCCCAAACCGGCGGTGACGAAGAGCTTGCCACCGATCTCGCCGCCGATCTTACGGCTGGCGTTGAGCACGGTGATGGTGGTGCCGTGCACGATGCCTTGCGGTCCGATGTACATGTAGGAACCAGCGGTCATCTGGCCATACTGGCTGACACCCATTGCGTTCATGCGCTCCCAGTCGTCGGGCTTGGAGTAGTTGGGAATCACCATGCCGTTGGTCACGACCACGCGGGGCGCGTCCTTGTGGGAAGGAAAGAGTCCCAGGGGATGACCACTGTACATGACCAGTGTCTGCTCATCGGTCATCTCCGACAGGTATTTCATCACCAAGCGGTACTGTGCCCAGTTCTGGAAGACAGCGCCGTTGCCACCGTAGGTTATCAACTCGTGGGGATGCTGCGCCACGGCGGGGTCCAGGTTGTTCTGGATCATCAGCATGATGGCCGCCGCCTGCTTGCATTTGGCAGGGTAGGCATCAATGGGACGCGCGTACATCTCATAGTCGGGACGATACCGGTACATGTAGATGCGGCCGTAGTCGTGCAGCTCTTGGGCGAACTCCGGCGCCAGCTGCGCGTGCTGGGACGGGTCGAAATAGCGGAGCGCGTTGCGCAAGGCCAGCTGCTTCTCTTTCTTCGTCAGGATGTCTTTACGCTTCGGCGCGTGGTTGACGGTCGGATCGTACGGTTTGGCTTGGGGTATAGTGGAAGGAATACCTCTTCTGATGTCTTCTTGAAACTCTTGTAATGTCATATCGTTGAATATTAAATAGTTACCTTGATTGTTTATTTCACCCATATCTCATCGATGAAGAGCCATGCCTGCTCGCCGGCGCTCAGATGCCATGCCGGCATCTTGCCGTAGTTGATGACTTTCACCTTGACATAGCGGGCGTTGGCAGAGCCGGAAACCTCCAGGTTCTCGATGTGCGCGCCGTCGGTTCTTCCCTGGGTGAGGCTCGCGGTGTTGAATAGATGGTAGTCTTTGCCATCTTCAGAGACATACACCTCTATGGCGCGCGGGAGGAATATCCAGGCGCGTTGTTCTTCCAGACAGCCGGCACCGACTTTGGAGATGGGCTTGGTTTCTTTCAGGTCTATGACGACCTCGCAGTCGGTGGTGAAGCCTTGCCAGCCGCCGATACGGTAGTTGACAGGTCCGCGCTCGTTGTTGATGAGACCGTCGGGACCGCCAGCGAAGTATTGCGGGTTGGGTTGGGTGATATAGGTCAGCTCTTTGTCTTTCTTAAAGTAACTGTAGCTGGCGGTCACCACATGGCTGTAGCCGGTTTTGTCGTTATAGGCGACAGCTTTGAGCGTGGTGGCTTCCGAAATGGTGATGGGCGCGGTGTACAATTGGCCCTGTTCTTTGCTCGGATTGGTGCCGTCGGTGGTGTAGTATATCTTGGTGCCAGCCGCATAATCGGCATTGTTCTTGGGGGCATAGTTGCGCAATTCCACCTGGAAAGGCTCCGAGAAGGTGGTCTTGGTGGTGGACATATAAGGCGCCGGGGTCAGCTGGTCCTCCTCGGGAATGGTCGCTTGCCAACGCAACATCGTGGCATCGTTGAACTTCAGACACTCCGACTCGTTGCTGGTCATCCGGAACTCCAGAGTGCCGCCCTGGCTGATCTGCTTGTAATTGATGAAGGGCATGGTGAGACGCTTGCCGTTGAGGAGCACCTCCTTGACGTATTCTTGGTCGCTGTCTTTGATGATATGGAAGGTCTTCCCATTCTCCAAATGGATGTTGGCACTCTTCAACAAGGGGAAACCTAATGCATATTCGTTGCTGCCCGGACAGACTGGATAGAAGCCCATGGCGCTGAAGACGTACCATGCCGACATCTGTCCGCAGTCTTCGTTGCCGCACAGGCCGTCTGGCTTGGAGGAGTAGAGCTCCGTCATGATCTGCTTGGTGTATTGCTGCGTGTATTTGTAGGTGCCTAGATAGTCGAAGAGATAGGCGGCGTGATGACTGGGCTCGTTGCCGTGGGCGTACTGGCCGATCATGCCGGTGATGTCCGATTGCTGGCGGCCGCTGATGTCGGATGGGGCGGAGAAGAGAGCCTTCCAGAAACGCAGGGCCTCGGTGGCGCCGCCCAACATCTTGACGTACTCAGGAATGTCCTGCGGCACGTAGGTGGAATACTGCCAGCTGTTGGCTTCGGTGAAGTAGTTGTTGACCTCTGTGGGGTTGAAAGGCTCGTACCGGCCACCGTTGAAACGGCCACGCATGAAATGCTTGTCGTCCAGGATGTTTTTGTACGCCTGCGCTCTCTTGATGAACTCTTTGTAGATGTCGTTCTGGCCGATGGCCTTGGCGTATTGGGCGATGCACCAGTCGTCGAAAGCATATTCCAGCGTCTTGGAGACGGATTCGTTGTCGTCCACCCCCGAGATGAAACCGTTTTCGGCGAAAGGTTTGCGTCCCCAGACGTTCATACGGGCGCTGCTGACCATGGCATCCAGATAAGCTTTCTGCTCGCTGGCGGGGATCAGCCCTTTCTGGAATGCGTCCCAGATGACGGGGATGGAGTGGTAGCCGATCATGCACCATGTCTCATGGCTGGAGAGCTCCCAGATCGGCAACATGCCGCCTTGCTTGTATTGTTGCATGAAGGTGTATAAGAAGTCGGACGATCTTTTTTGGTCGATGATGTTCAAGAGCGGGTGCAAGGCGCGGTAGGTGTCCCACAAGGAGAATACGGTGTAGATATTTTTGCCGGCATCCACCTGATGGATCTCCTGGTCCATGCCTCTGTAGCGACCGTCCACGTCGGTGTAGAGGTAAGGAGAGGTGAAACAATGGTACAGGGCGGTGTAGAATACCTTCATATATTCAACGTTGTCGCTGAAGACCTCGATCTTGCTCAGCTCGGTGTTCCAGGCCTTGACGGCTTGGTCTTTCAGCTGGTCGAAGGTGTAGGGCATGATCTCTTCCCGGTTCTTCATGGCACCCTCGATATCTACGGCGGAGATGCCGACATGCAGGGTGACGCTCTTCACTTTCTTGTCGAAGTAGAGGATGGCCTTGCAGTGCTCGCCGCGCACGTCATGGTCGCTGACCAACTTGTCGTTGACGTAATACTCAATGCGTTGCACGGGCTCGGAGGGGATGATGGAGAAAGCGCAGTATTGGTTGGGATTCCACGCTTCGGAGCGGCGGAATCCGAAGAACTCGTTGTCGCGGTGTGTGATGCCGGAAGCCAGCGTCTTGTCGCGGTGGGTCAGGTCGATGACGATGCCGCGCTCACCCTTCTTGGGGAAAGTGTAGCGATGTATGGCGCCCCGTTGTCCAGCGGTCAGTTCCACCTTGATGCCGTTGTCCAAGGTCACCTGATAGTATCCAGCCTTGGCAGTCTCGTTCTTGTGCGAGAAGGTGCAGGAATATTCCTCGTTGTTGACGGAGGCGGTCTTGTAGAACGGCATGATGAGGATATCGCCGTAGTCGCTGCAACCCGTGCCGCTCAGGTGTGTGTGGCTAAAACCGTAGATGCGGTTGTCGGTATAGTGGTAGCCGGAGCAGCCGTCCCAGCCGTCCAGTCGGGTGTCGGGACTGACCTGCACGGCTCCGAAGGGCACGATGGCACCCGGGAAGGTATGGCCGTGCTCGGCAGTACCGACTAACGGATTGACAAATTGGGATTGGGCTGTGCCCCGAAGAGCAAAGCCTAAAAACATACAAACACAAAGGGTGGAAAGGATTGTAAGTCGCTGTTTCATATTGATTCTTATCTTTATGTATATCTAAATATATGAAACGGCAAATATACAAAAAATGCGTTGTTTTACCAAGATAATTTTTAAAGTGATTGTATGCCTAATGGCACACATTTCTCCATGGAACACGCTGCGACCTACTTGTAAGTAACCTAATTACTTAATAGTTTAATAACTTAACGATTTGATGAATCATCCTTCGTTTTCCATAGGAATACGAGGCTGATGAAGGTGCCCACCACACAGGTGACGATCATCGGGATGGCCCCGTGGACTTCCGTGAACTTGAGGTTGTCGAGGTCGATGCCTCGGCCCTCCAACGTGAAGGTGACCATGATGGTGAGGGCGTTGTGCAGGAAGTGCGCCAGGATGGGCAACCACAACGAACGACTCCAGTAGAAGAGGTAGCCGAGATACGCCCCGAGGAAGAAGCGCGGGATGAAACCGGCAAACTGTAAATGTATGGTGCTGAAGATGAACGCCGTGAGCCAGATGGCGAGATGCGGCTTCTTGGTCCATTCGGTGAGAAACGGCTGCAGCGATCCTTGGAAGAGGAACTCCTCGCAGACGGCCGGCACCAACCCAAGCACCAATATGTTCAGCAGCAGGGTGGGGTAGCTATGGTCTTGTAACAACTTGTCCAGAATGTCGTTGGCACTGTCCTCCATCTCTTGCAACGCCTCCGGCAAGGGGATAGCTTCGTTCCATTGCCCCAACAAGGCGACGAGCGGCAGGATGATGATGGAGAGAATCAGCGTGACGTTGACCAAATGGTACGCCGGCTTCCGGTCCGCCTGGTTGTAGTGCCACCATTGCCGGTCCTGACAATAGGCAAACAGCAGGGAGGGTGCCAAAAAAGTGCCAATGGAGGTGATGGTCGATTGCAAGTATAAGGTCGCCAGTGGGTTGCTTGAATATGCCGGGGTCATGGCTCCCCAGAAGAGCCACGACAGTAACATGGCCAGTCCGGAGGAGACGATGAGGCCTGTCAGTATGAACAGCGCCAGGTAGAGCAGCTGTACTCCACGACTTTTATGCGCGAAAAGAGGTTCCATGGACGGAGGGCGTTATTTCACGAAGGCCACGACATCGCCACGGTGCACCTTCTTGCCCTGACCGACAACCGCCTTGATGAGCTTGCCGTCATAGCAGGAACGTACCTCTTCGTGGCCGTAGTAGGTCTGGATGAAGCACACCACATCGTTTTCTTTGATCTGGCTGCCGATGGGCTTGGGCATGGACTGCTCCTCTACGGCGAACTCCCAGAAGAGCTGTCCGCTGACGGGCGCGATGACCGGCTTGGCGTCGGGCTCTTCGGCTTTCATCTTCTCAATGATCTCCTCTTGGATCACTTCGGGCAGCTTGACCACTTTGATGACCTCGCGGACGTTGGACTTCTGCTTGGCGATGGCTAATTCCTTCTCGAAGTTGCCCTTGGCACGGCCTTCTTTGTAGTCGATATACTGGCGCTCATGCATGGCGAACTCGAAGAGCTCTTCCTCGTCTTCGCCGACATCCCATCCGCGCTCTTCCATCATCTTGCGGTATTTGGGTAGCTCGTCAGGGTAGTTGTCTTGCGGCACGCCGTCAAAGAATTCGTAGTTGTGCTCTTTGGCCAGCTCCACAATCTCGGGAGCCAGGGTGCCGGGCAGACGGCCGCAGCGACCTAAGATCATATCCCACATCTTGTCGTCCATCTTGGAGTACTTGGGCGCACCTTGCGCCTCGGCCAGGATGTTCATCAAGGCGATGTTCTTCACATATTGGCTGAACGGGGTCACCAGACCGGGTGTGCCGACTCGTGGCCACACATATTGCACTTCGTCAAACAGCTTGACCAGCAGCTCGTCTTCAGACAGCTCCTTATGCCCACTTTTGCGCAGGGCCAGGTTGATGGCATCCTTGACACCCTTGAGGTCGGCCATCATGGAGCCCATCATGCCGCCGGGGAGTCCGCAGCCCAAAAGCAGAGAGGTGGAGATCTTGTTCTTCGGCTCGATGAAGTAGCCTAAGAAGTCGTCCATGAACTTCTGCGTCAGGGCGCGCGCCTCCATATAGGCGTTCATGTTGATCTCGGGCACGTCAAAACCGTCAGCCTTCAACATGGCCTGCACGGCGATGACATCGGGATGGACCATGCCCCAGGAGAGCGGCTCCATCGCCACATCGATGATGTCGGCGCCGTTACGGCATACCTCCAAGACGGAGGCCATGGAGAGCCCGGGACCCGTATGGCCGTGGTATTGGATGACCAGATGTGGATATTTCTCTTTGATGGCTTTCACCAGCTGGCCCAGCATGGTGGGACGGCCGATGCCGGCCATGTCCTTCAAGCCGATCTCCTTGGCTCCATACTCCACACACTTGTCCACGATGGACAGATAGTGCTCGATGGTGTGCACTGGGGAGTGGGTGATGCTCAGGGCAGCCTGGCTGATGAGCCCGAATTCGTTGGCATATTTGATGGAGAGCTCCAGGTTGCGATGGTCGTTAAGACCGCAGAAGGAACGGACCACGTCCACGCCCTGCGCCTTCTTGACCTTGCACATCAGACGACGCACGTCAGCAGGGACGGGGAACATGCGGAGGCCGTTCAGGCCGCGCTCCAGCATCTGGCACTGGATGCCAGCCTCCCGCAAGGGCTTCGTCCACTCGCGGACTGCCCGGTTGGGGTTCTCACCATACATCAGGTTGACCTGCTCAAAGGCGCCACCGTTGGTCTCCACACGGGCGAAACAGCCCATCTTGACGATGACAGGAGCGATCTCCGTCAGCTGATCCACGCGCGGCTGGTATTTGCCAGAGGATTGCCACATATCTCGATATACCAAACAGAATCTAATACTTCTTCCCATATTGTTGTAACTTGCTTATTGTTGTATAATTAATAGAAAAAAAGCGCTCTCAGAGAAAGCGCGCAAAGATACATTTTTTTAGTGAACAGTGAACAGTGAACAGTGATCAGGAGTTAAGAAACTTCTAACTTCTAACTCCTAACTCCTAACTGACAACTGACAACTGACAACTGATAACTGACAACTGATAACTGACAACTCATTTTAGTTGTGCACGCATCGGACAGAATACCCATCCCACTTCTCGGCGATAGGGTTTGTTAGCATCATCAAATTATTATTGATGCTGTATGTGATGATATGGTTGTTACACGTTTCGTTGGTTGTCCAAAAGCGAGCATGTGTGCCAGGCGAGACATAATTGCAGTTGTCGGTGTCGCCATAGGCCCTCAAAAATCCAATAGGATACGCTGAGAAGTTGGTGGCATTGTTGTCTGTCATATTATATCCTGGAGTGCAGGTGTCGTAATAGTTACTAGACCAACCTGTCTGGGAGGCAAATGCTTTAGCGGTATTTCCATTAAAAGTACCGCAAATATAGGCACTTTGGGAGCTTGCATAGTTGATCATCTGGAGCCATTCAGCTTCGCTGGGTACATGCCAACCTGCTGGGCATATACCTTGAAGTCCTGATGGGTTGCTGTCGCTGCCATAAGGACCGTGCATCGTGGCGATCCAATTGTAAAGGTAACCGTGAGCAGCTACAAGGCTAGAGTCGTTGTTGGGATAATAGCGATAAGCTGTCGTGGCGTTCAGCGTTGTCGGGCCTAATGGAATGCTTGCTCCGTTCGCGTAGTGGGTGGTACGTAAGTTCTCCCTCATCCAACACTGATTGCCAATCTGAACAGTATTGTACTGATTACCATCATAGTCGGTGAGCATCTTGACATTCGGGCAGGGTAGGCCATCGTACATCCCTATGGTGGCGGAAAACATCAGTTGTGAAACATGACTGTAGCTTGGTTCTTCTAAGAGAGGAAAACTCTCCGCATGGGCACCGCTGATGGAGGCATACCCCACATATTCCATCTGGTCGCCGATGTGGAATGTGTTGTTTATTATCCCTTTGTCATTGAATTCAGGATTGTTTTTATTAAAAAAATCCTCATAGCCTCCATACTCAATGAGGCTCTTTCCGCTATGGCCGTGACTGATCATTTTGATGGATGATGATTGACCATTTGCCAGTGCCGTCAAAAAATAGATGCCAGTGGAGGCAGCTGAGATGCGGAAGTGATGAGCGCCCGGCTGCATAGAGTTTTCGTGATAAGTACCTACCAAACGACCGGCGAGGTCTGTCATCTCAATGTTAACTTCTCCCTCTTCCTTCATGTTCAGTGTCACGGATGTAGTGCCTGTGAAGGGATTTGGCGTGTTTTGCGATAATTGCACGATGGCGCCGGACATCTCGTGGTCTTCAATGCCGTTAGGACTTGAGATTATCCTTAATAAGGTGTCGGGCCAATAGAGAGTCGCCTGCCATCCTTGGCTAAGGTTGGTGACTCGCACGCTGTCAAGCTGAACATAACGATTGTTGGTGTCACGTCCGGTAAAGTATATATACATAAATTGAGCATCCAATGCTGTACTCATGCAAACGGTGATGAAAACAAGTAATATCTTTTTCATTTATGCCATTTTTTTTTGAATGATGATGCCGCAAATATACAAATATTTATAATAACATTACTTGTTTTAAAATAATTGTTGGGGGGGGGGTAATTGATTGAATT
This sequence comes from Bacteroidales bacterium, assembly GCA_017549765.1. Taxonomy (GTDB): domain Bacteria; phylum Bacteroidota; class Bacteroidia; order Bacteroidales; family WCHB1-69; genus F23-D06. The sequence goes on from JAFYNM010000026.1 coordinate 15,404, forward strand.
CTACTATCTTGTAAATGTATCTTACCAGTAGTAAGGAATTATTTTCACAGTAATCCACCATGTATAAGGACGAATTTTGGATGAAAATGAGGTAAGCGTGATCATTTCGGAATGATAAATCCTAATACCACGCAATGTTGTGGTCAATTTCGATTTACATAAAACTTATAACTCCAAACTCCTAACTGACAACTGATAACTGACAACTGCCAACTCCTAAAACGCGTACCCGATCCCGATCTTCAGTCCGTCGCCGAAGCGCAGGCGGTGGTTGCCAGACAGCCACTCCTTGTTGATGAAGCGCCCGCCCATGGAGGTTCGGGTCGGGTCGTAGATGGGCACGGCATAGTCCACGCGGATGACGAAGAAGTCAAAGTCCAGGCGCAGGCCGACACCCACATCCACGGCCAGCTCTTTGTAGAAACGCTTGAAGGAGAAGTTGGCGTTGGGCATGTCTTCATGCTCCCTGGCAAGCCAGATATTGCCGATATCGGTGAAGATGCCGTATTTGAAGGAACGGTATAGCGTTCCTCGATACTCTAAATTGATCTCGATTTTGATGTCGCCGGTGTAGAGACTGTCGCGCCCCCGTTCGTATGAGCCGGGTCCTAAACCTCGATAGCCCCATCCGCGCATGCTGTTGCTGGTGCCCATGAAGAATCCGCGCTCGTAAGGGACGTAGGAGTCTTTGTCCAAGGGCAAGATGGCACCCGCGTTCAACCGCATAGCCCATGCGTTGTTGTTGTTGATCTTGTAGGTGTAGTTCATGGTGAATTCCAGCCGTTCCATGGTGCTGTAGTTGTATCCAGTGCTGTCTAAGGAATTGCGGCCGAAGACCCAGTGATGGTCTGGCGTGAAGAGCGCGTTCAACCCCTTCAAGAGCAAGCCTGTGGATTCCGTGTTGATGGAGATGCGCATGTTGTGCTTCCGTTTGTTGACAGGGAACGGCACCAGATAGTTGTAGCTGTACTTCATCGAGAACAGCAGGAACTTGCCAAAACGATTCTGATAGGAGCCCGGATAGTTGTCGATGTTCAGGATGTTGGTGTACCGCTTGTCGTTGTTGTTGATGGTGGAAATGTCGATGGGGGAGAAACTGTGGTTGGAGAAAAAGGTGGGACTCCAGTTGTAGGTCAGTGCGGCATAGTACATCAATCGCCGGTACAGACCGGAATAGTTGACACCCAAGTCGATGGAGGTGCTGTATTTGATGCCGTCACGACGTTGATAGTTCTTGAAAAGAAACAGTTTGGGGAAGTCCAAAGAGGTGGAGATGTTGAACTCGGGATAGGAGTAGGCCAAGTCGTGTTTGAACAGGTTGGGAAGGGAGTAGTAGAAGTAGCCTCCCGACAAGTTGATGGTCAGATGTTCAGCCCCTTTGAAAAGATTGCGGTTGGTGTAGGTGAAGGATATGGCAGACTTGTCGTTTCGGAGGTCAAGCTGTCCGCCGACACTGTGAACCTTTTGTCGGGTCAGCAGATAGTGGGAGTCCAGATAACCGACTTTCTGGTTCGTGTCCAACAGGTCTTCCCGCTCCCGGTAGGCAATACTTATATAGCTGAAGTTGTCAAGCTGATTCAAGGCCCTGCTGCTTCTTGTTTTGATGTACTGGGAATAAGGGGTGCCGGCACGGCTGGCCAACACGGATGCGATGACCGGATATTGGAAGTCTTTGATTATGTATCCATCTTCTACATGAGGGGTGATGAAGTAGTAGCGGGTGCTGTCAAACTTGAAATGCGCTTGGTATAGAACGGTGTCGTATTGCTGATCCGCCGGCGCCGACGCATCGTAGTTAGTGTGGATATAGACATCGTTGAAATAATATTTGTATAGGTAACGGTTGGCGTTGTCGTTCTCCGGTATCTTCATCAGGATCTCCAGGGAGACGGTCCGTGGATCTGCCATGGTGCTGTCGGCGGGCTCGTCGTAGGAGACGATGCACCGGATGTTGGATTTCTCCACATAGTAATAGCCTTCGTTGCGGATGAGGTTGATGATGCGCGTGAGCTCCTCGTTGATGATGCTCTCGTTGTATTGCATGCCGGGTGATAGCAGGGAGGCTCTCTTGTTCAGCACGATGATCTTCTTGTATTGCGGGATGTCGATATTGTAGCGGATGCTGCTGATATGGTATGGGTCATGGGCGGTGATGTCATAGTTGACCCGCACTTTCTTGTAGTTGGTCTTTTTGTGCGTCACCTCGTAGGTGATCTCATTGTCGAAATAGCCCAGCTGGTTCATCACGATGTTGAGCTGAGATAGGGAGTTGTCAATCTCCGCGCTGTCGAGCAGCACAGGTGGCTCTCCCATCTTGTTGCGCAGCCACTGGCGGAACTTGGTGTCGTGCATGATCCCGTTGCGGTCGATGCGCGGCTGCCCAGAAGCATAACTCATCGTCTTGATGTTGATGAGATCCATGAACTTGGTGTTGGTCACCGGTCGCGTGTAGGAACGCAGGTTGTCGAAGTCAGGACTTTTGGCGTCGTGAACGGTGACATTGTTTTTGATGAGCATATATTCCCCATCCGACAGGATCCGGGTGGAGCGGCATGAGGAAAAAAAGAATGCCAATAGCACGAATATCGGGAATAAGGGAGACAGCCGCTTCATAGCTTAGGTTCTCTTGGACTTTGAGTAGAATAGATATTCGATGCTTAACAAAACAATGGTGGTGAGGATGGTGTTGCCTAAAATGACGAGCATCGTCCTTCCGAAGTGCTGGAAAGAGAAGGTCTCCAGCATGACGACCACAAGCTGGTGGATGAAAGCGAGAATGAAGGTGAATTCCAACAGCCAGCGGAAGTCCTTGTAACCCGGCATGGGAATGTCGTTGCTCTCCGTCGTTTTACGTCCGTTCAGCAGGTTGATGATATAGGGGCGGGCGAACATCAGGATGATGGCGGCGGCGGCATTGACGCCCAGCGTGTGGGTGAACATGTCCACAATGAAGCCCATGACGAAGGCGATGAGATATTGGAACGTCTTCGGGATGTCCAAGGGAAGCAATAGCAGCGCAAAGATGTAAACGGCGGGGGTCAGATAACCGAACAGATGGATGTAGTTACAGATGAAGATCTGCAACAACAACGCCACCGCGCATCGGATAATATTGGAAATCACGTCATTCATTCTTGAAGTTCGCTTTTAAGGAATCGATTTCAGAACGGTATAGGTTTTTCACCACATAGACGAGGTCCAGATTCTTGAAGTCGGTGGCTAATTTAACCTTGATGGTCAAGAAAGTGGCATTTTGCTCGGTGGAGACCTCCTTGACAGTTCCGATCAGCAACCCCTTGGGGTAAATGGTAGAATAGCCACTCGTGAGGATGGAGTCTCCGATGTTGATCTCCAAATGCTGGGGCACATCGTTGAGATAGGCGGTGTTGGGCTCGCGCCCGTCCCAGATGACGGTGCCCACTTGGTTGATGGAGGGTATCTCCGCACTGATGCGGGTGTCGAGATGGGGGAGGGGGATGATGGAGGAGAAGTTCTTAGACACATCACTGACCACACCTACGATACCCGTCGGGGAGAGCACCGCCATGTCGCGCTCGATGCCATCCTTCGACCCTTTGTCGATGATGACGTAGTTGAACGGCTTGTCGGTGGTCAGGAAGGTGACGTGCGCGTAGGTGTAGTCGTACAAACGTGTGCGTGTGGTGTGCGTTGAGTCCGTCCCGCTCATCTGCGTGAGCGTGGTGTCCTCACGGACGAGGAACATGTTCTCCTGTTCCCGCAACAATGCGAGATTCTGTTGCAAAAGCTCCTCGTTTTCCTTATTCAAGTTGAAACGATGCACCAGGTTGCCCCAGCTCTTCTCTATCGGCATGGTGATGCTCTGACAGATACGGGCGATCTTGTATCGGTTGTAAGACATGGAATGGCCTATCAACACGAAACAGATCACCAGCAGCGCAGCGGCGACAAAATGGTGAAAGTTGTTCTTTAAGAACTCGATAAGGTTGTTCATAGAGCTAAGCTAGTTACATCTTCTCGGCGAACTCTCTGCCGGCGCGGAGACAGGCGATGTTGGTGTTGACCACATCCTCGCCCTTGCGTGCGAAGTTCTCCTTCACAGCAACTTCGATCTCCTCGAAGGGGATTCCGAGATAAGGAGAGGCGGCACCCAGGATGACCATGTTGGCCGAACGGGCGGAACCAAGGTCCTTGGCGATCTGGTCGGCGTTGATGACCACCTTGTTCTTCAGCTTGCCCAACTCGGCGTTCAGCTGGTCGAAGTCCGGATAGTTGGGGATGTTCACAAACGGTTGGTCGTTGGTGATCAGCCAGCCCGTCTCGGGGTTGAGCCACGGCAGATAACGCAAGGACTCCATCGGCTCCACGGAGATGATCATGTCGGCCTTGCCCATGGGGATCAGGTCGGAGGCGATCTCCTGGTCGGAGAGACGGAAGTGCGACTGCACGTCGCCGCCGCGCTGGCTCATGCCGTGAACCTCAGCTTGTTTCATGTACATTCCTCTTTTGACGGCTGCGTAGCCGACGATGGTGGCGATGGAGAGGATACCTTGACCGCCTACACCTGCTAATATGATGTCAATTTTCATTTTTTGTTCTTTTTTTTAATTAATGTGATATTAGGCCTTTAGCTATTAACCATTGGCTGTTGGCTAACTGCTAACTGAAAACTATTAACTGTTAACTCTTTTTCGCGGCCTGCTGTTTTTTCATGCGACGGCTGAGTGTCTGGATGCACTCACGTGTCGGGATGATGACAGAGACGCCTTCGTAGGCCAGCTCTTTCTTGATGAGCTCGACGTTGGCTTCGTGGTCTTTCTTCAGCGGGGTGATGCGGTGGATGTGCTCCTCCTTGACACCTAAGCCCTTGCAGATCTCGCCCAAGACGCCCAGCGCGTGGGAGTCCTGACCGCCGGTCATGCCCGTGGTGCTGTTGTCGAGGATCATCACCGTGACCGGCGTGTTCTCATAGACACAGTCCAACAGGGAGGTCATGCCGCTATGGGTGAAGGTGGAGTCGCCGATGACGGCCAGCACAGGACGCAAGCCGGCGTCAGCGGCACCCTTAGCCATGGTGATGGATGCACCCATATCGACAGTGGTGTAGATGGCGTTGTAGGGAGGCAGCGCGCCCAAGGTGTAGCAGCCGATATCGGCGAACACTTTGCCCTTGCCGTGCTCGGCCATGGCCTCGTTGATGGCCAGGTAAGAGTCGATGTGCGGACAGCCGACACACAAGGCCGGTGGACGCGGAACCACGAGCTCGGGAATAGGCATGCCGTAGGTGTCGGGAAGACCCAAGGCCTTGGCAATCAGGTTCGGGTTCAACTCGCCGTCACGAGGCAGCGCACCGCTCAAGCGGCCGATGATGTTGCCCGTGCGGTTCAAGATGCCGCGCACCTGCTCCTCGATGAAAGGATAGCCCTCTTCGGCCACCAAAACCGTCTCGCACTCGTCCACCATCTTGGCGATGAGCTTGGAAGGCAGCGGGTACTGGGAGATCTTCAGGACAGGGTAGGGACACTGATGGTTCTCGAAGTTCTCCATCAGGTAGTTGTAGGCGATACCGGAAGCGATGATGCCCATCTTCTTGTCGGCACCGTCGATGTATTTGTTGAACGGGGAGTTCAATGATTCGTTCTCAAAGGCCTCTTGCTTGCCTAACAGGGTGCGGTAGTGCACGCGGGCGTTGGCAGGCAGCAGGATGAACTGCTTCGGGTTCTCCTCGATGTGCAGCGGATTCTGCGGACGAGCCTCTTTGCGCTCCACGCCTGCGCGAGAGTGGGAGAGACGTGTGGTCAGACGGATCAGCACCGGCGTGTGGTATTTCTCGGAATATTCGAAAGCCGCATAGGTGATGTCGTAAGCCTCCTGTTGGTTGGACGGCTCGTAGAACGGGATCAGGGCGAACTTGCCAAAGAAACGGGAGTCTTGCTCGTCTTGTGAGGAGTGCATGGACGGGTCGTCAGCCACCACGACCACCAGACCGCCGTTGGCACCGGTGATGGAGGAGTTCATGAAGGGGTCGGCGGCCACGTTCAAGCCCACATGCTTCATGCAGACCATGGCGCGCTTGCCGGCGTAGGACATGCCGATGGCCGACTCCATGGCGGTCTTCTCGTTGCCTGCCCAGATGCTGTGCACCTGACCCTCACGGCCTTGTTTGGAATTCTGAATAAACTCTGTGATCTCTGTCGATGGAGTGCCCGGATAGGCGTACACACCGGACAAGCCGGCGTCCAAAGCTGCTTGGGCAACGGCTTCATCTCCTAAGAATAATGTTTTTGCCATAAAGATTTTATTTATTTATTTTTTTGATTATTAATAATTTATATAAATTCTACAAACAATTTTCCAACCCCTTGGAGTCATGCTTCAAAGGGAACGAAAATCGGTTGCAAAAATAACAAATTTAATAATTAAAATCAATAATATAAATGGCATTATTTCTGTCTCCCCAACCGAATGCTGAACCGTCGCACAGCCCTCGTGCACATGACAAGAAACCTTTTCATTTTCAATTATCAATTTTTAACTATTAACTATTAACTTTTAACTTGTATATCTCCTCTATCACCAGCCCCGCCAGCGTGAATCCGAAGATAGCGGTGATGTGCGCCAGCGACCCGTTGGTCTGCGCCTTGCGTAAATCCCAGGTCGAGACTTCTGCCGTTTTTTCATCCATATTGTCTTCTTGACAATTCTCTGTTTCAGTGTTGGATGCGGCTCCTATATTGGGTAGTACTTCAGGTGAATAGACGCATTGGAATTTCTTGGATGGATACTGGTTGAGGTTCTTGAATCGTTTGCGCAGCATCCGGGCGAGCGGACAGTATTTGATCTCCCAGAACTCGCCGGTATGGATCTTGGACGGGTCCACCTTCAAGGCGGCGCCCATGGCGGAGAAGAACTGGACATCCAGGCTGGTGGCGTGCAGGATGAGCTGCACTTTGTTGCTCAGACTGTCGATGGCGTCGATAACATAGTCGTATGTTTCCAGCTGGAAGCGCGCTGCCGTCTCTGCGCTGTAGATCTCCTGCAAGGCGGTGATGTCGGCGTCCGGGTTGATATCGAGCAGACGTTCCCGCAACACCTCCACCTTGGGCCGCCCGACGGTCTTGGTAGTGGCCATCAACTGCCGGTTGATGTTGGATACGCTGACGGTGTCGCTGTCCACGATGGTTAGATGTCCGATGCCGCTGCGGATCAGTCCTTCGGCGCACCAGCTGCCCACGCCGCCCACGCCGAAGAGAATGACGCGTGTCTTCTGGAGCGCGTTGAATACGTCATTGCCCATTAAAAGGATGGTTCTGTCGAATATGTCTTTGCTGCAGGTCATTGTTGAAAGCGCAAAAATATGAAAAATTCAAAGTTCACTCTTGGTCTAGGCAAAAAAAAACGCGCCATGTTAGCGCGTTTTCCCATTGTCTCTCATCTGTGATCTTTAGGACGATGCCGACTGACGATTAGTATTCGTCCTCGTTGAAGAAGAAATCCTCCTTCGTTGGATAGTCCGGCCACAAGTCCATGATGGAATCGTAGGTCTCACCCTCGTCGTCTATCTCTTGAAGATTCTCGATAACTTCCATCGGAGCACCGGAACGGATGGCGTAATCCAACAACTCGTCGCGGGTCGCAGGCCAGGGAGCATCTTCCAATTTTGTCGCTAATTCTAAGGTCCAATACATGTCTAGTCTTTTTGGTTATAATGGTTATTTTTTGAGGCGGCAAAAATACTATAATTTTAATACAAAAGACAAATTTTAAATAAATTTTATTTTATTGATTGCCAGACAATTTCGTCAATGCCCATTTCTTTGTGGGTGAATCTTGCCAGTATAAATAGATAATCGGAGAGTCGATTTATCATTTTCTGAACAGGTTTGTAACGCTCGTCTTCGCGCATTAATTTGACGATGTTTCGCTCTGCCCGGCGGCACACGGTCCGGCACACATGAAGGTTGGCAATCAGGAGATTTCCCTGCGGCAATATGAAGCCCTTCATCTTGGGCAGCTCGGCCTGCATCCGGTCAATTTCGCCTTCCAGTTCTTTGGTGAAATCCTCAAGGTGTACATCTTTGAAGAATGTTTCCCATTTGTCGGTCGGGGTGGCCAGCAGACTGCCTGTCACGAAAAGCATATTTTGCACTTTGGTGAGGAAATCCTCCGATTTTTGGGCGATGACAACCCCTATATGTGCATTCAGCTCGTCGATGGTTCCGTAGGCTTCTAACAGGTTGTCGTCTTTGTAAACCCTTGATCCATCGACCAATGATGTGGTTCCGTTGTCTCCTGTCTTGGTGTAGATTTTCATAATTATTTTTTTTTGCAAAGATAAAAAAAAAATATACTTTTGCGCTCCGTTAATCAACGGGATTAAGCAATGTCTCCTTAGCTCAGTTGGTAGAGCAATTGACTCTTAATCAATGGGTCCAGGGTTCGAGTCCCTGAGGGGACACTGAAAGCACCTCAAACTAACCGTTCAGGGTGCTTTTTTTATGTCCGGATTCCGGCAACATCGCTCTCCGAGTTGAAAGTTCTTATCCCATATCAGGGATGAAGATCCCCTATTTCAACAATTTCGAGAGAGCAATCTCGGAACTTCCGGCACGGGAATCACCAGTCCAGTTCGGCATGGATTTCAAAATTTTTGTCACTTCTCTAAAGAAAGCAATCTCCTGGGATGATGTAAAAACATTGCCGGGTTGTGACATAACATCGGTCACCTTCCCTTTTTCATTGATGATGAGCACAATATAAATATCATCATATTTGGGTTCTCTCTTCAAAGAGGCATAGGGGGTAATCCGCTCCTTCAGATAGTCTTCCAGCGATCCTTCGATGGATGGTTTCCAATGGATAGGGTTAGTTTCATCCGGCAGTTCAATAACAATACCTTCCCATTCAAACGTTTCAGGGTCATTGGCACGCTCTGTAGACGCCAATGCCTGAGGAGAGGCTGTGTTGTTGGAGGTGTCATGTTTTTCAACCGGATTCAAGCTCACCTCTCTAACTGTCTTTTTGTTAGGAGACGATGGGTCTGTCTTTTCAGCGCTGTTATTCGTATTAGATGATAATTCTGACGAAACGGATGGCGAATTGGAAGAGGAAGTTTCTGTCCTCTCAGCGGTAGAGGGCGTGGGATTTTCCCCGGAGGAACGGCAAGCACCCATCATCATGGATGAGACCGCGATGCCTGTCACTGCTACCACCTTGCCTAGATTCTTGCGCCGTTGCAGTTCTCTTTCCAGATACCGCACCTGTGATTCGCAATAGGGACAGGTGCCGCGGCACTCGCCCTCATGGGTGCAGTCGTGCTCTGCCAGAGGGATGTGGTTCACTTCTGCAATGGTTTTTCGCACCTCTTTCAGGATTCCACAAGTCTTTTTTCCTCGGTTCGCCATGATGATATAAATTATTGAAATTATTACCTGACGTGTTTGTTTTTAGTGTTGTTTTGGTGACTGTTTTTGATTATTCTTGTAGCACCTCTTTGAATGGCGCGTAGTTGCCGCCGTTCGGGCCGCCCTTGATGGCGAAGAAGATGTGCGGGAAGACGCCTGCGAATTCAGGACTGGCCATGATCTCCTTGAAGAGTTGGGCGACATGGCGGGGCGGGTTGGCGAAGGCTCCGCAGCCCAAGGCCCCCAGCACCAGCGTCTGCTGCCCATGTTTCAACGCGATTCGGAAGATGGTACGTATCTTATTATATATGGTAGGAACCAGCGACGCCTCGATCCGCTCCTCGCCGTCTTGCAAGATAGTCCGGGGATGGTTGAGCCCCGCCACAGCAATGCAGTTGACGTGGAAAGGCTTGTCCAACAGGGCATAGCCATGCGCTTCGGTGTCGCGGAAGACCGTCACCTTCGGGGTGAAGATGCCGCCATGCTGCCGATGCATAGGGTAGGAGTCCGCCGCCCGTGTGACCCCGAACATGTTGCCGTAATCAACATATTGATACAAAGAACGATAATAGTCTGAACAGCGGAACAGGTACTCCTCCTGGGCGCCGGAACCATTCAGGACTCCGCCGCCGGGTGTGCTTGCACTCGCCATGTTGAGTACACAGACCTCCGGATAACCATCCTCTACCAACGTGCGGGCAAAGGCCAGACAGTCGCGCGCGACCACCTCGAGATGAGTCTCGTGACGCTGCTCCACTTCGTTGACCGGCAGCCGTTTGCTGTAAAAACAACTCTCCTCCGCGATGCGGTCGTACAAAGGCAATTCCACCACACGACCTTCGGCTGTCTCATAACATCCCGCCTTGACAATCTGGTGCGTGTGAAAGAAAACCTCCTGCCGCAACTGCTTGATGACCGGGTGACTGTACGGCTTCTGCGCCCCCGCAAATCGGAAACTCCAGGACGACGCGTCCCATGTGTTCGGTACCTGATTCATTTTCTTGTCTTGTTTTAAAATGCAAAAATGCAAAAATTATCCGTTCATCCTCCGAAAATTTTGTCGTTATATCCGATGGATCCTTTGTTGAAAAACTGTTTACATGCTGTTGAAAAACGGTTTATACAGTGTTAAGTAGTTGTTGTATAGTGCATTGTATATTAACACGGCTTGTGTGACAATCTTAAATAAAAAAAATGATTGATAGTGAGATTCGTAGAGAAAAAAATGTATTTTTGCAGCCTTAAAAAACTGGAATAAAAATAAAAGAATATAAAGAGATGAAACACGAATTGATTCAGTACGTAGAGGACAATTTCATTACGAAGAATGAGTTTCCGAAATTCAAAGCCGGCGACACCATCACCGTTTCCTATAAGATTGTTGAAGGTTCCAAAGAGAGAATCCAGCAATTCCAGGGTGTGGTGCTTCAAATCAAAGGCGAAGGCACGAACAGAACGTTCACCGTTAGAAAGATCTCTGGCGGTATCGGTGTGGAGAGAGTGTTCCGTTATGACACTCCCCTTATTGCCGGCGTGACCGTCAACAAACGCGGTGTTGTTCGCAGAGCCCGTATCTATTACCTCAGAAATCTCACTGGCAAGAAAGCCCGTATCAAAGAAAAGAGAGGCTAATAGATCAATGGATGAAGAACAGAGACTTTCCTTTCGGGGAAAGTCTTTTTTTTGTATTTTTGCAGCCTAAAAAATTACAAATGGCACTCATACAGGAATTCGAACGTTCAGGCAATCTTCTCTTCAAATACAGAGGACAGATTCCGGTGTTGATCTTTCTGATTGCCTTGCCGGTGGTGTTTCTCACCAATCAAGACTGGTATGCGGAAGTCGGATTGGGCCATTACAATGGTTGCTACATCACGTTTTGTGTGCTGGCTTTCCTGATCTCGTTGGCCGGGCTCGTCTTGCGCGCCTATACAGTCAGCACCACCCCCAAAGGCACTTCCGGTCGTAATACCCAGTCGCAGGTCGCCGACACACTCAACACCCAGGGCGTCTATTCCGTCGTGCGCCATCCGCTCTACCTGGCCAACTACCTGATTTGGGCCGGCATCCTCGTCTTCACGATGAACGTGTGGGCATTCTTGATTGTCTCCCTGCTGTACTGGCTCTACTATGAGCGTATCATGTTTGCCGAAGAGGCTTTCCTGCGCAACCGTTTCGGGGAGCAGTTCGAGGTGTGGGCCGCCCGCGTGCCCGCCTTCCTGCCGCGCCTGCGCCAATGGGAGAAGGGCGACCTCTCTTTCTCCTGGAAGACTTTCGTGCGCCGGGAGTATGCGACCATCTATTCCACTATCTTTACATATACTTTGACCGACTACGTGCTCTTCTTCCTGATGAACCGTCACATCTACACTTGTATTCCCCTGCACCAATGGCTGCGCCCCTCCCTCTGGATTCTCGCCGTGGCCACTGTGCTGCTGATCACCATCCACATGATCAAGCACCATACATCTATTTTGAAAAACGACAATCGAGATTAATCTTAAAATATTGATATTATGAACATTACTCACATTGAACACATCGCTATCGCCGTTAAGAGCTTGGAGACGGCTATTCCTTATTATGAGAACATCCTGGGTCTCAAGTGCTACAACATCGAGGAAGTGGCAGACCAGAAAGTGAAGACCGCTTTCTTCAAGGTAGGTCAGACCAAGATCGAGTTGCTGGAGCCGACATGCGAGGAGAGCACTATCGCCAAGTTCTTGGAAAACAAGGGCGAGGGCCTGCACCATGTCGCTTTCGCTGTTCCAGATACCGCTGAGGCTCTCAATGAGTTGGCTGAAAAAGAGGTCCGTCTGATCGACAAGGCTCCGCGCGGTGGTGCCGAGAACTTGCTCATCGGCTTTGCGCATCCCAAGGCCACTGGTGGCGTCCTGACGGAGTTCTGCTGCCCTAATAAGGACTAATTCTGTTTTTGTATGAAAGAAAAATCTCCCTGGAACGTTTGCCTCAAGTGGGGGTTGGTCTTCGGTGCGGCATCCATCGTCATGGAAGTCGTCCGCATGATGGCGCGCAGGCTGGAGATGTCCAACCAGGCGGCGGGCAGTCTTGCGCTGATCATTATCTTTGTGCTGATACTCTATGCCGGCATCAAGGAGTTCAAGGAACGATATCCCGCTCGTCTCTCTTTTTCCAAGGCTTTTTTGAGCTGCATCCTGATCGCCACAGTCGGATGCGTGATCCTCTTCGGATACGAGCTGCTGCATTACACCAAGATCGAGCCCGAAGGACTGGAGAAACGCTATGAGAACTCGCTCGCCAACTACCGCGCGGCTATTGAAAAGGACACGGTTACGACCGTCGAGCTGCAGGCCTACCTCGACACGCTCTCTGTCGCCATGAAGACCGCTGAGGAACAATTGGTGGCTGCTCAGGATACCGTGGTGGATTATGCGATGCGTCAGGAGGTGCAGAAGGGCCTCGGACTTGTGCAGAAATATTACTCCGCCTCTCTAATGAACGAATATCAGAAGAGAAATGTCCGGGTGCTGGACACGCTGTGGGATCTTTCCCATTTCTCCATGAATGCGCGTCTTGAATTGATGCACACTTTGGAGCTCTACCTGAATCAGAACGACAAGGCGCCCTCCTCCCCGTATGTTCGGGAGGTCGTGCAACGTGCCGAGAACGAGATGCGTGCCTTCAGTGTCGCCGACAATCGTTTCGAGCAGAAGAAAGCCAATATCCCGCATTATACCAGCCCGGTCACCTATGCGGCTATCAATTCCTTCTTCTCCTGGATCTATGCTTTGCTGGTGGGCATCTTTGTGGCATTGTATCATTACCGTTCCAAAAACGCCATCGACAGTGTTCCTGTGGAGGAAACGAATCCAGACGATGCCGATGCCGCTACGGAGGATGAAATAGAAAATCAAGAAGAATAACGTATAAAATATGGATATATCTGTCATTATTTCCTTGTTGAATGAAGCTGAATCCATTCCGGAGCTGGTAAGCTGGATTCAGCGCGTGATGGCCGAGCATCAGTTTTCCTATGAGATCTTGATGATTGACGATGGCTCGACCGACAACTCCTGGCAACTCATCGAAGAGATGCATCAGCAGGATGAACGGGTGAAAGGTATCCGCTTTCGCCGCAACTATGGCAAGTCCGCTGCGTTGAACACGGGCTTTGAACACTGCCAGGGCGACGTGGTCATCACCATGGATGCCGACCTGCAAGACTCGCCAGATGAGATCCCAGAGCTTTATCGTATGATCAAAGAAGATGGCTACGATTTGGTGTCCGGATGGAAGAAGGTGCGCTACGACGACAAGCTGACCAAGAATCTGCCCTCCAAGTTCTTCAACTGGACTACCCGCAAGATGTCGGGCATCCAGCTGCACGACTTCAACTGCGGTCTCAAGGCCTATCGCAAGGATGTGGTCAAGTCCATCGAAGTCTATAGCGAGATGCACCGCTATATCCCTGTGATTGCCAAGTGGGCAGGATTTTCCAAGATAGGGGAGAAGCCTGTGCAGCACCAGAAACGCAAATATGGGGTTTCGAAGTTTGGATGGGACCGTTTTGTCAACGGTTATCTGGACCTGTTGACGATCTCTTTTGCCACCCGTTTTGGCAAGAAGCCGATGCATTTCTTCGGACTCTGGGGCTCTGTCTCCTTCCTTTTGGGATTCATTTTCACCATCTGGATCATTGTGGCGAAACTGGTTCACCAACATGCCGGGGTGCATTACCGCGCCGTCACCGACCAGCCGCTCTTCTTCCTGGCTTTGTTGGCCATGGTGATCGGCTTCATGATGTTTCTGGCTGGATTTCTCGGTGAGCTCGTCGCCCGCAACGGTTCCGACCGCAACAAATATTTAATTTCCGAAAAATTAATCTAACACTTTTTTCCAGAGTCTGTAAAGCTTTGTTTTTTTATCAATAATCATTAAAAAATACATCATAACACTATGAAGAAAATCATGTTTTTAGTGCTGGTCGTGATGACCACCCTGGGATTGTCCGCACAATCCACGCAAAATGTAACGATTCAGACCAATGGCAAATGTGGCCGCTGTGCCAAGGTGATGCAGACTGCCGTTCCTAATTTTGAAGGAGTGCAGGCATGTACCTATGATATGGCCACTGCCAAGCTCACGGTGTCTTATGATCCCAAGCAGACGACGGCTGATGCCATCCGCAAGGGTGTCAGCAAGCTTGGCTATGATGCCGACAATGTGAAGGCCGATGCTGAGGCACGTGCCAAACTGCCCGCCTGTTGCCGTGGCGAAGCCCAATGCGGTGGCGAAGCCAAAGCCAATGCCGGCGAGCACAAATGCCAAGGCCATCAAGAGGGTGCGCATAAATGCGCCGGTGAAGCCAAGTCCGGTGAACACAAGTGCGCTGGCGAGCAGAAAGCCGGTGAGCACAAGTGCGCTGGCGAAGCGAAGTCTGGCGAGCACAAATGCCAAGGCCACCAAGAAGGTGAGCACAAATGCCAAGGCCATAAATAAAAGGGCATCGTCTAACTGTCAAATACGCTGATCATTCGTGGTCGGCGTATTTTTTTTATGCGACAAAATGACAAAATGTCAGTAGCCTGGTGGTGGCAAAAGTGCTTTTGGCACAATTGTTGTATGATGATATCTCGTGTTTCCAAAGATGATGGAGCACAAGCAAACGATTATTAACAAATAAAAAGAATACAACAATGGGAAAAATTATTGGAATTGACTTAGGAACCACCAACTCATGTGTGGCAGTGATGGAAGGCAACGAGCCGGTTGTCATCCCCAACAGCGAAGGCAGAAGAACCACTCCTTCTATTGTGGCTTTTGTCGGCAACAACGAGCGTAAGGTCGGCGACCCTGCCAAGCGTCAGGCTATCACCAACCCTACGAAGACGATCTTCTCCATCAAGCGTTTCATGGGCGAGACTTATGACCGCGTTGTCAAGGAAGTGGAGCGTGTTCCCTATACGGTGGAGCGTGCCTCCAACAATATGCCGAAGGTGAAGATCGACGACCGTTCTTATACGGCCCAGGAGATCTCCGCCATGATTCTGCAAAAGATGAAGAAGACGGCTGAAGACTATCTCGGTCAGGAGGTGACGGAAGCGGTCATCACCGTGCCGGCTTACTTCAGCGACTCACAGCGTCAGGCTACCAAAGAGGCCGGCGAGATTGCGGGTCTCAACGTGAAACGTATCATCAACGAGCCTACCGCAGCCGCTTTGGCATACGGTTTGGACAAGAAGAAATCGGACTCCAAAGTGGCGGTCTTCGACCTCGGTGGCGGTACCTTCGATATCTCTATCTTGGAACTCGGCGACGGCGTCTTCGAGGTGAAATCCACCAACGGCGACACGCACCTCGGCGGCGACGACTTCGATCACAAGATCATCGACTGGCTGGCCGAAGAGTTCATGAAAGACTACAACGTGGACTTGCGTAAGGATGCCATGGCATTGCAGCGTCTGAAAGAGGCTGCCGAGAAGGCCAAGATCGAGCTCTCCAGCTCCAACTCCACGGAGATCAACCTGCCCTACATCATGCCGATCGACGGTGTGCCGCAACACTTGGTGCGCACGCTCACCCGTGCCCAGTTCGAGCAATTGTGCGACGACCTGATCCGCGCTACCATCGAGCCTTGCAAGAAGGCTTTGGCAGATGCTGGTTATACCACCTCCGACATTGACGAGGTCATCCTCGTGGGTGGCTCCACCCGTATCCCGGCTATCCAGGAAATCGTGGAGAAGTTCTTCGGCAAGACCCCGTCCAAGGGCGTCAACCCCGATGAGGTGGTCGCTATCGGCGCTTCTATCCAAGGCGGCGTGCTCAGCGGCGATGTGAAAGACATCCTCCTGCTGGATGTGACTCCGTTGTCCTTAGGTCTTGAGACCCTCGGCGGCGTGATGACCAAGCTCATCGAGAGTAACATCACCATCCCGACCAAGAAGACGGAGACCTTCACCACGGCTGTGGACAACCAGACCTCTGTGGAGATCCACGTGCTGCAGGGCGAGCGCCCCATGGCTGCTCAGAACAAGAGTATCGGACGTTTCCACCTGGACGGCATTCCTGCCGCTATGAGAGGCGTGCCGCAAATCGAGGTCACCTTCGATATCGACTCCAACGGTATCTTGAATGTGACGGCCCGCGATAAAGCCACCGGCAAAGAGCAGAAGATCCGTATCGAGGCCTCTTCCGGATTGTCTGACAGTGAGATCCAGAGAATGAAAGCCGAGGCCGAGGCCAATGCCGATGCCGACAAGAAGGCCAAGGAGGAGATTGACAAGCTGAACGCTGCCGACAGCCTGGTGTTCCAGACCGAGAAACAGCTGAAAGAGTTCGGTGAGCAGGTGCCCGCTGACGACAAGGCCAAGATCGAGGCTGCCGCTGCCAAGCTGAAGACTGCCCACGACAACAAGGACTTTGCCGCCATCGATGCTGCCACTGCCGAGTTGCAGAGCGCATGGCAGGCCGCTTCCGCCAAGATGTATCAACAAACTGGTGGCGCCCAACAACCTGGTGCCGGTTTCAACCAGCAGGCAGGTGGTGCCCAGGGCCCGCAAGGCGGTGCCAACAACGGCAATGACTCCGAAGTCCAAGATGTGGATTTTGAGGAGGTGAAATAACGACGAACCGAGAGCAATGCCAAGCTTGCTTGAGCATTGCCGAGGTGAGGAAGTTATGGCGGGATTTGCGAAGCAAAGACCGAACATATTACCCAAACGGGTGCTGAAACCAATCAGTGCCCGTTTTTTTTTGTTTGAAAAAAATGTAGTTTTGCCGCAGTGTTTTTTGATTGTTTTTTTTTGAACGACATGGTCATGAACAGCATGGAACTCGACGACTTGCAGTCGCGCACGGTGGACTGGTTGCGCTACCCCCTCATGTTGTTGATTGTGGTTTTGCACACCGACACGCCTTTGTTGTTTCAATTGTCGCAATCAGGAGCGTCGGCCATCTGTTTCTACATATTCCGCACGGTGGCAAAGCTCGCCGTCCCGCTGTTCTTCATCATCTCCGGCTACTATTTCTTCCGTCAACCGGATGCATTCACCAGAGAGGCTTATGTGTCGAAAATCCGCAAACGCGCCAGGACATTGCTCGTCCCATATCTGTTCTGGAACTATTTCGTATGGGCATTCCAGATGACTATTGTCGTGCTGCAAGGTCATGCCGACTGGATCCCCGGCGATGCGTTTGCGCCGGCCAACATCCTGGATGTGATAGTAGGATGGGGTGAAGGGTATAATGGCATGCCGAAGGATTTCCCGTTGTGGTTTCTGCGTGACTTGATGATGGTGTGTCTGCTTTCCCCGCTGTTGCACCTGCTGCTGAAATCCAAGCGCCCTTATGTCTTGTTGCTTTTTGCTGCTTTCTATCTCATGCCATGGCCCGCTGGATGGCATCCGTTCTTCGAGCGCTTCCCTTCCGCGCTGTTGTTTTTCAGTGTCGGGGCATACATGGGTATTCACAAGCAGAACATGGTGGCCATGGCCCGTCGTGTGCCTTTGTGGCTTGGCATTGCCCTTCCCACGCTGTTTGTCGTGCTCAGGTGCATGACACACAATAATCTGCAAACGTTGGAAGAGAATCTGTTCAGCATCGTTGCGGTGGTTCCGACCATGCAGATTGCTTCTATGATGGTGGAGCGCTGCAGCCTCAAGCCTGTTTCCTTCATTGCCGACAGCAATTTTTTGTTGTTCGTCCTGCACCCGATCTTGATCATCTATCTCATCTCGAATCCTTTGTTGGGACATGTCTCTAACACCGTGTTGCATTTTTGGGCTGTGTTTATCGCCGAGATCCTTGTGTCTGCTGTTTCCTGCGTGGTGTTATATGCCATCTTGTCGCGGCTGCTCCCGCGCACGACTTCGTTGCTGACAGGCGGTCGCAGCGGCCGTCAGGGCAAGCGATGATCTTTGTTCAGGCACCTCTCTGCCGACTCTGGGAACTCTCTCTTTTTTTTTCATGTCAGGTACCATGCATTTGATAATTGATTATTTTTGCCGATTATCAATTCCTTGTCAAGGGTTAGTATTATTCACTAAATCTAATATACGATGGCATATCATTTTAAAAACCTGGTTTTTGAGGGTGGCGGTGTGAAAGGCATCGCCTATGTGGGCGCTATGGAAGTGCTCGACA
Organism: Bacteroidales bacterium; assembly: GCA_017549765.1. Taxonomy (GTDB): domain Bacteria; phylum Bacteroidota; class Bacteroidia; order Bacteroidales; family WCHB1-69; genus F23-D06. Next base: position 33,910 of record JAFYNM010000026.1, read on the forward strand.
AGACAGGAATCTTGAAGGATGTTAGACGAGTGGCGGGAACTTCCGCCGGCGCCATGATGGCCGTCATGGTGGCCCTGCGCTATACTGCCGCGGAGATGAAAGAGGTGCTGTGGAACATCGACTTCAAAGAATTCATGGACAGCTCCAAGGGTATTTTCCGGGATATTAATCGTCTGCGAAAAGACTTTGGCTGGTATAAGGGCGACTACTTTAGGGAACAAATGGCCCAGATAATCAAAAAGAAGACTGGCAGTGGCGAGACTACATTCGCGGATCTGGAAATGCTTGGAAAATATCCTGACCTCTATCTGGTGGGTGCTGATCTGACAACCGGACTTTCCAAAATGTTCAGTGCCAAAAACCAGGATACAAAGAATGTGAAAATCGCGGATGCCGCCCGCATTTCGATGTCTATCCCTTTGTTCTATGCCGCGGTAAGAGGGGGTAAGAACAACAAGCATGTCTATGTGGATGGCGGCTTGTTGGACAACTATTCGATCAAGACTTTCGACCGTCAGAACTATCTGATAGATGCCAACAATGCCCGACGTACGGATTATTACCAGAAAATCAACGAGATGCTCAAGATGCAGAGATCCGCTGGCTCCCCCAATGAATATGTGTACAACAAGGAGACCTTGGGCTTCCGTCTGGATGCCAAGGAGGAAATCGCCATGTACCTCAATCATGAGGAGAACTGCAAGCAGATCGACGATTTCTTCGACTATACCAAAGCGTTGGTGACTACCCTCATCGACTTCCAGAGTAATTATCACTTGCACAGCGACGACTGGCAGCGTACGGTCTATATCGACACGCTGGGTGTCAGTCCCATTGACTTCAAGATCTCGGATGATATGAAGCGTGAGCTGGTGAAGTCGGGAAAACTTTATACGGAGGCTTATCTGGAGTGGTATAACAATGATGAGGCGAAGGCCAACAAATAGAGGCATCTTTTTTTTACTTTGATCAAAACTTGAAAGATGGAAAACAGAGCACAGCAGTTTTTAGAGCGTTATCGCGAGATTGAAGAGTGGGTGTCCGACAATCTGAATATCCAAGACATGAAGGAGCTGGAGCAGATCCCGCGTTATCATAACATCCGGAGCAACCTTGCTTTTTGCCGGACGCTGCGCAATCTGCTCTCTCATCGTGACTGGTCGAAAGGAGGACAGGACTTGGTGGTGGTGACCGATGCCGCCTTGAAGCAGGTCAACACCCTCTATTATTCCCTGAATCCTCAGACGTTGATGCGGATAGCCATTCCCAGAAGCCGTATTTTCTCGCCCGCTTGGCAGAACTCCGTGCTCTCCACGATGAAGGTGATGATCTTGAACGATTACTCTTATGTGCCGGTCATGGACGGTGCCGTGGTCGAGGGTGTCTTCAGTGCTAACGTGGTGATGCGCTATCTGGCCGAGAAGGCGGAGAATGCCATTCCGGAAACGCTGACTTTCTTGGACATCAAGCCCTATCTTTCCGATCAGTTAGGGGAGGGGTGCAAGTACGACTTTATTAGTTCTGACGCCACCTTGGAAGACGCCTCCCGCAAGTTCCAGGCCTCCAAAAACCGCACCCACCGTCCCGATGTGCTCTTCATTACTGACGACGGACGTTATAGCGGTAAGCTTCTGGCCATGATCACACCGGCGGATCTGGTGGGGTTATAGGTCATGATCTTTTGCAAATCATATTCAGTAAATAATTATCTTTGCCACTCAAAAATAAAATTCGCTATTATGAAAATTCCAGCATCTGAATTGCCGAAACAGCCCGATGGGGCCATTTATCATCTGAATCTTCATTCTGAGGATTTGGCCGACAGGATCGTCTTGGTGGGAGACCCCGGCCGTGTGGCCATGTTCTCCAATATGTTCGATACGATAGAACTGAAACGTCAAAACCGAGAACTTGTCACCCATACGGGTATCTACAAGGGCAAGCGCGTCTCTGTGATCTCCACGGGTATGGGCACCGACAATATCGACATTGTCTTGAACGAGCTGGATGCTGTGGCGAACATAGACTTGCAGACCAACGAGGTGCTGCCTGAGCATCGTACGTTGAGGATGGTCCGGGTGGGTACATCCGGAGCGTTGCAGCCCGACATAGAGGTGGGCACGCCGGTGGCCTCGGCATACGGCTTGGGCATCGATGGGGTGCTGCAATACTATGATGCGGCTGGTTGCCTGGACGAGGAGATGGCGGATGCTTTTATCCAGCAGACCTCCTGGAACAGCTGTTTGCCGCGTCCATACTGTACGCCGGCCTCTCCCGAGTTGTTGCAGGCGGTGGCTTACGACATGCGTCAGGGCGTCACCATCAGTGCCCCTGGCTTCTTTGGGCCACAAGGTCGTCAAGTGCGCGCCAAACTGAAATTTCCGGAGCTGAACCACGCCATCGAGGCCTTTGAGTGTCGTGGCCATAAGGTGACGAACATGGAGATGGAGTGCTCTGCTATCTACGGTCTTGGCAGTGTGCTGGGCCATCAGGCTCTGACCGTCTGCCTCATCATCGCCAACCGTGTCACGGGCAAGTTCCTCGACAGCTATCACGACCTGATGGAGAACCTCGGTCGGACGGTCTTGGATAGAATATAATGCTATAGAAAGACGATCTCTTTGAACCCGCACAGGACCTCTTCGTTGTTCCGTTTGAGCAGGCGCAACTGCCCATAAGCGTCTATCCCGACAATCTTCGCTTCGCAGCGAATGCCATGTATAAGATACTCGGACCATACATCCAGCTGATAGAGATGCCGGATGTATGTTTCGTTATGGGCGATGTCCATTTTCCAGTCGAAAGATTCGAAGGCATGCTGAAGAGTCTGCCAGTAGTGGCAGGTGAGCTGATCGATGGAGAATGTGCGGCCAGTCTCCCGGAACAGGCTGGTGGGGTGGGGGATGTTGTCGGGGAAGTCTTCCTGGTTGACGTTGATGCCGATACCTGCGATGGTGTAGAGGAGTCTCTCCCCATTCAGATGATGTTCGATGAGGATGCCGGCCAGCTTGTGTCCGCAGACATATATGTCGTTGGGCCATTTGATGTCCACTTCTGGCAGATAATCCATCAGGAACTGACGTGTGGCAAGAGCGAAATACTGGTTGAAGAGGAACTGTCTGGCAGCCGTTGTCTTGGCGGGGAAGTACATGGAGAAGAGGATGTTCTTTCCGCGTTCGCTGAACCATTGGTTGCTGCCCATGCCGCGCCCCTGGGCTTGGAAGTCGGTAAATACTGCTGTGAATGGTGCCAGGGGAGCCTGACTCTCGAATCCTTCCACTGCCTCTTGCGAGAGCCATTGGTTCGTGGATGCGAGGTCTGGTATGAACTGTAAAACAGGGTCTGTCATGGTGGCGTGAAATTGACGGGGCGAAGATAGAAAATTTTTGCGACGCCCTTTCACCCGATAGGATGGATTTGTATCGGTAAAAATTATATCTTTGCCCCCTAATTTTTTGAAAAGATGAAAATACTGAAAATATGGTCCGTTATGGTGTTGTCCATGCTGCTCTTCGCAGCCTGTGAGGATGAGACTGACACCTATGTAAATCAACTCTATACCAATGCTCAAAAGAACCTGGCCATCACGACCTGTTTGAGCAGTTCCGTGGATACTGCGGTGACCCATCTCTGCACATCCGGTGGCTTTTCCGCCTTTAAGGACGGCCTGTATAGAATCGATTTCAGCGGTCTGCAGAACTCCATATTCGACACGCTGGCCAATCACAACTACGGCTATCTGAAGGATTCGTTGATTCATCATGCCAACCGTCTGGCTGAGAGTTGCGGCGCTCAGGTTTCCTCCACCTTCAAAGATGCTGTTTCAGCTCTTGACATAGAGAATCCTGACAAGCTCTTCTATGGCGAGTCTGGCGCTATCACCGACTATTTCAAATCCATGCAATACGAGAATATCCGGAGTGGCCTGCAAGCCCCTGTGGCCATCCGTATGGATCTTTTCAACGTCTCCTCCCTATGGAACGAGATGTTGACGATATATCGTAACTACAATTCCGCGCCAGTCACCTACGATCTGCAGAACCAGATTGTGGTCAGCATGATGGAGGGACTCTTCGAGGAGATGCGCATTGAAGAGGGGCTCATCCGCACCGATTCCACCCATTGCGTGCAGGGTGATTCTATCTTGTGCCGATAAGGATCTCTTTGATGAAAAAGATTCTTCACATAGTCTGTGTAGCCTTGCTGTTCACGTTGTCGTCCTGCGCCACGATGGACCATTGGCTGTATGGCGCTTCCGACTATTTCATCCGCGAAGATGCGACCACTCCGGACAGCGATACCTATTGGGATGATTTCGAATGGGATATCTGGATGGATGAATACGAATACGAGTAGTGCAAGATATGCCAGGGAAAAAATAATAGAAGAAGAACTCCTTGTCTGGGGAGTTTTTTTATTACCAAATTAGCGTGTCCACCTTGGAGGCGAACCCTGACCAGTTGCCTAACGCTTCTCCTCCCCTGATGTTGGAAGAGACAGGCGCGGGGTTGGTGAAGGGGTTGGAGCCGAAGACGGCGTCATTGCCTCCTGTGATCATAAAGCGGTAGGTCTCGTGGTCGATGAGGCTGTGCCGCACATAGATGGTGTCGCCCGGCATATAGTTAAGGCTGAAGTAGGCCCTTCGTGTCTCTTCGTCCATCGTGGGCATCAGGAAGGAGGAAACGCCGGCGCGCAGGATCTCGAAGTTGAAGGTCTGCCCGTTGAAGGTCTGGTCGTCGAAGGCCAGGGGGAGGGCATATACCCACAAGCGGTCGCTGAAGAGCTTGTTATGCACCTTGACGGAGAAGGAGTAATAGTTGTCTTCCGACGGGTTGTCGGTCAGCAGGCAGCGCACATTGCCCCGGTGGGTGTTGAGCTCTTCCGACATATAGGTGGTGTCAATCCAAATACTGTCAAGATCGAAGGTTTCCGGGATGGTGGTGTATGCCGTATAGACGGTGTCGTGACAGATGACGGTCAGGGTGTAGCCCATGCGCTCGCGTCCGCGCAGAGTTGGGCTCACAAAGGCCATATAGTAGGGTGACTCTCCGTAAAATTGGAATTGGAGTTGCTCGCGCTCCCCGTCGTCGGCCGTGACCCACACTTCAGCATCGCGCACCAGCACATTCTGCATGATGTATTGGATGTCTATCTCCGAAAAAAACGGAATACTTCTGGACAAGACCACCATGGCCGGCTTCTCATTCTCGATAAAGCCTTCGATTACGAGCTTGGAACGGTAGTCGGGAAGCTCTACCTCGATCTCTGTCTGACATCCCAGACAGAGTAACAGGAGAGCATATAATATATAGTATCGAATTTTCTGCATGGCCGTTAGAATTTAAAGTTCCAGGTGATGGAGGGAATGATGGGGAAGAGACTCATCTGATATGCCTGCGTTTGCATGGAGAAGTTGGGATCGTCGGGTGAGAAGTTGGCATCGGTCTTGGTCTCGAAGAAGATGAAGAAGGGGTTTTTGCGGTTATATACATTATAGACGGAGAAGTTGAGTCCCGTCTCCCACCTGCGCGTTTTCTTGATGGTCCAGTCCACAGAGAGGTCTAGTCGGTGGTATGGCTTGAGGCGGTATTCGTTGCGCCCGCTGTATTCGGTGATGTAGGAGCCCATGTAGAAGTAATAGCCCACGGGGATGGTCATGGTGTTGCCAGTCTGATAGACCCAGAGGGCGGAGACGCTCAATTTGTTTCGGATAATCTCATAGCTGAGGCTGATGGAGACATCGTGGCGTCGGTCGTACTTGGCCCAGAAGGGTTTTCCACCGTTGAGGTCGTCAAACTGACGGCGGGTGAAGCCCAAGGTGTAGCCGATGAAGCCCGTGAAACGTCCCCGATTCTTGCGTACGAAGAACTCTGCGCCGGTGGCCCAGCCCTTGCCAAAAACATACAGCTGGTCCGGGTTGATGGTGACGAAGCTGAAGTCGAGGCCGTCACGGTATTCTGCCAGGTTGTACATCTGCTTGAAGTATAGGTCGATATAGGCTTCAAACATGTTGTGGTGGAAGTTGCGGAAGACTCCTAGCGAATATTGCCATACCGTCTGGGGCTTCAAGATGTCGGTGGAGGGCATCCATACGTCTGTAGGCAGGGAGATGCTGGCGATGGAGATCTGATGCAGGAACTGGTAGTTGAGGGTGGCGGACACCTTGATGGAGGTGAGGGAGTCGAGGAGAAAGCGGGCGGAGAAGCGAGGCTCCACCTTGTTGTACTGCTTGATGGTTTGTCCGGGACGATAGATGATGGAGTCGGCCACGTAGCCGAGGTCGTCAAGGACATATCGTGTGAAGGCGCCGAGATGGGTGAAGTTGGTATAGCGCACGCCCATGTTGAGTTTCAGCCAGGGGGTGGGGTCGTATTCTGTGTGGACATAGAGACTCAGCTCGTTGGCCAGATAGGGTTGCACTTTAGGCAGGGAGAAGTCGAAGCCGGTGCCCGCCTGGACAGCGTATTGGCCGGGATGGCACACGTGGAAGATATTATGCACACCTGTCTTGATGGTGACCTTCGGGATCGGCAGGATGGTGAGCTCGCTCTTGAGGGAGTAGTCGCGGATGCCGGAGGTGAGTTTGAACTCATAGACATCGAGGCGCATCTCCGTGCCGAAGTCGTAGTAGCTGAAGGTGGCGGAGGTGTTCAGGAAGAGCTTGTCGTTGATGATATAGTTCCAGCGCGCGGAGGCGGCGGCATTGCGCCAGTTGAAGATGGCCTTGGTCTGCTGGGAGCCCGACTGGAAACCATAGACGTCACTGCCGTAGTAGGCCCCGAAGTAAAGCCGGTGTTTGTTGTTGATGATGACGTTGAATTTGGCATTCAGGTCGTAGAAGTAGAAGTCCATACCCTTCATCGGAGAGGTAGGCTTGAGGAATGGCTGGATGATCCAGTCCACATAGGTGCGGCGGGCCGAGATGAGGAAGGAGGCCTTCTCCTTCTTGAAGGGGCCTTGGACGGTCAGATGGGAGAAGATGAGGCCGATGCCGCCGTCCACCTCGTAGCGTTTCATGTTGCCCTCTTTCTGGGTGACGCTGAGGATGGAGGCTGCGCGGCCGCCGTAGTAGGCGGGCATTCCCGACTTGGTAAGCTCGATGTTCTTGACGGCGTCGGCGTTGAAGATGGAGAAGAAGCCGAAGAGGTGGCCCGCGTTGTAGATGGTGGCCTCGTCGAGCATGATGAGGTTCTGGTCGGTGCCGCCGCCACGCACGTAGTAGCCGCTGTTGCCCTCGCCGCCCGACTGGACACCCGGCAGCAGCTGGATGGAACGGATGATGTCGGCCTCGCCCATCAGCGCCGGCAACGCCTTGATGGTCTCGATCTTCATCTCCATACGGCCCACGTCGGCGCTCTCCACATTGTTGTTGGTACGCTCACCTTGGATGACCACCTCCTCGCCGAGGATGGCGTCAGGCACCAGGTCGATGTCCAGCCGCTGACTCTTCCGGAGGTTTATGACCTGCTTCTGCTCTTTGTACGACATGTAGTTGATGCTGACTTCATAGACGCCTGCCGGCACCGTGATAGAGTAGAAGCCTGCTTGGTTGGTGACACAGCCGTCCACAACCTGATGGCGCGCCGTGTCGGAGAGCAGGATGTACACTCCCAGCAGCGTCTCCCCGTTGGAGTCGTCTTTGACTGTGCCGGAGAGCGTGACGTTTTGTGCAGAGAGGGATAGTATGCTGATACAAAACGCGATGAACAGTAGTATGTGCCGATAGAGCTTTGAAAACATAGGTCTTGAGCCAAACCTTGAAATATAGGCGGCAAAGATATAGTTTTTTTGTTACTTTTGCTTTCTCAACAGAATATGATGACAGCCAAGACATCCTACCGGGTTATTCCGATTTTCATTCCGCAGCGGGCGTGTCCGTTTCGCTGTTCCTATTGCAACCAGTTCGCGATAGCGGGGCAGGGGAGCGTGCCCACGCCAGAGGAGGCACGGGCCATCATTGATACGCATTTGGCTACCATGTCGGAAGATGTGGAGGTGCGGATTGCCTTCTTCGGGGGCAGTTTCACGGGGATGTCGTTGGAGGAGCAGGAAATGTACCTGAAGGTGGCGCAACCCTATCTGCAAAGTGGTCGGGTGCGTGACATCCAGCTGTCCACCCGTCCCGACTACATCGCCCCGGAGGTGTTGCAGCTGTTGAAGCGCTATGGGGTGACGCTCATAGAGCTGGGGGCGCAGTCGTTGGATGACGGGGTGCTCGCGCAGGTCGGGCGGGGCCACACGGTGGAGCAGGTGCGTGCTGCATCGCGGATGATTGTCGAGGCGGGCTTTGAACTGGGCTTGCAGATGATGATTGGACTGCCGGGCGACACGAAGGAGAAGTCCATGCGTACGGCGGAGACCATCGTGGAGCTAGGAGCTTCCTGCACGCGCATCTATCCCACCTTGGTGGTCAAGGACACGCTGTTGGCGAAGCAGTACCGGCAGGGGGAATACGAGCCGTTGGACTTGGAGACGGCGGTGGAGTGGTGCAAAGACCTGTATCGATATTTTACCGAACAGGGTGTCACCATCTTGCGGATGGGCCTGCACCCGTCGGAGGGCTTGTTGAGTGGCGCCGACTACCTGGCCGGGCCCTTCCATGTCTCCTTCAAGGAGTTGGTGCTCACCGCCTTGTGGCGCGACCGTTTGTCGCATATGGTCGCCGATGCTCACGGTGGGCCAGTGGTTGTCAAGGTGCCCGCCGGGGAGATCAACTATGCGGTGGGGTATGGGTCTGCCAACAAGAAGATGTTTCCAAAAGTGAGGTTTGAGGTGGAGAGGTAGTTGTCAGTTGTCAGTTATCAGTTATCAGTTGTCAGTTGAGGGTTGGAAGTTGGGAGTTGGAAGTTTTTTTTTTGTGTCAGATTGTGTCACAAATTGTGGGTGGTTAATTTTTCTTTAGGATTTTTTCGGTTTTTTGTTTGGAGATTTCAAATATTGTAGTATTTTTGCAGCACATTTTAAAGCAAATCACAATAAGGATTATTCCGTTGTGAAAACATTCAGAGCGGGGATTCACATTCTCGCTCTTTTTTATGAAAACTCTCTGAACATGAAAAAAATATTAGGATTAGACTTGGGTACGAACAGCATCGGCTGGGCGGTGGTGAATGAAGCGGAAAATGCTAATGAGAAATCATCAATTGTAAAATTAGGAGTCAGAGTAAATCCTTTGACTGTTGATGAGTTGACTAATTTTGAAAAAGGTAAAAGTATCACCACAAATGCCGACAGAACCCTTAAGCGTAGTATGCGTAGAAATCTTCAACGCTACAAGTTGCGCCGCGAGAATCTTATTGAAGTACTGAAAAAGCATGGCTTTATTGACGACGTAACGATTCTGTCTGAAAATGGGAATAGAACAACTTTTGAAACATATCGGTTGCGTTCTAGGGCAGCGACTGAAGAGATATCTTTGTCTGAATTTGCTCGCGTGTTGTTGATGATTAATAAAAAGCGCGGTTACAAAAGTAGCCGCAAGGCTAAAAGTGCCGAGGAAGGACAACTGATAGATGGAATGGAAGTAGCAAAGCGGCTGTATGAAGAAGGCTTAACTCCTGGACAATTATCTTTACAGTTGTTGAAGAGTGGCAAGAAGCATCTACCTGAGTTTTATCGCTCTGATTTACAGAATGAATTTGATGCTGTGTGGGATCGTCAACGACAATATTATCCCGAAAAAATGTTAGATACTTTGAAGGAGGAACTAAAAGATAAGAACAAATCACAATCTTGGGCGATTTGTGCAAAGCCATTCAATCTTGTTGGTATCAATAGATCAACCAAAGGACAAGAATTGAAACTTGAGAATTACCAGTGGAGAAATGATGCCATCTACAGACAATTGGGTTTGGAAGAATTAGCCATCGTATTGCAAGAAATCAATGGACAAATCAGCAATGCTAGTGGTTATTTAGGAGACATTAGTGATCGAAGTAAGGCTCTGTATTTCAATCACCAAACTGTTGGTCAGTATCAGATGACGCAGTTGGACAAAAATCCCAATGACGGCTTGAAAAATCAGGTGTTTTACCGTCAGGATTATCTTAATGAGTTCGAAACGATATGGGAGACTCAAGCGAAGTTTCATAAGGAACTGACGCCAGAACTCAAAAAGGAGATCCGCGATATTGTCATTTTCTATCAACGACCGCTCAAGTCACAAAAAGGATTGATTTCATTCTGTGAATTTGAGAGTCGGATAGTTGAAGTTGAGGTAGATGGGAAGAAAAAAATGAAGACCGTCGGTAGCCGTGTATGTCCTAAATCATCACCATTGTATCAGGAATTTAAGATTTGGCAAGTGCTGAACAATGTGCAGGTGAGCGGTAAGGAAATGAAGAGGCGATTTTTGTATCAGGAAGAGAAAGAGCTTCTTTTTTCCGAATTGAACTATAGGGAGAAATTGTCAAAAACAGAAGTGTTGAAGCTATTGTTCGGCAATGCAAAGGATCTGGATTTGAACTACAAAGACTTGGATGGTAACCATACACAAGCTGAACTTTTCAAGGCCTACCAATCCATCATTGAAATGACGGGGCATGGTGACCATAATTTTGCGAAAATGTATTCCAAAGAAATACTGTCCTTAGTAACAGAAGTCTTTGCTGGATTGGGATTTGACACTGGAATCCTGTGTTTTGATTCCTCATTAGAGGGTCAAGCTTTAGAACGCCAGCCTATGTACATGCTTTGGCATCTGCTTTACTCCTTTGAGGGCGATAATTCCAAACTTGGCAATGAGAAACTGGTAGAGAAATTGAGTGAGCAATGCGGGTTTGACAAAGAAGCCGCTACCGTGCTGGCAAATGTGGTTTTCGAGCCTGATTATGGCAGTTTAAGTGCAAAGGCAATCCGCAAAATATTACCGCATTTGAAAGATGGATTGGAATATAGTGTGGCGTGCGAGTATGCCGGATATAGACATTCTAAATCATCTCTCACTAAGGCGGAAATTGAGCAAAAGAAACTGAAAAACAGACTTGAACTTTTGCCCCGGAACAGCTTGCGAAATCCTGTGGTGGAGAAGATTTTGAACCAGATGGTGAACGTGGTCAATGCTATTGTTGATGAGTATGGAAAACCCGATGAAATTCGCATTGAATTAGCGCGAGAATTGAAAAAATCGGCCAAGGAACGCGAAGAGATGACCAAATCTATTGATAAGTCCACTCGATTACACGAAGAATATGTGAAAGTATTGAAAGGTGAACCATTCTTCTTGGAACATGTGAGCCGCAATGACATTATTCGCTACAAATTGTATAAAGAACTTGAATCGAATGGTTATCACACATTGTACACCAATACATACATACCACGCGAGAAACTATTCAGCAAAGAATTTGATATTGAACATATTATCCCGCAAGCCAAACTTTTCGATGATTCTTTTTCCAACAAAACATTGGAAGCTAGACAGGCCAATTTGGATAAATATAATGCAACGGCTTTCGATTTTGTTGCAACAAAATATGGTGATGAGTATGCTGAAGGTAATTACAAGTCACGCATTGAGAAATTGTATAAGGATGGTATAATTACCAGGACTAAGCGGGACAAGTTGTTGATGCGGGAGACGGATATACCAAGTGGCTTCATCAATCGTGATTTGCGTGACTCGCAATATATCGCAAAGAAAGCTAGGGAGATTTTGGAAGAGTTGGTGCGTTTTGTGGTTCCTACAACGGGCAGCGTGACGGATCGACTTCGCGAGGACTGGCAGTTGGTGGATGTGATGCAGGAACTTAACTGGGACAAATACAATAAATTGGGACTTACAGAAGTGATTGAAGGCCGAGACGGTCAGCGCATACGACATATCAAGGACTGGACTAAACGCAATGATCACCGTCACCATGCTATGGATGCGCTCACTATAGCCTTTACCAAACGAAGTTTCATCCAATATTTGAACAACCTGAATGCTCGCGTGCAAAAAGGTGTGGATGAGTATTTCGATTTGGATATGGTGGAATTGGCGGACTTGAGTAAAGAAAAACGGTCCTCTGTTATTTATGGAATTGAGAAAAAAGAACTTCATCGGGACGATCATGGAAAGTTACGTTTTAACCCACCCATGCCCATTGATGAGTTCCGTGCCGAAGCGAAACGGCAGCTGGAAAGCACGATCGTCTCCATAAAAGCAAAGAATAAGGTGGTGACACGAAATATCAACAAAGCCAAGAATTTCGTGATATCTGAAATTATAAATAAGGATGGAAATAAGAAAAACATAAATGGTCAGTTGACCAAAACTCCTCGCGGACAGCTGCATTTAGAGACGGTTTATGGCTGTGGCAAACAATACGCGACCAAAGAGGAAAAGGTTAACGCCTCGTTCAATGTCGCCAAAATAGAGACGGTGGCTAAGAAGTCTTATAGGGAGGCTTTGAGGGCTCGATTGATGCAGTATGACGGAGACCCGAAGAAAGCTTTCGCCGGGAAAAATTCTTTGGAAAAGAATCCGTTATGGCTGAACGAGTATCATACCGTTAAAGTGCCTGAAAAGGTGAAAACTGTCACTTTTGAAAAGATTTATACCATTCGCAAGGAGATTTCTCCTGATTTGAAACTGGACAAAGTAGTGGATGTGGGCATTCGCAGTATTCTGAAAGAACGATTGGCAGAGTTTGGGGGAGATGCTAAGAAAGCTTTCTCCAATTTGGATGAGAACCCTATATGGCTTAACAAGGAAAAGGGTATTTCTATCAAGCGTGTTACAATCACGGGCATCAGCAATGCCGAAGCTTTGCATGACAAGCGCGATAAAGAAGGTCGCTTGATTCTTGACGAACAAGGTAACAAGCAGCCTGTGGATTTTGTGAATACCGGCAACAACCATCATGTGGCCATCTATCGCAAGCCCGTGTTGGACAAAAACGGGATGCCGCAACTTGACGAGAATGGGCAACCGATATGTGAGTTGGACGAAAAGATTGTCTCCTTCTATGAAGCAACATCCCGTGCAATGGCGGGTGTTCCTATCATTGACAAAGAATATAATAAAGATAAAGGTTGGCAGTTCCTGTTCACAATGAAGCAGAACGAATACTTCGTTTTCCCTCGTTATGACCAAGATGGCAATATGGTGTTCAACCCGCTGGATTATGATGAGGAATGGTACAAAAATCCTGATAATTACGCCACTGTCAGTCCGAATTTGTTCAGAGTGCAGAAAATGACTAGTAAGGATTATTTCTTTCGACATCATTTAGAAACCACGGTGCTAGACCAAACTTCTTTAAAAGGCATAACATGGAAGCGATGTGGGTTGAGCGGTATTGCCAACATTCTCAAAGTCCGTGTCAACCATATCGGCAAGATCGTCTCGGTGGGCGAATATTAAGAACATTTTATTAATCTTAATTTTATTCAACTATGAGTAACATAAAACTATTTCAAGACAAAAAAATTCGTACCGTCTGGAACGAGACGGAAGAGCAGTGGTATTTTTCGGTATATGACGTTGTTGAAGCTTTGACGGATAGTAATGACCCAAAGCAATACATCAAAAGAATGCGTTCGCGCGACGACTCCTTAAATTTCAACTGGGGTACAATTTGTACCCCAGTTGAAATGATTGCTCTGGATGGCAAAAGACGTAAAGTACAGTCAGCTAATGTTAAAGGCCTCTTTCGCATCATCCAATCCATTCCATCGCCCAAGGCTGAACCCTTCAAGCAGTGGTTGGCACAAGTGGGCTATGAGCGTATGCTGGAGATTGAGAATCCCGAACTGGCACAGGAACGCATGAAGGAACTCTACGAGAAGAAAGGATACCCGAAGGACTGGATTGACAAGCGGTTGCGAGGCATCGCCATTCGCCAGAATTTGACAGACGAGTGGAAACGACGCGGGATTTCTTCCGAACAGGATTTCGCCATATTGACGGCCGAAATCTCCAAGGCCACTTTCGGAATGACCCCTTCTGAATATAAGGAGTTCAAGGGCCTGACGAGGAAAAACCAGAATCTCCGTGATCACATGGATGATTTGGAACTGATCTTCACGATGCTGGGCGAGCGTGTCACCACCGAAATATCGCAAAAAGAAGAGCCCGAAACTTTTGCAGAAAGCAAAAAGATAGCAAAACGAGGCGGTAAGGTGGCCGGAGTGGCGCGAGAAGAGACTGAAAAAGAATTGGGAAGAAGCGTCTCCACCCCAAATAACTTTTTGCCACCCTCGGAGCAACAAAAATCTCTAAAATAGTATGATAAAACGAACCCTCTGCTTTAGCAATCCCGCCTACCTCTCGCTTAAAAACGAGCAGCTGGTCATCAAACTTCCCCAGGTGGAAAAGAACGAAGATCTGCCGGAATCTTTCAAGGCAGATGCGTTAAAGACTTTACCCATAGAAGATATTGGCGTGGTGGTGCTGGATAACAAGCAGATAACCATTACTCAAGGACTGATGGAGGCGTTGCTGGACAATAATTGTGCTGTCATTACCTGCGATAAAAGCCATTTGCCAGTGGGCTTGTTGCTGCCGTTGTGTGGAAATACGGTTCAGAATGAACGTTTCCGTCATCAGTTGGATGCATCGTTGCCGCTGAAAAAGCAACTGTGGCAGCAGACCGTTCAGCAGAAAATCCATAACCAAGCTGCTGTGCTTGCAGAGTGCAGAGATGTGCCAGTAACCAATATGATGAAGTGGGAGAAGGATGTGCGTAGTGGTGACCCTGATAATTTGGAGGGTAGGGCGGCGGTTTTCTATTGGAAGAATCTTTTTCCAAATCAACCGGATTTCACCCGAGATAGAGATGGCGTTGCTCCCAATAACATGCTGAACTACGGCTATGCCATTCTGCGAGCGGTTGTTGCCCGTTCTTTGGTAAGTTCCGGCTTGTTGCCAACCTGGGGTATTCATCATCATAACCGCTACAATGCCTATTGCCTGGCTGATGATATAATGGAACCTTATCGGCCTTATGTGGATGAACTGGTAGTGAACTATACCGATGAACATGGTTATGTGGAAGAGTTGACCACGGATGTGAAGAAGGTGATGCTTTCCATTCCTGTGTTGGATGTCAAAATCAATGGTCAACGTAGTCCGCTCATGCTTGCTGCTACCCAGACAACCGCCTCTTTGGCTCGCTGTTTCAGCGGAGAGAGCCGAAAGATCATATATCCAGAAAAATGATTGCCGAACGTTTTAGCGAGTACCGCATCATGTGGGTCCTAGTGCTATTTGATTTACCTACCGAGACCAAAAAAGAACGAAAAGCGTATGCCGATTTCCGCAAGAAGATTCTGAAGGACGGTTTTAATATGTTTCAGTTCAGTATTTACATGCGACATTGTGCCAGTCGTGAGAATGCAGATGTCCACATCAAAAGGGTGAAGTCGTTTTTGCCTCCGACTGGGGATATTGGTATCATGTGTATCACAGACAAACAATTCGGAGAAATCGAGATATTTCACAGCAGAGAGAAGAAGTCGGTAGAGCAACCGTGTCAGCAACTGGAACTGTTTTAGGAATGGAAAAATTGTTGAAAAGGTTAAGTGGGAACCCCTTTATTAATCTGATTTTTTTGTTGAAATAATCGCTGTAAGTAATTGATAAACAATGCAGACTGAATAACGTGTTGTTGATTCAGTCTGCAAAGATACATTTTAAAAGCAAATCACAACATGCAAGTACACAGAAGTATGTTGACAAGTGTTGTTGATTCAGTCTGCAAAGATACATTTTAAAAGCAAATCACAACTCATCCTGCTGTCTGTCGCCGGGACATGGAGTTGTTGATTCAGTCTGCAAAGATACATTTTAAAAGCAAATCACAACTGTCGTTGTAGTTTCCGCTTATGAGCTTGGTTGTTGATTCAGTCTGCAAAGATACATTTTAAAAGCAAATCACAACCACCGGCAAGGTGAAAAGCAAAGCCCCTTGGTTGTTGATTCAGTCTGCAAAGATACATTTTAAAAGCAAATCACAACGTGCCAGATGTTGCGCACATTTGATATCTTGTTGTTGATTCAGTCTGCAAAGATACATTTTAAAAGCAAATCACAACAGGGCACAACGTACTA
>JAFYNM010000027.1 GCA_017549765.1 Bacteroidales bacterium
AACATCTGGAAGTCACCGCCCGATGCTACCTCAGCAGCAACTATCCCGCGCTACACCCCTTGCAGAACGACTCGCGTGACGAAGTGTGGTGCGCGCTCCGCGACTGCGGCTACAACCCACAGTATGAGGACGGCGTGTCCCTTTCCACGCTGACTCTCCCCAGCGACTTCCGCGAATCGTTCGACGACTTCATCGGGATGACCTGTCCGCCGCCCAACTGGAACGAAGGGCTCGACCCGGAACTCACCAAAGACCTGCACCTCATCAGCGCGTTTCACCACCTTTTCGACCACACCCACCTCGCCCACACGGACTTCATCTTCGTTCGGGACTTCCGCACGGAAATCAGGATGGAGGTGGTGACGGGGGAGTGAGGTTGACGGTGGCGCTTTATGAAAATTCGTAATCTCCGCCCCAACAATTCCCGTTTATTCCTTATTTTTGCAGCCGGAAAAAGAACAATCATGCAGGATTTCGCCGCCATCGATTTCGAGACCGCCAACGGACAGCGCAGCAGCGTGTGCAGCGTGGGAGTGGTGGTCGTGCGCAACGGCCTCATCACCGACACGTTCTACTCGCTCATCAAGCCCGAGCCCGACTACTACGCCTGGTTCTGCCAGGAAGTGCACGGTCTCACGCACGAGGATACGGACACCGCACCAGTGTTCCCCGATGTATGGCGGCAGATCGAGCCACTGATCGAGGGCCTGCCTTTGGTGGCGCACAACAGCCCGTTCGATGAAGGCTGTCTCAAAGCAGTGTTCCAAGTCTATCAAATGGACTACCCTGACTATCAGTTCCTTTGCACTTGCCGTGCCTCGCGTCGGCATTTCGGACGACGGCTGCCCAACCACCAGTTACACACCGTAGCGGCGGCCTGCGGCTGTCCCATGACGAACCACCACCATGCCCTCGCCGACGCGGAAGCGTGCGCCAAAATCGCCCTGCGACTGCTATAGAGACGTTTCAGGAAACGTCTCTACAGGGCAACACACATTTCTGTCCGAATCTTCAACTTGCTGTTTCTCGTTCCTCAGTCCGACTTTCCCCCGAGTCGCCGTTTCAGTTCTGCGTTTTCCTATTCCAGTCGGGCAACCCTATCCTCGTCAACACCGCGTTTCACCGAGTGCTTGAACTTGAGCATCGCGAGATTCAGCTCGAAGGAGGTCTCGCTGCTTTGGACCGGCAACACGTCTGTCATCAGGTCCTCCACTAACTGTCCGCCGCGCTGAAGTAACGTTTTCTGCTCCACGGAGTTCTCCTCCTGCTGGGGGATTTCCGTCATCACCCGAGACAGTTCCCTCAACTTCGCGTATGCCTCTACAATGGCGATGGTGGTTTCCACCGCTTTCGGACTCTTCAGAATCGTGGCAAGCATGTAGAGACCTTTCTCGGTGAAAGCCTTAGGGAATTGTGGTGAGAATTTGAGCTTTTGTAGGTGGTGGAAATTTTCCACCACCTCGGATTTCTCGCTGGTGTCAAGCTCGAAAATATATCCACTTGGGAATTTTAGAGGATTGTTTTTCACAGCTTTGTTATGTCGCGAGTTTCCACGCCGTACAACTCTGCCACATCGGAGTCCAAAATCACCTGCTGATTCCGAAGGGTGATCATCTTGTTTTCAACTTCAATAATATTCGTCATAACACTTTATTTTGATGATTAGAAACTATGTTTAACTACGCTGCAAATATACAACACCAAAAGGCGTTTGTCAAGGTTTTTGTGAAATATTTTTCGATATTGAGAACCAACAAAATACAAAATATTTTAACAATTTAATTTTGCAATTGTTAAATTTCAAGAAGGGTTTTTCGCAGGATTTTGCGGGTAGCTGCCAAAAAAAGATTCCTTCACAACATTTTCACAACCAAAAATTATTCCGCACCACTTTGCCATGTTTTGTCACACCTGTGTGTTATTTTTGCCGACGAAATTCAAATCAATCTTTCACTAACAGCGACAAAACAATGGAAAAACATGACAAAAACGATGACAACGTTAAGATAACATGGTATGAGCATGTCCGCTCACACCCTGGCATGTACACTGGAATGTACATTGACAAGGAGAGCGAAGGTAGCTCTCCCCACGATAGCATCTATATACTACTGAAAGAGGTAATTGACAACACTATCAATGAGTCTGAACAAGGTTATGGGAAAAGCATAGATGTCACCATCAATGATAACGAGGTGCGTGTGCGTGACTACGGAAGAGGCATCCCGTTTGATGAAATAGTAAATTGTGTAACAAAAATCAATCCAGGCAAAGGGATAGGCATTGCGCCGACAAATGCCCTCTCAAACTACTTCAAAGTGCAAAGTTTTCGCAACGGACAAACGAAAGAGGTTTTGTTCTATTGTGGCAAACTCATCAGTGAATTCCCCGTTGAATTGAGCGACCAGCAATCTGGTACTTTCATCTCCTTTGTACTCGACAGCAGCATATTCGGTAATTACAATTGGATACCACAACACCTCGTCAAGATGATGTGGAACTACACTTACTTGAACGAAGGGATCGCCATCAACTACAATGGACAGAAGTTCCTTTCCAAGAACGGCTTGTACGACCTCTTGTGCCATAAGGTGAAACGAGAGGAGATGCTATATGAGCCGATTCACTTGCGGGACGACAAGTTCGAGCTCGTATTTACCCACACTATTCGGCGTTATGGGGAGGAACTATATTCGTTCGTCAACAAACACTACACTCCGCGAGGTGGCGCACACCAAAACTCCTTTCGTGAGGCGTTAGCCAAAACAATCCGCTCATATTTCGGCAAATGGTATGAAACCGATGATATCTGTAACTCCGTTTCCGCTGTCATCACCATCAAAGTGCAAGAACCTATTTATGAAACAGGAGCGCACACACGCCTCGGTTCTGATTGGATGCAACCCGACGGTCCGACCATTCACGAATATGTTAACGATGTGGTAGGTCGCCAGTTATCAGACTACCTCCACAAGCATGCCGATGTCGGCGAGATCATCCGTAAGAAAATCAACGAATTAGAAGAAGAGCGCAAAGGCCTTCCTTTGTAAGTTTCATAAAACAAAAACAAATAACAGTTGCGCCCGACACGTAACAGGGATGACGAATATGAACGATTACTATTTTTATGTAGCCCCAGACGAAGAAGGTTTGGGATGGGAATTCACGATTAGAGACTTGATTGAGAACGAATTCGAAGCAAAACCTGACAATTTCCCGGACAAGTCGGCAAAAATCGAGTTTTTGAAAGATTTGATTGCGGGTATTGAGGAGTGTGTGGAAAAGGTGGAGAGGGAGGAGGAAATTATCGTTTAGGGCGATGATTGGAATGGGGGGATTATTTTTGTATTTTTGCAAAGCGAATAGTCTTTAAGTATTTTATAATACACTTATGGAGAACAAGAACAAATTCGTGCATCTTCATGTGCACTCTTATTACTCATCGTTACATGGGTTATCAACAATCAAACAGCTTGTGGACAAAGCTATTGCGTGCAATATGCAAGGTATGGCTTTGACTGACAAGAATATGTTCGGCATCAAAGAATTATACAATTACTGCTGTGAGGTAAACAAGAACAAAATAGACGACGAGAAGTTCAAACCGATTTTCGGCTGCGAGATTTATTGTGCCCACAGCGACCTTCATTCAAGGGGTAACTTTTTAAGAGAAGGCAAAGGATGGCACTTGATTCTGTTGGCAAAGAATGAAGTAGGTTACCATAATCTGCTTAAGATTGTTAATGAGGCATGGACAGATGGCTATTATTATTGTCCCCGTACAGAACATAGGTCAATTGAAAAGTATCACGAAGGACTGATTGCTACATCAGCTTGTCTTGCTGGAGAGATTCCGAGATACATTCAAAAAGGACAGTTGGAAGAGGCCGAGAAATCCGTCGAGTGGTTTAAGAACCTCTTTTGTGATGATTTCTACATAGAATTGATGCGTCACGAAGTAAAAGACAAAAAAACACAGGCAAACAGGGATATTTTCAGGGACCAGAAATCCATAGAACCGGCACTTATCAAATTGGCACAAAAGCACAACGTGAAAATTATATGCACAAACGATGTGTACTTCACCAATGAAGAGGATGCCGAAACACACGACGATATGTTGTGTTTTGCAATCGGAAAAGAGAAAAACGATCCATCGCGCTGGTATGTCAGCAAACAAGAATGGCTCAAAACCTCAGAAGAAATGGCAGAGTTGTTTTCTGACATTCCCGAAGCTCTTGACAACACGATAGAGATTCTAAACAAGGTGGAATGGTATAACATAGATCTATTTCAAGAGATTCCGCCTGAGTTAGAAGGAAAACTGCCGTATAGATTTGAACAACAGAAGTACGGCTACAACTGTTACTGTTAGAATGTAGGTAGATATGAGCGATATTATTGATTTTTCAAAAGCAATAGAATCTTTTGTTGCAATTACAAAGGAAATTCACAAGAAAAAACAAGAGAAAATAAACAGAGGCGAATTTATCAATGTTTTTTGTCTTTGGAATGAGTTTTCAGGAATAACGGAGCCTATTCACAGTCGGATCCTGCACTTTTTTCTTTCAAATAATCCTATGCATGGTCAAGGAAATTTGTTTTTAGGACTATTTCTAAAGCGGATTGGCATTGATATCCAAGAGTGTGACGAATGGATTTCAACAGCAGAAATTGGACGAGTCGATGTTATGCTTAAGCGGATTCATCCTCGAAGTGTAGTAATAATAGAGAACAAGTCTAACTGGGCTGGGGATCAAGAGAATCAACTATATCGATATTGGTGTGAAAACATTCACCATTGCGAAGAAGATTGTTCCGAAGAATATTACAAGTCTCATCCAGAGTATAAAATTGTCTATCTTGTTCCAAACATGGGTAAATCTATCAGCGAAAATTCTTTAGAGAAACCCAAAGAATTTGGAGATAATCTCCCTCTTTTTTTACCACTTAACCCAATCACCCTTTCTTTTGAAAAAGACATAGTAGCGTGGTTAACGGAGTGTATAAATAAACTTTCTCCCGACAACACTCCGCTAATCAATCTGATTTCACAATATAAATCCTATTGCAAAAACCTATAGAAAATGGAAGAAGTAAAAGATGTTTTGGCTTTATTTGACACAGTCGATAAATGGCGTTCATATATTGAACTTGCAAATATGAAAACGGATTTGTTGAACGAGCTAAAAAATCGTTTAATAACCGAGTTGAAGAAAATCGCTGAAATGCATTTGGATTCAGCTTGGACGTTATATTGCGATTACAACTCCATTTGTATCAAACCGTCTGTAACACCACTGATCGAAATTATCATTCAATGGCATTGGTGGAATACACCCTGGTGCAGGAGAGGTGTATGTCTTTGGGTAGATGCCAAAAACACAGATAGTATGAGTGTGTTTTCACGAATAAGAGAGAAAAAATCCCTTTTGCCTTTGCAAGAGTATGTGGAAAATATACAAAACCATAGTTGGTTTCCTTTCGTCAAAAAAATACCATCAAAAGTTTTTGATGTACGCGACGAAATAGTCTCCATTGACGAATGTCTTTTTAAGGCTAAGGATAAAGCTGAACAACTGGCTTACGATCTTTGGCACGAAGTATTCGAACCGTTTTCCTCAAAAGAAATAGCACATATATTTGAAGAAATCATAAAGTAATGCCCACCACCCTCATCACCGACTCCTCCCACTACACCACCGTGCTGAACCTCGCGGCGCAGGCGAAAATTTCGCTGTGGATCGGAACCGCCGACATCAAAGACCTGTACGTGCTGCAGGGCGGTACTGAAAAGCCGTTTCTCGGGGTGCTGTCGGAGATGCTTGGCAAGGGCGTGGAGGTGCGGCTTATACACGCGAAGGAGCCGGGACCGAACTTCCGCGCCGACTTCGACCGCTACCCGCGACTGGCCAAGATGCTGGAACGGGTGATGTGTCCGCGAGTACATTTTAAGATCATCGTCATCGACCAAACAGTCTGCTACGTGGGCAGCGCGAACCTCACGGGCGCGGGTATGGGGATGAAATCGCCTTATCGCCGTAACTTCGAGGCAGGAATCCTTACCGATGAACCCTCTATTGTGTCCGCCGCCATTGAGGAGTTCGACAAGATGTGGCGCGGAAGCGAGTGCGGGAGGTGCCAGCGGAGGAATGTCTGCCCGGATCCGATTGTGTGAATTTACGGAAATCCACTTCAGATTTTACGATAAAATCTGAAGTGCTACTTCAAAATTTCATTCAAAAACAATGGTTGTGTATAGGTATTAGAGTGTCGTTGCCGTTGAATAGATTTCACCATCCCACAACTTTTTCAGAAAAATCTTGACCGGCCATATCTCTACATCGTTGAGCATGCGTGGTACAGGGTCAAGAGAAACTGCTATCAAGCGGCATTGGGGATGCTCCTCTTTGAATGCTTTCAGTCCGCGGAGATGTCGTGATTGAACCTCACTATTGGATTTGATTTCGATAGCCACTTCGGCATCCCCCAAAACTGCATCAACCTCATAATCAGAATAAGTGTGCCAATACGAGAGCACTTCAAGCATACGATGATAGCCCAAGTAAGCCACAATCTCTTGAATGACAAAATGTTCGAAAGCGTGGCCGAAATCCGCCGAACCAGGAGTCAGAGCTCGACGTCCTAGCAGATAGTTGGGAATAGCGACATCAAAAAAGTAAAAGCGCGGGGCTTGCCGCAATTTACGTTTCACCACCTTGGAAAATGCAGGAATCATATATCCGATCAGGGTCTCTTCCAAAATGGAAAAATAGCCCGCAACCGTTTTCGAGTCAACACCGCAATCCTGCGCTATATTGCTGTAATTGACCATCTCGCCATCGGTTAAGGCGGCAGCCTCGAGAAAGCGAGTGAATGTGGACATATTGCGCACAAGTGCCTCTGCCTTGATTTCCTCACGTAAATATACGGCAACGTATGCCTGCAACATTTGCCAATATCTGTCGGTGTCAGCAAGATAATGTCTTGGCATCATGCCTTGGTTAACCGCCTTGATCAAATCAAAATCGGGTATTTCCGCACTGACAAGAGGGTAAAGATTCGTCTGCATTGCTCTGCCGCCGAGCATGTTGGCACCGCCGCGCTTGAGTTTTCGGGCACTCGACCCGCTGAGAATGAAACGAAGTCCTTTGCGTACCATAAGCCACTGCACCTCATTCAGCAAAACGGGCAGCGACTGCACCTCATCAATGATGACCAACGTGCCAGGGTCGCACATTTCCAAATCCTGCCTGAGGAGAGATGGATTGCGTTGCAGTCGTTCGTAGGTGTTGCTTTCCAACAAGTCATAAAAACGTGCGTCGGGAAAGAGCTCCAGCAGCAATGTTGTTTTTCCCGTCTGGCGAGCCCCGAACAGAAAAGTGCTGTCCGCAGAAAGAATCGTTTTGTCTAATATCCGTTTAATCATCGCATTCATAATTTGGCGGCAAAGATAATAAAATTTTCGGAATACCACTCCGAAAATTACAGAAATTTTCGGAACACAATTCCTAAGTATGACAACATCTTCGCGCTCACATTTGTGCCACGTTTTCGCACACTTGTGCCCTATTTTTGCCGCCGTAAAACCCAATAAACCCCAAAACTATGATCCATTACAACGATTATGTGATTGAACTTATCGAGCAGGATATTCTCCGGGCCTACAACGACGGGAAAGTCGATTACACCGAACGCCAAGACCTGTTGAAGTTGCGCAAGGAACTCCTCAACCGGCAAGCAGCGGAGCCGGTAAACCAAGCGGAGCTGCTCCCCGACATCATCGCCTTCAACGAAGCACTGCGGGAGGCGCTGAAGGAGATGTACGAAACCGCCCGCCGCATCTATCGCGACACGCTTTCCTGCGACTACGGCGAACATCTGGTAGTCACTGCCAGATGCTACCTCGGCAGCAACTATCCCACGCTGCACCCTTTGCAGAACGACTCGCGTGACGAAGTGTGGTGCGCGCTCCGCGACAGCGGCTACAATCCGCTCTACGAGGACGGCGTGTCCCTCTCCACGCTGACTCTCCCCAGCGACTTCCGCGAATCGTTCGACGACTTCATCGGACTGACCTGTCCGCCGCCCAACTGGAATGAAGGGCTCGACCCGGAGCTCACCAAAGACCTGCACCTCATCAGCGCGTTCCACCACCTTTTCGACCACACCAACTTCGCCCTCACCGATTTCATCTTCGTACGCGACTTCCGTACGGAGATCACGATGGAGGTGGTGACGGGGGAATGATGCAATGTCACATTTTGGCACACCCGTGTGCTATTTTTGCCGCAACAATAAAAACAACTCTGACAATGAACGGAACGAAACACATCATCATCCCTGTAGGCTTCAACGCCGCGCAGAGCAAAGAGGGCATTATGCAACAAATGCCTTCGTCATACGCCTACGAATGGATGGAGAGCGCGGATTTTGTCAAAAAGTATCTCTATGGAGTGGAAGATGGTCCCTACGACCCGCCCGTGGAGGTGTGGCTGTTGGTGTGGGATTCGCCCTCAAATATGGTGCGCAAACCGCATCCCGATCCGAAATGCGAAGGATTATCGAATATGGAGTTGGTAATCGGAGCGATAGGAGTTAATTTGGTGTGGTGCAAGGCGCATCACGCCAATATCAGAAGACAGCTTATCTATATAATGCCGCCAAGACACAACTCCAAACTGTACGAGCTGCCCGACAAACATTTCCTGGGCGTGGATGATATACACATCGTTGATATGCAGGAGGAGATTGCCCAAGCGGACGGCAACACGCCTTTGTTGGACTTCCTTGGAAGTATAGACCGCCGAGTGGCGGAGATAATCGCAGGACCAAAGCCCGCTTCTGTGGCGCACATTGGCGAGTGGGCCTTCTGCGGTTGCAAGAAGATACGAAGGGTACAACTACCAGGCACGGCAACCCTTGGAGAGCACGTGTTCGCCGCGTGCGAAGGGTTGGAGGGATGAGTTGTGCCACATTTCAGCACACCCGTGCGCTATTTTTGCCAGCAGAAATCCATTCGTCATTTTAAAATCAATAATATGCAAGAAATCGATCAACCAAAATCAACAAATCATCCTTTTCCACCCATAGATTTGTTGGAAAAAATTGACAATGTACAACCCTGTGTTTCTTCTGAAGAAATTGAAAGAAACAAAAAGTCAATAACCAAGGTTCTGAAGTATTTTGAGATACCATTCAAAGAAATAACGGTTCAATGCGGACTGGCATACAGTTCGTATAATATCACATTGGCACCGCCGGCCCGAATGACTAAATTATTAAAGTTGGAGAGATACATTTCACTGCTTCTTCGACATTTAGGCAGGAATCGTATCACAATTCCACTGCCCGGGAAAATCGCTTTTGGCATTGATATCGTAAATAAGAACCCGCAAACGCTCTCATTACGTTCTCTGATTGAAACAGAAGCGTTTCAAAACAGCGAAGCTGAACTCCCCATAGCTTTGGGTGTGACCATAGATGGCCAGCCCATCATTACAGACTTGAGCAAGATGCCACAGCTTCTTATTGGCGGTGCATGTATGCAAGGGAAAACGACACTGCTCCACAACATAATCCTCTCGTTACTTTACAAGAAATGTCCGTCCGAACTCAAATTCGTTATAATGGATCCATCAAGATATGCTTTCTCGATATATAAAAAGCTAACAAACAGCTATTTGTCAGAGTTGCCAAATTTGGAATCTGATATTATCACAGACACAAAAAAAATGGGGAATGCGTTAAATCATATAAGCGAGGAAATGGATCACCGTTACGAGTTGTTGAGAAATACCCATAGTAGAAACATCCAAGAATATAACACTAACGTATCAGACGATAAACAACTCCCTTACCTCGTGGTGGTAATTAATCTCTTTGATGAATTGACGAGGGCAGAGAACGGTGATGCAGCAAGTACAATTCATCTTTTGGCACAAATTGGGCGAGCAGTGGGCATACACTTGATTATATCCACCCAAGTACACGATTACAGTGTTATCACTGGTTGGCTCAAAGCCAACTTTCCATCGCGAATCGCATTCAGAGTCAGCACCAGCATCGAATCACGAACAATTTTGGACGAGAGCGGAGCAGAAGAACTCGCCGGGAAAGGCGACATGCTGTTCTCGCATAACGGTGAGCTTTTGCGATTGCAGGGTGCGTTGGTGCAGCCGGAAGAGATTGAGCGTGTGGTGACGTATATTGAGAATCATTCTGAACATTTTGATTCATAGATTGTGAGACCATCGCGAGGACGCAATGCTACATTTTGGCATACCCCTATCTTATTTTTTATCGAAACAAAAAACAAAGAATATGTTGCAATATATCATCAAACATTTGAAAAAAGGGGATTACATCTATGTGGAAACCCTCGGCGACACCATTGCAGGACAAATTGAACTAGCAAATGCAGAAAAGCTCGTTTTGAAAAAGGGTGCGGAAACAACAACGCTGTTAGAGAACGACATATCGGGAATCAAATACTATGAGTCTTGCAATGTAGTGGCCACATACATTCTGAAAGTCTTTTTGTATGAAGTTCATCCGGATTCATTTTACGGCGCTGATGCCAAACAAGTACTGGATTGTTCTCTCTTCGATGGCAAAGTCAGATTAACGGGCGAAAGCGCATTCCCAACCATGGACGGGCATTTCGATTTTCCGGACATCATTGAGGTGAACGACAAATACTATGATGTAGATGTTGTTGAGAATGAGTGGGACTATTTTCACTCTGACAAAATCACATCCCTCAAACTGCCATATAGATGCAAGGAGGTGGGTTGGCTCGCTTTTGAAGAATTTTCCAAACTGCAAACCGTCTATATACCAACAACAATCTCTGACATCGGCGACCGCATGATTGGTGGCAAAAGCGACTGCAAATTATACGATTTCAAAGGAAACTTTCTGGACTATGAGGAGTATGTGGAAGTTGAATTTAAAGATCCTTGTGGTATGAGCTTTGAAGATTTTATTAGACACCGTCACTTTGGGCGCAAAGATAATGTCTGTGGTGGCGTTTTTGGGGGGTGAGACCCTTTTTCTTCCTTTATACTTCTAAAGAAACAGTGCCACGATTTTGCACACCCGTGTGTTATTATGCCGACATATTACAAACTCTTTAACAGTTGCGCCCGACACGTATCAGGGATGATGAATATGAACGATTACTATTTTTATGTAGCCCCAGACGAAGATGGTTTGGGATGGGAATTCACGATTAGCGACTTAATCGAGAGCGAATTCGAAGAACGACCTGACAATTTCCCAGACAAGTCGGCCAAAATCGTGTTTTTGAAAGAATTGATTGCTGATATTGAGGAGTGTGTTGAAACTGTGGAGAATGAGGAGGAGAAAATTGTTCTTTGAGGCTATGATGGCGAATGGGATAATTTTGTAGTTTTGCAGAATAATCAAAACAATTAGTCTATGTTAGGCGCAATTATCGGTGACACCGCAGGTTCGGTGTATGAATTCAACAACATCAAAACCACGGATTTTCCTTTTTTTTGTTTTCGCAGCAGCTATACGGATGACAGTGTGATGTCGTTCGCCGTTGCCGATTGGCTGTTATCCGACAGCGAACACACGCAATCCGTGCTGGAAGAGACGATGGTGCGCATCGCCCATGACTTTCCCTGTCCGATGGGCGGCTATGGGGGCAGCTTTTACAGATGGCTGTTCAGCGGTCGGGAGCGCAAACCCTACAACTCTTGGGGCAACGGCTCGGCCATGCGCGTGAGTGCGGTAGGCTGGGCTTTTGACACGCTGGACGAAACCCTCCGTGTGGCGGAGCTGTCGGCATCCATCACCCACAACCACCCCGAGGGCATCAAGGGGGCGCAGGCCACCGCCGCCGCCATCT
The DNA here is from genome assembly GCA_017549765.1 of Bacteroidales bacterium. Classification (GTDB taxonomy): domain Bacteria; phylum Bacteroidota; class Bacteroidia; order Bacteroidales; family WCHB1-69; genus F23-D06. The sequence goes on from JAFYNM010000027.1 coordinate 11,879, forward strand.
TCCTCGCCCGCAACGGCAAAACGAAGGACGAAATCAAGGCCTATGTCGAAGAAATGTTCGGTTATGACCTTCACCGCACCTGCGACGGGATTCGGCCGTACTATGAATTTGACGAGAGTTGTCAGGGCACCGTGCCGGAAGCCATCATCGCCTTCCTCGACAGCAACGACTTTGAAAATGCCGTCCGGCTGGCGGTATCACTTGGAGGCGACAGCGACACGTTGGCCTGCATCACCGGCGGCATCGCCGAAGCCTTCTACAAGGAGATTCCGGAAGAAATTGTCCTGCAGATGTGGCAGCGACTGCCCGAATCTTTCCAACTGATTCTGCAAGAGATGCAATCGAAATTCGGATACCCGCTGCCTATCAAGATATAAACAGGATTGTCGGTGGCATTTTATGAAATGTCACGGCATTGTACACCCCGAAGAAAGAACAATCATGCAAGATTTTGCCGCCATAGATTTCGAGACCGCCAACGGACATCCCAGCAGCGTGTGCAGCGTGGGCGTGGTGGTCGTGCGCGGCGGCCTCATCACCGACACGTTCTACAGCCTCATCAAGCCCGAGCCCGACTACTATGCCTGGTTCTGCCAGCGCGTACATGGGCTATCGCATGAGGACACGGATGACGCGCCGGTTTTCCCTGACGTGTGGCAACAAATAGAGCCCATGATAGAGGGATTGCCGTTGGTGGCGCACAACAGTCCCTTTGACGAGGGCTGCCTGCGAGCGGTATTCCAGGTTTACCAGATGGACTATCCCGACTACGAGTTTCATTGCACCTGTCGCGCCTCGCGGCGTCATTTCGGGCGGCGCTTGCCCAACCACCAGCTCCACACCGTGGCGGCGGCCTGCGGCTGTCCCATGACGAACCACCACCATGCCCTCGCGGATGCCGAGGCGTGCGCCCGGATTGCGATGGAGATACTGTAAGAGATGTCTTGACGTAGACCTTTTACAATCCCGACAGATTAGCCTTTGTTATTTGAATTGAATTATTTAAATTAAATAATTTATTTTGAATAATGTAAAAATATTTCGTATCTTTGCCGCCAAAATAATATGGATATGAAGAATATGGAGAATCCATTTACGGTGATCGGGCGGATCAAACCAGAGAGTTTCTGCGACAGGAAGACGGAATCCGAACGTCTCATCAAACTCTTGCAAAACGGCAACAACGTACTGCTGAAATCGGACCGGCGTATGGGTAAGACCGGACTGATCCAATTTTGTTTCGACAAAGCGGAACTGCGTGACCACTATTACACATTTTTCATCGACATTCTGCATACGAGCTGTTTGCAAGAGTTGGTGCACGAACTCGGCCGCGCTGTTTATGAGCAGACGGTTCCACGAGGCAAGAAAATGACGCAGAATTTTGTGAGAATCCTTAAAAGCATCAGCGGAAAAATGGGCTTTGACGGCAACACAGGACTCCCCACCTTCAGTCTTGGATTAGGCGATATTGAACAACCGGAATATACGTTGAAGGAGATTTTCCAGTATCTGCAAAATGCGGACAAACCCTGCATAGTAGCCGTTGATGAGTTCCAACAAATCGGCAAATACCCTGAGAAGAATGTTGAGGCTTTGCTGAGAGGGCAGATACAGCAGGTGAACAACTGTCACTTCATTTTCGCCGGTAGCGAGAAACATCTGCTGGGTATGATGTTTGAAAGCGGAAGACGCCCTTTTTATAAGAGTGCAGATAATATGGATCTTTTGCCGATCGTACGTGACGTATATGTGGATTTTATATGCCAAATGTTCGAAAATCAAGGGAGGAAAATTGAAAGCACCATTGCAGGCATGGTTTACGACGCATTTGAAGGACACACCTATTATGTGCAGAAAACGATGAACGAGGCCTTTTCCAATACAGATAAAGAAACGGATTGTACTATTGAAACAATTCTTATTTCTGTCCAAAATATTTTGGAGGATAATGGTACTCACTATAGGGAGACGCTTTCCAATTTGCCTGCCAGCCAAAAGTCGCTGCTTTACGCCATTGCGGTGGATGGTTGGTCTTCGCAAATCACCTCCGCCGCCTTTGTAAAACGCCATAAATTATTATCCCCCAGCTCAGTACAGGCTGCCATCAAAAAACTCATGGGAGAGGAATTGGTGGTTGAGCACAACAAACGATTCCGTGTGAGCGACCGTTTCCTTGGGCTTTGGATCCGCCGGATGATGGGAATTCCTCTCTCGTCGCTTTTTCAATAATTGTTTATAGTCGCCCCGCCGCCGCAACTTCGAGGCTGGAATTCTCACCTTTTTTTCTATCTTTGCACCCCAAACCACACCTCGTTATGCGAAAAGCCTTCATCCTATCCATACTGCTCATATCCGTCGCCGCGACGAGCCACGCACAGACGGTCTATCAGAAAGACCGATGGGGTGCGAAACTCCTTTTCTTCCAGGAAGATGCAGTCCGTATCTGCGACCGCTGGGGCGAACAGATACTGTGGTACGATGCTGACTACAACACCATCCGTCAGAAGGATCGCTGGGGCACGCCATTGTTTTTTATTGACGGCAACACCATCCGCCAGAAAGACCGGTGGGGCGCCGCCCTCTATTACTTCGACTTCACCCCATCGCTCTGGCAGATCGCCTGTGTCGTGTTGTTGTGACGGGTTGCAGTTTTATGTATTTTTGCACTCTAAAAAAACGTTACAAAATCTGTGAATTTTGTTTTTGAATAATATCCCTATGATCAAGAAAACCGCTTTGCTGTCAGCCCTGCTGACCGTCCTGTTGACCCTCAACCTCTCCGCCCAGAACCGCAGCGACACGATGCATGTGGTGCATTACGATTTGTCGCTGACCATCATGGACTTCACCGCTCACAACATCGAGGGCGAGGCGCAACTGACCATCGTCTCCAAGATGCCCAACCTCCAAGAGGTGATGCTGGATCTGCTGGCCCTGACTGCCGACTCTGTCAAGGTGAACGGGCAGAACGCTCAGTTTTCCCATATTGGCGAACGTCTGACCATCACGGTGCCCACCATACAGACGGGTGACACGGTCCTGGTGACGGTTTTCTACCATGGCGTGCCGACCAAAGACTCCGGCTGGGGAGGCTTCTATTTCTCTGGCCAGTATGCCTACACGATGGGCGTCGCCTTCCAGAGCTTGCCCCATTGCTATGGGCGTTGCTGGTTCCCCTGTATGGATGTCTTCACCGACAAGTCGAGCTATACCACCCATATCCGTACCGAACAGAACAAGACAGCCGTCTGTGGCGGCATGCTGACCGATGTGCTGACGCTTGCCGACAGCTCCAAGGTCTGGACGTGGCAACTGGACGAGCCCATCCCCACCTACTTAGCCTCTGTGGCGGTGGGTGAGTACATCGCCTATCAGGATACCTTCCACGGGATGGAAGGCGATATCCCGATCGTGATCTATGCCCAGCCGACGGAATATGCCAACGTGGCGGCTTCATACGCCCATCTCAATGAGATGATGCAGATGTACGAGCAGTACTTCGGCCCCTACCGTTGGCCGCGCATCGGCTATGTGGACGTCAACTTCTCCAGCGGCGCCATGGAGCACGCCACCAACATCGCCTATCCCAAGAGCTTTGTGAACGGCACCGATACATACGTCACGCTCTATGGTCACGAGCTCTTCCACCACTGGTTCGGCGACCTTATCACCTGCGAGCGGCCCGAGGAGATGTGGATCAACGAGGGCTTTGCCTCCTATGCCGAGCCGATGATCATGGGGATGCTCAACCCCAACGATCCCGAGACGGCCTATATGGACTATCTTCGCGACATGCACCACTCCACGCTGAAGGATATCGTCAAGAACGACGGTGACCACTACGCGCTGGACGCGGTGCCGCAGGCGGTGACCTACGGCACGCACTCCTACGACAAGGGCGCCCTCGTCATTCATACGCTGCGCAGCTATCTTGGTGACTCGCTTTTCTTCGGTGGCCTGCGCTCCCTGCTCAACCATTTTGCTTGGCAGAATGTCAATAGCGAGCAGTTCTTCAACTACTTGTCGCAGGTTACGGGTGTGAGCTTGGCCGACTTCTACGCCAACTGGGTACACACGCCCGGCTTCCCGCAGTTCTCCATCGACTCCATCCGTCATCTTGCGGGCAACCAATATGAGGTCTTCCTGCAACAGAAACACTGCGGTGCCAATTTCTATGGCAACTCCAACAAAATAGACCTTACTTTCGTGTCTCCCGACAGGACGCTCTACACGGTTTCGGACGTCCTCTTCTCCGGCCAGTATGCCACGGTCACCGTCACCATCCCCTTTGAGCCGATGTTCGGCATGGTGGACTATTACGAGAAGATGATGGATGCTACCGTCGATTACACTGTAACCGCTGGAGGCAACAGCGACATGGTCTCCCTGACAGATGCCTATTGTGCCTTCAAGGTGGATGCCTTCGCGGATTCTGTCATGGTGCGTGCCGAGCATCACTATGTGGGACCGGACCAGCCCGCCGCATTGCCGGAGGGTATCCATCGGATGTCCGACAATCACTATTGGAATGTGCAGCTGGCCTATCCTGCCGGCGTGACGCCTCCGGAGGGCTATCTGCGGTTCCGCTATGAGCGGGGCAGCGCCACCTCTCTGGACCATGCGCTGGTGCAGGGCTACGACCATAACAACCTCAAGGTGCTCTATCGTCCAACGACTGCCGACAGCTGGCAGATCGTGCCCACCACGCGCACGGGCTCCCCGAATGCGGGCTTCCTGCGGGTGGATGCATTGCGCGCCGGCCAGTACTGTCTTGCTGTGGGCGATGTGGATGCCTCCGTCGTCAATCGTGAGGAACCTACCATCATCATCTATCCCAACCCCGTCCACGACCAGCTGAACGTATGGCTCGAGTATGAGGGCAAGGCGCTTAGATGCTCCATCGTGGACAGCGCCGGCCGTATCGTCAAGACGGTGAAGTTGAAAGGCGGAAGCAATGTTGTGGAGGTGAGCAGTCTCCCTGTTGGCGCCTACTTCCTCCGTGTAGAGCCCAATGTGATGGCCACCCCGTTTGTGAAACGATAGCGAACGGGTGATTGGCCATTAGTTTTTAGTTTCTTAACTTCTTATCTCCCTTCTTCAACAAATCAACGAATCAACAAATCAACAAATCAACACCCAAACATCCTTATGGCTGATAATTACTTAGAGCGAAAAATGTCGGAACTGTACGATGGCAAAAAGAAGACCATCGTCAAGCGGGTGGGGGAGTCGTTGGACACCCTGCTGACCAAAAACCGCAGTTGTCGGGGTTATGACCCCTCCGTGCCTGTCTCTGAAGAGTTGTTGAAGCGCATTGTGGCTGTCAACACCAAGATACCGTCCGCCTGTAACCAGCAGGTCTTGCGTTTCCGGCTGGTCACGGGTGACGATGTGGCCAAGGTGCATCCTCTGATCAAGATGGGTGCGGCGTTGCCCGAGTTGCATTTGCCCTTTGCGGGCACCGAGCCGCCCGCCTATATCGTCATCTGCTCCGCCGCCAAAGAGACCAAGCTCGTGGATATGGACCTCGGCATCTCCGCGCAGAGCATGTTGTTGAAGGCCGTGGAGCTGGGCTTTAACGGACTGATTATCGGTGCTTTCAACAAAGAGAAAATCTCAGAAGTCCTTTCGCTGCCCTGCGACCCGCTGCTGATCGTGGCCATCGGCAAGGGTGCCGAGCAGATCCGTCTGCAGGAGATCCGCGAGGGTGACAGCCATGCCTACTACCGCGAGAACGGTGTCCACATCGTGCCCAAGGTGGCGCTGGAGGACCTGGTGATTTGAGGAGGAGTTAAGGAGTTAAGAAGTGAAGAGGGGAGCACTCATTCCCCTTCTTGAGAAGGGGTGCCCGAAGGGCGGGGTAGTGGAGAGGAGTTAATTGAAAATTGAAAATTAAAAATTGAAAATGGTTGTCAGACGTTCAGCAGCAATTCCGCTCCTACCTCCATCCTGCAGAACGCGAATAGCTTCTTGCCGAGATCTTTGAGGGAGGCGCCGAGGTGATAGACGGTGTCGTCTAGGATGAGGAAGCGGTCGTGGAACCGGTCGGAGGTGCGGACCTGTATGGGCGGGTATTGCCGGTTGTGGCGCTCAATGTCCACCGCCAGGGTGTCGGAGATGCGCCTGGTGACGATGGTCGCGGTGACGCCCTCGGTCCGCTTGGTGAGCATCTTGAGCACGGAGTCGTCCACAAAGTTGTCGATGAGGATGATGCGTTTCTTTGCCTTGCGGATGAGGTCCGCGGCGAAGGTGTACGCATCGAAGATCTGCCCGTCAAAAAAGATCCCCTGTCGGGGAGGAAGCGCTGTTTTCACCAGATGATCCACCTTTTGATGTACAGATAGTATGTCTAGTTCGTTTTGTCGCAAACGCTCTTCCACCAACTCAAATCGTTGATTTACCGCAGCACCACGAAGAATGTATTCCTTGAGAATATGATTTGCCCAAATACGAAACTGTGTGGCCTGTGCAGAATTGACTCTATATCCAACAGACAGAACAGCATCAAGGTTATAGAATCTTGTGGCATATTTTTTACCATCATGTGCAGTTGTTTCCAAAATGGAAACAACTGATTGTTGTTGTAATTCTCCTGATTCAAAAATGTTTTTCAAGTGTTTTGATATAGCTGCTTTCTGAACACCAAAAAGCAAGCCTATTTGCGCCTGCGTTAGCCACACGGTCTCATCCTCCATCCTGACCTCCAGTCTGATGTCGTCATCCGGTTGGTAGAGAATGATTTCGCCTTTGTTCATAGGATCAATATTTGTCTCCATTTTGTATCTTTTAAATCGCCGCAAAGATACAAATAATTTTGCAAATCGTTGATAATCAGGCAATTTTAACTATTGATTGCAAAAAATCGGTGAGGAGTTAAGAAACTAAGGAGTGAAGAAGTTAAGAGGGGGGCGCTATTCCCCTTCTTGAGAAGGGGTGCCCGTAGGGCGGGGTAGTGGAGAGGAGTTAATTGAAAATTGAAAATTAAAAATTAAAAATGGTTGTCAGACGTTCAGCAGCAATTTCGCTCCTACCTCCATCCTGCAGAACGCGAACAGCTTCTTGCCGAGGTCTTTAAGGGAGGCGCCGAGGTGATAGACGGTGTCGTCGAGGATGAGGAAGCGGTCGTGGAAGCGGTCGGAGGTTTGGATCACCACGGGCGTGTATTGCTGGTTGTGGCGCTCAATGTCCACCGCCAGCGTGTCGGAGATGCGCCTGGTGACGATGGTCGCGGTGACGCCCTCGGCCCGCTTGGTAAGCATCTTGAGCACGGAGTCGTCCACATAGTTGTCGATGAGGATGATGCGTTTCTTTGCCTTGCGGATGAGATCCGCGGCGAAGGTGTACGCATCGAAGATCTGCCCGTCACAGTAGATCCCCTGCATGGGCGGCAGCGCAGTGCGCACGAAGAAGTCCACTTGATTTTCCAAGTTCTGAATCCTCTCAGAATGCTTATATAATTCTTTGTCGATGCGCTGCCCCAAGCAAAGTATCTGCTGATTAATGCTATATCCGTGCAAAAGATGATTTTTTAGAGTGTGTGTGGCCCAACGTCTGAACAAAGTAGCATTTTTGCTATTGACACGATACCCGACAGAAAGTATGGCATCGAGATTGTAATACTTTGTGGTATAGGTTCTTGTCCCACCTTGTCCCATGTGTTCCAAAATGGAACATGTGCTCTCGATTTCTATCTCACCGCTTTTATAGATGTTGTTTAAATGTTTGGTTATAGCTGCTCTTTGGGTGCCAAAGAGTTCTGCCATCTGTTGCTGTGTCAGCCATACTGTCTCACCTTCCATCCGCACCTCCAAGTGTATGTCTTCGTTCGGCTGATACAGAATAATTTCGCTTTTATTCGAAGGATCAAAATTTGTTTCCATTCTATCATTGTTAAATCGCTGCAAAGATACAATATTTATTATAAATTATTGATAATCAGATGATTTTAACTATTGATTGTAAATATTGGAAATGGAGGGTTGTGAAACTAAGGAGTTAAGAAGTTAAGTGGGGCGCGTTCAACAAAAAATCCTATCTTTGCCCCCACATTTTGAATCATTATGCATACTAAACAAGAAATCGTGGATAACTGGCTGCCCCGCTATACGGGCATGCAGCTGGAGGAGTTTGGCCGTTACATACTGCTGACTAACTTTGCCGACTATCTGAAGAACTTCGCCGACCTGATGCGCGTGGAGGTCAAGGGTGCGGGGCACCCTATGCAGAGTGCCACCGCCGATGGCATCACCATCATCAACTTCACAATGGGGAGTCCCAACGCGGCGACCATCATGGACTTGCTCACTGCCATCCAGCCCAAGGCGGTCCTCTTCCTGGGCAAGTGCGGGAGCCTGAAGAACAACATAGGCCTCGGCGAGTTGCTGCTGCCCATCGCAGGCATCCGCGGCGAGGGTACCTCCAACGACTACTTCCCACCCGAGGTGCCGGCGCTGCCCGCCTTCAACCTGGAGAAAGCTATCTCCACGACCATCCGCGACTACGGTCTCGACTACTGGACGGGCACGGTCTATACCACCAACCGCCGCGTGTGGGAACACGACCAGGAGTTCAAGGACTACCTGCGACGTATCCGCGCCACGGCTGTCGATATGGAGACTGCCACGCTCTTCTCCGTGGGCTTCTATAACCGCATCCCCACCGGTGCCCTGCTGCTGGTCTCCGACCAGCCGATGCTCCCCGACGGCATCAAGACGGAGAAGTCGGACAAGGCGGTGACACAAAACTATAGCCTGCGTCATCTCCAAATCGGCATCGACTCTCTGAAACAGCTGATCAACAAAGGCATCACCGTCAAGCACCTGAAATACGACTATTATGAATAGAATGCGTATTCCTCAGTTCCTCCTCGTACTGGTCGTGCTGATGGCCGGCTGGACCCTCTCTGCCCAGGAATTAGGCATTACCCCTTTGCCCCAACATGTAGAGATGCGGACGGGCACCTACACCTTCACGGGCACTCCTGTGGTCGCCACCGTGATGCTGCCCTCCTTCCCCGTCGATACCAACGCTGACCAAGGCTACATTCTGGAGGTCTTCTCCGACAAGGTCCAGATCAGCGCCATCAGCGAGGTGGGACTCTACTACGGCAATCTGAGTCTGAAGCAGATGTCACGATATTACACCCAGAAGGATGGCAGTGTAAAGCTGCCCTGCGTCCGCATCGTCGATTATCCCAAACTGAAATACCGTGGCTGGATGGATGACATCAGTCGGGGCCCGATTCCCAACATGACCTTCCTCAAACAGGTCATCAAGCAGTTGGCGGAGTATAAGATGAACTTCTTCAATCTTTACACGGAGCATGTCTTCAAGTTGGACAAATACCCCGACATTGCGCCCACCGACGGTCTTACCGCCGCGGAGGTCAAGGAGTTGGAGGAGTACGCGGCTCAGTTCCATATCGAGTTCTTCGGCAACCAACAGTGTCTGGCCCATGCCGAGAAGACGCTGCGGATACCGGCCTATCAGGAGATGGCCGACACCAAGGTCAACTGGAACCCCGGGAACGAGAAGACCTACCAGTTTCTGCAATATGAGTTGGAGACCGTGGCCAAGGCCTACAGTTCGCCCTTCTTCAATATCAACTGCGACGAGACCGAGGCGTTGGGCAGTGGCAAGGCGCGTGGGTATGTGGAGAGTCACGGCGGCACCTCGCAGGTCTATGCCGACCATATCAAACGCGTCTATAACATCCTCAAGCCCCTCGGCAAGAGGGTCATGATGTGGGGCGACATCGCCGCCAAGGATCCAGAGATCGTGCGACAACTGCCCAAGGACATGATCATGCTGGTGTGGAGCTATTCTCCCTCCGAGAGCTATGCCGACATGATAGAGCCCTTCACCAAACAGGGTCTGCAGTTCATGGTGGTGCCGGGCATGAGCATGTGGGGCCATGTGTTTCCCAGTTACGATACCTATACGAAAAACATTGCCAACCTGACGCGCGATGGCTACAAGCGCGGGGCCTTGGGCATGATGAACACGGCCTGGGACGACTCCGGTGAGTCATTGTTCAACAGTACTTGGCACGGCATGGCGTGGGCCGCCGAGATGGCGTGGCGCCCCCTGGAACAGACAGAACCTGAGGCGGCAGAGCAGGAGCGTGTGCAGCGTCTGGCTGCCTTCGACAAGCGCTTCGCCAAAGAGTATCGCGTGGTCGATCAGAACTTCCGCCTGATGCGCGAGATGGAATACAGCGCCATCCCCAACTTCTTCAACAGCCTTGCCCTCTATGAGCCTCTCCTCGACTTCTATCCGACCAAGGTGAGCCATGAGGCATACCGGATGAATGTGGAGATGTGCTCTACGATCCGCCGTAGGCTGGAGGCCTATCACGAGGTGACTCTCGACTCGGTCTATGACGCGCACAATGCGATGGCGCGCATCGGTTACTATGTGGCCCATCATCAGTGGGTGCTTGCCCAGCGCAACATCCTGCGTTGGCATCTTTATGAATATCTCCAAGGCCATGATGTAATCGATGAGGGCTCCCTGCGCGTGGAGATACGCCAGCTGGCGGAGCATATCCACCGCGTGAAGAAGATGTACATGCAGCTGTGGGATGAGGAGTGCCGCCCCTACAGCCGCAATATCGTGGAGGCCCGCTATGATGCGCTCGTTCAGGAGCTTAACGATCTTCCTTACAAGCCTTTCATTGAGGTGAAACGTTCCGAGACGGGCAACACTTACGTTCAGTTGCGGACTCTTTTTGACGATGTCCCCATCTACTACACGCTGGACGGTCGCAACCCGCAAAAAGGGGAGAACCGCTATGAGAGACCAGTCCAATTGTACGGTTCTGCCACCGTCAAGGCGATGTGCCGCAATGAGATGGGCGAGGATGTCCTGACGGAGCAGTACGTGCTGCTGCATCAAGGGCTGAACAAGATCTCCAAGCTGAACAGTGAATATGCCACCTACAAGCCCGAGTATGCGGCGGGAGGCACCCAGGCGCTCGCTGACGGTCGGTTGGGTGGCGACCGCTACAACGATGGCAACTGGCAGGGCTTCTGGGGTAATGATATCGATGTGGAGTTCGACTTTGGCAAGAAGACGGTCCTCCAGCACTTCAAGACCCGCTTCTTCCAGAATGTGCAAGACTGGATCATGTCACCGAAAGTGGTGGAACTTTACGTCTCCAACGACGGCAGCAGTTACCGTCTCTTGACGACTTTGGAGGTGAAGGATGTGAACTACGATTCCGGTATCCCGACCATCTACACGGTGCAGGGCGACAATCTGAATATCAAGGCCCGCTATGTGAGGGTGGTTGTGAAAAACGGAGGCCCGTTGCCCGAGTGGCACATGTCCCGTGGCAACCAGTCCTATATCTTCTGTGATGAGATGATTTTTGATTAATGAATCTTATCAAAGTATGATCAAACAGATTGTCTGTATCGGTGTGTTGTTGGTCTCCATCTTCTGGGGTGGTCGGCCCGCGCACATGTCCTCCCCATCCCGGGAGCGAGATGCCGCCATCCAACAGCCTCTGTCGGAGAATCTTACCCTCGACAACCTGCCGAATAAAGACATGGTGCTGAACTTTCCTGTTCAGGTGCTGAGCGCTGGGGCGGGCGGCAATGCGCAGTCTAATGTCCGGAACCAACAGTCTAGCAGCCAATCGTTTTCGTTTTTCAAGCATTCCAACAGAGGATGTAATGCCGACAAAGCCATACAAAACTACCTGAAACCTTCTCAAAAACACGATATTTATAGTGCTTCCAGCCTCTTTTCAGCAGAGAGAAGGCTGACAATTATCTGTCTCTTGCGAATATAGAATAGCAAAGACTTTCCTTTTCTCTTTTCCGGGCGGTCTTCCTGTGTCAGTTGATGTGGGAGGTCGCTTGGATATGCATGGCTATTTGCTGTGCTCAATAATTATTTATCAATCAATAAAATATCAATAATGGAAAAGAATGTTTTAAAGGTGCATGCACCAATAGATTATATGGTGGCGGCGATTCTGCTGCTTGTCGGAATAGGATTGTTTTTTGTGAATAGAATTCTGGGCGTGACGATTGTTGTGGTCGCCGTTCTGTGTTTTCTTTTGTTTAAATCCGGTTATCGGATGGAGGGAGATGGTAAGTTGCTGAAAAAGAAGAATGTGGAACTTAGCCGACATTGTCGTGAGACGATGCTGGATTTTATCAATGGGAGCAAAAAAGAACCCGAGATGATAAAAGGCAATCTAGGCGGTACTATCTTGTTGGAAGTCTGGTATAATGCAAAAGAGACGGTCGCCTATGTGCGTCTTTCCGATTATGTGGAGTTTGCCTTTCAGAAACTGACAGGGATTGTGGAACTGCCGACTGAAAAAGCGGCCAAACTGATATCTGAGTTATGAAGGCACCTGTTAGAAAAACGTTTAGATACCGCGACTTGTTGATTATGGCAGCCCTTGTGGCGGTGGGCATCCTGCTGGCCTTTTTGGGCCCAGGCTGGCGCGAGCTGGGATATGTAGTGATAGGTAGCGTGCTGATCCTGTCCCCGCTGTTTCGTTCGGGTTACAAAATCGAAGGCCATCATGGGGTTTTCCGTGTACAGGAGATTGTGGTGCCTCGAGAGTGTGAACAAGAGATTTGCTCTTTCTTGCATGGAGACAGCGAAACGCTGGATTTTGGCTCCAGGGCACCCAATGGGGCTATAGTCCAGATCTTCACTCGGAAAGATGGCCCGATCTTGGCCCAGTATTTCGATTATGCAAAGCTCCTGGCGGGTGCAGAATTCCCTATCGTGGAGATTAACAACTGTCAATACAGGGTTCTGCTAGATCTCTCTAAACCGCAATAGGGATAATGAACAAGCCTCAATAGTGCAACGGCTCCGGCAACATGTCGGGGCCGTTTTGATAACAGCATCATCCTTTACAGCTCAGGCCTCTTTTCTCACTTTTTCTACCAAGAGAAAAGGTGAAGACTATGTCAAAAAATGATTACTTTTGCCAGCCCGTTGGGTGAAGATTTGCCTCGGGTCTTTGTTTCTGTTGAATCCTAAAGAAGAAGATGATGAATGTCAAGACAATCACTATATGTATCAGCCTGCTGTTTCCGCTCTGGCTGCTGGCCCAGCCGGCAGACTGCGGCACGGTGACCGATATTGACGGCAACCAGTACCAGACGGTGCGTCTCGGCAAGCAGTGCTGGATGCGCCAGAACCTGCGGGTGACGCGCTATGCCGATGGCACGATGCTGGTGCCCATGACAGAAAACACGCTGACAGAGCATGGCTATTTCTTCCCCAACGGCGATGAGTCGTTGGTGCAGCAGTATGGCCTTCTCTACACATGGCCCACGGCTATGCGCGACCATGAGACCTCCGAGGCGGTGCCGAGCAGCGTGCAAGGCATCTGCCCCGACGGCTGGCACCTGCCCAGCAACTACGAGTGGATGGACTTGGAGGATGCGGTCGGCTATAACGAGGCCCTCCGCTGTGGCACAGACGTGAACTATGTGGCCAAGGCGATGGCCTCACAAAAAGGCTGGAACACTGATGTGGAAGATACCCCGCAACCGTGCAGCATTTTGGAGGATGTGAGTGCGAATAACAAGGCGGGGATGAATGTGCTGCCCGCAGGCCTCTGCTTTATGGGTTTCTATGGCTATGGCACCGAAGCCGGCTTCTGGACCGCCTCCGACGGTAGTCCCGAAAGCGCACCCATACATCGTTACTATGGCGCCAACGCGACCGTGGAGATCAACTGCACGCCTAAAGAGGCCGGCGCCTCCGTCCGCTGCGTCAAAAACGAATAATCAGCTTTTAGCCGTTAGCCATTAGCCTTTGGCTAATAGCCAACAGCCAATAGCTAAAGTCAAAGTCAATAGTCAAAGTCCTGATTACGGATGGCAATTGTACCCCATCTTCTTCAACATCGGCTTGTGGTAGTCGAGTTTGCGGAGGAAGGTGCGGAAGTCTTTGTTGTCGGGTTCGGTCCACACGCACTCCGACAGGGCACACAAGCGCGGCAGCAGCATGTAGTCGGCCTGCTCCGGCGTGTTGATGAATTCCGTCCACAGGTTGCACTGCGCACCGAGGATGTGATGCTGCGCTGTCTCGTCCAAGCCCGTCGGCATGGGGTCGAAACTGTAGGCGGTGTCCAAGGTGATGAGGCCGGTCATGGCCAGCGGCTCGGTCTCGGGATCTGCCTGGTAGTAGTTGAAGTAGCAGTGGGTGGTGGGACTCATGATGACGTCGTTGCCGTGGTTGGCGGCGATACGGGCGGCCTTGTAGCCCTGCCAGCCCATGATGGTGGAGGTGATCTGCATGTCCTCCGACACTACGTCGTCCCAAACGATGGCTTTCTTGTCGATGCCTTTCAGATAGACCTCGATCTCGTTCATCAGCCATTGCTGCAGGTTGAACTCATCGGCTAACCCTTTCTCCTGGATGCGGGCCTGGCATTTGGGGCACACCTGCCAGTTGTCGTTGAAGGCCTCGTCGCCGCCGATGTGGATGTAAGGGTAGGGGAAGAGGTCGGCGACTTCGGCGAGGACGTCCTTGTAGAAGGTCAGCACCTGGTCGTTGCCGGCGCACATGATGGCTTTGGGTGGCCAGTAGGGACCCACGGCCACGGTGTAGGGGTAGTCGTCGCAGGCGAACTGCGGGTAGGCGGCCAGGATGGCGCTGCAGTGGCCCGGGATCTCGATCTCGGGGATGATGTCGATATAGCGGGCAGCAGCATAGTCGATGATGTCGCGGATCTGCTCTTTGGTGTAGAAGCCGCCGTAGGTCATGGGCTCCTCAGGCTGCACAGGATGCAAAGTGTCCCAAGAGTCGCGCTCGGGACGCCAGGCACCGACTCTCGTCAGCTCGGGATATTTGTCGATGGCGATGCGCCAGCCGTGGTCGTCGGTCAGGTGCCAGTGGAACTTGTTGAGCTTGTAGGAGGCCATGAGGTCCAGATAGTGCTTGATGTAAGCGGTGTCGAAGAAGTGACGGCTTACATCCAGGTGCGCGCCCCGATAGCTGAAACGCGGCACATCGGTCATCTTCAGACAGGGAATCAGGATCTCCTTGCCCTCTCCCAACTCGCTGGGGTAGGAGAGCTGCTTGATGGTCTGGAAGGCATAGAACAACCCTTTGGTGGTGTTGGCCTTGGCCTGTATGTATTTGCGGGTGACGACCAGCCGATAACCTTCCTCGCCTAAATCCTCTTCTTCTTTCTCATTGATACTGAAAAGCATATAACTGCCCTTGGACGGCTTTCCCTCGCTGAGGTTCGGCTTGTGCTGGAAGAAGTCCTGATACTGCTCCCGCACGGTCTTGGCGAAGGTGGCGTCGTCTTGGATGTTCTCAAAACAAAGCGTGACTTGGTCGTCAAGGGTGAAGTTGCCGCGCTTGGGCTGGTACTCCGTGGGCTCTGGGATGACGACCACGGGATACGGCTTTTGACAGCCGATGGCAGCCATAGCCAATATAATGAATAAAGCGATAGTCTTGAAAGTTTTCATATTCATAAAGGATTTGTTGTTCTGTTATTCGTGAATGGTCTCCACAGCCTCTTTCTTCGGCGGGAAGAGCAACGACAGGACGATGCTGCCGACCAGGATGGTCAGGATGACGGCCAACGAAATGCCGGTAGTGATGATCTCCTTGTGGAAGATGAACGGCAAGAGCATCTTGACACCGATGAAGGTGAGCAACAGGGCCACACCGGTTTTGAGATAGGCGAACTTGTCCATCACACTCTCCAACATGAAGAACAACGACCGCAGTCCCAAGATGGCGAAGATGTTGGACATGAAGACGATATAGGGATCCTCAGTGACCGAGAAGATGGCCGGGATGGAGTCGAAGGCGAAGATGATGTCGGAGAACTCGATGATGAGCAGCACGATGAAGAGCGGGGTCACCAGACGGCGGCCGTTCTCCTTGGTGAAGAAGTTGTGCCCGTCGAAGTGGTCGGTGCTGAGTTTCCGCTTGGCGAAGAACTTCACCAGCACATGGTTCTTGACGTCCACCTCCTCTTTCTTGTTGCGTTCAAGGAACATCTTGACACCCGAGTAGATGAGGAAGCCGCCGAAGACAAACAGGATCCAGTGGAACTTCTGAATCAGCGCCGAGGCCGTCATGATGAAGATGAGGCGCAGCACGATGGCTCCGAGGATGCCGTAGAAGAGCACCCGGTGGTAATAGGCTTTCTCCACCCCGAACGATAGGAAGAGCATGATCATCACGAAGATATTGTCGATGGAGAGGGTCTCCTCGATAAAGTAGCCGGTGATGTATTCCAGCGACAGATTCTTGCGGTATTTGACGAGGTTGTCTTGGTAGGCGGCCTCGTCGGGGTTGAGGTCGATATGGTCGTGGTATTTGGAGGCCACCTCGATGAGCGACTGGTTGTCGTGGATGCCGTGCAGGATCTCGCCTTTGTATCGGATGAGCAGGAAGAAGAGCAGCGCGAGGGCTACGTAGATGGCGGTGGAACGGGCCGACTCCTTGAAGGTGACGACATGGTCTTTCTTGTGAAAAGCGCCCAAATCCAAGGCCAAAAGAAGTCCGATGAAGACTATGAAGCAAATTAAGAAAATGATCTCGTTCATCGTGCTGAAAATTAGGGCGCAAATATAAACTTTTTTCACACAGACAAGACGAGAGGGGTTGGCAGTTAAGAAACTAAGAAACTAAGAAGTTAAGAGGGGGCGTACCATTCCTCTTCTTTGAGTCGGCTGTGATGTAGGTTGGGTGACAGCGGCGTGCTTCACATACCTGAATGGTTTTTTTAGTGACAATATTGAAAGAATATGTATCTTTGCACTTTATTTTTATAGGATTCTAGTATTAATAAAAAACAGAAAACAATGAAGAAAACATTCATGCTGATGCTGGCGATTTGCGCCATTGCCTTTTCTTGTAACAGAAATGAGGAAGACCAACCGTCTCGCAGAGACAGAAACATGGTTAAGGAAGAGATGACCTGGGCGCTCGACTCCACGTTGGTGATTTACAACCCGAACACACCACAAGAACAAAGGATTATGCTGCACAAGGAGGATGGCATGTTTACTTGGTCTTACTCCTTCTTCCCTTACAAATATCAGTTCCCCACCAATCTTACCGGCGTCAATGTCATGTCTGGCGAGACGTTCCACTATGCGGACAAGTATCCCGAGGCTTATTGTAAATATGCCCGTTTGGATTCGGACGGGTCTTTCACTGCGGGTGGATATATCTGCTTTTACAAAGATGATCTGTTTATGTTCCGTGGTACGAAGATCAACGGCGAGTTGGATACGAGGGTGGTGATTGCCAACACGGACTGGAATGCTCCGGTCTGGACCATTACCTATAATCCGGTTGAGGACGACGATGTCGTTTACGAGCAGCGTGTGGAGTATTATTCCCGCGTGAAATAGGCTCGAAGGCTCATGCCAGTGCCGGAATGATGGCCGCTGGGATGAATAAGAGAAGGGGGCTACAGACGACCCTTTCACCCCCTTCCTTTGTGCCCTTTGTGCCTTTGTGTTCTTAGATCACCAGCTCTTCCCAGAAGCTCAGGGGCAGGTGGATGTTGGGGATATCGATGGCTCTGGCGAACAGCGGGGCGATTTCCTTGACGGAGAAGCCTGCGATGCCGCAGCCGATGGCCGTGACCAGGAAAGTCATTCTCGGGTGTGAATCGGCAAAACGGAGGAACTCGTCCACATAGGGAGCGATGGTCTCTACGCCGCCCTGCATGGTGGGGATGGCGTAGCTCTGTCCCTGCAGGCCCACGCCCTGGCCCATGATGGCACCGAAATGCTCCACGGCCGTTCTCGCCGCACCGCCGGCATGCATGCCCGCCAAGTTGCTGCCAAAGACGAAGATCTCATTCTCTTTCAGGCTCTTGATGCTGTCAGGGGCAATCCTGTCTTGAAATTCATCCAAGGTGCGGTAGTTCCTCACCTCCCGGTTGCGTTTGGCACGGAAGGATTTTACCTCGGAAGGAGCCATGCTGCATCTACTTTGGCTCATGACCAGCCTGTCTTCTTTCATGCGGCGGAACAGGTTTCTCTTGGCCTTTCGCTCATTCTCCCAGGCGGTGCTCATGCCTAACTCGTTGTCGTCAAAATACAGGGTGTTGGTGATGGAGATGCTGGCCGCCACCTGCTCTACGTCTTGGTTGGTGCCGATGTAGGCGAAGTTCCAACCCTCCTTGTCCTGCAACTTGTCCACCAGCGCTTTGATGCCCTCGCCGGAATACTCCTTAGAGGCATTCTCCAGACCGTCGGTGATGACCGTCACAACCGCGGTGGCATTGGGGTCGTTCTGAATCTGTTTCAGCAACTTGTTCAATGAGAATCCCATGGCATCGTATAAGGGGGTGCCGCAGCAGGGCTGGTACTCTTTGGAAGTCAGTATGTTGACCTCTTCTGCAGGCACGTTTTCATAGATGTAGTGTTTGTCGCAGTTGCAGAAGACATACAGCGACACGTAATGTTCTTGAGACTCTTGCAGCTGCCTCTGAGCGGTTCGGATGCCACCCACGGTCTCGTTGAAACCGGAGATGGCGGCATTGGCGATACTGCACATGGAGCCGCTTTTGTCCAGGATGATCAGATTGTAGATTTTCAATTTTTCACCTGAGGAAATCGTCTTGCCGGTCCCTTGACTCTTAGGACCGTTTGTCTTTTTTTGTGTTTTGTTTTTTGATAACATAACTTTGTTTTTAATAATGGTGAATGATATAGGAAGTTAGAACTCCAGCCGGGAGTTGTTGTCCTGCTTGAAACGATTGTATTTTTCTTTGTTGAAGAAGAAGCGGCGCCCCTTGCGACCGCGTTGTTTGGGAGTTTCGAGGGTGCTGTTTGGCATGGTGCCGAAGAGCTCGTCAATGTTTTTGGTCTTCATCTCATGATGAGTTCCAAAGAATGATTTGCTTTCTTCCATGCTGGAACATGAGTGGTATGAGCCCATCTCCTCGGCGAGGTCCGGTTCGTCGTACAGGTCCAGGATGCCGGTTTGCAGCATCTTCTTCTCGAAGTTGCGCCGGTCGAAGTGGATGCCGAGGATGGCCTCGTAGAGCCGTTGCAGTTCCGACATGGTGAAGGACTCACCCAGCAGTTCAAAGCCCACGGGCTCGAAGTGAATGTCTTTGCGCAGTTGCTGCATGGCCTTCCGGAAGATGTAGTCGTGGTCGAAGGCCAGTTGCGGCACCTCCTCCACGGGGAACCATCTGGCGTTGACAGCATCATCGCCACCCCTCACCTCGGATGGGTTGACCAGTGTGTAGAAGGCGATGGAGACCACGCGCTCGCGCGGGTCGCGATGCACGGCGGAGAAGGCGCCCAGCTGCTTCAGTGTCTGGATGGCCAGCCCTGTCTCCTCCAGCAGTTCGCGCCGCGCGCACTCTTCTGCCGTTTCATCCATTTTGAGGAACCCGCCGGGGAAGGCCCACATCCCTGTGAAAGGCTCTATTCCTCTCTCTATCAACAGGATCTCCAGTGTCTTTCCGTTGAATCCGAAGATGACGGTGTCGGTGGCCACGGCTGGATGCGGATAGTCGTATGTGTAACTCATAGCACTTGTTTTTTTAATTGCGTAATTTTGACGCAAAAATAAAACTTTTATCCATGCAAAACACAATTTGTGTAAAATTTACGCAAAATTTTTTATAATACAGATTATCAGCATATTGAAAGGTGTCAAAAAGAGAGAAAGAGGTGTTGATTAGGGTGGAAAAGGGTAGGGCGGGAGGGTGGATATCGGAGGTTTTTGTTCTGGTCATTTGCTGAATCGCAATCAGGTTTCCCCATTTACTCCCTCAAAATAAGTTTGGATTTTCTCTGCAAATAAAACAGGTGTTCTTACGGATAGGTATTCTTGAAATTCTTTTTCCGTCATACTTGTGATATTTTCTTGTTAGTTTCAGACTTTTTTCTTGTATTTTGAATTGGAATTTATATATCGTTGTTGTTCATTCTTATTTCCTCTTCTCTTGATAGAAAAGTTACAAAAGATCAAGTCGACATGAAAGCCGCCCGCGTGCTCTATGGGGAAGTGTTTCGGAGAAACACTATTTCGGTAACCCCACACGAGCGACGAAGGAGCGTAGTGTGGGGTGTGGCATGTGCGCGGGATGAGACTCGCGGCGCGGGGAACACCAGCCATGATGCACGTGACGTGCCCGCCGCGAAAGGGAAGTGTGTGCCATCATGTCTATAATCACCACAAAAAAAGCCCCGCTTGCGCAGGGCTTTCGTCGGTGAATCTCTTCTCCTTATTTCTTCTTGAACAAGGAGATGATGAATAACAGCACCACGGCGCCGATGACGGCTACGATGAGCTCCCACAGGAGGCCGCCTTTCTGAATGCCGACCAGACTCATGAGCCAGCCGCCCAGAAAACCGCCGATAACACCGATGATGATGTTCCAAAGGAGGCCGAAACCGCCACCTTTCATCAATACGCCAGCCAACCAGCCAGCCACTGCTCCAATGAGGAGGAAGAGTAATAAGCTTGTAAGTGTCATAATTTTAAGGTTTTAGTGAATAAAAAAAGGGGGTGATGATAGTTGTCAGTTGTCAGTTGTCAGTTGTCAGTTGTCAGTTAGAAGTTAGGAGTTAGAAGTTAGGAGCTAATGGCCAATAGTTAATAGCCAATAGCCGTCTCTCCTACTTGAACGCGTTCTCGCTCAGGCCTTTGCCGCTGAGGGCGAGGTCTTTCATGTAGCCGGGCACCTCCTTGCCGAGGTACTTGTCCACATAGATCTTGGCCAGGTACTGTCCGAGCATGAAGCCGTGGCCGCGCAGACCGGTGAGCATACCCACCTCGGGATCGACGATGTAGCGCGGCTCCATGTAGTAGCCGGCCCATACGGCGTGGAAGCCCACGGAGGCCAACTCCGGGATCCAGTCGGCGAACACCTCGCTGCAGATCTGCAGGAACTCCTTGCTGTTGTACTTGAGGTTCTGGCGCGCCTCGAAGGCGTCACAGTCGGGCGATGCGCAGCCGATGATCTGGCCGGTGTGCAGGAACTGCTGGCCATACACGGCGCTGAAGCCTTTGTAGTGACGGCGGTCGATGATCATGTCCAGCGAGTCGCCGCCCTTGCCTAAGTTGGGCAGTCTCCGGGTGATGAAGGCCTGGTGCTTGACGGGGTACAGCTGCGTGTCGATGCCGAGCATGTCGGTGAACTTCTCGGCACCCCAGCCCAGCGCGTTGACGAAGTGGTTGCAGGTGAACTCCACGAACTTCTTGTCGTGGGTGCGCACGAGGGCCACGAACTTGCCGCCGGCCTTGTGCACCTCGAGCAGCTCGCAGTCTTCCATCAGCGTGCCGCCCTTCTCGACGGCGAGGCCGCGGATGTAGTCGATGGTGCGGCCCGGCGTGGCCTGCCAGCAGTCGTTGGAGATGAGGGCGTGGCTATAGACGTTGCTCTCCATGTTCCACATCGGGGAGATCTCGTTGCGGAAGTCTTTCTTGTCGATCATGTAGGCGTCAGACCAGGCACGGGAGGCGTCCAAGGCTTTGTAGGTGGCCTCGTCGTGAACCAGGTTGACATATCTCGTCATCTTGAGGTCGATGTTGTGCACCTTCTGTATCTCCTTGAAGATCTCCAGGTTATGGTTGGCGATGTCGGAGATGTCGGGGTTGGAGAAGGCGGGTCTGCCGCCGCCGATGCAGCGCCAGGAGGAGCCGTGGTCGTAGTTGATGAGCACGGGCTTCATGCCAGCCTCGGCGAAGTAGCGGAAGGCGCCGCTGCCCGCGATGCCGCCGCCGGCGATGAGCACCTCCGTCTCCTCTCTCCGCACGTCGTTGCCCGTCTGGAACATGAAGACCTCCTTGGCGTTGGGGTTATAGACATCGCCCAGGCATACTTGGTTGGCCAGCGGGGCGCGCGGGGAGGAGTCGCCCACCAGCTCGATGCCGTGGGCGCGCAGGATCTGTCGGGCGCGCGACACACAACGCTTGCCACGACACGGACCCATACCCATGCGCGTGATGTGCTTCAGCTCATCTACCGATATATATTTGCGGTCGCCGATGGCCTTGAGGATGGTGTCCAAATCGACATCCTCGCAGTGGCAGACGTAGGTCTTGCCGGTCACCTCCTGCAGAGGCTTCATCTCCAATGGCTTCGGATAGCGCTCTTTGAGGATGAAGCCGCGGGCTGCGATGAGCTGCTCACCGCTGATGTCGGTGGCCTTGACGCGTACCACATCGGTCTTGTTGCTCTTCTTCAGCACCTTCTCGATGACGCCCTCGCCCACAGGCTTGCCGTTGTTGTCGATGAGGAAGACGTCGGCACCCTCCGTGACTTCGTATTCCACGGGCAGGAAGAGCGCGTTCTTGTTGAGGTCGTAGCCGAAGATGGCCAGACCCGGACAGTGGTTGACGCACTGCATACAGCCGATACACTTGCTGTAATCGACCGTCGGGGTGGTGTTGGTGCTCTGTTTGGTGATGGCGCCCTGCGGACAGGAGAAGGAGCAGGGGTTGCAGGCGAAGCCGTAGAGACAGTCGAGCTGCACGAACGGCTTGGCGAACATACGCTCTTTGTCGGGCAGGTTGGGTTTCTCGAGCACTCTGACGGGGTGCTGCTGGGAGTCGATATACTGTCTGGAGATCTCCAGATATTCGTCGTAGTTGAAGCGGATGCCGAGGTTCTGGGCCACCTCGTAGGCGGCCTGTTTGCCACGGAGCACGGCGCTGGTGCCCTCGCCGATACGGACGGCGTCGCCGCAGCCGTAGGTGTTGAGACCGAAGACCTGCTTGCCCTTGGTGAGCAGCTGGTCGTCAGGGGTCAGGCCGGTACAGATGTTGATGATGTCGATGTCGTCGATGATCTTCTCGGTGCCCGGGATGGGCTTGAAGTTCTGGCATTCGGCGATGACGGCGCCGGTGATGCCGGTGTAGTCGTCGTTGGGGATGGCCTTCAGCAGGATATGGGAGGTCATGATGGGGATGCCTAAACGGCGCACGCGGTTGGCCTGTACAGGGAAGCCGCCCTCGTGGTCCATGCCCTCGATGATGGCTTTGATGGTGGCGCCTGCCTGCATGCCCTGGTAGGAGGTCAGGTAGCCGATGTTGCCGGCACCGATGGTGAGCACCTTCTTGCCCAGCAGGGTGTGCTCCTGGTTCATCATCTTCTGGAAGACGGCCGCGGTATAGACGCCGGGCACGTCGTCGTTCTCAAAGACCGGCATGAAAGGTACGGCACCCGTGGCCACTACCAGATGCTCGGCATCCACGTAGTTGACCTCTTGGTTGACGATGTTCTTGATGGCGATGCGCTTGCCCTCGAGGATGTCCCATACCGTATTGTTGAGCAGGATGCCGTCGTGGTTGTCGCCCGCCAGCGTCTTGGCGATGTCGAAGCCACGCATGCCGCCGAACTTCTGCTCTTTCTCAAAGAAGAAGAACTGGTGGGTCTGCATGTTGAACTGTCCGCCGATATGGGCGTTGTTGTCGATGACCAAGTTGGGGATGCCCATGGCGTTGAGCTGTTCTCGGCAGGCCAGGCCGGCGGGACCGGCGCCGATGATGGCCACGGTGGTCTTGTATATCTTTACCTCCTGTTGCGGGTTGGGGTCCGCCACGGGGTAGTTGTCTTTGGGAATCTCACACACCTCCTTGACATTGTCCACCAAGGTGATGCAGATACGGCGGATCTTGCCGTCCACCAGCATCTCGCAGGCGCCGCACTTGCCGATGCCGCACTCTAAGCTGCGGTTGCGGCCGTCCAAGCTGTGGCTGTGGATGGGGAAGCCGGCCTGATGCAGAGCTGCGGCGATGGTCTTGCCGCGCTGCCCGCGAATCTTCTGTCCGTTATACAGAAATTCTACCACATCCTCTTGCGGAATGTCTAAGATAGGGT
The DNA here is from genome assembly GCA_017549765.1 of Bacteroidales bacterium. Taxonomy (GTDB): domain Bacteria; phylum Bacteroidota; class Bacteroidia; order Bacteroidales; family WCHB1-69; genus F23-D06. The sequence continues at coordinate 35,697 of JAFYNM010000027.1, forward strand.
GCTTTTCAATGCGATACATAGTAGTTGTTTTTTTAAGATCTAATAAGGTTTGTCCATGACGGGGATGCTTTCGCAGCCTCTTCTTTTTTTGAAATTAAGCCGCAAAAATAAAAAATAATTCGGTATGAAATGACGGGCGATGATGAAAAAAACGCACCCCACAACCTAACTCAAAACTGCTAACTGCTAACTCCTAAATAACTCTCACGTATTTCTTCTCACACAGGAACATCAGTCCTCCGCGGAAACAGAGGAAGGCGATAAAGGCGCACCAGAGGCCGTGGTTCTGCCAGATGGGCTGCAGGAGGTAGTAGAGCAGGAAGAAGACGGCGGTGGCGACGAACATGATGTTGCGCATCCCCTTGGAGGCAGTGGCGCCGATGTAGATGCCGTCGTAGATGAAGGCCGCGAAGCCGGTGAAGGGCACCAGCACCGTCCAGACGATAAATTGCATGGCGAGGTCGATGACGGCCTTGTTGTTGGTGAGGATGCTGAGCAGCTGGCGGCCCAGCAGACCGTAGATGGCGGTGAAGATCAGGGAGAGCCCGATGCCCCAGTGGAGGAGCTTGCGCACGACCTGCCGCAGGGTCTCCTCGTCGCGGGCACCGATGAAGCGGCCCACCAAGGACTCGCCGGCGTAGGCGAAGCCGTCCATGATATACGAAAGCAGGGTGAACAGCTGCAAGAGCAGCGTGTTGGCCGCCAGGATCTCGTCGCCCATATCGGCGGAGATGTAGGGGATGAAAGTGAAGACGGCGATGAGGCAGAGGGAGCGGAGGAAGATGTCGGCGTTGACCTTGAAGAAGCGGATCATTTTGTGCCACTGGATGCTCTCTCGCAGGCGTATGTGCTCGCGCAGGTGGCCGTACTGGAGGAACCAGATGATGACGGCGGCGGTGAGACCGCTGTACTGCGCGATGACGGTGCCCCAGGCGATGCCCTCGATGCCAAAGTGGAATACGAAGACAAAGACCAGGCTGCAGATGATGTTGACGATGTTGAGGGCGATGGCGATCCACATGGGCGTCTTGGCGTTCTGCATCCCGATGAACCAGCCCTTGAGGACGTACAGCCCCAGGTTGGCGGGCGCCGCCCAGATGCGGATGAAGAAGTAGGTGAGCGCCATCTCGATGGTCTCGGGACTGCTGTGGATCCAGCGCTTGCAGAGGAGACCGATGGGATACTGAAGCAACAGGAGGGTGGCGGCCACCGCACCCGCGATGACGAGTCCCTGCAGCAACACGTTGAGGTACTCCTGCCGGTCTTCCGCGCCGTAGGCTTGGGCGGTGAGACCGCTAGTGCCCATCCGCAGGAAGCCGAAGTTCCAGTAGATGAGGTTGAAGATCATCGTGCCCAAGGCGATGGCCGCGATGCCGCGCGCGTCACCGATGTGGCCGATGATGGCCACGTCCACCATGCCCAATAGGGGGACGGTAATGTTGGTGATGATGCTCGGAATCGCTAAACGCAGGATCTCCTTGTTGAGATTCATAGGCTAGTATTCCCGGATGAAAGGATTGACATACCACGTGCCGTCGCGCTTGTCCATGAAGACCGGCACATCCAACTCGCGGATGTTGTTGTTGCGCGTCAGGTTGACGATGATGATGGCGTGTTCTTTGTCGGCCAGCAGACTGTCTCCGGTGATCTCATGGGAGCGGATGTTGGTGCCGAAATACTCCAGCATGGCGTTGATGGCCATCTCTTGGGAGTCGGCATCCTTTGAAAGGCCGCAATAGACAGAGGCGCGCTCGTAGTCCTGTTTCTCTAAGCAGGAGAGGAATTTGTCCGCCGTTTTTCTGCTCCCGGAGCCGCAAGAGGTGCAGAAACATAACAGCGAAAGGAGCCAGATGAATATAGTTATTTTTTTCATAATCAATAAGATATTGGTTGGCAGTATGACGTACCTGCCTCGGTTGAAAAGAAGCGGCAAAAATAATATTTTTAGGGCAAAACTCTATCCTTGGTTTGCTTTTTTTCGGGATATTGTGAGAGCGAGGGCGAAGTGAAGAGCGCGTGAGGGTTTTGACAAAGCGACATGCCTTATGCTAGTCCATTAAAAAAGTGCTTTCATCGATCTTGATCCCATTCTCTTGAAGGAACTTCCGGTATTCTTCCTCGAAGGTTTTGGTGTGATGATGGCTCTTTTGGTTGCGGATATAGTTGGCAATCATGTCTTTGTCGCGTATGGAATAAGAAAATGCGGCAAATTCTTTAGACCAATGGACAAATGCCGGGAAATGAGGATTCTTCTTTAACCAGCCGCTGGAGATAGCCTTCAACTCTTGAACGAATTTGGATAATGCCAGCGAGGGCGGTATTCCAACGAGCAGATGAACATGGTCAGGCATACCCCCGATTCTATAAACTTTCACTTCGCGGTTCGCGCAGATTTCCATCATGAACATGTGCAGCTCACGCTCGTGGTTTTCAAAAATGGTCAGCTGCCTTTTGTAAGTGATGATGACAATGTGGTACAGTAGTTTTGTGTAGCTCATAATAGTAGGTTGATAGTTTTGTCCTGCAAAGATATATTAAAACGACAACGATGTCAATCTTTTTGTGAAAATATTAATATCCTGATAATTCGATTGTTATAAAAATTTTATTAACTAATTTTGTAATGTTTGTAAATTTTATAAAAATTTTTCGCTAGTATTTGTGCTTTTCCTTGTAAAATGAGTGTGGGTGGGTTGTGCCTGAAGGAAAAAATCTGTCGAAGGCTGAGTGTGGGGGTGGCGAAGGGAGGGGGGAGGGGG
>JAFYNM010000028.1 GCA_017549765.1 Bacteroidales bacterium
GCCTCCCCTGACAATCTCGATTACGTCATTGTGCAGCTTTTCGTAATCAATGTTTTCCTTGTAGGTGTATTCGTACATGGAACCCCGTATTTCGCCGTTCTCCGTTGAGATGTATCTCGTCATGATGTAGTCGAAAGGCATGTCTATTCCGTGAAACATAATCAAATGCAGGCGGTATAGCTGGTCTTTGTCGCTGCCGTCGGGATTGGTGCTGTAAACGTAATAGACAACCTTGGTGAAGCTGGTGGAGAAACGGTTTTTCGGCAACTCGTCGTACCATTCATACCCCCAAATATTCAGGGTGTCTATCTTGAAAAAATCGAAGTTGTAATAATGGCAAAGCTCGTATTCGCAAGGCAGTTTGTCCTTTTTGTAAGCTTTGTACAACAAGGCTCTGTTTTCGGCGGCTTTCTTATAATTTCCCAAACCTGAGTAGCAAACAATCTTGTTGCGGATGGCAAAATAATCGGTTTCCGGTTTCATCAAAGTCAGCATCTCCTCATTGAGTTTCAACGCCTCCCCGAAATTCTCCTGATACCTGTATACCAGCTCAAGCATATAGGCCGTTTTGTAATAATCGACGGTAGCATCCTTGTATGCCTGACTCTTATTGGCTGAAATCCCCTGCCAACGCTGTTTGGCATACTGGTAGGCCTCGTCGAATAGACCTGACTGCCATAGACTGTCGATATGCCGCTCATGCGGGTCGCTGTGCTGTGTCCACCCTGTCTGCAAAAGGGCTACAATAAGCACCAGAAACAGGAAAGACCTTTTCATGTTTAGGATTTCCATTCTTTTGATAGTTTAGATGATGCAAAAATAGCATAATTTTTTCTGATTATCCCATTGTTTGGAAGAAGGGATGAGTTTGTAACAGCCTGATGATTTGCCCAGTGCGGGCGAGGTAGCTTTCTAGACCCCGGCCCCGACATCCGTATCGACAGCGAGAAACCCTACGACGCCCCCTCCCCGCTAATCGGCTTCAGGGTGATTGCGGTGAGAAACAAATGAATTTTATGCAATGAATTGTATTGTATAATTCAAAAAATTGTATATCTTTGCGGCAGAAAATGAAATAGAAAAATGGCAAATTATTATTCTACAAAAGACATTAAGAAACAAGAGGTTAACGAGCCTCGAGCTCAGCATGTCGCCTCACCCCAAGACACTTTTCGTACAGTTGATGAAAACGAGCTGGCGGAATGCATCACGCTTGAGGAATGGGAATCCGAACTGACAAAAATCATCCATGAACACTATCAATCCAACCATGAATGTAATTGTCAGCCCTGTCGTAAGAATTAAGATCAACGAATTCTATAAGGCCGCCATGCGGAATCATCCGTCTCTCAGCGAAGGGACGGTGTTGAAAAAAGCGAATCGAATGTTCAAAGGTTTGCAAATTCTCAGTTTGACTCAAGGATTCTCGGAAGCAAGGTTGCACCAGGAATGGAGAGCAAACGGTTGGCGAGAATTGGTGATTGAGGACTTCCATTTTGCTTACGAGGTGGTTAATAACATTGATGGTGAGCGTGTTGTGATAGTTCGTGATGCCGTCCACAGTTTGTTGTACCATTAAGTCTGCAGGGCTCGGTAGGAGAAGACGGTTCCAGCGTCGTAAATCGCAGGCCATTAGGTGTGCGGGGAAACAACAAAGTAATTCTTTTTTGAAAGGATTTTTGGGTGATGTTGTCCAATATGTGTGCGCGGGAAAATAAACAGCCCGTTCTCCCGTTTTTTTCAATGTGTTCTACAACTAATCGCATACCAAAATGAAAACCAAACCGACATTCCTAATTGCGCTGACGCTTTTGACGGCTTGCGGCTGCTGCTTCGCGCAGTCCGGGGCGAAATACCCCTACCGTTTCCACACCTACACCCCACACATCTACGTGAATGCATTCCTGAATGATAGTCTGCCCGTCAGGTTGGTTTACGATTGCGCGGCTCCTTTTGTGTGGTTGGACAGCACGTTTGTAGATAACCACTACGGCTACGAGAGCAAGCAGACGATGGCGTTTGAGGGAATCGGCACCGGCGGGCGGCAGCTGGTAAAGGCTTTCCAGGACTGGAATGTCACGATTGCTGGAAAGCGGGAGGAGTTTCCCATTATCCCTGCACCAAACCTGCGAAACACGTTCAACGACAGCATCGATGGCGTGATAGGTCTTGTCTTCATTAAAAAACGTGTTTGGGTGTTTGATTTCGACACGCAGTCGTTCGATATTCTGCCTGCCGTCCCTGATTCGGTGCGGAAAAACTGGCACGCCTTGAAACTGTTCTTCAGGGACAAAATGTATTATTTCGAGGCCCCTGCCACGCTTTTCGTAACGGACAGCGTGAAAATATCGGGGAAATTATTGTTCGATTCGGGTATGGGTACAGATGTTAGCCTTTTCGCGGATGTGGCGCGGAAATTGAATGTTGGAAGTTTGGATATAGCCAAGGTTTCAAGGACGACCCAAGGGGCTTCGGGCAGTAGTACAAACGAGGTTTTTGACGCAAAACGCCTCGTGATGCCGAACTTTGTAGTGGATTCCGTGCACACTTGGGCGAATACAGATGATAGCGGCCACTCCAGCAAAGCTCCCGCCAAGGATGTCATCGGCTATTTCGGTTTCGGTCTGCTGCAACGCATGGGCGAGGTGGTGATCGATTTCCCGAACCAGGTCTTATATTTTAAGCCTCAGTAACCTCTTTCCCGCCCAAGATTTTCCCCACAAAATACGTTTCTATATATAGAAACCTTAACCCAAACCTTAACCGTTATGAGAAAAATAACCTTAACCATCCTTATGGTTGCCGTAGTGGCGGCGGCGTGGGCGCAGAAGCCCGACAAGAAAACCGCGAAGTTAGAGAAACAGCTTGTGGGCACTTTCGTGGAGGTGCCGGCGGGACATTACACGATTCGCAACAGCAACGGGGACACCACAAAGGTGACCATTGCGGGATTCCGGATGTTAGAGACGGAGGTGACCAACGCATCGTACAATCTCTTTTTGGAAGACCTTAAGGCGCAGGGACGAACGGCCGACTACGAGAAGGCCAAAATTGACACTGCCCGTGCGATTTTGGTAACTCATTACAGCACCCATCCAGCATTTCCGCCACTTCCTCCATATCCCGTGACCTGTATCAGTCATGAGGGTGCGATGCTGTTTTGTCGCTGGCTTACGGAAAAAATGGGCGACGACGAGTGGAAATATACCCTGCCAACGGAAATGCAATGGAAACATGCCGCCCATGGTGGGCTAATCTATAACACATACCCAATAGGGGGACCATATCTCACCAATGGTAATGGGGAACCTTTATACAACTTTTTAAGAGTCGGTGAAGAAAGTATCACCATGCAGGATGGAAAGTATGTCGTCGTGATAAACTATGATCCTTTTCATTATATTGATAACCTTCCGGATCCAGCCAAATCGCATCGCCCCAATAATTATGGTCTGTACAATATGAGTGGCAACGTGGCGGAGATGGTCTATGAGCGAGGCATCGCATACGGTGGCAGCTACCTTGACACCGGCTATGACATCCGCATCGACAGCGAGAAGCCCTACGACGCACCCTCCCCGCTGATCGGTTTCAGGGTGATTGCGGTGAAAAAGAATTGAATTTTTTTGTAAGGATTTTTGGGTGACGTTGTCCAATGCCATAAAAATCCTAAATATGGTCAGATGAAAAGCGAGAAAGAAAAGCAATTCGAGGAGCTGGTGAAACAGTACAAACGGACGATATACTCTGTCTGTTACATGTTTTCCCGCGATAACGAGGAAATCAACGATTTGTTTCAGGAGATCTTGGTCCGGCTGTGGCTGGGCTTCGACCAGTTCGAAAATCGCAGCAGCGTGAACACGTGGGTCTATCGCATTGCGCTCAACACCGCCATCAACGGCAGCAAACGGGCGAAACGCCGTCCGCAGACCGTGCCGCTCAGCACCGACATCGACCCTTACGACCCGCAGGACACCTCGCTCGAACAGATTCGCCAGCTCTATGCGCTCATCCACCAGCTCGACGTGATGGACCGAGGCCTCGTGTTGCTGTGGTTGGAGGGGATCGGCTACGACGAAATCGCCGCCGTCATGGGCATCTCCGTCGCGAATGTCGGGATCAAACTGCACCGTATTAAGGAAAAATTGGTCCAAAAAGCGAAATCCATCACCCAATAATCCTTATCATCATGGAAGAGAAAAAACAAAACCAGGAAATGGAGCTGTCGGCGTTACAAATGCAATACAAAACGCTCCAAGAAAAGTTCAACCAGCAGGAAATCGTCAACAATGACCTGATTCACGAAATGCTGCATTCGAGAATATCGGACTTCAAACGCCGCAATTTGGAAATTGTGCTCACATACGGGCTGCTTGCCGCCACCGTCTGTTGGAGCTGTTTTCGCTTCGAACTTAACATCCCCTTCATGGTCATATCCATCATTCTTTTTTTACTGATTGGTTTGTTTGAATGGTTCAGCTGTCGGAAGGTACTGGAAATCAACACAGAAAACACTGATGTCCAAACACTTGTCCAAAAAATGGAAAATGTATGCACCCGTTTTTCTTTAGTATGGATTACAGGGGTGTTTGCTCTATGCCTGTGGATGATGTGGTTCATTTTCGAGATAGGTGAAAAGCGGACGATACCCTATTTGCGGAGCTCCTTTGTCATGGTCGCCATCATTCTTGCTATGGTTATTGTTTTGATAATCTGCAATATAGATCGTCTTGCAAAGATGAGTGATGAACTTTTGGCACAAACTTCCCGATTGAACGGGGGAGATGCCGCCGTGACACCTATCTACCATCGTAGCGGCGCCTACTGGAGCGGTATCGTCCTGCTCGTGTTATGCCTTATTGGCCTCATTTTCAAATTGATGTATTGGCCTTTTGGTAACCTTATCCTTATGATTGCAAGTCTCGCAGGATTGGTGTTTGCCTGTCTGACCGCACGCCATCTAGTTCGTATCGTCCCTGAAGAGAAACCTGTGATCCGAATTGCTGAATTCGCAGGTCTGTTCCTTGTCGCCAACGCCGCATTCCATCTGTTTAATTGGCCCTTCGGCAATATCATCGGACTCATCAGTGTGTCGCTTCTCCTCATCGCCGCCTTGGTGTATTGGCTGAGGGGACGGAGGAGAAGAAGGCAGGGGGGAGCGGAATAGCAGTTAGTAGTTAGCAGTTGGGGCGCGAGCGTGAATTTCGTTTGCAAATATATTTTTTGTATCTTTGCAGAAAATTTGAATGCTGATATGAGCACCGAAATGTTAGATACCATACGCGAATATTTCAAGACCCAGCCGGTTTTGAAGGCTTGGCTGTTCGGCTCGTTCGCCCGCGGCGAGGAAACCGAGAACAGCGACGTGGATATTCTGGTGGTTTTTGACCAAAGAGACGGCGATGGTGTAAGTCTGTTGCGGCATATCGCCATAGCCCTTGGTTTGGAAGACCTGCTCGGTAAAAAGGTTGACCTTATTACAGATGGTACGTTGTTGCCTTTTGCTCAAACCACTGCTGACAAAGACAAAATTTTAATCTATGAGAGAGCCAGTTAGAGACAAAGGAAGATTGGAGCACATTCTTGAAAGTGTGAACAACATTTACGAATTTGTCGAAGGTTACTCGCCAGACCAAATTCTGACGGATAAAGTTCGCTACTTTGCAATTGTATATCAGTTGGTGGTCATTGGTGAAGCTGCAAACCTACTCACAAATGATTTCCGAATCACTCATCCACTAACTCCATGGAGGGAAATCATAGGCATGCGAAATTTTATAGTTCATGGATACAATATTGTGGACAAAAACGAGGTGCTTCGGGTGATTTCTAACGATTTATCAATCCTGAAATCTCAAATAGAAGATTATCTCTTCGAAATGGAGCAGTACTAATTATTCCATCGAAAATTCGTTTAACCCCAACGGGTTAAAATAACCAGCGGAACTATGAAAACCCTCCCCATCAAAACAGTATCCCTCCTCCTGCTCCTGCTCGCAGTCGGCGGATATTCCGCCGCGCAGGCGCAAACTCCTGATTCAGCGCTGAGTAAGAATGCGTTGGGGTTGTTTGCGGAGGCGCAGCGCGTGTGTGCGGCGGACGGAGGGAACCTGTGGGGCGAGAACCTTTGGGGACCTGTTTTGCTGGTCAGAGATTCGGACAAACTCGTGTTCACCAATGATTCCGTGCTGCTGCCGGTTTCGCAAAAGACAGATTCCCTCTATTGCGGAATATTGGATTCCAATATCGTGGTGGCGGGCTCGGCCATACGTTTCAAGGGCTGGGAAGTGGCCGTTGTGCCGATGTTTGACATGTCGGACAGCGCAATGGTGGAGGTGTTCGTCCACAAGCTGTTCCATCGGTTCCAAAACCAGCACTACAACATGAGCGAAATGGGGTACAACAATGCGCATGTGGATACGAAAATGGGCAGAACGTTGATCTTGTGCGAACTGTTGGAGCTCAGCAAGGCACTGAGCAGCAATGTTTTGGAAAAGGAAATCCCATATTGAGCGTGCGCTGGCGTTTAGGAAGTGGCGGTGGGCACTTTTCCCTGACAAAATCACGGATGAGTGTCGGTTCGAATTTCAGGAAGGACTCGCGCTATACACCCAATATCGCCTTTGCCTTCGCGACTCGCTGAAAGTTTCGCAACAGCTTTGTCAGGAGGTCGAAAGACTGCTCTTTTCACCGAGTTTGTCTCGCCAATACGGCTACAATATGGGGGCTATGTACGCCTGTTTGAACGATGTGGATCCTTCGTGGCGACACGATGCGTCCCCTTCGATGAACCTGAACGAAATGGCCGGAAAACTGTACGGCATTGACATCTCTAAGCTGGAGGACACCACGGCGTTAAAGCAATCGGATTCCTACCTGCGCGTCGTGCAAGAGGCTGATTCCCATGAGATTGCCCGACAGCAGGTGTTGGATAAGGTCAACCAAGCCATCCAAACCAAAAGTGTCGTTTACCTTCGCGCCGACAATTATCAAATGGGATTCAATCCTGCGTGCGTGATGGGACTGGACGAATTGGGGAACTATTTCACCGTCATCGAGTTAAAAGGCGATTTCGGCGCCCTCTATTCTGAATATGGTTGCCTGATTTCGAACCAGCCCATATTGATTCTCCCCGCCAGTAACATCAAGAAAATGAGCAAGAAGAGTCCCGAATTTTCCATGGAACTGAACAAAGGATGGCGTTTGAGGCGATGCGCGGAGGGGTACGAAATCGTGAATGTGCGGTAGAGACGCGCCCCCTATTTCCCCGTCGTGAAATTGATTTCCATGTTCTTCCCCGCACTGTGCCCATCCTTGGTAGGGAATTCGGTGCCCATGACAACGAAACCGTATTGGTGCGACGGCTCCAGGAGGAAAACCACTTCCAACGTCTTGTCGTCGCGCCATTCATAGCTCTTGACTGGAGGAAATTCTGCCCCTGAAGTGCTGTAATACAGGGCGATGCTGTTGACCATCGGCTTGGAGAATTTGATAACAAACGTAAAAGATCCGCTGGGGACATCCTTGGCCCCGTTTTTGAGATTCACTGTGTAAGTGGCGTTCTGCTTGGCCAGCGCTTTATGCAGCTTCTTGTATTGTTTTAGGTCAAAGTCGTTCACTGCCTTGGCATAGACGGGCATGAAGTCGGACATCGTGGTGTACTTGTCGCGCTGCCGCTCGTACTCTTTCAGCACGTCACACAGAGTTTGAGTGAGGATGAATCCCTGTTTTTCTTCCTCTTTGACGAGTGCCGATTCCTCGATCTGGGGATAGTGGACGCTCATATAGCGGATGACGGAGGCGCGGACAAACGTCTCGTTCATCATGGTCAGGGCCGAACCGTAAGCAGATTGCTGCAATTGCTCTTCTCTCTCCTTGAAAACCTTCTCGGCGGGTTGTTTCATCAACGACCAGAATTGGTCGTTCAGCGGGTTGCAGTAATGGTGGCAGAACTCGTGGATGACAATGGGCAGCACGTTGTTGGCATTGTAGTGGATGTTTCCGTTATCATCGACTTGGCAGCAGCCGATGACAGGACTCAGGGCGTTGCTGCCGTCTTTCAGTCGGGCGTTACACCCGTAGTTGTTCGGTCCCACCAACAGGCTGAGCACGATGCGGAAGGTGCTGCCGCTTCCCTGACCGAAATAGCTGTTAAACCAGTCGTAATCGACATGCTGGTTGATAGCTTGGAACGCCTCTTCCGCCTCTTCGTATAGAAGATCCTGCTGCAGGTACCAATCGTGGAAACGAGAGATACGGTAAAAATCGTTCAGCGGTTCCAAAAACTCCTTTTTCTGCTGCTCCGACCAACGGTCGAAAGAGTCGTCACTGCCGTCCAAGAAGCTGTCGTTGAAGACGATAGTGCCGTCGTTGTCTATGGTCAGATGCAAACCATAAGAGGCCACCGCATCGTAGCTGATCCCCGATTCAGACTGATATTGGCGGGCCAACTGAACGACAGGATGTTCTTTGTAAGCTGCGAAAACGGAATCGACCTCGTGCGCGTATTGCGGAACTTTGCACATGTTGTATTCGTCGGAGCCGGACAGCCGCCAGACCGTGGCCATCAGATCGACACACTCGTTGAAATGTACCGGCACCGGGTTCTGAGCGAAGGATGTCAGCACAGGAAGAAGGGCGCAGAGGAGAACGGTTAATGTTTTTTTCATCACGGAATGAAGATTTGATTAAATATAAAGTTGCACGAAATCAAGGGCAAAGATACATTTTTTTCAATGAACAAAAAATTTCTCCACTAACCTGTAACCTTTTGCTTTTTTTGCGTCATATAATAAATCGAACTCGCTTACGTTCACTGTTTCAAGAAAAGAGCAAAGAAATCGAAATAAAAGCATCTGTTTTGTGGGGCATCCTCGTATGAAAAAGGCATTGATATTTCTGGTTATAACCTTTGTGTTTCAGGCGTGCGCAATCTTCCGTACGCCCGGTTTCACCAGCGGTTACAAGCGGTTGACGGCCGAGGAGCAGAAGCGGGTGTGTTACGTGAGTTCGGTGGAGGAAATCCCTGACAAGAACAATGGTAGAATCATGGCCGTGACAGCCGAACAGCTGTCGGCATTGTTGAAAAATAATGATACTACGCTGCTTTACCTATGGTCGCCGCACTGTTCAAGCAGCAGCTGCGTCTCTTTGAAAGCCATTCAAGATTACTGTGGCCAAGCCCATTTGCCTTTATGGGTTTTAACCGAATATTACACCGATGCGTTCACGCAGATTGAGTTCTTGTCACGTCCGATGCTGAGTGTCAACGAGTTCCGTTATAAAACTAACTATTGCAATTCATACATGAAACGGTTTCTGTCGGAGTTGATACCCGATGACAAACGAGAGAGCAATTCGAATCATCGTTTTCTTCTGTTTTCAAGAGGAAGTTTTGTGCAATCGTATGACAGAATTGAGGATGTTATTCCTTGAGCAGTTCCGGAGGAACAAGACGCACGCAGTGCAATTAACACCATACAAGGCGAAGCCGCAGTGTGGTGACAGACGACGCGGTCGCGAAAAGCGTGTCGGAGACACGCAACAATATCAAAAAAAGTGTATTTTTGCAGTCTGAAAATACGAAAAAATAGTATGACTGATTCGCGAAAAAATATCATGATGGTGTTGGCTGATTCACCAAGAACAGCGTTCAATACCCGCAGTGTCGCTTTGTTGCTTAACGAGCGAAGGGATGTGTCTCTTACCAAGAGATTGAACTATTATGTAAAAAAAGGGTTCCTGCTGAATCCGCGCAAGGGTGTTTATGCCAAGAAAAACTTCAATCCTGAAGAGTTGGCAGGAATGGTGTTCGTGCCTTCCTACATCTCTTTGGAATACGTGCTCCAGAAAGCCGGTGTGATCTTCCAATATGATTCCGCCATTACCTCCGTTAGCTATTTGAATCGCGAAATCGAGATGTGCGGATTGTCGTACCGATATAGCCAAGTAAAAGGCGATATCCTGTGCAATTTGGAGGGCATCGAACGGCATGACAACATCTATATCGCCACACCGGAACGGGCGTTGCTGGATATGATGTACCTGCATTCGGAATGCTACTTCGACAATCTTCATGCCGTAAGCAAAAGGCAGATCATGCGCCTCCTTCCTGTTTATCAGTCGGCACGACTGACCGAACGGGTTCACGAAATGTTTAAACAATAAACAAGGAAACATGGATATCAACAAACATAAATTCAAGATGTTACAGATTCTGAAAGAGGTGTTTTCAGACTCTGATTTGGCAGACGCTCTTGCATTTAAAGGCGGCACCGCACTGATGTTTTTCTACGACTTGCCTCGCTTTTCTGTAGATTTGGACTTCAACCTTCTGGTTCCTGAGCAGGAGGAAGTTGTTTACAAAAAAATGAGAAAGATACTGTTGAATCACGGAGTTCTCCATGACGAAGCGAAGAAATTCTTCGGGCCTGTTTTCGTTCTTGACTATGGCAAGGGCGAGCGGAAATTGAAAGTGGAGATTTCAAACCGTCAATACAACAACCACTATGAAGTGAAAAACCTGATGGGAATTGAGATGCGGGTGTTGGCCAAATCCGACATGTTCGCTCACAAGCTTTGCGCTTTGCTTGACAGGAACGAAATCACTGGACGTGATGTGTTCGATTGTTGGTTCTTCCTCCAGTCGCGCACACCTGTAAATGCCGAAATCATTGAAACACGGATGGGGGTCCCCTTGCAAGAGCATCTTCAACGGTGCATAGAGGCATTGAAGCAACTTAGCGACAAGACAGTAATGAACGGATTGGGAGAACTTACTGACGGCGAAATCAAAAAATTCGCCAAAAACAAACTGCGTCAAGAGACTATAGCCTTGTTGGAATTCTTCAAAGTGTATCCGATTACAATTGAAAATATAGGATGATAGAACAGGAATAGCAGGTTTCTTTCAAAATATACAATTAAAATATTAATTGTATAATTAAAATAATAATCGTATCCTTGCCGCCATAAAAAATAACGAACCAAAAATCACCGAACAATGAACAACACCGTCATCAAATTAGCCCTCTTGTTGCTGCTCCCATTAGGGTTTGTTAGGGGCCAGGAGGTTCCTAACACCCTCACACCGGAGCAGAAAGCATACGAACTTTCTATGGCTTGGAAAGAGATGTCCTACAACTTCGCCAACATGGATAATTGTCAGGGATTGAACATGGACAGCCTCTACGCCGCCTACATTCCTAAAATTCAGCGGACGAAAGACGATTTTGAACACTACCTGACGATGCAGGAGTTCGTGGCGCATTTCCATAACAGTCATACCTACTGCATGATGCCGCAATAGTTGCTGCCTTCGTTGGCGATGATACGGCTGCAGACGGAGTGCCGCGACGGCAGAATTTTCATCCGCAATATCAGCTCCCAATACGCCGACAAGGTTTCGGTCGGGGATGAAATCGTTCGTATTAATGGATTGCCCGCAGTGGAATGGTTTACACAAAATGTGGTACCGCTTCTTTCTTGCACCAATCAGGAGACCTTGCTTGAGGCGGCGATGTTCACGCCGAGTGCAACCCATCCCATGATTTTCCAACCGAAAAGCTATAACACGAAGCTGGATATGGAGGTGAACACGAGGAAAGGCCTCAAAAAACTGTCGATAGGTTACGACTGGCATTTTTCCCCATCAAAAGAACAAGAGGAGGAACAGTTGAAATACCATTGGGTGGCGACGGAGAATGGTGAAACGGGTGGTGATAACAATCTTTTCATGGTTTTGCCCGCGCAAGATGCTACGTATCTGCGTGTTGACGAATGCACCGCGGTCACGGTGGACACATTTATGAAACATTTCTCCATAATCAACCAGCATAAGCATTTCGTTTTGGATTTGCGCAACAATCCAGGCGGAGACGGCAGAATGTTTTCTCCCGCAACGCCTTATCTTGTTGATAAAGATTCGATTATGTTGTCGGGAGTATTGTTGCCACGGGTCAACAATTCCGCTTACAGAGCTTGGGCGGCGGTGAGAATGTTGTACGGAAATCCTGAATCTGTGGATGAATACACCAAGCAGGTCTATTGTCCACATCTGTTCAACAATGCGTTCGACACCATCCAAGCAACCACGGTGGCGAACGGGAATCCCGACTCGCAACGGTATCATGGGAAAGTGTTCGTCTTGGTCGGTCCGCGCACCGCCTCCGCCGCCGAGGGGTTCGTGATGCAGCTCATGCAAAGTCCGAACGTGTGCGTGGTGGGGAAAACCACTGCGGGTGCTACGGGTCAGCCGCTTGTGGTGCCGCTCCCCTCGGGCATCATCTGCATGATCAACTCGTTCAGAAGCTTTGACACGCGCAACCGCGACTGTTCGAACGGAATTGTACCCGATGTGGAAAGGGATTTCAGGGATAGCGGTGTCGAAGAGGTTGTTAAGATGGTAATAAAATAACATGGGGATATTCTTCCTTGAGCAGCCCCGTAGGGGCAAGAGCTCGGTAGAGCAATTAACGCCACACAAGGCAACGGCCGCAATGTGGGGCTGGCGGAGGCGGTGCGTATGGCAGCGTCTCGGAGAGACGCAACAAAAACATATTGCTCAGTTTCGAAAAAATTGTATCTTTGCACTGCAAAAAAGGTTGAATAGTGCGACTGTTTTTTCAGTAGAATAATAAAAAAATACAGCTATGATTATAAAAAGAGAGCAGTATATCAGCGAGTTGCTAAATAAAAGATGGAACGGAAAAACCTCGACATCTACGTCACTGGCTCGAACAGCAAGATGCTCTCGAAAGACATCGTGACAAACTTCCGCGACCGCGGGTCGGAGATCAAGGTCTTCCCGCTGTCGTTCAAAGAGTTCTACCCTATGTCAGGAATGGAGAAGGCGGATGCACTGGAGGAATACCTGACATACGGCGGGATGCCGTTGGCGGTGCTGGAACAAGACGAGACGGAAAAACGCAAGTATCTGAAAGGGCTTCACAAAAGAGTCTATATCAAGGACATCGTGGAACGATACAAACTGAAGGACGATGAGGTGTTGGAGGCGCTGATCGACGCGCTGTCGTCGGCTGTGGGTTCGCTGACCAATCCGCACAACCTGGCCAATGCGGCGGGAACGCTGATGAAGCGCAGCACTTCGGACAACACCATCAAGAACCACCTGGATTACTTAGAGGAAGCTTACCTCTTTGTGAGCGCACAGCGATACGACATCAAAGGGAAACGCTATTTCGAAAACACGTTGAAATACTATTCGATGGACACCGGGCTGCGGAACGCCAAGCTGAACTTCCGCCAGCAGGAGAAGTCGCACCTGATGGAGAACATGATCTTCATCGAGCTCATTCGCAGGGGCTACAGCGTGGATGTTGGCGTGGTGGAGCTTGTACTCATGAAGGACGGAAAGAAGCAGCAGTCGCAGTATGAGATTGACTCCATCGTCAATACGGGACGCGAGAAGGTTTATATCCAGTCGGCACTGAATGTGGACACCGAAACGAAGTCAGGAGACCTTCTCGTTGCGGAACTCGGGCGACTTCTTCCGCAAGATTGTCATCGTGGACGGCAACGCGAAACCCTGGACAGACGAGGATGGCATCATGTATATGGGTGTCATCCCGTTTCTGTTGGAGGAAGAGGGGAGAATAATCTGAAAACGGAAATTTCCTCTTTATCTTCCATCGTAACCTTTCGAAAAATCCTCATCATATTAATAAAGTTGTATCTTTGCCGCGTTGTATGCCCGTCTTATTGTTAAACGGACTTCGCACTAATGAGAGTGTTGACAATATTAACGAAGCTACTTTGTCGTTGAAATTCGAGAAAATACAATAGTTTACCATCGTCAAGCGATATAAATGATATTATCAGCAACAAACGGCCTAAAGCAATTATAGATAACATGAAGAAGATTTATAAAGCCCATATACTCTACACGAAAGAGAAAAGTCGTTTTGAGGTCTTGGAAAACGGCTACGTTGCCGTGGATGCCGCCGGGCGCGTGGCTGGCGTGTCGGTCCATTTGGCGGCACTGGACAGTAAGGATGCCGAGGTCATCGACTTGGGCGACCGTCTGCTGATTCCTGCCATGAACGACCTGCATGTGCATGCCCCGCAGTATCGCAACCAAGGCATCGCCATGGACTTGGAACTGTTGCCGTGGCTCCAAAACTACACCTTCCCTGAGGAGATGAAATATGCCGACACGGGCTATGCCGAGCGGATGTACCGCCGCTTTGTGCACGACCTGTGGCGCTTTGGCACCATGCGCTCCTGCGTGTTTGCCACCATCCATACGGAAAGCACCCGCCTGCTGATGCGTCTCTTCCAGGAGGCCGGCATGGGGGCGCTAGTGGGCAAGGTGGGCATGAACCGTGACTGTCCCGAAGGACTCATGGAGTCGGTGGAGAAGATGGTGCAAGGCTATGAGACGCTGATAGCGGAATTCAACAAGCCCGACGCTTTGGTGCGCCCGATCATCACACCGCGATTTATCCCGTCATGCACGCCCGAGATGCTCCGTGCCTGTGGTGAACTGGCGGCCAAGTACCAGCTGCCCGTGCAGTCGCACCTCTCCGAAAACAAGGACGAGGTTGAGCTGGTGAAGACGCTGGAGCCGGAAAGCACCTGTTATGGAGATGCCTACGACCGCTACGGTCTCTTCGGACAGACACCCACCGTGATGGCCCATTGCGTGTACACGGAAGGCGAAGAGCTGGAGCTGATAAAACGGCGTGGGGTGATGGTGGCCCACTGTCCTGCATCGAATCTCAACGTTTCCACGGCCATCGCGCCCATTCGGCAGTTTTTCGAAGAGGGACTGCGTGTGGGACTCGGCAGCGATGTCAGCGGCGGCCACAACCTGAACATCTTCCGAGTGATGGTCTATGCCATCCAGGCGAGCAAGTTGCACTACCAGCGGAATCACGATCGGCATTTTCTCACCCTGTCGGAGGCCTTCTGGATGGCCACCAAGTCGGCGGGAAGCTTCTTTGGAAAGGTGGGCAGCTTCGAGCCCGGCTACGAGTTCGACGCGCTTGTCATCGACGACAGCGATCTGAACCACGACCATTATTCGCTGCTGGAACGTCTGGAGCGTTACATCTATCTAGGCGACGACCGCCAGATAGAGAAACGGTTTTGTCGGGGGAAGGAGCTTGGGGAGCCAAAATAAAAATGTAAAAGACTAGAACTATACTTGGGAAGTGTTATGCGTAAACAAAAAGGGCTGCCTCTTTTGGCAACCCTATTGTTGAGCGGAAAACGAGACTCGAACTCGCGACCCCGACCTTGGCAAGGTCGTGCTCTACCAACTGAGCTACTTCCGCTTGCGAAATCGGCGGCAAAAATACACTTTTTTTGAATTCATACAACATCTTTGAAAATTTTTTTTTGCCTCTCTTTCTGAAAGCCTACTCCTTGAAAAACAAAGAAGATTTTGCCTTTTTTTATCTTGTCATATCGGGAAATTTTTTTATCTTTGTCGGCTCTAAATTCTTAGGTAAAAAAACAATAAATATATGTCTGAACAAATAAAAGGAAAAATCTCTCAAATCATTGGCGCCGTGGTAGATGTGCACTTCGAGGAAGGTTGCAAGCTGCCTAACATCTACGATGCTCTGGAAGTGGTCAAGGAAAACGGCGAAAAGCTGATTTTGGAATGCGAACAGGATATTGGCGAGAATACGATGCGCTGTATCTCCATGGACTCCACCGACGGCTTGCACCGCGGCATGGATGTCATCGCCACAGGCCGTATGATCACCGTGCCTACCGAGAACATCAACGGCCGACTCCTGAATGTGATTGGCGACTCCATCGACGGCATCGGCGCCGTGGACTCTACCAAGCGTAGCGACATCCACCGCGACCCGCCTACTTTCGACAACCTGTCCACCTCCCAAGAGGTCTTCTATACCGGTATCAAGGTCATCGACCTGATCGAGCCTTACGCCAAGGGCGGTAAGATCGGTCTGTTCGGCGGTGCCGGCGTGGGCAAGACGGTCTTGATTATGGAGATGATCCACAATATCGCCAAGAACTACGGTGGTATGACCGTGTTCACCGGCGTGGGCGAGCGTACCCGTGAGGGCAACGACCTGCTGCGTGAGATGCTCGAGTCCAACGTCATCCGCTATGGCGAAGACTTCCTCGAGAGCATGAAGGCCGGCGGCTGGGACCTCTCCAAGGTCAACATGGAAGAATTGGCCAAATCGCAGGCCACCTTGGTATTCGGACAGATGAACGAGCCCCCCGGAGCACGTGCCCGTGTGGCCCTGTCCGGTCTGACCGTGGCAGAGGGCTACCGCGATGGCGACGAGACTACCGGTGGCCGCGACATCCTCTTCTTCGTGGACAACATCTTCCGTTTCACCCAGGCAGGTTCCGAGGTGTCCGCCCTCTTGGGCCGTATGCCTTCCGCCGTGGGTTACCAGCCGACACTGGCCACCGAGATGGGTACCATGCAGGAGCGCATCACCTCCACCAAGCGCGGTTCCATCACCTCTGTGCAGGCTATCTATGTGCCCGCCGACGACTTGACGGACCCCGCCCCCGCCACCACCTTCTCCCACTTGGATGCAACCACCGTGTTGAGCCGTAAGATCTCCGAGCTCGGTATCTATCCGGCCGTGGATCCTCTGGACTCCACCTCCCGTATCCTTTCTCCGGACATCGTGGGCGAAGAACACTACAACACTGCCCAGCGCGTGAAAGAGACCTTGCAACGCTACAAAGAGTTGCAGGACATCATCGCCATCCTCGGTATGGAAGAACTCTCCGAAGAGGACCGCAAGACGGTACACCGCGCACGTCGTGTGCAACGTTTCATGTCGCAACCCTTCTTCGTGGCCGAACAGTTCACCGGCATCCCCGGCAAGTTCGTCCGCATCGAGGATACCATCAAGGGCTTCAATATGATTTTGGACGGCGAACTCGACCATCTGCCTGAGACGGCCTTCTCTCTGGTGGGAACCATTGAGGAAGCTATCGAAAAGGGAGAGAAAGAGCTGGCCGCCGCTAAATAACGAGCTATGAATCTAGATATCAGAACACCCGCAAACGCAGTCTATTCCGGAGAGGTTTCCTTGGTACAACTCCCCGGCATCGATGGCCTGTTCGAAATCCTGGAACACCATGCCCCCTTGGTGGCTGCCCTGCAAAAAGGCATTGTCAAGATTGAGACGAAAGAGGACAAACAGACGCTCACCTTCGATATCAACGGAGGCGTAGTGGAAGTGCTCCACGACAAGATTCTCATTCTCGCTGAATAGCATCTGGAAACTATACCATATATTATATAATGATTGAGAGGGTGTCTTCACCCTCTTTTTTGAATATGAAAAAACAGTATATCTTTTATTCCGGTGATACATTGGAGGCCTCTCACGAAGAGTTGCAGGCGCTCCGATCAGAATACGAGTCCTACCTGCAAAACTACCAGGAGCTGTTTGGCTCGATGGAAGATGCCGAATATGTCGCCAGAGGCAATGGCTTCTGCGATTCCAAATACAGCGAGAGTTTCTTGGAGTCTCAGATGGAGAAGTACCGGCGTCGGATAGAGGATATCGACCGATGGCTTGCTGGCAAATAAGACCAAAAAAGAGGATACCCCATGGAGGTATCCTCTTTTCTTTAGTCAATACGAGCTCAAACTATTTGATCTTTTTGGCTTTTTTGCCTTGAGTCTGACCGCCCACACGAGCCATAGCGCAGCGGAATCCTATATAGTCGGTGGCTTCATCCTCGTCAAGATAACGACGGGAGCCAGGAGCAGACCAGTAAGGGATGTCGCGCCAGGAACCGCCCTTATAGACACGGGCTTGGTCGCTGACCAGAGACCACTCGTAGTTGTTGGAACTCTTGCGGTACATCTGCTCGGTAGCTTCAGCATTGGTGGTGGCGTTGGTCCAGCTGTCCATGTCTTGCAGAGACTGCCAGTCGCCATCGAGATAGTTCTTGTTGTCGGCGGCGCGGTAGTTGCGTCTTCTGTCGTTTTTGAAGTCAGAGACGGGCACCATCGGGATCTTACCCACGCTGTCGCGCTCAGCAACAGTACCATCTTCCAAGAGCTGTTTGGTCTCGAAGTAGTTACCACGGAACGGGTTGTACTCAGTCACATCGTCGTGGGAGCTTTGTCTGTAAACGTCCATCACCCATTCTGCCACGTTACCAGCCATTTGATACAAGCCATAGTCGTTTGGCCAGTCGGAATAGACCTCTTTGGTCTTGAAGCCGGCATCGTTCAGGGAGCTGGCGATACCCATGTAGTCGCCGCGGCCTCTACGGATATTGTTCATGAAGTTACCATAGTATTTCTTCTCTTCCGTACGCAGTTGTTGGCCATTCCAAGGATAGACCTTGCGTTCAAGCACGCGCTCGTTGAGGGTGTTACCGATCAAGCCGTATGCGGCGTATTCCCATTCAGCCTCGGTGGGGAGACGATACTTGGGCAGAAGGATGCCGTCTTCCATCTTCACATTACGGTATTCACCGGAGGAGATATAGCGAAGACGTTTTTGGCCTTCAGCCTCATAGGTTTCGTAAGTCAGGTAAGCATCGGTGTTGAAATAGCCTTCAGCCGTTGGGGTCTCGGCATACTCCACATAACCGCGGTCGGCAAGAATCTTCTCGTTGACACGGTCGGTACGCCAGGCAGCGTAGTTGGTGGCCTGCAACCAGTTGACACCCACCACAGGATAGTGTCTGTAAGCAGGGTGACGGAAGTAGTACTCCACATCCGGCTCGTTGTAGCTGAGTCGATCGCGCCAAACGTTCTCATCGGGAACGGCGTTGTCGTACACCACCTTCAGGTCTTGCGGGATGAAGACTCGCTCCAGCCAATAGAGGTATTCGAGATAGTCCAAGTTGGAAATCTCGCATTCGTCCATGTAGAAGGAGGCGACGGACACACGGCGAGGTGTGTTGTTCCAGTCCTTCATCACATCCTCTTCCATTTGACCCATCACGAAGGCACCACCCTCGATGAAGACGAGGCCGGGACCCGTGGCTTGCTCTTCGAAAGGAGCTACTTCAAAGCCACCGTTCTTCGCGTCATTGTAAGTCCAGCCAGTTGTGGGGGAGGACTCTTTCTTACAAGAGGTCATGCCAAACACGAAGGCCAAGATAAAAAATACGGTTGATACTTTCTTGAATGTATTCATTGTTTTGATGTTATTATTTTCTTACTGATGATTCGGGTAAAAATGAAATTAGAATGACGGGCACTTAAGGTCTTTCAGTGCTTGTTTCTTTTCAGGACAAGGCAACAGGATTTGCAGAGACACCTCGTGGCTGCCACCGGTCACGTTGGCCAGCTTGCTGATAGTGACATCGTAGGAGTAGCCGATCTTGAACCAGTTGTATTCGATGCCGAACATCACGATGAAGGCGTCGAGGTTATAGGTGGATATCTCTTCTTCCACATTGCGGTAGATAAGACCGTGACGCAGCCAGGCGCCCACGGTGAAGGGATAGAAGTTCAGATAGAAACCTTCGTTGAAATAGTTGAAGCACATCTGATGCTCATAGATGAAGTTCGGGCTGATGGAGATATCGCCGAAAGAGGTCTCTTTTTTACTCTTGCGTTTCAGATCAAAATAGGCGCCAACATGGGCGGTCCATTTGACGGGCAGACGAGCCTCGGGGGCGTCGGAGCCGCTCTGGACGAGGAATCCTTGGTAAGGTCTCGTGATGTGATGGGCGGCAGCACCGAAATAGACGTGCGGCGTGTAACCCAAGATACCGGCGGACATGTCGAAGATGCTACGGCTCAACTTGCCCGGCTGTTGTTCGTTAGTCTGATACACGAAACCATATTTCGGATCGATCATGTCGCCGAAAGTCAACTTGTTCCAATCCAGCGATTTGTTCTGGTAGGTGGCCTGCAAGGCTAAGCGCATGTTGAATTTCTTGGCGACCTTGACCTTGAAGGAGTACATGAAACTGGCATTGTAGGTGTTGATACAGCCACCTTCGCCAGCGCGGTCACCGAACAACAACACACCAATACCACCGGACAGCTTGTCGAAATGCTCGTCATAAGATGCCGTATAGGTCATGAAAGTGCCGGAAGCGGCAGGCCACTGATCGCGAAAATGGAATGCGAGTCGTGGACATACATTCGTTCCCGCCATGGCCGGGTTCAAATATAAGGGATTCGCATAATACTGCGAAAACAGTGCATCTTGCGCATCGACCTGAAGGAAGCCGATCGACAAAAGTGCTGTGAGTAAAATTATTATTCGGTTACGCATATCAAAAAACTTTTAGCGTGCAAAAATACAAAAAAGTTTATATTATACTTTAATAAATATAATTTGTTACAAACATTACAATAATAACAACTGATGTTCGTTATCTATCTTGCTAACGCATCGTACAAAAAATAAACGAAGAATGAGAAAAAAATATTGGGTTGTCTTACTCTTTTTTATCTGTATTATTTGTCAATCGCTTGATATTCAGGCACAAAAAATAGAAAAAAATTTTACTTTCCATTGGAATAACCCCATCACGCAGACCTTTTCGGAGGATCGCGTTCTTTCTTTTTTGAACTTCGACGGCTGTGCCTATCTTCAGGCAGAATCGGGTATGCCGGCCGTTTATGAGATGATCCCGGTGAACGATTTTTACGAAGAGTATCAGGTTTCCGTGTCACAGGCGGTTTATGAACCGGTCAGCGCCACCGAGGTCCGGTCTATCTCCTCTGATTATCATCAAAAAACCTTGAAAGTAAATGCCATCTCTTCATACGAGCGTAAGAAACCCTATCTCCTTCTCTCCTTTGTGCCTGTCATCGAGACAGGACAAGGTCAATACAGCCGTCTGACCTCTGTCACGGTCACCGTGGAGGGCACCCGTCCAGCGAGAACGAAGTCAGCCAAAGACTATGCGTCCCAGTCGGTGTTAGCCAGCGGTCAATGGTATCGTTGCGCCCTCACTCAGACAGGCATGCACAGGGTGACCTACAACGATTTGATCTCGATGGGAATGCAAGCCCCCATTCTGTCATCACAATTAGCCATTTTCGGCAATGGCGGCGGGATGCTCTCCGAGACTGTCGGCTCTCCCCGACCGGATGATCTGATGGAGCTGCCCATCTTAATGTTCGACAATGGAGACGGTTCTTTTGACAATGGGGACTATTTCGTGTTCTATGGCCAATCCCCGCACACATGGACATACAACGTGGATGAACAGAGATTCCACCATTCCACCAACATCTATGCAGATTCTTCCTATTATTTTATCACAGCCACGCCCGGTGTGGGGGAGAAGAAACGTATCGTCACCGTAAACAATGCCTCGTTGCAAGCCAATGTCACCACTGACGAGTATATCCATTACGACTTTCTGGAAGAAGATGTCTATAATTTGGCCGAGACAGGTCGCGATTGGCTCGGCGATTATTTTGACATCACGACGACGATGCAATATCGGTTCAACATTCCGACACCCCGTAGTGCCCCGGCCTATTTGACAGTGGCCGTCGCGGGTAGTTCCAAGTCTGTTTCCCGTATGAACGTATCGGTCAACAATTCCGCCATGGGTTATGTGAACATTTCGCCCATCACATCTGTGGACATGGCCATCATGGCCAAAGGGTTGTTCGAGTTTACGGCTAGTTCCAACAATTTGAATGTGACCTTGGAATACAACAAGCCCACCACGACATCGGTGGCGTATCTGGACTGGATCGAGGTACAGGTGCCTTCCCGGCTCACCATGTATGCGGCCCAGTTCCCGTTCTGCAATCCCTCTGTGGCAGGTCCGGGCCAAGTGACGGAATTTCGCATTGACGGAGCCACTCCCGGCATCCATGTGTGGGATGTCACAGACCCGTCCCAAAGCGTTCAATTCGCGCTCCAAAGCACAGGTATCGGAGCCTCTTTCAAGGTTTTGACGGATACAATCCGCCGTTTTGTGGTCTTCAACGGCACCGACTATTACAGTGTGACCCCGATGGGCTCTGTCGCCAACCAGAATCTACATGCCACCTCAACAGTGGACTTGCTGATCGTGACGCATCCCGGTTTTAAAGCACAGGCCGACCGTCTGGCTGAGTTCCGTCGCAACAACGACGGACTGAATGTCAAGGTAGTGACCACCCAACAGGTTTACAACGAGTTCTCCAGTGGTTCCCAAGACCCGTTGGCCATCCGTGACTACATGAAGATGATCTACGATCGCACCGGTGGGCAGTACCCCAAATACTTGCTTCTCTTTGGACGGCCGTGCTATGACTATCGCGGTCGTGTGAACAACACCAAGTGTTTCGTGCCCAACTATCAATATATCAATCAACGGGGTGGCATCTCAGATCTCTACCTCTTCTCCTGCGATGACATGTTAGGAATGATGGACGATGGTGAAGGTGGTTTTGGCAGTGGTCTTTACGACATCCCGGTAGGTCGTTTCCCGGCTGCCACCGCCTCGCAGGCAAAGACAGCTGTGGACAAAAGCATCCAATACACCACGCATACCAATCTGGTAGAAGAACAGAGTTCCACGATCTCCAACCTCTCGGATTGGCGCAACATCATGGCTTTTGTGGCTGATGACGAAGAGAGCAACGACTTTATCAGTCACACCGACAGCTTTACCATTTTCGTCAGCGAGACGAATTCCAACATCAATTTCGACAAGATCTATCTGGATGCATACCAGCAGATATCCAACGCGGGTGGACAGCGTTATCCCGAAGTGACTCAGGACATCAACAGCCGTATGAACCGTGGTGCTCTCATGATGACGTATGTGGGTCACAGCGGCAAAGATGGATGGGCAGCGGAGCGTATCTTGGAAAACTCCGATATCAGCAAATGGACCAACCGGTACAACCAGCCCCTGATGTTGACGCTCTCCTGCACGTTCGGGTTCTATGACCGTCCCATCCTTTCTCCTGCCGATCTGGCTTTCTTCAATGACCATGGCGGGGCTTGCGCGCTGATCACTGCCACACGGGAAGCTTGGTCCCTTTCCAACGACATGTATGGAACCTACATCTTCCAAAATATCTTCAATAAAGAAATCTATGGCCGCTACCCCACCATCGGAGAGATTGAGATTTACGGTAAAAACCGGTATGGCAACGCGACTTCCAGTTTGGGAATGTTTGTCTTGTTTGGCGACCCATCCATGCCTTTGGCCGTGCCCCGCTACAAGGTAGTGACCGACTCCATCAACCATCATGCTGTCGAAAGTGTGCAGGACACCCTCCGCGCCTTCTCCAAAGTGACGGTGAGTGGACACATCACCGATGATCAGGGGGCAATTCAGCATGATTTCAACGGGACTGTATTCCCTTCGGTGTACGACAAGAGTGTGACAGTCTCCACGTTGCAGAATGATCCCACAAGTCTCCCCTTTAACTTCGAGCAACAAAAGAGCATTCTTTTCAAGGGCAACAACACCGTCAAAGACGGCTATTTCTCCTTCACCTTCTATTTGCCTAAAGACATCAACTACACATATGGCAACGGCAAGATCAGCTATTATGCCCGCAGCTCCCGCAGTGACGCGTCAGGGGCCTTCACGGATTTCATCATCGGCGGCACCGACACCGCCGGACTGGACGACAAGCAAGGCCCGGAGATAGAGCTCTATCTCAACGACGAGAACTTCGTCAATGGAGGCATCGTGAACAACACGCCCATGCTGATTGCCAAAATCAAGGACAACTATGGCATCAACACCACGGGCAATGGTATCGGTCATGACCTGACCGCCATCATTGACGGACTCTCTGACAGCCAGGTCATCCTCAATGATTATTACCAGACCGAGAAAGACAGTTTCAACATGGGTACGGTGCGCTGTCAGCTGGGAGAACAAACTGTCGGCAAGCACACCATCATGGTGCGGGCTTGGGACATCAACAACAACCATGCTGAGAAGGAGTTGACTTTTGAGGTTGTCTCCGACGAGAAACTCCAGTTGAGTCATGTGCTCAACTACCCCAACCCCTTCACCACGCATACGGATTTCTATTTCGAGCACAACCAGGCGGGAGGTATCTTTGACATCCAGGTGCAGATATACACCATCTCGGGCAAGTTGTTGAAGACCATCAGCACCACGCAGGTTTTGGAAGGGAACAGAAGCTTGGCCATTCCTTGGGATGGTCTGGATGATTATGGTGACAAGATTGGAAAAGGTGTCTATATGTATCGTCTGCGGGTCCGCAATGAAAATATGGAAACGGCCGAAACAGTTGAAAAACTGGTGATTTTGTAAGTGTTTCCTCCTGCTTTCAGGACCTCTGTCGTCCTGCGCAATATTTTTTTATGAACAATTAACATAGTTTCCATTTTTTTCCTATTTTTGCAAGGTTGTTTAAATAGGGTTGGAAAGATTATCATTTCATTATTCATCATAAAATATTAGGAGGATTTATTGTGTTAAAGAACAGAAGCTTGATAGACCCGTCTGATTTCACGCGCGAAGAATTTCGTGAGATCTTTGATCTGGCGCATCAAATCATCGCCGATCCGGAGAAATACAGTAAGAGTTGTGAGGGAAAGATCCTGGCAACTCTTTTTTATGAGCCGAGCACGCGCACGCGTTTCAGTTTTGAGGCTGCGATGCTGCGTTTAGGCGGCAAGGTGATAGGCTTTTCGGAGCCTAACTCCAGCTCCACGGCTAAAGGCGAGAGCATTGCGGACACGTTGCGCACCATCGAGTGCTATGCGGACATCGCCGCCATGCGTCATCCCAAGGAGGGCGCGCCTCGTATGGCATCCCACTATATCAAGATGCCGCTCATCAACGCCGGCGACGGCGGCCACCAGCACCCGACTCAGACGCTGACGGACATCCTGACCATCGAACGTCTGCGCGGTGGCGTGGAGAACAAGACCTATGGCTTCTGCGGCGACCTCAAGTTCGGCCGTACCGTCCACTCCCTTGTCAAATTCCTGAGCAACTACGAAGGTGTCAAGTTCATCTTCATCTCCCCTGAGGAACTTCGTGTGCCCGAATATATCCGGGAAGAGGTGGTCAAGAAAAAAGGCATCCCCTTCCAAGAGGTCGATCAGATGGAACCCTATATGGGCCAGCTCGATTTCCTCTACATGACTCGTGTGCAGCGTGAGCGCTTCTTCAACGAAGAGGACTATATCCGCTTGAAAGACCGCTTCATCCTGGACGCGGAGAAGATGACCTATGCACGTCCCGACACCTACATCCTGCACCCGCTGCCGCGTGTGAACGAGATCAGCGTGGAAGTGGACGACGACCCGCGCGCCCAGTACTTCAACCAGGCACGAAACGGCATGTTTGTCCGCATGGCCCTCATCTGTAAACTTCTTGGTATTTACTAAAAAAATTGCAGCATCATGTTAGAAATCACAAGTATAGAAAAAGGAATTGTTATCGACCATATCACTGCCGGCTATGGCATCCAGGTGTTCAACTATCTGAATCTGGACAAAGCCGACTAT
This sequence comes from Bacteroidales bacterium, assembly GCA_017549765.1. GTDB lineage: Bacteria > Bacteroidota > Bacteroidia > Bacteroidales > WCHB1-69 > F23-D06. The sequence continues at coordinate 25,410 of JAFYNM010000028.1, forward strand.
AATGTGGCCCTCATCAAGAATGCCTATAGCGCCAAGATGGGCAAGAAGGATATCATCAAAATCAACAATGTGATCGATATCAACTACGACTTCCTGGGACTTATCGACCCCAACGCCACAGTCAACATCATCGAAAACGGCAAGACCGTGAAGAAGGTGAAACTGGAAGTGCCGGAGAAGGTCGTCAATATCATCCATTGCAAGAACCCGCGCTGCGTGACCTCCGTGGAACACTATTTCGATCATGAGTTCATCCTGGTCGATAAGAAGAAACGCTCCTACCGTTGCGCCTACTGCGATGATATCGTCATCCCATTCCCGAAGAAATAGGCTGACTGCAAACCGAATCCTCCTTTAACTGACAAGTCTATCAGTTTGCAATTCAGCTAGATAACAAATTTGGGGCAGCATTTTGTTTATTTCAATAAAAAGTGTATTTTTGCTGCCTCAATATAAAGGTCTCTTGGCCGAGTGGTTAGGTACCGGTCTGCAAAACCGTTGACTCCAGTTCGAATCTGGAAGAGACCTCAAAAAAAAGGACATCTGCGGATGTCCTTTTTTTGTTTTGTCATCCTCCTGTCAGGGCATATAAAAAATGAGGGGACGGCACATGGCTGTCCCCTCAGGAATTCGTTTAGAAACCGTTACCGGCGAATCACCAATTTCTTCTGCACGGTCCGGCCATCCGACAGCTGGATGCTGACAATATAATGTCCGGCAGGATAATTGAGTAACTCAAGATGCGTGTACGTGTCGCTTTGGACATCGGCTGTCATCACCAGTTTGCCCAAGGCGTTATAGATATACACACGTTCCATATCCTGACCACTGATATTCACATAAGTGACGGTCGGGTTCGGGAAGAGATTGATCTCCGGCACAGGATTCTCATACTGTGCAATGCCATCATTGTACTGCACATACAAGGTGAGATAGATGGTACTGTCGCAACCGTCCACCGTCAAGTTCTGGATCTCATACTCGAAGACGCCCGAGTCAAGCGGCATCAGCGTCAAGCCATAGCCGACATACTCGTGCATTCTGATGGCGGTATCTTGGACATGGATCTCGTACGTCGGGTTGACAGTCAAGGTCAAGGTCACGACGGAGTCGCAACCGTTGACCGTCTGGAAGGTAGAGGTCTGCGTGCCTGCCTCGGAGAAGACGATATCATTCCAGGTGTACGGCAGCTCGTTTTCACAGATGGTCACTGCATCGTTGACATTGTACGTTGGGTTGACCGTCAAGGTCATCGTGACGACAGAGTCACAACCATTGACAGCCTCGAGGGTGACCGTCTGAGTACCGGCGGCAGAGAAGACAATGCCGTTCCAGGTATAAGGCAACTGGCTCTGGCAGATAGTCTGAACGTCGGTGACGGCGTAGGACGGGTTGACCGTCAAAGTCATGGTCACAACGGAGTCACAGCCGTGGACTGTCTGGAGAGTGGCCGTTTGCGTACCGGCAGCGGTGAAGGTAATGCCGTTCCAAGAATAAGGCAGCTCGCTCTGGCAGATGGTCTTGGTATCCGTGACATTGTAGGTCGGGTTGACCGTCAAGGTCATGGTGACCACCGAGTCGCAGCCATGGATAGACTGGAGATTTGCAATCTGTGTGCCCGCCTGGAGGAAGGTGACATCATTCCAGGTGTATGGCAGCTGGTTCTGGCAGATGGACTGGCTGTCGGTGACGTTGTAGGTCGGGTTGACAATCAAGGTCATCGTGACGACAGAATCACAGCCATTGGCAGCCTCGAGGGCGATCGTCTGGGTGCCCGCGGCGGTGAAGATTACACCGTTCCAGATGTACGGCAGCTCGCTCTGGCAAATGGTCCTGGTATCCGTGACATTGTAGGTCGGGTTGACCATGAGGGTCATCGTGACAATGGAGTCGCAGCCGTTGACGGATTCAAGGTTGGCGATGAGCGTGCCGGCATTAAGGAAGGTAACATCGTTCCAAGTGTACGGCAACTCGCTCTGGCAGATGGTCCTGCTGTCCGTGACGTTGTAGGTCGGGTTGACCGTCAAGGTCATGGTGACCACGGAGTCACAACCATGAACAGATTCAAGGTTGGCAATAAGTGTACCGGCATTGATGAAGGTGACATCATTCCAGATGTACGGCAGCTCGTTCTGGCAGATGGTCCGACTATCGTTAACAGCGTAGGCCTGATGAACGGTCAAGGTCATGGTGACGATGGAGTCGCAGCCATTGACCGTCTGGAGGTTGGCAACCTTCGTGCCTGCAGTGTGGAAGTACATGTTGTTCCAAACGTACGGCAACTCGTTCTGACAGACACTCTGGCTTTCGCTGACGTTGTAGGTCGGGTTCACGATGAGCGTCATCGTGACAACAGAGTCGCAACCGTTAACCGTCTCGAGAGTAGCTGTCTGGGTGCCGGCAGCAGTGAAGGTGACGCCATTCCAGATGTACGGCAGCTCGTCTTGACAAATGGTCTGACTTTCGCTGACGTTGAAGGTCGGGTTGACGATCAGGTTCATCGTGACGATGGAGTCGCAACCACTGACGGTCTCCAGAGTGGCCGTCTGGGTACCCGCTGCAGTGAAGGTAACTCCGTTCCAGGAATAAGGCAACTGGCTCTGGCAGATGGTTCTGCTCTCCGTGGAGGTGTAGGCGGTATTGACAACCAGCGTCATGGTGACCACAGAGTCACAGCCGTTGACCGTCTGGAGGGTGGCCGTCTGCGTGCCCGCAGCAGTGAAGGTGACCCCGTTCCAGGTGTAGGGCAGCTGGCTCTGGCAGATGGTCTTGGTGTCCGTGACGTTGTAGGTCGGATTGACGATGAGCGTCATGGTGACCACAGAGTCACAACCGTTGACCGTCTGGAGGGTGGCCGTCTGAGTGCCGGCGGCAGTGAAGGTCTTGCCGTTCCAGGTATAAGGCAGCGCGCTCTGACAGATGGTTCTGGTGTCGGTGACGTTATAGGTCGGGTTGACGATGAGCGTCATGGTGACCACAGAGTCACAACCGTTGACCGTCTGGAGGGTAGCCGTCTGGGTGCCGGCGGCGGTGAAGGTCTTGCCGTTCCAGGAGTACGGCAGTGCGCTCTGGCAGATGGTCTTGGTGTCCGTGACGTTGTAGGTCGGGTTGACGATGAGCGTCATGGTGACCACGGAGTCGCAGCCATTGACCGTCTGGAGGGTGGCCGTTTGGGTGCCGGCGGCGGTGAAAGTCTTGCCGTTCCAAGTGTAAGGCAGTGCGCTCTGGCAAATGGTCTTGGTGTCCGTGACGTTGTAGGTCGGGTTAACGATAAGGGTCATGGTGACCACGGAGTCGCAGCCATTGACAGTCTGTAGAGTGGCCGTCTGGGTGCC
>JAFYNM010000009.1 GCA_017549765.1 Bacteroidales bacterium
CCAAAATGAAAACCGTTAGAAAAAGCTTTGTTCTGCTGAGCGATCGCTTGCTTTGAACAACCTATGCATAAAAGTAGCAAGATAATGGTAATACACTTATTTTTCATAGTCTCATAAAAGTGATTATTCAAATTCAAGGTCAAATGTTTGTGATGCAGGTATTCCTATCCGTATTTCAACCGTAGCATCTTCTGTGAAAACGCCAAAAGAGTAGTTGTAGGTAATGTAATCTACACCCGTATGCTGGTATGTAAGTCTGCCTGAAAAGCACTTGACATTTTTTAAACCTGGAAGCGTTTGGTTTAAAAATCCATCATTTTCGGACCAGTTCAAGAAAACATTAGATGAGGTATATTTTATACTTCCTAAAGCTAGACTTGGCATCATTGAACAGGGAAGGCGTTTTTTTCGATATACTTTCTGGCCATTATTCTTTGTTCTCACATACTCATAATTAACCAATTTATAAGTAATCACATGCGAAATGGTCAAACCTCGACGTCCTTTAACTATCCATTCCGAAAAATCATTTTCCCCTATTGCTTGAAAATCAGCAAATTCAAGTTTGTCATCTGCTTCACACGTAAATTTCTTAAATGCCGGCATCTCTTCGATGTTCGAATTCTCATAAACATCATCCTTTACAATAAAGCTTTCCGGCAATTCTGAAATGTCTGTATTCCTGTTCAGCAACCAACTATCCAACAACGAAACAGGGGCAAGGACCAGCACACTGTCCCTGAACTGATATAGGGTGTCATTCACGCACACTTCACGATATGGGGTGTGGACAGCCTGCTCCGACTCCAAAATAAAGATATTGTCTGTAGGACTATTACCTATACACCCATTATCCATCCAAATGTCCGTCAAGCCCTCCTGAACATCAAATAGCATAAGACCTGAAACACCATATTGATCCTCAAACATCTTGATAGGCAGAAATTCACTGTAACCCAAATCTTCTTCAAGGGACAACAATTCTTCATCGCTTAAATTGCTATAAGCCAGACAAAACAGGCTATCCCATAACCGACAATCTTCTGCTAATTGGTTTATTACATTATTATATTGTTCCACAGATTGGAAAGATAGTATATTGCCATTCAACACACTAATCGTTCCATATGTACGAACAGGCATCTGATCGTAAATCTGCTGCAGCTCTTCAGGAAGCGAGATGAATAATTGGCTCTTCAAAGATTGCTTGTCCATGCAGCCCGTTAGAAAGAGGAAGGAAATGAAGATTGAAAAATAAATGAAGGTCTTTTTCATAAACATTCTTTTTAAAGGATTAATACTATTGTTGATTGTTTGATATTAGTTTTTGATTGTTAGCTGGGTAATCCCTTTCGTGTGCGAAAAAAGGCAATAGAATATACTTTTAATAAGAAAAGACAAGGCCTTCACTCATTGCTATACACCGGCTCGTCGCTGAAGGTGAGTCCGGTGAAGGTGAACTGGAGGGTGGTGGAGTCGCGGTAAACCAGCTGCGCGGGGATGTTGAGATAGGCATACTCCGCATCTTCTGAACACTGCAGTGAACGCGCCGACATGTTGCAAAAGTCATCGGAAGTAAGCCCGAGGGTGTCCAACGTGGTCAGGGTGTAACCGCCCTCCACCTCCTGCAGCGCCACACGGGAGGATTTCGCGCACCTGTCTCCAAGCCCCTGACAGTCCACATGGAAAGTGATCCCATCTACCGTCATACATCCAGGACAGGTGGCTCCGTCATGGCCCATATTAACAAACAGGATGTATGATGAGACGGCCTTATCGTCTGAGAAATGCCTTATCAGGCGATTTCCTGCAGAAGGCTTGACATACTCCCTTTGACAGGATCCGGTCATTAAAAATAACGACAATACAAGTAAAGATACTCCCAATGTTGATAATGATCTTTTCATTTTTCTGTGTTTTTATAATTTTATCCATGGCAAAGATATGATTTCCACTAATAAAAATTTAATTGTTCTCCCTGTCAGGCCCAAAAACAGGTCACTTTGGGACGAAATCCTTTTTTTTGACAAAATGAGATAAAATAAAAGACAAAATAGCCAAAGTCCAGGCATTCTTGTTGATCATTGATTTACAGTATAATATAGTTTCGCCCAATCCCTGTTCATATAAAATAAATATTATTGGGCTATTTTTCGGCATTTTCTTATTCACCCCCCCCATTTCATATTTATTTATTGTACTTTTGCAAATATAAACACCTCTCCTATGGATAAGAATCAGTCACTTTTCGCGATTGTCTGTGCTAATATCGTTTTCTGTTCAACGGTTGTCCTATTCTTCGGGCGAAACTCTATCCTGAGAGTTGCCGCTTGCAACGCCCCCTACAAAGAGTACCTTGTGGCTTTTCTGACACTGGGTGTCTTCTACCTGAACGTGTTTCTCCTATATCCCGGGTTTTTTCTCAAGAAACGCTATACCTTGTATGCACTCTTCATGATTCTCTCCTCGGTGACAGCCGCATGTATCGAGTTGGCTTTTGTGGGCCCCCAGATCCTTCCTGTAGTAAAACTCATTCCCTTCCAGAAAAGCGTCCATGCCGTCATGAAAAACTACATTCTCTTTCTTTCCTGCAGGAATCTTGCCTTTTCCATTTTGGCCTATTTCATTTGCGACATACGTCAGCAGACACGCATGAAAATGGAATATATAACAAGGCTTCGGCAAAAAAACCACGAGATCCCTTTTAACAAACGTGATGGGAAAACAGAATATATCGATATGGATCGGATTCTCTGTTGTCAGCAGGCAAGGAACTTTTCTTGGATATGTATGGAGAACGGTCAAATAATAAAGCACGAAGGATCTTTGGTCAAGTTGGGAAAACTTCTGGGCGAGGAAAATGTGGTTCGCGTGAAAAAGGATCTGCTTGTCATGCGCGGCAAGATTATCTCCGTCGATGAAACAGAGATCAAAATCCAGAATGGAACAACAGGAAAAGTATCCCCTATTGAGTACTCCCCATCATTCGCAAAGGAAATAATGGAAGTGCTAACTGACCACACCATCGGAACGAAGGGTGGTGTTGAAAAGGAACAACTGTCAAAAGAATCGACATTCCTTGTTCAGATGATCAAGACAGACAAGCGAGTGGGAAAAATCTACAACTATGTCAAGCGCCACCCCGGATGCAAGGCTTATGAAATTAAGACCCGCGACCATCTGTCCCAAACCACCGTCAACCGCATCCTCGGGCAGCTCAAGAAGGAAGGGCTCATTGAGTATCAGGGAAGCAAGAAGTACGGGGGATACAAGATAGTTGAGAGTTAAAAGTTGTCAGTGATCAGTTGTCAGTTAGAAGTTTCAGGTTGGGAATTCGCTCCCATTTTCAATTTTCAATTTTTAATTTTCAATTAGAATCCCCCCTCAATCCATGAATTACGGGAGCACCCTCTTAACTTCTTAGTTTCTTAACTTCTTAACTCCTATTCACTGCTCACTGGAAAAATGTATCTTTGCGGCCCGAAAAAACGACCTATGAACTTCAAGCTCACCGCACCATACCAGCCCTCCGGGGACCAGCCCGAAGCCATCCGCCAGCTGGTGGAAGGCCTGCGACGTGGCGATGAGGCGCAGACCCTGCTGGGCGTCACGGGCTCCGGCAAGACCTTCACCATCGCCAACGTGCTGCAGGAGGTCAACAGGCCTGCCTTGGTGCTGAGTCACAACAAGACGCTGGCGGCACAGCTATACAGCGAGTTCAAGCAGTTCTTCCCCGAAAACGCGGTCGAGTACTTCGTCTCCTACTACGACTATTACCAGCCAGAGGCCTACATCCCGACCACCAACACCTACATCGAGAAGGACCTCTCCATCAACTCGGAGATTGAGAAGCTGCGACTGCATACCACTGCCTCGCTGCTGTCGGGGCGCCGCGACATCATCGTGGTGGCATCCGTGTCGTGTATCTACGGCATCGGCAACCCCGACGACTTCGCTCGCAACGTCATCAACCTCCACAAAGGGATGATCATCGACCGCAACAAGTTGCTGTTGGCCTTCGTGAGCAGTCTCTACTCCCGCACTGAACTCAACCTCCAGCCCTCACAGTTCCGCGTCAAAGGCGACACCGTCGATATCTTCCCTCCCTATGTTGATTATGCCTACCGCATCGTCTTCTTCGATGACGAGATCGAGCGCATCGCGGAGATAGAGCCTCTCTCGGGTGGCGTGATTGCCGATGTGGACCAGATCACCCTCTACCCTGCCAGCATCTTCGTCACTACCCAACAGTCCATGAACGAGGCCATTGACCAGATCACCTTGGATATGGGCGAGCAGGTGGAGTATTTCAAATCCATTGGCAAACATTTGGAAGCCAAGCGGTTGGAAGACCGTGTGTGCTATGATGTGGAGATGATGAAGGAGCTGGGCTACTGTTCAGGCATCGAGAATTACTCCCGCTATTTCGACAAACGGAAGCCTGGGGAGCGGCCCTTCTGCATTCTGGACTTCTTCCCGGAAGACTTTCTGCTCATCGTGGATGAGAGTCATGTCACGATGCCGCAAATCGGGGGCATGTATGGTGGCGACCGTTCCCGCAAGATCAACTTGGTGGAATATGGATTCCGGTTACCGGCCGCCTTGGACAACCGCCCTTTGAAGTTCGATGAATTCGACAGCTTGACGGGGCAGACCATCTTCATGAGTGCCACGCCGGCGGAGTTTGAGCTGACACGCTCGGGCGGTGTGGTGGTGGAGCAGGTAGTGCGACCTACGGGACTGTTGGATCCGCCCATCGAAGTGCGGCCCGCCACCAACCAAGTGGACGACCTGCTGAATGAGATTGAGGACACGGTGGACAAGCACGAGCGGGTGTTGGTGACCACGCTGACCAAGCGCATGGCCGAGGAGTTGAACACCTACCTCATCAATATCGGCATCCGGTCGTGCTATATACACTCTGACGTGGAAACGTTAGACCGTGTGGAGATCTTGAAGAAGCTCCGCGAAGGTGCCATTGACGTGCTGGTAGGTGTCAATCTGTTACGTGAGGGCTTGGACCTGCCCGAGGTCTCCTTGGTGGCCATCATGGATGCCGACAAGGAGGGCTTCCTGCGCAACGAGCGGTCGCTGACGCAGACGGCGGGACGGGCGGCGCGCCATGTGAACGGGCGCGTCATCTTCTACGCCAACCAGATCACCAAGTCGATGCAGGCCACCATGGACGAGACGGCGCGCCGCCGTGCCAAGCAGATGGCCTACAACGAAGAGCACCACATCACGCCCAAGGGAGTTGTCAAATCCGAAGAGATGCTGCTGGCCAAACAGGTGGACGAGAACATCCAACGACAGGGTGCCGTCGCCTACGACTTCACCCCAAGTCCGACAGCCATCGCCGCAGAGGAGGACATCCATCTTCTCAACGTTGAAGAACTGCAGAAGGAATCCAAGCGGTTGCGCAAAGAGATGGAAAAGGCGGTCAAAGCGTTGGACTTTGACAAAGCCATTATCCTACGCGACAGGATCAAGGAGGTGGAAGAGCGAATTAAGAACTACTAATCTAAAAAAGAGGGCAGCCTTGCGGTTGCCCTCTTTTGTTTCATTGGCTGTATGACTTCTTTTTGCCACAAAGCAGGACACAATCGTTCCTCAAACGACTCAACATCAGTTCTTCACCACCTTGCCGCTCACGGTCTTCCCATCGGCGGTCAGGGCCCGGATGAGGTAGAGGCCGCTGTCGAGATGACGGAGGTCGAGGGTGCAAATATAGGAATTTTCCGAATGTGGCGTATGCGTCACGCCGGCCAAAACACGGCCTGACATGTCCAGAACGGTGACATTCCAGATGGGGCTGTCGCCCGTCGCCTCCACGGTGACGGTGCCGTCGGTGGGGTTGGGATAGACCAGCAGGCCGCCGGTGGTCCCGTCCTGTAGAGACGTTCCCTGGAACGTCTCCAGGAGGAGCCCCTTTGTCTCGCCCTCTTCCTCCCCGTAGCAGATGTCGAAGAAGAAGCAGAGCACGCCCCTGGCCATGACGGACGAGCGGCCCGTGTTGGCCTCCGCAATGCGCTGCAGCTCGTCGATCTGCGCGGGCGTGGCCGCAGGCCAGTTGACGGCAGGGTTGTTAGCAGAAGGACGCAGGGAAGCTGCCAATGCGCGGAAGTCCGCGTAGTTGTCGCGCTCCCATGGCGACATCTGTTGGACGGTGCTGGATGCGTCCGCCTGCGACATGGGCGTGTCAGAGGTGCCCGTGCCGTTGCCTGTCACGGCACCGATTTCCGTCAGCGAGTAGGGGTCGGCGTAGATGCCCGCCGCCGCGTGCCAGGCCGCCAACTCCTGCAGGTTCTCCACGCTGTCGGCCATGATTCTCCGGACCGCCGCATAGTAGTTGCCCAGGGCAGCCTGCAGGGCCGCATCCTCCTGCGATGCGGACGTGCCGGAACCGCTTCCCAGTCCGTCGGCTGCCCCCGAAGGATCGGACGTGCCCACCACTACATCCAGCCCGGCGAAGTTGGCCAAGGGGTTGGTGTTCCCGCCCTGGTCGCAGACGGTGGAGTTGCACGGGTTGGGGCTGACATGAGCGGAAATCGGGTGCACACCCGAATAGTTGTAGGGTGTGTGTTCCTGACTGTAGTTGTAATAGTAGTCAACCTGCCACGCCCCGGCATTCCAGAAACTGCTCGTCTGCGTGCCGAGAAAATCGTTGTCGGCTCCCTTTGTCGTCGAGCCCTGCATGAGGGAGACCAAGGCGTTGTCATCAACGTATATGCCGTAGTCGCAGTCCAGAAACGTGTTGCAGGTGAAGCAGAGGCCGGAACGCTGGGACCCGTTGGTGTCCATGACCGTAATGCCGTAGTCCAGGTTCCTCAACGTGTTGCGGTAGATGCTGTTGTCCAGGTAGCCGGACTTGTCCACCACCATCCCCGTCCGGCTCGGCGAGGTGGCGTTGGCCGCCGCCCTGAAGGCGTTGCCCTCCACCTGATAGCCCGTGCACTTGTTCAGATACAGTCCCGTGTTTCCGCGCGGGTAGAGCGGAGAGGTGGAGAGGTCGAACACGCAGCGCGTCACCGTGGCGTAGTTGCAGGCCTGGATGGAGACGCCCGTGCCGTTGTTCTCGAATTTGGCCTCGTCGAGGGTGACGGTGTAAGGGCAGCCGTCGTTGCTGACCTCCACGGCCGTGGAGAAGCCCTTGAAGAGGTTGGTGTCGGCGGTGCCGTGGCAGTTGCAGTTGTCGAGGGAACGGTCGCACAGCGAGCGGATCCTGAGGCCCGCGCCCAAGGCGTAAATGCCGTGCCTGCGGTCCGGGATGTTGCCCGTGGTGAGGTTCTCGAAGGTGCAGCCCTCGAAGGAGACGCCCTTCACGTCCCACAGGGTGACGTGGTCGAGGAACTCCATGTTTTGGGAGAGGAAGAGGTTGTCGTCATTCAGGGTGAAGGTGCAGTCCTTGAACCAGCTCTTGTTGTCGCCGATGTTGCCGGAGGAGAGGGTGTCGGCGTAGGAGTAGAAGGACACGGCCCTGCGGTTGTTGCGGAAAGTGGAGTTGGAACACTGGACGATGCCGCCGGCAGTGAGCCATTCGTTCCCCTCGAGACCGGTCCTGATGGCGCAGTGGGCGTTCTCTATGGTGGCCCCGTTGCGCAGGATGACAGTGCCTTGGTTGGCGGCGGTCTGGTGCTTAGTGCGGTCTCCCACCACCTCAATGCCCTGCCACATCTCCCCGGCACAGGCAGAGGTCAGCGTGCCGCCATCCACGATGAGCGTGCCCCCGGGACGGACGATGAGGCGGGCACCCTCACCACACAACAAATTGTTAGTGATAGTAAGAGTTGATCCACTGGCTATTTCTACAGTTACTGGCAGATATGACTCGCTGGACCATGTTGTGTTGGATGAAATGGTGAAATCCATAGTGGATAATGGTGTCACACAAGACCAGACAGAATTCACAATGATGTTTTTAGTAAGGGAGTACATCAATCTATTCTGTTGATACACTTCCACACTGACACTCCCAAATCCAACAGACAGAGGAATGACCGTAACTGTTCCACCGTTGGTATTGGCGATAGAAAGATTGGAAGAACAACTCCACTGGTATGTGAAGAGTTCCGGATGAAGAATACTACAAAAATATGTATTGCTTTCACAGTCAGACAAATTGTCATCACCAATGATGGCTATGTCATAGCCATATTCCATAGCATATACCACGGCTTTGTGAGCATCAACAAGACCATAACCTACTTTTTCATTCCAAGATCCATTAGGATGTGTTGACGATGCGGGAGAAAAGGTGTAGGTTGGTAGTTTGTAAGCAGTCTTTTCGATAATTTCTTTAACATGATCATTTTCTAAATTTGGATTGACACTTAACATTAAGGAAGCCACACCAGAGACCATCGGAGCAGCAGCAGAAGTCATACCAAAATACTCATAATAATTACCACTGTCATTAAATCCTTTATTTCCTTCTCGATCTATAGTTCGGATGTCGCAATAACCTGTTGGAGGAGTTGTTGATTGATCGTATAAAGCATAGCCTCCAAATGCAACCACATTTAAATCTGAACTATAATTTGAGTAAAGTCCGTGCAACCCGTCACCTTGAATAGCACCCACCGATATAACTCGAGGAATGGTTCCTATAAAATTGATAGAATCATTCTTAAAATCATTTCCTGAAGAAGCTATGACAACACACCCTTTATTGTTGCGCCCGTTATCTAATGCCATTTTAAAGGCATCCTGAACTTGTTGAGATTTGTTTTTTTTATGCCCCCAAGAATTGTTGAGAATATCAGCCTCGTAGAGTTCCCATGCTTTACGTATCCCTTTGGCAATTCGTTTGTTATTCATGTAGTCTGTCTTTGGATCGCCACTTATTATATTGACTATTTTTTGGATTCTTATGGGTACTATTCTTGAATTTTGGTCAATTCCAACAATACCCTTTCCATTATTAGGAGTTGCCGCTACTATACCAGCACAGCATTGGCCGTGAGCATGTAAAAATTTTGGACGACCATGGTTAATGGCAGGATAACCATTCAAAACCTTGCTATTTCCCTCTGACATTAGATCTTCATGATCTTCTACTCCATCGTCTATGATAGCAACTTTTGTTGACACTGTAGATAACGAAGAAACTAAAGACCAAGCTTCCAAAACTTTTAAATCAAAACCTGAAACACATTGAAAATTACTTCCATCAACTAATGAAACACTTTGTCCTGTGTTATGCAAATAGTATTGTTTACTATACAAAGGGTCATTATAATGATTTTCATAACTACAATAATAATCCGGCTCGGCAAAGACAAAAAGTCCTGATTCAAACAACCTTTTAGCAAGAGAAATAACCGTGTTTTCGTCAGGACAAAGAATTGTTAAATACAGAGCGTCCTCCAATGTAACACTAACATTGCTGTATTCATTGATAATAGAAATAGCAGAAGATATGAGATTTATACTCTTTATTTTTGCCACAACCTCATTCCTTAACCACACTCGTTCTCCATCCAAATTTTTAGAATAGGAATAATATATAACTTTTTCAGGGTGATTATTTGTAACTGATTTGATGACACTGTCAATGTGGTAACAAGACAAAGACCTATTCGTAACTATTATATTGTCGTCCTCATCAGAATATGATACTTCGGCTTGCCCGGAAAAATAAAGATATAAATTATTACATATATTTCTAATATCTCCTGTGTCTGCAAGAATTATGTTCACTGACATAGAGTCATCAGTAAAATATTGAGCTGTTCCATTGTAATAATAAAACTTGCTGTTTTGAGCAAGAATAGATTCCCCTGCAAAAAGAATCAGCGAAAGAAAACAAATATAAGCTAACCTACTCATATCTTAAATTTTTTCTATACACAATATTTTGGAGGGTTCCAAATAGATTTCAACGTGAAAGTTTACAAAACGTTCTAGCGTACAGTGTACTCTAACCGGATTGTTTGGAGTTAACGTAAACTCCTTTGGAATGTATCCTTTTACTGGATAAAAAGCAAAGGTTGCTTCAATGAATTGACTATGAAGTAAAACATAACATGCTGAATCAATGTCCAAGTTGGGCTTTTCGGGTATAAAGAAACCTGCCACTTTCCCTCTCGGTTCCTCTAAATACAGCCAATAACCATTCTCACCGTATTCACATTGTTTATGTCTAGAGCAACAGGTTAGTAAAACTAATAATAGAATGGACAGAATAAACATTAATTTTTTCATATTCTTTTTATTTTTAAAATGAATAATAATATTTCCTTTCAACATTTCTACAAATCATCGCACCTACGTTCCTCTCACTCGTTCGTGTACAGCTGTTCTTCGGTGATGGACAGGCCGGTGAAGGTGAACTGAAGGGTGGTGTTGTCGCGGTAAACCAACTGTGCGGGGATGTTGAGGAAGACGCGGTTTTCGTCCTCGTCCACATAGTTGAGCGAGCGTGCCGGCATGTTGAAGAAGTCCTCCGAGGTCAGCCCGAAGGTGTCCACCGTCGTGGCCACAAGGTCTGCGCCGACCTCCTGCAGCTGGACCGCCGCGGCGGTCGCACAATAGTTGCCGTCTCCCATGCAGTTCACATGTATTAGCCTTCCGTCATCCATTACACAACCATTACAGTATCTCCCGTCGTGGCCAATACTCAACATAAGGATTGTCGAGTTTTCCGCTCTCGTATTGCCGTAAATGGTTATCACCCGGTTTGGGGATAGCTCCAGCGAAGATGTTCGAAGATCCTCATTCTCACACGCGCCCAGTAATGATGCCAAGAGAATGCTCAATGCCATTAATTTTTTCATAGTGCCTGTTGTTTATTAAGATTATTATATGCTTTTCGGACGGCAAAAATATACACAAATAATGAATACCATTATCCATCATTTCAGAAATGTGTTACCTCTTAGGCAAAAATATGATATGGGGGGGGGTATCTTCACACACTATTTATTTGTTTATCAATATAATATATGATTGTGTGATTGTGGAGGCAAGAAGGAATATTTATTGCTTCTTAAGGGTGCTTTAGGAATAAAAAGTGAAAAAGGGAGGGTTTTATTTTATATTTTTGCTGTCTCATTGTTAACCCCTTCTGTAATGAAACACATGCATACGGCTGTCGCCGTTTTATTGAATGTCCTTTTCTGCGCCGCACTGCTCTGGTTCTTCACCACAAACAGCTACCTGCGTCCCTACGCCGGCAGTGCCACCAAAGAGATCCTGGCTGCGCTGCCGCTGTTGGCATCCCTATATGCCAACTACTTTCTCCTATACCCGACATTGTACAGAAAAAGCAGAATTCCATACTGGATAACGGTGGTGGCCTTCTGTTTTGTCGCCGCGTGTCTGGATCTGGCTATCGCCTACCCGAACATAGCCCAGCGCAATGCCTTCCTTATAGAGAATGTCGGAGTCCCTCGTTTTGTTTCCAAGCATGTTCTCTTCTTATTAGGAAGGAACCTTGCATTCAACTTCTTCCCCTTCATGATTCAGGAAAGGCGGCAGTCGCAGGAGGCCTTGTCGGCTGAAGCGGCGATTGTGTACCGTGATGTCCGGCTGTTGGATGTTGTCGACGCAGAACATAATCTGTTTCTTATCCCTAAGAGCGACATTTACTATTGTGTGCAAGATGGAAACTTCACCCGTATCTATGTGACAAAGGGCAATTTTTGCTACACGCGCAACGGCCCCATGAAACATCTTGAGCAACTCTTCGGGAAAGAGGATTTTGTCCGTATCTCCCCAAAGGTGTTGCTTCCATACCAGTACATTAGGTCTTGCCAGGGTGATGAGGTGTTCATGAAAAAGATGCCTTGGGCAGACACACCAATTTCTTTCAAGATAGAAGACCGGGACAAAGACCGGGTATCCGAGATCATCACTTTGAAACTTCATTTCGCCAAAAACCAAAGGAATGGTGTAGGCCACAGCCCGTCACGCCGAAAACAGAAGCCCATCAAGCCTTCCCCCGAGAAGAAAGAGACGGTCCTCCGGCAGATCCGGAAACAACCGGGCAGCAGGGCCAATGCGATCGCCGAGCAGACTCAATACTCGTCGAGCACCGTGGAGCGCTGCCTTTCCGAACTCCGCAAACAGGGCCTCGTGGAGTTCCGCGGCTCCAAGAAGAAGGGGGGATACTTTGTGGTGGGAAGGGAGGAAAAGGTGATGAATAAAAGTTAAAAGTTGAAAATAAAAATTACGGGATAGGTGTGCTCACACACCTACCCCGCACTGCGGACACCCCTTCCAAAGAAAGGGAAAGTAGCGCCGCCACAATATCTTAGGTCTCTATCCCAAGAACGGATAACCGTAGTCCGTTGCTGGCACGTACGTCTCTTTGATACAGCGGGCGCTGATCCAGCGGACCAGGTTGAGCATACTGCCGGCCTTGTCGTTGGTACCGGAAGCACGCGCGCCACCGAAGGGCTGGCAGCCCACCACGGCGCCTGTCGGCTTGTCGTTGATGTAGAAGTTGCCGGCAGCATGACGAAGTTCCTTCTCGGCCACCTCAATTGCATAGCGGTCGCGGGCAAAGATGGAACCTGTAAGGGCATACGGAGAGGTCTGGTCGCAAACGCGCAACATCTCCACATACTTCTCATCGTCATAGACGTAAACGGTGATGACCGGTCCGAAGATCTCCTCGCGGATAGACTCATAGTCCGGCGTCTTGGCCACGATGATGGTCGGCTCCACGAAGTAGCCCACGCTCTTGTCGTAATGGCCGCCCAGCGCGATCTCTGCATCCGGAGAGGCAATGGCTCTGTCGATATAACCGGCGATATTGTCGAAGGACTTCTCGTCGATGACCGCATTCACGAAGTTGGAGAAGTCGCGCACATCACCCATCTTGACAGTCTGCATCATCTCTTTGACATGCTCCAGTGTCGGTCCCCAGAGGGATTTGGGCACATAGGCGCGGGAAGCGGCGGAGCACTTCTGACCTTGGTATTCGAAGGCGCCACGGAGGATGGCCACGGCCAGCTCGCGGGCAGGAGCGGTGTGATGTGCAAAGATGAAGTCCTTGCCACCGGTCTCGCCGACAATCTTCGGATAGGTGTTGTAGATGTCGATATTCTGACCGATCAGCTTCCAGAAGCTCTTGAAGGTGCCCGTGCTACCGGTGAAGTGGATACCGGCCAGGTGCGGGGACTTGAAGGCCACCTCGCTGATGACGGAACCGCTGCCGGGCAGGAAGTTGATGACGCCATCGGGCAGACCAGCCTCTTGCAAGAGGACCATCAGATAGTAGTTGGACAGGATAGCCGTGGTGGACGGTTTCCAGATGGTGACATTACCCATCAAAGCGGGAGCCACGTTCAGGTTCAAAGCAATAGAGGTGAAGTTGAACGGGGTGATAGCATACACGAAGCCCTCCATGCCACGGTACTCGTTACGGTTGAGGGTGGCGTGGTCGGAGATGGGTTGCTGACCATAGAGCTGGGATGCGAAATAGGTATTGAAGCGCAAGAAGTCGATAGCCTCGCAGGGGCAGTCGATCTCGGCCTGCATCGGGCTCTTGCCCTGGCCCAGCATACAGGCAGCATTCAGAATGTAACGATATTTCGTGGCGAGCAGCTCAGCAGCCTTCATCATGATGGAAGCACGTTGGATCCAAGGCATCTCTTCCCAGTCCTTCTTGGCTGCCATGGCGGCATCAATAGCCATCTGCACCTCTTTCTTGCCTACTTTATGGTATTTGGCCAAAACGTGACCATGCTCCGTCGGCATCACAACCTGACCCAGGTCGCCCGTGCGGACCTCTTTGCCTCCAATAATCAGGGGTATCTCAATCTCCTGATTGTATTGTCTTTCCAATTCAGCCTCCAAAAGCTTTCTTTCGGGTGTGCCTGGGGCATAAGAGTAAACAGGTTCGTTTTTCGGTTCTCTGAAAACAAAGTTTGCGTTGTTCATTTCAAATGTGTTTTAATAAATAATTTTGTGTTGGCTTAAAAGCGGGGGCAAAGGTACAAAAAAATGGTGAAGTTTGAACGATTTTTTTTCTCTTTTTACGCTTTAAAAAACAGGCACCGCGACTCACAAATATTTTATATTTTTGCGGCCCCTTAAAAAGACATGCTGCATGCATCAAATATACTCCAGATACAGAAACTTCATCCTCTATACTTGTATAGGCGGAGTATGCACTTTGGTGGACATTGGGGTGTTTTATCTGTTACAACACACTCCTATTCACTATCTGATAGCCAACATTATCAGTTATAACTGCGGCATTATCGTCAGTTTTTTCCTCAACCAACGATACAATTTCAAGGTCAAAGACAAAACTGCCAGTCGTTTTTTCTCCTTTTACATGGTCAGCCTGCTCGGGATGATTATTTGCGAGGGTGTGTTGTGGCTCCTGGTGGACGGATGCCATCTGAACAGTCTGCTAGCCAAAGTACTGGCCACTATTTTTGTGGGATTGATGCAGTTTCTCTATGTGAAACGGTTCACTTTTAAGAAATCAGCCGCAAGGATTGAATAAAAAAGTCCACATCCTCCTCCGTGGTGTCCCAAGAAGTGACAAGTCGGATTTCTCCCGTATTCTCATTCCACACATAGAAGAAGGTGTGCTGCAACAGTGACTCTATTTTCTCCTTCGGAAGTTTGAACAACAGTATATTGGCTTCTGTCTTCTGCGTGAACTCTTGGTAACCAACCTCCTCGATGCGGGTGCGCAACAGCTGTGCCATTCTATTGGCGTTGGCAGCATTCTCCCGCCATATCTCCTGCTGAAAATAGGGCATGAACTGGCAGGCAGCATAGCGCATCTTGGAATAGAGTTGGGCACTCTGTTTACGCAGATATTTGAGATTCTCGGCCAGCTCTGGACGGAAGGCGATGACCATCTCGCCCATCATCAGACCATTCTTGGTGGCCCCGAAACTCATGATATCCACCCCGCAATCCACCGTCAATTCCTTGAAGCTTTTCTGAAGGGCGACGGCCGCATTGGCGATACGGGCACCGTCAAGATGCAGGTACATGCCATATCCGTGGATAAAGTCGGCGATAGCCTTGATCTCTTCCGGAGTATAGACGGTGCCCAGCTCCGTGCACTCGGAGATATAGACCACCTTGGGCTGTGAATGATGCTCAAAACCAAAATTGACGAGATGTGGCGCAATACGCTCAGGCGTCAACTTGCCATCGGGCGTTGGGATGGTGCGCAGGGCAGCATGAGTCATAAACTCCGGCGCACCGCATTCGTCCACCGCTATGTGGGCTGTCTCCGCACAGAGGATAGAGTGGAACGGCTGCACGCAGGCACGCAGGGAGACCACATTGGCCCCCGTGCCGTTGAAGACCAGATAGGGCTCCGCCGTCGCGCCGAAAAGCCCCTTGATCAAGGCTTTCAACCGAGCGGTGTAGTCATCGTCCCCATACGCGATCTGATGGTCACGATTCGCCTCTGTCAATGCCTGCATAATAACAGGATGCACCCCGGAATGGTTGTCACTGCCAAAACTTCTCATGATAATTTGGTATTGGATGATTAATTGTCATTCAAACGGATAAAGACAAACAACATCGTGGTGAAAGCCCACAGAGAGGAACCACCGTAGCTCAAGAACGGCAACGGGATGCCGATGATAGGCAAGATACCGATGGTCATGCCGATATTGATAAAAAAGTGCATGCTGATGATACCGGCGATACCATAGCCATAATATCGGACCATGGGCGCCCGCTGGTTCTCCGATAGTCGCAATATCCGTATGATCAACGACAGGTATAGCCCAAACACAACCAGGGTGCCGAAGAAGCCCCACTCCTCCCCGATGGCACAGAAGATAAAGTCGGTGCTCTGCTCGGGGACAAATTTCAGTTTTGTCTGGGTGCCCTTGAGATATCCCTTGCCGAACATGCCGCCGGAGCCGATGGCGATTTTGGACTGGTTCAGGTTGAAGTCGGCACCCTTGGGATCGGAAGTCTTGCCCAAGATGGAGGCAATACGCTCTTTCTGGTGCGGCTCGAACACTTTTTCATATATCAAGTTCACGGAAAAGACGAAGACCACACTGATAACGTAGATGATGATGTCGCGCTGCATCTTCTTCTTAATGGTCCTGTCTTTCAGCAACATCACAATAAAAACGGTGGTCAGCAAAGCGATGGCATAGATCTCGTTGAATTTCAAGGTGAAGATGGACAGGAAAGCGGCAATCATGATCAACAACAAAAGCTCGCCGCTCAGGCCTTCGCGATAAAAGAGCAGGATGAACGAGAAGAACACCAGAGCGGAACCGGCATCGTGCTGCAGCATCACCAACACGATAGGGATAAAGATGAAAGCCGTGGATATCAGCCAGCCATAACGTTTCTCCACCGCCGTCTTTCCTTCATTGAAGAACTTGGCCAGCGCCAAGGCTGTAGCCATCTTCATGAATTCTACCGGCTGGATGCTGAACTCTCCAATCTTAATCCATGCCTTGGCACCGGAGATCTCCGAACCTATAAACAAGACCAAGACCATCAACACCAGACAAATTAGGTAGAAATGGTAGGCATAATGCTGTATTATATTTTTGTCTATCAACAATATAACAACACACAAAAGAATGGAGGTGCCAATCCAGATCAACTGTTTGCCGTAAGGACGGGACAGATCAAAAATGGCATTGGTTCCATCGGGGATATAGCAGGTAGAATATATGGTGATCCACCCTATCAACACCAGTGCGATGTAATAGATGATCAGGCGGACGTCGTAGCCTTTAGAATGGGTCTTATAGCTGTCTATGGATTTCATCTAAAGCTCAGTTCTTTCATACGTTTTTCAAGATCGGTACGTTCGACTTTCCGATTAAGGTAGAATTCAGCGAGAAGGCTGGCGATAGGACAGGCCACGGAAGCGCCGAATCCGCCGTTCTCCACAAGACAGAAAATCACAATCTTAGGGTCGTTGGCGGGGGCGATGAGGGCGAACACGGAGTGGTCTGCGCCGTGGGGGTTCTGGGCGGTGCCCGTCTTGCCGGCCACCTCAATACCCGGAATCTGGGCGCCACGGCCGGTACCTGCCGTCACCACCATCTTCATGCCCTGCAACACCGTGGCAAAGTGCTGGGGTTCTATCTTGGAGTAGATCTTCTGGCTGAACTCCGTGTTGAGGCTGTCGCGGTGACCAATGGCACGGACGATGTGCGGGCGGATGTAATAGCCCTGGTTGGCAATCACCGCCAGCATGTTGGCCATCTGCAAAGGCGTCACGGCCGCCTCACCCTGACCGATACCCATGGAGACCACCGTGTTGCCATTCCAAGAGTTGTTGTATTTCTTGTCGAAATAGGCGGCTGTCGGGATGCTGCCCTGCAACTCATACGGCAGGTCCGTCTCATATTTCTGGGCAAAGCCCATGGAGTGCATATAGTCAAGCCAGGCGGTATAGGCCTCGTCAATATTCTTGTATTTCTTCCTGTTGGACAAGATATTATAATAGGCGCGGCAGAAATAGGAGTTACAAGAGCGCTGAATGGCGGAATAGATATTCAGACCTCCGCAGTTGTGACAATGCACCACGTGGTTGCCGATGTGATAACCTCCGCCGGAACAGGTGTACACAGAGGTGGGCGTCACAATATGTTCCTGCAGGGCGATGAGACCGTTGGCCAGCTTGAAGGTGGAGCCAGGTGGGTAGCTGGCCTGCAAAGCCCGGTTGAACAACGGCTTCTTGGGATCCTCCTGTAACATCACATAGTTCTTGGGGCGCGCCTTGCCTACCAATAGATTGGGATCGTAACTCGGACTGGAGATGATGCACAGGATCTCCCCCGTCTTGGGCTCGATGGCGACCACACTACCCCGCTTGTTCTGCATCAGCTCCTCGCCATAACGCTGCAACTCCATGTCCAGAGTACACCAAATCGACGTTCCTTGAATGGCTTGCTCGTCCTCTGCCCCATTGTCATAACTGCCCATCTCGCGGTTGTGGACATCCACCAACACCACATTCTGCCCTTTATGCCCGCGCAACACACTCTCGTAAGCTTTCTCTATGCCGCTCTTGCCGATATAGTCACCCATCTTGTAGTAAGGGTCTTTGTCCATGTCGGCCTCGTTGACCTCACTCACATAGCCTAAAATATGGGCGGCGATGGGATAGGGATAGGAACGCAGGGTTCTGTTCTGGACGAAGAATCCCGGGAAAGCATAGATTTTCTCCTGAAGGAATCCATAGTCCTCCTTGGAGATCTGTTGCTCAAACAAGGAAGGCAAGATCTTGGAATATTTGGCAGCTTTCTCGATTTTTTTCTCCACCTGCTCTTTAGTCAGCTCCAGCACCTGGCAGAGGGCTGCCGTGTCGAACTCGCGCAACTCGGCAGGCACCACCATCAGGTCGTAGGCGGCATCGTTGTACACCAACAAAGAATCGTTGCGGTCGTAGATAAGTCCACGCGCCGGATGTATCGTCTTGTAACGCAATGCATTCTGATTGGCCTTGGTCTTATAGCCTTTGTTTAATATCTGGATGTTAAACAATACGGCAAGATAGACGAGGGCCACTATTCCCAAAGCGGCTACAATGATAAAATACCGATTCTTCCCGTAACTGCTGTCCATCTACTTTGATCTCTGTTCTAAGTTCGAGATTACCTCTCTCAAAATAGCCTTCTTCTCGCTGGGAACACGCACTTTGTCGAGTTCATCCAGACTCTTCTCCAGATAGAGGTGTATGGCATGGCGGGTTTTGTCGGCCGTCTGCAGACGCTCATAAAAGTCTTTCACTTTCTGGAATCTCTCATCAAAGGGCATCTCCGAGGATTCATAGCATTGACGTAAGGCTTTTTTCTCCTCGGGGGTGGCGTCTTGCATGGCTTTAAGGTAGAGATAGGTCTTCTTGTTGTCCCGGATATCGCCGCCGACGGACTTCCCAAAGACCTCCGTATCGGCATAGACATCCAGCAGGTCGTCGGCCAGTTGGAAGGCAATGCCCAGATTGATACCGACTTGGTACAAGGCCTCCCGGCTCTCTTCATCAGCACCGGACAAGATGGCGCCGGACTTCAGGCAGCCCGCGAACATGACGGCCGTCTTGAGGTAGATCATGCGGATATACTCTTCAATTGTGACCTCTTCCTGGGTCTCAAAATCCATGTCATACTGCTGTCCTTCACAGATTTCCAGCGTGCAGGTGGCAAACACGTTGGCAATGTCGAGGATCACGCGTTCCGGCATGTTCAGTTTGAGGAGTTGCTGGAAAGCCATGATAGCCAGCGCATCGCCGGAAAGGATAGCGCAGTTGGTGTTCCATTTCTGATACACCGTGGGCAGTCCGCGACGGATAGGGGCCTTGTCCATGATGTCGTCATGAATCAGGGTGAAGTTATGCAGCATCTCAAAAGCGGCCGCCACATACTTGGCTTGCGACACATCCCCGCCGAACATCTTCACCACATGATATACCATCTGGGGACGAAGTCTTTTCCCGGATTGCTGCATGGTATAAGCAATCGGAGCGTATAGGGTGTCAGGCTCTTTGCCTTCAAATAGCGTGTTGAAATAGTTTTCTAAATCTTGCATAATCAAAACACATATGTTTGTTTGTTCATCACATCCCCGGCACTTCCCGTTCTCTCATACAACCCGTGTCTGCCACTTCCAGCGACAGACACGTTTTTCAAAAAAGAGGCATGGACTATGTCTCTATGACAGCAGGTGTTAGAAGAAACGTTGCATGTCGGCCTTCAGGACCTGCATGGCGCGAGTGATGATCGGTTTCTCCGCTGCCACTGTCAAAATAGCCTCTGCATAGTTCATCCCCTCGAAGTTATCCATCTGTTCCGCCACCGTGTTGATGATGGTGATGACATCATCCATGGCATCGGTGACGCTTTTCCAGACCTCGTTGGAGATATAGATCTGCTGGGAGATATTGTGCTCATATTCGGAGCGGATGGCCGTCATCAGCAGATTCTGCTCCTCCTCCACCGTCAGTCCGGGGGCGTGGATGCGCAACACCAACTGGTTAGGGTCTATTCGTTCCAAAAAGAGCGCCATACGCTCGTAAGCTTGCAGGCGCAAAGGCATCACGATATTGCGCGATGCCTTTGTCGCTTCCAAAGCCTGTTCGTTCATACTCTTGGTTATCCACTGCTTGGAGATGGCTACTGCACCTAACATCAGCAGCAGGAAACATATTACGATGACAAGTTCTGTTGACATGCTGACAAAATTTTATTAGCCGCAATAGAAATAGTCCGCCACCATCTTCTCCATCAGCTCGGGTTTCTTCTCTATCTCCTTGCGTACATTCTTGTCATTGAAAGATTTCAGTCTCTTCACAATATCGTCGATCATCTCGCGGTTGAAGACGCCGTGTTTTTCGAAGATATGGCGATTGCGACTCAGCTCGTCGGCCGACTCCCAGCAGGAGGCGGGCAGTTGGGCGAGGCTGTTCAGCAGCTCGGCATTCTCCGCTTTGTGGATATTGACATCCACATAGGTCTTCTTGGCGAAGTCGAGCGCTCCTTCCATCTCGAAGCCATGGCGGGCGGCGCACACCAGACCGGCGATGAGCAGGTAGATGTCGGCGGAACCATCCGGACAACGGAATTCCACGGTTTG
Organism: Bacteroidales bacterium; assembly: GCA_017549765.1. Taxonomy (GTDB): domain Bacteria; phylum Bacteroidota; class Bacteroidia; order Bacteroidales; family WCHB1-69; genus F23-D06. Next base: position 20,542 of record JAFYNM010000009.1, read on the forward strand.
CTTCTGGGAACGATCGGCTTTCTCAGCCTTCTCCAGCGGGTTCAGGTCGGCCACGATATCGTTTTTGTGAGTCCAGCCCAGCGGAACGCGCACGAGGACAGAACGGTTGCGGTCGCCCCAGCAGATGGAGGTGGGAGCCTCCTGATGCGGCACAAGACGGAAGTATGAGGTCGGGTTGGTATTGCCAAAGGCCGTCAAAGAACCGGCACAGGTCATATAACCGGCAATGGCGGTATGGGCAATGGAGTTCAGCTTGCCCTTGGTCACATACTGGTTCTTGCCGTTTTCATCCACAATACGGGTGTGGATGTGCAGACCACTACCAGCTTTGCCCGTCGTGATCTTCGGAGCGAAGGTCACATCAAGACCATACTGATAGGCCAGATTGCGGATGATCCACTTGGCGATGATCAACTGGTTGGCAGCCTCCACGGCATCGGTGACCAGAAACTCTATCTCGTTCTGCTCATAGATCTTGCCGTCCATGGTGAAGTTGCCCACCTCGGAGTGACCATATTTGATCATGCCGCCGGCCTTGGCAATGTTGTACATGCACTCGGCACGGAAGGACTCAAACTTGGTGAACGGAGCTGACTCGTGATAACCTTTCTGGTCTGGAATCGTATAGAGGTCCTCGGCATCACCGATCACATAATACTCCAGCTCGCCCATGGCCTGGAAATAGAAGCCCGTGACTTCCGTGAAGGACTTGCAAGCCTTGCGCAGAATGTACTCCGGGGAGTTCTCCAGCGGTTGACCATCCTTGTTGTAATAGGAACAGAGCAACGACAATGTCGGGATCTCTGCAAACGGGTTGATGAAGGCGGTGGAAAAACGGGGGATGACGTAGAGATCGCTGGAACCTGCCTGGATGAATGACGGGAAGATGTTAGAGCCATCCACACGCTCACCATTGGACAGCACCTGCTCCAAGTACTCTTTGTCGTTAATGATAAATCCTAACGTCTTGATACGGCCGTCTTCAGCCACATAATGGAAATTGATCATCTTGATTTCCAACTCCTCCACTGCGTGGATAATGTCTGCTTTGGTAAAATCTTTAGGGGATTTTTTCAGCAACTGAACCAAAGGATTCATGTTCATTGTAAGATTGTCTTTCATATAAAGAGATTTTTATAATTGTCTTTTTTGCGGGTGCAAATATAGTGATTTTTCTGATGAAAAAATAGTTGTGCATAAATAAAAAAGGCTGCCCTTGAAAGAGCAGCCTTTTGGTTTAAGTAACAGATTACCGATTATTTGGTCAGATGCAGTTTGTAGTTGCATGTACCGTATTCGGTAGCCAGGCGAACCAGGTAGGTGCCGGTAGCCACGTTCATGGAAATCACCTCGCTGGTGCCGTTTACACTGCCCGTGTAGAGGAGTTTGCCATAAACATCGTAAATCTGTACATTGTCAATGCGGATACCGTTCTCGTTGACGATATAGACATTGTTGGTTTCGCTGTACACATTGATCATGTCTTTGATGTGCTCCTCAATACCATCAGGATTTTGGAAGACATCCAGTGTTCTGAACATGGTACCATTTGTCCAGTCGCTCGGGTTGTTAGCCACACAGTTGGCGCGAACCATCCAGATGTAGGTGGTGCTCGGGGTCAGACCCGTGAGCGTGTAGGTGGTTTGCGTCGTATTGGTAGTCGTGAAGGTGGCGTCCGTGACAGCCTTGTATTGGATATCATAGGATACAGCACCGGCGTGATACCAGTAGAGCGTAGCAGAAGTGGTGTCAACGAAGATCGTCTGCATGTTGGTCGGCAGCTCACACTCTTGCAACTTGAAGGTCACATTGATCGTGTGGTTAGCCACTACATTGACGAAGGTGTAGGAGCTGATAGCACCCATGCTCATACCGTCAACCATCACATTGGCCACCTCATAGCCATTAGCCGGGGTGAAGGAGTAAGACTTGTTGTCACCGAAGTTGACCGTGGCAACACCAGACGGAGTAATCGTACCGTTGGCGCCAGCGGAAGCGGTGATTGTGTAAGTCTTAGCCGTCATTGTGGCGGTCAACGTGGCATTGGCCGTAACCGCAGGCAACGTGAGCGTGTAAACACCATTCACTTGCGGAGTGTTGCCGATCACGTTCGTGCCGTTAAGCGTAATAGCCGTCACATTGTATCCAATGTTCGGGGTGATCACGAAGGAAGGAGTAGCACCATATTGAACGGTGATAGTACCCGGCGTGATGTCACCGTGAGCAGGTTGCGTAACGGTCACGGTGTATTCGTTGATGTCGAAGGCAGCGTAGATGGTGTGGTTAGCCGTAACACCCGTGAAGGTGTAAGAAGTAACAGCACCCACAGAAGCACCGTCCACATAGACATCGGCGATGTGATAACCGGCAGAAGGAGTGATGGTGTAGGTCTGGTTTCCATTGTAAACCATGTTGGTGACACCGTTCGGAGTGATCACACCACCGTTGCCGGCAGTAGCCGTGATGGTATATTGATACTGGGCGAAGGTGGCAGCAATGGTGTGGTTAGCAGAAACCGGAGCGAAGGTGTAGGAAGTCACAGCACCCACAGAAACACCATCCACCGTCACGTCTGCGATACCATAACCGGCATTCGGAACGATGTTGAAGGTCGGGGTGGCGTTCTCGCCCACCGTGGTGGTACCCGGGTTGATAGTACCATTTTCACCGGCATTCACTGTGATCGTGTACTCGTATTGAGCAAAGGTAGCGCTGATCGTATGGTTGGCGCTGATATGGGCGAAGGTGTAGGTCATAGACGTCAAGGCGTTGGCCTGTGTGTAGTCGGTTGTCACGCCATCCACCGTCACAGAAGCGATGTAGTAACCGTTGGCAGCATTGATAGCATAAACGGCATCCGTGGTGTAAACATAGTTGGATTCACCAGCAGGCGTAATGGTACCGTGGGCACCAGCCGTAGCCGTAACCGTGTAGTTGTTCGGGTCGAAACGAACCACATAGTTGTAGTCGCTCAAAATGTTCGTCAACGTCTCAGTATAGGCAGAGAACGGATCAACGATCGTCAACTCCTCATTGTTGCGCAAGATGCTGGCGATATGGGCGTTGGCAGCAGGAGTAGCAACGAAGTTGTACGTGTTGGCCGGGTCATACACGAAGGTAGCACCAGGAGTTACCGTACCATTGCCATAAGCAGTCGTGGTGACAACATAGGTGTTCGGAGCGAAGGTGATGATGAAGGTGTAGTCATGTGCAACATTGGTGATTACCCAATCCGTGATAGGACCATAGTCCACACCGTTGATGTTCACATTCTCTACGTGATAACCTGCATCGGGAACAAAGGTGATGTAAATGTCTTCACCATTAGCATAGGTCTCACTCCAAGAAGCAGGAGCCGTGTAGAAATCGCCATTTACATAACCCTGACCACCATCAACCACATAGTTGAAGAGGTTAGCGCGTGTGAAGTTGGCAATCAAGACATCGTTGGCAGCTACCGTATGATGATAGATGACACCCTGAGCCACATTGCCGTAAGTAGCGACAATCTGGCCGTTCAAGGTCACATTCTGCAAATAGTAGTTTGCATCAGGATTCATCACGAAGGTCACATTCTCACCCTCGGTGGCCATGATTTGACCGCTCGGCGTGATCGTACCGTTACCGTTAGCCAAAGCTGTCATGGTGACCATCTTCTTAACCGTCAAAGCCTTGACAGACATTCCAAGACCACCAGCCTCGCTGTTGGCCAAGAAACCGAAGTTGTAGGTTCCGTCAGCCGGGATGTTGATGTAGTGGGTAGCTGTGAGGTACGTATCGTTGGAAGCATTCGTATATTGAGCCAACAGGTTGGTCATATCGGCCACTTGTCCACCTTGACCATAATATACGGCAAAGCTCTCAGGGATAGCACTGTTGTTCACCTTATAGTCGTAGGTTACTTTATACATACCTGCGGTGAGATCATAACAAGGCGTGATAATCCAGTTGTTGAGATTAACAAAATCGCTATGCGGAGCATTCATCGTGGTGCCGGAGATGGTCCAGTTGACACCATTGCCATACACGTCAATGACATTCCAGCCGTCGGAACCCACTTGGGAACCGCTGACAGGCAGTACAGGATAAGGAGCCGTCATCGGGGCAATCTCGTTGATGCCAGTCAGACTGACAGTATTGTCATTCCACAATGTGGAAGGCTCGTTGGAAGCATAAACGGAAACTTCAATCTCGTTACCTGTCGTCTGGGTGAAAACAACCGGCGTCGTGAAGGTGACCGAGGTGCCTTGGTCAGCAGGCAATTGTACGTAGAAGGTCTCCGTAACAACTGCACCACCATTAACGCTATAGGTACCCGTCAAAGAGGTGATATGATCAATACCCGTGTTGGTAACAAAAGCGGTAATATGTTGGCCACTCAGGTCACAAGCATCGGCAATGCCGCTGATGCCGTTCAACTCAGTATTGATGGTCTGAGGAATAACACATGCTACGTTGAAAGCGAAGCCGCTGTAGCAAACACTACCGTCAGACTCCAAGTGGATGGTGACAGGACCGTTGACGGTGAAGTCCACTTCGCCGCTACCAGTCAGTTCATAAAGTTGCGTATTGTTGGCATCGTAGATATAGATGTAATCCCAGTTAGTCTCCATATTATAGGTACCGGTAAAATGCAAGCTAGCACCTGCAACACCAGGATTGATCACCATCGTTTCATCAGAATAGGTCTCATAGTTGCCAGTAGCACCGCCATTGTCATAGATAATAGCGTCGCAAGTGGTCACATTGACATCTTCGCCCATCACATACACATCGGTCTCCACTACTGGCGGTTCTTCACCACCCACGCACTCTACGTGGAAAGCGAAACCAGAGTAGCAAACGCTGCCGTCAGACTCCAAGACGATGGTAATAGCACCTTGAGTAGTGATATCCACAGTGCCGTAGTCTGTCAATTCTGCCAACAGGTTGTTGTTGGCGTCATAGATGGAAACATAGTCATAGCCATCTTCCATATCATAGGTACCGGTGATGTGTAATCCAGCACCAGGAGTGGAAGGCGTGACAACGAGAGTCTCATCAGAGTAGGTGAGATAATTGCCAGTAGGACCGCCATCATCATAAATGTAAGCGTCACAGGTGGTCACATTGAAGTCTTGACCCATCACAAAGACATCGGGCTCGACAACCGTACCGCCGGTAGTAACGACAATCTCATTAGGAGTACCGACATTTCCATTGGCACAAATCGGATAAACTACAAAGCTATAGCTCGTAGCATCAGCAAGACCATTGATGGTAGCTGAAGTGGCAGTGGTGGTAATTTGCGTACCTGCACCAACTGCAAAGCCTTCCTCACCATATTCTAATACGTAGGAATCAGCACCTGTTGCCGTCCAGTTCACGGTTAAGGAGGTCTCTGTCACATTAGAAGTTGTCACACCTGTAACTTCTGCCTCACAAAGGACAGGATCGTTACACGGAGGAAGGATGTTGAATTTGATATTTGGAACGTATGTGGTTTTTGTACCAGACTGAGAAACATTGGTAATGTCGGCATAAGCCGTGTTGGAATCGCTTTGACGATAGAGACAACGGTTAGATAAAGAAGTATAGTAGAATTTCAAGCTTGAGTTGTAGCTGGAACAAGTCTTGGTTACAACCACTACCAAGTTGTCTGTACCATTATACATGAACGGAGTCTCCAAGTCGAATGTTAACCAACCAGTAGAAGAACCTATGGTTTGATTCGTGGAAGAATACACCAAGGTCAGATCATTGGCCGGAGTCCAGTCAGTGGTAGAAGCAAACGTGGTTCTGGAAGTATGGGCCAAGTAAATATTGATGGTACTTGCTGTCCAGTTGGCAGCATTGGAAACATTATAGGCAATGCTGGTGATAGGTCCAGCCTGGCCAATTTCACTTGCTAAGTATATAACCTCGTTTCTAGAATTTTTGTAGAAGTTGTTAAACGGAGCAGTATAAGTCGTGCTGGTTCCCGTACCAACGATAACTTCAGGATCTCCAGAAGCGGTGGAACAAGGAATATAAGCAGAAGCATAAGTAAATCCGCTTTCTGTAGTGCCGTTGTTACAAATAGCGCTTACGCGGAAATCATAAGTAGTAGCAGTCTGGAGACCAGAGAGCGTAACGGTCGGAGTGCCCGTCACCATGACAGGGGCAGACCAAACAGGAGAATCGCTGAACTTGGAATAGACAGCCCAGGTGTTCTGCTCAGGATCAGCATCCCAAGTGAGCGTCACATCTTGGTTGGCATTCACCACAGCCACCAAGTTGGCAGGATCGGTACATCCCGTCTCAGGTGTGGTGAAAGTATAAGGAGCAGACCACTCGCTGGTGTCGCCCTCGCCACAAATGGTTCTCACATACACCGTGTAGTCGGTCAGACCGGCGAGACCCATCAGCAGACCTTCCGTAGTCGTGAAGGTGAACGTGTTGGTGGTCGTGCCATTAGCGTTGCAAATCACCTGATAGCTTTGAGGTGTACCCATATCACCATTGGTCCAGGTGAGCAGCTTGGAGGTGATATTGTAGTTCGTGATGGTCGGAGCGGAACAAGACGGAGCATAATCAACCAAAATATTATCTACAGTGAACGCATTATAGCCAGTCGAAGGCTTCGGAGCCTTGAAGGCAATATATTGGCCGTTGCCGGTGTAGTTGTTTAAATATATGGTATAATTATTATATGTAGTAGCACCCGTTTCATAGTGTGAACCTAAAGATACGAAAGTGGAAGGATCCGTAGGATCGGTCATCACACCGACTTCAAGTTCGGCACAATAGGAAGTACCTGTGTTATAGCCACGCAAATCAAAATTGACCATCAATTGGTTAACAGGAACATCCGTGACAGGCATAATAGCATATTGGTCTGCATAACCAGAAGAAGTGTACATGTAGAAACGCAAGGAGTTGACACCGCTGGCTGCATAGGAAGAAGAGTTATACGTCTGCGGATATCCCGGATAGGAGGTGCCGGCATTATGATAGCTCCAGCAAGGAGGCATCACATGGCTTACAACGGTGGAAGCTGTGGATCCTGCATAACCATCAAAATTCTGGGTATAAGGAATGGTCATGGCTACACATCCCGTAGTGAAAGAGGCAGAAGTACTGTACGTGGAATAGGTGTTCTCTTCACATTGAGAAGCCACCATAACGGTATAATGAGTCTCGTTGGGGTTCAAGCCCGTCAGCGTGTAGCTGTTGCCGGAAATACCCGTAATGATCTCATCGGCAGCATTCGGAGTGGAGACCTTGATAATGTAATGGGCGGCATTGCCTGTCCAGTTCACCACAGCGGAAGTCTCCGTCACGTTACTAGCTGTCACATTCTCAGGAACAGCACAAATGGGCAGATCGCCACAAGGAGTGATGCTCAGTTTGATGTTCGGCACGTATGTGGAACGGGTACCGGTGTTGGTTCCCGGATGCTCCGCATAAGAAGCGTTGCCATCAGCCTGACGATATAAGCATCTGTTGCTCTTAGAGGTGTAATAATATTTCAAGCTACCAGTGTAGTCGCTACCGGCAGCGTGAGTAACCACGATTACCAAGTTGTCCTCACCATTGTAGTTGAAGGGGTTGGTGAGCTGTCTTGTCTCCCAGCCGGTGGAAGAACCAATGGTGATGTTGTTGGCGGTATAGACTAAGGTAAGGTCAGACAGCGGAGTCCAATCGGAAGTGGAAGCATGGATATCTTTAGTGGTATGACCCATGTAGATCTTGATTTGATCGCAGGTATAGGCGGTAGCGCTGCTCACATTGTAGGAAATAGCATCGATAACACCGGAGGTTCCAATTTCGGAAGCCAGATAAATACACTCATTCCAAGAGTTACCATAGTAGTTGTTGTAAGGAGAATAGTAAGACTCCGAAGTACCCGTGCCAACAGTCAGGTTTGTCTGTGAGCCACCAGTAGAGCAAGGAACCATCACGTTAATCACGGAATAATCGCTCTCCAAAGTATTGTGGTTACAGAAGGATTTCACTCTGATCTCATAAGAGGTCGCGGTCTGCACCGGAGTGATGGTATAGGAGGGTTGGTTCAAGTCAATCTCAGAAGACCAGAGGTCAGTGCCAGCCATTCTGTATTGCAGGATCCAATGTCCGAAGTAGTCGTTGCTGGTCCAGGTCACATCGATCTGGTTGCCGTTCGGCGTACCCGTCAAGTTGACAGGAGCGGGACATTCCACCGTGGTGGCGAAGTTCACCACATTGGAAGTGGCAGTGCCATTATCCACGGAACAATGAGCCACCACGCGCAAGTTGTAGTTGGTGGAAACTGCTAAACCGCCAATGTTCACGGGAACAGCATTGACACCTGTCATGATCGTGACCCATTCGGTAGAAGAAGCCTCTTTTATCTCCACATCATAGGTGGTATGAGGAGCCACGGTCCACTCCACATCAGCATCGAAAGCAGTCGGGGTCACCGTCACATTCTCAGGAGCACCGCAGATGGACAACGTGGTGAAAGTAGTGTTGGCATAGTCGCTGGAGGTATTGGCATCACAAACCCTCTTCACACGCACCATATACTCGGTGTTGGAGGTGAGGTTTGTCATGTTCACCGTGTTGGCCAAAGCGGAAACAGTGGTCCAATCAGTCTCTTCAGCAGTCTTGTACTCAACCTGCCACGTTACGTTCGTATCAGCAGCCCAAGCAATGGTGGCGGACTCAGCCTCGATGTTGGAAACGGCCAGATCGGCAGGAGGCATACAAGAACCAGCCACGATGGTGATATTGTCGATAGCTGCAGCAGGTTGTGTACCGCCACTATTGTCGTTCACCCAAGTGAAGACCAGTCTCTTGACGGTCTGTGTGCTCTCGCCAGCCAAAGCAACGGAAGCATGCTGCCAGCCATCGGAGAGATTGTATTTGACAATATTGTCAGAGAGTTGTTGACCAACAACCAGATCATCATTGGGATCAATCATAGAAACGGCAAAAAAGTCATACAGGGTGTATGTACCTTCACCGCCCACTCTGTAATCGAAGGAAAGGATAGCACCTTCTGCCGGGACCATCACATCCATATAGACGTGAGAAACGGACGTTGTGGCAATATCGTATTTGTTGGAGTTACCATTGTCAGACACATACAGAGCGCCAGTCTGGAAACCGGTGGGCTGACCCACATACCACTCGTTGGCTTGTGAGCTCTGATCAAAATTCCATTGGTTGGACTCGCCGTCGAAGTTTTCTGCATACGGGAGTGCCACTTCATGAAGGATGATGTCGGCGTTATTGCGCGGGAAGAGCTGTTTTTGAGCGTTGTAGGCAGCCACAAAACCGATCACATCGGCTGTCTGACCCGTCACCACGTTGGCACTCAGATTGGAAAATGCATTGTAGATGTACAGGTTGTCAGAACCATTCTGGCTGAAGGTCACACTGTTTCTGGTGGCAGGCACAAACTGACGATTGCCTGTAAAGGTGATACCGACAATCTTCACCAACTGACCCTCATAGGTATCGTAGTTATTCAGAATATTATCGGCAGTAACCGTGATAGGATTCAGATGACCCACATTGATAATAGCTGCATCGGTACCGTGCGTGGGAACCAATTCAACCATGCCGTTATAGACAGTACGGGTTCCATACACATGCGGAATCACATCGCCTTCTTGATAGTCAGCCAGTACAGGAGTGTTATAGTCATAAATGCAAAGACCGCCAGTAGCATCCTTTACGAACACATAGCGGCCGCTCTTGAAGACAAAAGTACAGTTGGGAATATCATAAACAACATTAGACGTTCCGTTCAAACGGAAATCAGCGGTAGTAGTCACCACCGGGAAGGAATAAGTGGCTTCTGCCACAGAGCTCTCCTCGTCACCCAAAACGGCGATAGCTTTCACCGTCGTGGTGGTAGAAATATTGAGAGGCGTGGAGTAAAGAGTAGAAGCACTGGTAGGCGTGGTACCATCCAACGTGTAATAGATAGAAGCGCCAGCAGGAGCGGTCATGGAGAGGGTTACTGCCTCATATTTGAAACCGCCGGCAACAGAGAACACAGGGGCAGCCAGAGTGCCAGCCTCTTGCAACTTATAGAAAGAAAGCTCTTGTTGGCTAGTGTTGCCATAGCATGCAAAACGCGGACTTGAAGCGTTATAGCTCAAATTACGAGTATTGTAGGCCACATTGGTCAACACCCAATTACCGTCCACATCAATGGAAGGGGTCCAGCGGGCATTGTCTGCCAACGTGCTCACCAAAATGGCGCTATTGCCACTTCCTGCATATGAGGGATACAATTCTGCAGCCTCATTGTACAAGGAGATGGTGCCGTCGCCAGCAACCGTGATGTACCAAACAATGCTGGCATCGGGATTGCTGAACACCGCATCCGTCTTCAAAATGTAATTCGTGGACGTGTTGGAGTTTTGATTCAACATCGCATACTCTCCGGTCTGGTTTGTCACAACATAATAACCGGACGTCAATTCGTCCAGGCTGTTAATCTTGACAAACGTTCCTGTGCCCGAATACTGCGCCAAAAGGGTGCTCACCGTCATCAGCATCGTCAGCATCAAAACGGTCGCACTCTTCAGAGCTCTGGGTAAAGTCTTTAAAAAGTCAAACTTTTTCATGTTGTTTTTGATTTAATTTAACAATAATTTAGTTTTATTTTTAATTTATATTCTCTCTTTTATACCTATTTCAAAATGATAAAAAAAGCCTGCAAATATAATGTTTTCTTTGAATACACAAAATTTTATTTTATATATAATTCTTTAATAAGCCTTACACGCTGATTCACCGAATTTTTATACATTTGCAGCCTTAATGTAAATATTTGAAATACAGATGAAAATCAATCGTTTATCCGTTTTTGTTATCGGTTTTTCTTGCCTCTTCCTCTTTTTCTCCTGCCACAAAAAAGCGACCATCGCCACCCCCGAACTGACAAAAGAAGAGAAAGAAGAGATACGGAATGTGGAGATTTCCATCCAACGATACGAAAACGCTCTCTCCGCCCTGGACTTGAAACAACTGCCGGCAGGAATCGAACAGCTGTACGGCCAGTTCCCCGAAAACCTGATTTCCAAAGACTGCTGGAAAAACCAGCAGATGATGCAGGGACTCAAAGCCTACCTCCAAGACCCCGTCATCAAGGAGCTCTACAAAGAGTGCGGCAAACAATATCAGGACATGTCAGACGTGGAGGAAGCTCTCAAAAATGCACTCCAAATCTATCTCACTCATTTTCCGAAAGACAGTATCCCGCACTTCTACACCTTGATTCCTGGACTCGACTTCTCCACCCCCTCGGTGTTCGGCGTGGATAACGATGTCTTCATCTGCCTCGACATGTACCTGGGGAGCAACTACAAATACTATGCTCAAGCCAATATGCCCCGCTACATCGCCGCCCATTGTGAAAGGAAGTATATCGCCACGGATGTGTTTTCCAAATGCCTCTGCTACAAACATCTGCCAGACAAGACCTTGATCACGCTGTTAGACAACATGATAGAAGAAGGGAAGAAACTCTATTTCACCCAAACGATGTTTCCCAAGACAACCGAACAAGACATTATCGGCTATAGCTCCGAAAAGTTTGATTGGGCAAAGAAATATCAGGGACAAGTGTGGCAATATTTCGTCGAAAAACAACTTTTATACTCCAAAGACGAGACTGTGGTGCGCCGGATGATCGACGAGACCCCGTTCACGCGCGACTTCGGAAACGAGTCGCCCGGACGCATCGGCGCCTTCCTCGGATGGCAAATCGTGAAAAGCTATATGGCTAATAACAAAGAGGTTACCCTGCTCGACCTAATGCAAAACTCCAACGCCCAGGAGATCCTCAACCAATCCTATTATAAGCCGAATTTTAACAAATAGTATATAAAAATAAATTTTTTGTTATTTTATTAGAATTTTATATATTTGCCGCGTATAACTTAAAAACAAAACAATATGTCTGGTATTAACAAAGTAATCTTAATTGGTCGTCTTGGCAAGGATCCGGAGACCAGAACCTTCGAAGGTGGGGTTAAGAAATCATCTTTCACCTTGGCAACGTCTGAGTATCGCAAAGACAAAGACGGTAACCGCATCGAATTGACGGAATGGCACAACATCGTCTGCTGGCGCAATCTGGCAGAGGTCGCCGAGAAGTACCTCAACAAGGGTAAAATGATCTATGTGGAGGGCAAACTCCGCACGCGCAACTGGGAAGACAATGGCATCAAGCACTACATCACAGAAGTGGAAGCCAGCACCTTCACCATGCTGGAGTCGCGCCCTGCCGGAGAAACCGCGCCCGTGGCCACGCAGAATGCCAACATGGGCAACACCGTGCCGCAACCCGCCATGGAGGAGCCCGTCTCCAACGAGACCGACGATCTTCCGTTCTAATCTTTAGTGCGCGTCGTACCAACTCCTGCCCGCGTTGATGTCCACATCCAACGGGACGGAGAGTTGCATGGCGCCCATCATCTCTGTACGGACAATCTCGCGCAGGGTGTCGAGCTCCTCCTTGAGGCAGTCGAACACCAACTCATCGTGGACCTGCAGGATCATGCGGCTGCGCAGACCCTTATCTTCTATCTCCCGCTGTATGCGGATCATGGCTATTTTGATCAAATCGGCGGCAGTGCCCTGTATCGGCGCATTGATGGCGTTGCGCTCCGCCGATTTCCTCAAAATGGCATTGTGGGCATTGATGTCCCGAATGTAACGGCGCCGACCCAACAGGGTCTCCACATAGAGATTCTCGCGGGCAAAAGCTAGCGTGTCGTTCAAATAATCATTGATTTTCGGAAAACTGTGGAAGTAGTCCGTGATCAACTGGCGCGCTTCGTATTGCGGGATCTGCAGCCGGTCGGCCAGCCCGAAGGCAGAGATACCGTACAATATCCCGAAATTGACCGTCTTGGCATTGCGGCGCATATCCTTGGTTACCTCCTCTTGCGGGACTCCATAAATATGCGCGGCCATGGCTGCATGAATATCCTCATGCCGGCGGAAGGTCTCAATCATCCGCTCGTCGCCACAGACGTGCGCTACAATGCGGAGCTCGATCTGGGAGTAGTCGGCAGCCAACAACACGTGGTCGTCGTCCGCCGCCACAAAGGCCTTGCGTATGTCACGCCCCCGCTCCGTGCGGATGGGGATGTTCTGTAAGTTCGGGTTCACCGAGCTCAGCCGACCGGTCGCCGTGATGGTCTGCATGTACGTGGTGTGAATCCGCCCGGTCTTGGGGTTGATCAACGCCGGCAGCGCATCGATGTAGGTGGACTTCAGCTTGGAGAGTTTGCGCCACTCGAGAATCATCGGCACGATGGGATGCTTGGGAGCCAACTTCAACAGCACCTCCTCGCCGGTCTGATACTGCTTGCTCTTGGTCAGCTTGGCGTTCTCGACCAGACGGAGCCGTTCAAAAAGGACCTCGCCCAACTGCTTGGGAGACCCGATGTTGAAGGTGACGCCCGCCAGCTCATAAATCTGCTTCTCAAGCTCTTGCAACTCCTTCTGCATCGCCTCGGAATTTTGCTGGAGCGTGGGCACATCCAATCTAACCCCCGCCATCTCCATGTTCGCCAACACCGGCGCCAAAGGCATCTCAACCTCCTCAAACAACCGCTGCAGCTCCCCTTCTTGAATGGCCTTCTCCAAGAGCGGATAAAGTTGGACAAAAGCCCCTACCCGATCCAGGGCCGACTGCTCCGGTGACGGTTCCGCATGGGCTAAGGTCGCTCCCAACAAAGTCTCCACCATCATCTCCAAGGTGTGCTTGCTCTCCGGCTGGATCAGATAATGCGCAATCTGCAAGTCCCAAACCTGCACATTGGGTTTTATCTTAAAAACAGTTAAAAACTTATACGTCTGCTTGTAGTCGTACAAGACCACCCGGCCCTTCCCTGTGAAGATTCGGGATAACAGACTTTGATAATGCCGGTGTTCACTCTCCACAACATGATAGTAAGCCACCGACAAATCTGCCGCCACCACAAAACCCGCTATGCGGCCATCCATCATAATCCAGTCAAAAAAGAGCTGCCTCGACTGCATCAACGTCTCCGGGAGATCGTCCGCACTCATAAGCTGGACCTTTTTCTCAACACCTTTGCAGCAAGGAAGTTCCTCACTCTCGGCAGATTCCGGCGACAACGAGAACAAATCCACCTCCCCGCTGGGATGCTCTGTGACGGCCAAGTCTTTTAACACCCGCTGTGTCAGTGCCTTGAATTCCAACTCCGCGAAGACGGCCTTCAACTCCGGAATATTGGGAGAGGTGAGGGCCATCTCGTTGAAGTCATAGTCCAGCGGGACATCCAACATGATGGTAGCCAGTTGTTTGGAAAGGAGAGCCTGTTCTTTGTTCTCCATCAGCAAGTTACGCATCTTCTCATTCTCCTGGTCGGCACCGCGGGCGTACATCTCCTCGATGGTGTGGTATGTGGCCAATAGCTTCTGCGCTTTAACCTGACCAATGCCAGGCACGCCCGGGATATTGTCGGAGCTGTCGCCCCAGAGACCCAGCATGTCGATCATCTGCTCGGGTTCTTGGATTTTGTATTTCTCGCACACCTCCTGCACACCCAAGATCTCCGCTGGCTGTCCGAACTTGCCCGGCTTGTAGAGGTGAATGTGGTCCGACACCAGCTGGCCATAATCTTTGTCGGAGGTGACCATATAGACTTCAAAACCTTCTATTTCAGCGTGTTTTGCCAGACTACCCACCACATCGTCCGCCTCATAGCCGTCTTTGGCCACGATGGCGATGCGGAAAGCCTCCAGGATGCGCTTGATATAGGGCACGGAGAGAACGATGTCGTCGGGAGTGGCTTCCCGATTGGCCTTGTAGTTCTCAAACTCCGCATGGCGGAAGGTCAGTGCGCCCGTATCGAACGCCACGGCCATGTGGGTGGGCTGCTCTTTCTTGATGATCTCGTACAGAGAGTTGGTGAACCCCAATATGGCGGAGGTGTTGAGACCTTTGGTGGTGTAGCGCGGACTCTTCATCATCGCATAGTACGCCCGGAATATCAGGCCCATCGCATCAATAAGGTATAATTTCTTCTGCATAGTGTTAATTTTTATTAATCGCTACCCTCTCATCTTCCAACTCCAAACTCCTAACTTCTAACTCCTAACTTCTAACTGACAACTGATAACTGATAACTTATTTGAAGTAGTTTCTCGCCCCAAAAATGGCGCTCCCGACCCGAACAAAGGTACTCCCCTCCTCGATGGCTATCGAATAGTCGTCGGTCATGCCCATGGAGATCTCTTTGAAATCCTCATGATCTGCAAAAAAATCTGTCTTGAGCGATTGGAAGATGTCGTGCAGGTGGCGAAATTCCCGACGCACCTGCTCCATGTCTTCTGTGAAGGTAGCCATACCCATCACGCCGCAAATCTTCACGTTGTGCAAAGTGGGGAAGACCTCGCCTTGGAGCATCTCGCGGCACTCCTCCAGGGTAAAGCCGAACTTGGTGGTTTCCTGCGCGATATGGAACTGGAGCAGGCAGGGGATGACGCGTTCGTTTTTCGCGGCCAGCCTGTTGACCTCCACCAACAAAGGCTCACTGTCGATGCTATGGATCATCGACACGAAGGGGGCGATGTATTTGATTTTGTTGGTCTGCAGGTGGCCGATGAAGTGCCATTGTATATCCTGGGGCAGTACCTCGTGTTTGGCCTTCATCTCCTGGGCCTTGTTCTCGCCGAAGAGCCGCTGGCCTTCCTCGTACAGTCGTTGGATATCCTCCACAGGCTTGGTCTTGGAAACCGCAATCAGGCGAGTGCTCTCGGGCAATTGGTGTAGAATCTGATGATATTTTTCAATGTTCATAATGACAACTTTTCCTTAACGATAAAAACGCGCAAAGGTACACAAAAAGTTGATGCGTTGATTCCCAACTTCTAACTCCTAACTGATAACTGACAACTCCCTCACGCGTCCACATTGATCACGCACCGTACCTGCTTGTAGGCTTTCTCCTGACGGAAGTCTTGAAGTACTTCTTGAAGTTGTTGTTTATACTGCGCCAACAGGTTGTCTTTGGGAAACTTAATCCAAATGTCTTGGATAAAATAATTCTGGATGCGGGCTACCAGCGGATATTCAGGTCCCAACACCCGTTGGGGAAAGGCGGCCCTCAACATCCCGGCCAGATGGGCGGCGGCGGCCGTCACCACCTGGTCGTCGGTATGCTTCAACGACAGTTTGATGACACGCACCACCGGCGGGAAATGAAACTCCCGCCGTTCCTGTATCTGACTCCGGTACATGGCCTGAAAGTCGTTGGTCTCCACATATTGCAGGGCTGGATGCTTGGGCTGGTAGGTCTGGATGATCACTTTTCCGTCGAGACCTTTTCTGCCGGCTCGCCCGCTCACCTGCGATAGCAGCTGGAATGCCCGCTCGAAAGCGCGGAAGTCGGGAAACGACAGCAACGCATCGGCATTGAGGATGCCCACCACGCTGACCCTGTCGAAATCCAACCCTTTGGTGACCATCTGTGTGCCCACCAAGATGTCGGTTTTATGTTGTTCGAAGTCCGTGATGATCCGCTGATAGGCATTCTTGGAACGGGTGGTGTCCAGATCCATACGGGCTACGCGGGCTTCCGGAAAGAGCTCGGCCAACGACTCCTCAATTTTCTCTGTACCAAAACCTTTCATGGAGATGTCGGTGCTGTGGCACGTAGGACACACACGCGGCACCTCTATGGCATAACCACAGTAGTGACATTTGAGCAGGTTGGTGGCCTTATGGTAGGTCAGCGTGACATCGCAATATTTACAGGTCGGCATCTCCTCGCAGGTATGGCAAATCATCCGCACCGCATAGCCTCGCCGGTTCTGAAATAGGATGATCTGCTCTTTCTTTGCCAGCGCCTCCTCCATTTTCTCTATCAAGAAGTCGGAAAAGACCCCATGCACTTTGCGTTGCTTGTGGGCTTCCGACATATTGACCGTCCAAATATCCGGTAGTCGGCTGTCGGCAAAGCGTTCCATTAGATTCACAAGACCATATTTGCCTTGCTCCACATTGTAATAGCTTTCCAATGAAGGAGTTGCGGTTCCAAGCAACACATGAGCTTGATGGATATGTCCCAACATGATAGCGCTGTCGCGGGCATGATAGCGCGGGGCAGGGTCCTGTTGCTTGTAGGAGGCGTCGTGCTCCTCGTCCACAATGATGAGTCCTAAGTTCTGATAAGGCAGCAGCAACGCCGAGCGGGCACCTAAGATGAGCTGGTACTTGGAACTGTCGGTTGCCAGATCCTGTTCCAGCACCCGCGACCAGATCTCCACCCGCTCATACTCGTTGAATCGGGAGTGATAGACGCCCACCTTCTCCCCGAAATATTTGCGGAGGCGGTTCACTATTTGCGAGGTGAGCGCAATCTCGGGCAGCAGATAGAGCACCTGCTGACCTCTCTTCAACACCTCATCAATCAACTTGATGTATATCTCCGTCTTGCCGCTGCCTGTCACGCCGTGCAATAACGTGACCGGGTGTCCGGCCATCTGATCGTGAATGCTGTCGAAGGCCCGCAGCTGGGCTTCCGACAATAGGATATTGGCGGGCAGATCGTGGGAGGCTATGTCTGACAACCTGGACACGACCTTCTCTTCCACCACGAGATATCCTTTCTTTATCAGGGTCTGCCAACGGGCTGGCGAGACGGCTTCCACGCTCATCAGTTGACTCTTGGGAATGACTGCCCGAAAATTGTAGTGATCTCCTTCGCGCGCCTGCATCATGAAGGCCAATAATGCATCCGACTGCGGGGCTGTACGCGCGGAAGCACCCAACGCATCCAACAAGGCCATAAAGGGTTCTTCGGCAGCATAGTCGTCGGCCAACCGGACAAAAGACTCTTTCTTAGGCACATAAGGATTCCTGATCTCCTCATCAGTCATAATAACCTTCTTGTCCACCAACGACTTGATAATGGAGATGATCTTCTGGACTTGCACCAGCTTAGCCACCTCATCTACCGTCATGGCCTCATGATGCACCAAGGCTTCCACAATCTGCAACTCATAAGAGTTCAGCACCGAGACGTCCCCGTTAAAGTCAGGACGCAACTTGATCTTCGTCTCGCTAGCCAGCTTCAGGGCGGAGGGCAGGGCGCAGGCCATCACCTCGCCGAGTGTGCACATGTAGTAGTTGGCCATCCATTGCCACAAGGCATACTGTTTCTCGGATATGACAGGACGCGCGTCCACCACATCCATCACATATTTAGCTGTCGTCTTCGGGGTCTCCGTGTGTACCCGGACTACCAAGGCGGCATAGAGCTTGCTGCGCCCGAAAGGCACGATCACCCGCTTGCCGAAGTCCATCTGTCCTTCCAAATCCACGGGCACCCGATACGTGAACAACGAGGCCACTGGCAAAGGCAGCAGCACATCCACAAAAAAGGTCTTTCTCATCGATTCCTCCATCTGCACCTCCGCCCTTTAGTAGGTTGCCGGCAGGATGGTGTTGTCCAACACCTGCAGAAATTGAACATTTACATTCTCATAGCCTCCGTCAGGATGCTTGTCAAAGGAAAAATAGTAAGACAAAGGCGCCACTTTGACCTGATCATGATCCATGTCGTGACGAATCAGCTCCACAAAATACCGGACAATGTCATAACCTTGAAAAGCAAAATTCTTCAAGGTCGGCAGTGTGTTGAACTGCTTGGTGAACTTATAACTGAACAACTGCACCTGCTGGCTCTCAAAATCAACATAATAATCGGAGAAGAAGTGCAAGTTCAGTTTATCGTAGTATTCCACATCATAGGTGTTGGAGAAGATCCATTTTTCAGGGACAACCATGGTAAGATGTTTGGGGTCCACGGCCTTGCCAGAGTAAAGCAACTTCTGGGAAAGGGTTAGACTCGTTGCCTCTCCATGATTCAGCACCACCAACACATTGTGCATATCGGAACGCAAGGCGTTGAGCACTCCTTGTATGGAATTGGCAGTTTGATACGAGATATGATGGGTGGTGAAATAGGAGACATAGGATTGGTACTCCACATTCTTTTTGGTAGAATCAGCATATAGGATGATCTGATGATGCGGCATATTGTCCACCATAAAGGCCAGTGTGGCTGGGTTTGCCTCATCGGCAGGCGTTAACTTATAGACGTATTCATTGCCATCCAGAATGTCGCTGCGGGAGGTGAAGGGGTTCACGATGGGAATCTGATAGGTCTTGGCATACTGGGCAGCTATCTGGAACGGCTTGCTGAAAAGCGGGGCTATGATCAGATCCACCTGGCTCATCAACTCCCGGTCTTCCATGATGCTTTGCAATTTGGTTTCATTGTTGGTGATATCACGCACAATGATGTTGAGTGGGATATTTTGTTCCTCGTATTCTTGCAAAGCTATTTGGGCTCCTCCCCAAAATCCCATCATCTGAAAAGAGGGAATATTGTTCAACTCTTTGCCAGTTCGGGCAACAGCAGAAGCATTCTCGTCATAAGTTGATGAATAGAAAGGCATTAAAAAGAGGACGGTCTTTGCCGGCTGGGCCCACATCTGGACCGACAGACACAAAAGAATCAGCCATACTATACCTATTTTTTTTCTCATCTTTGCCTGATTTATGAATAAGGCAGCAAAAATAATCATTTCTTAGATACTGGGATGCATCATCTTAAAAAAACTGTTTTTCGCGTTCTTTCTAATAACGGACCACTGCCATTGACAATAAAAGGGGAAAAAGCCCTCCCGTTGTGGCAAGCCCTTCCCCCCTTTACTTCCTTAAATCCTTACACCCTTAACTCCTCACACATCTTCATAACTTAATAGTTTCACAGTTTCATCACCTTTCCCGTCTGCACGCTGCCGTTGCGGAGAGTGGTTCGTACCATATAGACGCCTGCGGGCAGGTAGCCTACATGGATGTTGGCGGTAGTGCCTTCCGGGGACAGAGTGGCCACCAGCTTGCCAAACACATCGTAGAGCTCCACGCGGGAAATATTGTCCGATGAGATCTCCACGGTGAGCACCTCGCCGACAGGGTTGGGGTAGAGCGTGATGGCTTTAGGATCCCTCTCCACTTCCATCACACCAGAAATATGTTCCATCTCAACCAAAAATATGACGCCTGTGCTTATATAAATTTCTAACACTTTAAAACACAATAACATAATCAAGCATATAATTATATTTTGAGATGGAACAAAACAGGTTTTGAGAAGGTTCATGCGCATGATTACGTTGCTTCCGAATTGTTTTTTTGCCTACTTTTGCCACCTGATCATCAATTAAAACATGTATGAAGAAAAAGAACACCTTCCTTTCCGTCTTGCTGAATGTTGTCTTCTGCGCCGCCCTGCTCTGGGTTTTCACCCGGAACTCGTTCCTGCGCCCCTTCTCCGGCAGCCAGACAAGGGAGTTCCTCATGGGTGTTGTCCTGCTGGGAATCCTTTACGCCAACTTTTTCCTGCTGTATCCGAAATTGTACGGAAGGCACCCTGTTCTATACTGTGCCGTGGTGGCAGCGGTTTCTCTCTTGTCAGGCCTCTTGGAGATAGCGGTAGCGCACAAGAACATCGAATCATGCTGCGCACCCGTCATCCAGGCTTTTGGACCCTTCAACTACTACGCCAAGGTGATCCTCTTTGTTGCCGGTCGGAACCTTGCTTTCAATCTTTTCCCGTTCCTGTTACGGGAGAGGCAGCATCTCCGGCAAGACTTGGACGAGGAAATACAGGTCGTCTATAAGGAGGCCAGGATGCTTGACGTCATCGATACAAACAGAGCTAAAAAATGCCACCTCGTTCCCATTGACGACATCTATTATTGTGAACAGAGCGGGAACTTCACCTCCGTCCACATGGTGCAAGACAACTGTTACACCCGGCTCGGTTCCATGCGGCATCTGGAACAGCTCGTCGGGACAGACAACTTCATCCGCATATCCTCTTCCCTGCTGCTCCCCTACCGCCACATCAAGTCATGCAACGGCAGCGAGGTGTTTATGAAGAAAACTCCTTGGATAAAAGATCCTGGGACTTTCAAGATAGATCCAAAATCTTGCCAAGAGGTTTCCGAGGCCATCTTCCTACACTTTCAGGAGGTCAAAATTCTAAAAAAAAGGGAAATGATGGAGCGGGCCAGAAAGAAACGGAACCCGATCAAGCCCTCCCCCGAGAAGATCGAGACGGTTCTCCTGCAAATCCAGAGACAGCCCGGATGCAGGGCCAATGGAATCGCCGACCAGACCCAATACTCACTCAGCACGGTGGAGCGCTGCCTTTCCGAACTGCGCAAGCGGGGCCTCGTTGAGTTCCGCGGCTCCAAGAAGAAAGGAGGATATTGGGTAGTTGAGAGTTAAGAGTTAGAAGTTAGAAGTTTGGTGTTGGAAATCGACGCATCAACTTTTTTCCTATCTTTGCCGCTCGATTCAGGGTCTTGGCCCTGATGTATCTATCTTAAAATCCTTTAAAAAACCTCTCTATGAAGAAAGTCATCCACACCAACAACGCTCCGGCCGCTATCGGCCCTTATAGTCAAGCTATTGAAGCTAACGGTATGTTGTTCATCTCCGGTCAGATACCCGTCAACCCCGCCACCGGCGAAGTCCCGGAGGGCATCACCGCCCAGACCGAACAGGTGATGAAGAACATCGCCGCCATCTTGGAAGAGGCCGGCTACTCCTTCGACAACGTGGTGAAGACCACCTGCCTGCTCAGCGACATCGCCAACTTCGCCGCCATGAACGAGGTCTATGCCACCCGCTTCCCGTCCAACCCGCCCGCCCGCGCCGCCTTCGCCGTACGCGACCTGCCCAAAGGCGTGATGGTCGAGATCGAAGTGATCGCGGTAAAATAGCTGTTGGCTGTTAGCTGTTGGCTATTAGCTTTTAGCTATGGACCAACAGCAAAAAGCTAAAAGCCAAAGGCCAAGTATGAACTACCTTACCGTCGATAAAGTCTCCAAGTCGGTGGGCGAGAAGGAACTCTTCCACCAGATCACATTCGGTCTGGAGAAGGGACAGAAGAGTGCCCTCATCGCCCGCAACGGCACGGGGAAGAGCACGCTCCTCAACATCATCGCCGGATACGACACCCCTGACGAGGGCCAGGTGATCATCCGCAATGACATCACCGTCTCCTATCTGCCCCAGATGGACAGCTTCAACGAGGACGACTCGGTGATGGAGTGCCTCTTCAACGAGGAGACCCCCATCGTCACAGCGGTGAAGGAGTACGAGACCTGTGTGACGCTGCTGGAGCAGGGCCTTCACGACCGAGTGCCCCAAGCACGCATGGACAACGCCATCCTGGAGATGGACCGCCTCAACGCGTGGGACTATGAAGCGAAGATCAAGGAGATCCTGTCGAAGTTCGGAATCAACAATATCTTCAAGAATATCAACGAATTGTCGGGCGGTCAGCGCAAGAAGACCGCCTTGGCCAAGACCTTGATAGCCGATACCGACCTGCTCATCCTGGACGAGCCCACCAACCATCTGGATGTGGAGATGATCGAGTGGCTGGAGGGCTACCTCTCCACCGCCAACATCACCCTGCTGATGGTCACCCACGACCGCGCCTTCCTGGACAACGTGTGCAGCGACATCTTTGAGCTGAGCAACGGCAACCTGTACCACTACAAGGGCAAATACGACTATTACGTGGAAAAGAAGACCGAGCGGCTCGCCAACGAGTCGGCGGAATACGAGCGGTTGCGCAACCTGTATCGCCGTGAGCTGGAGTGGGTGCACACCTCCCCGCAGGCGCGCACCACTAAGGCCCGCGCCCGCATCAACAACTTCGAGAAACTGCAGGAACAGGTCAACCGAAAGGTGGAGGCCGCCCCCGAAGCTTTCAAGGTACAGTCAGAACGCATCGGACATAAAATCTTGGAAATCAGTCACCTCGACTTTGCCTACCCCGACCAGACCATCATCCGCGATTTCTCCTATATCTTCAAGAAAGGGGAAAAATGCGGCGTCGTGGGCAAGAACGGCACCGGCAAGAGCACCTTCCTGAAGATGATCATGGGCGAGGTGCGCCCCGACGGTGGCAAGATCACCCCGGGACTCACCATCCAGTTCGGCTACTTCTGCCAGAACGACTTCACCTACCCCGGCAACAAGATCGTGCTGGAGCTGGTCAAGGAGCACGCGGAGTACATCCGCATGGACAACGGCAACTTCATCAGTGCCGCGCAGTTCCTGAACCATTTCGGCTTTCCCTTTAAACAGCAATACACCTACTACGAAGACCTCAGCGGTGGCGAGCGCCGCAAGCTGCATCTGCTCATTACGCTGTTAAAAAATCCAAATTTCCTCATCCTCGACGAGCCCACCAACGACTTCGACATCGACACCCTCAACCTGCTGGAGGACTTCCTCACCAACTTCGAGGGCTGCATGATCATCGTCTCCCACGACCGCTGGCTCATGAACAAACTGGTGGACCATATCTTTGTGTTTGAGGGCAACGGGGAGATCAAAGACTACTACGGCAACTACACCGAATACCGCCAGGCCAAGGACAAACAGCTGCGCATCCAAAAGCGGGCTGAGAAGCTGCTTAGGGAGCAGGAGGCGCCCGTCAAACCCATCCGCGTCGCCAACACCAACAAACTGACCTACAAGGAGAAAAGAGAGATGGAGACGCTGGAACAGGAGATTGCCGGACTGGAGCAGGAGAAGGCCGACATCGAAGCCAAGATGAGCGCGGGGCAAGGCAGCGCCGACGACTTCGCCGCCTGGGGCAAACGATATGCCGAGATCAGCCCGATGATCGAGGAAAAAACCATGCGATGGCTGGAGTTGTCGGAGAAAGAAGGATAAAAAAATAGTATCTTTGCGGCTTGTAAAGCATTCTGAAAAAAGAGAATTGAGCCATGCATTATTTCTACGCCCCGGACATATCCCAACCTTTTGTCACGTTAAGTAACGAGGAATCAGAGCACTGCGTGCGGGTGATGCGCCACCGCGAGGGCGATGTCGTGCGGGTGACTGACGGGTGTGGCCACTTGGCAGAGGCCGTCATCACGGACGCCCACCCTAAAAGATGCCAGCTGGAAATACGACAGCAGATAACAGAAAACCTCCTCACACACAACGGATTACACTTGGCTATCGCGCCCACCAAAAACGCCGACCGCATGGAGTGGCTGTTAGAGAAAGCCGTCGAAATCGGCATCTGCTCGCTGACGTTCCTGCAGTGCGACCATTCCGAACGCACCCACCTCAACCTGGAAAGAATGCAACGGCTGGCGGTGGCCGCCCTTAAGCAGTCGCAGACCACCTGGCTGCCCCCGCTGCGCCTGATGTCCTTTGCGGAGTTCCTGATACAACACCAAGACACCCCGGCAGACCGCTTCATCGCATGGTGCGATGACGACAACACACGTCAACTCGCCGACGAACCCTTCCACCATCCCGATGTCATCCTGCTCATAGGACCGGAGGGCGATTTCAGCCAAGAGGAGATCGCCAAAGCCCGAGAGGCTGGCTTTGTGGAAGTCAAGCTCGGCAACCGCCGCCTGCGCACCGAGACCGCCGGACTATATGGCTGTCTGGCAGTTGCTGTCCGTGAATCCCTTTCCAAATCCCATAACTGATTATTTTAAAATCTAAAAATATGAAAAAAATAGCATTATTAGTAACCTTGATAGGCCTTCTGACGGTAGTTCAAGCCCAGGAAGAGGTACAACGGGCACAGCTGTCGGCACGCATCGGCCTCAGCGGCACCACCATGCTGATCCCCAACAGCACCATCACCAGCTTGACATCCTTTGGGTATTATTCCACCCAAAAGCTTAAGTTGGGTGTGACGGGCGGCTTGATTGTGGATATCCATCTGAAAAACAAATGGTTTCTGCAGTCTGGGGTGATGTACGGATGGCAACGGCTGCATCAAGTGCAGAATTCTGTTTTCACCGATGCTGAAAACTACCATTTTTCCATCGCTTCAGAAAACCTCTACAAGATGCATCGATTGAAAATTCCTGTGATGATCTATTATCACACCTCCCTGTCCGACAATCATTTTCTGGTGGGCGCCGGTCTCTTTGCCGATGTGGCCCTCGGCGGCAAGATTGTGTATGACGCTTCTGCCGTTGTCCAAGATCCTGATAACAATACCACTAACTATGTTGCTTCCGGTCAATTCGACCCTTTTTTGAAAGACACTAAATATCTATACTACAGTATCGCCGGCGACAACTACACCGATAAATATCGTCTGTATCGCGGCAATATCCTGCAACGGTTCAATTTTGGCATCGCTGCAGAGGCTGGCTATCAAGTCTCCAAATTTTATGTGGGCGTGCATGCTGATTTCGGTCTGTTGAATATGATGAACAAGGAATATGGTGGTGACAACTATAAAGAGCGTCTCTTCAGTTTCCAAGTGATGCTTGGTTATAAAATCAACTGATTATGAAATACATAGGACCGCATGTCAGTGCTTCCGGTGGCGTGGAGAACGCCCCTTTGAATGCCAAGGCCGTGGGTGCCACCGCCTTCGCCCTGTTCACCAAGAACCAACGGCAGTGGGTCTCCCCTCCCCTCTCCAGCAAGAGCATTGATCTATTCAAAGCCAACTGCGAAGAGGCTGGCATCACCCCTGACTATATCCTGCCCCACGACAGCTACCTCATCAACCTCGGCCAGCCCGATGACGCGCTGATCGGAAAGTCGCGCAACGCGTTCTTTGACGAAATGAAACGCTGCGAGCAACTGGGTCTCAAGATGCTCAACTTCCATCCGGGCAGCCATCTCAACCAGATCTCTCTCGACCAATGCCTGAGCCGTATAGCCGAAAGCATCAATCTGGCGTTGGACAGAACGGAAGGGGTCACCGCGGTGATTGAAAACACCGCCGGACAAGGCTCCAATGTGGGCTTCAGCTTCGAGCATATCGCCGTCATCATCGACAAGGTGGAGGACAAAAGCCGCGTGGGTGTCTGTATCGACACCTGCCATACCTACTCCGCCGGCTACGACCTGAAGACAGAAGAGGGCTATCAAAACACCTGGGCGGAATTCGACCGAACCATCGGTGCTAACTATCTGAGAGCCATACATCTTAACGATACCAAAAAAGAGTTGGCCTCTCGCGTGGACCGTCACGAGAGTATCGGTTTGGGTCTCCTCGGAATGCCCTTCTTTGAACGCTTCATGAAGGATCCCCGCTTCGACAACATGCCGCTTATTCTGGAGACACCCGATGAGTCCCGTTGGGCCGAGGAAATACAACTGCTGAAAGGGTTGCCATAAATATCCTGCATTATTAATCATCTTAAAAAAATATAATATGTCTCAAATTTACGATTTTAAAGCACTCAACAACAAAGGAGAAGAAATAGCTTTAGCACAATTTAAAAACCAGGTGCTTATGATTGTCAATACCGCCAGCAAATGCGGGTTTACCCCACAATATGACGGCTTGCAAGCATTATATGAAAAATATAAAGACCGCGGACTGGTCATTTTAGGCTTCCCTTGCGACCAATTCAAGCATCAAGAACCCGGCAACGACGAGGAAATCGAACAATTCTGCAAAGTTAATTTCGGGGTCACCTTCCCCTTAATGAAAAAAGTGGATGTTTTTGGTGAGAATGCCCATCCTATTTTCCAATACCTTACCCAACAAGTCCCGGAAGAAGAGGTTTCCGGCTTGAAAAACAAAGCTACCATGAAGATGGTGGAAGCCTTGGCTACAGGTAGAAAGGAGGGGGACGTTCGCTGGAACTTCACCAAATTCCTCATCTCACGAGACGGAAGCCAAATAAAACGCTATGCTCCCGTTATCACACCCGATGAGATAGAAAAAGACATAGAAGCTATGCTATAACGTCATAAAAAAACCCTTACTTGTGTAAGGGTTTTTATTTTCTAAGACAAGGTTAGCTATTTGTTGGTGCCGCTGGAGTAGTTTGGCGCCTCGCTGGTGATGGAGATGTCGTGCGGATGGCTCTCCAGCACACCGGCATTCGTGATGCGGCAGAAACGCGCGCTATGGAGCTCTTCAATATTATGTGCACCGCAATAGCCCATGCCGGAACGCAGGCCGCCCGCCATCTGATAGATCACTTCATACAGGTCTCCCTTGTAAGGCACACGTCCCACAATGCCTTCGGGCACCAGCTTCTTGGCATCCTCCACATCGCTCTGCATGTAGCGGTCTTTGGAGCCGCGCTGCATAGCCTCTAAAGAGCCCATGCCGCGGTATGCCTTGAACTTACGGCCGTTGAACAGGATGGTAGCGCCCGGGGACTCCTCAACGCCAGCCAGCATGCCGCCTAACATGACAGAACTGCCACCGGCTGCCAAGGCCTTGACAATGTCGCCAGAATAGCGAATTCCACCGTCAGCAATCAACGGGATGCCATAGCCTTGTAACGCCTTGTAAACGTCATATACGGCGCTGAGCTGCGGAACACCCACACCAGCCACCACACGGGTAGTGCAGATGGAGCCCGGACCGATACCGACTTTCACGGCGTCGGCGCCGTTGTCGGCCAGCCATTTGGCCGCCTCACCCGTGGCAATGTTGCCCACCACAACGTCCACCGCGTCAAAAGACTTCTTAATATCTTTCAACACGTTGACCACGTTGCGGGAGTGTCCGTGCGCACAGTCTAAGACCAATGCATCCACGCCAGCCTCTACCAAAGCCTCGGCACGTTGAACGGCATCATTCGTGATGCCAACGCCCGCCGCCACACGCAAACGACCTTGCGCATCCTTGCACGCAAACGGCTTGTCCTTGGCCTTCGTAATGTCCTTATAGGTGATCAGACCCAACAATGTGCCATCTTCGTCAATGACCGGCAACTTCTCGATCTTATGCTGTTGCAAAATGTCCGTGGCCTTGTTCAAATCCGTATCATGAGTGGTCGTGATGAGCTCTCTGGTCATCACCAACCCTATCTTCTTATTGAAATCTTTTTCAAAACGCAAGTCTCTGTTCGTGACAATACCTATCAGAATGTTTTGGTCATCCACTACGGGAATTCCGCCGATGTGATACTCCGACATGATGCGCAAAGCATCACCAACACATTTGTCTGCCGTGATTACGATGGGGGCGTTGATCATACCATTCTCTGCCCGCTTGACGGAGGCCACTTGCTTGGCCTGCTCCTCAATGGTCATATTCTTGTGAATGACACCGATACCGCCTTCCCGCGCTATCGCAATGGCCATCTTCGCCTCCGTGACGGTATCCATGGCGGCCGACACGAACGGAAGATTCAAGGTTATGTTTCTGGTGAAAGGCGTGGAGAGTTGTACATCTCTTGGTAAAACCTCCGAATAGGCAGGGATTAACAAAACATCGTCAAAAGTCAATCCCTCTAAGGCAATTCGATCTGTAATAAAAGACATAATGGGGCGTTTTTATTACGCGCAAAAATAGAAAAAATATCCAAGTGAAGAACAAAAATAGGATTTTTGGTGAAACTTCTTGATATTAAACAAAATACGACAGGAAACTCATGCTGCTTACGAGTTTCCTGTCGTTTCTGTTATTTCCCGCTTAAAACATATCGCATAAAAAAAGGTGCAAGTCTTATCCTAAAAACTTGCACCCTGTTGAATGTGTGAGGCATTTGTCTATTCGTGCGCATAGACGGGCAGCGGCTGGTCGATCTGCTCGTTCCAAGGCAGACCATAGCCTCCGATCTCCTTCATGAACGGATCCGGATCGAATTGCTCCACATTGAAGACGCCCTCACCCTTCCAGGTGCCAGTGAGGATCATCTTGGCACACAACATGGCCGGCACTCCCGTGGTGTAGGAAACCGCCTGCGCGCCAATCTCTTTGAAACAGGCAGCATGGTCGCAGTTGTTCCACACATAATAGGTGCGCTCTTTACCGTCTTTGATGCCACGGATCTGACATCCGATGGAGGTCTGGCCATGGTAGCCCTCTCCCAAGGAGGAAGGCTCCGGCAACACTGCCTTCAAGAACTGCAACGGCACAATGTCAATACCCTGATATTTGATGGGCTTGATGCTGGTCATGCCAATCTCCTGCAACACGTTGAGCACGGTGATGTACTTCTGGCCGAACGTCATCCAGAAACGGGCACGTTTGATGGTCGGATAGCTTCTCACCAACGACTCCAACTCTTCGTGATAGAGCAGGTAGGACTCGCGCTCGCCGATGTTGGGATAGTCCACCGGACGATGAATGGACATGGGGTCGATCTCCACCCACTGGCCATTTTCCCAGTATTTGCCACGCTGCGTGATCTCGCGGATGTTGATTTCGGGGTTGAAATTGGTGGCAAAAGCCTTGCCATGGTCGCCGGCGTTGCAATCGACGATATCCAAATAATGAATCTCGTCAAAGTAGTGCTTGGCAGCGTAAGCCGTGTAAATGCTGGTCACGCCCGGATCAAAACCGCAGCCTAACAAAGCCATGATGCCCGCCTCTTTGAAACGGTCTTGATAGGCCCACTGCCAGCTGTACTCGAATTTCGCCTTGTCGCGGGGCTCGTAATTGGCGGTGTCCATATAGTTGGTCTTGGTGGCTAAACAGGCATCCATCAGAGGCAGGTCTTGATAGGGCAATGCCACGTTGATCAATAGATCGGGACGATGCTTCTCTATCAATTTGATGGTCTCCGGCACATTGTCTGCGTCAACCTGATCCGTGATGATTCGATTCCCGCCTATTTCTGCGGCTATCTTGTCACACTTGGATTTTGTACGGGAAGCCAAAACTATTTCTGAAAACACCTCCGGCACGGAGGCACATTTGTGAGCCACCACGGCACCTACGCCACCGGCTCCGATAATCAATACTTTTGCCATAATAAGATTGTGTTTTATTTTTCAAAAATTAAAATGCAAAACTACTCAAATTATTGGATTTTACATCCTCTCGGAGAAAAAAAATGAAGGGGCCTTTCAAAGGTCTTTTTTTTACCCTTTCGTTTCAAAAACTACATATTTGCCTACTTTTTTGACAAAAACGACTTCTCTTTTGATTTTTGGAAAAATCTTGTCAAAAATGTCAGAAATAAAACTCTTTTTGCTCATTTTCTTAGTAATTCCTTCATTTTCTCCTGTTACAGACCGATTTTGATTTATAATTAAATATTTCCTAAATTTATTTTTTTATTCACATAACTGCTGAAATATGAAAAACACCATCATCGCATCTGTATTAGTAAAGAAAGAAGAGACGGCAAATTTGCTAAAAGATTTATTGTCAAAATTTTCGTGCTGTCAGAAGGTCTCTGTACTCTCGAATCTGGAAGAAGCGCTAGAATACCTGAACCAGGGTGAATGTACGCTGCTGTTCATAGATGAAGATTATTTGAATGTGCTATACACTACGCACAAACCCGTGTTTATAGTCCCGATTTGCACGAAAATGAATATAAGTAAGATAAAAAAGCTGATGAAAACGGGCTGTTTTGACATTCTGCTGCAAGATAATCTCACCGCCCAATTGAAGATTATTTTAGGGAAGATCATCAATATACACACACACTACTCTCCAGGATCGCATAACAGCGAAGTGGTTTCCGACCGGGAACTGGAATACAATGCCTCTATAGCCAGATTTATATTTACGGAAGAATCCATCTTTCTGCCACCCACAAAACAAGAACCGGCAGTCAGAATTCTATTGAAAGAAATACTGTTCATAGAACTGATCGAAAACAAAATACATTTTATCATGGAAAATGGAGAGATTTACGAACGGAGAAAATCGCTCAAATACTTCATCCAAAGACTTCCTGACAATATGTTTCAGAAGATAAACCAGAAAACAATAATCAATGTTCAAAATATCGACCAGATAACCCGAGGTGATATCTGTAGAATAAAAGATTACTCATTCAAAATAACCCGTTCGTTTAAATCGAACTTGAAAAGCAAACTACCCCTATAACCATCTCACGCTTTTCGGGTGGCGTAAAATGATAAAAGAACAGATTGCACGGCACGACACAATTTTTATTATTTTTGCGGCCCGTTGGTCTTGTAGTTCAATGGATAGAACAAAGGTTTCCTAAACCTTAGATCTGGGTTCGATTCCCAGCGAGACTACTTCAGTATTTTTTTGGAGATTATATACCTGATGGCACGCACTCCCCTTTCGCGGGTGGCATTCATGTCGGCTTGTTCTTTTGGCAACTTTTCTATCAAGAGAAAAGTTGAAGAATAACACCGTGTCTGTGGACGTCACTGGCCGAAAAGCACGGCTGCCTCCCTATACCAAAAATAATCAATTATCAAGAAGCAATAGCTAACAACCACAATAGTGCCATCAGGTATATAATCTCCATTATTTTTGTTATCGCCTTGATAATCAAGATATGTTGTGAAAAAACGAGCCGTGAGGAACAAACGAGCAAAAAATGAAATGCGGGTCCTTTCTGCAAAATAAAGCTGAAATATCCAAAAATTTATATAAAGATATTGATATTCAAATACTTATGATTTGTTATTATTCAAATAAATCATAAGAACGGTGATATCGGAAGGACTGACTCCGCTGATGCGGGAGGCTTGACCCAAATTCATCGGCTTGGCCTTGGACAATTTCTCGCGCGCTTCCTTGGAAATGCTCTGAAGGGAGAAATAGTCGAAATCGGATGATATTTTAATGTGGTCCAGCTGGGAAAACTTTTGAACTAACTGCTCTTCTTTTTGGATATAGTTCTCATATTTGATGCTGGTCTCAACATTGGTAATCTGCTCATCCGTGATATTATGATCTTGAAGGAACTGTGCAAATTCCGGGTCCGTGTCGATGATATCGTGAATGGTCAACTGCGGGCGCAGTAGAATCTGTGCCAATTTCACATTATGTATCAGTGTAGCGGAACTCTTGGCCTCAAGCATCTTGTTGAAAGGCTCCAATTTGGTCAAATGAGTTTGCATATACGCTTCTACATCCCGTTGCTGCCGGTACTTGGCTTCGAAGTCGGCAAATCTGATATCGTCAATCAATCCGAGATCGTGACCAATGGGCGTTAACCGTGCATCCGCATTATCCTGGCGAAGAAGAATTCTGTATTCAGCCCTGGAGGTGAACATCCGATATGGATCCTGGACGCCTTTGGTGATAAGGTCGTCGATCAAGACACCAATATAGGCTTGGGATCTCTTAAGGATTAAAGGTTCCTGACCATGCAAGGAAAGATGAGCATTGATGCCAGCCATCAGACCCTGGCAAGCGGCCTCCTCATATCCGGTAGTTCCGTTGACCTGTCCAGCAAGATAGAGATTGGGAATCAACTTGGACTCGAGGGTATAGTGCAATTGGGTCGGATCAAAATAGTCGTACTCGATGGCATATCCTGGTCGGAAAATCAAGGCATGTTCAAGTCCGGGAATCAGGTGCATAGCCTCCACCTGGATGTCTTCCGGAAGGGAAGAGGAAAAACCGTTGAGATAATATTCAACGGTATGTCGCCCTTCAGGCTCCAAGAAAAGCTGGTGTTGTTCCTTGTCGGAAAAACGTACTATCTTGTCTTCAATAGAGGGACAATATCTCGGTCCAACACCTTGGATTCGTCCTTGAAAGAGGGGGGATTTTTCAAAACCCCGTTGCAGGACTTCATGAACTTGTGGGTTCGTATAGGTTATCCAACAACTAAGTTGGTTCGTAACGGGAGTCGTATGCGCAAAAGAAAATGTCTGTGGATCTTCGTCGCC
Organism: Bacteroidales bacterium; assembly: GCA_017549765.1. Classification (GTDB taxonomy): domain Bacteria; phylum Bacteroidota; class Bacteroidia; order Bacteroidales; family WCHB1-69; genus F23-D06. The sequence goes on from JAFYNM010000009.1 coordinate 53,159, forward strand.
AGGTTGTTCAACAAGCTTAGAAAAATCTATGGTTCGACCGTCTATGCGAACAGGGGTGCCGGTTTTCAATTTTTTGGTATCAATACCTCTTTCTTTCAACTGATCGGAAAGTAAAAGGGAGGCGGACTCCCCTATCCTACCACCGGAGAAATTATACTCACCCACATGTATCCTACCATTCAAGAAAGTACCGTTTGTCAGGATGATTTTGGATGCAAAGAGGGTTTTACCTAATTGGGTTTTGACGCCTATCAACTGATCTCCCTCAAAGCATAATTGTGTGACAGTATCTTGGCGAAGGTGGAGGTTCGGGGTATGCTGGAGCACCGACAACCAAAACAGGGAAAACTGAGTCTTGTCGCATTGGGCGCGGGGACTCCACATGGCCGGACCTTTGGAGCGTCCCAACATCCGGAATTGAATAGTCGTCTCGTCGGTAACCATACCAGACATTCCACCGAGCGCATCAATTTCCCGAAGAATTTGACCCTTGGCCACTCCGCCCATAGCCGGGTTGCAAGACATCTGGGCGACTAAAGCAAGGTTCATAGTGACCAGCAAGGTGCGACTGCCCAGGCGGGCCGCCGCAACCGCAGCCTCACATCCGGCATGACCTGCTCCCACCACTATGATATCGAATCTGTCTTGCATGTTCTACGTAAAACTCTTAAGATATTGTTTTTTAAATCAGGGATTTATACGTCAAACTGTTCTCTAAACAAAACCATGTATCGATTCTCCAACTGGCGCATCTGGGCGGCTTCTTCTTCTGTTTTATCCTTATATCCGCACAGGTGCAACACCCCATGTACAATGACCCGAAGCATCTCATCGGAGAAGGTTGTATGTAAAAGTTCGGCATTTTCTCGCACGCGCTCCACGCTGATCAAGATCTCGCCAGAGACACAATCCACCACCCCATTGTCAAAAGTGATGATATCCGTTAAGGTGTCATGTTGCAAAAAATGAAGGTTTCGCTCCAACAAATAAGCATCATCACAAAAGAGATATTGAATATCCCCAGGCTGCAATTTCTCCTGACGGATTACCGCTTTCAGCCAACTTTTATGTCGAACTGTAGGTGTGAAGTCAAATGGTGTCTGAAAAGAAAACTGAATCATAGGGAAGGGATGAAGATTTTTCGTGTCACAGAACCATTTCTGTCATCATAGCGTACAATATAGACTCCCGTACTCTTCAATCCCACAGGAAGGGAGACGTGGGCTTCTTGACCACTCAGTTTGGTCTGCCAAAGACATTGTCCTTGCAGGGAATATAGGGTGATTTGAGACGGCAAAACCGGGTCTGTAGCGATCTCCAACTGTCCATTGGAAACATTGTATTGAATTTGAATATTGGACGCGGTATGGCTGGTCACAGCCGTGGAATCCGTGTCCGGCATGGAATCTGTCACGACAAACCAACGGGCAAGACTGTCAAAGACATTCTGTCGGACCGCATCCCGTATGATTTGGGTGGTAGTATGATCCAAAGATGTTTCATAGGTAATCTGCGTGGGATCCTTTTGAAAGAGGACAGTATAGAAGCTGCAGGCGGCGGCATAGGTACCAGCCAAGGACGGATGGCTCTCATCGGCAGCATATAATTCAATGGACGGATACTGATCTCGAATACGATGCCACACATACCCGACAGGACAAACCCAGGCTTGGTTGTCTTGGGCCATCATCATGTAGCGCGCATACAAAAGACTGTCCATTCCTTCGTAAGTCCCAAGGGGTGGATAATAAACGGCATTCTGCTGGTCTCCGTTCTTGCGACCCCAGGTCATGTAAAAAACAATGTGGGCATTTGGATTGTACTGGCGGATCATCTCACACAACTGCTGGGCATAGGGATATGATTCGTTCATGAATTGACCGATCGGAAAAGATGGCAGCTGGCTCTGCTCTTGCAAAACTACATAATCCCAGCCACCTGACTGGATATAAGAGGCGGCACCGGAGACGTGTTGCTGGAATGTGCATCCTCCCGGCGTGTAGCTCTGAAAAGAGATAGTGTCGTGATTCGAGGCTGCCATGTCGGCCACCATCTGCGGCAGATTGTTAACCTCTGTATAGCTGTTCCCAATAAAAAGAACCTTGTATGACTGCCCAAAAAGTCCTGAAAGGGATATCAGGCAAACAACTATCAAAAGCAGAAAAGATCTCATAGACTGGATTCTTTGGATTGAAGAACGGTTTGCTGGACCAATCGTTTGACAGATTGATGGGGTTTTACGTAAAAATTTATTGTAAGAGATTGATAATCAGTATCTAATACCAAGTCGTCGATTAAAAGACCCCAAATATTGTCTTCTTTGATTTCAGTGTCCATATCCTCCACAAAATGGAAAAGCGGATCTTGGGAGGAATAGGTGAAAACGAGAAGATTGCCCTCCACATGGGCATTCACATCCAGTGAAAAGTCACTCCCCTGCCCTAACAAATGATCGATGATGGATTGATTGGCCATCTCTATGATTCCCCTTTGGTCAGACAGGGCATATTTATCACATAGGTACTCAATCATAGAGAGCGTCTTGCGGTAAATATTCTCCTGGTTTAATTCGTTTAATTCAAAATATATCATATAAGTGTCTTTTAATCAATATTATAAAAATATTCGTTTGCCTTCTCCTTGTAATAGTGGTTCAGGTCGGCAGGAACAGAACGCAACATTTCATTCTGCTGTTGATGATCCACGTCAAAATTCCAGTCTTTGGGTGGATTTAACTGAGGCACATACTTGGCCTCATTGGATTTTCTCTCCTCGTCTTTCTCCTTCTCAATATCGGCTCTCTCGCTCTTTAAAAGGCGTGTGGTGATAGATTGCTGGCGTTGGATGGTTTGTTGCGTCAGGGTGCGGTTTACAAGCTCTTTTTCGGTCTTTTTCATGTCGTTGATCAACTGCTCCAAAGAACGGTCCCCTACTCCATTCTCAGATTTGACCTCATTGTTATAGTCTTCCAGCATCTTGCGAATAGCCTCCTGCTGGGCCGCCATCTTGGCAAACTTCTCACTCATCTGCTGCTGTTGACCTGTCTGCCCCTGCTGTCCTTGCTGATCCATACTCTTCTTCAAAGCTTCCATCTGGCGGTTCAACTGTTGTTGCAATTCTCTCGCAGAGGTCTTCTTGCTCTTTCCCTTACCGCCTGGCTTGCTACAAGATCCATTGCCCGATTTGTTGCATTTGGACTTGCATTCCTCTTTCTTTTTCTGCATCTCCTGCAAAGATTCTGTCAACATCAAGGCCAAATTATTCATACTGGTAAGGGCAAACTGCTGATTTTTGGCCGCATTGGGCAACCTCCGGTCGTTTAAGTCGGTCTGAGTGGAACTCAAATAGTCCTCTATTTTCGTGACTTCCTTTTGAATAAAAGGCTTTACTGACATCTGCCGACGCGCCAGCGCATTCAAGGAATCGGCGATGTGCGCCATATCATTCTTGACCTGGAACTGGTTCCGCATCAAATTAGATGCGGATGCAGACCGAGAAGGGGTCTTCTGCGTGGAGATCATGACAGACTCCTGGTTGAAGGATATCTTAACCAAATTATCCAAGATCTGGCGTAATGTCTCGATGTCTTCGGAAACACTTTCCAACTCGCTTTCATTGAAGTCTTGCTCCAACTGATTGGCCAACTGCTCCATCTTTTCAGAAGCACTCTTCTGGTTATCGGAAGATTTGGATCTGTTGTTCTTGTCCAGATTCTGCTTGCTCTGCTGTAATTGATTGTCTATCTGCTGCTGCAACTCCTGCGTATCCTTGAACTTGGTGGGTTCCTCCAATTCCTGGTTCATCCGCATCATCTCCTGAATGTCTTTTTTGACCTCCTGATACTTCTCTTGTATCTGTTGCTGCTTTTGCTGGACTTGATCTTTGGAAATACTCTTATTTTCTGTATTATTTGCGTTTTTATCCAGTTCTTCCGACAATTTTCGCAGGTTATCGATCGCTTCGTTCAATTTTTTCTCTACCTCCAGTTGTTTGTATAACTGTAATTGCTGATCCAGTGTCTTGTTGATGTCTTCCGTGTTGTTTTTTAACTTCTCCACCTGCTTCTGAACCTCATCCTTCTTCGCAGACTGATCCATCATCTGCTGAAGTTTGTTCATCATCTCTTTCATTTCGTCAGACAAGACATCCTCCATTCGTTTTTGGAGCTCTTGTTGTTTCTTCAAAATCTCATCCTGAACATCTTTATACTGAGATTCAATGGCTTGGTTGTTCTTTTGCTGATTCTGCAGCTTATTCAGGGCTTCTTTCAGTTCATTAAATTGATTCATCAGCTGCTCCAACTTTTTCTTGTCCTGCCAACTCAGTTCCTTCTCCTGAATCATCTGCTTCTGCAACTTCTCGATGTCTTTCATCAACTGAGCGGATTCCGCCACCAAGTTAGAGAAATCGGACATGGTCTCCTTTTCAGATTTTTCCAAATCCTGATTGATCTCCTCAAGCGTCTTGACACGATAGGTGGAAGTGGAGGATTTGGCAGATTTATGACCATTAACACCATCGTTATCAAAAACTTGGAAATAATAGTTGATTTTTTCTCCCGGTTTTAGATCAAAGGTGTTCGCATCGAAATAATAGTAGAAATCCTGCAAGGTTACCGAGTTCTGAATAGCAATGTTTACCACTTGGCCCTGCTTGGTCAAACGACCCTCGGCATCATAACAATCATAAACAAACTGAAGCTTGGAAAAGCCATAGTCGTCTTTAATATTGCCTTTGAAATAGTATCGTTCACTATAGGCTGAATCCTGCTGACTCATCACCATGATTTCCGGATACATATCTTTGATCACGGTAATGATGTCAGAAATGGTATCTTTGCTGGTAAAATAGGAGTTCTTATTAAAAAGAGCATACGAAAAAGAGTTTTTCGCAACTTTTTGGAACACAAATTGGTCATTTTCTGAAGAAATAGTCTTCTTTTCATCATCTACAATGAAAATCAAATTATCCGAATTCTTCGTGAAAAATTTCCATTCGATACGGGTTCCTTCAGGAACGGTGGCGTTGCCGATGTTTTCCAATACCTCATCCGGTTTATTGAGATAAGAAGGGTAGTGGAGTTGCATTTCATAACCGATGGTGACAGGTTTTGGCAAGACTTCAACAGAGTACGTCAAAGAGGTAACCTCATCCGTAAGTAATTGAAAATCCAAACTTTGCTGAATATTGGAAAAAGTATAGTCGTATTCAGTATTGGAAATCTTATTGCATTTATAGGTCCTGTTTTTATACTTGATAAAAATCTCTTCCGGCACCTCATCGCCTTCCACCTTCATTTTGACAGTAAAATCATCGTGTTGGAAAGCGCGCAGGGAAGGATTGGTTACAACGAGAGAGTAGGGGGCAGGTTTCTCATATTCTGTGCTATAATGCACGATACGTTGGGTTGGTTCAATAAAAAGATCCTTTTTAAAAGCAAAGAGAATCAAGAAAAGGAGAATAGGAATCAAGGCAAAACGGGCGAACTTCTTGGTCTTGTCGAAAGGAATGGCCTGTATAAAAGAAAAAGGCTTCAACGATTCGATCTTGGAATCGATGGCAGCCGATAGAAGATCATAGCTTTTATAATCGCCTTTTTCCAATTGCTTTTGTAACTCAAACAAATTCAATAGTTTGTCATCTATCTCCTCAAAGTGAGTGCCTATTATTTTGGCAATTTCATCCTGACTGAGTTGCTTTCCCAAACCAGCAATTTTGGTAAGAGGAATAACCAAATAGGCAATTAATGTGGCGAGACTCAATGCAATGAAAGAGAAGAAGAGAATGGTACGGACAATGGTATTTGAGTAAGAAAAATATTCAAACAGGGAAAACAAGATAAAAACAGACAGAAGAATAAGCACCAGATAGACAAGTCCTCTGTAGAACTTATTCAGATAAAACTGTTTTAAAAACTGATTTATCTTATCCTGTAATATTTGACTATTAGATGATTGCATTATTCTCCTCAGGTTCTGTACTGTTTTCTTCTTCTTTAATAGCAAAGTAGGTAGACTTGTTTCGATTGAAATAGTTTTGAAGTTGTTTGTTTTTTCCAAACATCAACTTCATGAACAATTTATACAAAAAGAAATTGGAAGTCTTATTAAGCTTTGATCTCTTGCTGAAAATCTTGAAAAGGTAGTTACTTTTCCAATTGGTGAAATTGCTGTCCACAATATTCATTTCATAGGAAAGTAAGTCGGTAAGGGGAATATTGACCGGACAAACTTCCTGGCACATCCCGCAAAGGGTTGTCTGTTTAAAGATGTTTTGGGTTCTGTTATATTCGTCGAGACAATTCTTTTTCACAATATCAATGGGAGACAGATTGGTAGTTTTGGCTACCGGACAAACCTCTTGACAACGGTTGCAATGGATACAGAATACAGAACTGACCAGAAAATCGTCTTCCAAGAGAGGATCCATATTGGTTGTGTTTGCATATAAAATAACTGACACATTGATATTCAGCGTATTATAACCTTTAGTGTCCGTAGAAATAAAGGGATCGGGAATAATTTGGGTCAGATTGGAGCGAATGATTTTAACGTCTTGTGGAAAATCGGAATTGTTATTGTTCTTGATATGAAGAAACACCGGCAGCTCTGAGTGATGGAGTATGACTTGATCGAGATTGACAATCACGATGATATTATTGGCGAAGTTGAAGCAAGATTGAGTCTGTTTATCCACAAATACGAGAGAGCCGTCGCTGACGACGGCGAAATCGGCATCCACAATCAGGGCATCCACATTAAATTCCCTATTGACCAAGGATGAAATCTGGCATTCATTGAGGTTTTCTTGTGGAGGAAAAATATTCTGGCGGTTCTGCACATCAACACAAACCTTGTTGTAGGATTTTTGGGGAAGAAGGTTATGGATATGCTCAGCCAGCGACTCAGGGTTGTGTGCCCATTCCACAGTGAATCCGTTATTGTTCAATGCAGACTCAAGGGCCAGCACATTTTTCTCCATGTCTTTGAAATACAAAGACCTATAATAATGGGCATATTCTCTTATATCTTGCGAGATTTCATTCATGACAGACAGCCTTAAAGGTTAATTTTTTCGACTCGGCGCTGGTGACGGCCGCCTTCGAAGTCGGTGCTGAAAAAAGCCTCCATAATCTCAGCGGCGGTGTGTTCGCTGATAAAACGGGCCGGCATCACCAAGATGTTGGCGTTATTATGCTGACGAACCAGCTTGGCAATGTCAGGGTGCCAGCAGAGACCGGCGCGTATGTCCTGATGCTTGTTGGCACACATGGCCATGCCATTGCCTGTTCCACAGATGAGGATGCCGAAAGGAAACTCTTGAGAGGCCACCCTTTCAGACAACGGATGTGCGAAGTCGGGATAATCCACACTCTCTTCAGAGAAAGTACCCAGATCCTCAAACTCCAATTTGCCTGAAAACAATATCTTCATTCTCTCTTTTAAGTCGTATCCAGCGTGATCAGAAGCGATTATAACTTTCATCTTAGTGTATTTTTATTAAGTCTGCAAAAATACAAAAAATAGAACGTTTCGTATCACAAAAACTCTTTTAGTTTTCCCTTATCTTTTTCCTATTATTTTTGAATAATGATATATTATTTCTGTTGATAGGTTGATAAAAAAAACAGGGATTTTATTGACTTTTTGAGTTATCAATTTTAATCAACAATTTTATTGCCTGGAGGAAATTATTATCCTTTTCATTTTGAAGATGTTTTATATTTCCAAAAAAAGTTTTCATTTTTTTTCGTTGAAAACTTGTGGTAAAAAACAACCCTTTTTTCGTTGAAAAGAAGTGTTGAAAATTGGCCGTTTTTTTCGATAAATTTCTTTATCATTTTTTTTGAACAAGGTAATGAAACCGTAACTTCAACTTTTCTGAAAACTCGCTTGTTTATTAACTTTTGGTTGTTAATAAAACTTAATTTTCAAAAAATCAACGGCTTATATTTCATTCCTTTTCCTTATAATTTTTCTAGACTATTTTGCGAATATTTTATCTCATTTTTTTTAGGCAAAAGTATAAAATATTTGAGTCAATCTGCGGTTATATATATTCTGTTTATATAAAGATAATACATTAAGTAATAAAAGAAGAATTGACTATCTTTGCCGCCGTGAAAAAACATGCCTTCATATTATGTTGTTTGTTGATCTTGATGATGGGATCTTTTGCGCAGCGTACCAACTATTCAGCCAGGGTGTTTGATGGGGTCACCTACCAGCCTCTGGATGGAGCCAGTGTTTATAACAGCAACACGCGAAAATTTGCCTTTACAGACAAATCTGGAAGATTCAACATAGCAGTGAAGGAAAAAGACACGCTGATCATTTCCAAATCCGTGTATCGGCAGCTGGTATTCATCATCAATGAGAATGTGTTGAAATACAAGGATGATATTTTCCTCTATTACAAGGCAACCATGCTCAAGGAGGTTCGTATCATAGCCATTAATCCATCATACGAAGGTTTCAAGAAAGACATTGTCACCTTGGAATTGCCTGATTATTATAAGAAAGCGCAGGATGTGAAGCTCTCGGAGATGGACAAGGCCAATATCCGGTACAGTCAGAATCCCAACGGTAATATTCTGTCTTTAGGCGGGACGGCCACGATGTCGCCCATCTCCTTCTTGTACGAAAAATACAACCGAAAAGCCCAGATGCAGCGATTGTACAATGAGATGAGCAGTTATGAGGATGAGTTGGACCAAGTACAGGAAAAATACAATCGCGAGATAGTAAAAGAGTTGACAGGTCTGGAAGGAGACGAACTGTTGGATTTCATGACCTATTGTCATTTCAGTTACTATGATTTGGTTCGTTGGGACCGCGAAAATATAGCCTCTCAGGTGAAGAATAAATTCTTCTCCTACCAATACGACAAAGTGTATAACCAATCCAATCATTAGAATATGCCAAAGAAAGATTTTTGGAAGAAAAACTTCAACAAGTATCATATTATCAGCATAGTTTTATGTGTTGGTCTGAGTATGATATATTGGGTGAAGGCTGGGCAGTTTTCTGATAATTTTTTAAAAAAAAGTCCAGTATTGATGGTTATTTGGGGTGTTTTGACGGGTTATATTCTTTGCGATTTGGTTTTTAACAGCCAAAAGCGGAAAGAAGATGAAAATAAACGACAAGAGCAAGAATAAAAAAGTTATCTTTGCGGCTTTGTATGAAGAAATCTATTATTCATTAAAAAATAAATTTTATGACAGAAACAATTAAAACTTTAAGAGACAATGCTGCCGTGCGTTGGCTGGCACTTTTGTTATTGGCTCTGGCCATGTTTTGTTCCTACATTTTCATGGACATCCTTTCGCCCATCAAGGACCTCATGCAATCCACGCGTGGTTGGGATTCCACCGCGTTTGGTACGATGCAGGGAGCGGAGACATTCTTGAATGTGTTTGTCTTCTTCCTTATCTTTGCCGGCATTATTCTGGACAAGATGGGTGTTCGTTTCACCGCCGTACTTTCCGGTGCGGTGATGCTCATTGGTGGTCTCATCAAGTATTATGCTGTGAGCAAATCATTTATGGGCAGTGGTGTGGAAGTTTGGTTCACCGAGCATTTGAATTACATTCCCGGTTTCCAAGAACTTGGTGTGGCACCTTTCTATGAGGGTATGCCTGCATCTGCCAAAGTAGCCGCTGTCGGTTTTATGATCTTTGGTTGTGGTGTGGAAATGGCAGGTATCACGGTTTCCCGTGGTATTGTGAAATGGTTCAAGGGTCGTGAGACGGCCTTGGCTATGGGTTCTGAGATGGCTTTGGCCCGTCTGGGTGTTGCCACCTGTATGATTTTCTCCCCCTTCTTCGCCAAATTGGGTGGTACCATTGAGGTTTCCCGTTCCGTGGCATTTGGCGTTGTACTGCTTTGTATCGCCTTGATGATGTTCATTGTCTATTTCTTCATGGACAAGAAGTTGGATGCCCAAACGGGTGAAGCTGAAGAAAAAGATGATCCTTTCAAGGTGTCTGACATTGGCAAGATTCTCTCCTCTGGTGGTTTCTGGTTGGTAGCTTTGCTTTGCGTGCTTTACTATAGTGCCATTTTCCCGTTCCAAAAATATGCCGTCAACATGTTACAGTGCAACCTGACGCTCAATCCGGGTGAAGGTTTCTGGGCAGGTAGTAGTGTTACTATTATTCAATATTTGGTTATGTTGGTGGTCGCTGTGTGTTCTTTCACCAGCAACTTCTCCAAAAACAAATCCGCAAAAGTCGGTCTGATGGTATTGGCTGTTGTGGCTTTGATTATCTACTGTTGGATGGGTTATATGCGTGGCACGGCCGAGACTATCTTCGCCGTCTTCCCGTTGTTGGCAGTGGCCATCACGCCTATTCTCGGTAACTATGTGGATCATAAAGGTAAAGCCGCTTCCATGTTGATGATTGGCTCTTTACTGCTGATTATCTGTCACTTGACCTTCGCTTTCATTCTGCCGCAGTTCAAAGGCAGCGCTATTGGCGGTGTGATGGTGGCTTACATCACGATTCTAGTATTGGGTGCTTCCTTCTCTTTGGTGCCTGCCGCTTTGTGGCCGAGTGTTCCGAAACTGGTGGATGAAAAGATCATCGGTTCTGCGTACGCCCTTATTTTCTGGATTCAGAATATCGGTTTGTGGCTCTTCCCGCTGCTTATCGGCAAGGTGCTTGACAAGACCAATCCTGAAATTGTAGCTTCCATCGCTCAAGTTAAGGAAGATACTTCTGCAGCCGTGGCCAGCGGTTTGATGACTCCCGAGCAAGCTGCCGAGCAAGTACAGACAATTTCCGAGCAGGCAGCCGTTCAATACGACTACACCTGGCCGTTGGTGATGTTGGCTTGCTTAGGTGTCGCCGCCCTCATTCTCGGTATCGTCCTGAAGGCTGTTGATAAGAAACAGAACCTCGGCCTGGAGCAACCGAACATTGTGAAAGAAGAGGTTCCCGCCGCTGAGTAATCCAATATTGCAATAAAATTAAAATCGGGAGACTCTTCTTTAATAAGGAGAGTCTCTCTTTTCTCTAACCCAATATGAAGAAAAAGACCGCCATCATTGTCATTGTCACCCTTTCGGTGCTGCTCGCCGTCACGACAGGAATCACGCTTTGTCTGGCCCTTGACGACCATCCGCTGAAGACGAAGCCCATTCCCAACTATTATGCCAACAAGTTAACATCTCCATATATACCGGAGAATATGATGTTTGCGGGAGAAAAAGTGCCGTTGGATGTCTATTATGTGCGCGAAGGGCTCGATCGCGAGCTGATCATCAACTGCTATCAGCACTCCAAGACATTGCGCATCTTCAAGCTTTCTGCCCGACTTTTTCCGGTGATAGAGAAGATCTTGGAAGAAGAGGGTGTGCCGGAGGATTTCAAGTACCTCTGTGTGGCGGAAAGCGGGCTGGAAAATGTGATCTCGCCCGCCGGAGCTGGCGGCTATTGGCAGTTCATCCCCGCCACCGCCAAGGTGTATGGTCTGACGGTCACCAACGACATTGACGAGCGGTATCATCTGGAGAAGTCCACTCGGGCAGCCTGCAAGATGTTGAAAAAGTGTCGCAACCAGTTTGGCAGCTGGACGTTAGCCGCGGCCGCGTACAATAGGGGAGAGGGCGGCCTCCAGGCGGCCATCAACTCGCAGTCGTGCAACAGCTATTGGGACCTGTGGCTCAACGCCGAGACCTCCCGCTATGTATATCGCATCTTAGCTTTCAAGTTGATGTTCGACAATCCTCAACTCTATGGCGTGGAACTCTGTCCTGCGCAGATGTACCAGCCCATCCCGACGGAGGAGATCACAGTCTCCTCCAGCATCGAAGACCTGCCGAAATATGCACTTGACAAGGGAGTCACCTATAAAGAGTTGCGCGACCTCAACCCCTGGATTCGCAACAGCAAGCTGGTCGTGTCGTCCGGCAAGAGCTATACCCTACAGATTCCCAAAAAATCGAAAGACAATTTCCGGGACTTGTTCAAGCATGTGGAAAACCCTTTTTCGATGATCGGGGACACGATCCCAGCGTCCCTGAAAAATCCGAATGTAGGACAATAGCCAAAGAATAAAAACAATAGACAAAAATAGACCATCATGAAATATATCATTATCGGTGGCGTGGCGGGAGGTGCTTCCGCAGCTGCCAGACTGAAAAGAATACAGGAACAGGCTGAAATCGTCCTCTTCGAGAAGGGTGAGTACATCTCATACGCCAACTGCGGCTTGCCCTACTACATAGGCAACACTATCGAGGACCGCAAGAAGCTCTTTGTGCAGACGCCCGTCTCCTTTGGCAACCGTTACGATGCAGACGTGCGCACCATGAACGAGGTCATGGCCATCGACAGAGACCGCAAAATGGTGAAGGTAAAGAATTTGCGTAATGGCAAAGAGTATGAGGAGTCTTACGACTGTCTGTTGCTGTCGCCTGGCGCGCTGCCGGTGGTGCCCAATCTGCCTGGCATCGATCTGCCGCATATCTACACGTTGCGCAACGTGCCCGACTGTGATCAGATCAAGCAGCGGGCCATCGAGCAGCTGAAAGAGGGTGCTTCGGCGGTCATCATCGGCGGTGGCTTTATAGGCTTGGAAATGGCTGAAAATCTGCAAAGAATTGGCTATCAGGTGACTATTATAGAGAAGGCCCCCCAAGTGCTGACGCCTTTGGACTGGCCCATGGCCGCCATTGTGCAGCAGCATCTGATCGACAAAGGCGTGCGGGTGGTCACGAACACAGCATTAAAGGGATTTCAGTACCAGGAGGGCCGGCTGGAAGTCCTAACCGATCGGTCAGAGTTATATCCCTGCGACATGGCCATCTTGAGTATCGGTGTGCGTCCGAACACCGACTTAGCCCAACAGTGCGGTCTGCAGATAGGAGAGAGTGGGGGAGTGTGGGTGGATGAGTACCTGCGCACCTCCGACGAGCACATCTACGCGGTGGGCGATGCCATCGAGTTCCCGCATCCGGTGACGGGCAAGCCCTATTGCAACTTCTTGGCGGGACCGGCCAACGCGCAGGCGCGCATCGCCGCCATGAACATGGTCTATCCCGAGAGTGTCCGCTACAATGGCTCCGTGGCTACGGCCATCGCCAAGGTGTTTGAACTGACCGCCGGCGCCACTGGACTCAACGAGCAACGGCTGCGTCAGGAGGGCATCCCCTTCCAGACGATCATCACGCACCCCGCGCCCCACGCCACCTATTACCCTGGTGGCGAGCCCATCCACCTGAAACTCAACTTCGACCCCGAGACGGGTCGCATCCTGGGCGCCCAGGCTGTGGGCAAAAAGAATGTGGATAAGCAGATCGACATCATCTCGCTGCTGCTGAAGCACGAGGGCACCATCTACGATATGATCAACAGCGAGCACGCATACGCACCGCCATACGGCTCTGCCAAGAGTCCGGTAATGTTTGCCGGCATGGTGGCCGAGAACATCATGGCTGGTCTGATGAACCCCGTGCAGGCGGCTGAGTTGGATGCTATGATCGACCAAGGCGAGGACCTTCAGCTGGTGGATGTGCGCGAGATTCAAGAGTACAAGACCGGCACCATCGCCGAGGCGGAGAACTGTCCGGTGGATGAGTTGCGCGAGCTGATGGAGGATCTGGACCCAGACAAGAAGACGGTGGTGTTCTGCGAGGTCGGCCTGCGCGGCTATGTGGCCGCCCGTATCCTGATGCAGTCGGGATTCGCCGAAGTGTACAACCTGATCGGGGGCATGAAGACCTACCGGCTCATCGGTAAACATAATCGGGGATAAATTCCCATCAAAATAATCGGAAAATACTCAAAAATGGGGATGAAGCAGGTCGCGTCATCCCTGTATTTTTGCATCCGTAAATGAAACGATTTTGTGGGGGAGGAAATGGATGTGTGACAATGTTTGATTTTATAATATATAGTAAGTTGTTTTTTTGGACCGGCCTTGCGAGGCCGGTTTTTTTATCATGTATCATAATAAAAAAAGGGCAACCCTGTATAGGATCGCCCGTTAGAGATCGGAAAAGAAAAACCGATTATTTCAAAGGAACGGTGTTTTCCATGCTGCAGATGAGGTCCACCACCTTGTTGGAGTAGCCGATCTCATTGTCGTACCAAGACACCAGTTTCACAAAGTGCTCGTTGAGCATGATGCCGGCGCCGGCGTCGAACACGGAGGTTCTCTTCTCGTTGATAAAATCGGAGGAGACGACAGGCTCTTCGGTATAGCCGAGGATGCCCTTCAGTTCGCCTTCGGAGGCTTTCTTCATGGCAGCCTTGATGTCCTCGTAGGTGGCGGCTTTTTCAATCTTGCAGGTCAGGTCAACCACAGAGACATCTGCGGTGGGGACGCGCATAGACATACCCGTCAGTTTGCCCTTCAGGGAGGGGATCACTTTACCCACGGCCTTGGCGGCACCCGTGGAGGAGGGGATGATGTTACCGAGGATGGAACGGCCGCCGCGCCAGTCTTTCTGGGAAGGACCGTCCACCGTCTTCTGGGTGGCAGTGGCTGCGTGAACAGTGGTCATCAAGCCTTCCACCAAGCCGAAGTTGTCGTGAACCACCTTGGCCAGAGGAGCCAGACAGTTGGTGGTACAAGAGGCGTTGGAGACGATCTCCTGACCGGCATACTCCTTGTTATTCACACCCATGACGAACATCGGGGTGTCGTCTTTAGAAGGAGCGGACATCACCACACGTTTGGCGCCAGCCTCAATGTGTGCGTGAGCTAATTCGTGCGTCAGGAACAGACCAGTGGATTCCACCACATAGTCAGCGCCAACCTCGTTCCATTTCAAGTTCTTGGGGTCTCTCTCCGCGGTGACGCGGATCTTGTTGCCGTTGACCACCAACATGCCGTCTTCCACCTTCACATCGCCTTGGAAAGCGCCGTGCACGGTGTCGTAGCGGAGCATATAGGCCATATAGTCCACATCCAACAAGTCATTGATACCCACAACCTGAACGTCATCTCTTTCAGTTGTAGCTCTGAAAACCAAACGGCCGATACGACCGAAACCATTGATACCGATTTTAATCTTTGCCATAAATTTATCTGTTTTTAAATGTTGTAGTTTTTTATTAAGAGGGTCTGCAAAAATACTACTTTTTTTCATATATTTGCCGCCTAATTCATACAACAAATAAATTATCGATATGAAAATTTTAGTCTTAAACTGTGGCAGTTCCTCCATCAAGTACCAGTTGCTGGAGATGGAACCGCAACCTGAATTGAAGGCCAAAGGTCTTGTGGAAAGAGTCGGATTGGAAATGGGTGAGTTCACCCACAAGCCAGTCGGCAAAGACAAATACTATGTTCAGACTCCCATTCCAACGCATGAGGCTGGCATTAAATTGATTTTGGAAGCGCTCACTGATCCTGTGCATGGTGTGATCAGCTCTTTGGAGGAGATCAACGCGGTGGGTCACCGTGTAGCGCATGGCGGCGAGTTTTTCAAGCAGTCGATGGTCATTGGCGACAAAGAGCGTGAAGAGATCGAGAAGCTCTGCGCGTTGGCTCCGCTGCACAACCCTGCCAGCTTGACGGGCATTGATGCGATGAAGAAGCTGCTTCCGAATGTGAAGCATGTGGGTATCTTCGATACCTCCTTCCATCAGACGATGCCGCCTGAGGCGTTCCTGTATGCGCTTCCTTATGAGTATTATAGCGAGAAGAAGATCCGTCGCTATGGTTTCCACGGCACCAGTCACAAATATGTGGGACCGAAGGCAGCTGCCATGGTGGGCATCCCATACGAAAACGCCAAGATCGTGAGCTGTCACCTTGGCAACGGCGCCTCCATCTGTGCCATCAAGAATGGCAAGTCCATTGATACCTCCATGGGCTTCACGCCTGTCGAGGGTTTGGTGATGGGCACGCGCGTAGGCGATATCGATGCCGGCGCTCTGCTCTATATCATGGAGAATGAAAACCTCAACACCAAGCAGGCCAATACGCTCATCAACAAGAAAAGCGGTCTGCTGGGCATTTCCGGCAAGAGTGTCGATATGCGTGATATTCGGGCTGGCCGCGACAACGGAGACGAGCGCTCCACCGACGCCTTCAACATGTTTGCCTACCGGGTGAAGAAATATATCGGTGCCTACGCAGCCGCTATGGGAGGTGTGGACATCATCCTCTTCACGGGCGGTATCGGCGAGAATGCCTGGTTCCAGCGAGAGGCTATCTGCGAAGGGTTGGAGTTCCTTGGCACCAAACTCGACAAAGAGGCTAACCAGAAGTATGCCGGCGAGGATGGCATCATCTCTACGCCCGACTCCAAGGTTAAGCTGGTTTCCGTGACCACCAATGAAGAGTTGGTGATGGCGATGGAGACCTACCAGCTGACGAAGTAAAGCATGCCACAATCAAACATTAAAGAGCGTCTTAACGGACGCTCTTTTTTTGTGTCTATCAGCAAATGATTACTCAAAAAAACAGGCGCCTTTTGGGGCGCCTGTAAAGATATGATAGGGGAAAGCTGATTATTGGATGATCAGCTTTTGGGTTCTTTGACCATTTTGAGACTTCAGATTCAAGAAGTAGATGCCTTCGGAGAGGTTGTTGGTTTGAATCTGGAACACTTGTTCGCCGCCATTGTAGTTGAATTGGTCAGTAGCCACCGTCTTGCCAGCCATATCAACGATGGTAGCATAGATGGTCTGAGCCTCTTCGGCGGTGACGGAAACATTCACAAAGGTGTTGGCGGGGTTCGGATAGACGTTCACTTCCATGTTTTTGAAGTTGTCTATGCCAACATGGCTGGTATGATAGTTTAATACGAAGCCAGTACCTTCCTGGTCGTTGTCGGAACCGAAGCGCACATAAAGCTTGGTTGCGGGAAGAGCGTAGTAGTCGGTAGCCAAGGAAGCGGCGTTGTTGATGTCAAAGTGACGATACAAGACAGGGGCGGAAGTGGAGGTGTAGTCATAGACATCCACGAAATCGCCAGCCTTCAAGTCAAACTTGCTGAAGGAGAACACGTATGCCGTAGCGCCGGAAGGACGGATTTGCCAACCACAGGTCTGGCTCGGACGATAGGGATTGTCGTTGTTGATAGCATTGCCCGGTTTGTCGGAGATGGTGCCGCTTTCAGAGGTCATCATTTGCATGTTGGAGCAAGCGGTGGCGCTGGAAGCATAAGAGGTGGCTTCAAAGTTCAGCACGAAACCATAGTCAGTTTCGGAGTTGGCGGTGGAGGTGAAGGTGATCAGCACACTGTCTGCGGTGACGGTGAGGGCGCTCGGAAGGCTTTGTCCCACATAGTCGCCGGCAATGCCGCCGGAAACGCTGCTGTAGTCGGAGCAAGCTGCCATCAGGTAGTCGCCGCTGTAGGATTGTTTGATACCGGAGGCTTCGGTGCCGCCGTTGTAGATGTTCACTTTGTCACCAGCTTTCACTTTCAGTTTGGAGAAAGAGAAGCGGTATGCCGTGGCGTTTGGAGAGGAGACCACCCATCTGCGGTTGGAGTTGGGGGCATATTTCATGTTGCCGGCACCGTCGCTGATAGAACCTATGCTGGCAGTGATTCTCGTGTCGCTGATAGCGGGTTTCTCAATGTTGGCAGAGTCGGGCATCAGATTGACCATCATGGTGTTGGAGCCAGACTCGTTGAAGTTGCCGGAGTGGGTGTTCTGGTTGGTCAGCAAGAAGTAACCATTGTCATAGCCACCCCAGCCCCAGTTGATGTGGAAATAGTAATTCGTAGAAGTGGAGTCGGAAATGGTGGTGTAGCCATCCACAATCCAGGCGTGACCGCCATCGGTGGCGTTGCGGCCGCTGAAGAACAACGGACGATATTGATTCAGTTCGTTGACGGCTTGTTGAATCCACAAGTAGGTCAAGTCGGAAGAGGGAGCCACGTCCTCGATGTTGGAGAATTTAGCACCGGGAGCGAAGCGATAGAAATCCTCCAATGCATCCATGGCGTACTCGGATTGGGAACCGGAACCATCATGACCGTAACCCATACGCACCGCCACACCACAATGGTAGAGCAGTTTGCTCAGTTCGCCATTGTAGGAGGAGAGAGAGTTGGTCATATTGTTGTAGTTGTAGGTCGAGTTGCCGTAGTTGACAATTTGAGGAGGATAGGTGTACAACAGGTTACCGTCATCATCATACTCTTTAGGAATGTAGTAGAGAGAGCCGGTACCGTTCTCCGGGTAGCGATAGTAATAGAGGATATTGGCCATAGTCAACGCCACACAACCTACATAGGCGCGCATGTCGATGTCCAAGTCACTCAGCGGGTTGTAAGGACATTGGCCGTTATAATAGGTGTCCTGATTCCATCTGGTGGTCACCAACGGTTGCACACAGGGGTTGCCCTTGGCTTGACGGGTGATGGTGAAGTTGTCGCGGGTATAATAATCCCAGCTGGCTTTTGCGGAGCTGACAGTGGAAGGATTTTCAATCAGATAGGTCAGTTCTTCCTTGTATTGGGTACAATAGAGATCCACGCCAGTACCTGATTTGAAATTGCTCTCCAAAGAGTAGGCCAAAACCGGGGTGGCCATATCCGTTGCGGAGACAATCATAAAGCCTTTATCACCAACTTGGAAACGATAATAGACGGGTTCGCCCGTTGCGGTATATTCCGTATAAACGAGCGTAAGATCCATTCCTTTGGCATCCGATACGCCCGTACGTTCGGAGAGGAAGTTTTTGGATGCTTTCATAGCGGTTTCCACAGGGATGACGTGAGAAGCGAAACCCCACAAGGAGACTGCCAAAAGACAAACTAAAAGAGTAATTTTTTTCATATATGAAATTGTTTAGTTATTAATATTTTTCTTCTTTACCAAATGAGCGACAAAAATAAAAAAAATTTTGAAAGTTGACACCCTGTTAATATCTTTCGTAAAATATTTAATGTGAGTACTTTAAAAAAAACGGTCAATTACAGAAGTTCGATATGGACGCCGGTTTGGTTGGTGACTTCTCCGATAATAGAAGCCTTTTCACCCAGGCTGGCGAATTTTTCGACAATGAGATCAGCGTCTTTGGGTTTGGCGATAAGGATCATGCCGACACCCATGTTAAAGATGTTGAACATCTCGCGGTGAGGGATCTGTCCGTATTTTTCGAGGAGGTGGAAGATAGGCAGGATTTCCCAGGAGCCTTCCTGGATATTGACGCCTTGACCCTCTTTCAGCATGCGGGGGATATTCTCGTCGAAGCCGCCGCCGGTGATATGGCAGATGGCGTGGACGTCGAAGTCTTGGAGTATTTGGAGAACGGGTTTCACGTAGATGCGGGTAGGGGTGAGGAGGGTGTTGCCGAGGGTGTCGTCCAGATTCTCGTATTTCTGGTTCAGGTCGAGATGGTTGTCTTTGAGGACGATTTTGCGGACGAGGGAGAAGCCGTTGGAGTGGACGCCGGAGGAGGCCAAGCCGATGAGGACGTCACCCACTTCCACTTTTGAGCCGTCGATGAGTTTGGATTTCTCCACGCAGCCGACGGTGAAGCCGGCGATATCGTATTCATCCACATCGTACATGTCGGGCATCTCTGCGGTCTCGCCGCCGATGAGGGCGCAGTTGGAGAGCACGCAGCCGTCGGCGACGCCCTTGACGATAGTCTCGATCTTGACAGGGTCGTTTTTACCTACGGCCACATAGTCGAGGAAGAAGAGGGGGGCGGCGCCTTGGGCCAGCACATCGTTGACGCACATGGCCACGGCATCTTGTCCGATGGTGTCGTGTTTGTCCATCATGAAAGCCAGTTTCAGTTTGGTGCCCACACCGTCGGTGCCGCTCACGAGCACGGGTTCTTTGTAGTTCAGCGAGGCCAGGTCGAACATGCCTCCGAAGCTTCCGATATTCCCCATCATGCCGGGCCGGTTGGTTCGGCTGATATGCTTTTTGATCAATCGTACGGATTCGTAGCCGGCTTCGAGGCTTACACCTGCATCTTCGTATGTATTTGCCATAATATAAAGCAGTTTTTGAGATTAAATAATCAACATGGCGTCTCCATAGGTAAGGAAACGGTATTTTTCTTCCACGGCGAGCCGGTAGGCGTTCATGACAAAATCATAGCCACCGAAGGCGGCCACCATCATCAGCATGGAGCTTTGGGAGGCGTGGAGATTCGTGACCATGGCGTCGGCCACCATAAAGCGGTAGGGAGGATAGATGAACTTGCTGGTCCAGATGTCCTCTTTTCCGTTCATCTGGGTGGTCTTGACATGTCCGTTGGAATAGACGGAGGACTCCAGGGCTTTCATCGTGGTGGTGCCCACGGCGATGATTTTCCGTCCGGCGTCTTTGGTGTCGTTGATGGTCTTTGCCACTTCGGGGAGGATGATCATCCTTTCGGAGTCGGGCTTATGCTTGGAGAGGTCTTCCACATCGATATCGTTGAAGTTGCTGAGACCGGCGTGCAGGGTGATGTAGGTGCGTTCGAGGCCGAGCAGCTCCATACGTTTCAGCAGTTCGCGGCTGAAGTGGAAGCCGGCGGCGGGGGCCACCACGGCACCCTCTTCGGTGGCGTAGAGCGTCTGGTAGTTTTCGGCGTCCTCCTCCTCGATGCTGCGCAGCCGCTGGATGTCGTCCGGCAGCGGGGTGGTGCCAAGGTCCATCAGCTTCTTCTTGAAGGCGTCGTGGTCCCCGTCGAAGAGGAACCGCAAGGTGCGGCCGCGGGAGGTGGTGTTGTCGATAACCTCCGCCACCAGACTGTCGTCTTCACAGAAACTCAGCTTGTTGCCGATACGGATTTTGCGGGCAGGGTCCACCAAGACATCCCACAAACGGCTCTCCGCATCCAGTTCCCGAAGCAAAAAGACGCGGATTTTGGCGCGGGTCTGCTCCTTCTCGCCAAACAGCAATGCCGGGAACACCCGCGTGTTGTTCATCACGAAGAGATCTCCCTCGTCAAAATAGTTCACAATATCTTTAAATAACTTGTGCTCAATGGTTTTCGTCTTTCTGTTGAGCACCATCAAACGCGCTTCGTCGCGCTCTCTTTCCGGATGTAAGGCTATCAATTCCTGTGGAAGATAGTACTTGAATTCTGATAATTTCATATAAAAAAATTGGCTGGCAAAATTACAACATTTTTATCCGTTTGTCAAGAGCAAAATTCACTTTTTTAAAATGTAATTATTTTAAGAATATTATGGGAAGGTATTTGCTTTTTTACTACTTTTGCAGTTTGAAAAAAATTTATGATAATGAAGAAACTCGTTCTTTGCAATTTGTTCTTCCTGTGGGCTTTGTTGGCTTTTGCACAACCCGCCCCCGTGAAGAATGTCATAGTGCTGATTCCTGACGGCACTTCCACCAGCTTGCTTTCCTGCGCCCGATGGTACCAAACCTATCTGGATCCTTCGAGGACTGCCTTATACATTGACCCCTACCTCGTCGGACTGGTGCGCACCAATTCATCGGATGCACCCATCGGCGATTCCGCCCCGACGACTTCTTGTTACATGACAGGCATGCCTTCGCAGACAGGTTTCGTTTCCACCTATCCAGTAAAGACGGACCATGATCTCGTCCCCGTGGATGCCAGTCGCGCCTATCAGCCGTTAACCACGCTCTTGGAAGCGGCGCGCCAGCGTTTAGGAAAGGCCACCGGCCTGGTGTTCACCTGTGAATTCCCGCACGCTACCCCTGCCGATTGCGCGGCACACACCTATGCTCGCGGCAAATACGGTATGATTGCCCCGCAAATGGTCTATAACAATGTGGATGTGGTCATCGGTGGCGGCACCTCCTATCTCAAGGAAAGAGAGCAGGAATACCTGAAATCCAAGGGCTATAACCTCTTTTTGGATGATGTGAAGGGAATGCGCAACTGCCATAAAGCCCCCTTCTGGGCCCTCTACAGTCCTTCCCATATACCCTACTACATGGAAGCCGATACCACGGCAATCCCTTCTCTTGCCGAATGCACCCAAAAGGCCATTGAAGTGCTCGCCCAAAACCCGAACGGCTTTTTCATGATGGTGGAAGGCAGCAAGGTGGACTGGGCCGCCCACGACAATGACGCCAAAGCGGCATTGGTAGAGTTCCTTGAGTTCGACAAGGCCTGCAAGGTGGCTCTCGACTTCGCGCAAAAAGATGGCAATACCTTGGTAGTCATCGTGCCCGACCACGGCACTGGCGCCCTCACAGTCGGCAACGCCACTTCCAATCACGGTTATGACAAACTGTCCCTGCAACAGATCATGCAGAAGATCGATAACTATAAAATCACGCTCGGCACGATGAGTGGCAAACTGAAAGCCGCTGATACCACGGAATGGCCTAACCTCTTCAAGACCTATTTCGGTATAGATATCCAACCCTCTGAGATGACTTACCTGATGGGGGCTAGCGACTATGCCAACTCTCCCTTGTCCAAAGAGATGCGCCAAAATAACCTCTCCATGGGCAAAATGCTCAGTCAGATGCTTTATGGCCGCACCTATTTCGGCTTCACCACCTATGGTCATACGATGGAAAATGTGTTCTTGGCCATGTATCACCCCCACAACAAAGAACTACACGGCTGTCCCACCAACATCGAGCTGAATCATTATATAGCCGACCAAATGGGCCTTACCGGCGTTCTTGAAGAACTTACCGAAGAGAATTATGTCGATCATCGCAAAGTTTTTGAAGGCTATGACTATAAAATCGACAGCCTCGACAAATACCATTACCGTTTCACCGCAAAGTATAAAAAGAACACGTTGGTTTTTGACAGCTATACCAACTATGTGACTGTCAACAAGAAAACATACGATCTGGAATCGGTGTTGGTCTATATGCCCATCAACAAAACATTCTATGTGCCGAAAGAATTATATCGCTATCTCTTACTAAAATAGTTTTTTTTGCGTTATAACCCCATGTCAAATATTAAATTTTAAATACAATGCAATCAACAAATGAATTGAACGGTGGTACCGTTAACCAGCAAAACCCTTTAAAAAAATGGGTGATTATTTTAGGGGCGTTGGCGGGATTATTACTCCTTTCCACGCTCTATCTCAGCTTTTTTGCGAAACCTGTCACCAACAAAGAGTATATCAAAGTATATGACGAAAAAGAGTCTTTGCGGACAGAGTTGGACAACTTGTTGGCTGAACACGAGCGCATCAAAGCGCAATACGGTGACCTGACGGACCAGTTGAGTGCCAAAGACAGCGTCATCATGGCCAATGCCGCTGAAATTGAGAAGCTCATCAATTCCCAGGCTGACTATAACAGAATCAAGAAGCAGCTGGCGCGCCTGCAGAACATCTCGCAGGAGTATGTGCAGGAGATGGACAAGCTCTATCAGGAGAACCAGGCCTTGAAAGAGGAGAACACGCAGGTGAAGGCTGATCTGGAGACAGAGCGTCAGAATACGGCCACCATCCAGAAGACGAATGAGGATCTCCACGCCAAGATCAACAACGCAGCTGTTTACAAAGCCTACAACATCCACAGCGCCGGCTACAATGTCAAGAACAACGGCACGGAGGAGGTTACCGACAAGGCTTCCCGCGTGGATCGCATCAAGACCTCTTTGATTTTGGGTGAGAACTCCCTGATCGATCCGGGTCAAGTCAATGTCTATTGCCGTATCGCCATCCCGGGCAGTGGCAAGGTGATCTCCATGGGCTCCAGCGACACCTACTCCTTCATGCATGATGGACAGCGTTTGCAGTATTCCTGCAAACAGGCCGTGGATTACAACGGCAGTGCCAAGAATGTGACCCTCAACTGGGAGATCCCGTCCGATGACAAAGCCATCAAGGGCAAGTATATTGTGCAGATCTTCACCGACAACCAGTTCTTGGGAGAGAGCTCTTTCACTTTGAAATAATTTCTTGGCATACATCCCCGGATGTGTGCCATTATCTGTTCTAACCAAACACTACATCGATGATTAGCAGACGACATATACGAATCAAGGTCATGCAAGCCTTGTATGCTTTCAACACCCGCACGGGGGTGACGGAGACCAAGGCGGAGAACGAGCTGTTCAAGACAGTGCAGAACTGTCATGCGCTGTTCGTATGGATTTTCTCTATCCTGCCAGAGGTGGTCCGCTACCGGACTAACAAGCTGGAGGGATTCAAAGAGAAGAATAATCCCACATACGAAGACCTGAACCCCAACACCAGATTCATCGACAACAAGGTCATTGCGCAGATGGAAGACAACAAGACCTTGGCCAGCCTGATGGAGCAATATCGTGTCAAGTGGGATAATGACCAGGATTTCATCGTCAATGTATTCAAAGAAATCGAGGCTTCAGAGGTGTACCAACACTATATGAAGACCGTTGACCGGTGTTATGAGGCAGACCGCAAGTTTGTGTTGGACCTCATCCAGCACGTGTTCGGCGAGAGCGACTACATCCAGTGGTTTTTCAGCGAGAAGGACCCGAACTGGGGCGATGACTATTTTGAAGCCCTCTCCATGTTGTATAAGAATGTGGATGCCTTCAAGGAGAACAAAGGATCGGAATGCAGGATCTTTCCCGCCTTCAACAACAAAGAAGACGATGAATATCTCTGCCGTCAGCTTTTCAGAAAGGTGCTGGCACATAATGACGAATATGAGCGTCTGATAGAAAGCAAGATTCAGAATTGGGAGATAGAGCGTCTGATCGGGATGGACATCCTGCTGTTGAAGATGGCCATCTGCGAGCTGACGGAGTTCCCGCTGATTCCCGTCAAGGTGACGATGAACGAGTACATTGAGATTTCCAAGCTCTATAGTTCCGACAAGAGCAAGGTGTTCATCAATGGAGTGTTGGACAAGATTATTGAAGAATTACGCAACTCCGGCCAGCTGAACAAGACCGGCCGGGGTTTGTATCAAAACTAAGACTATGAGAAAGATCACTGTTTTTTGTTTGATTTTCGCTTTGATTGGCTGCATGGCTTGTCGGCAAAAGAAGGAAGAAGGAGGGGATTTCAAGGTCTCGGACGTGCACAACCCGCAAACGGCTAACGGCATCTCCGACAAAGAAAGCAAGAATATGCCGGTCATCACTTTTGAGACCACCAACTATGACTTTGGAGAGGTGGTGCAGGGCGAGAAGCTGACATACGCCTTCAAATTCAAGAATACTGGCAAATCCAATCTGATTATCTTCTCTTCGGAGGCCACTTGTGGATGTACCACCTCCACTCCGCCGAAAGCGCCCATCCGTCCGGGCGAGGAGGGGGAGATCACCGTCACCTTTGATTCCAAGTCGCAGATGGGCAAGGTAACCAAGCGCATCTTGGTGGCGGCCAACACCTATCCGACAGAGAATATCCTGACCATCACCGCGAATGTTTCCAAAATACAATAGAATATTAACCTTAAAATCTTAAAATTATGAGTATGTTTACCCTTTTAGCAGCCCCAGGAATGGCTTCAGGAACCTCCACCCTTATTTTCATCCTCCTGTTGATTGTCATCTTCTACTTTTTCATGATCCGTCCGCAACAGAAACAGCAGAAGCAGATGCAGGAATTCCGCAACAGTCTTGGCAAGGGCGACAAAGTGACCACCGTGGGCGGCATCCATGGCAAGATTGTCGGTATCAAGGACAACACTTTTCAGATTGAGATTGCCAAAGGCATTGTGATCGAGATAGAGAAGAACGCTATCAACTATCAGCCTGCTGGTGCAGCCAAGAAAGAGCAACCCAAGGATGACGACCGCAGACCTGAGGAGCCCGAGACCACCGTTCCGATGGACGATGACCGCAACCCCAATCTCGACTAATCTTAACATAGAAACACCCACGTATGAGTGATAAAAAGTTGCCGGTAAAACTGCCCTCCCTGGCTTTCTTACTCTGTCTTCTGCTGTCCATTATGGCATGGCTGGTGGTGACTTTTTCGCGTGATTACAAGGTCACCCAGGAATATCGGTTGGTGTCCTACAATTTGCCGGACGGCAAACAGTCTGCCACCTTTTCAGATACGGTTATATCCTTGACTTTCAACCAGAAGGGAGTCAACTATCTGATGAAGCCCTATTCCAACAAAGACAAGGTGGTGTATGTGTCCATCACGGATTTGATAAAATCGAAAAAGAAGGTATCGGTATATACTTTCACCAGCAAAGAGATGCGCGACTTTTTATCCCAATATAATTTCGGGTCGGAATTGGTGGCGGTGGAGGCGCCGGAGGTGCTGACCATCTACGTCAAGTAAGGCCCATCAGTTAGCATTTATTATCAACTAAAATCATTAATTATTATGGCATTAGCAATTACCACAGAAAATTTTGAAACGTTGGTCAAAGACAACCCGTTGGTTGTTGTTGACTTCTGGGCCACCTGGTGTGGACCCTGCCGCCATATCGCTCCCATCGTGGAGGAGGTGGCTGCCGAGTATGAGGGCAAGGCCGTCATCGGCAAATGTGACACCGACGAGAACGGCGACATCGCCATGCAGTTCGGTGTGATGAACATCCCCACGCTCATCTTCCTGAAGAACGGCGAGGAGGTGGACCGTCACGTCGGCATCATCAGTAAGGACGAGCTCGTCAAGAAGGTGAACCAGTATTTGTAAACTTTAAATTTTCCTCCTATGAATACAGCATTATTAATTTGCCTTATCGGTACGATTGTTATCATACCGTTTTTGATTTACTATGTGCGGGAAGCCAGGCTGCACCATCCGAAAGGATTGATTGCCGCTGCTTTGAGCAATATGGGCGAGCGTTTCGGTTACTACATCATGAACGCCGTGCTTCTTCTGTTCTTGGTTTCCAAGTTCGGTCTTCCTGACGGCACCGCCGGTGTCATCTATTCAGTCTTCTACTTCGGCATCTACGTGCTGAGCTTAGTGGGCGGTATCATCGCCGACAAGACCCAGAACTACAACAAGACCATCCAATGGGGTCTCATCATCATGGCTATCGGCTATGTGGTGATGGCTATCCCGTTGTTCAGCAAGACTGCTGAGGGCGCCATCCTTGACAGTGGCGCTGGCTGGTGGACGATCCTCATCATCACCTGTATGGCTCTGTTGTTCATTGCCTTCGGTAACGGTCTGTTCAAGGGCAACCTGCAGGCTATCGTCGGTAAACTGTACGACGAGTTTGAGGCTGAGGCAGCCAAACAAGGTCCCGAGGCTCTTGCAGAGGCCAAGGATCGCCGCGACTCCGGTTTCCAGATTTTCTACGTGTTCATCAACATCGGCGGTTTCTTCGCTCCGTTCATCGCTCCGTTCTTGCGTGAGTGGTGGTTGAAGGCTCACCATTTTGTCTATAATGCCGACATGTCGGGTTTGTGTCACCGTTTTTTGAACAACACTTTGATTTACACCAATGACGAAGGTAAAATTGTGGATCTTACCCAAAAATTCACGGAGATTTCCGAATCGGTTGTCAACAATGCCTCCCAATTGGCTGACAAAGCTTCTTTCTGCAGCGACTACATCACCGTTTTCAATCAGGGTGTTCACTTCTCCTTCATCGCATCTGTGTTGGCCATGGTAGTCTCACTGGTTATCTTCTTGCTTAACAAGTACAAATTGCCGCAACCGGCCAAGAAAGAAAAAGTGCAGGTGGTGGAATACACCGCAGAAGAGAAACTGGCCATGGCAAAGGAAATCAAACAACGTCTCTACGCTTTGTTCGCCGTGCTGGGTATCGCTGTTTTCTTCTGGTTCTCCTTCCACCAAAATGGTCAGTCCTTGTCTGTGTTTGCCCGCGACTTCGTGCAAACGGACAAGATTGCCCCTGAAATCTGGCAGGCGTTGAACCCGTTCTTCGTCATTGTGCTCACCCCGATCATCATGGTCATCTTCGCTGCTTTGGCTCGCAGAGGAAAACCCATCTCCACACCTCGCAAAATTGCCATCGGTATGGCCATTGCAGGATGTGCTTACCTCTTCTTGATGATCATTTCCATTGTCCAAAACTATCCTTCCGGAGATGTGTTCCGCGAAATGGATGCCGCAACCATGTTGAAGGCAGGTCTTGCCAAAGCCGCTCCTTGGGTGCTCTTGGTAACCTATTTCTTCCTGACTGTGGCAGAGTTGTTCATCTCCCCGCTGGGTCTGTCGTTCGTCTCCAAGGTGGCTCCGCGCCACATGGTGGGCTTGTGTCAGGGCTTGTGGCTCGGCGCCACCGCCCTCGGCAACCTCCTCATCTGGCTTGGACCTGTGATGTATAACGCATGGCCTATCAAGTATTGCTGGTTAGTGTTCGCCATCGTATGCTTTGTCTCCATGGCTATCATGTTCGCCATGGTGAAGTGGCTCGAGAGAGTGACACAATAATATCACTAAACATTCTTCTAAAGGCGGCTTGAACAGGCCGCCTTTTTTTGTCCCTGACCATAAAAAAAGAAAAGGCAACCGGATTTTTTAAAGAGTAATTGCCAATAGTAGGAGGGAAAGTGTGTGCTAGTAAAATGTAAGGAAGGACTACCGGTTGCCTTTTCACGATGGGTTCACACG
Source organism: Bacteroidales bacterium (assembly GCA_017549765.1). GTDB lineage: Bacteria > Bacteroidota > Bacteroidia > Bacteroidales > WCHB1-69 > F23-D06. Next base: position 81,539 of record JAFYNM010000009.1, read on the forward strand.
AGGCAAAAATACACATTATTATTTAAGCAAAATAAAAAATAAATTAACATGATATTAACAACATAAAAAGAGGGAAAATTATATTTTTGCACCCTTATGAAACACGAAATGTCGAGAGAAGAAAGCTTATTATCCTCGTTGAACAGGCAGCAGCAAGAGGCTGTGAAACAGATAGATGGTCCTATCATGGTACTGGCTGGCGCCGGCTCGGGCAAAACGCGCGTGCTGACGTACCGTATCGCCTACATGCTGTTGCACGACATCAGCCCTTACCGTATCATGGCCCTCACCTTCACCAACAAGGCGGCGGCGGAGATGCGCGGCCGTATTGTCGACCTCGTAGGCGGCGACAGGGCCAAGGCCGTGACGATGGGCACCTTCCACTCTGTCTTCTACCGCATCCTCCGCATCGAGGCCGAACTGCTGGGCTATACCCACAACCTCACCATCTACGACACCGACGACTCCAAATCCTTACTGAAGAACATCATCAAAGAGCTGAACCTGGACCCGAAAATCTATACTGCCACGTTCGCCCTCAACCGGATATCCTCCGCCAAGACCAGCTTGATGTCGGCGGAAGAGTATGCCAACGACAACGAGATCCAGCAGGCCGACAAACGGGCGGGGAAGCCCATGCTGGCTCAGATATTCCTGCGCTACAACGCCCGGCTGAAGAATGCCGACGCCATGGACTTTGACGATATCCTCTACTATATGAACGTCTTGCTGCGCGACTTCCCGGAGGTGCTCTACAAATATCAGCAGCGCTTCCAGTATATCCTGGTGGACGAGTATCAGGACACCAACTTCGCGCAGTATCTGATCATCAAGAAGTTGGCAGCCCTCAACCAGAACATCTGTGTGGTGGGCGACGATGCCCAGAGTATATACAGCTTCCGCGGCGCCGACATCCAGAACATCCTCAACTTCCGCCGTGACTATCCCAACGCCGCCACCTATAAGTTGGAGCAGAACTACCGCTCTACGCAGAACATCGTGAATGCCGCCAACGAGATCATCAAACACAATAAGAACCAGATCCACAAGGAGGTCTTTTCTGAAAACGAGACAGGCGGCAAGATCAAACTGTTGCGGACGGGCAGCGACAAGGAGGAGGCGTCGGCCATCGCCAATGCCATCTTTGAGACCAAGATGAACGAACATGCCGCCAACAGGCAGTTTGCGGTCCTGTACCGTACCAATGTGCAGTCGCGATCCTTGGAGGAGGCCTTCGTGAAGCGCAATATCCCCTACAAGATTTTAGGAGGACTATCCTTCTACAAGCGCAAGGAGATCAAGGATGTGCTGGCCTATTTCCGTCTGATCATCAACCATTATGACGAGGAGTCGTTGCGGCGTGTCATCAACTACCCGCAGCGCGGCATCGGCGACACCACCTTTGCCAGCATCCTGGCCACCGCCGACGAGCAGCATGTCCATCTGTGGGACATCATCAGCAACCCCGCGGCCTATCAGTTGCCAGTGAACGGCCCGACTGCCGCCCGCCTGGTGGAGTTCGCCGACATGATCAAAGGCTTCTCGGCACAGCTCAAGACCCAGGATGCATACGAACTGGCCAAGCAGGTGGTCTTCAAGACGGGCATTGCCAAGTCTTTGAAAGAGATCCCCGATGAGAAAGAGCGCCTTGACAATGTGGAGGAACTACTGGATGCCGTCAAGGCCTTCATCGACAACCCGCCGGACAATATGTTCAACGAGCTGACGGGTGAGCTGATAGAGGAGTACTTCCCCTCTTTGGACTATTTCATGGAGTCGGTGGCCCTGCTCAGCGACACGGACGAGAACAAGAGTGACGAGGATGAAGACAAGGTCAAATTGATGACCATCCACTCCGCCAAGGGATTGGAGTTCGACTATGTGTTCATCTCCGGCATGGAGGAGAACCTCTTTCCCTCCGCGTTGAGTGTGAACACCCTGTCGGAGATAGAGGAAGAGCGCCGTCTGTTCTACGTGGCGCTCACACGGGCGCGCAAGCAGGTCACGCTTACCTGTGCGCAGACACGCTATCGCTTTGGCTCGTTGGAGTTTTGCGAGGAGAGTCGGTTTTTGGAGGAGATACCGGACCGTTTCCTGAGCACCACCAAGAAGGCATCCTCGGGCAAGGGGTTGTTTTCCAGAGAGCGTTCCGAAGATCGTTTTTCCTCCTTCAGCACCTCTCTCTCCAGGCCGCGGTCCTCGTCTGGCACCCCTGCCGCGCCGCGCGTCAAGAGCAAGCAGGAGGTCAAGACGGACCAGATCGGCACCCCTGCCACCAACGACCAGATACAGCCCGGCGTGCGCGTCTATCATTCCACATTCGGCTACGGTACGGTACAATCCACCGAGAACAAAAACAACGATGCCCGCGCGGTGGTTGTCTTCGATACTGTCGGCACCAAGACCCTGATGTTGAAATTCGCCAAATTGATCATCCCTAAATAATTGAGAATATGCTTTTCAGATCCAACATACCCGCTCCGGAATACCCGTTTCAAATCGATTACAACAGCACCATCATGTTGCTGGGTTCCTGTTTTTCAGACAATATAGGCAACTATTTCGCCCGCCACCAGTTCAATGTGAACTCCAATCCTTTCGGCGTATTGTTCAATCCTATCTCCATTGAGCGCTCTCTACGCCTGTTGTTGAATCCGGACCTGTTCGACAAGGACCGCTATTTCTATAAAACCCGCGATTTGTGGGTCAGCTTTGCCCACCACGGACGCTTCTCTCGCGAGAATTTCGAGGATTTTGAGCAGAATATCATGGAACAGATGGAGCTGGCCTCTAGTTTTCTCCATCGCACTGATGTGCTGTTTATCACCTTCGGCACGGCCTTCTGTTATAAGTTCATCCCTCGGGATCTGATCGTGTCCAACTGCCACAAGATTCCCAACCATCAGTTCCATCGTTTTCGTCTCTCCGAGAAACAGATTGTCACGCAATGGAAAGAGACCATTGAACAGCTGCTGGCGGTCCGTCCCGACCTGAAGATTGTCTTTACTGTCAGTCCGGTGCGCCATGTAGGAGACGGTTTGCACGAGAACACGCTCAGCAAGGCGGTGTTGTTGTTGGCCACGGAGAAGCTGGTGGACAACGAGCACACCTTCTATTTCCCGTCTTACGAGTATTTGATGGACGACCTGCGCGACTATCGTTTTTATGCCAAGGATCTTTATCACCCCAACGATTTGGCGGTGGAGTACATAGAAGAGAAGGTGGCGGAATCGTTCTTTGACCCGCAGACGACCGAGCAGGTCCGCCTGGTAGCCCAGCAGAACAAGTTCCGCAACCACAGACGGTTGCGGGTGGAGTAGGGGTTAGGAAAGGCAATAAAATACGCCAGACCAAAGATAGCACCAGCCTATACTTTTCGTTTGGAACACCCCAGTTAGCATGACAAAGTTAAGTTTTTTCTATTTTTGCCCTTGGAATTTAAAACTCTATATCATGATGAAAAACAGATGTTTGATCATAGTATCACTTTTGCTGTTATGCCTCCGCACAGGCTGGTCCCAGGAGATTGACCAGCATTTGGACATGGACAACATGTCGTTTTTCAAGGAGGCGACATTGGTGGTGGAGGGGCATTTTTTGAACAATATACACACCTATACGGTGAAGGACGTCCAAGGGAAAGATCATTATTATGGTATCTGGAAGGTCATAGCCAACAATGTTTTCAAGGGGGATGCCAAGGCTGGGGATACCATCTATGTGGTTAGGGAAGGTACTTCATGGAAAAATGCACAATATTCAATATATGAATTTTTCTATGAGTTTGACGCAGCGACGGGAGGGTATAAATATGTGGATATGGATGTGGATTATGATTATTCATATCTTCCAATAGTCCGTTCAAAGCATATTTTCGTGGATGTGGCAAATATGGAATATAGACAGAACTGTGTGTTGTTTTTTAAGGAATCCTCATTCCCAAAGACGAAGGAAGAACCATTTATTTCAGTGCCCCTGTACCAGTATCTGTATCCGTGGGTGTATTACGATGAAGGAACAAAACTGTATGTTTCAGGAGGCAAGTTCGCAGGGTTAAATGACACACTTTTCAATTCAAGAAATGATTTGTACAAGTTTATGTTGGAAGCGGGCGGATATGACACAACGGTGGTGAAGATATTGGAGCCGAAAACTCAGGACAAAAACAGGGATTACATCAATAAGCCCCTCCCGCCGGAAGTAGAACAACGATGGGGAGGTCAAAAAAAAAATACGCCAGACCAAAGATAACGCCAAGCTATACTTTTCGTTTGGCACACCCCAGATCCAAATTACTCCAAATTCTGACAATGCATGTGTGGAGGTGGACTTGCAGGTACATACCAACCAACCTGACGTTTACTTCGATGGCGGATATGTAAAGCTTCAATATGACACCTCTGTCTTTAGTCCTTACATAGTTGCCAATGGAAATTTGGATGTTTCCTTGTGTGCCGAGTTCCAAAACGGCAGTTATGCCATTCACAATGCTTATGACACATCTGCCAATAATGTCAAAGTTTTGGCTGGACTAGACTTTATAAACTCATTACAACGCGTCCTTTTGGACACTGTGCCAAAGCCTTTTTTACATCTTTCATTTGCCGTGACCTTGGACACCATTCCGCACAAAGTTGTTTTTAAAACCTTAAGTACGGTAGGAAATCCTACATACGCCCAGACTGCCAATGTTTACTATATGATTTATTCTGATTTCAGTCAAATAATACACGCATCATCCGACACATTGACTATCCCCATGAACCAAGTCCCGGTAATATATGGTTTGGACAGCCAATACAAGATAGCTGGTGTGGGTGACACACTGACCATTCGAGGAAAGAACTTCGGCAACGCAAAAGGGGAGGTGTTCTTCAAGGCTGCAGATGACGGAGGGCTGTCTTATCTGCGCGGATTGGATGATCAGTATCATATCTCTTGGACGGACACGCTGATAAAGGTAATAGTTCCCGCCTTAGTTTATAAAGGATATGAAAATGAAGCAAAAAAATGGAGCGGAGGCGCCTGTTCAGGACCTGTCAAAATCCAGACGGCCAACGGGGACACAACGGTGAATGACGGTTCGTCGTATCTGTATATCAATTACTCGGTTATGAACCATAAAGTCAACAATGAGATTAAACGCGTTTATCTTGTCCGTCAACAGTGCGACTATGATTTTCAATTTACTTTGCATAGTAGCCTTGCGGGTGACACAAACAAAATTCATGTTATTGACACAGCTTTACGATTATGGTCCAGATTGACAGGCTTGACGCTACAGCTGGAACGGGACATTAATGGCAATTTGGTTTTTGAAGATTCAGTTGATATGGTTGGGAAAAACATTATTTCATTAACTACTAATATGCAAAGCGGTGGATTAATGTCAACACATCGCAGATTTAATACGGTTAGTATAGATAGTGTTTTGTATTGTTATAGAACAACAGGTTCTTATATTCTGATAAGAAATGAACCACAGGGTGATTATATTTGGAGTTATAGTTTGACAGATGTTTCACCAGGTCAACGCAATTTCTATCAAACTATCCTTCACGAGATAGGACATGTTTTGTTGATGAGCCACGTGAAGAGTTTAGATGAGCTAATGTACTATGGTAATCATGGCTTAAACTATATCATAGTTCCCGATACCAGCAGTTGGGCGGTGAAGGGGGTGCTGGCCAATATCGAGGCGAGCCGGAGTATCAACTGGCCAGATAGCTTGGGATTATATCCCATCGGGGTGCGCCAACCGCAGATTCTGGTTCAAGGTGGCCATCCGCCATACGTGTGCAACGGCCAGGCGATTACCCTGCAGTCTAACTACCCCGAGGAGCAACTCTCCTGGTCCACAGGGGCCACCACACCCTCCATCGTGGTTCAACAGGCTGGTCAGTATTCGCTTGCCATCACCGACCACGGTTGCGTCTTGAGCGACACCATAACCATCGGCAGTTCTTCCCTGCAGGTCAATTTTGTGACCGTTAATGCCGACTGCCCCAACCATGCGAACGGGTCCATCACTGCGAATGTGACGGGAGACCATTCCCCCTACACCTACCTGTGGAACGGCAATGGCATTGTACCCGCATACACCTCCCAAATCACGAACCTTTCCCCGGGCATCTACTACCTCACCGTCACAGATGATGTGGGCTGTCAGGTACAGCTGGAGGAAAGCGTCTTCTCGGAAGCGGACACTCTGCGGGTCTGCATCCCCCGATATTATGATTGTTTCCCAGATCCGCCATCCTTGCCAAGTGTCTCTGGCTGTCGCAAACCTATAGTCGCTATTGTGTCGGGCGGCGAACCTCCCTATCAATACGGATGGTATGTGGGCGATGTAGGAATGTCTTCCTTGCCCAATCATGTAGTATATATTTCCACCTCGGATTATGTGTGTTCAAATCAGATCCCAGCGAGAAAGTTCCTCTATGTATTGGTTCAGGATGCCTGCGGCCAGTCCAAAATTCTGGAAATCACCCCGAGCATGTTGGATGGGGTTCATGGCATCGATGATCCAGTGACGGTCAAACTGTTCCCGAACCCGGCCACAAATCATGTTGAAGTAACTCTTGACCAAGAGGATGAGGTTATCCAAACAGTACAGGTTTATGATGTGTATGGCAAACTGATACATGTTGAGGAAACAAATAGCAATCCCATGAATCTTAACGTTTCAGGTTTGGCTTCCGGAGTGTATTTTGTGCGTGTGACATTTGAGAGTGGCGAGGTGGTGAAGACGTTGGTGAAAAGATGATTTTTCCCAGCAGAAATAAGTTCCGCAATCACCGGCGGTTACGGGTGGAGTGGGAATTAGTTGTTCACTACTACTTTGAAGGTACGGGAGCGCGTGCCACAGGTCGTCTTTAACAGATAGAGACCGTTGGGCAAATGACCAGTGCCGACAACCCGTTGCGTCCCGATGCACCAGCCTGCATATAAGGATTGTCCGGCAAGGGAATACAATTCACAAAAGAGCGGTTCCCCAATCGGATTATGGATAACCACATACCCCGAACAGGCTGGGTTGGGCATGATGGACACATGGAGGGGCTCTTCTTCCGGGATGGCCAGTATGTCCGGATCTGTCTCCAGTATGGGCATGTAGTTGACGATGCCATAAATAGAGTTGTCGGCATGATGGAAGATGACGTCCTCAACTTCTATAGTGTCGCTGCTGCCCCAATAATTACCAATTGCATCTATGTTGCTGGTGGCATTGTTGTACAGGGCGTACGTTATACCTTCATTTTCATTGTCGAGAATACAGTTATAGCCATAATCATTGGCCGTACCCATATCGATGCGATGTTTGTTGATGGCAGTGATGCCCCACAGGTTGCCGCTGATGAGATTGCGGCGGATTTTGGCAGCGCAAGTGGTGTCGCTACCATAGATGCTGATGCCGCTGCCACCGTTCATGGGGTTGGTTTCCAAGTTGTTGTCGCGGATGATGTTGTTTTCTATCAAGGCATAGATGTTAGATCCGTTCTGGGTATATCCGTAACGGTTGTTCACGATGGTATTGCCCCGGATAATAGCATTGGTCTGACTCACATTCATCAGATTGGCGATGGCAATGCCGCCCGACATGCTGACAGATCCTTCAATATGGTTGTCTTCAATCTTGATGGTGTCGTTTGGGGTGCCCGGGCCCAGGTTGATCTGGGGTTGGTTGGCATTGTTCAAAACATTATGATAGAAGATGTTGTTGCGAATAACAGGCGCGCCCGTCACGTTGGCGGCAGAGCTGATGGCAGCCTGGCGGTTGTCGTGAAAGAAACAATTTTCGATCACAGGGTTGGCATCCATATATTTGATACTGGGTTGAGAGAAGAAGCGGAACTCGCATCGGTCGAAGGCGGCGTCACTCTGCAAGATCAGGATACTGTTGCCATATTCAAAGAGGATGTCAGCGAAAGAACAAGCGCTGGCATTGTCGATGCGGATGTCGTAGAAATCACCGTTACAGTTGGAGGTGTTGCTGGTGAAGACCAGCGTGTCGGTGCGGGGCTCGCAGAAAAGGCAACCGTTGATGGTGATTGTAAGGGTGTTGTTGCAGAAGATCTCTTGGGTGCTGGCATCCAGCATCAGGGTGTCGCCAGCCGATATGGTGAGGGATTGTGTCAGGGTATAATGGCCTTCCGATGGAGAATTTATGGCGGCTGGATACGCAGAAGCGAGGTTTTGGAAAGTGTAGGAAATGCCAGTTCCAGGAGTCACCACTTGGGCATATCCAACGCAAAAAAGAAGACTGAAAAGCAGGGAAAAGAGCGTTTTCATAACAGCGAGAAGATTTTTAATATATTGATTTGCAATAAAAAAGGAGAATGATTATTCACCATTCTCCCCAGTGGTACCGAAGGCCGGGATCGAACCGGCACGAGTGTTACCTCATTGGTTTTTGAGACCAACGCGTCTACCGATTCCGCCACTTCGGCTTGGCGGGCGCAAAAATACAAAAATTATAATATGCTCCAACAAAAAAAATAAAAAGGCGTTTATCCCGTTATTTCAGCGTATATTTTGTAATTTTGCAGCCTTATTTGTAGGACGTATGAAAAAAATGATCTGGATTTTTGTCGTGCTGGTGCTGCTGGCCACCTCTTGTTCCCGCAAGATAGTGGGCAGCCCGCGTCACCGCCGGGACCGCAACTGCGGGTGCGAACTCCCCAGCCCGTGTGCCCAAGACTCCCTGCTAACCCAAATGATCGACCATGAATAGGGGATTTTCCTTTTGTAAACTGTTTGTGCTGCTGCCACTGCTTCTGTGGCTGTTGATCCCTTGCGCTCCCTCCGACCGCCAGGTGGTCATCAGCGGGGATATCCAGCATGGCGGAGACCGTATGATCCGGCTGGCCCGTCTGGACAATGCCGAGGTTGTCAGGCTGGACTCCATGCGGATGCGGAACGGACATTTTGAGTTTGTATTGAAAGCGGCCACGGAGGAACAGAAGGAGATACTTGCCCAGCCGATGATGTATCAGCTGAGCCTGAGTGGCGTTAACATGCTGACTACTATGGCTCAGAAAGGGGAACAGATCCATATCACGGCGGAGGCCGGCAATCTGATCCAGACCTATAGGGCGACGGGCGGTCGTGAGGCTGTGCTGATGAGCTCTTTGGACAGTGCCCTCACCGTTTTTGTGAAACAGGTGCAACCATTGTGGGATTTTTACCAGCAGCATATAGACCAAGACTCCGTGCGCGAGGAGGTGGAAAAGCAATACCAAGCGCTGGTCGATCGGCATACCCGTTATCTTCGTCGTTTCATCGCCGAGCATCCAGCGGATATGGCCTCTTATATCGCTTTTTATCAGAGTTATAACCGAAAGAGCTTCTTTCAGGAAAGGGAAGATTTTGGATTGTTGAAGCAGTTGACGGATACGCTGACGGTTCATTATCCGAACCATCCCTATCTACTGCGTATGCAACAGAAAATGGAATTTTTAGAATCACAACAACATGATACTGATTAACATAGGAGATGAGTTATTGATAGGGCAGGTGGTGAACACCAATGCCGCCTTTATCGGACAGCAGATGGCTTTGGCTGGCATCGAAATGCAAGAGGTGCTGACCATTGGCGATGCGGGGGATGCCATCCGTGCCGCCATCGTGGCTTCTTTCGAGAAGACCGATCTGGTCATCATGACGGGAGGACTGGGTCCTACCAAGGATGACATCACCAAGAAGGTGGTCTGCGACCTCTATCATCGAGAGCTGGTTATCGACGAAGCCACATTGCAGGCTGTTACGCAGCGTTTTGCCGACCGCGGCATGGCGTTGACAGAGACCAACCGGCAGCAGGCAGCCGTGCCCACGGGTGCGGTGGTATTGCCTAACCCTTTGGGCACTGCACCGGGATTGTGGATAGAAGAGGACGGCAAGGTGCTTGTCATGTTGCCGGGCGTGCCTTTTGAGATGGAGCGGCTTGTCAAAGAGGAGGTGCTACCCCGTCTGGAGGCGCGACGCACAGACCATCACACCATCCAATATCGGGTTTTGCAGTGCACCAACATCACCGAGAGCGGTCTTTCCGACCTCTTGGAAGATTACGAGAAACAACTGCCGGAGAATCTCTCTTTGGCCTATTTGCCTAAGCCGGGCATCATCCGCCTGCGCCTGACGGGTAGGGGAGAAGATGCGGAAGTGTTGCAACAGACCTTGGACAGCCAGTTTCAGCAGTTGAAGCAGGCTGTTGGCGAGTATGCCTTCACCGATGAGGATATCGAGATGGAGGAGGTGGTGGGAAGACTGCTGTTGAAGCGGAATTGCCGGATGGCTACGGCGGAGAGCTGCACGGGAGGCTATATCGCTCACCTCATTACTTCGGTGCCTGGCAGTTCCCGGTATTTCCAAGGCTCGTTGGTTTCCTATAGCAACGAGATAAAGAGAGACATCTTGAATGTTCGGGAAGACAATCTCCGCAAACGGGGAGCCGTCAGTGAGGAGGTGGTCAGCGATATGGCTCTCAACGTGATGGGACTGCTGGATGTGGACTATGCAGTGGCCACTTCGGGCATCGCGGGCCCAGACGGTGGCACCCCGGAGAAGCCCGTGGGCACTGTGTGGGTTGCCGTGGCCACGCCTGTGCGCTTGGTGACGAACAAGTTCCAGTTTGGAAGTCGCATGGGTCGCCAACAGATCATCGAGCGTGCCGCCCGTGCCGCCCTCAACATGCTCCGCATAGAGATAGAGAAGGATATCCGATGAAACCAATCATTGACAGATTCCGTCAGTATCTGATACTGGAGCGCAACAAGTCGTCCAACAGCGTGGCAGCCTATATCCACGATGTGGAGTTACTGCTCGACTATCTTGGCGACACTCCGCCCGAGAAGGCGACACCCGACCAGCTGAAAGGCTTTCTGCAAGAGCTTTACGACCGAGGGATGAAGTCGCGCTCCCAGGCTCGCATCCTGTCGGGACTCAAAGCTTTTTACTTCTTCCTGACCTATGATGGGGAGCTGAAGGAAGGGGACAATCCCACCGAGTTGCTGGAGGCTCCCAAGATAGGTATGCATCTGCCGGATGTGCTCTCCATAGAGGAGATAGAGGCGATTATCAACGAGATTGACTTGAGCAAGCCCGAAGGACACCGTAACCGGGCCATGGTGGAGGTGATGTATGGTTGTGGCCTCCGCGTCAGCGAGCTGGTGACCCTCAAGGTCTCTAACCTCTACTTTGAAGAAGGCTTTATCAAGGTACTGGGAAAAGGCGACAAGGAGCGTTTTGTACCGATAGGAGAGATGGCTCAAAAGCAGGTCACCCTTTATCTACAGGGAGCGCGTCAGCAGCTGAAGATCCAGAAGGGGGAGGAGAACTATCTCTTTTTGAACCGGCGGGGGCATCATCTGACCCGGGAGATGGTCTTTATGCTGGTAAAGAAGTGGGCCAAGGAGGCTGGAATAGAGAAGACCATCAGTCCGCATACTTTTCGTCACTCTTTTGCGACGCATCTGATCAACGGGGGTGCCGACCTGCGGGCGGTGCAGCAGATGTTAGGACACGAAAGTATCACCACGACAGAGATTTATACACACCTAGACAACGACTATATTCGTAGCAATATAGCGTCATTTCATCCTCGTTACCGAGTTTCTAACTGAGTGGGGAGTATGTCAGTCTTTTTTTCCGTATGCCAGGTCGCCGGCGTCGCCGAGTCCGGGCACAATATAGGAGTGGGCGGTCAGTTCTTCGTCCACCGCGCCTATCCACAAGGTGCAGTTGGTAGGGGAACAGTGGCGTTGCAGGTATTCGATGCCTTGGCGGCTGGCGATGATGCTTACCAGATGCGTGTGAACGGGCTCTCCCTTGGTTAGCAACTCCTCATAGGCCAGCACCATGGATTGTCCCGTGGCCAGCATCGGGTCGGCCAGAATGAGGGTTTTCTCGTCCAGCTCCGGCGAGGAGATATAGTCGATCTGGATCTCAAAGGTGCCGTCCTTTTCGTATTTCCGGAAGGCGGAGATGAAGGCGTTCTCGGCACGGTCGAAGTAATTGAGGATGCCCTGGTGCAGGGGTAAACCGGCGCGCAGGATGGTGGCCAGCACGGGCTTGTCCACCAGCCGTGACATCTCAGCGATGCCCAGCGGAGTGGTCACCTCTTGACGTTCATAGCGCATGGTCTTGCTGATCTCGTAGGCGAAGATCTCGCCGATGCGTTCCAGATTGCGGCGGAAGCGCATACTGTCAACCTGTACCTCCGCACTGCGGATCTCCGCGATAAACTCATTAAAAAGAGAGTTGTTGTTGCCTAAGATGTTCACTTGCTGTTTCATCGTAGTGGGTTTTTCACACGTTTTGTCGGGGCAAAGATAGTCAAAATATCAATACCAGCGCCGAAAATCCTGTTTTCATTTCCCAAACACTCGCTCAAAGATGGCGGGCACCTCCTTCATATAGTATTCCAGCGTGAAGCACTGGGCCAGCTCCTCGGGGGTGAAGTATTGTTGGATGGTCTCGTTCTGGAGCAGCAGCTCTTGGTAGTCGTGCCCGTCGAACCAAGCCTTCATGGCGATAGGCTGTACGAGGTCGTAGGCCTTCTCGCGGGCGAAGCCCTTGTTGATAAGGGCAGTCATGACGCGCTGCGCGAAGATCACCTTGTTGGTCATGTAGATATGCTTGAGCATGTTCTCGGGGAAGACGACGAGGTTTTCGAGGATCTTGCCGAAGCGGTTGAGCATATAGTCGAGGAGGATGGTGGCGTCGGGGAGCATGATACGCTCGGCGGAGGAGTGGGAGATGTCGCGCTCGTGCCAGAGAGGGATGTCCTCGTAGGCGCTGACCATGTAGCCACGGAGGATGCGGGCGCAGCCGCACATGTTCTCGCTCCCGATGGGGTTACGTTTGTGGGGCATGGCGGAGGAACCCTTCTGTCCTTTGCCGAAGGCCTCTTCCGCTTCGCGCAGCTCGGTGCGTTGCCAGTGGCGCACCTCCACGGCCATCTGTTCCATGGTAGAACCAATGAGGGCCAAGGTGGCCATGTAGTGGGCGTGGCGGTCGCGCTGCAAGACCTGCGTGGAGATGTTGGCGGAGTGGATACCCAACTGTTCGCACACGTAGTCCTGGACAAAGGGCGGCGTGTTGGCGAAGTTGCCCACGGCGCCGCTGATCTTGCCGCACTCCACATCGGCGGCGGCGGCCTCGAAACGGGCCATGTTGCGCTTCATCTCCTCATACCAGAGGGCCCATTTCAGTCCCAAGGCGGTGATGTCGGCGTGCACTCCGTGCGTGCGCCCGATGCAGGGTGTCTCCTTGAACTCGTAGGCGCGCTTTTTCAAGATCTCCATGAAACGCTGGAGGTCTTTCCGCAGGATGTTGTTGGCCTGCAGCAGCAGGTAGCCGTTGGCGGTGTCCACCACATCGGTGGAGGTGAGCCCGTAGTGCACCCACTTGCGTTCCTCGCCCAACGACTCGCTGACGGCACGGGTGAAGGCCACGATGTCGTGGCGTGTCTCCTGCTCAATTTCATAGATGCGTTCCACCTTGAAGGAGGCCTTGTCGCGCAGCTTCTGCACATCCTCGGCAGGGATGACCCCCAGCTTGCTCCAGGCGGCGGCAGCCTCTATTTCCACTTTCAGATAAGCACCGAATTTGTTCTCCTCAGTCCAGACGGCGCTCATCTCCGGACGCGAATAACGTGGTATCATAGCTTTCGTTTTTGTAGAGTGCAAAAGTAAAAAAAAATAGGTTGTGCCAATAGAAAATGTCATTGCTATCTTCTTTTTGCTATTTTTGCCACTTCTTTATAAAATCACGATTATGGCACAGGATAAATTTGTGGTGATTGGGGCCGGACATTTCGGCCAGGCTATCAGCAGAGCGCTCTCCGAGAAGGGACACGAAGTGTTGGTGATAGACAACGACATCAAGGTGGTGCAGGACATCTCCGAGGATGTGGCTTACGCCGTCTGCACCGACGCCACCAACAAAAGAGCGCTGATCAACGAGAATATCCAAACTTTTGACGTGGCCATCGTGGCCATCGGCAACGACTTCGTGGGTCGGTTGCTATGCACCGCCAACCTGCTCGACTTGGGCGTGAAGCGCATCATCTGCCGCGTCATGGGCGAGAACCAGCGGACCATCCTCTCCAAGATGGGCATCAGCGAGTTTCTGTCGCCCGAAGACGAGGTGGGCGCCTTGCTCGCGGAACGTCTGACAAACCCCAACATCATCTCCTATCTGCAACTGCCCGACGGCTATAAGGTGGCCGAGATCATCGCCCCCAGCAGTCTGGAAGGCCTCACCTTGGGCGATATTGATTTCCGTGACAACCATAAACTGAGCCTCATCACAATCCGCCGGAGCTTTACAGAGAAGGATGCCGACGACAATGATCAAATACAACAGCATATCATCGGTGTGCCCGATACCTCATCCGTCATCAAGAAGGATGACGTGTTTGTCTTGTTCGGCAAGGAGAGCGACTTGGATAACTTTATCAAAATCAACTTGTAATGTGGTTTAACAAATCACATAAGGAGTACGCACACAGCAAGCTGAAGATTCACATTGCGACACACAAGGAGAAGGTGTATCGCATTATGCAGGTGCTGAGTCTGATCATTTCCCTGATCACCATCACCTGTATCATCTGTTATCACGGTCTCTATATCTCCACGCATCTGAAAGAGGTTATCCGCTGGATTATTTTCGGGAGCCTCCTGTTCTATGTCGTCAAATATTTCCTCATGCTCTTCTATTCGTTGCATCGGAAAGAGTATTTGAAGCGATCGTGGTTTGAAGGCATCATCATCGCGGTCCTGATATTGCAGTTTTTCTCCTATTATATCTTCAACTTCGACCTCCGGTTCATCAATTCCATGAACTTTGAGAACTATTATCTGCTCTTTATCCAGTTCTATTTTCTCATCATCGTACTGATAGAATTCACGAAAGTCAGCGGCCTGATGGGGCGGCACAAGATCAGTCCGCCCGTGCTGATGTTGCTCTCTTTCTTCATGTTGATACTGGTGGGAACGGTTCTGCTCTCCATGCCGAGAATGACTACCAACGGCATCTCTCTCATTGATGCGCTGTTCACGGCCACCAGTGCCAGCTGTATCACGGGTTTGACCACGGTGAGCACGGGCACGGCTTTCACCATCAAGGGTCAGATTGTGATTATGATCCTGGTGCAGCTGGGAGGTATGAGTATCCTATCCTTTGCTACCTTCTTCTCCACCTTCCTGTCGCAGTCGTATGTGGGACTCCGTTACCAGTATATGGTGCGCGACATCATGAACACTGACCAGCTGTCGGATACGGTTTCCCTGGTTCGGAGCATCGTGCTGACCACCTTCACCATCGAGTTGGTGGGGGCGGCGCTGCTCTTCACCTATTGGAAGACGACCGGCATATTCCATTCCGATGGACAGAACCTCTTTTACTCGCTCTTCTATGCCATCAATGCCTTCAACAACGGCGGTTTTGTCTTGGTGGACAAGAGCTTGTTGGAGATGGGCGTCGATAACACCTATTTCCCCCAGATTGTCATGATGGCTTTGGTGTTCTTGGGCGGCATTGGCTTCCTGACCATCCGCGACTTCTTCAGTTCCCGTTACATTCGTCAGCGCAACAAATACAAGTGGAAAAAGCTGATGCCCCAGACACAGGTAGTGTTGGTCACCACCATGACCCTCATCGTTGTGGGTTCCATCCTCTTTTTCTTCTTGGAGAAAAACAACACCCTGACAGGACAGCGGGGGCTCTTTGACAAGATGTTTGTTTCCGTTTTTGAGATTGTGACGTGTCGCACCTCTGGATTCACCGTGTTGAATGTTAACAGTATGCACCTCTCCTCGGTGATGATCATCATCTTGTTGATGTTCATTGGTGGGGCGCCGGGCTCCACGGGTGGCGGTATCAAGACCACCACACTGTTTGTGCTGGTCAAGAGTATCCAGGCTACCATTTTGGGAAAGAAAAGGTTGGAGTACCATCACCGGACCATTCCG
Source organism: Bacteroidales bacterium (assembly GCA_017549765.1). GTDB lineage: Bacteria > Bacteroidota > Bacteroidia > Bacteroidales > WCHB1-69 > F23-D06. The sequence continues at coordinate 97,513 of JAFYNM010000009.1, forward strand.
TTCTCCATGGTGGACCGTGCCAGTACCATTGTAACCATGTCGTTGATCTTCATCTTCACCTCCTGTTTCCTCATTGCGGTGGTCCAGCCTGATGTACCCTTGATGGATGTGGTGTTTGAGACCACTTCGGGCTTTACCACCTGCGGTCTATCCACCGGAGCGCCGGCGGGTTGGAACTGGATGGCCAAGTTGATCTTGATCTTCAACATGTACATCGGCCGTATCGGCACGCTGACGATTGCCTTTGCCCTCACCAAGCAGAAGAAAGAATCGCAGCATGAATACCCGGACATGTATATTATGGTGGGTTAAGAGGTTAAGGGAGTTAAGAAACTAAGAAGTTAAGAGGGTTAATCGGTTCAAACACCCACCAACCGAAGGCAATATCTTCCCAAAGGAACCTCTTTCGAGAACCTTACAGACGATGATATTCTATTGATACAAAGAAAATCAAACAACAGACCTCGAAAAAAATTAGGTTTCCTCACCCCGCGTGAATATTTTTTTTTAATTTTGCACCCGTAAACTTCAATTATTTACTTTGAAGTTGCATTAATTAATTGAATTCAGCGAATAAATAGATATGAAAAAATCATTGAAATTCTTTACGATTGTGTGTATAATTTTGGCAGGAATAGAACATGTATCCTGTGATAATAATAAATGTGATGGAATATTGACTGGCAAGCTTGTCATTTTGGAAGAGCCCTACAAAACGCAGAATTGGTGCAATAAAAAGTACTACAACATTGTAGCACATTTTTACGTTGGGGATAACATACCTGATAGCTTTAGCATAGAAGATACAGTATCCATGTATTCTTATTTCAAGATATGTGGACCTATTCCTAAAAAATTCCAAAGAGCTGGGGTTCAAACAGTTGCTGTTTCCTTAAAACCATATCATTCATGTTTTCATACGCAGGAAGCAATCGTTCCCCTAGGTGCAGATCCTAATGGGGAATGGTATTTTTACAGATTGTCATGTGTGGATATAATCAAATAATTATGAAAAAACACCTTCTTTTGTCTTTTGTTCTTCTTATTACCGTTTATAATACTGAAGCACAATCAGATTTTTACTTTGCAAATCACCAAAGACAATATTGGCAAGAAGACTCTTCTTCTATTAACATTATTGTTGGAAATATGCAAAACTATGATTTGATTGTTCGGAATTTAAGCAGAATTTTTTCTTCAGTTAATGATACAGTTCGATATAGTAATGAGGATGACAATATTATCGTTGTTAGTAATGATTTAAAAAACATGGATTTACAACAATTACTGTTATCTGTTTGTCTTAATCCTTCAGATATTCTATTTGTTTCTTATGCGAAAAAAATCAATAATCGGTATAGAGGTGTACAATCACATTGGACAATGCGTCATTCGGAATATCTCCTCTCTGAACACGAACACATATCACATTGACATATCCGATCTTCCTGCCGGGTTCTATCTGTTGCGCTTGTCCGACGAAAAGGGCAACTCCTATTCAACCAAGTTTGTGAAGACGGAGGGAAAATAAACTCAGAAGCATGGAATGATATAATTCGTATCTTTGCCACCTCGTTTGATTTATACTAGTTGTTGAAACATAAAAAAACTTCAGGATGAAAAAAGTATTAGGCATAGGAAATGCGTTAGTGGACATTTTAGTGAATGTGGATGATGCGATGATTGCCGGTTGCGGGTTGCAGAAGGGCGGCATGAGCATGATCGATGCGGAGCGCAAGCGGGCTTTGCATGCGCAGTTGCAGGATGTGCCCCAGGTGTGCGCCACCGGCGGCTCTACCTCCAACACCATCCACGCATTGGCCCGACTGGGCATGCCTGCCGGCTATATCGGCAAGGTGGGCAACGACGAGATGGGCGACTTCTTCCGTCGCGAGATGGAGCGCTTCGGCGTCACCCCTCATTTGATACTTTCCGACACTGACACGGGCATTGCCACCACCTATATCTCCGCCGACGGCGAAAGAACCTTCGCCACCTATCTGGGCGCCGCCGCCGAGATGACCGCCGAGGAACTCAACCCCGACATCCTGTCGCAGTACGACCTCATCCACGTGGAGGGTTATCTCATCTTCAACCATGACCTGATCCTGCGTGTGTGCCAGGCTGCCAAGGCCCAAGGGCTCCTCATCTCTATGGATATGGCCAGCTATAACCTCATCGAGGAGCATTACGACTTTGTGGAGATGCTCTTGCGCGACTATGTCGATATTATCTTTGCCAACGAGGAGGAGGCCAAGGCCTTCACCCACAAGGAGGGCGTAGAGGCACTGCAAGAGCTGTCCAAATACTGCTCCGTGGCCATCGTCAAGGTGGGCAAGGAGGGATCCTTCATCCAGATCAATGGTGAGATCACGAAGGTGGAGGCCCTCAAGGCCGACTGTCGCGACACCACCGGTGCCGGCGACATCTATGCTGCAGGCTTCCTCTATGGCTATCTGAACGGGCTGAGTGCCGAAGAAACGGGCAAGCTGGCCTCGTGGCTCGCCGCCCGTGTGATTGGATATGTGGGCGCCAAACTGCCCGACGAGGAGTGGGAACAGGTGCCCATCAAGCAATAAAAAAAGAGGTCTGTTAATCAGACCTCCTGAAGAGCCACTTGTGAGACTTGAACTCGCGACCTACGCATTACGAATGCGTCGCTCTACCAACTGAGCTAAAGTGGCTTGCTTTGAGGCGGCAAAAATACACTTTTTTTTGATATGAAACTCATCAATTCATTTTTCACTTTTAAAATACTGGTTTTCAACTATTTATTGTCAAACAGAAACAAATTCCCAATATAGAAAAACAGCTGCAATGAACATATTCACCCTATTATTATTGGCGCTCAGTCTGGCGATGGACTGCTTTGCGGTCAGCTGCACCGCGGGGCTCACCCAACCCAACCTCCGCAGGAAAAACATTCTATGGTTTGCCTTTTCTTTCGGCTTCTTTCAGGCGATGATGCCGCTAATTGGCTGGTTGCTGGGTGTCTCCATCTCCCAGTTTGTGGAAAAATGGGCTCCATGGATTGCTTTTGGCATCCTGTGCTTCATCGGTGTCAAGATGATCATCGATGCGTTGAAGGAAGGAGATGAGAAGATGGTTGATATGACCTCCGTCAAGAGTGTCTTGCTTCTCTCCGTGGCCACCAGTATCGACGCCTTGGCAGTCGGCTTCTCGTTCTCCTTGTTGGAAGGGGTCTCCATCTGGCTGGCAGTGCTGATCATCGGGCTGGTCTCCTTCCTGGCCTCCGTTGTCGGCTATACGCTCACGCGCCGCGTGGGACAACGCTTCAAGGCCAACATCGCGGAGATTGTCGGCGGCATCGTGCTGATTGGCATCGGCCTGCATATCCTGTTGGGATAGTCGGCTTTTTCTAAAAAAAATATTTATTGTTTGATAACCTTCTGTACGGCACCATGATGATCGTTGTAGAGGTGCAGGATGTAGAGGCCTCTAGGCAAGCCGTCGAGGGGTACGGTGAGAGTCTCTCCTCCGTTGGTCGAGGTGGAGGTCCAGAGAATCTGTCCGGTGAGGCTCACCAAAGAGCAATGGAAGGTCTCTTCGTGGTCGCTGACGGTGACCTGCACGTAGTCGGTGGCGGGGTTGGGATAGACGGAGCAGTGGGCAAAAGCGTAGTCGTGGACGTCGGTGACGAAAGGCTGTAGCGTATCCCCTCCGAAAATCATGTTAACCAGCTCAGGGTAGTCGATGAAGGGGTTGCGGTTTTCCTGAATGCCATAGATGGCGTTGTTCCGGTCAATCTCTTTCTGGCTCACCGGATCCATGGCATGCCAGCCAAGCAGCATCTGCAGTGCCCAGGGCTTGAGGGAGCCGCCCTCGAACATGGATTGGTCGTAGCCCATATTTTTGTCCATATAGCAGACTGCCATGTAGAAGTAGGAGCGGGCCAGGTCACCCTTATAGGCGTCGATGGGTTCAAAGACCTGTCCACTATAGCCTGACGTGGCACAGGAGCCCACCTTGGAGCCGTTGAGGCTGGTCCAGGTGGCGTTGCCCACCTTGGCAAAAGGCAGGTTGCCTCGTTTGTTGTTGACCCAACCGTCGGTAGGGTAGAGGTGAAAAAGGTCGGTGTACATGGGTGTGCTACCGTTGAACCAACTTTGGGGCACGGAGTGTTCACGGTTGTAACAGTCGCCTTCCGAGTTGTAGTTGCCGCACTGATCGGTCCCGAAGGTGTAGAGGTAGGGAGCCTGTCCGTTGGGATTGTCGGAGTAGATGTCCCAAACTTTGCCGTCGGGTCGCACATCGGTGGTGTAGAAGGCGCTCCAAAGACCCCCATAGGATAGTTCCGTGTGAACCTTGATGATGTTATGCAGCGCCACCTTCAAGGCATACCCGTGCTGGTTCTCTGCGTTTTGGTAGTAGTCGTCGGGATTCTGGGCAGACAAGAACAGAGGGAAAGCCAATAGTAATATGCAGTATAGAGGTTTCATTATGCTAAAAATGGGATGGCAAAAATAGCAAAATATGTTTTTTAAACAAATGCGTGAAATATCTGATAAATTGATTATTTTTGCACCTCTTATTTTAGACAACAAATATGGCTGAAGAAAAATTATTTACCGAATTTCCGCCCATCTCCACGGAGCAATGGGAGGCCACGATTGAGAAAGATTTAAAAGGTGCAGACTATCAGAAGAAGTTGGTCTGGCGCACCGATGAAGGTTTTCAAGTACCCCCGTATTATCGTGCGGAGGATCTGAAAGACAAGGACTATCTGAAGACTTTGCCGGGAGAGTTTCCTTTCTTGCGCGGTTCCAAGGCTGACAACAACCAATGGGATATCGTGCAGACTATCGATGAGCCGGATCCCGCCAAGGCCAACGCCATTGCGTTGGATGCCTTGATGCGCGGTGCTACCTGCATCTGCTTCGATGCCAGCAAGATCGACAGCGCCGAGTCGTTGGCAACCCTGCTCAACGGTATCGAGCTGACCGCCGCTGGCGTGCAGTTCAACCATGTGAAGAGCTATATCGATCTGATGAAGCTCTTTGTGGCATACGTGGAGGAGAAAGGTTATGACAAGAAAATGATCTCGGGCCATATCAACTTCGACCCGTTGGTATATCGTCTCAAGCACAACAAGTTCTATTTCTCGCAGCAAGAAGACATGCAGCAAACGATGGAGCTGTTGAAGATGGGAGCCGAAATGCCGAAGTTCAAGGTCATCAATGTCAATGGTGTGGTGCTCCACAATGCTGGAGCGACCATCGTGCAGGAGATGGCCTACACGCTGGCGCTGGCCAACGAATATATCAACTTCTGCGTGGAGCAGGGCATGCCGGTGGCCAAAGTGGCTTCCCGCATCCAGTTCACCCTGTCGGTGGGCTCCAACTACTTCATGGAGATTGCCAAACTGCGTGCCATCCGTCTGCTGTGGTCCACCATGGTGGAGCAGTACAAGCCGGAATGCGACTGTGCTTACAAGTTGCGCATCAACACGGTGGCTTCCACGTGGAACAAGACGCTCTATGATCCCTATGTCAACATGTTGCGCAGTACTACCGAGGGCATGTCCGCCGTCATTGGCGGCGCCGATGCCATCTCGCTGCAGCCTTTTGATGTGGCCTACAAACCATCCGACGAGTTTTCCCGCCGTATCGCCCGCAATGTGCAGGTCATCCTTAAAGAGGAGGCCTTCCTCGACTATGTGGTGGATCCGGCCGCTGGCTCCTATTATATCGAGAACCTCACCAACTCTTTGGCAGAGCATGTCTGGATACTCTTCCAGCAAGTGGAGGCCGACGGTGGTGCATTGAAGGCTATCGAAGACGGCACCATGAAGGCTGCCATCGAGGAGAGCTGTCAGAAACGCGACATGGACATCGCCACCCGCCGCTATGTGCTGCTGGGTACCAACCAATATCCGAATATCAACGAGAAGATGGCTGACAAGATTGAGCGGGTGCTCGAAGATAACGATGAGGGACTGAAGACTTACCGTGGCGCTGCCGCTTTCGAAGCCATCCGTCTGGATACGGAGATATATGCGCAGACCCATGTACGTCCTTCCGTCTATCTGCTGAAACTCGGCAACCTGGCCATGCGTCAGGCACGCGCCGGCTTCATCACCAACTTCTTCGGATGCGCTGGCTACGAGATCATCGAGCCCGCCGGTTTCGCTTCCGTGGAGGAGGGCATAAAGGCTGTGGCCGAAGCCAAACCGTCGTTGATTGTGGTCTGCAGCTCCGACGAGGAGTACGCCACCCTGGGCGTGGAGGCTGTCAAACAGGCCAAAGCCCAGTTCCCGAACACGCCTTGTCTGATTGCCGGTAACCCGACAGAGGCTATCGATGCCTTGAAAGAGGTGGGCGCTGACGACTTCATCCATGTGAGAACCAACCTCTTGCAAAGCTTGAAGAGCTATAATGAGAAACTGTTGAAATAACAATGTCCTCACACAGATTTCTTATCTGGATTGTCTGCTTGGTCATGTTGTGTGGATGCCGTAATCCGCACCATGAGGAGCAGACAATCTTTTTGCATTATACTGACTCCTACCAGCGCGAGGTGGTCTTGCAGAAGGAGCCGCAACGGATTGTCTCCCTGTCGCCCGCCATTACGGAGTTGCTCTTCATGATAGGGGCTGGAGACCGCTTGGTGGGTATCTCCGACTATTGCCAGTATCCTGACGAGACGCAGAAGATCCCCAAGGTGGGCGGTATGCAGAATATCAACATGGAGACGTTGCTTTCACTGCATCCCGACGTGGTCCTGATCGGCTCGATGGTGTCGCAGGAAGATGTAGATAAAATAGAGAAGTTGAATATTCCCGTCATCGCCTTGATTGAGGAGTCGGACATCACGGGCATCTCTACCCTGATGCTGAACTTGGGCAAGATCACCAACCAAGACTCTGTGGCGCGGGTGGAGGCCGACCGTTGGCAGCAGACTCTGGAGAACTTCCGACAGCACAACGTGCTTCGGCAGGGTCCTCCCAAAAGCGTCTATTATGTGGTCGGTTTTGGGGAGACAGGCGACTTCACCGCGCCTAAGGGAAGCCATATCCATCAGATTATCGAGCTGGCAGGCTGCCGCAATGTGGGAGAGGATGTGTCCACATGGAATGTGAGCCGCGAGTTCTTGTTCCAGGCAGACCCCGACATCATTGTGGTACGTAAGGAAGACATGCAGAGTTTCTGCTCCCTATATCCCTACACGCTTCTCAAGGCTGTGAAAAACAAGAAGGTGTATCCTATTGAAAGTTCATGGATTGACATCGTGACGCCTCGCAACCTGAAGGCGATCGCCTATCTGCAGAAAATCACTTCCGAATGATGGTCACAGAGCCTTGCAAGGTCTCTTCTATCTGGTTTCGTCCGAAGGTGAGCTGGTAGAAGTAAACGCCTTCCGGACAATTGCTACCATCCCAGTTGTTGTTGTATTTGGAAGACTGATACACGGTCTTTCCAGAGCGGTCGCGCACGATCAAGACTCTTTTGTTGCACTGCTCCAGGCCCATAATGACGAAGAGGTCGTTGTAGCCGTCGCCGTTGGGTGTGAAGACATTGGGAATCTCCAGCTTTTGTGTTGGCTCGACCACCTGCAAGGTCTCGGTTTGTTCTTGGATGACGGGATCCTCCTGGGCGGAGGTCACGATGATGGGTGTCGCGGGCACTAAAGAGGGGGTAGTGACTGGCTTGGGGGGTTGGGGCGTGACCGTCCGAGGCGCCAAGGGGGCGGGTTGGACGGCAGGGGTCACGACAACAGGTTGTTCGGAGGTTCTCTCCGTTGCCCTTTCAGGAGCAGGAGCCTCCTCAGACACTTCGACGGGGCTTTGTGTGGCTGTCGTCGGAGTGGCGGTTGACAGTTCGGGATCATAAGGAATCTCTTCCATGGTCTCGGTGACGGAAGTGTCGGTGGCGGGAACGGAAATAGGGGTGGGCACTGAGTCGGGAGAAGTCTTGAGGAGAGCCACGGCCGTCAGCACGATGACACTAGCCCCGATGGTGAGTCCTGCCATCGTAATGAGAAGCTTGGCCTTGGCGGCGCCGGCCAGACGGGATGCATGACGGCCTGCCTCCATGGCCGACTGTCCACTGCCCGCACCTTCAGCAGATGCTTGGGGCATAAGCTGGTCCAGCCGCCCGCTGAGCTTCTGCCAGCAGTCTGCCGACGGAGTCATCTCATGACTATCCAATATGTCCTTTATGGTACTCATCCGTGTTATAGATCTTCTTCCTTAATTCGTTTTTGCAACCACTGCCGTCCCCGGAACAGATGCACCCGCACCGTGTTGACCGGCTCCTGGACCATCTCCGCAATCTCTTCAAACTCATATCCTTCCACCTCTCGTAAGTTGAACACTATCCGCTGTTTTTCCGGCATCTCATCCATCAGTCGCAACAGATGTTCCGCTTTCAACCGGGTGTCCAAATCGTCAGTGTACGGCGAAATGGTCTCCACCTCCATGGGAACCTCCGCCTCATATCGCCGTTTGTGCGCCCTGAAATAGTCGATAGACTGGTTCACCATGATGCTCTTTATCCAGGTGTAGAGCGTACTTTCATTCTTCTTCCCATATTGGTCCAACTTCTGGAAAACTTTGATAAAACCCTCCATCATGATGTCCTCGGCCTCCTCCTGTGAGTTACAGTATCTGCGACAGACACCGAGCATTTTAGGTGCAAAAGATTGATATAAAGCATATTGTGCTTTTCTATCATTCTTCAGACATCCCTCCAGAATGGATTCTATGTTCATTTTCTCATTCACACCTCAAAGACGAAAAAAAGAATTCATTTATTACACCTGCCTCATTTTTTTGGGGTGACAAAAGTAGCAATTATTAATTTATGGAAGGATTATCTTTTTTATTTTGATAAGGTTAAACATATTTTTTATAAATTTGCGCTTTCTTTCATAGAAGAATCAATTAACCTAATATCAACAATATATAACATTTGAAACAATGAAGAAAAATGCTCTTTTAGGCGTATTACTGCTTGCAATTCTTTGCAGTGGATGCGGATTTGGTAAGATGGTTACCAAATATCCGGAAGTCTCCATCACCTTGGATGACGAAAACCTGGAGACCAGGGGAGGACAAGTTGCCTACACCATCAAGGGTGCGATTCCTCCGAAGTATATGAAGAAAAAAGCCACGATGGTGCTGACTCCGACTTTGAAGGTGGACGGTCAGAACGTTGCTCCTTTCACCACCATCACGTTGAAAGGCGAGAAGGCCAAGGGCGAAGGCACGACCATCAGCTACAAGAAAGGTGGCACCTTCACCAAGACGGGTACTTTCACGTATAAAGACGAGTATGACATGGCGGAGATCGTAGCCCCGGCGACAGCCCAGCTCAAGAAGAAATCCACCACGTTGAACCCCGAGAAGATTTTAGGTGAGGGTATTGCCAACACCTCTTCCCGTGTGGGATTCCAACCGCGTCTGGCCGACAACAACAACAATGGAACGGCCTTCCTATATGCTCCGCACAACTTCCAGACGGAGTATATCGGCAAGATGGCCACCATCTATTTCGACTTGAACAGCTCCAACATGAACTGGAGTAACAAATACAACAAGTCAACGGCTGCCAAGGACTCCATCAAGGCTTTCCTGAACTTTATGAATGAAGGACAGAACATCAACCGTGTGGTCATTTCCGGTTGGGCTTCCCCCGAAGGCGAGGAGAGCAACAACCAAGGTCTTTCCGAAAGACGTTTCGAGCAAGGCAAAAAGTGGTTTGAGAACCAATATGAACAATATCTGAAAGCCTATGCCAAGGCTAACAAGATCAAAATGAAAGACCTGAAGCGCCCCACCTTCGAATATGTCAACAATGCAAAAGGTGAGGACTGGGACGGCTTCGAGGCCGCTATCGCCCAATCCAACATTGCCCAAAAGAATCAGATTCTCAATGTGGTACACTCCCAGCCAAACAACGATATGCGTGAGCAGAAGATCCGCGAGATGACGGACATCTATCCCGAGATTGCCGACGTCATCCTGCCTCCGTTGCGTCGTGCCGAGATGTCTTTGATTTGCCAGAAGCACGAGACCTACACCAACGAGGAACTGATCCGTCGTGTGAAGGCCAACCCGTCTGATTTCTCCATCAATGAGCGTCTGTATGCCGCTTCCGTCTCTTCCGACCTCTCCGAGCAGGAGCAGATATATCTGGCTTTGATCAACGATCGCAACACCGAAGGCGACTGGCGTGCCTATAATGACCTGGGAGCTTTGAAACTCAACGCTTATTACAATGGCGGTGACACCAGAGATTTGGACGATGCTATCAGCTATCTCAACAAGGCTGCTGCCATCTCCCCGAACAACGGTGTGATCCTGAACAACCTGGCTCTGGCTCAGTTCTACAAAGGTGACCTGGCTGCTGCCCGTGAAAACTTCAACGCTTCCAAGAATGCTTCTACCAACGCAGTGAACCAAGACGAGGCCACGGCTGTGTTTGACATTGTGGATGGTAACTATGACGGTGCCCTGCAGCTGATCGGCACGGGCTCTTGCAACTACAACGCCGCCCTCGTCCAATTGTTGAACAAAGACTACAACACCTGTCTCAACACGTTGAACTGCATCACCAACCCCGATGCCAAGACCTATTATCTGAAGGCTGTGTTGGCTGCCCGTATGCATAATGAAGGTGATGTCTATAGCAATCTCGGTTCTGCCATCAACTTGGATCCTTCTTACAAAAAGACTGCCAAACGCGATGCAGAATTCAAGAAATACCGTCATACTGACACCTTCAAGAATCTTGTAAGATAATCCCAATACCACCAAGTCTCCTGCTGTTTGGCGGGAGACTTGGCTTTTTTTGAACAGCACTATTATGAAAGAGAACAGAAATATGGCTATTGCCTATGACTTTGACGGAACGCTGGCTCCGGGCAACATGCAGGAGTACAGCTTCATTCCGGATTTGAACATGGACAAGGCCTCTTTCTGGCAGGAGGCCAACGAGATGGCCAAGCAGCACGATATGGATGAGGTGCTGGCCTATATGCACCTGATGCTCCTCAAAGCTAAAGAACAGAATATCCCTCTTCGAGAAGAGGTCTTTATGAAGTACGGGGAGCACATCACCTTTTTCGAAGGGGTGACGACCTATTTTGAACGTATCAATCGGTATGCTGCTTCCCAGAACATACATCTGGAGCATTTCATCATCTCTTCCGGACTGCGTGAGTTTGTCCGAGGCACCAGCATCGGACACGAGTTCCGCAGCATCTTTGCCTCCGGTTTCCAATACGATGCCGACGGCAATGCCTGCTGGCCCGCTCTGGCTGTCAATTACACCAACAAGACCCAGTTTCTCTTTCGTATCAACAAGGGTATCTACAACTCCTACGACAACACCTCTATCAACAAGTCCATGCCGGAGGATTCCCGCGCGGTGCCTTTCTCCAACCTCATCTATGTGGGTGACGGAGAGACCGACGTGCCAGCCATGAAGATGGTCAACCTCTACGGCGGCACCACTATTGCGGTCTATAACCCCAACTCTGTGGCTACGCCCAACCATCCCCGTTCCTCCAAAGACATCTGCATCGACCTGATCCGCCAGAACCGCGCCGACTATATCGCGCCGACAATCTATACCGAAAACAGCGAACTGGACATCATCTTGAAGAAGATCATCGACAAGGTGGCGATGGAACAGGACTTGCTGAATATAAAATATCAAGAGTTAAACAATAACGGCCAAGCAAAATGAAAGTGTTACGTACCATAATCGCTGTCTTGGTGCTCTGTATGGCCACCTCCCTATATGCACAGAGTGTCCGTTATGACGTGGAGCTAGGCATCCGCAAGATTCAGGAGGATTACAAGAACTCCTGGGGCAAGGTGCGCAATATGGACGGATATCGTATCCAGATCATGGCCATCTCGGGTCCCAATGCCCGTACCCGCATGGAGGCTGCCAAAGCCACCATCAAAGCCGACTACCCCGCTTTGCCTGTGTATGCCACCTACCAGGAACCCTATTTCCGTATCCGGGTGGGCGACTTCACCAACCGTATTGACGCTTACAGGATGCTGCAACGCATCCTTCCACAATATCCTTCCGCTTATATCATCGCGGACCAGATAGAATATTAATTCCAAAAACGTTCTTTCATGCAGCTGTTAGACGGAAAAAAACTCGCTCAGGAAATCAAACAGGAGATTACAGCGGAGGTCCTCCGTCTGCAACAGGATGGCTTGCGACTGCCCAAACTGGCTTTGATTCTGGTGGGAGACCGGCCCGACAGTCTCTCCTATGTCAACAGCAAAGAGAAAAACTGTCTTGCGTTGGGAATGTTGTGCGAAAAACATCTGTTGCCGCAGGAGACCACCCAAGAGTCGTTGCTGCAGCTGATCCATCATCTCAACGAGGACTCTGCCACCGATGGCATCTTGGTGCAGCTTCCCTTGCCGGAGCATCTTGATACGGACTGCATCTTGGAGGCTGTGGACTACCGCAAGGATGCCGACGGGCTGCACCATGTGAACTTAGGCATGATGCTGACGGGCAATCCCTATATTTTGCCTTGTACACCTAATGGTATCCTTCATCTGCTGAAGAGATATCAGATACCTATGGACGGCCGTCAGGCGGTGGTGGTGGGACGCAGTATGCTGGTGGGTGCACCCACAGCCATCCTTTTGCAACAGCACCATGCCACGGTGACGCAATGCCATTCGCACACCCGCAATCTGTCGGAGATCTGTCAGAAGGCCGATATCGTGGTCACAGCGGCGGGCGTGCCGCAATTGCTCCGTCCTGAAGATCTGAAGGAGGGAGCCGTCCTGGTGGATGTGGCCATGAACCACGACGAGCATGGGTTGTGCGGGGATGTCTATAGCCAGACCACGGCCCCGATATTGGAGCAGCGACTGGCGGCAGCCACACCCGTGCCGGGTGGTGTCGGCCCCATGACCATCGCCATGCTCATGTATAATGTGCTGGAACTGTATCGTCATCATCAATAGAAACGAGACAAATCATAAAAAAAGGCAGGTCGATCGACCTGCCTTTTTTGTTTTTGGGAGTGTTTTTTAATAGTTGTCTTTCATCACCTCGAAGTAGGCTTGCGGGTGCAGACAGGCGGGGCATTCCACGGGAGCTGTCTCCGATTCAATGATGAAACCGCAGTTGCGGCACTGCCAAAACACTTTACCGTCTTTCTTGAAGCAGGTGTATTCTTCCACGTTCTTCAACAGCTTGAGGTAACGCTCTTCATGGCCTTTTTCAGCCACAGCGATTTTACGGTACATCTCGGCGATCTCCGGGAAACCTTCCTGCTCGGCCACGTCGGCAAAGTGAGGATAGGCTTCTGTCCACTCCTCGTTCTCGCCAGCTGCAGCGGCGCGGAGATTTTCAGCAGTGGTGCCGATCACACCCGCAGGGAATGAGGCGTGAACCTCTACCATGCCGCCTTCCAAATACTTGAACATACGTTTGGCATGCTCCTTCTCCTGATTGGCCGTCTCTTCAAAAATGGCAGCTACCTGTTCATAACCCTCCTTTTTAGCCTTGGAGGCGAAATAGGTGTAGCGCATTCTCGCCTGAGACTCACCAGCGAAAGAATGCATCAGGTTTTTTTCTGTCTGTGTTCCTTTAAGTGTCATAATGTCAGTTGTTTTTTTAATGAATAATGATGATTTTTGGTAACGATTAATCACAAAGGGTCTGTTGGGAAACCAACCCTGTACCAGTGATATTTCCCAAGGAGTCATAGCTGTGCATCACATAGGTGGTGTCAAGGTTCATCAACGAACAATCTTCTTTGGAATCCACTACGGTGGAGTCCACGTTGGTGATGGTTTGTCCCGGGCTGATAAACTGATAGGTGGTAACACAGGTACAGTCTTTCATACAGCTCGCAAAGAGCAGTCCCATACCCATAACAGTTAAAATGAGAACTTTTTTCATAATAATGCTAATTTATTGATTTTCTTTTGATTGATAAGCAAGTGCATATAGTTTGATCTGTTTGATCATGGAGGCCAGACCATTGGACCGGGTGGGGGAGAGGTGCTCTTTCAAGCCGATGGCATCAATATAGGAGAGGTCGTTGTCGAGAATCTCCTGCGGCGTGCGACCCGACAGGACGAAAATCAACAAGTTAACGATGCCCTTGGTGATGATGGCATCACTGTCCGCCGTAAAGAAAAGAAGGCCGTCTCGATAGTCCGGATGCAGCCATACTTGCGACTGGCATCCTTCAATCAGATAGTCGGGCGTTTTGTATTGTTCTTCTATCACCGGCAACTCTTTTCCCAGCTCGATGATATAGTTGTATTTGTCCATCCAATCATCAAACATGGCAAACTCTTCAATGAGTTGCTGCTCTTTTTCTTGCATTGAGTTCATATTATTGCTTTATGAATTTAGAGGTATACACATGTTGGGAGACATCCGTTACTTTCACAAAATAACAGCCGGAAGGTAAACGGGAAACATCCATTTTTATTTGGCTATCGCCAGATTTTTCTTCAAGAACCACTTTCCCGAACAGATCGAGAACCTGTATGGTCTTTGTTGATTCCATGTCGGTTTGGAGGATGAGGCAGTCTGAGGTGGGATTCGGATACACTTTGATGGACTGGTCATACGTGGGGATGCCCACATATTCCATATAGTCGAATTCCATAAAAGTGGGAGGATTACTCAGTGTGTAAGAAGAAAAATTGCCAAAAGCCACATTGACTACTGAACTGTCCGTAAGGAAGGGGTATGGGTTGGTGGTCGGGTTGAAAGCGTTATGAGCAGGGTTGAAATTGGCCTGGCTGACATTGTTGTTGCGCCGGAAGACATATATCTCATCGAAGACATCCACCCCATTGTAATTGGCGTTGCCGTCCAACAACGGATTGACACGGTAGAAGATGATGCCGCCTTGTGGTGTCTGGTCGTACACCTTTTTCTTATTACGATATTCCACCATGATGAATTCAAACGGGTTCTGGGTGGCTATCCGATAGGCCAGACGATCGATGGTGTCGCTACAGTTGTACTGCAGACTGTATCGGCCATATTGGGTGAGTTCTGGAATCTGGTCGTAGGAGACCCAGTTGCCGTATTTGGCTTTCATATATACGAGCATCTGCTGTGGGTAGGGGTTCGTGTTGGAGGCCATCAGATCCCACTGGCCGACAGGCGTGGCATTGGTGGAGTCGTCGTAGTGATAGAGGTCGGGTGCCCCGAGCGTGTGGAACATCTCGTGACAAAGGGTGCTGTTGGCAAAGTAGTAGCCGGCATCTGCCAGTTGGAAGTTGAAATCCCACACACGTTTGCCGTGGATGTAGGAGTCTTCGCCATACAAAGACCAGCGGTGCGGCCACAACAGCACGTTCCAGTCGCCCACGTCGCCGCGCACGACAAAACAGACATTGTCCACAAATCCGTCATCGTTGTAGTCCAAGTCAAGATCGGCGGGAATCATGTTTTCCACGTAGGCCACCGCACGAGCCAACAGCGCAAACTCGCGAGTCCTCCGCTCGTCATCTGTGGTATAACCGTTGGTGTCAGTGGCAGACCATGGCACATAGTAGTCGCGGGTTAGAGAATCTTGATAGGACAGGATAAGGTCTCCAGCGGGCTGAGGATAGAAATAAGTCTTGATAAACAGCTGGTTGTAAGATGCTTGCCGAAAATAGGAGTACATGGAGTTGTGGGGCTCCACGGAGTCGTTGAACATCAGGTTGACGGATTCAAAGCTGTTGGTGAAGTTGGTGTCGTCGGCGAAACGGATGAAGATGCACAGGTTGTTCATGTGTCCCTTGTTGGTATTCTCGTCGCGGACTTGCTCACGTTGGGCGGGTTCCAGCATGGCCTGGCGTCGTCGGAGGTACTCTTTTTGCGGGATCTTGAGCCAGGGACGCAAACTGCCTTTGGTGGCGGGGTTGTCATGACCCGGCAGCCAGGAGGTGGGAACCAGCTGATCCTTTTCCAAGGCGGCATAGACAAAAAAACCAGTCTCTCTGTTTTGTATAATAGTATAGCCCTCCGCATCGTGCAGCCAGTTGTAGAACTCGTCGCCAGAAGCATAGATGTGCAACACCTCCCCGTTGGGTTGGGTCATGGTGCGTGGGACGAAGGAGAAATAGGCCGCCTGCATCGTGAGGCTACTCATAAGCAGTATCGCCGCTATCCATATAGAAAGTCTATTTTGCATTTTTTTGATGATAGTTTTATTCTTTATTTTGCCATTCTTTTTTCCAAACCAGTAATTCTGGCACAATGGGTTCCACATGCCGGTAGGCGAAGGAGTGTTCTTTGGTCTCCTTATGGATGAGAATCTCATGCTTGTCCACCATGTTGAGCAGGTAAAACACAATGCTGAAGACCAACACCACTTTGCAAACGCCAAAAGCAAGTCCCAGCAGATGGTCGACAATCTCCGGTAGCGCGATCTTCACCACTTTCTGCATGCCTTTGCCAGCCAGATGAACCAGAAACAGTACCAGTGCGAAAGTGATGGTGAAGGCAACGGTGCCGGCCATGGGGATATTGAGCCATCCTTGCAACAGGTAGGAGAAGTTCTTGGCCACCCAAAAGCCGAGAATCAGTGCGATCAAGGAGAAGACCTCGTACACCAATCCGTGGCGGAAGCCTTTCAAGCCCCACCAGCACAAGGGTATCAGCACTATGAAATCCAGCCAGTTCATATTATAGGTTCTGTCGTATTCTTTGGGTTAAAGGTTGGGCGTAGATGAAGTCGTTGAGCAGCTCGTTGTCCGAGGTCAGCACGTTTTCTTTGGAGCCACGCCACGCCATGTGACCTTGATAGATGAAGGAGATGGTCTCGCCAATGGTGATGACCGAGTTGAGGTCGTGGGTGTTGACGATGGTGGTGATGTGCAGGTCATGGGTGATGTCCGTGACGAGCTCGTCAATGAGGAGTGCGGTTTTGGGGTCGAGGCCGGAGTTGGGCTCGTCGCAGAACAGATAGCGCGGATTACAGGCGATGGCGCGCGCAAAGGCGGCGCGCTTCTGCATGCCTCCGCTCAACTCCGCCGGATAGAGCTTGTTGACATTGTGCAAATCCACCCGCTCCAGACAGAAGTTGACCCGCTCCCGCTTCTCGTCCAACGACATCTCCGTGAACATGTCCAGCGGAAACATGACGTTCTCCTCTATCGTCATGGAGTCGAAGAGGGCAGAGCCTTGAAAGACCATGCCCATCTCGGCCCGCAAGCCATGTTTTTCCTTCTCGGGGAGGTCGTGAAAACTGCGGTCGTTGTACAAGACCGTGCCAGAATCCGGCGTAAAAAGGCCTACCAGACATTTCAACAAGACCGTTTTGCCCGAACCAGAACGCCCGATGATGAGGTTTACCTTGCCTTCCTCAAAAGTGGTGCTGACATCGAACAACACCTGCTTCTCTCCGAAATACTTGCACAAATTGTTAACCTCTATCATGTTACAACATTATTTGGGTGATGAGCACGTTCAAAATCAAGATGATAAAGCTGGATACCACAATCCCTTTGGTGTTGGCCTTGCCCAGTTCCAGCGCGCCACCGTCGATACGGTATCCATAGAATGCCGCGACTGAAGACATGACAAAGGCGAAGACGAAAGTCTTGGTGACCGCATAGAAGATGTCGTAAGCGCGGAAGCAATAGGTCAAGCCGTCCATGAAATGGTACGGTGTGATGCATCCCGTCAGCAGAACCGTCAGGTAGCCGCCCACCAAGGCGAAGAAGATGCTGAAGATGATCAGGATAGGGTTCACGAACATCGCTGCCAGCACCTTGGGTAACACCAGGTAGGAGGCTGGGTTGATACCCATCACCTCCAAGGCATCGATCTGTTCTGTGACGCGCATACTGCCAATCTCCGCGGTGATGCGCGAACCCAGGTTGCCCACCAACAACAGACTGATGATGGTCGGACAGAGCTCCATGACAATAGAGGTACGGGACACAAAGCCCACTGTCCAGGAGGGTATCCAGCTGCTTTCTATCTGCATGGCCGTCTGGGTGGTGATGACGCTGCCCATGGCGATGGACACGATGCTAACGATCAGCATGGAACCTATCCCCATGGATTCCATCTCGAAGACGAGCTTTTTAAAGAAAATCTTGCTCTTGTCGGGTTTTGAGAAGACCTTCTTCAAAAAGATGAAATATTCTCCGATGATGGATAGTGCGTTCTTTATCATGTTACTAAACAAGGCTGCAAAGATACATTTTCTTTCAACATAAAGAAGAAACTCGCCAGTGTTTAGTCAATAATATTATTGTATATATATATAATAACCTTTTCTGACAACAGTCGTGGACGCCATGAAAGGGGAAGAGGACAAGTCTTCTTCTGAAAGCTTTGGTTTCGGGAGTGCGTTTTGAATGTGTTTTTGCGACTTTTTCCGAAAACTCTCCGAAATCAGGTCTCCAAAGGTGCGAAATCAGGTCCAAAAAATGCCCAAAAACAGGGTAAAAAAGGGTGTTTTCAGGGCTATAATACAAAAAAATAAAATTTTTTCTCACTGATACACAGCGAGTTGCAGAAAAAAATAATTTTTTTGGTTTGGAGTGATACAACCTATTGTGAAAAACACTATTTTTGCGGTCCCAATTGAGAGGGAAACAGAGGCGACGGGATTTTGGGAGAGTTCATTGAAAGAATGAGGAAAGATGTAGCAAATACTCAAGGAAAAA
>JAFYNM010000029.1 GCA_017549765.1 Bacteroidales bacterium
GTGTTGTTGATTCAGTCTGCAAAGATACATTTTAAAAGCAAATCACAACAGGGCACAACGTACTATGTGGAGCGACCGCGTTGTTGATTCAGTCTGCAAAGATACATTTTAAAAGCAAATCACAACAAGTGAGGTCCGCGCTGTACTCCTCCGTCAGTTGTTGATTCAGTCTGCAAAGATACATTTTAAAAGCAAATCACAACAGATGTGCAGAAGTCCTGCTGCCGGTTCCCGTTGTTGATTCAGTCTGCAAAGATACATTTTAAAAGCAAATCACAACACTCGCTTATGATTCTCTTGTAGTCAACGGGTTGTTGATTCAGTCTGCAAAGATACATTTTAAAAGCAAATCACAACTACTATTGATTGCTTTGTTTCTGTTTCTGTGTTGTTGATTCAGTCTGCAAAGATACATTTTAAAAGCAAATCACAACTTTACAACTACCTGTTCGCATTGCAGAACGGTTGTTGATTCAGTCTGCAAAGATACATTTTAAAAGCAAATCACAACTAACGTAAGCTGCACATTGGCATTTTTGTGTTGTTGATTCAGTCTGCAAAGATACATTTTAAAAGCAAATCACAACAATTTGTAACCATACTGTTCAGCAATTCTGTTGTTGATTCAGCCTGCAAAGATACATTTTAAAAGCAAATCACAACCTACTTGAGCGGTCAAAGCCGTGATTTCGGGTGTCGACAAACACGAATGGGGAGAAGTTTGTGACAGGCGTACCCCTCAACTACAATACAGGGATAGGTTCTGGAAAAAAAGAACGGCGATTCCCGAAAGAACCGCCGTTGTCAATTTCAGAAAACTCTTGTGGAAACGGGAGCGAACCCCGCTAAAGATCTGATCCTTGTGCCTTCCGCCTACGCGCTACGCTTACACTCCACGCAGTTTTCTGTGTTTTTTAGTGCTATCTACTACCATAAAGGCTCTGACGCTGTACGTTCGTGACGTGCTAAAACAACGCCGCAAAGATACAAACTTTTTTCTTCCATCTTTCCCAAAAAATCCGTATTATTGCAGTTTATATTTTTAAAGTAATAATATGTTGAAAATCAAGAATTTAGCTATATTAATCTGTGCGATGATGGTGCTGTTCGGCACTGCTGTCGCCCAACCGGAGATGCAACGCGGCGCCCCGCCTTCCCACGATGCCGGCATGGTGATGGGCACTATCACCGATGACAATGGCGTCCCACTCGAGTATGCCACCATATACGTCAAGAAGACCTCCGACTCCCTCGTGGCCCAGTATGGCATCACCGACTCGGAAGGCAAGTTCCGCATCGCGGATATTCCCTTCGGCAACTACTTCCTCGAAATCCAATATATGGGTTACAAGACCACTACCTCTGCTCCCTTTACCATCACCAAAGAGAAAGCTGTCTTTAAGATTGACAAGTTCAAGATGTCGGACAAGTCCACAGACCTGGAAACGGTCGTCATCCGCGCGCAACGCGATATGATCCAGAGCAACCTCGACAAGACGGTTTATAATGTGGAGTCCAGTGTCTCAAGTGCCGGCCAAACGGCTGTGGAGGTCCTGGAGGAGATCCCTTCCGTCTCCGTGGATATCGAGGGCAACGTGAGCCTGCGCGGCAGTGAGAACGTGACGATCCTTGTGGATGGCCGTCCCACCAACCTGACACTGGACCAGATCCCTGCCGACCTCATCGAGAGCATAGAGGTGATCACCAACCCCTCTGCTCGTTTGGAGCCGGACGGCATGGCGGGCATCCTTAACGTGGTCCTCAAGAAGAAGAAAGAGTCGGGCTTCAACGGCATGGCCTCCATCGGCGCATCCTCCGCCATGCTGCACTACAACGACAAACACCATTTCTACTTCAATGGCTATAACGGCAGTCTCAGCTTCAACTACCGCTACAACAAGATCAACCTGTTCGTCAGCTACGGCATCCGCAGTTTCGGTTTCCGCAATGCCGGCACGATGTGGCGCGACTCGTGGTATTACGACGACACCACCCGCATGGAACAGTCCAACTACGGCCAGAACCGCGACCGCTTCCACAATGTGAGCGCGTCGTTGGACTACTACATCAACAAATACAACACCATCACCTTCAATGTGTCTGGCCATTTCGGCAAGATGCGTCGTGAGAGCGAGTTGCACTCCATCACCTATTCGCCCATCGACACCTTCTACTATTATGACCAGCTGGGTCTCAGCCCGCGCCGTTTCAATAGCTTCGACGCGTCGGTCAACTACAAGAAGACCTTCAAGACGCAGGGCATGGAGCTGACGGCAGACCTCTTCTACACCCAGCGCTCGGGCGATGGCTACAACCAGATCCTGCAGAACAGCTATCTCGACATCCCTGACTTCTACCAACGCACCGAGACTTCCGATCTCAACCGTGACGTGTCCGCGCAGCTGGACTTCGTGACGCCCGTGGGCAATGGCGGCCGTATCGAGACCGGCTACAAGTTCTCCTATCGCGGGGTGGGACAGGACTACGCCCGTTTTGAGGGTACCTCCGACTCCGACTGTGTGGAGGACTTGTCCAAGAGCAACGACTTTATGTATCACGAATACCTGAACGCTCTCTACTTCATCTATTCCAATACCTTCTGGAAAAAGCTGAAGGTGCAGGTGGGTCTGCGTGGCGAGATGTCTTATACCATCTCCGATCTGAAGTCGGTGGATACGGTCTATACTTATTTCAACTACGGTCATTTTGCCCGAAACTTCTTCTTCCCGACCGTGCATATCAAATACGACATCACCGACAATCATGCGTTGCAGTTCAGCTTCTCGCGCCGTGTGCAGCGTCCGCGCATCCATCAGCTGAATCCTTTTGTGGACGATTCCGACCGTGAGAACCGCATGACGGGCAATCCTGCGCTTGAACCTGAGTTCGCCAATTCCTTCGAGTTGGGCTATATGTACAGTCAGCAGAAGTGCAGCTTTACTTTCACCACCTTCTATCGTCGTCGTACCAATCTCATCACCCGCTATACGGAGATCTTGCGCGACCCCGAGACCGATATGCCCTACACGATGACCTCCTATCAGAACCTCAACAAGAGCCAGAACTTCGGCGTGGAGGTCTTCTTTAGCTACCGAGTCAAGAAGGTCTATCGCATGAACATCACGGGTAGTTTCTACCGTAACTTGATTGACAGCGACAACCTGCTGGACGAGAACCTCTCGCGCGACTGGGCTTGGAATGCCGGCATCAGCCAGACCTTCACGTTGGGCAAGGACTTCGACTTGCAGCTGGATTTCCGCTACCGTTCCTCCACGCTGACTTCCGGCAGTATGGGGTGGGGTACCTATGGCATCGGCCAGGGTCGTCGCTCTGCCAACTACCGCTTGAACCTCGGCTTGAAGAAGGGCTTCCTCGACAACTCCTTGGTGGTCAGCCTCAACATTCGCAACCTGCTCTATTTCATCCCCAAGGTGCGTATGATGGAGGTCTCCTCCTGGTCGGGCCTGGATGAGCCCATCGGCTACGAGTCCTACAGTGTGCGTGAGAACTCCGGCTTCAACATCTCCTTGAATTTGACCTATAAGCTCAACAACTACCGTAACCGTCCTGTCCGCATTGCTGAAGACGAATATTCCGGCGGCGAGGGCGATATGTAATTTTTTGTATTTTTGCATTTTTATTGATGAACAGTATAACGATGTATAAACGACTCTTTTTATTCGCAATGATGGCGTTTCTCGGATTCCAAAGTCTGAGCGCCCAGAATGATGTGACACCCTATACAGGTAAGGAATCGGAAGCGAACCCAGTGGTCTTCAGAGACCGTCTGGTGATGGACATCTTTCACTCTTTCTGGATGGGCATGCCGTCACAGGTGAACTATAAGAAGTTCGATCCAGGCTTCAATATCTCTGCCATGTGGGATTTCAAGGTCAAGAACAAACCACTTTCCTTCGGTTTGGGTGTGGGCGTGACCTATCATACGCAGTTCAGCAATGCTTTGTTGTTGTATGACAAGGATAATGATTTGATGAAGTACAACATCCTGCCTTCCACTGTGGAATATAACCTGCTCAAGATGAACTATCTGAATGTCAATATTCCGTTGGAGTTCCGCTATCGTCATGAAAACGGCTTCAAGTTCAGCATTGGTGCGCGTGTCGGCCTCATCGCGGAGATCTCCCAGAAATACAAAGGCCAAGACTATACGACTGCTTCCGACACATTGATGGTGAAGAATCTGCGCATGGAGCATAAACTCAAATACAATGTGGACTTCTATACCCGTATCGGATGGAAGTTTGTGAATGCCTACTATAGCTTCCAGGTGACTCCGCTCTTCGAGGCAGGCAAAGGCCCGAAGATATACCCGATGTCTGTCGGTATCTCCTTGAGTATCTTCTAAGTGATAATCTAAAATTCTTGCGATATGTTCTATGTAATGATTGCCGTTTTTGTCATTGGCTACCTCTGTATAGCCTTTGAACATCCCTTGAAGATCAACAAGACTGCTTTCGCATTGTTGACGGGCGTGTTGATCTGGACATTGTATATCATGACGGGCCCCGGCATCTACGAGACTGCCGGCTTCGGAGCAGGCTATGAAGCTTTCAAGGCCGCCCATCCCGACTCGGTGCATCCCTTTATCGATTTCATCACCACGCACGAGCTGATCGAGCATCTGGGCGACATCGCCGAGATCCTGTTCTATCTGATGGGTGCCATGACGGTGGTGGAGCTCATCGATACCTACGGTGGTTTCAATATCATTACAGACAATATCAAGACGACCAACAAGGTGAAGCTGCTCTGGATCCTGAGCTTCATCACCTTCTTCTTCTCTGCCATCCTCGACAACCTGACCACCGCCATTGTGATGGTCGCCTTGTTACGGAAGCTGTTGCCCGACAAGCACGACCGCTGGTTCTTCGGCGGCATGGTGATCTTGGCGGCCAATGCCGGTGGCGCATGGAGTCCTATCGGCGACGTGACCACCATCATGCTCTGGATTGCGGGACGCGTCTCCACAGGTGCTGTGATGCTGCACTGTCTCATCCCGAGCCTCATCTCCATGATCATCCCGCTCATCGTCGTCTCCTTTGTGGAACGCGGCGAGATCGATGCTTCCAAGCGTCCGAAACAGGAGGTGAACACCAGCATCCCGACATGGCAGCGCAACCTGATCTTCTTCATGGGTATCGCCGCGCTGGTCTTCGTCCCCATCTTCAAGATCCTCACCCATCTGAAACCTTATATGGGCATTATGCTGGGTCTCTCCATCCTCTGGATTGTGACGGAGATTCTGCACAAGACTAGTCAGGAAGAGATGCGCAAGTTCACCATCTCCGGCGTGCTCACCCGCATTGACATCCCCAGCATCTTGTTCTTCCTTGGTATCTTGCTGGCCGTGGCCGGATTGCAGAGCGCCGGTCATCTCTCCATGCTGGCCGCCAGCCTGGACAATGTCTTCCACGGCAACTTCTACCTGATCGACTCCGTCATCGGTATCTTGTCGTCCATCATCGACAATGTGCCGTTGGTGGCAGGTGCCATGGGTATGTACAACTTCCCGATGGATCATCTCTTCTGGGTCTTCCTGGCCTACTGCGCTGGAACGGGCGGTAGCCTGCTCATCATTGGTTCTGCTGCCGGTGTCGCCGTGATGGGTATGGAGAAGATCGACTTCATCTGGTATCTCAAGCACATCACGCCGTATGCTTTGCTGGGTTATCTGGCCGGTATCGGTGCTTATATTCTCTTTGACAAGCTCTTTGTCCTGATGGGCATCTCTGCCACGCAGGTGGCGATGGCCATGCCGATGGGCTTTTAAGGGTTGTCTAGATGCTATAAAAAAAAACGGGCGCTGTAGAGCGTCCGTTTTTTTGTTGGTGACTGTCGGGTCTTATCTCTTGGCGAGGCCGAGGATCTCGCGGGCCTCGTCGGAGGTGGCCACTTGACGGCCGAGCAGCTTGGCCATGCGGACGACCTTGTCCACGAGTTCGCCGTTGGACTTGGCGAGCACGCCTCTTTCGAGGTAGAGGTTATCCTCAAAGCCCACGCGCACGTTGCCGCCCATCACGATGGTGGGAGCGGCGAGGGTGAAGGCGTGGCGGCCGATGCCGGTGCAGGTCCAGGTGGAGCCTGCAGGGATGTTCTGGACGAGCCAGCAGAGGTTGGGCACCGTGGCGGGTGTGCAGCCCGGGACGCCTAACACGAAGTTGAACTGCATGGGCGCGCCGGGGACCTCGCCCTTGCGGGCCATGGTCAAGATGGTGTCCAGATGGCCCATCTCAAAGCACTCGTACTCGGGCTTGATGCCGCGCTCGATCATGCGCTTGCCAAAGGCACGCATGGTGGGCATCGTGTTGTCGAAGATCTCGTCGCCGAAGTTGCAGGTGCCGCAGTCCAGGGTGGCCATCTCCGGGATGGGAGTCGTGTCGGTGGACTGCAGACGCTCGTCGGGGGTCATGCCCACGGCACCGCCTGTGGACGGGATCAGGATGACGTTGGGACAAGCCTTGTAGATGGCCTCTTCACACTCTTGAAAACGATCGCGACTCTGGGTCGGCGTGCCGTCGTCCTCGCGCACGTGCAGGTGCACAATCGCCGCGCCGGCATCCACTGCCGACTTGGCCTCTTTGACAATCTCCTCCACCGTGTAAGGCACGGCGGGGTTCTGTTCTTTCGTTACTTCCGCACCGCAAATAGCGGCGGTAATGATCAGTTTATCCATTTATTTAATTATTAAGATATTAAACTATAAAATTATTAAATTATGAAGCTATTGAAATGTTTGTGCTGATGGAGAGATCAAAGTGTGTTCCAAATATGAGGAATACTCTAAAGAAGCCCTCTCAAATAATAACTAAATAATTTAATAATTTCATGATTTCATAATTAATTCTTTCGTTGGCATTGTTTCGGGACCACGCAGGTGCCGGAGGCGCGGCAGACGACGATGGGCTCGGGGAGCACGTCGGCGGCGGAGGCGCTGATGTCAGGGCGCGGGGCGATGACCTTGCGGGCCTCGAAGACCATCTTGCGGGAGGTGTTGCCTACCTTGGTGATCTCACCGACAGCCTCGATGTAGTCGCCGGCAAACACAGGCGCCAGAAATTCCACATTGTCGTATGCGCAGAACAGACCTTCGTCGCCGTCCTGCATGATGAGCAGTTCCGTGGCCACATCGCCGAACAGAGCCAGCATGTGCGCGCCGTCCACTAAGTTACCACCATAATGAGCATCCTGGGAGCTCATTCTCAATCGGATCATAGATGTTTTTTTCTCTTCCATATTATTGATGAGTTTATTGTTTTAAAATATCTTTATAAATGGGGCGCAAATATACATAATATTCCCCAATCTCATACCTTTGTTTGTATTTTCAAAATGTGTATCTTTGCCCCCGTATGATCAAAGTGCTTTTCATCTGTCATGGCAATATCTGCCGAAGTCCCATGGCCGAGTTCGTGCTGAAACAGAAGGTGTCGGAACGCGGCCTCTCCCCCTTTTTTGAGATTGCCTCCGCCGCCACCAGCCGCGAGGAGATCGGCAACCCCGTCTATCCGCCCGTGCGGCGCCTGCTCCACGATCATGGCATCTCCTGTGCCGGCAAGACGGCCCGCCAGATGACCGCCGAGGACTATCGTTATTACGACTTCATCATCGCCATGGACCAGAACAACCTGCGCAACCTGCAACGGATGTTCGGCACCGACACGGAGGGCAAGATCTCGCTGCTGATGGACTATACCGACACGCCCCGCGATGTTGCCGACCCATGGTACACCCGCATCTTCGATGCCACCTGGAGGGATGTGCAGGAGGGCTGTGACGGCTTTCTGGATTATCTGGCAGATAAAATGCCGGAACTGAGTGCAGTGTGACATATTATTTTTTAATTTTGCACCATCATATAAAAAACATAAGACTATGACAAAGATAATTCGCCCGTTGTTTTTTGTGCTGCTCCTCTGTGTGGCCAATCTCCCGCTGAAAGCCCAGATGGGCGACAAGCCGCTGAATGTAGATTACCAGAAGATCGAGAAGTTCGTGCAGTCGCAACCCGACAAGTTCGGGGCTTTGATGACCCGCTTCTCCGCCGGCGACTCTTCGCTGACGGTGGAAGAGTTGGCGACTCTCTATTACGGTAGCTTCTTTTCCCTCGATTATGACTATGAAGGTGCCTCGAAAGAACTGGTGGATCTGAAGAAACAAGAGGATTATAAAAATGCTATGGATCTGTGCCTGAAGGAACTGGAGAAGTCGCCCTGTTCCATCGACCTGCTCTTCGATGCCTGGTTGTTCGCCAACAAACTGGAACAGGATAACAGCCTGTATGCGCTAAGACTTAACCAGATTCTGAGCGTGATTCTGGCCTCGGGAGACGGACGTGCCCAGAAAACGGCCTACAAGGTGGTGGCTGTTTCTGACGAATACTTTATCATCTATGCTGTGATGGGTCTCAATCTCCGTCAGCAGGCTCTCGTGGGCAACTGCGATGTGATGACCGTCTATGAAGAGACTGCGCCGGATGATACCGTGGACATCTGGTTCGACGTGACACTGCACATGTCGGTGTTGGACAAACTGTTCGGTGGTATGGATCTGAATTCCGGAGACAAGAAAGCTAAAAAGAGCGGTAAGAAGTCGAAAAAGCAACCGCAAGCATCATTGATATTTGAGTAAAACATAAAAAAACATTAATATGGAACTTTTTTCTATTCAGGATCAGGAGATGATCAAGGGTCGCGGTTGCAATGTGGCCCAGGTTGAACAACAAGTGAGACGTTTTGCCAAGGGATTCCCGTTCGCCTGCTTGAACCGGGCGGCAGTGATCGACGACGGCATTGTCCGTCTCTCGGAAGAGGCTGTGGAGGAGATAGAAGCGGATTATGAAGCTGCCACCAAGGGCCTGCAACTGCTCAAGTTCGTGCCGGCCTCCGGTGCCGCCACGCGTATGTTCAAGGATCTCTTTGCCATCCTGACAGATGATCCAGAGTCGTTGCGTCCGAAGGCGGAGACTTTCTTGAAAGATCTTCCTGTATATCCTTTTTATGAGGACCTGACGGCGGTGATGAAAAAAGCTGGTCTCGATATAGAACAGCTACGTCAAGAGGGCGACTACCGCACGATTATCCGTTACCTGCTCATGGAAGAGGGATTGAACTATGGCAATCTGCCTAAAGGCATGCTCGCTTTCCATCGCTACGAACACGAGATTCGCACCTCGCTGGAAGAGCATCTGCTGGAAGCGGCCCTCTATGCCAACAATGGCGGCAAATGTCAGCTCCATTTTACCATCTCTCCAGCCCATCAGGAGGGCTTTGAGAGCCTTGTCCGTTCTGTAGTGCCCAAATATGAGGAACGCTATGGGGTGAACTATGACATCACCTTCTCCGTACAGGATCCAGCCACCGACACAGTAGCTGTGAATCCCGACAATACGCCGTTCCGAGACGAGAACGGGAAGCTGCTCTTCCGTCCCGCCGGCCATGGCGCGCTGATTCATAACCTCAACAAGATGGATGCAGACATCGTCTTTGTGAAGAATATCGATAATGTCATCACGGAAGACCGCATCGCGCCGACCATCCGCTATAAGAAGGTGCTGGCTGGCTATCTTGTTCAGCTACAGCAACGTGTCTTTAGCTACCTCAAGCGGATTGAGGAGGGCACGGTTGATGAGATGCTGATGTGCGAAATCTTGGATTTTGCCGAGACGGAGTTGCAGATATCTGTGGGAGAGGATTGTTCTGTCGAGGCCCTGCGCGAGAAGCTGAACCGTCCGTTACGTGTCTGCGGTATGGTCAAAAACGAGGGCGAACCTGGCGGCGGTCCTTTCTGGGTAGAGGATCGTGAAGGCGTCTGCTCCCTCCAGATTGTGGAGTCCTCACAGATCGACAAGTCCAATGACCAACAACGGGATATCCTAGAGCACGCCACACACTTCAACCCTGTAGATCTGGTCTGTGCTATCAAGGACTATAAAGGCCGTAAATTCAACCTGCCCGATTATGTGGATCCCGAGACAGGCTTCATCTCCAGCAAGTCGTACAACGGTCGTGACCTGAAGGCTATGGAGCTGCCGGGCCTCTGGAACGGTGCCATGAGCAACTGGATCACTGTCTTCGTGGAAGTCCCCATTGAGACCTTCAATCCGGTGAAGACGGTCTTTGACCTCTATAAAAGAAACGAAAAGAAATAAATGAAAATTGAAAATTGAAAATGAAAAAGGGAATGACTTATGTCTTTCCCTTTATTCTTATTTGTGACTGGATAATTTCGATGGTGGTGGTGCGAGACTACCCCCGTATTCGAAAAATTTTCAATTTTCAATTTTTAATTTTCAATTTTATTGTATTCTGCTGTCTCGGTTGTGGAGACTGTGACTGATGGAATAGATTCGGAGATATTCGCGGTAAATCTCGTCGGCATTGAATCTGTTCAACGGGTGCAGGCTGGAGAGGTGCTGCTCGATGGTGGCGAAGCGCTGGCTGATCTCCATGATCTTGTCACTGAGGTGTGAGGAGTCCTCTTTCTCCAACATACAGACCCCGCCGTCCGGCATGACACCGTCCAGACAACTGTGCTTGGAGTAGATGACGGGGAGTCCTTGTGATATTGCCTCGGCAAAATACTGGGTGCTCCGCAGATGGGTGCCCGTCATGGCGACGATATCGTGCGCCCGGTAAATCTCCGCTCTGGTGGCGATATCTTCAGCATCCATCACAGACAAGTTCAGCTTGGCGGCAGTTTGTCGCACCTCCGGATCGTTACTGACATTGGCCACCGACAGTTGGATGTCGAGATGCTGGTGCTGGATTTTTTTCACAGCTTTCAAAATGAACTCCAGGTCTGCCTTGTAATGAGGATTTTGGGCTACATACAGCAGACGAGTGTGGACCAGCGCCACCGGCTTGTGCAGATGCAGATGCTGTAAGAAATAGGGGTCTATCGGTTGATAGATGGTGAGAGTCTTTCTGAATATAATGTCTGCCAGGTTGTCGCTGAGTGCCTGCTCTAACTGATGGGCGAAGTCGGGATGCGGCAGGATGATTTTGGCTGCCTGTTTCAAGATTGCCACCCATTGGGGATGTAGGGTGAGGGAAAGCTTCTTGATGTGGGAAATCTCATCCAGGGTGAAAGCTATGACGAAGGGAATGCCCAGTTTCTCGGAAAGCTCCAGTGCGACGGGTCCATCATCCAACCAACTGTGGGCGTGGATGATTTGCTGATCTTCAAGGGAAGCTTGGTTGTCCCACAGGGTGTTGTGGACTTCGCTTTCAAGACGCTGCAGGATCTCGGTAAAGTGAGGGCCTGGATGCTGGGATATGTGTAGAATATGTATCATAGTGTCTGGTTTTGAAGATGTTGTTGGATGAGAGGAATGTAGAGGTCTCGGTAAAGAGGGTAGTAGTTGCGGCGCAACAGGTGGTTGTGCCAGAGGATGACGAAGTCGCCCTCCACGGCCATGCAGCGTTGATAGAGATGCTGGATGACGGCTTTGCTGTCGTTGCGGCTGAGGCGTAAATAGTCGAAGAGGGTGCCGTCCATCAGGATGAGCGGGTGCTCGATGCAGGTGGAGGGGCAGTCGTTGTAGAGATCGTATAATGGGAAAGGATGACAGGTGCCGCAGCGGAAGCCCGCATATTCGGCATAGCCTAACGTGTAGTCGTCGGTCCGATGACTGTCAAGCCATCCTTTCAAGGAGTGTAAGCATAGGTCGGTTCCTGCTTCAAAGCGCAGGTAGTGCTGCCGTCCGCAGGTGATGGCCTGCCCGGCTTGCTCCTCCAGCAGACTGGTTTCTCGGATGAGCCGGTCTCCATCGTTGTAGCTGTCGTAACTGCCGTGCAGTCCGATGGTCTTGCCGGCTTCTCTTACCATCCGCAATGCTTCAGCAGCCTCTTTCCCGGTGATATCGTAAGCCGCATCTGTATCCTCTTTGGTCTGTGCCATGAAGAAGAAGACGCTTGGCAGGCCTTTCTCCAGTTCCAGTAAATCTTGGATGGCGGTGATGTAGGGGTCGCGACAGCTGTCTTGTTTCCACTCGCGATACTCCCGCAAGGACTCTTTCACGACACGAAGCCGCTGGTTGATGAGCAGGTCGCGACCGAAGATGGACTTCATGGCCTGCCATCGGCCGGTGAACCGCTGCAGATGGTCGATGTCGTGGGTGGGGATGAGCCGACCTTTTCTCGGATGAATCTGCTCTTGCGGGAATCCTGTCTCTATCAGAGCTTTGCGCAAGAACATAGCGTATTCGTCCACCACGGGGATGTCGATGCAGTGGTAGTAGTAGGCCAGGCTGTCCCGATAGCGGAACCGCCCATGGGTGTCACGTTTGTCCGTCTGCGTCTCTTCTATTCTGGAAAGGAAGAGGAAGGTCGGGGTGACGAGGTCGAGGCGGATGTGCAGATGGCGCTCCGCCACGTCCAGCTCTGGCAGCCCTTGGCAGCGTGCTGGCCGGAAGGCAGGTGCGTCAGGAGTGCTGGGCAGTGGACAACTCTTCAGCTGGTGAGCCAAAAGCTGTCCTTTCTCATCATCTGTCAGCAACTCCATGTCGATCAGGATGTCGTAGGCACAATGAAGCTGGAGCTGGTCATCTTTCATGACCATCTCCTTAACGAAACCATCTTCTCCAGGCAGTGCCACCCGGAGAAGATGTTGAATCGCGTACTCGACCGTGTTGGGGGTGAGCGTCATCTATTACAGGTTGTTGTAACCGACAGAGAAGGTGTCGCCGCCGTTGATGTCGCCCGTGGTGAGACCTTTCTTCAGCCAACGTGCACGCTGGGCAGAGGTGCCGTGGTTGAAGCTCTCGGGTACGGTGTAGCCGTAAGCCTGCTTCTGCAAATAGTCGTCGCCGATCTTGGAGGCTACATTCAGACCTTCCTCAATGTCGCCGTCTTCCAAAGAGCTGAAGCGGTTGTTGTCGTGATGAGCCCACACACCAGCGAAGTAGTCGGCTTGCAACTCCAGACACACGCTGATCTTGTTGCTCTCGCTCTTGCTGACCTGCGCCATCTTGTTATGTGCGGCCGACAGGATGCCGAGCTGGTTCTGCACATGGTGGCCGACCTCGTGGGCGATGACGTAAGCATAGGCGAAGTCGCCGTCAGCGCCGATCTGCTGCTTCATGTTCATGAAGAAGGAGAGGTCGATATAGACGGTCTGGTCTGCTGAGCAGTAGAAGGGACCCACCGAAGAGGTGGCGTTGCCGCAACCGGACTGCACACTGTTGGTGAACAAAACCAACTTCGGGGGCTGGTAGGTCTTGCCGATCTTCTTGAACTCCTGAGTCCAGATGTCCTCGGTGCCGGCCAAGATCTTCTTGGTGAAAACGGCCAGGGAGTCCTCCTCGGGTGAAGACTGATGGACGGTGGTCTCCGTTTGGGACTGTTGCTGGGCGCTGAATCTCTTCAGCAATTCCATGGGGTTGTTGCCCGTTAACAGGGCGATAATCAAAATCAGAATGATGCCACCGCATCCGATTCCGACTTTGGTTCCGGCGGAGGAGCCTCTACGATCCTCCACATTAGTACTTTCTCTTCTTCCAGATAGATTCATAGTTTGTATGTTTTAGGTGAATAATTATTTTTCAGGATATAGATAATCCAGCCATTTCGTCATCAGCTGGAGTACTTCCGGTTTGATGGTTTCCTCAATTTGTGCGTATTCGTTGGGCGAACCAGTCTCGCAGGTCTGCAGCAGGTGGTTGGCGGATGGGATGAGACGGTAGGTGTGGCGCTCCAAGGGAGAGTCTACGAAAGAGTAGTCCGCGTTATTTTTCTTGTCCAGATATGCTCTCATCAGGGGGAGCGTCTGCTCGGCCTCCACCTGGAGGTCCAGCTGTCCGTTGATGGCGAGGAGCGGGCAGGCGAGTTTCTCTATGTAGGGCTTGGGATCCAGATGGAAAAGGGTGTAGAACCAGGGGGAGCAGAGCGTCTGGATAGCCTGGTGCTGAAGTTGGTTGGGGTTAAGGCCCAATGCTTTGGCCTGTCTGCGCACCCCGCCTCTTTCAAGATATTTTCTCATCCGTTTCATGGCCTTCTCGCGGGTGGGGGCCTTCTCCACGATGGCATAGAGACGGTCGGATTCTTCCGTGCTGGAGGTAGCTTCTTCTCGGCTGGCGCCATTGGCTATGCTGATGGCTGTATTTTGGTAGCACAGAATTTTACGGATGGGTTGTGCCACGCCGCCCATGGTGATGATGAAGTCCACCGGTCGTTTGTCAGCCACGAGGTATGCGACAAGACTGCCCTCACTGTGTCCGAGGAGCCCGATGGGAACTCCTTGCAGTTTAGGGTGCCGGCTGAGCGTATCCATGATCTTGACGACCACATCTGCAAAGTCCAGGGTGGTGGCGTTCTGGAAGATGACCTTGGGCAGGTCGTCGTAGCGATAGACGGCATAGCCGTCACGCGTCAGCGCATCGGCAATCACTTTGAAGGGCTTGTGGCCCAGAATGCTCTCGTCACGGTCCTGCCAGCCGGAGCCACTGATGAGGATGACTAATGCCTTGGCAGGCGTGGCGGGCAATGTCAGCGTTCCCGACACGTAGTTGTAACGTCCTTGTGGCTCTTTCAGGTTGATCTCTTCTTCACTGTATGGATACGGAGGCTGTGGCTCCTGCGGCCGGTTCAGCTTCTTGCGCTCATGCCCGGCAGACAACACCAGCGGGAAAGAGCCCCCCTGCTTGAAGGTGCCCTCGATCCGTTGGCCGTCTTCCGAAAGTTTTCCGTTGTAAGAGGCACCCAAAGAACTTATCTTCCATGTCAGCACGCTGTCTTTCCATTCCGCCTTGGTGGCGGGAATCTCAAAAGAGAGTTGGTCGGGACTGTCCAGTTCCACGCGGAGGCTGTCGCCTTGTTCCACGAAGACGCCGATGGTCAGGGAGTCGCCCATGACGGTGATCTTGCCTTCCCAGTAGCCGGCGATGTCCTGCGCTGCCAGCGGCCGAGCCATCAACCACAAGGTGAGGACTAAAAGCCATGCTATATGTCGTGCAGCGCCATTCATCATTTTGGTAATTAATATTTTAATGATTTAATGATTTAACTGAAGGTATGCCTTCCAAAGTGAGACTAGGGTGGGGAAGGAGTTGGCGGTGAGCAGTGCCCCGACGAATTCTTTGTGGATCCACAGGGCTTGGGCAATGTCCTCCTCTGTCTGTGGAACCAACTCCTGCTTGGGTGCGCGCATACGGTACCAATGGGTGGTCTTGAGGATGCCGCTCCCGTCCAGCGTGTAGGTGTGCTGCGTGTCGGGCAGCGCTTCCGTGATGGTAAGCTGCTGCACACCCGTCTCCTCCTCCACCTCGCGCAGGGCGGCACACTCGAAGGTCTCGCCGGGCTCGACCTTGCCCTTCGGGAAATCCCATTTGTCGCGGCGGAAAATCATCAAAATCTCGCCATATTCGTTCTCCACAATGCCGCCGCCGGCATCTATATTAGTATATTGTTGTGATTTACACATCTATTGCTATAAAATTCGGAACAACCGCAAAAATAACAAAAATATGAAAATTTGTATCGCTTGTCTGTAATAAAAAAAATACAGGAAGATCCCTTTTTTTTGAATTTAAAAGCGTATCTTTGCAGCCGTTTCTGAATATGGAAAAGACTGAGTATTTTATTGCGAAAACGTTTGCCAATCTGGAGCCTCTGTTGGCGGAGGAACTTGCCGCTTTGGGTGCGCAGAACTGTCAGGTGATGAGTCGTGCCGTGGCCTTTGAAGGCGACATGGCGATGATGTACCGTGCCAACTATTTCTGCCGTACCGCCTTGCGTATTCTCTGGAGGCAGCGGAAGTTTACCTTCACCAACAACAGACAGTTCTACGAACAGATTTTCGATTTCCCTGCGGAGAAGTTTCTTGGGGCGGACGGCACCATGGTGGTCCATGCCACGATCGTGGACAGTATCTTCAGGACCCCGCTCTTTGCGTCGTTGCTGGCCAAGGATGCTGTTTGTGACCGTTTCAGGGATTTATATGATGAGCGTCCTTCTGTTGACAAGGAGGATCCCGATGTGCAGTTCTTTGTCCATGTTTATCAAAATGAAGCCCAACTCTTTGTGGACAGCTCTGGCGAGTCGTTGCACAAGCGGGGCTACAAGCTTCGCAACCATCCGGCCCCCATCAACGAGGTGGTGGCGGCGGCCATGATACAGCTCTCCGGCTGGCATGGCGAGTGCGACTTCATCGATCCCATGTGTGGCGGCGGCACCCTCCTCGTGGAGGCGGCCATGCAGGCCATGCACATCCCCGCCGGCTTCTTCCGTCGCCATTATGGCTTCATGCGCTGGAAGAACTTCGACCGGGAGACGTGGAACAAGGTCCGTAAGGAGGCCGCCATCCTGGAGGATGTGCCCATCAATTTCTATGGCTCCGACATCAACCGGCGGTTTCTGGAGATCGCGGAGTCCAATGTCTTCTCGGCCCGCCTGAAAGACTTTGTCACCTTGGAACGTAAAGACGTGGCCGACACGAAGCCCGTGCGCACCCCTGCGGTCGTCATGATGAACCCGCCCTACGGGGAACGCCTGCAGGTGGAGGACCTGACAGCGCTGTATGCGACCATCGGGACAACCTTGAAGCACCAGTATGCCGGTTGCCGCGCCTATATCATCAGTTCCGACATGGAGGCGCTGAAGGCGGTGGGACTCCGCCCGTCCCTCAAGAAAACCCTCTACAACGGACCTATCGAGTGCCGCTTCCTAGGCTATGAGCTCTTTGCCGGCGACCAGAAAGCACACGCTATCAACAAGAAAACACAATCATAGATGAAAAGAATACTGATCACGACGGTTCTGTTCTGTTTGCTCTCGCTGGGTTTCGCCCAGAACAAGTATAGCAACGAGTTCCTCTCGCTGGGTATCGGCGCGCGCGGACTGGCTATGTCCAACACGATGACCGCCATCGCCGAGGATGTGACCGCCGCCTATTGGAACCCTGCCGGACTGAGCCGTATGTCCAAACGCTACGAGCTGGCTCTGATGCATGCCGAGTATTTCGCCGGCATCGCCAAATACGACTATGCCGGTATCGGCTACAAGATTGACGACCGCTCCACTGTGGCGCTCTCCTATATCCGTTTTGGGGTGGACAATATCATGAATACCACCGAGTTGATTGACGCGCAGGGGAATGTGGACTACGACCGCATCACCTATTTCTCGGCGGCCGACAACGCCATCCTGTTGAGCTACGCCTATAATTTTGCCAAGGTGCAGGGACTGTCGCTCGGCGCCAACGCGAAGATCATCACGCGCGGCATCGGAAAGTTCGCCCGTGCCTGGGGCTTCGGCCTCGACTTCGGCTTACAATATAATAACAAGGGATGGCAGGCCGGCGCGATGCTGCGAGACGGCACCTCGACATTCAACGCGTGGCGCTACAACCTCTCCGACGAAGTGATCGAGGTCTTCGAACAGACGGGCAATGATATACCGGAGAACGGACTGGAGCTGACCATCCCGAAACTGCTCCTCGGCGGCGCCAAACGCTTTGAGATGGGCAAGGGCTTTAACGGCACCGTGGCGCTCGACTTCGACTGCACCTTCGACGGCAAACGCAATACGTTGATCCGTAGCAATGTGTTGAGTATCGATCCTCATCTGGGTGTCGAGTTCGCCTACAAGCGAATCGTCGCGCTGCGGGCAGGCATCGGCAACTTCCAGTGGGAGCCCGACTTTGACGGCAAGAACAAGATGACCCTCCAGATCAACTTGGGCGTGGGCTTCTGTATCAAGAACCTGGTGAGTATCGACTACGCCTTCACCGACCTGGGCAATCTCTCCATCGCGCAATATTCTCACGTCTTTTCCCTGAAATTGGCGCTGGATCGTTTTAAAAAGAAAGAAAACTAAAAACTCGATAGCAATGAAAATTGAAAATTATCCCTATAGAACCGAGCAGATCGAAGATCGCTTGAATATTGTCCATCACCGTCCGCTGCCCATGCCGGAGCAGGAGTTGTATCGATTCATCCTCTCCAGTATCGACCTGACCACTTTGGAGGGCACCGACAACGACCAGGTGGTTCAGGCCTTGTGCCAGAAGGCCATGGATTTCAAGACCCAGGTGGGCTGTATGCCGGCTGCGGTGTGCGTCTATCCGCCATTCGTGCATACGGCGATGAAGACGCTTCAGAACAAGCCGGTTACGATAGCCTCTGTGGCGGGTGCCTTTCCGGCAGGCCAGTCGCCCATCGACGTCAAGGTGGCCGAGGTGCGCTATGCGGTGGGACAAGGCGCCGACGAGATCGACATGGTCATCTCCCGGGGCACCTTCCTGCAAGGCGACTATCAGACCGTTTATGACGAGATCGTCGCCATTCGCAATGCCTGTGCGGATGCCAAGTTGAAGGTGATCTTGGAAACGGGAGAACTCAAGACCCCGCAGAATATTTTCAAGGCTTCCCAGATTGCCATCGCCGCCGGGGCAGACTTCATCAAGACCTCAACGGGCAAGATTGCCGTCAACGCCACACCCGAAGCCTTTCTGGTGATGATGGATGCCATCAAGTTCCATTTCCAGAACACGGGCAAACGTGTGGGCATCAAGGCGGCCGGCGGCATCTCGGATCCCGACACCGCCATATATTATGTAAAGCTGCTCCATAATGTGCTCGGTCCGGAATGGATGAACCGTAATCTGTTCCGCATCGGAGCCAGCCGTTTGGCGTCTAAAGTGGCGGAAAAAATCCAATAACTGCCTGATTGATTATCTTATATTGCATTTTATACCCCTTGTTTCGTCTCTTTCTGACCGACGAAAACCACACTCTATAATAGTGAAAAGGCAGTTGTTGAAAAAAAAATCTGTAATATGAAGAATGTGAACAAATTATTTGTATTTTTGCCGTTCCAAAAATAACAGTATAAACAATTAAATATAAGTATTATGACAAAAGCTGATATCGTAAATGACATCGCCGGTAAGACCGGAATGGACAAAGCTAGTGTTCAAACTATCGTTGAAAAATTTATGGATAGTGTAAAAGGCTCTATGGTAAACGGTGACAACGTTTATTTGAGAGGATTTGGTAGTTTTATTATTAAGGAAAGAGCTCAGAAGACTGCTCGTGACATCTCCAAGGCTAAGACCATCACTATTCCGGCTCACAATATTCCTGCTTTCAAACCGTGCAAGACTTTCGTTAACGCAGTTAAAAATTCCAAATAATTCATAACCTTTAAATCCATTACTACTATGCCGAGTGGAAAAAAGAGAAAAAGACATAAAATGTCGACTCATAAAAGAAAAAAACGTCTCAGAAAGAACAGACATAAAAACAAATAATCTTTTATGAGTTAAAATTTCGATGAAAACTAAATAAAACAGCCGTTTTATTTAGTTTTCATTGTTTTATAGAAAAATATGGAAGAGACTACAGAAATTTCTAAAGAACTGATTATCACCTCTCACGAACAAGAGGTGCAGGTGGCTCTGTTAGAGGATAAAAAGTTGATGGAGATCCACACGGAGAAATCAACAGCGAAGTTCTCTGTAGGCAATATTTATGTGGGCAAGGTGCGGAAGATCATGCCGGGCCTGAATGCCGCCTTTGTGGATATCGGGAGCGAGAAAGATGCTTTCCTGCACTATCTGGACCTGGGCATTCATGCGCGCACGACCAACGCCTTTGTCAGTCAGGCCATCACCACCGGGAAGCGGAGCATCAGCCGGGTGCAGTATCTCGACGAGGTGCCCAAGAACGGAAAGATCAGCGACATCATCACTTCGGGACAGTTGCTGATGGTGCAAGTGGCCAAGGAGCCCATCTCAACGAAGGGTCCGCGTATCACGACGGAGGTCTCCTTTGCGGGACGCTACCTCGTGTTGGTGCCCTTCGGCGACAAGGTCTCCATTTCCCAGAAGATCAGAAGCACGGCGGAGCGCAAGCGTCTGCGCAGCATTGTGCAGGGCATCAAGCCGCGCAACTTCGGCATCATCATCCGCACCGTCGCGGAACACAAGTCCGCCGAAGAACTGACCGCCGATCTGGACAAGATACGCTACAAGTGGGACACTACTGTGGAGAATCTCTTCACCGCCAAGCCCGGCGCCTGCCTGTCCCAAGAGAGCGACTGCGTCTCCTCGCTGCTGCGGGAGATGCTCAACGACTCCTTCAACGCCATCTATATCGACACACAGGATGTCTTCAACGAGGTGAAAAACTATGTGCATACCTATTCGCCCGCCCAGGAAGGCATCATCAAACTGTATAATGACAAACAACCCATCTTCGAGCGCTTCAATGTTGCCAAGCAGATCAAAGGCTCCTTTGGCAAAGTGGTGACCGTCAAGAGCGGGGTTTACCTGATCATAGAACATACCGAGGCGATGCACGTGATCGACGTCAACAGCGGCAACCGCTTGAAGTCGAACCAGTCGCCTGAGGATAACGCGATGAACACCAATATGATTGCCGCTGCCGAGATCGCACGCCAACTGCGTCTCCGCGATATGGGCGGCATCATCACCATCGACTTTGTGGACTTGCATACCGCACAGCATAAGTCCGGACTCTACAAGGCGATGCAGGAGTTTATGAAAACCGACAAAGCCAAACATACCATATTGCCTCTCAATAAGTTTTGTGTGATGGAGATCACCCGTCAGCGCGTGCGCCAGGCTACCATCATCGAGACTACTGAACAGTGCCCGACCTGCAAAGGAACCGGCAAGGTGAAACCCGCCATCCTCATTGAGGACGAGATCGACAATACCCTGGAATTTCTCTTTGAGAAACAGCAGGAGTCGAAGGTCACCGTGATGGTGCACCCCTTCGTGCACGCTTTCCTGAAACATGGATTCCCCTCCGTGCTGACCAAGTGGAGATTCAAATATAAAAAGCGGATCAAACTGGTGGCCAACCAGAGCTACCATTTGCTGGAGCATCATTATTTCAACAATAATATGGACGAGATCATCCTCTGGAACATCCCGAGTGAAGATCAGAAAATTTCCGAATAGCGATGATTGACGTGCCGTCGGACATATTGGTGAAACTGGAACGCTATTGTGCCTATCAAGAGCGTTGTGAGGCCGATGTGCGCAAGAAGATGGTCGGTCTGGCCATTTCCAGCGCCCAACGCGAGGAGATCATGCGTCGTCTCATAGACCAGAAGTTTGTGGACGACGCACGGTTTGCCGCCCTCTTCGTGCGCGGCAAGATGCGCGAGAACCAGTGGGGACGCCTCAAGATCCGCCAGGGCCTCTATGCCAAGGGCGTTGACTCCGCGATCATCGACCAGGCTATCGCCGACATCGACCCCGAGGAGTATTCCAACATGCTGGCCGAGGCGGTCGCCAAATGGAAACGCCTCAACAAGGAAGATGCCGAAGACCGTTCCAAACTGATCCGCGCCCTCCTGACCAAAGGCTTTGAGATGGGCGAGATCATGGCTTTTTTAAACGCATAGAACATATCAGAATATGATTACCAATGATCAGATAAAGAGTATCCTTAACAGGCTCGGTGAGCTAAGGAGGTATCTTTGACATCGATGCGAAGCAAGCAGAGATCCAAGAGAAAGAGTCTATCAGCCAACAGGCTGGTTTTTGGGACGACCCTAAGAAGGCCGAGCAGCTGCTGAGAGAGATCGCCCTCGTCAAGTCGTGGGTGAAAGACTACGACCAGGCGGTGGAACAGGGCGAGGAGTTGTCCATCCTGAATGATTTTTTAGATGCGGGAGAAGCCTCTGAGGAAGAGGTGGAACAGGCGTATGACCGTCTGGTACAGATGGTCGAGAAGCTGGAATTCCGCAATATGATGCGCAATGAGGAAGACTCCCTTAATGCTGTCATCACCATCAATTCAGGCGCCGGTGGCACGGAGAGTTGCGACTGGGCCGAGATGCTCCTGCGTATGTACTTGCGCTGGGCCGAACGCAATGGCTTCAAGACGAAGATGCTGGACCGCCAGGAGGGCGATGTCGCCGGCGTGAAGTCAGTATCCGTCGAGGTGGAAGGCCCCTATGCGTACGGCTACCTGCGAAGCGAGATCGGCGTGCATCGTCTGGTGCGCCTCTCACCCTTTGACGCAGCCAACCGTCGCCACACCTCCTTCGCCTCGGTGTTTGCTTACCCCATTGTGAATGATGATATTGTGATCGATATTAGCCCCGCCGACATCAGCTGGGACACCTACCGATCCAGCGGTCACGGCGGACAGAACGTCAACAAGGTGGAGACGGCCGTTCGTCTGCACCACCATCCCTCCGGTATCATCGTGGAGTGCCAGGTGACCCGCTCCCAGATACAGAACCGGGAGATGGCCATGACGATGTTACGCTCCCGTCTCTATCAGTTGGAGCTGGAGAAGAAACGCGCCAAGATGGCCGAGATCGAGGGCTCCAAGAAGAAGATCGAGTGGGGCAGCCAGATCCGCAGCTATGTGATGCAACCCTATAAGATGGTCAAAGACCTCCGCACCGGCTACGAGACGGGCAATGTGAACGCCGTCATGGACGGCGAGATCGACGACTTCATCAAGGCCTACCTGATGCAAGATCATTGAAATAGTGATCATTGAAATAGTGATCAGTGAACAGTGATTAGTGATTAGTGATCAGTGAACAGTGATTAGTGAACTGTGATTGGTGAATGGTGATTGGTGATTGGTTGTCAGTTTGGGGCAAACTGCGTCCCCGCAGTTTTTAATTTTTAATTTTCAATTTTCAATTTTCAATTGGGAGTTATGAGTCCAAAGTCAAAGTCGGTAGGTCAATGCGGGGCAGGTGTTGATAAGTTCTTATATCTTTTAATTGCAGGCTAACCATAGTATGAGTATCTTTGCTTTTTGTTTTGACTAATTCTTAAATAAATAAATATTAAGCAGTTATGGACAAAAACTATGTATTGGTGGCCGGCCGTTCCAATCCGGAGTTAGCAAAAAGCATCGCAGAACACTTGAACATGCCTCTCTTTCCAGTGGACATTCTCCAGTTCAAAGACGGTGAGATTCAGGTCTATTACAACGATACCATCCGTGGTAAGGATGTCTTCATCATCCAGCCGACCTTCTCTCCGGCGGACAACATCATTGAGTTGTTGATTGCCATTGATGCTGCCAAGCGTGCTTCCGCCCGCAACATCATTGCCGTGATGCCCTATTTCGGCTATGCCCGTCAGGATCGTAAGGACAAGCCTAGAACCTCTATCGGTGCCAAACTGATGTGCAACCTGTTGACCACTGCCGGTGTGAGCCGTGTCATCACCATGGACCTGCATGCCGACCAGATCCAGGGATTCCTGGAGGTGCCGGTAGATCATCTTTTCGCCTCCAATGTTTTTATTCCATACATCCAGAGTCTGAACAATCCCGACATCATGATTGCCTCTCCCGACACGGGCGGTACCAAGCGCGCATCCACCTACGCCAAGGCTTTGAATTGCGATTTGGCCATCGGCTTCAAGCAGAGAGAGAAACAAAACGAGGTGGCTTCGTTGCATATCTTAGGCGACGTGCGTGGCAAGGAGGTCATCTTGGTCGATGACATCATTGACACTGCCGGCACGCTCTGCAAGGCTGCCGAGGCCATCAAGGCCATGGGAGCCAAGAGTGTGAACGCCATGTGCGCGCACGGCCTCTTCTCTGGCGAGGCTTTGGAGAGAATTGAGAACTCTGTACTGGAGACGGTGTTGGTGACGGACTCCATCCCGTTGAAACGTCCGTGCAGCAAGGTGCGGGTCGTCTCCGTCGCCAAACTGATGGCCGATGTTATCGAGAGCATCGAACAGTGTACCTCGATTTCCAAGCACTACTACGTATAGTCAATCCTACATTATATGCAAGATATGAACAACCTGGCTGCAGAGGAGATGCCCTCTGTCGGCAAATATGACCTGATTGCGGAGCTGGCCAAAGGCTTCGTGCAGGAGAACGGGTCCACAGTGTCGGGCATTGGTGACGATGCCGCCGTGATAGATCCCTCTGCTGACTACGTAGTCTCCTCTTCCAAAGTCTTCATGGAGAATGTCCATTTCGACCTCACCTATGTGCCGTTGCAATATCTCGGCTACAAGGTGGTGACGGTGGTCTGTTCCGACCTGTTGGCGATGAATGCCATTCCCACACAGATTACCCTTAACGTGGCTATCTCCAATCGTTTCGACCTGAAAGCGGTGCAAGACCTTTTGGACGGTGTGGCCACCTGCTGTGAGAACCTCCATGTGGATGTCGTCGGTTTGGACATCACCACCTCCCGTCGCGACCTGATCATCAGCGCGACGGCGATGGGGGAGTGCGAGCCTGCCCAACTGGTCAAACGGCAGGGCGCGTCCGATAACGAGCTACTCTGTGTCTCGGGCGACTTTGCCGCCGCCTATGCGGGCCTGCTGCTGCTGGAACGCGAGAAGAAGGTCTTCGACGCCAACCCTGGTGTGCAGCCCGACTTCGGTGGCCAGGACTATCTCTTGCGTCGTCAGTTGCGCCCCGAAGCCCGTCTGGACATTGTCGAGGCCCTGCGTCGCGAGAACATCGTGCCGACGGCAATGGTCAATGTGTGTGACGGCATGGCGGCGGCTCTGATGCAGATATGCCGTGCTTCCGACAAGGGCGCCATCCTCTTCGAGGAGCGCATCCCGATGACGGAACTGACTTTCAACACCCTCAAGAGCTTCGACATCGTCCATACCGTCGCCGCCCTCAATGGCGGTGACGACTATGAGTTGATGTTCACCATCAGACAGGCCGA
This sequence comes from Bacteroidales bacterium, assembly GCA_017549765.1. Taxonomy (GTDB): domain Bacteria; phylum Bacteroidota; class Bacteroidia; order Bacteroidales; family WCHB1-69; genus F23-D06. The sequence goes on from JAFYNM010000029.1 coordinate 24,669, forward strand.
TTTCGAGAAGATCAAGAATGTTGAGAATGTCTCGATTGTAGGGTATATCAAAGAGCAGGCCTATGGTTGCCAGCTGCTGACCTCCGACAATCATCAGATTGAAATCAAAGCCCAAGGATTCAGTAAAATACAGCATCATGCATAGCACGGTCCAATTCCAGATTGGAGATGTCTTGATTGGTGGCGATGCCCCGGTCGTGGTGCAGTCGATGACCAACACCGACACACTGGACGTGGCCGCGTCGGTGGCGCAGTGTGAACGCATGATAGCCGCCGGCGCCCAGATGGTCCGCCTGACCGTCCCGACGATGAAAGAGGTGGATACCTTGGCGCAGATCCATAAGGTCTTGCGTCAGAAGGGCTATCAGACCCCTATCGTCGCCGATGTCCACTTCAACCCCAAGGTGGCTGAGGCGGTTGCCTCTATTGTGGAGAAGGTGCGTGTCAACCCCGGCAACTATACCGACAAGCGTGTCTTCGCCTCTTTCACGATGACCGATGCGGAGTATAAAGCCGCTATCGAACGCATGGCCGAGCGGGCACGTCCGCTCCTGGACATCTGCCGTGCTCATGACACTGCCATCCGGATTGGCATCAATCAGGGTTCCTTGTGCGACCGTATCCTGAATCGTTATGGCAACACGCCGGAGGCGATGGTGCAGTCGGCACTGGAGTGGCTGGATATCTGCGAGGCCGAGGATTTCCATAAGATCGTGATCTCGATGAAGTCGAGCAATGTGCAGACGATGATGGAGGCCACGCTGCGACTGCATGAGGCCATGCGGACGCGCGGGACGAGCTATCCACTGCACCTGGGCGTGACCGAGGCGGGCTGTGGCATCGAAGGCCGTGTCAAGTCTGCCGCCGGCATAGGAGCGCTCCTGATGATGGGCGTGGGCGATACGGTCCGCGTCTCCCTGACAGAGCCACCCGAGAACGAGTCCCCATTTGCCCGCCATCTTGTGCAGACAGTGGCCGCTTTGCGTCCTCAAGACGCCAACGAGGAAGGACAAACGCTCTATTACACTGCTTCCATTCCGGATCCTGAGGAGTGGCTGATCAGCGCCTCGGCAATGGCCGGCTACGCCTATTACCATCATCATATCAAAGATCTGGTGTTGCAGAACGACTGCATGCCGAAATCTCAAGTCGAGGAGCTACAAGCGACCATTCTGCAAGCCTGTCGCATCCGCATGAGCAAGACGGAGTTTATCTCCTGTCCCTCTTGTGGCCGCACCCAGTACGATATCCAATCGGTGGTGGCGCTTGTGAAGGCACGTTTTGCCAATCATCCCGGTCTCAAGATCGGCGTGATGGGCTGCATCGTCAACGGTCCGGGCGAGATGGCTGACGCTGACTATGGCATCGTGGGCGCCTCGCAAGGACTGGTGTGCGTCTATAAAGCCAAGGAGAAACTCACCAACCCGATCCCCATTCCCGATGCCTTGAATATGCTGGAAACGTTGATTGCAGAGACGGCTGTTAGCCTTTAGCCATTGTCTAGCTCAACTTGAAGCCTGAAACTTTTGAACTTTGTCTAAAACTTTTAACTTCTAACTCCTAACTGATAACTGACAACTGATAACTGACAACTGATTATGAATTACGACTTTGATGAACCCGTTGAACGGCGTGGCACCTCGTGTGTGAAACATGATATGCTGAAGGAGGTCTTCGGCACTCAGGATGTACTGCCCATGTGGGTGGCGGATATGGACTTCAAGACCCCGGACTTCGTGGTCAACGCCGTCAGAGAGCGATGCCGGCATGAGGTCTTTGGCTACACCTTCGCCCCCGCCCCGTATGTGTGCGCGGTCCTCAACTGGTTTCAGTCACATTACGGCATAGAGGCTAAGTGGTCGAAGATGCACTTCATCCCAGGCGTGGTGCAGGGCATTGCCTTCGTCTTGCAGGCCTTCACCCAGCCGGGCGACAATGTTCTGGTGACCACTCCCGTATATCCGCCTTTCCTGAATGTGCCCCACCGCAGTGGCCGACGTTTTGTCAGCAGCAGTCTCAAGACTGTCAATGGCCGTTTTGAGATCGACTACGAGGATCTGGAGGAGAAGGCCAAGAGCTGTAAGGTGATGATCTTAGCCAATCCCCACAATCCCGGGGGCACCGTCTGGACTCCGGAAGAGCTGCGCCGGGTGGCTGAGATCTGCTACCGTCAGAAGGTGCTCGTCATCGCCGATGAGATCCATGCCGACCTGACATTGCCAGGACATAAGCACACCTCATTCACCACCGTGTCGGAGGAGGCGTTCCATAACTCCATCACCTTCTTTGCGCCCAGCAAGACCTTCAATATGGCTGGATTGGGCTCGTCGGTCTGCTATGTGCCCGATCCGGAGATCCGAAAGCGCTTCTTCGGTTTCCTGGACGCCAATGAGTTGTCGCTAGGCCATCTCTTCGCCTATGTCGGAGCGGAGGCGGCCTTTCGCTATGGCGAGGAGTGGCGCCTGCAACTGTTGCAGTATCTGCAAGAGAATGTGGATTTTGCCCTCGACTATCTTTCTAAACATGCTCCCAAAGTGGTGGCCATGCGCCCCGAGGCCTCTTTCCTGCTATGGCTCGATTTCAGAGCGTACGGTCTGCCCCACGATGCGTTGGTGCGCATGATGATTGAAGATGCCAAGGTGGGCTTGAACAGTGGGTTGGATTATGGTGCCGACGGTGAGGGCTTCATGCGTCTGAACTACGGATGCCCCCGCGCCATATTGGAGGAGGGTTTGCGCCGGATCTGCGATGCCTTGCGCAACCGCTAATCGAAATACTCGTCTTCAAAATTCAGTAGCCATACCTGCTCTGTACTGCGGGTAAGAGCGGTGTAAAGCCAACGGAGGTACTCTTTGTCGAAGCCGTCCTCCGGCACAAAGCCTTTGTCTATGATGACCTGCTTCCATTGTCCGCCTTGGGTCTTGTGGCAGGTGAGGGCGTAGGCGAACTTTACCTGCACGGCGTTGAGGTAGGGGTCGTTCTTGATGCGGATGAAGCGTGCCCTCGGGTTGGTGATCTCCTGATAGTCCTCGGCGATGGCCTGATACAGTCGCTGGTTGTCTTCATAAGGCAGAGAGGCACTCTCGATGTCCAGACTCTCCAGAATGATCTTGATGTCGATATTGGGCTCGTCGGGGTAGTCGCACAAACGGACGGTGAGGTCGGCGAAATGAAAACCGTAGATCTCCTGCTGCCGGTGGATGCTCATCACCTCCATGATGTCGCCATTCGCCAGAAAGCCCACTTCACTGTTTTCGTCCACCCAGTAGTAGTTGTTCTTGACCGCCATGAGGAAGTCGCCCGTGGCGATCTGGTTTTCCCGGAAGTGGATGCGCCCGCGTATCTCTTGGTTGAAGATGTTGGCCCGTTTGTTGGAACGCGTGATGGTGACGATCTCTTCGGAGGCATATTTCCCGTACAGACTGTTGTACAACTCTTCGAGTTCCCCGCCGTTGATACGGGTGACGTCGGGCATCGGCTGGGCGCTGAAGAGGGGAGGGAAGTAGTCGCCCTGCTCGATCTTGCCACGCAGGTCGGTGGCGGAAGCGAGGATGCCCGACTCCTGCGCCTGCCGCACCACGTCGGTGAGCCGGCAGGTGTAAGGCACCACATCGTAGGTGTGCTTCATGTAGGTCGTGTCGAGGGCAGGACTCTCCACGGCATGTACCGGCGGCAGCTGTGCATCGTCGCCGATCATCAGCAACCGGTTGTGGGGCGACGAATAGACATAGTCGATCAGGTCGTCCAGCAGACTGCCCATGCCCAGACCGTCTATGTTTGCTTCGGCAGAGATCATGGAGGCCTCATCGACGATGAAGAGGGTATGCTGGTATTTGTTCTCCTTGCGCAGGAAGTAATGCTGTCCGTCGCGCTGTGCCAACCGGTAGATCCATTTGTGGATGGTGTAAGCCTTGCGTCCCGTGTATTGCGACAGTACCTTGGCGGCCCGACCCGTGGGGGCTAGCAGAACGGTGCGTACATGTAATTCGTCTAAGGATTGGACCAAAGCACTCATCAGACTCGTCTTGCCCGTGCCGGCATATCCCTTCATGATGAACAAGAATTGTTCGCCCTGATCGTAGATGAATTGGGATAACTGCTGGATGGCCGCTGCCTGCGAGGGCGTCGGCACAAAGGAAAAATGGTGGTACAACCGTTGCTCAAAATCCTCCCGCCTGCTCATGGTCTATTTGTCCATTCCGGTGTAAATCAAAATGTTGCCGTCCTTATAGTAGATGTCGTTACGATACTGCATCCGCCCTTTGTCATCCAAGAAACAGGTGTAATATTCAATGTACAGCGGCATCTGCTTTTTAAGGTGTATGCTGGTGGGCATCAGCTTGCGGTAGAACTGTTTGTCGTAATCGGAGAGCTTCTCATAGCGGATGGAGTCTTGCTCTTCGAGCTTCTCTAAATATTTCTCTCCCTTTTCGGTGGTGGGCTCTTTGCCCATGATGATGTCTATTTGCTCTTTGCGGATGGTGTCGAACTCGTTGAGGTCGTAGATCACCTCGGCCAGCTCAAAGGGATTTTCCACGCGGATGCAGCCGTGCGAGAGCGCGCGCACCCTGCGCTTGAAGGCTCCTTTGTTGTTGGTGTCGTGTAGATAGACGGACTCTGTGTTGGGGAAGCTGAACTTGATCTGTCCCAAGGCATTATAGCGTCCTGAGGTCTGGTAGAGCCGATAAGGGATGTTCTGCTTGTTGACTTTGTTCCAGTCGATGGTCTCAGGTTTCACATACTGACCGTTGCGGGCGTCTTTGATGTACAGATGCTCTTTGTTGACCACGGCTGTGTTGCTCTTGCAGAGCTTGTAGTAGTATTCGTTTTTGATGATGTCGTAAGGGATGCTCCACTCAGGGTTGAGGACGATGTAGTTGATTTTGCTGTAGAGCAGCGGGGATTCGCTCTTGGCGGCGAGGATGAGGCCGTTGGACTTCTTTCGCCAGGAGGCATTGGCAGGATTGGCCGTGCGTCCGCAACAGATGCGCGTCCTGAACGCGACAGTGTCCTCCACAAAGGTGCAGAGGGTGAAGTCGGGAATGTTGACAGCGATGAAGGTCTTGTCTTTGGCGGGAGTGACGTGCCAGCGCAGACGTTCCATATTGGCTGAGAGACGGTTGATGTAGTAACTGGCATGACGGTTGAGCTTCTCCACAGTCTCTTTGTCGAGGGTGTCGCTCACCGGAATGGCATTGTCGGCGCGGAAGAGGTTGACAGCTTCCAACACTTTCGGGGTGAGCCTGTTCGTATCAGTTGCTGAGGAGTCCAAGACACCCACCCATTTCAACCGTTGACAGAGTGTCCGATAAGAGGCCCCCTCCGATTTCTTGTACCAGTTGCCCACCAGGAGGGTGTCGGTCTCCCTTTCAGCTTTCTGCATCCAACCGGCCAGCTCCTGCTGATAGCGTTTGTATACAGGGTCTTGGATCTGCATCTCTTCCATGGATTTTTCCAGCTTCTTCATTTGTGCAAGTGTCTCTTGCACAAATGTGGTGTCCGGCTTCTCATACTTGTAGAGCCACTTGCCGCCGTTGACGACCTTGGGGTCGCTGATGCCGTAACGCATCGTGGTGGCATAACGAAGATATGACTTGGTCATGGACAACTCCAAGTCCATCAGTCGTTGGTATAATGCACTGTCTTGATTCACTACGAGATGATTCTTCAGAGAGTCGATAGTGGAGGCGATGTGGGTGTAGGCGAACTGCTCCGGGTTGATGCCGTGCGACCTAGCATCTCCAAGGTATTGCAATAGGGTGCCGCTTAAAGATTCATCCAGTCCCTTGCTGGTCCAGAAAGGCTCGTAGTCACGCTGTGCGTAGAAACTGCGGATGCCATACTGGATGTTGGAATCAGGATCCGTGAACTGCGGAATCTGCTGCTGGTAGAATGTCTGCTGCTCTTGGGCAGAATAGGCCGTGTAATACTTGAACCACGAGGGCTTGGGATGTCGCAGACTGTTGTCTTGGCAGGAGGATAGGTTGAAGATGCACACCAAGCCTATCGTCAGGGCGAGCAGCTTTCTCTGGAAAATACCTTGAGGTTTCATGTGTTCCATGGTTTGAAATGTTGTTATTTGACGATCATATAATCGTGCATGTCGAGGTGCAGGATGTGCTCTAACTCCGCTTGATGGGCATCATCGGTGCGGATAAAGGCGGTGGCGGCCACGCCCACGGAGGGATCGGCCAGCGGACGCAGCTCCAAGACGTCCATCATGTCCTCACGGAACTTCTGCTCGTTGAAGACTTCCTCGGGTGCAGCATCGGCGGGGCGCTCCAAGACTAGGAAACTGTAGGTGTCGAGCTCTTTGCCCTGCCACATATCCTCCTTGCTGAGATGGATGTTCTCCAGATAGGCGGTGATGGGATGCAAACCGCTGATGTGGGTCTGCAACTCATTGAGACAGAACCCTGCAAAACGCAACGGGTTGATCTCGATGGGGATGGCCTTCTTGCCGTCATAGCGGAACTCGATGTGCATGGGGAAGTCGTGCAACTTCAGCACCTTGTTGAGTTGCACAAGGAAGTGCATGAACGGCTCCTCGTACTGGTCGTACAGCGCTCTGCTGGAGCAGTAGAGACGGTCGGAGGTGTCAGACTCGTTGGCGAAACGGTGGTGGAAGATGTTGAGGATGGTGGGCACGCCCTTCTCGTCGAAATAGGTATCCACGGCGTACTCTTCTCCTCGGATGTACTCTTCTATCAAGAACTTCTGGGTGCCGATGACGAACTCGGGGAACTGGGTACTCACCTTGTGGAAGTTCTCTTGGATGTCGCGGATAGCGGCATGCCATTCTTCCGTATCATGTACCACATGCACACCCGCACTCAGGAAGCCAATGGAGGGCTTCAGTACCAAAGGATAGGAGAGCTTCTCGGCCTCTATCTTGTCCAGTTTGGCGATTTCCTCCTCGCAGAAGAAGAAGTCGGGATACATGTCCTGGCATATCCGACGGAAGGTGGCCTTGTCTTTCAACAGTGCGATCTTGTCGAGCAACTCTTGGTCGGGCAGGTGTTCCACCAGCCAGCCCAAAGCGTTCTCCGACATCGTGTAGAGACGTCCGCGTTGCTGGTAGGCGGCCACAAACTCTTCGTCGTTGTAGAGGTGGAGTGGATATCCGTTCGCTACAATCTGTTCCGACATGGCGTTGCGCAGGACCGGGAGATGCTGCTCGATGGCAGTCTTGATCAATGTTTCAGATACGTATGGTTTTTCTAAGATGAGCATAGGGTTCTGGTTTTTTCAAAAAAGATTATAGGGTAGATGAAAAATCTATTATTTGCTGGTTTCTTGATAGCTGAGGATGGCGCCGGTGTTGACCAGTACAGCCATGACGGAGAGGATGATGGTCTCCTTCTGCACGCTGATGAAGGTACTGCCTTTCAGCACAATCTTCTTGATGACCTCCATATAGAACGACATGGGGTTCAGGTAGTTGATGTGATGCGCCCATTTCGGCATGCCCTCGGTGGGGGTGAAGAGGCCGCTCAACAATACGAAGATGATGAAGAGGAACAATACAATGAACATGGCCTGAAGCTGGTTCTCGGAGACGCTGGAGATGAAGAATCCCAGGCCCAGCATGACGAGCAGGTAGATGGCTGTGATGCCGAGCAACAAAGGGATGCTGCCCTGCACGGTGATGCCAAAGACGAGCTTCATGATGCCGATGCCGAGGATGAATTCCGCCATGCCGAGAATCCAGAAGGGGATCATCTTGCCAATGAGGAACTGCCAACGCCGGATAGGGGTGACGTTGACCTGCTCAATGGTGCCAATCTCTTTCTCACGTACCAGGTTCAAGGCGGTAACATAACAGCCGATGAGCGTGACCAAGATGACCAAAATGCCGGGCACGATGAGGTTTTTGTAGTTCATCTGCTCGTTGTACCAATAGATGTAGGAAAGGTTGACGTTGGCAGGGGTCTCTTCGGCAGAGGTATAGACCATGTTTTTCTCTTTGAATTCCTGCATGTAACCTCCGATGATCTCCTGCGTGTAGCCCACGCCGATGCCCGCCTTGGTGGTGTTGATGGCGTTGGCGGTGATGGCTATGCGCGTGGCGTTTCCGTTCATCAGGTCCTGCTCGAAATGGTTGGGGAACTCAACGATGATGTCCACTTTGTCGTGCTTCAACATCCTGTTGGCCTCTTTTTTGTTGTGGATGATGCCGTGCGGAACGAAGATGTCGGAAGCGTCAAAGCTGTGGATGATGTCTTGCGTGACACTGGATCCGTCGTGGTCGATGAAGACGATGTCCAGCACCTTGATCTCGTAGTCGGCACAGAAGGGGAAGATCATGAACTGCACCATGGGGGCCACGATGAGAATGCTCAGCAACAAAGGATTGCGGAACACCTGCAGAAACTCTTTCTTTATCAGTATCAATATCGTTCTCATGGCTTAGTTTCTTTTGTCCAACATTTTAAGACTGATACTGATGAATATGACGGCCATCCCGAACAGGATGGTCAGGTAGGGCCACACGTCGAAGAAGCCGGAACCTTTGATCATCACATCTTTGATGGCCAGGATGAACCACTTGGCCGGGAAGATGTTGGCGAGCACCTGGAAGACCATCGGCATACTGTTGAGGGGGAACAGGAATCCAGACAACAGCACGGTGGGCAGGAAGAGGCCCATCATGGTGATCATCATGGCATCCAGCTGCGTGGTGCTGATAGTGGAGATCAGCATACCGAACGAGGCGGCCGTGAGCATGAAGATGATGCAGAGCAATAACAAGAAGAAGATGCTGCCGTTGAGTGGCATCTTGAAGACGAACACGCTGATGACGATAATGACGATGGTGCTGATGAAGGAGATGATCATATAAGGAATCACCTTGCCGATGACGACGTAGATCTTCTTCACTGGCGTGATGAAGAGCATGCGCATCGTGCCTGTCTCCTTCTCACGCGCCAGCGTGATGGAACTCATCAGGGCTGTCACCAGAATCATGATCAACGTGATGATGCCCGGCACAAACATATAGACACTCTCCATATTGGAGTTGTACTCCATCTTGGTGGTGATGCTGAAGGGCTCTCCGTGGGTGATGGACTCGTTGTACTCGTTTTGGAAGTCGAGGACGACAGAACGGACATAGTTGTTCAGGATGGAGGCGATGTTGAGGTCGGAGACGTCATCGATAACCTGTATGGTGGTGTTGTGCTCTTTCTCTAGCTGGCTCTCGAAGTTGTGGGGTATGACGATGGCCAACTTGATGTTGTTCTCCTTGAACTGGAAGTCGATTTCCGTTTCCGTGTTAGGGTAGGAGACGATCTGGAAATAGTTGGAGGAGGAGAGCTTCTGGATGAACGCCTGTGACTGGCTGTCTTTGGAGTGGTCGAGGACGGCGATGCGGGCGTTGTGGATGTCGGTGCTGATGGTGAAGCCGAAGAGCAGTACCAGCGCCACGGGCATGGCTAGGACCAGCAATAGGGTAATCCTGTCGCGGAAGATGTGGATGAACTCCTTCTTTAATATCATGCGCAGCTCTTTCATCCTTTACCTCTTTTAGTGTTTGACATATTCTACAAAGACATCGTTGATGGTGCTCACGCCGACTTGCTGTTTCAGCTCCTCGGGGGTGCCTAACAGCCGGATGTTGCCGTCCGCCATGATGGAGATGCGGTGACAGTACTCCGCCTCGTCCATGTAGTGGGTCGTGACCAGAATGGTGACGCCCGTGGAGGCAGTCTGATAGATGAGATTCCAGAACTCGCGGCGCACGATCGGATCCACGCCGGAGGTGGGCTCGTCCAAGAAGACGATCTTGGGCTTGTGCAGGATGGCCGTGGCAAAGGCCAGCTTCTGCTTCCAGCCTAACGGGATGGAGTTGACCAACAGGTTGGCCTGCTTGGTCAACTCCAAAGCGGCCAGACTGTCCATGATGCGTTGTTTGAGCTCTGTGCGCGGGATCTTGTAGATGGTGCCGAAGAGTTGCATGTTCTCAAAGACGGTCAGGTCGTTATATAGTGAGAAGCGCTGGCTCATATAGCCGATGTTGCGCTTGATGAGCTTGGCTTGGGTGGTCACATCGTAGCCCGCCACAATCGCCTTGCCAGAGGTGGGCTGCAATAGACCGCTCATCATCTTGATGGCTGTCGTCTTTCCCGCACCGTTGGCTCCCAAGAAGCCGAAGATCTCGCCCTCCCGGACCTGGAAGCTGATCTCGTTGACCGCCACAAAGTCGCCGAACTTCTTCGTCAGATGATCTACCTCAATACTATTCATGGCGGTGCATTTTGACAATTTCAATAAAACAGTCCTCAATGGATGGCTGTATGGGCTTGATCTCGCCGTGCTCCTGTCCTTGCTCCTCCAAGAATTGCAGGAACTGGGGCATGGCGGTCTCCATGTCTTCGTAGAAGGCGATATGACAATATTCCCCGTAAGGGTAGTAGTTGCACTGTAAAGGACAGTCTTCCAAGGCTTTGAGCAAAGAGAAGATGTCGGCGCTCCGGAAGGTGTAGAGGGTGCCTTTGAAGTGCTGGATGATGGACTGCGGGGTGTCGATGCCTAAGATCTTGCCATTCTGTATCAAGGCGATACGGTCGCAGAGGGTGGCCTCGTCCATGTAAGGCGTGGAGACCAACACAGTGATGCCTTGTGTCTTGATGGTCTGCAGAATCTCCCAGAACTCTTTGCGGGACACGGGATCCACACCGGTGGTGGGCTCGTCGAGAAAGAGGATACGGGGACGGTGGATGAGAGCACAGCACAAGGCCAGCTTCTGCTTCATGCCTCCGGAGAGCTTGCCCGCCTTGCGCTTGCTGAAAGGCTCTATCTGCCGCCAGATAGGACGGATCAGGTCCATGTTCTCCTCGATGTTGCTCTTGTACATGACCGCGAAGAAGTCCAGGTTCTCCTTCACGGAGAGGTCGGGATATAGCGAGAAGGTGCCCGGCAGATAGCCGATCTCCTGACGCACCAGCTTGTAGTCGTTGATGAGATCCATCCCCAAGATGCGAATCTCGCCGGAGTCGGGCAACAAAAGGGTGGTGAGGATGTTGAACAGGGTGGACTTGCCCGCTCCGTCAGGGCCGACCAGACCGAACAACTCGCCCTCCCGGATCTCAAAGGTGATATCCTGGAGCGCCTGGACGGTTTTGTCGTAAACCTTGTTGACTTTCTGAACAGAGAGCGCTTCCACAGCCCGCAGACCTTATTTGAAAACTACGTCGCCAGGCATGCCGATCTTGGCCGAGCCGTCGTTCTTGAAGCTGACCTTCACGGCATACACCAAGTTGGCGCGCTCATCCTTGGTCTGGATCATCTTCGGGGTGAACTCGGCCTTCGGGGAGATCCAGGTGATCTTGCCGTCCAACTTGATGTACTTGCCATCGGGCTTGTCCAGACGCACCACGGCTTTCTGGTTCAGCTTAATGGTGGAAAGCTGATCCTCGGTGACATAGACCTTGATGAACATATTGCTCAAGTCGGCAATCTTGAACAGGGGCTTGCCCTGGTACGCCAACTCGTTCTCTTCAATGTATTTGTTGATGATGGTGCCCGTGATGGGCGTCTTGATGTGGCAACTCTCCAAAGCGTGCTGGAGCTGCTGGAGCTGGAAGCGCATGGCCTCTACCTCTTCCAGCAACGACTGATCTTGGGTGGACAGGTTGGATTTGGTGGCAGCAATCTGACTCTTGGTGATGTTGATCTCAGCCTGTATGTCGTCCAACTGCTTCGTGGAGGCGGCGTTGGCCTCTATCAGGTTGCTCACGCGCTGCTTCTCTTTGTTCAAGGTGTTCAGCTTGTCGTCCAACACCCGCACCTGAGAGGTTGCATTGGGGCGTCGCGCAAGCGTTGCTTTAATTGAAGCTTCCAACTGCTTGATTTGCAGATGTGTTTGAAAAGTGTCGATACAACCGACAATCTCGTTGGCTTCGTAGGTCTCTCCTTCGTGGATGTTGAATTGGAGCATTTTGCCGTTGGCTTCCGAAGATACGGTGATCTCGGTTGCTTCACAAACGCCATAAGCGTCAGCGTCGTTTTTGTGTTTGCGACAACTGGTCGCGGAGACGACAATGGCCAGTAGGCAGAAATAGATACCCAAACGGTGAATAGAGGTCAGCTTGAAAGATGCCATATAGTGTTTTGTTTTAATCGTAACTAATTGTTCTTAAGTAATTTGATATGTCCTTCTCGTTATTGTCCAAGGACTGGTTTTAGAAAGTGCAAATATAGTTTTTTTCTCGATTTTTCAAACCTGTCTGATGAAAAGAGTGAGATGCATTGCCGGCGAGCATAATCGTTTCTTTGAACTCATCTGTTGATAAAAAAAACGGGACTGTCGCAAGGCAGTCCCGTTTGAGGAAAGAAATCCTTTTCAGGAAATATTATTTCTCACATTTTTCACATGCAAGGCCTTTCCAAACGAGGGCAGACAGAGCTGCACCTACGAGCGGAGCGCAGATGAACACCCAGAGGTCGCACAGAGCCTGGCCGCCTGCGAAGATGGCCGGTCCGATGGAACGGGCGGGGTTCACAGAGGTGCCCGTGAGGTTGATGCATACCAGGTGGACGAGGATCAGGGTGAGACCGATGGCGAGACCGGCGAGGTTGCCGGCGCCTAACTTGCCGTCAGTAGTTCCGAGAACCACGAGCACGAAGATGAAGGTGGCGATCACCTCTACGAGGCAAGCGCCCCAGACACCGCCGGCATTGGCCACGCCGTTGCAGCCGAGACCCATCATGTTGTCAGCAATGCCTTCAGCGGAAGGAGTCACCACGTTGACGAGTGCGAAGAGCACGAGACCGGCGAGGATACCACCGATCACCTGGCCAATCCAGTAGCCACAAGCGTCTTTCCAGCTCATACGGCCGGAGAGAGCCACGGCGAAGGTGATGGCCGGGTTGATGTGGCAACCGGAAATGCCGCCAATCGTGTAAGCCATAGCTATCACGGTCAGACCGAAGGCGATAGCCGTACCCACTACGCCCGCAGGAGTAGCGCAACCAAGGAACATGGCAGTACCGCAACCCAGCAGGGTCAGTACGAAAGTTCCAATCATTTCAGCGATAAATTTTTTCATAATGATAAGGTTTTAGTGAATAAAAAGGTGTTATTGTTGAATAATGTCATTTGTTTCTTTTTTGCTGATTGACAAGAGACAGGCAAAGACAAGCAATCCATTGACTATCAGTAGTTCATATCCGAACTGGAAGCCGTTGAACCATTGTGGTGAATAGCTGGCCAGCACATAGCAGAAAGCCGGGATGACCAGGGAGATGACCGGGATCAGGAAGCGGCGGCCGACGGGAATCTGTCGTTTGGTGAACATGCCGAAGATGAAGAGACCCAATAGCGGTCCATACGTGTAAGAGGCCACTTTGAAGATGATGCGAATGAGTGCGTCTTTGTGATGACTCGACACGAAGATGATGACCGACAAGAAGAGCAAGGCGATGACGATATGCACGATCCGGCGGATGAGCGCCTGACGCTCTTCCGTGTACTGCCGGTTCTGAATCTTCAGGATGTCGAAGCAGACGGAGGTGGTCAGCGCCGTAAAGGTGCCGTCGGCGGAGGAGAAACCCGCGGAGATGAGGCCGAAGATGAAGACGATGGCCCCTAACCTGCCAATGTACTTGAAGGCAATCTCAGGATAGATACGGTCGGTGGGCATGTTGGCAATGTCGATGCCGTTGCGTTGGGCAAAGACCAGCAACAGAGCGCCCAAGAGAAGGAACAGCACGTTGACAGCCACCAAGATGGTGGTAAAGGAGAAGATGTTGCGTTGGGCGTCTTTCAGCGACTTGCACGAGAGGTTCTTCTGCATCATGTCCTGATCCAAGCCCGTCATGGCAATGGTGATGAACATGCCGCCTATGATCTGCTTCAGGAAATAACAGTTGCTGTTCCAGTCGGTGTTCCACACCATACGGCAGTCGGTCCCGTCCTTGCCGGCGGTGGACATCTCAGACCACAGCTGGGAGAAGGAGGTGTCCATAGTGCGCAGTATCACGATCAGCGTGATGACGAGTGCCCCGATCAGGAAGGTGGTCTGCAGTAGGTCGGTCCACACCACCGTGCGGAGTCCGCTGCGAAAGGTGTAGAAGAGGATGATGGTGATCATCACGATGGAGGTCGCCCAGATGGGGATGCCTAACCCGTCGAAGACAAAGATCTGCAAGACGAAGATGACCAGGTACATGCGCAAGGCAGAGCCGAAGAGCCGGGAGATGAAGAAGAGCAGGGAGCCCGTGGCGTGGGCCTCCTTGCCGACGCGCATGCCCAGGTACTCGTAGATGGAGGTCACCTGAAGCCTGTAATAGAGCGGCAACAATAGCTTAGCAATGACTATGTATCCTAAGATATAGCCGATGACGACCCCGAAATAGGTGAACTGGGTGGTATAGACATCGCCCGGCACCGACATGAAGGTGACGCCCGAGAGAGAGCTGCCGATCATGCCGTAAGCGACCACAAACCAAGGCGACTGGCGGTTGCCGGTGAAGTAGGACTGGTTGTCCGACTTGCGGGAGGTGATGCCCGCGATGACGAACAACATGACGATGTAGAGGGCGAAGAATATGAGTATGAACGATGCCAAAACCGTCAGTGTTTAGTGGGAGGAATCTTATTTGACGCCGGGCTTGCCTAACAGCAGGAACATATTGCGCTTGTAGGCCTCCACGCCGGGTTGGTCGAACGGGTTGACCTTCAACATATAGCCGCTGACGGCACAGCTGAACTCAAAGAAGTAGATGAGTTCTCCGAGGGTCTTCTCCGACAATTCAGGAATGGAGATCTCGATGTTGGGCACTTGGCCGGACACGTGGGCTTGGCAGGTGCCTTCCTGGGCAATATGGCAGATCTCGTTGATGCTGCGGTGCTGCAGGTAATTGAGACCGTCAGTGTTCTGCTCATCGAAGGGGATCTCCACATGGTGGTGGGCTTTTTCAACCGTCAGCACCGTCTCAAAGAGCTGGCGGGTGCCCTCTTGGATATACTGTCCCAAAGAGTGCAGATCGGTGGAGAAGATGGCGCCGGCGGGGAAGATGCCCTTGTGCTCCTTGCCCTCGCTCTCGCCGAAGAGTTGCTTGAACCACTCGACGAAGTAGAAGAGGCGCGGCTCGAAGGAGGTCATCAGTTCCACCTTGAGACCTTGGTTGTAAAGCATATAACGTACCAAAGCATACTGCATGGCGGGATTTTCATCGAAGGCGGGGTGGGCGAGGAGGGTCTCGCGGATGCTCTTGGCACCAGCCACCAGCTCGCGGATGGAGAATCCTGCCACGGCGATGGGCAGTAGTCCCACCGGGGTCAGCACAGAGTAGCGGCCGCCCACATTGTCGGGGATGACGAAGGTCTCATATTGCTCCTGGGTGGCCAAGGTGCGCAGGGCCCCGCGCGCGGCGTCGGTGACGGCCACGATGCGCTGCCGGGCCTCCTCAAGACCGTATTTGCGCTCGCAGTGCTGCTTCAAGACACGGAAGGCGATGGCGGGCTCCGTCGTGGTGCCCGACTTGGAAATGACAATCAGAGAGTAGTCTTTCTTGTCCAAGACCTCCAACAGATCGTGGAGATAGTCTTCGCTCATATTGTTGCCGGCATAGAGCAGATAGGGGCGCTTCTGCGGCAGCATGGCGCCGAAAGAGTGCTGCAGGGCCTCTACAACGGCACGGGTGCCTAAGTAGGAACCGCCGATGCCGATGACGACCGTCACCTCTGACTTGCTGGCCAGACGGTCGGCACAACGCTCGATGGCGTCAAAATCCGACTCGCTGATCTCGGCAGGCAGATCTACCCACCCTAAAAAATCATTGCCGCGGCCGCTCTTCTCGACCGTCGTCCGGAACGCTTCTTCCGCAAGCGCCTGGTGCCCACGCAAAGCTTCCTCCGGAATGGAAAATGCTGTATTGGTGTAATTAAGCTTCATAAGCATTGAAATGAATGGTTTGTCCTACTCTGTTGATCTGGATTTTCGGTTCTTCCATTTTAGAGGTCGCAAATATAAAATTATTATGCTATCGTGTGACCACTTTTTTTTTCATACTTCTAAACAGGTCATTGTCAAAAACCAGTTCACAAACATGACGGAATCCTGTTAAGATATTCATCTTTCCGACTTTGAAGAGTGTTGCCCGGAGGATGAATTTTGCTTCGGACGATACGAAAAAATGTGTATTTTTGCGCGTTTTTGTAAATTTACGCTTATGAAAAAACTATTACTATGTGTGCTCGTGTTCCTATGCGTCTTACCCTGTCTGAACGCCCAGGACAATACGACGAAGAAAGCCAAAAACAAGAAGGCATCTGCCGATACTACCCAGGTGGTGAACAGCCAGGGTGATGAGAATACTTCGGTGGATCTTAGCGAGGGTCAGAGCGACGACTCCGAGGGTGGTGACAACAACTATATCCCGGGTCTGCTGCACTCCAGCCAGGATGTCTATCTCAACAATACCTCCTACACCTTCAGCATCGCCTATTTCCGTTCCAGAGGCTTGGACAATAAATATCAGGATGTCTGTCTGAACGGCTTTGCGATGAACAGCATGATCACGGACCGCGCCTCCTATTCCCAATGGGGCGGCTTGAACCATATATTCCGTTATCCGGAGAACATCGCCAACCTGAACCTGGCGGCGTTCACTTTCGGCAATGTGGGTGGGGCCAGCAACTACAACTTGCGGGCGAGCAACTTCCGCCGTCAGCTGCGTGCCACCTATTCGTTGAGCAACCGCACCTACAACAACCGTGTGATTGTGACGGGTGCTACGGGCGTGATGAAGAACGGCTGGTCGGTGGCAGGCTCCCTCTCCGCACGCTTCGGACATAACATCTCCTATGTCGAGGGAACCACCTACAACAGTTTCGCCGGCTTCCTCGCCGTGGAGAAGAAACTTAACGAGGCCAACCATCTCAACTTGTCTGCCTTTGCCTCCTACACCTCGCGCGGCATGCAGGCCAACGCGGTGCAAGAGGTCTATGACCTGCTCGACAACCACTATTATAATGCCAACTGGGGCTGGTACCAAGGCAAACAGCGCAACGCCCGCGTACGTACCACCTGCGAGCCGGTCATCCTGCTGACGCACACCTACGCCCCCAAGAGCAACAAGATCCATATCCAATCCACCATCGCCACCTCCTTCGGCCGTAACAACACGACGGCCCTCAACTGGTACGATGTGCCGGATCCGCGTCCCGACTACTACCGCTATCTGCCATCCTATCAGATCTCTAATGGCGATACCAGCAGCTACTACGGCAATATCTTCAACTATTGGGCTTCCAACGACGAGTCCTATACCCAGGTCAACTGGGACAAGATGTACGAGGTCAACCAGCTGGCCGCGCTCCAAGGCAAACGCGCCCAGTATATGGTGGAGAACAGAATCTACGACCACTTCCTCCTCGGCGGCAGCTCCAACTTCAACGCCACACTGACAGAACATGTCAAACTCTATGGCGGCGTCGATTTCCGCGGTGTCAAACAGAAAAACTACAAGACCATCAACGATATGCTGGGCGGCGCCTACTGGCTCGATGTCGATAAGTTCTCCGAAGGCGACTTCCCCGATGACCAGAATGTGCAATACAACGACCTCCTGCATATGAACGACACCCTCTATCAGGGTGATATCTTTGGCTATAACTACGATTACCATATCTATACCCAGAAAGCCTGGGCGGTGGCTGCCTTCACCTATAACCATGTCGATTTCCACATCGGTGGCGAGATCGGCGGTACCGAGTTCTGGCGCTTCGGCCACATGCAGAACGGACGATTCCAGAACGAGTCCTATGGCAAGTCCGAGGTCAAAGGCTTCCTTGAAGGCGCTGGCAAGGCCGGCATCACCTACAAGATCAATGGTCGCAACTACCTCGTGCTGAATGGTACGGCAGTTTCCCAAGCTCCCAGCGTTCTCAATGCGTTCGTGTCCCCGCGTATCCGCAACAAATACGCCGAGAATCTCAAGAACGAGAAAATATTCGCAGGCGACTTCTCCTATATCATCACCTATCCGGGTATCAAGATGCGCTTGACAGCCTACTGTGCCCAGATCATGGATGCCACCCGTCTGATCAGCTTCTATCACGACGACTACGCCAGCATGGTTAACTACTCCATCTCCGGCATCGACCAGCGTCATCTGGGCGCCGAGCTGGGTATGGAGATCAAGCTGGGTAGCATGTTCTCCCTGATCCTGGCCGGCAACTACGGCGACTACCGCTATTCCGACCGCGCCGAAGTGACTATGAATGCCGACAACGGAACCGACTTCGAAGGCGATGTGCAACGGACCGTCTATTGGAAGAACTTCCATGTCTCCGGCACTCCGCAAGTGGCGACTACCGCCGGTCTGAAATTTAACTACAACTACTGGTGGGTCAATATTAACTGCAACTACTTTGACAAGATCTGCTGCGACCTCAACCCCGAGCGCAGAACCTCTACCGCCCGTGGTTCTTTGGATGAGAACTCCGAATTGTATCATCAGGTTGTCGATCAAGAACGCCTCAAAGGCCAGTTCACCATGGATCTCTCCGTCAGCAAGTCCTGGCGTATCAAGAGCGGCTGCACCATCGGCTTCAATGCCAGCGTGACCAACCTGCTCAACAACAAAAATCTGGTGACGACCGCTTGGGAGCAGTATCGTTTCGACTACTCCTCCTACAACGTCAACAAGTTTGCCAACAAATACTACTATGCGTTTGGAACGACCTTCTATCTCGGTCTTAATCTCACATTCAATTAATAGAAAAATCGGACAACAATGAAGATAATGAAACATATATCTGTTCTGTCGCTGATATGCGGCATAGGCCTTTTCCTCGCCTCCTGCAACTGGGAGCAGGATGTGGCACCGGTCCCCACCTTTGACGGGGTTGCCAATATGACGATCGCCGAGTTGCTGGAATACCACACCATCGGCTCTACAAACTCCTTTGATTCCATCCCTGCCGGTACCATCATCTCCGGTATCGTGGTCAGTTCCGACGAGCATGGCAACTGCTATAAATACATTAATATTGAAGATGGAACTGCCGGTATCCAGATCAAGATCGACAATTCAACACTCTATCACAAATATCCTCTGGGACAGCGTGTCTATGTCAAATGCGACGGCCTGGTGTTGGGCGACTATTACAAACTGCCGCAGCTGGGCATGTGGGAGAATGGCTCCATGCAGGGCATTCCTTCCTCGAAGACATCCAAGTATATCTTCTGCGATGGCCTGCCAATCAACATGGAGGAGGATTTCACCCCGATAGTGTTGACCTCCATCCCCACGGCCGACAATATGCCGACCACCTACTATAACCGCTTGGTCAAGTTGGAGAACGCCACCTTTGTGGAGGGCGGCGCAGCCACCTACTGTCTGCCCAATGCCTCCACAAGCCACGATATCCGCATGGCCGACGGCTCTACCATCACGATGCGTACCAGCAACTATGCCGACTTCATCAACGAGATGCTGCCAGTCGGCACGGGCACCGTCTATGGCATATTGACCCGTTATAACAACTATGTGCAGATCGTGATTCGCAGCCTTGACGATGTGCAGGGCTTCGTGGCACCACAAGAGACGCAGACCATTTTCAGTGTCAACTATGCCACGGCTTTCGAGAATGGATGGATTCATGGTGCCGGCTGGACTGTATTGTCCAACAGCAGCTTTACGGGCTTCTACTACAACGGCTCCTCCGCCGACGGCAGCTGGCTGATCTCTCCGGCCATCAATCTGAGTGCGGTCAGTAGCCCCGAACTCACTTTTACCCATCGCGCTCCCCAGGGTTTCAATGCGCAGAAGATGATGTGCTATTACACGGATCATTATACGGGCGATGTGAATACCACCCTCTGGATCCCGCTCTCGCTGAACGCTACTGAAGGGACCAACACTTTTGTGAACGAACATTTCAACCTGCCCGACGGCGCCTTGACGGAGGATTTCCGCATTGCCTTCAAGACGATGGGCGACAATGCTCAATGGGCTGTCAACAATATCACAATTACTGGTTTAGCAAAATAATCATCCATCATGAAAAGAATCAATACCTACCTCATAATATTGTCAGCCGTGATGGCTGGTCTGTTCAGCTCCTGCAACCGTTGGGAGGAACCAGAATTCCAAGTACCTGTCTATGACGGTCCCGCCGCCAACCATACTATCGCCGACATCAAGGCCATGCACCCCAATCTGGGCGCAGGTGCGCAAGACTCTATCTGCAGCTATGATGATGTCTTCATCGTCAAGGCTGTCGTCGTCAGTTCCGACCAAGGCGGCAACTGCTACAAATATCTGACCATCCAGGACGAGACCGGCGGCATCGAGATCTCCATCGACCGCACTGGCTTATATAACGAGTATCCTGTCGGCCAAACCGTCTATCTGGACTGCCGCGGTCTTATCGTGGGCGACTATCACAATAAGTATCAGATCGGTTGGAAATACAATGGCTCTGTGGGACGTATCAACCAAGCCGCTCTCGGCCAGTACTTGCACAAGGATGGCCTTCCAGACCTGAACAATCCAATCGTCGCTCATCCCATTGAGGTGACCGGCACCACTCAACTGACCCCCGAAAATGTCAATTGTCTCGTCAAGATCAACGGTTGCAAGTTCGACTCCCAACATCATGGTCTGCCGCTGGCATCCAACGACTTTACCTGCGATCGCACCGTCTATATCAACGGCACGCCGATTATCGTCAGAACCTCCAATTATGCCTATTTCCGCAATATCATTATCGATGCTACCAAGGAGTATTGTCTATATGGCATCCTCTCGGTTTATAACTCCGAATATCAGCTGACGCTGCGTACGAAAGAGGATATCCAAGAGATGTTGCAGGATGAAGTGCTGGTGGAAGACTATGTGCATGCCAACACCTTGACAAATGGCACTTGGAGCCGCTATCCGGTTACCGATGCTTGGCAATACCGCAGCTTCCAGGGCACCGATATCATCTTCCATAATGCTGCAACGGAGGAGTGCGACGACTGGCTCATCTCGCCCGTCATCAATCTGGCAAGTTTGAATTCCATGGAGGATGTGATCTTGGAGATCAAGCATCAGAACAATGTGGGCGGAAGTCTGGCCTCCTATTATCAAGTCTATTATTCCACCACATACACGGATGGGGAAGACCCTGCCACGCATGGCGACTGGCATCCGTTTACCCCGAATCTCAATGTGTTCCCGACCTCTTTTGGCTGGAGTAACACCTTGGATCTTAGTGTGGTGCCGAGCAAGACCTTCCGTTTTGCACTACGCTATCACAAGAATGGCAATCCGAATGGCACCGCATGGGCCTATCAGGGCTATAAAATAACGAAATTGAATTGATGAAACTTAGCCATGAGTTGTTGGCTCATGGCCAATATTAATAACAAACTACCCAAAACTAATGAGAAACCTGAGCTCCATTGAGGAGACGTTAGAAGACTTGAAAGCGGGCAAGTTCATCATCATGGTGGATGATGAAGACCGCGAGAATGAAGGAGATTTTATCATAGCAGCGGAGAAGATTACCCCGGAGAAGGTGAACTTCATGCTGCAATACGGACGAGGGGTCCTCTGTGTGCCCCTGACCAAAGAGCGTTGCGAACAGCTGGACTTGTCCATGCAGGTTAATGACAATACGTCGATGCACGGCACGCCGTTCACGGTGACGGTGGACCTGTTAGGTCATGGCTGCACCACTGGTGTCTCCATGTCGGACCGTGCCGCCACCATCAAGGCGTTGGCGGATCCGACGATGAAGCCTTCCAACTTCGGCCGTCCGGGACATGTCAACCCCTTGCGTGCCCGCGACGGGGGCGTGCTCGTGCGTGCCGGCCATACAGAGGCGACGGTCGATATGTGCCGCCTCGCCGGCCTGCAGCCGGTGGGCTCCCTTATAGAGGTCATCAACCCCGATGGCACTATGGCCCGCCTGCCGCAGCTGCTGGAGATTGCAGAGAAGCATGACATCAAGGTGACCAGCATCGAGAAGCTGATTGCCTATCGTCTGCAGCGCGAGACCCTCATCCGCAAGGAACAGGAGGTCAACCTGCCGACCCGCTGGGGCACCTTCCGCCTCATCGCCTATACACAGCTTAACAACGGCGCCACCCATCTGGCCCTCAAGAAGGGCGAATGGGAGGCAGGGGAGCCCGTCATGGTACGCGTCCACTCCTCCTGTGCCACGGGCGACATCTTTGGCTCCTGCAAGTGCGACTGCGGTGACCAGCTCCATAATGCTATGCAGATGGTCGATAAGGAAGGCAAAGGGTTGATTCTCTATATGAGTCAGGAGGGCCGTGGCATCGGCCTTATCAACAAGCTGCGGGCTTATCACCTGCAAGAGCTGGGGCGCGACACCGTGGAGGCCAACATCGAGCTGGGCTTCAAAGCCGATGAGCGCGACTACGGCATCGGCGCGCAGATCCTGCGCGACCTCAAAGCCACCAATGTGCGCCTCATCACCAACAATCCCGCCAAACGGGTCGGACTTGACGCCCACGGCATCAACATCACCGAGACGATACCCATCATCATTGCGCCTAACAAAGACAACGCCCGCTATCTCAAGACCAAACAGGAGAAGATGGGCCACGACCTGCATCTCGACTAATTATTTTGAGTTTTATGGCCAAGAAAGGAACAAAGACGAAAAAAACTGCCAAAAAGAACTCTTTCTGGCGGGTGGTCGGCAAGATTGTACTGGCCCTCGTCTTGATCAGCATTCTGCTGCCCATCGCCTACCGCTGGATCAACCCGCCGGTGACGCTGCTGATGCTCCGGCGTGCGGTCTTTGACGGTCAGTCCATCGAGAAGAAATGGAAGCCTATCGAGGAGATATCCCCCTATATGTACAAGGCTGCCATCGCCTCCGAGGATAACTATTTTCTAGGCCATCGGGGTTTTGACATCATCGCCATCGACCAGGCCATCCAAGAGCGTGAGCACGGCCGCAAGCGCGGTGCCAGCACCATCTCGCAGCAGACGGCCAAGAACGTATTCCTTTGGCCCAAGAGCTCGTGGGTGCGCAAAGGCTTTGAGGTCTATTACACTTTCATGATCGAGACTTTCTGGGGCAAGGAACGCATCATGGAGGTCTATCTCAACGTCATCGAGATGGGGCCGGGCATCTATGGCGCCGAAGCCGCTGCACAGCACTACTTCCATTGCAGCGCCAAGAACCTGAGCGCACACCAGGCAGCCCTCATCACGGCCTGCTATCCCGCACCTATGAAGCGCAATCCCGCCAGACCGTCCGGCTATGTGTCCAACCAGGCCTCCATCATCCAAGGACGTATGGCCAAGTATGGCAACCCTAAATTCACCAAAGAGTATATCCAAGGCTGCCGCGAACGCTACAAGAAAGCCGTAGATAAATGGGAAAGCAAAAAGAAGAAACAATTGAAGCGGAAAAAGAAGAAATAAACGACCATATTCATTTTTTTTCTACTTTTGCACCTCTATAAATCAACACTCTTACTCCAAACACTACCCAACACTCCTTAGTTTCTTAGTTTCTTAACTCCTTAACTCCTTACTGCTTATCTTTACATCTCACCCGTTATGATTTAATAGTTTAATATCTTCATAACTTAATAAACGTAACACAATGTACACCAATTTTCAAAACCATCTTCAGAAAGAATTAGCCGACATCAAAGAAGCCGGTTTGTACAAGAATGAAAGAATCATCGCCTCTCCCCAGAGCGGTGAGATCACGCTGCAGGACGGCAGCAAGGTGCTGAACTTCTGCGCCAACAACTATCTGGGCCTTGCCAACGACGCACGTCTGATCGCCGCCGCCAAGGAAGCCCTTGACACCCACGGCTATGGTATGGCCTCCGTGCGCTTCATCTGCGGTTGCTCTGACCTTCATAAGGCTCTCGAGAAGAAGATCGCCGAGTTCTTCGGCACTGAGGACACCATCCTTTATGCTGCTTGTTTCGATGCTAACGGCGGTGTGTTCGAGCCTCTGCTCACCGATCAGGACGCCATCATCTCCGACGCCCTCAACCACGCCTCCATCATCGATGGTGTGCGCCTCTGCAAGGCTGTCCGCTATCGTTACAAAAACGCCGACATGGCCGACCTCGAGGAGCAACTCAAGGCAGCTCAGGCACAGCGTTTCCGCATCATCGTCACCGACGGCGTGTTCTCCATGGACGGCAACGTATGTCCGCTCGACAAGATTTATGAGCTGGCTCAGAAATATGACGCCATGGTCATGGTCGATGAGAGCCACTCCGCTGGCGTGGTGGGCAACACCGGCCGCGGCGTGACCGAGCGCTACAACCTGCGCGGCAAGATCGAGATTCTCACCGGCACCCTGGGCAAAGCCTTTGGTGGCGCTATCGGCGGTTTTACCACTGGTAAGAAGGAGATCATCGACATGCTGCGTCAACGCTCCCGTCCGTACCTCTTCTCCAACTCCATCCCTCCGATGGTGGCTGCTGCCGGCTGCAAGATGGTCGATATCATGTCCGAGACCAACGAGCTGCAAGACAAGCTGCACAGCAACACCGAGTATTTCGTGGCCAAGATGAAAGCCGCCGGCTTCGACATCAAACCGACGGAGTCCGCTATCTGCGCCGTGATGCTCTATGACGCCAAACTGTCTCAAGTGATGGCCGCCAAACTGCAGGAGGAAGGCATCTATGTCACCGGTTTCTACTATCCTGTGGTACCGAAAGACCAAGCCCGTATCCGCGTGCAGATTTCCGCCGCTCACGAGCCCGAGCACCTCGACAAGTGCATCGCCGCCTTCACCAAGATCGGCAAGGAACTGGGCGTGCTGAAATAATCGCAAAATCTATCACAATATTATTGACAAGAAATCGTTTTAACATCATTATTAATAAAAAAAAATCGTAACAATGAAAAAGATCGCTTTATTCGCACTTGTATGCTGCGCTTTTGTGCTCTCAAGCTGCAACAGAAATCAACAGACTTATGTGACCACAACGGATTATGTATTCCTCAACCCGACCAACGCTATCAGCGCCAAGGCCATCGTATCCACCATCAACCTCTACTGGGATGGCGAGTATGTGTTCACCGGCAACGATGTGAACTATACCGATGTGAAGGCTAAAACCAAATTCATCAGCGCTGTGGGTGCTATCTTGGCTCGCGGTGGCGATATCAAACAATATATGGAAGGCAATGACTATTTCTTGTACAATCTGTACAGAAAGTCTGACAATGAGTTGCTGGTGTCCTACAAGTTCTATCTCGAAGAGGACGGCGACTTCACCTCTCAGAAAATTGTGGATGTCGTGGAAGAATAGTCTCTTGCGACACTAGATCGAAAAAGAGCCTCCATATCGGGGGCTCTTTTTTTATGATTTGATGTCTTTAGAAAAAGGTATGTCTTTGCATTGACCGTAAGATAGATTAGAAGGTCACCCGCAAGGAGATCCGGATGCCGTTCTTGTCCCAGCCCTTCAAGTCTTTGGCGTAGGTGAGTCGGCGGACATAGTCGATGCGCAGGAATTGGAAGATATTCTCAATGCCGGCAGTCATCTCCATGTAAGGCAGTTTGCCTAGTTGTCCGCAACCGTCGGGGAACAGATAGAGTCCTGGCGTGCCAGAGTCGGGGTTGTTCTTGGCCGACAAACCGCCATAGACGCCGCTGAAGGAGAGTACCTCGCGGAACTTCAGACGGTTCCACAGCGGGATGCGGTTGAAAATCCAGCCTTTCAGATAGTAGGTGGCATAGAGGCTCACATACTTGTCCATGATGAACTCCATCGGCTTCATCAGGCAGAAGGCGTTGGAGGCGAGGAAGATAGAACGGTTGCTTGGCGGTATGTATAGCTTCGGGAACGGTGCCGTGTTCCAGACGATGCCAGCCTGTAGCGTGGCGTCGATATGCCCGAAGGCAGAGAGCCAGAAGCGTTTCTCCACGGAGAAGTCGGTGCGATGGTACCAATAGCGGAGGTCAAGGAGCCCGCTGGTGTGCGTGAGCCGCAACACAGGGGCGTTCTTGGAGAGTTTGATGTTCTCGTTGCCAGACTGGTTGTTGTACAGTCGTTCGCCCGGCGACCAGCGGAGCTGCATGCACCATTCTAGATTCTGAAAGGAGGTGATCCGTGAGATGCCGCCGTCGGGGTTGATGCGCCAGTACATCAGCGTGCCGGTGGCCTCGTTGTTCTCATACTGCACCCAGGTGTCTAAACTGAGCCGGAAGGGCCACTCCTTTTCGTAGCGCAACTTGAGGCGTTGCACATACTGCGCGGAGAGCGATGGCTCCCCGGTGCTGTACGACATCAGGAAGTTGTCGCGTTCCATGTAACCATAACTCTGCCCCGGCATCTCGACGTCGTACATGGTGCTGAACGACAAAGCATGGCGTGGGTGCTCGTTGTAATGGCGCTCTTTCTTGACAAAGCTGTGAATCAAAGTGGCCTTGTACTTGAGTCGCTGGTCACCAAGACCGAAGGCGACGTACCAGTTCAGGAACCACCGCTCGTGAGCTTTGGCCGTGGTCATGCCCCCGAAACGCAGTCGGACGCCCTCCGTGGGGTTGTAGCTGACCATGTTGTAGATGGAGCCGATGTCGAAACCGCTCTCCTTGCGGTCTTTGGCTGTGGCGATGTAGCCCGTGGAGAGGATCTCTGCCGTCTTTTCCAGCACTTTGAAGGCGGGCAGCCGCCGTAGCTCTGTTGAGAGACTGTCCATGAACGACTCCTTGGCGGTCAGGGGCAGGGGCCTCATCTTCTTCCATTGCCAGCTTCTGTATTTGGTGTTGGGCGCGTCGGCCATGCCGCCCGACAAGATGGCACTCAGCGAGTCCGGCATCGTGGCGCCGATCTCATAGTTGTACCACAGGGTGTTCTGCCGGATGTAGATCTGCTTCGTCTTTTTGCGTTTGGTAAGGGAGAAAGAGGCGAATGTCTGTGCGGCATTGGGCACCCATAAGCCGGTGTCCAGACGCACGAAGTCCTGCTCGATACGGAGCTGCCGGACAAAGTTCATGTTGATGTCAACGGGCACATTGATAGCGTATCGCTTCAACGCGTAGGTGCTGTCGTTGACGATGTACAACCTTCCACTGAAGCCGAAGGTGCGGCTGTTCACGGGTGAGAAGGAGAGCTCGATGCAGGGGATGCCGTCCACATCCACCGTGTCCGTGATGAAGTAATGGTAGTAGATGGTGGCCAATGAAGAGGATAGGGGACTGACGAACTTGTTGAGCATAAGCTCTATGTCGTTGTCGAAGATGTTGACTTCGGTGAAGATGTCCTCCAGACCGGCACCTTCTCCCTCTTCATCCAAGACCTCGTCGGCACCTTGCATCCTGCGGGCCGTCACGTAGGTCACATTGCGACGCGGGGAGCGTTGGTAGTAGAGGTCGGCCAGACTCTCCCGCAGCGAGAGTGTCAATACGGGCATCTCCTCCTCGGGGATGGTATCGACATATTTCTCCAAGAAGGAAAACTGCTGGCGGAAGTCATTTTTGTAAAAGTCAAAGTCGAAACGGCCAAAGGTCATCACCATTTTTTTGTATTGCTGGGCTTTGTAGCTGTCGGCAGCCTCCATGCGGTAGCGATCTTTGTTTTTGATGACGTTTTGCACCAGTTCCACGGCAGGGTTGCCCTTGCGGGTGTATCTCTGCTTTTTTTTCTTGGAGATCACGACCTCTTGCAGCGGCTGAGAGGTGCTGATGATGAAGTTTCGTTGCCGTTGTTTGCGGTTGACAATCACCGTGTCCGGATCATAAAAAAGATAGCGGACAATCAAGGTGTCGGTGTTCGTGTAGGATATTCTGTAGGAGCCGTCCATGCCCGTATAGGTGCCTACGGATGTGTTGAGCCATTGCAGCTGGGCCATATAGACAGCCACGGTGTCCCCTTTGTCGTCAATGCTGAAAACTTTTCCTGAAAGCGTCTGTGCGTGGAGCTGGCCCAGAAAAAGTGTCTGGAGCAACAGCCAGCCCGCGAACAGGCGCCGTTTCCATTTTTTGTATGACGATGATTTCTCTGACATGAAAAGACCTTGCCGCAAAACTGCATAACGAGCCCAGGCCTTTTTTATTATAAGGTAGAAAATTAAAATGAAGTATGGGGTAGGGTGGGCATTACTCTACCAGCACATTCAGCACTTTGACAAAGTCACCGCTCTTGCAGCGCAGATGGCATACGTCTCCTTGCTGGTACAGGGAGTCGGCGAAAAACATCCGGAACTCCAGCGTCAAGATGCGGCTGTCACCATGTGAATCGGAAAGCCATTGGAGGTTGCCGTCACCGCTGTGCAACTCCACTGGATAACCTGCCGGCTGTTGCCAGTAGAAATGCCAGTCCGCGCCCTGATTGATGGCTTTGATGCCTATTTCCTGATAGGTGTTCAACAACACGGTGATACTGTCGTTTGTGATCTCCTGCCCATCCACATAAAACCGCACATTCGTATCCACTTTCGGTTGCTCACACGACATCAGTCCGACTAGTGTTATCACTAAGAAAAATAAAGATGACTTTTTCATATCTCAACTCCTAACTTTTAACTCTTAACTCTTAACTCTTAACTAGAACTCGTATCCTATGCCCACACTTCCAAACCCTTTATATCCCGCGCCCAGCTCCAGACTGCCGAACACATGGTGCCAGCCGGCTTTTACGCCTAGCAATGTGACGTGCAGCATGGAGAATTGGGTAGGGGTGTAGTCCCCGTTTATGCCGTCGCTGAACCAGGGGTGTCGGTTTTCGGGGTAGGTGACATCAAAGCACTCCTCTGTGCCGAAGAACTGCGCGATGCCTACGGACAATGCCGAATAAAGGGTGACGTGCGGACGGTTCAGATAGGAAAAGCGGATCTCAGGCATGAAAGCCATGGTGTAGAAATCACGGTTGCATGAAGCCATGATCTCTGTACCATTTTGTACCGTTTCAGGATCCTGATAGGCGGCAACACTGAACGACAGGCCAACCCAAAACCACTTGGCCACGCGGTAATGGGAAGACAGCGAGAATACCGGCGTGCTGGTAAACGACTTGTTTCTCCAAGTGCGATTAGGCTCCATGCCATTGGGATAGACGAACACAAAATAGCGGTCGAAGAGCATCACGCCCGTAGGGTCGCACACATCGAACTTGAACTCATGGCGATAGAGACCCTCCTCGGTCCAGTGAGCACAGTTCTTGGCGCATCTTTTTGGCTTTTGGAATGTATGGATGAAGGTGATTTGCGTGTTGAACATGTTGCTGCGCAGACGGAAGGTGCCGTTGTCGTAGGAGACAGGCATTACACTATGATCTCCATTATATCCATCCAACCGCACCGTGTAGTTGCCTTGGGCGAAATCCTTGAAGGGAAGATCTATGCCGATGGTCCAGCGGAGCAGTCCTCCGTATCCCAACCGGAAATAGAATCCCGCATCCGCCAGAAAGTCCGCATTGAAACGGTTGGCATCCAACACTTCCGGGGCCAGTCGCAGGTGGCTGTAATACTCGGTGGTGTCGGGCCATATCAGTCCTTGCATGGAATAGGGACTGCTGACATCGTTATCGTAGCCGGCTACAAAGGTGTACCAGGGCATCCGAAGCCTCACACCGGCATCAACCGTTACCCAAGCCTTTTGTGAGATGGGTGCGTGAAACTCGAACTTCACGGGCATAGAAAGACCGGTGCTGTAGATGCCATAGTGGGTGCCGTGAAAGGGTACTCTGTTCTCGTTTGCTATCCACGATTCGTCCCAATCATTGCGACAAAGGAAATGAAAAGCCCCTGTGGTGCCATAACTCAAACCGGCTGAGACACCAAGATATTTGGCAAAGTGGTAGGCGAACTCCAAACCGATATGACCGCCAATAGAATTTTTCGCCCTCATATAGTTTGTGTTCGACAACTTGGCCTTGGACAGCAGGTCGGCCTCAAGCACATAGCCCAGATGGAAACCATCAAAGAACACCGCTTCGGGCAAGAAATCCGTCTTCTTGACCTTCTTGTCTTTTCGAGATAACTCTTCTTCCTCGGCTGGTGTTTGAGGTTCAGAAACGATCGTCTCTTTCGACTTTGGGAGTGTGTTCTCCGAGGCGTTGTCCATATCCGCAACATTTTTCTCGCTTGCTGAATGGTTTAATCTTAAGGTGTCGTGGATGTAGGTCGTGTCGCGCACGATGAGTGTGTCGTGAATCACCTCCGTCTCATACAGATAAAGCGTGTCGCGATGCTGCGCCGACAACCTTAACGAAGGTACGAGCAACAAGATTATAACGAATACCCTTCTCATCATACTGTATGAAAGATGTTCCATATAAAACTTATTTTCAGAATCCATAATCAACTCTTAACTTTTAACTTTTAACTCTTAATTGATAACGATGGTGTCCTTCACAATTACGGACTCCCTTATCCGCACCGTGTCGCGTTTAATGACAGTCTTCTTGACGATCACAGGTTCGGATGCCGTGGATGTTGCCGTGGCCTCGGGTCTTGTCGTCTTGACGGTTTCCTGCTTTGGAGAAGAAGCCTTGGGGGCGGTCGAAGATGATGCCGTCTGATGCTTAGGCTCGACAACAGCTTGTTCAAAGGATTCTGCTGTATAAACGGCAGTGTCGTCAGGAAGGGTCTCTTCCTGCAAGGTGTCGGAAACCATGCAGGCTCTGTTTTCGACCGGGGACTTGGTGGTTGCTTTGTCGGTCAGCGCGTTCGTGACCGCCAGGGTGCCGCCCACGCCCACGGCGAAGGAGACTGTTCCGATCAGGATCTCTTTGGTGTGGGCCAGCAGCCAGATGCCGGCGCCGGTCTTGGAAGCGGCTGCGGCGGACGCGATCTCGGCATCCGTCAGCATTTGCCGCGGCGGACGCGACACATCCGACACGCCCTGCTCAAACAGGCGGTCCACATCCATCGGCTTGTTTGTATTTTTTCTCATACGTTTGTTTGATATTCTTTTCGATTGTTATGCCCGCACACCTACGGCGTGCGATTGTTATTTTCTCGTGCTCTTGTTGCTACCAACCCCTGCAGACCTCCGGCCTGCAAATCCGCCTCATTTTCCATTCCCCAATTCTTATTCCTTCTCCACCGAGCTCTTGTCCCTGAACTACCCCGCCCTTCGGGCACCCCTTCTAAGAAGGGGAATGGATCGCTCAATGTAACTCTTAACTTTTAACTTTTAACTCTTAACTCTTAACTATTATCTATCATCTGTTCCTCCGTAACAACATAAGTGAGTTTCCCGTATGTGCTATGGCCATTAAACCAGCGGCCGTAGTGGTGCTTTTCCTCGTATTTGTAGTGTGTGGAGTTGAAATTGTAAGGACTGATCCCCGTGGTGTCGGTTCGGTAATAGACGATTTGAGGTTCCGTCTCCCCGTTGAAGCGGAAAGTGACGCTGTCGCCGTAATATTGGAGAAACACCTCGATGCCCTCTTCTAGGCTGGCTTCTCCGATGCCTCCGGTGCCTTGAATGACAACCTCTTCGCTTGGGGCGAGCGTGTAGGTTTTGTTCTCCACAGTATAGCTTGGTTCACCAGTGCCACACTCGCGAGTGCCCGGGATGACCGTCACGGTGTGTGACGATTCGTTGCGGATGACCATGCTCTCATAGTAGCCTGGGTCGCAGGCGGTTATGGTGACTAGTAGCAGGATGATGGTGAGCATCCTCATGCTGCGGCCTGCGGCCTTGGTGTTGCTTTCCAACCCCATACTGCGGCCTGCGGCCTTGTGTGGGGTTAATTGCACTTCGTGCGTCTTGCCTCTCCGAGGCTGCTCAAGGAAAATATTTTCTTTCATAAATGTGGTAGCTAAAGATTTGGGTTATTTCTTCACAAAGGTGTAACAAAAACCATCGCAGCATTCATCGCAGAACGAAAAGACTTCTCCTTCGGCTTCGCTATGCCCAAGGGTTGCAAAGTATTTGTACGAGCACAGCGATAATTTTCCGTTGAAGGCCTCTGCCACTTTCTTCCACTGAGCCTCTGTCAGATGAAAGCGTATGTTGAACCAGGAGTAGAAAGGCTCATCCTCCTCGCCTTTGTTGGTGTACATGGTCTCATCCACATCATAATCAATGTGATAGGTCCCGGATGTTACTTTCTCTCCATCTTTATAGAGGGTGAAGCTGCTGCCTTTGAAGACGATCTCGGCCTCGAAGCCTTCGGTCTCAGGGGTGTAGTACCACCCGCCGATACCGCCCGAGGTGCAGGTCCATCGCCATGTGCCAGCGAGCTCTTTCTTCTCGGGCTTGCTGCAGGCGGCTGTCAGCAAGACCAATAACAATAGCAGTGTTGCAATTTTTGTGATTCTTTTCATACAAATAATATATTTGTGTTTGACAATTCTCAAAATCCAATTCTCCATCGTTTTTGCCCGCACACCTCCGGCGTGCGTTTTTCCCCCTCATTGCCCGCGTTCTACCAACCCCTGCAAACCTCCGGCGTGCAATAACTCCCAACACCCAACTCTTAACTCTTAACTCTTAACTCCTAACTTCTAACTTCTAACTTCTAACTCCTAACTCTCTTCACCGTTATCCTCGCCTGCAGCTCCCCTCGGGCTCTGTTGAGCAGCACTTTGGAGTTGGCAACTGAGATTCCAAGTGTCTTGGCAATCTCTTTGTGCGAGCAGTGCTCCACGGCGTAGAGGTTGAAGACCGTGCGCTGCTTGACGGACAGCTTGCTGATGGCATCCAGCAGCTCCTCTTGTGAAAACACCGGCAGCATCTCCAGTGGTTCTTCGGCCATGGGCTCCTCAACGGCTATCTCCTCGTCCAACTCCACCATTTCGGGTCGGTTGCGCAGGTACATCAGGGCCTCGTTGACCGCTATCTTCTTGATCCATCTCTCGAAACTGCCCAATGCGTGATAGGAGTCAGACTTCTCTATGGCGTGCAGAAAAGCATCCTGTGCCAAGTCCTCAGCCACCTGCCAGTCGCCCACATAGCGATAGCACACACTCACCATCTTGCCGATGTTGTCCCGATACTGTTTCGTCCAGAAGTCAGCTTTCTTCATCCGATCGTTCCTCGTACATTAAATAGGATGCAAAAATAAAAAAAGGTTACATCTTTTTTGATTTCCGAGCTACCATATTTTTTGTTACTTTTGCCGCGTGGTAGCACGATGTGCCACTTCTTTTTGTGTCAATTAATTAAAATAATCGCAATATGAGAACCGACAAGTTATTCAATGGAAAAACATTAGCAATCCTTTCCGGCGGCGGTGACACCCCTGCCATCAACTCCAGTATTGAAAGCGTACGCAACCGTGCCTCCATGCTGGGCTTCCGCGTCTATGGCGTGCTCAAGGGCTGGAAGGGCCTGCTGGGTGATGGTGACATCGTGGATCTGACCAATATTCCTTATAATGGACTTTACGGCGGCACCGCGCTGCTCTCTTCCCGAACCAATCCATTTCCAAGCAAGAAGAGCCCCGAAGACCGCTCGCAACAGATCCTCCGCAATATCGAACGCTATAAAATCGATGTGCTGGTGACCATCGGCGGTGATGACACCAACGGCGCTGCCAAGAAGATGTACGAGAAATACGGCATCCCCGTCATCGGTTTTCCTAAGACTATCGACAATGATTTGCGCACCCGCACGTATCATCATTACAATGGCCAGCAGCATGAGACGGTGTTGTGTCCCGGTTTCCCTTCTGGTGCCATGGCCGTAAAGAAATTGACGAGCAAGCTGCATACCACCAACGAGTCGCATCAGCGCATCATGGTGCTTGAGGTGATGGGCCGTGATGCAGGTTGGCTGACGGGCTCTGCCACTTTCGGCGGTGCCCAGATGGCTCTCGTGCCTGAAGTTGAGATGACCAAAGAACGCAAGGAGTTCTTCTTTGAATCCGTGAAGGAGATGTACATGCGCTCCCCGAAACACAGCTTGATCATCGCTGTCTCCGAAGGCGTGCGCTGGTGGGACGATGAGAAACAGGAACTCGGCATGGTCTATGCCAGCTCCGACCTCGACGAGTACGGTCACCCGCGCTTTGGCGGCGTGAGCGGCGTCATCGCTTCCGAAATCAACAAACGGCTCGGCATCGAAGCCCGCGGCCAGATCTCCGGCTACATCCCGCGTTCCGGTAAGTGCTACGAGTACGACCGCCGACTGACCTCCACGCTGGCCGACAAGGTCGTCGATCTGCTGCTCCGCGAGGATTACGGCAAGATGCCTGTGCTCCGCGACATCGTTCCTTACGATGAACTGGAAGAGTTCCATACAGACGCCATCGAGATGGGCAACATCGGCAACTTCCCGCTGCCTGCCGCTTACTATGACGCCAACAAGTTCATGTTCACCGACCAATACACGGACTTCCTGACCAACATCATCGGCGCACCCTACCGTATGGAGTTCACACAGAAGTTCCCCATCGTGATCCCCGAATAATACCTTTATTTATATACCATCATGGACGAGTTTATCATCGAAGGTGGTCATCCTTTGAAAGGAACCATTGAGCCGCAAGGTGCCAAGAATGAGGCGCTGCAGGTGCTGTCTGCCGTCTTGTTGACGAAAGAGCCTGTTACCATCTCCAACCTGCCGGAGATCCGTGACACACAGCGCTATAAAGATATCTTGTCTCTTATCGGTGTGAAAATCACCAAATTGAAAAAAGACACGTACACCTTTCAGAGCGACAACATCGACTTGTCGGTGATGAAGACGCCTGCCTTCAGTAAGCTCTCATCGGTGATCCGCGCCTCCATTATGGTGCTCGGCCCGCTGCTGGGCCGTTTCGGAGAGGCTTATGCCGCCCGTCCCGGTGGCGATCAGATAGGCCGACGTCCCCTGACCACCCACTTTGAAGGATTCAAGATGCTGGGTGCCGAAACAAAGATCTCCGACGACGGCAACTTCTTCGAGCTGAAGGCGGACAAGTTGAAAGGTGCCTATATGCTGCTTAACGAAGCCTCTGTGACCGGTACTGCCAATATCGTGATGGCTGCCGTGTTGGCGGAAGGGACGACCACCATCTTCAATGCGGCCTGCGAGCCCTATCTGTACCAACTCTGCACGATGCTCAACAAGATGGGCGCGAAGATCAGCGGCATTGGTTCCAACTTGTTGACCATAGAGGGGGTGGAAGAACTGCACGGGTGCACTCATACTATCCTTCCCGACATGATCGAGGTGGGCAGCTTTATCGGTATGGCCGCCCTGACACAGTCGGAGCTGACTATCAAGCACTGCGCCTGCGATCATCTGGGTATCATTCCGTACACCTTCCGGAAACTCGGTATCAACTTTGAACAAAAAGATGATGACATCATCGTACATGGCCAGGAGCCTTATACGGTAGAGACCAATATGGACGGCTCCATCCTGACCATTGCCGATGCGCCGTGGCCGGGCTTCACCCCGGACCTGATCAGTATCGCTCTGGTGACGGCCATTCAGGCCAATGGCAGCGTCCTGATCCATCAGAAGATGTTTGAGAGCCGACTCTTTTTTGTCGATAAACTGCAAGCGATGGGCGCGCAGATCACCCTCTGCGACCCACATAGGGCTATTGTCATAGGCCTGAACCGGAGCAAGCAGCTGAGAGGAACCACGATGGCTTCCCCGGATATTCGTGCAGGCGTCTCCCTGCTCATCGCAGCCCTCTCCGCAAGAGGCGAGAGCGTGATCCAGAATGTGGACCAGATAGATAGAGGCTATCAGTTTATCGTGGAACGTCTGCAGTCCCTCGGTGCCAAGATAGAACGCAGAAAATAATCACCCAAACAGTATGATGAAAATCACCGGCATCATTACGACCCTTAACGAGGAAACCCACATCGAGGAGTGTATCCGCTCGTTGCAACAGGTGTGCAACGAGGTGGTCGTGACCGACTCGTTCAGTCAGGATCGTACGGTGGACCTTGCCCGACAGATGGGGGCTAGGGTCTATCAGCATGAGTATGTCGGCGACGGTCCGCAGAAGAACCTGGCCTTGCCGTATGCCACAAACGATTGGGTCATTAGCCTCGATGCCGACGAACGTCTGTCTGACGAACTGGTGGCGATGATTCAAAAGACCGATTGGGATAAGGCTCCCTTCGATGGCATCGCTGTGCGTCGTCGCAATTTCATCGGAAAGCGATGGGTCAAATGCTGCGGTTGGTATCCTGATTATTTGGTCAGAATCTTTAGGAAAAACAAGCTGCAGTTTGTGGAGCAGAAGCAACACGCCTTTGTCCCGAAGTCCAATGTCGTCTTTTGGAAGGCCGATATCATACATTATAGATATAAGAGCTACGACGAGCTCTTCTCCAAACGCAACTACAGCACGCGTGGCGCCAAGATTTTCTTCCTGCAAGGCAAGAAGGCGCACGCATGGACGCCTTTTCTGCATGGATTCTCTGCCTTTGTGGTCAACTATTTCTTCCATGGGGGGCTCTTCGCCGGGGTGGACGGCTATGTCCTGTCCAAAGCTATTGCCCACAACAGCTTCTTGAAATATGCCAAGCTGTTGGAGTATTGGCGCGATGCTTCTGTGCGCGACAACGAGGACTGGTCCTCTGTCTGGTAGTCGTCCACTTTTTACAAATTATTTCCAAAACTCGCGAAATTTTGTTACAAATTTAACAGTTAACTGTTAAGTATTTTTGGTGTTTGTTTTATCTTATTGATTTTCAATGAGATAATTTTTACAAAAATACTTGACAAACGCTTTTTGTGACATTATTTTTGCGTCATGGAAAACATTGACAGGGGTGGCCTCCCAACGATGTGAAGATATGGATATGTTAATAATGTTGCAAGATGGCCAAGTAAGATAGATACATTCAAATAAGGATTCGGTAGATGAGATGTTTGACGGAAAAGGAGGACGGGTCCGCATCCCCGAAAAAAGAGGAACCGCCATAGACAAAATAATAATGAACCTTAAAAACAATTGAACTATGAAAAGACTTTTAATATTTGTTTCTTTGATTTCCATGGTTTTGGGAATGACGGCTAGAGAATATCCTGATGTGATTGTGAGAAAGCACAATGGTGGATTTTGGGCGATTTTCAATTTGTATAATGATATCGTATATACGCCGGCAGATGGTGAAGGTGGCTTGGCGGAGCTTGACTGTTCCGGAAACGGTTTCAGCTTCTGCCGTGTCCCGATGTTAGCCACGGGAGGTTCCGGTAGAGAGGATCCGGCCGAGACGCAGGCGATTACCAACGCCATCAATGAACTGATTGAATACAGTGAGACCCGGACACCTTCCGAGACCCGCTTAGCCAACAATGTGCATTCCGTCACGGTCGCCATTCCCGCCTCTGGAAATCGAGGCCCGCGCTATTTGCAGCTTAGAGCTGTGTGGAGCTATGAGACCAACGGTGATTGCGAAATGAAAATCACAATCCAAGATGTGACCAACATTTATGGCAGAACCAGGTAACAGAATATGCGTGTTTTTGTATTGGTTTTTTGATGATAACCGTTAAGACAAAGTGACATGAAAAGGTGCCGTGTGTTTTGGGTCGTGATCGTCTGTTGGATGACATTGCCTTTGTCGGCCCAATCTTGGATGGGTCAACTGTTTACCACCGATACGTTGATCAGGGTGGAGAATTTGGAAGATGTAACTCATTTGATTTGCAATGTTAGCAATGGAATCTTTTATTATGTTGAAGCAAAAGCTTTTAAAGAATCTGATCAAGAATATGCGGCCACCTTTTTCTCTGTGGATCTGGGGCGATATGCCTCTTCAAAGGTTGTGCTGACCATTCCAAGTCGTTATGTTAACTCCAAGGTCCGCATGGGAGCTCCCTGGATATACGATTTCCAGTTTTTAGATAACTCGTGTGTGGTCTCGATCCAGAATAAGCTGTGCTTGTATTCTTGGCAGGAACAGCAATATAAGCTCGATACGATGTATGATTGCGAGAATGCCAAAATGTGTTATCTGTATCAGGGTGATGTTTATTACATGGAAGAGGACCACGACTTTGGATATCGTTGGTACAGGCTCTGTCGTGGGTGCCGGAAGCTTGTCCGCACGTTGGAATACGAGGCTCCTCATGTGGTGCAGGCGAGTCCCAACCGTTATCTTTTCCGCGACGACCACTATGTTTACTTCCTCAGCAACAGATTTCCCCACTTATACCGTTTCACGCTTGATGGAGAACCTGTGGATACTATTACCTTCGCGTTGCCCTCCTGGCATCCTTTTGAAGATGAATACGTGAAAACCACACTCCAGGTTCCTTACGGCATTGACCGTATCAAGTCCACTATGCAGGATATTTACAGTTACTCCTATCCGAAGATGGTGTTTCCTGTAGGTGGAGACTATCTGTTATACTACACTCAGTACGATACGATGACGCATAAGTCCAAGTTGCAGTTCGCCCTCCGAACAGATGGTGGCCGAATGACCCTGTATGATCGAAAGCCTGCTGCTGTCATGACCTACCAGGACACAGTGCCGCCTTTCACATTGTTGGAACGAGGGGTCAACAAGGCTAGTCTCTCTTGGAACGACAAACTGCTGGAGATTGTCTGGGCCGACACGGTCTCGTCAGCAGGCTTGACAGATTCCGCCTACCGGCAGGAGAGGGAGTTGTTCTATAGGACCTCAAGCCCCGCTCTTGCGGTGAAGGTGAGCACGTACAAGAAAGCACATGATAGAACTGCTTCAGTGTTCTACAACGACCATGGAAATCTGCAGGCATTGTCGAATCTCCCCTTGGGCAAGCATGTCATCTTGCTGAACGAGGCTTTGGAATGTTCTGGCTGCAGAAAGGCGATCCTTTCGTGGCTCGACAACTTGAAAGGCGAGGTGCCGTCAATCGTTATCGCGTACTCCTATTTGCCGGGAGCTCTGACCATTTATGAATGGCGTGAGGATGTTAGGAAATATCTGAAAGCACCCTTCTTCATGCTGTGCTTGGATAGAGAAAGATGTGATCACTACCCCTGTTGTGCCGTGCAGCCCCATCAGTCTTTCCCTGGCATCCTGCTCTATGAAAGTGGGCAGACTCCCGTTTTTATTCCCTTGGAGGATATTTTCACCGATGATGTGTACACTTATCAATTTCGGGATTCCTTTGTGGACAGGGTGATGCAATTTTTGAAACATCGATAGCATGTAGTTACGACAAAAAATGTACTTTTGCACACTTAATCCAAAGCTATGTCATATTCCATCGATTTAACGAAGATCACACAGTTCGACAATGTCGAGTTTGTCGCCAAACAGGTGGTGGAGGGCTTCATCACGGGCATGCACCGCAGCCCGATGCATGGCTTCTCCGTGGAATTTGCCGAACATCGCCCCTACAATACCGGCGAACCGATCCGTCATATCGACTGGAAACTCTACGCACGCACAGACAAACTGTTCGTCAAGACGTACGAGGAGGAGACAAACCTGCGCTGTCATCTGATCATCGACAATTCATCTTCGATGTATTTTCCCGTCCGGGAGAAGTATTCCTTGGCAGAACCTAACAAAATCTTCTTCGCCGTGTATGCTGCCGCTATCCTGATGCAGATTTTCAAGAGCCAGCGGGATGCAGTGGGGCTGAGTGTCTTCTCCGACAAGCTGGAGCTACAGACACAGGCGAGAGGCGGTGACGCCCATTTCAAGATGATCTATCGGGAGTTGGAAAAGATCCTGCAACCCATCGGGACTGAGGTGCATCGTACCTCAATGGTTACGGACACACTCCATCAGATAGCCGAGCAGATTCATCGGCGTTCGTTGGTTGTGATTTTCAGCGATATGTTTGAGAGTAAGAAAGACCTGGACGAGCTGATGCTAGCGTTGGGGCATCTACGCCACAACAAACACGAGGTGCTTCTATTCCACACCTATGATCGCTCTCTGGAGTACGACTTTGCTTTTGAAAACCGTCTCTACCGTTTTGTCGATATGGAAACTGGCCAAGAGGTGAAGGTCCACGCCAACAATATCCGGGAGTATTATCAGCGGACCATCCGTGATTTCTTCCATGAGATCAAGGTGCAATGCGGTAACTACCAGATAGACATGATTCCGGCGGACATCACCCAGGGTTTCGACCAGATCTTGCTTCCGTATCTGCTGAAACGTGAGCACATGCTGTAGATGGCTGCCACTCATAAAGTGTATGAAAAAATCTCCTTGGCGGACTGGAGCGACCAGGACAAGCCGAGGGAGAAGTTTGCGCAACAAGGCCCTTCTGTCCTCTCGGATGCGGAACTGATCGCTATATTACTTCGGACAGGCACGGATACGGAGAATGCTGTGGAGCTGTCCAAGCGAATCCTCTCAAACTATGGCAATTCCCTGAATGCACTGTCGGAAGCGACTTTGCATGACCTGCTCAAGACTCGAGGCATCGGCCAGGTCAAAGCGGTGACCTTGCTGGCGGCCTTCGAGCTGGGACGCCGCATCCGGGCAGAGGTGGTGGAGCAGGGGAGGGTGGTCAAGAGTTCCGCCGACATTGTGGAGCTGATACAGCCGAGGATTGCCCGCCTGAAACATGAGGAGTTCTGGGCTGTCTTTTTGAATCAGGCTGCCAGAATCTTGAAGATAGCCCAAATCAGCAAAGGCGGACTGACAAACACGACGGTGGATGTGCGGATGATTCTACAGGAGGCCCTCATGCAAAAGGCCACCGGCATCATCCTGTGCCATAACCATCCGTCAGGGTCTGTCCGTCCCAGCCTGGACGACAAAAACCTCACTCGACAAATAGTGGAGGCGGCAAAGGTGTTGAATATAAAAGTGATAGACCATGTTGTCGTGAGCGGAGACAGCTACTATAGCTTCGCGGATGAGGGATTTTTTTAGGCACTGTGTATCCAAGCAATCAGGATAAGCATTTGGGATGATGTCGATATAATTGTTATCTTTGCAGCCCAAAATCGAAAGAATATGAAAGGAATCGTATTGGCCGGTGGCGCCGGCACCCGTCTTCACCCCATCACCCTTGCCATGAGCAAGCAGCTGATGCCCATCTATGACAAACCCATGATCTATTACCCCATCTCCACCTTGATGCAAGCGGACATCCGGGAGATCCTCATCATATCCACCCCACAGGACCTGCCCAACTTCGAGCATCTACTGGGTGATGGCTCCCGCATAGGATGCCATTTTGAGTACAAAGTGCAAGAGGTGCCCAATGGCCTTGCCCAGGCTTTCGTCCTTGGTGAGCAGTTCATCGGCAACGACAAGGCAGCCCTCGTCTTGGGTGACAACATCTTCTATGGCGGCGGCATCGAGGAGCACTTGATGGAGAACAAAGACCCCGAGGGCGGTGTGATTTTCGCCTACCATGTGTCCGACCCAGAACGCTATGGCGTGGTGGAGTTCGACTCCAAGATGAACGCCATCTCCATCGAGGAGAAGCCCAAGGTGCCCAAGTCCAACTACGCGGTTCCCGGTCTCTACTTCTACGACAACAGCGTCATCGAAGTGGCCAAGAACATCAAGCCTAGCGCGCGTGGCGAGTACGAGATCACGGACGTGAACAAGTACTACCTCAACGAGGGCAAACTGAAGGTCTGCAAACTTGACCGCGGCACGGCCTGGCTCGACACCGGCACCTTTAACTCCTTGATCGAGGCCACGCAGTTCGTGCAGGTCATCGAGGCACGCCAGGGACTGAAGGTCGGCTGCATCGAAGAGGTGGCCTACCGCCACGGCTTCATTGACGCCGAACAGCTGGAGAGAATTGCCCAACCCCTGCTCAAGAGCGGTTACGGCGGCTATTTGATGGGACTTCTGAAATAGTATCTCACGCGACTATCCCTATTGTCGAATGCTCAAAAGACGCAAGAGATGAAACAAATGAGAGAGATATTAGGTTATGCCATTGGCTTCGTGCTGTTTGTGGTGCTGATCCCGGTCATCATGTGGCTTTGCTCCAAGATGCCAACTTTCAGCTGGCCGCATCCCTTTCTGGTAGGCATCGCCATTATCTGCATTATTGACGGCCTGACCATGAGCATCTGGGCCATCGTCTATATGCGCCGTGTGGGTGACGGCAACCCGATGGACGCCTTCGGGCACGAGGTCGCCCCGCGCACCAAGCACCTGATGACGGACGGTCCCTACCGCCTCAGCCGCAACCCCATGCTGACGGGCATATTTGTCTATTTGATAGGTTGTTGCATTTTGCTTGGAACCTGGCAGTCGCTGGTGGTCTTCCTCATCTTTGTGGCCATTATGCTTGTGCAAGTCCGTACCGAAGAGGAACGTCTACGCCACGACTTCGGCGAGGAGTACGAGAAGTATTGCAAGAAGGTGGGGAGGTTTTTGCCGTTCAATATTAATTCATAGAAAGAGTGGTTCCTGATTGGAGAAAATGCTCTATCTCATTCTTGCCATAATATTTTCGTCAGGGGTGTTTGTCACCATGCGCTTTTTCAAACGCTTTGAGTTGGACAACCACCAAGCTTTGATGTGGAACTACGTTTTTGCCACGGTTACAGGTTTCCTGATATGCCACCACTACGACACGCTTCCCCAATTGGTCCACGAATCTTGGTTTGGCTTGTCGTTGTTGACGGGCTTTTGGTTCATCTTCACCTATTTGCTCATGACCGCCTCCACACAGTCGTCTGGCATCACCATCACCTCGCTCTCCAGCAAGCTTTCGGTGGTGCTGCCCACGTTGGCCGGCGTGCTCATCTTTCATGAACGATTGAATCTGAAAGTCACGGCCGGAATCGTGTTGGCCTTGGTGGCTTTGGTCTTGGTGTTGGGAGGAGACGGCAAAACGTCAGGTATTGAAGGGCGAATCAATTGGATATTGCCCGTGTTGATTTTCTTCGGCACAGGCACAGGCGACATTTTGATGAAACTCAACGAACAGTACAATACAGGCAATATGGGTTTTATGATTGCCTTTATCTATCTGATTGCCACGTTGTTCGGCGTTGTTTTAGTGGTTTATGACCTGATT
The DNA here is from genome assembly GCA_017549765.1 of Bacteroidales bacterium. Lineage (GTDB taxonomy): Bacteria > Bacteroidota > Bacteroidia > Bacteroidales > WCHB1-69 > F23-D06. Next base: position 67,480 of record JAFYNM010000029.1, read on the forward strand.
CGGGGCAAAACCAAATGGCAAAGCAAGAATGTCCTCGGCGGGATCGCGCTGGGTGTCATCAACTTCTTCTCCACCTACTGCGTGTTTCACGCTATGCGATATTTCGACAACGTGGTGCTTTTCCCCATCTACAACATCGGGGTGGTATGCCTCACCGCCTTGATTGGATGGCTGCTGTTCAAGGAGAAGCTGTCATGGAAGAATTATCTCGGCCTCGCCATCGCCATCGTGGCCGTGGTGCTGATCACGGTGAGGATGTAGGAGGTGATGTGATCTGTTGAGGAGACAGATGCCTTCCCGCCGAGTTCCCAAGCAGTTTTTCGCCAACTCGCCGAACGAAAATCTATTTTATTGTTTTTCAATAGTTCGTGATTATTTATAAAATGCTTTGATTTTTGATAATATTTTGTTGAAATAAGGTGATGCAACCAGATTCGGACTGCGAAGAAAATTGTATCTTTGCGGTTTAAATCTATCCTGGGATTGTCATCATAGTTTATCTCAATTAGCCCATATATTAAACAGAAATATGCGAGCATTGCGATACCATTACATAAATCAACTTCTTAAGCAAGGCAAACTCTTCTACACCATCCCTGAAATGCTGAACCATCCCAAACAGAAGTACACCACAAAGAAAAATCAATAAGTTGCAATATGAAACGACTTTCTATCTTCCTCGCATTTCTGTCTCTTTCCGTGACGGTTGTCCATGCGCAGCACTACTGGCCGGTTTCTTGTTCGGAATCTGGCTTGAAGGGAAAGGTTCATGAAGTGGTCACGATGACGTACTTTCCCGAAGATTCCACCGGGCTTGGTCTGAAAATGGTTGTTCAAACCCGTTTGTACTCTCCCGAAGGGTTGCTCACTCACCAATTTGAGTCTAATCCAGGAAGTGATTTCTCTACCGAATACATTTACGATGGGGCATTATTGACAGATGTGTATTTCAATGCGGATGGAGAATACCACGCTCGCTATTATTATTCAGACGGTGTACCTTCCATGATTGTTGTTTCCTCAAAACAAGGCGATTACATCTATCCGAATGATACAATAATGGTCTCATACGAAAATGGCAAGCTATCGTTTACGCCTTCAAAAGACCTTTTCACCCATGACATTTTCTTACCCTCAGAGTCTGATATAACTTTACTGGAATCTGAGGTTGTCGAATACGATGAAGTCGGTAACTGGATATTTCGCAAACGGGGCAAAGATGCGCAATCGAGGCATATTGTTTATTGGTAATAACTAACAATGATTTTCGAAATGAACCCTACAATTTCCGCCCCCGCCACCATCGCCTACCTCGAATCCCTGCGCAATGAGAAGCAACGAGCTGTCCTGATGCGGTTTTTCAAGACGGGGCCGGGACAGTATGGCGAGGGGGATGAGTTCCTGGGGCTGAAGGTGCCGCAGACCCGCGAGGTGGTGAAAGTTATCGCTAAGGATTTCCCGCTTGAGGAGGTGCCGGAGCTGCTGATGTCGAAGTGGCACGAGGTGCGGCTCTGCGGACTGCTGATCCTCGTCACGAAGTTCGAGAAGTTGGCCACGAAACGGCTGGCCAACAACGCGGAGGCGGCACGCCAAAGGGATGAAATCCTCACCCTGTATCTGCAATACGCCGAACGGGCCAACAACTGGGATCTCGTGGATTTATCCACCCATAAAATATTGGGGAACTGGCTATTGCTTCCCACTTTCCTCGGCGGCGACGAGCTGGATATGCACGAAGACTATAAGGTGCAAGTGATGGACGAGTTAGCTGCCAGTCCCTGCCTCTGGAAGCAGCGCATGAGCATGGTATGCACGTGGAAGACCCTGCAACAGGGCGACTACTGGTGGTGCCTGCGCTATGCGGAAGTGCACCTGCACCACCCGCACGACCTGATGCAGAAGGCGGTCGGCTGGATGCTCCGCGAGATGGGCAAACGCATCAGCATGGACATGCTGCGCAACTTCCTCCAATTGCACGCGCCCGAAATGCCCCGCACCGCCCTCCGCTATGCCATTGAACAGATGGATGAGGAGGAACGGAAGATGTGGATGGGAATGTGATGATTAATTGTAGAGACGTTTCATGAAACGTCTCTACAGGGGTAAACCGATTATTCATTTACGAACGCGGCGAATTTCTCCGCCTGCGCCTTCAACTGCGCCACCTGTTCGTCGGTGAGGTTGAACTCGCCTTTGGTCCAGGCCTCCACGCCGAGGGCGATGCCCGTCTGCGGCTCTTTCATCACCTGCATCTTCATGAACTCCAACAGGTCGTTCAACTTGGCACGGCAAGAGGCGGTCTGGTTGTTGCCACCGGCACCACTTGCGGTCACCTTCTTACCCACCACGGCAGAAGGGTTGGCAAAGTCGCGGATGTCCATCGGGCGGGAGAGCCAGTCCAGCAGGTTCTTGAGCAGACCGGGATAGCTGTAGTTGTACTCTGGTGTGAAGATCCAGATGCCGTCGGCGGCGAGGACCTCCTTGCGCACACGTGCCACGGGAGCGGGCGTATTTGCTTCCAAGTCCTGATTCATCAACGGGACATCTTCAAAATCAAGATGTTGGATGTTGAACTGGCCATCTAATATTTTCTCAGCCATGGGGGCCAACTGGCGGTTAAAGGATTGTTCTCTTACGGAACCGATAATAAAGAGGATGTTTTTCATTGTGATTATTTTATGGTGGATTGATTTGCAAAACTACAAAAAAATAGGTGAATACATATTGTACTGCACCACCAAAATTGGATAATAGTCCAACATGAAGAGAAAAACACACTCACAGGTAAATAGCTGCCTGAATTATTAACAAAATATCAACAGTGTAGGTTTCTATATGAAGTAAATGTAAATTTGCATACTCGTTTATAGAGATCATTTTTTTTATTCACAAAATTTATTGATATGAAAAAAGTATTATCCTTTTTGCTGACATTGATGCTGGCTTTGGCTTCCATGCAGGTGTCAGCGCAGCAAATCGTAGAGATTTTGGGAGATGCAGGTACTACCACCAATTCCTATCTGCCCCTTTATTCGTTCTACAACAACACGCTCTCCGAGCAAATCTACACATCTACGGAGATAGGTATTGCCGGTACCATATCTTCGATTTCTTTTTTTAATGGAGGATCCGCAAAATCACCCAATCTCAAGATTTACATGATCAACACTGACAAGACGGAGTTCTCCAGCACCAGTGATTGGTTTACCGTTGCGGCTACTGACAAGGTGTTTGAAGGTACTGTCACCCTTACGGCGGGAGCGTGGACTACCATCCAGTTTACCTCCCCGTTTGTCTATGACGGTGTCAGCAACCTCGGACTTATTGTGGATGCCAATCTCTCATACAGTAGCGGACTGGCCTGTCGGGTTTTCTCCAGCACTTCCAATTGTTCCATGTACGTCTATAGTGATGGCACGGATTACAATGCCGTAGGTGCCAGCTATTCGGCCAATAGCCGTCTGTCCGTGAAAAACCAGATCAAGCTGGAAATCACTCCTGCCAACCTCAATTGCCACGCTCCCGGACCTTTGAGTGTGTCGAATGTCGTTTCCGATGATGCCACAATCACCTGGACCAATCCGGTGGATTTGGGCACCTATATTCTTCAATACAAAACTGCCAACGAGGATTGGGACGGTCTTAATGTGGTCACAGACTTTCCAAGCGATTCCACCTATGACTTTTCTGGTTTGTTGAGTCCTAATACAACCTATAATGTCCGTGTGGCCAATATGTGCAGTAACGGAGATACCAGTTCCTGGCGCAGTACCATCTTTACCACGACCAATGTTGCGGTGCAGCTGCCTTATGTCCAAGACTTTGAGACGAATCCGGAAAGTATCACCGATTTTACGATTTCCAACCACGGCCCTAATGGTTGGTATATCGGAAGTGCCACGGGCATGACCTCTACCGAGCCTGCCGTTCACTCTTTGTATATCTCTAACAACAACGGTGTGTCGAACACCTACGACAACAGCAGCTCTTCCGATGCCTATGCCTATGTGGATGTGGTGTTTGACAACAATCCCTTGGAGTGGCATCTCTCTTTCGACTATAATGTCAATGGTGAAGGCGAATCGTATAAATATGACTACTTATCTGTCTATCTGCTGGATGGAAGCACGTCGATCCCGTCTTCCGGAGCCCCTAACGGTTCAGCACTGCTTTACCAATCCAATCTGTTGTCTGGATGGACACATTTTGATGTAATCATGGAAGGAGTTGTGGGTACCTCCAAACGTGTTGTGTTCTACTGGCGCAATGATGGTTCTTCTGGCTCCAATCCCCCGGCAGCGGTGGACAATATCTCTATCGTTGGCTTCACATGTGGCAAACCTTCCAATATCCAAATGACCAGCTCGACTTCTTCTTCTCTTTCTGTGTCATGGACAGAGAATGGTACCGCCACCAGCTGGTCTGTATTCTATCGTGTGCATGGAAGTACCGATGCCTACACGGAAATTCAGGTATCCGGTCAGCCTGTGGCGGATATCACCAACCTGAATTCCGATACCAAATACGATATCTACGTAGTGGCTCATTGTGATGACGGTAGTGATTCCCAAGAGTCCAACATTGCCTCTTTCCGTACCCAGTGCGGTCCTCTGACCCAACTGCCGTACTTTAACAATTTTGATGATGTGATTTCCGACAACGGTACTAACTTCATCACCTGTTGGAGCCGTCTGACCACCTTGCCGGAGCGTGTCGTTCGTTGTTATGGCAGTGCAACCCATAGCGGTGCATATTCTCTCGACTTCAACTATTCTCCTGCCTGTACCACCGCTGCCGTCACCCCGATGCTTGACCCCAGTATTCCGTTGAATACGGTGATGGTCGATTTTTGGGCTTACAGCGGTCTCGGTCAAGGCTGGATGGAGGTTGGCACGATGAGCGATCCGGCCGATTTCTCTACCTACGAATTCTATGACACAGTCCGTCTGAGCGCTCCCAGCACGTGGGAGAACCTGATGATCAGTTTCGAGAACTATAACGGTACTAACCAGTACATCGCTTTTCTCGAAATCAACGGTACTACGACCTCTTATATCTTTGACGATTTCACCATCGATTATATACCCGTGTGTCTCCATCCTACGAATCTGACTATTGACAGTCTGGCCAGCGATGCGGTTGGTCTCTCGTGGGATGAGGCTGGTACAGCCAGTTCTTGGGTGATTGAATATGGTCCGGCAGGCTTTACCCTTGGCACTGGAACTACTGTCACAGTCGTTGACAATCCTTGCACGGTGGACAATCTGGCGGGTGGCACCACCTACGATTTCTATGTGTATGCGGTCTGCGGCAGTGATCTCTCCGACCCCTTCGGGCCTGTCTCAGCTACCCCTGGTCAATACAATATGCAGGCTAACGGCAGTGACACGCTCGTTACTTGCGGTATGGCCATTTATGACAATGGTGGTCCGAATGCCAACTATAGCAACAATTGCAATACCACGTTGGTGATCTATCCTGCGACAGTCGGTTCCACGCTTATGGTCACTGGTACTGTCAATGTGGAGAATAGCTGGGAACATCTGTACATCTATGACGGTGTAGGCACTTCTGGCTCATTGTTGGCTGAATATACTGGTTCGCAATCCGTGAACGTGATTGCCTCCAATGGCCCACTCACAATTAAGTTCACCTCTGACGGATCGGTGAACAGCTATTCTGGTTACGAACTCTTTGTTCATTGTATTAGCTGTATCCCGCCTTATGGTTTGCAAGTTTCCGATATTATGACCAACTCGGCAAACCTCTCCTGGAGTGGCAGTGGCGACAGTTATCTCGTCTATCTCTATGGCGCTGATACCACTGTGGTTCCCGTAATGGACACCACTTTGTCCATCACCACGCTGGATGTGAATAGCACCTATACCGTTGCTGTGCAGTCGGTGTGTGGCACTGATTCCTCCTTCTTGTCCTCCTCGGTCACTTTCACCACACCAACCATCCCGGCCACATTGCCTTATACGACAGACTTTGAGGATGCCACCGACAATGTCCAGTGGGGTATCCTTAATGGTACGCAGACCAACAAGTGGTATATAGGCACACCTACCGATGCCACCAGTGATGTGAACACGACTTTGGGTGGCACCAACGGTATGTATGTCTCCAACAATGGAGGCGCTTCCAATACCTACACAGGCTCCGAGAGTCGCGTCTATACGTTCCGCGACATTTTAGTTCCGGATGGCACCACTGAGTTGAAACTCTCATTCGATTGGAAGGCTATGGGTGGTAGCGATGTCAATGAGTTTCTGCGTGTCTATTGGATTGATCCCGCTGTGGTGCATGTTAATGCAGGTAGCAATCCTCCGACCGTGGGTGGTGTGAACTACGACCTGTATGCAATGCCCGGCTATCCTACACTTGGCTCACACTGGCTCTCTCAAGAGAACACCTGGCAGCATGAAGAGATGCTCATTTCTGCCACCCAGTTTAACGGCATGGGCGATGGAGATCATATCTACCGTCTGTACTTCCACTGGCGTAACACCTCTTACTCTGTCAATCCGCCAGCTGCTGTGGATAACATCAGCCTTATGGCCGTCACCTGTGCCACACCGCTCAACGTGTCGGTCAGCAATATTGGCGAGAACACAGCTACCGTCTCCTGGAGTGGCAGCGCTGACTATTTCGGAGTGACCATCATTTCTCCGGATGGTACGCAGGATGTGCAGACCTCGACAGATACATCCCTGGTGATTTCAGGCCTTAACTCTAACACGGTTTATCAAGTGGCTGTGAAAGGCTACTGTGGCACAGATTCCTCCGTAATCTCCCAAGGAGTGCAGTTTACGACGGCTTGTGGCGCCATTGCCTCTCTGCCATTTTATGCCGATTTCAATATCTACTCCTCTATGAGCGGCTCCAATTTCATCAATTGCTGGAGCCGTCATTCCAGCGACCCCGCTAATCACTGGGTGTATGTCAATGCCGGTGCCGACGCTTATAATGGCGGTTCCTTGGACTTCCACTATACGCCGAACTGCTATACGATGGCCATCACTCCGATGTTCGATCCTTCCATCTCGTTGAACACTTTGATGGTTGAAGGTTTGACTAGAATTCACCTGAACGGAACGGCTGGCGTATTTGAGATTGGTACGGTCAGTGACCCGAATGATCCGACTACTTTCACTCCGTATGATACGATTGAATATACGGCCACCTTTACATGGCTGCCGTTTACCATCATGTTCAACAACTATACGGGCAACGATCATTATATTGCATTCCGTGCGGTGAATGGTCAGAGTGTGTCTTACCTCCTTGACAATATTACTATAGATGTGATCCCGAGCTGCTCGCATCCTGCTTCATTGTCGGTTTCCAACGTCACCAGCGACGGTGCTACTGTCACCTGGAACGGCATAACAGCTAACTATGTGATAGAATATGGCCCCGCAGGATTCACGCAGGGCACGGGCACTATCGTGAACGTCACAGGCGCGATGACCTATACCTTTACAGGCCTGACTCCTGCTACCTCTTACACCGTTTACGTCCAGAGTGACTGTGGTTCCGAAGGACTCTCTGAGGCTGTTTCCATCAATTTCAAGACCACTTGTAACACTACCAGTGTTCCTTATAGTGAAAACTTTGACAGCTATGTTACCAACTCAGACTACAACGATAGCCATGGTATAGCCCCCGATTGCTGGACTACCTACAGCGCTAATTCCACCTATGGTGCCCCGCATATCACGAGTACCGGATCTTACCACTATGTGCATAGCGGTAGCAACTGTATGGTCTTCACCTGCAATAGCTCTGGCGCCAATGCATACGCTGCGCTCCCGACATTCGATCAGCCGTTGAACACCTTGAAGGTCAACTTCTGGCGTGCCATGGAAAGTACTTCATCCGGAACGTTGACCGTAGGTTATGTGACTGACTTGAGCAATCTGCAGGGCTCCTTTGTGTCTGTGGCTACTATACCGTCTGTAAGTTCCAGTAACGGTGATACCATTACAGTGGATTTCTCCAATGTCAACATCGCCAATGGTAATATCTGTTTCCATTGGTATAAGGATGGAACTTACTATTCCTGCTGTATCGATGATATCAATGTCACGCTCAGTGGTAGTGGCCCGGTTGTTACCAACCCGACGGTGACAACGGGAGCAGTCTCCAATGTGTCAACCACCACCGCCACGCTGAACGCTACCATCACGAATCCTGACGATGTGACGATTTCGGCCAAAGGCTTTGAGTGGAAGGCTACCATCGGAGGCACCTACTCTCCGGTGGCTGGTACGGGAAGCGGCAATACGTTCACCGCCAACCTCACGAACCTGACCCCGAATACAAGCTACACCTATAAAGCATTCATCACCTATAATGGAACGACGGTCTATGGCGAAGAGGAGACCTTCATTACGGAGCAAGAGCAGCAGCAGACATGCCCGGCTCCTACGAACCTGACGGCCACGATCGACGCCACGAGTCACACGACGGTGACGCTTACTTGGCAACAGGAGCCCAACACCGCCAACGAGTGGCAGATCAACTACCGCCAGACGACGGAGAGCACCTGGAGCACGGTGACGACTACGGCCACCACCTACACGTTGACCGACCTCACGCCCAATGTGGACTATGAGGCCAACGTGGTGGCACACTGCACCAACGGTCTGACGAGCGATCCTTCCAACACGGTGAGCTGGCACACGGACGACGTGGGCATAGCCGGCTATCTGGAGAAGGCTGTCAGCCTCTATCCTAATCCTGCTACCGAGATGATTGCTGTGGAGGTCAGCGATGCCAATATCATGATCACGGGCGTGGAGGTGTACAACGTCTATGGCCAGTTGATCAACACCATCGTTTCCACGGAGAATCCGTTGCGCATCAATATCAGTGGCCTTGCCGACGGCATGTACTATGTGCGTGTCACGACGGACGGCGGTGTGGTGACGAAGAACTTCGTGAAGAGATAGCCATCCTGCTAATGGCTGTTAGCCATTAGCTATTAGCTGGCGTGCGGCTTCGGGCAACCGGGGTCGCACGCTTTTTTATGAAGGGTATAGATTAATTAAACCATGGAATTAAGGAGTGAGACACACAGTTCCTAAGGAACTCCAATCGTTGCGGTAGAATATCCTGTCGGATTGCAGATGCGTTTAATAATGCCTCAACTCCTCCGGTTCAAAATGGAAGACGGAGACCCTGATGTTGCGCTCGTCCCCATCCAGCAAGAACCATGGATTTCGGATAGGGTGGGCGGCGTTGCGCAGGATGTGGATTTCCCGGGCGGGTGTGTTGCCCTCCGCGCACATAACGGCAATCTTCCCGGCTCTGTTTTTGGCCACATCCACCACTATCAGGGCGTGGCCGTATTGGCGACCATCGCGTGCGGGATAGACCAGCACATCACCCGGCTGCACCTCATGGATGGCCCTGGGCTCCGTCTCGTGATACAGCGAGAAGGTGTTGCACACCCCATAGACTTTTTTCAGATACTGCTCGAACGCCTCTCTGTTTTTGCCGTCCTGATACTGCAATTTCTGGTAATTGACATCGGTGAAGCATATCTCCCCATATCGGCCTGTCTTGTACAGATACTCGGCCCGGAGCCTCATCGTGACGTCCGCACACTGCTCGGCGTTGGAGAGCAAAGGCATATCCACCACCGCCGTCGAGAGCCACTGATAATTGGCATCCCCGCCGGTATAAAGCTGTACTTTGCTGCCTTTGGGTTTCAGCGGCAAGGCGCGAAGAAAGGTGGTGTAGTCGCCCGCCTGCGCCGCCACACGTTTGTACCCGATGGGCGCGGGGATGTCGCCTACGCACGAGGCGTTCCACCGGTTGCTGGCCTGCGAGGATTTCATCCACCATACCCAAGCGCCTCCCGCCAGCAGTATGCCGAGGAGAACTACTAGAAGCACTATCCGCAGAGGCGATGATTTCCTCATTTATATCACTGTAATCTTTTTATAGCGAATGCGTTTCGGCGTGACATTGCCGAGGCGCATCTTCTTGTTCTCCTCATATTCGGTGTAGCTGCCCTCATAAAAATAGACCTGCGAGTCGCCCTCGAAGGCGAGGATGTGCGTGCAGATGCGGTCGAGGAACCAGCGGTCGTGGCTGATGATGACGGCGCAGCCCGCGAAGTTCTCCAAACCCTCCTCCAGGGCGCGCAACGTGTTGACGTCGATGTCGTTGGTCGGCTCGTCCAAGAGCAATACGTTGGCCTCCGATTTCAGTGTCAGGGCCAGGTGCAGACGGTTGCGCTCGCCACCGGAGAGCACGCCGGCCTTCTTGTTTTGCTCCGTGCCGCTGAAGTTGAAGCGCGACAGGTATGCCCGCGAGTTGATGAGCCGTCCGCCCATCATGATCTGCTCGTTGCCTTCGGATACGACCTCCCAGACGCTCTTCTCCGGGTCGATGACGGTGTGCTGCTGGTCGATGTAGCCCACCTTGACGGTTTCGCCCACCTTGAAGTCGCCGCTGTCGGGCTTGTCCAACCCCATGATGAGGCGGAAGAGGGTGGTCTTGCCAGCACCGTTGGGCCCGATGACGCCCACAATGCCGTTGGGCGGCAGGTTGAAGTTGAGGTCGTCAAACAAGAGTTTGTCACCGAATGCCTTGCGCACGTGCTGGGCTTCGATGACGTTGTTACCCAATCGCGGACCGTTGGGAATGAAGATTTGCAGGGTCTCTTCCTTCTCTTTCACATCCTCGTTGAGCAGCTTGTCGTAGGCGTTCAGACGTGCCTTCGACTTGGCGTGACGGGCTTTCGGGGCCATGCGTACCCATTCCAGTTCGCGCTCGAGGGTCTTCATACGTTTGCTCTCCTGTTTCTGCTCCATGGCCAGACGATTGGACTTCTGCTCCAGCCAGGAGGAGTAGTTGCCCTGCCAGGGGATGCCCTCGCCGCGGTCGAGCTCGAGGATCCAGCCGGCCACGTGGTCGAGGAAGTAGCGGTCGTGCGTAACGGCGATGACGGTGCCCTTATATTGTTGCAGGTGGGCCTCCAGCCACTCCACGGATTCGGCGTCGAGGTGGTTGGTGGGCTCGTCGAGAAGCAGAATGTCAGGCTCGGTGAGCAGCAGGCGGCACAGGGCCACGCGGCGGCGCTCGCCACCGGAGAGGTTCTTGACGGGCGTGTCACCCTCAGGACAGCGCAGGGCGTCCATGGCGCGTTCCAGTTTGGAGTCCAGCTCCCAGGCGTCATACTGCTCGATGAGGTCGGTGAGCTCGCCCTGTCGCTCGATGAGCTTGTTCATCTCGTCGTCATCCATGGGTTCGGCGAACTTCATGCTCACCTCCTCGTACTCTTTCAGCACATCCACGATCTTCTGCACGCCCTGCTGCACCACCTCCTTGACGGTAAGGTTGTCGTCTAACTGTGGCTCCTGCGGAAGGTAGCCGATGGAGTAGCCTGGGGAGAAGACCACCTCACCCTGGTACGACTTGTCGATGCCGGCGATGATCTTCAGCAGCGTGGATTTGCCCGCGCCGTTGAGACCCAACACGCCGATCTTCGCGCCGTAGAAGAAAGAGAGGTAGATGTTCTTGAGGATTTGCCGTTGCGGTGGAATCGTCTTGCTGACGTTCACCATCGAGAATATGATTTTCTTGTCGTCTGCCATAGTGATGTGTTTTTGTAATGAGGCCGCAAAGTTACGAATTTTTTGTTGAATTGTAGGGAGAGGATTTGAGGAGTTAAGAAACTAAGAAGTTAAGGGGTGCACTATTCCCCTTCTTGAGAAGGGGTGCCCGAAGGGCGGGGTAGTGGAGGGAGTCAAGAAACTAAGGAGTTAAGAAGATAAGAGGGTGTTGTCCTAGTTTATCCTTCTAACTGACAATTGACAACTGAAAACTGATAACTTGAAAAAAATCACTATCTTTGCCCCCTGAATCACGAATTATGAAACGTAAAGAGATCTACTTCGCTGGCGGCTGCTTCTGGGGCACGCAGCACTTCTTCAAACAGATCGAGGGTGTCCTCAAGACGGAGACCGGCTTCGCCAACGGTCATACAGAAAACCCCACTTATCAGGAGGTCTATGCCGACACCACGGGCTTCGCCGAGACCGTCAAGGTGGTCTATGACGCCGAGCTGGTGGACCTTTCTTTCCTCCTCGACATGTTCTTCCACGCCATCGACCCGACGATGCTGAACCAGCAGGGCCACGATTTGGGCACGCGCTACCGCACGGGCGTCTATTACACCGACGACGCAGAAAAGCTTGTGATCAGCGACTTCTTTCATCTCAAACAACAGGAATACGACCTGCCGATCGTCACCGAGATAGAGAAACTGCAGAACTACTATCCCGCTGACGAGTATCATCAGGACTATCTTGACAAGCATCCGGACGGCTACTGCCATCTGCCCGTGGAGCTCTTCCGTTTTGCCAAAAATGCCAAAATGAAAAAGTAGGGGAGGGAGTATCCTTCGAAGCCTTCTTTTTATGTATATTTGCACGCTTTAATTTTTAAAAGATATGAAACGATATTCTATTATTATGTGTTTGATTATCACCATGGTTATTGGTAATAGCTGCCATCGGCAGAAGAAAGAGGTTTTGACGGATGACAATCCCTTCTTCCAGGAATGGGACACGCCATACGGGGTTCCGCCATTCGACAAGATCCAGAAATCCCACTATCTGCCTGCTTTCGAACGTGGCATCCAGGAACAGAGAGAGGTTATCCAGGATATCTGCGATAATACCGAAGAACCCACCTTCGGCAATACCATCATCCCGTATGAGTACAGTGGCGAGCTGCTCAACAAGGTGGCAGGCGTCTTCCTGAACTTGACCGAATGCTGCAATGATGATGAGATGAAGGCTTTGTCGGACACCATTATTCCGATGCTGACCAAACACGGCGATGATATTATGTTGAATGATAAGCTGTTCGCGCGTATCAAGTACGTCTATGAGCATCAAGATGCAGCCAACCTCAACGCGGAGCAAAAGCGTCTCTTGGAGGTCATCTACAAGGATTTCGTGCGGGGCGGCGCCAACGTGCCTGCTGACCAGCAGCCGCGTTTCCGGGAGATCAACGAGAAACTCTCCACGCTGACGCTGAAATTCGGCAACAACCTCCTAGACGCTACCAATAGCACCAAGCTGGTCGTGGACGATGTCAAGAAGCTGAAAGGTCTGACAGAGTCCCAGCTGGAGAATGCGTTGGAGACTGGCAAGAAGGACAAGAAGACGGCAGGCAAGTATGTGTTCACCTTGGATATCCCCACCTGGGAGCCCTTCCTGATGAACTGCGAGAACCGCGAGCTGCGCAAGGAGATCTGGGAGAAATACGCCAACCGTTGTCTGGGCGGCCAATATGACAATGCCGCCGTCATCAACGAGATCGCCAACCTCCGTCTGGAGCGCGCCAAGATGCTCGGCTTCGACTCCTACGCTGCATACGTCCTTGACGACTGCATGGCCAAGACCCCCGAGGCGGTCTATGCCCTCCTGCATCATGTGTGGACGCCGGCACTGGCCAAAGCCAAAACGGAGGCCGCCGACTATCAGAAGATGCTCAGTAAGGACCATCCCGGTGCCAAACTGGAGCCCTACGACTGGCGCTATTACAGCGAGAAGATGAGAAAGCAGAAATATGACCTCAACGATGAGGATATCCGTCCCTATTTCGCCTTGGACACTGCCGTGAAGGGCCTTTTCTATGTCTGCAACAACCTGTACGGCATTACCTTCCAGGAGAACAAGGAGATTCCTATCTATCATCCTGACGTGAAAGCCTTTGAAGTCTATGATGGCGGCGAGGTCATCGCGATTGTCTATATGGACTTCCTCCCGCGCGAGAGCAAGCGCCCGGGCGCGTGGATGACCAACTTCCGTGAGCAGTATTACACCCGAGACGGCAAGAACCAGATCCCGATCATCTCGTTGGTCTTCAACTTTACCAAGCCTTCTGGTAAGAAACCTTCCATGCTGAATGTCGATCAGGTGGAGACGCTCTTCCACGAGTTTGGCCACGCCCTCCACAGCATCTTCTCCAACTGCCACTATCGGACGCTCTCCGGCACCAACGTGCCGCGCGATTTTGTGGAGATGCCTTCCCAGTTCATGGAGCATTTCGCCTTCGAGCCTGAGGTCATGAAGGCGTACGCCCATCACTATCAGACGGGCGAGGTCATCCCCGAATCGCTGATCCAGAAGATCTCTGCCGCCTCCACCTTCGGCCAGGGATTCATCAACACCGAGCTTCTGGCAGCCTCCCTGCTCGATATGGACTATCACACCATCACGTCTAAGACCAACTTCAAGCTCCCCGAATTCGAAGACGAGAGCATGAGCAGGATAGGCCTGATATCCTCCATTATCTCCCGTTACAAGAGTCCCTATTTCCAGCATGTCTTCTCTGGTGGCTATGCCGCTGGCTACTACAGCTACACTTGGTCTGCCATGCTGGATAACGATGCTTTCGAGGCCTTCCGCGAGAATGGCATCTTCGACAAGACCACGGCCACATCCTTCCGTACCAATATCTTAGAAAAAGGCAATACGGAAGATGCGATGAAGCTCTATGTGGCCTTCCGCGGTCATGAGCCTTCCATCGAGCCGCTCCTGAGGAACAGAGGCCTTAAATAACATCGCCGATGGACCCGATACAAGAGAAGATCGACAAGCTGACGGAAGAGCTGCACCGTCACAACTACTATTACTACATGCTGGACGCCCCGCGGATCAGCGACTACGACTTCGACCAGCTGTTGCAGCAGTTGGCCGAGCTGGAGCGCCAGTATCCGCAATACGCCCATCCCGACAGTCCTACGCAGCGGGTAGGCGGCACGGTGACCAAGCAGTTCGAAACGGTGCGGCATGTCTATCCGATGCTCTCGTTGGGCAACACCTATTCCGAGTCCGACCTCTTGGAGTTCGACACGCGCGTGCGGGGACTGCTCACGAGTCCGCCGGAGTATGCCTGTGAGCTCAAATACGACGGTGTCGCCATCAGCCTCATCTATGAAAAAGGCGTGCTGGTGCGTGCTGTGACGCGCGGTGACGGCGTCCAGGGCGACGTGGTGACGGCCAACGTCAAGACCATCGGCTCCGTGCCCTTGCGGCTGGTGGGCGACGTGCCTCCGCTCTTGGAGGCGCGAGGAGAGATCGTGATGCCCTTCGCCAGCTTCGAGGCGCTGAATGCCGAACGCGAGGAGATCGGCGAACAGCCCTTCGCCAACCCCCGCAACGCCGCCTCTGGCAGCCTGAAGCTGCAGAACTCCAGCGAGGTGGCCAAGCGCGGCCTTCAGTTCAAGCTCTACTACGCCCTTGGCGAGAACCTGCCTTTCAAGACCCACTATGACGGTCTGCAGACCCTCCACCAGTGGGGCTTCCGCATGCCAGACGTACTGGAGCTGAAACCCGACATCCAAGGGGTGACCGACTTTATCGCCCATTGGCACGAACATAAGAAAGAACTGCCGTTCCCGATAGACGGTATCGTGATAAAGATCAACAACTTCGAGCAGCAGACACAGGTGGGCAGCACTGCCAAGAGTCCGCGCTGGGCCATCGCCTACAAGTTCCCCGCCGAGCGGGTGGCCACGCCGCTGCTCTCCGTCGATTTCCAGGTGGGCCGCACCGGCATCGTGACACCCGTGGCCAACCTGCAGCCTGTCAACCTCGCCGGCACCGTCGTGAAGCGCGCCACCCTCAACAACCGCGACTTCATCCAGGATATGGACATCCACTACGGCGACTGGCTCTTTGTGGAGAAGGGCGGCGAGATCATCCCTAAAATTGTGGGAGTCGATGAGGAGCGCCGCGCCGCCGATGCCGAGCCCGTGCGCTTTGTGACGCACTGTCCGGTCTGCGGCACCGAGCTGCACAACAACGAGGGCGAGGCAGGCATGTTCTGTCCTAACGACCTGCACTGCGCACCTCAGATCAAGGGCCGCATGGAGCACTTCATCTCCCGCAAGGCCATGAACATCGACTCGTTGGGCGAGGGCAAGATCGATATGCTCTATTCCAATGGCCTGGCACACAATGTCGCCGACCTCTACGACCTGACCTACGAGAAGCTCTTCGGGCTGGAGAAGGTGGTGGAAGACGAGAACGGCAAGAGTAGGGTGCTGAGCTTCAAGGAGAAGAGCGTGCAGAACATCCTGAACGGCATCGAGGCTTCCAAGAGCGTGCCCTTCGAACGCGTGCTCTACGCCCTCGGCATCCGCTATGTGGGCGAGGTGACGGCCAAGAAGCTGGCGCGCTACTTCCGCAACATCGACACGCTGGCTTCTGCCACGAAGGAGGAGCTGATGACGGTCGAGGATGTGGGCGAGCGCGTGGCGGAGAGCATCATCGAGCACTTCAATAGCACAGAGAACCTACAGGTGGTCATGCGCCTGCGCGAGGCCGGTCTCCAGTTCGAGGTGGATGAGCAGACCGCCCAGCCCGCTTCCCAGAAGCTGAACGGCATGAGCATCATCGTCAGCGGCGTCTTCTCCATCCCCCGCGATGAACTCAAAGCTATCATAGAGCAGAACGGCGGCAAGAATGTCTCCTCCATCTCCAAAAACACGACCTTTGTGCTCGCCGGAGAGAAGATGGGACCCGAGAAACGCAAGAAAGCCGAATCACTCAATATCCCCATCTATTCGGAGGAGGATTTCTGGAAACTACTGAAAGATGAACAAGATTCGTAACATCATATTTGATTTTGGAGGCGTTCTCTATAATATCCGCTATCAAAACATCGCGGAGGCCTTTGCAAGATATGGCTTCGCTGATTTTGAGAATCTCTACTCCAAAGCTCATCAGGTAGAGGCTTTCGACTTGTTTGAAGAGGGTAGGATGTCGGTGTCCGAGTTCTGCGACTATGTCCGGTCACTGTCCCATAATCCTTTGACAGATGACCAGATAGCCGAATGCTGGAACGCCATTCTGATTGATTTCCCGACATCTTCCGAACAATTGTTGAAGAAGGTACGAGATCATTACCGTATCTTTCTGTTCAGCAACACCAACCAGCTGAACTACGAGGCCTTCACCGAGCAGATGATCCGAAAGTTTGGCTATTCTGTGCCGGAAAAATACATGGAGCGCTGCTACTATTCACAGATTCTGCACATCCGAAAACCCAAGCCAGAAGGCTTTCAGCATATTCTGGAAGAAAACGGGCTGAAGGCTGAGGAGACGCTCTTCATTGACGACTCTCCTCAACATATCGCCACGGCAAAACAATTGGGATTTCAAACACATCATCTCCAGCCATGGGAGACGGTGAACGATCTCTTTGATGAAGATGGATATTATAAGATGGAGAATGATCGGCCCAACACTCTCTTCCTGGATCGTGACGGCGTGCTCAACGAGCGCATCGTGGATGGCTATGTGACGCGCCCGGAGGAGTTTGTCCTGCTGCCCGGCGTGCTGGAAGCCCTGCGTCTGTTGCGCTCCCGCTTCGACCGTATCGTTTTGGTGAGTAATCAGCAGGGGATAGGGAAGGGGTTGTTCTCCTTGGAAGACCTCGACAAAGTCCATGCCTATATGCAGTCGCTGTTTAAAGCGCAAGGCACGCCGCTGGATGCTATCTATGTGTGTCCTCATCTGGCTTCCGAGCACTGTGATTGCCGAAAGCCCAATGTCGGCATGGCGTTGCAGGCGAAGGACGATTTTCCTGAGATCGACCTGTCAACAAGCATCATGGTGGGCGACTCTCTCTCTGACATGCAGTTCGCGCACAATGCCGGCATAAGAGCTGTCAGTGTGGGTCCTGCCGATGCCGAGCGCGATGAATTGGCCGTCCGGCATTATGTTGATTTGTTGGATTTTGCAAACAATGTAGATAGTTTATTATCAGAAGATTAGAAGCGTATGCTAACGTACTTCTTTATATGGTTTATCTGCTATCCGCTCTCCATCTTGCCGATGGTAGTGCTCTATCTGTTGGCAGTGCCCATATACCTGATCATCAACTATCTGGTATGTTATCGCCGCAAAATCATCCTGCAGAACCTGCGTCAGTCGTTTCCCGAGAAGAGCGACAGAGAGATCCGGCGGTTGAAGAACCGCTACTACTGGCATCTCTCCCAGCTGGTGGTGGAGATGATCAAGATGCTGACCTTGCCTAAATGGATGCTCAAATACCGCTATTACTGTGCCAATCCCGAGTTGGTGAACCGCTATTATGAGCAGGGAAAGAGCGTGATCCTGATGTCGTCGCACTACAACGACTGGGAGTGGATGATTATCGCGTTGGACAACATGTTCCAGCACCATGGCGTGGGGGTAGGAAAGGCCAACAGCGACAAGGTCTTTGAGAAGTTGGTAAACCGCGCCCGCACCCGCTATGGCACAGAGGTGGTCTTCGCCGACACCGTGCGCGAAACCTTCGCCCGCTATGAGGAGAACCACCAGCCAGCTGCCTACATGATGTTGGCTGACCAGTCGCCCAACGACAAGCATCGTTGCTATGTGACGGATTTTCTGCATCAGAAGACGGGCTTCATCTATGGTCCTGAGCATTTTGCTCGTCAATATGACATCCCCGTACTCTACTATCAGGTGGTCAAAGAGCGTTTGGGACGCTATCGCGTAGAGTTGCAGGTGATCACGGAACATCCCAACGAAGAGCCTCAGTATAGCATTACACAGCGCTATACGGAGCTGCTGGCCCAGACCATCCAGCAGGAACCGGCCTACTGGCTGTGGAGCCATCGGAGGTGGAAGTTCAAGTTTTAAGGGAAGGTTGATAGGGATTGATGAAATAAGCTATACATTCATTTTAGCTGGAATAATCCTATCGACTATTACAACATCTTCTACAATATGGTAAATGTAATTCCATTTGCGATTGTGTGAAACCATTCTTATAGCATCAGGATGTATAAGTCTCAAGGTCTTAGATGTTGTACGAGACATACATTTTGCATATACTGATAAAGAATTGATTTCATCACGCATGGTGTTGGCATACCGAATAGCACCCTCTTCTGACATTAGCATTTTCAGAAATTTTCTCAGCTTGGACATATCTTGGATGGCCTCACGACAGATTCTGACTTTATAGATTTGCATAGTCTGAGCGTACCAATGAAATCAATTCATCGAAATATTCATCCACAGACATCGTGTTCTCAATAATAGAAGTTGAGGAGGAAGATTGTTGGACTTTTTTTTCTGATCCATAGGACAGACTCGGTTCCGCTACTTTAGGAACTGTATTTTGATTTTCTTGGTATTCTTTTATCATATTTTCGATATGTTAATTCCAACTGCAAAAGTACATTTTTTTAGAAATCTTTTTCATGAAAAATAATCTTTGGTTGTTATGATAAAAATAAACGCCCGAAAGTCACTTTTGGGCGTTTATTTTTATTCAATTTTTTTTCAATCAGTGCGTGGGGGAATCTTTTTTTTTTATTTTTGCTCAGTATTTTTAAATCAAAGAATATGAAGAAAATATTGTTGTTTTTCGTCATTGCTGTAATGTTGAGCACTTCCTGTAACCGTGGATGTGTTTTTCCATTGGATTACAGTAGTACTCCAGTCTCTATGGTAACTTATCTACAGAATACCTTGGACTATCCTATTATCGTGCAAGCATACTATATCCCTTTTGACAATGATACTGCATGGACTACTCACGACGAAAAAGCCTATGGGGATCCTGTTGAGATACAGCCTGGCGAGGCGAAGATGATCATGGATTATGTGCTACCCTCACATATTGAAATCAAAGATGCACATGCTGGGTTGTTGTTACATGATTATATTTACCAGCCACCATTTCCGTCATTATATCTTACAACCGATGAGGCTCTAGTAAAAATAAAACCTACTGATAAACTTGGTTTTTATTCTTATAACGATATTGCTTCCGAAGAATGGGATAGCGGTTTTTTCTGGGATGCTTATTTTTTAAAAAATGATCGTTATCTGTCTCGAAACATTGATTGGAATGAGTACCCAATTTGGTTTCAGTATGAATATCCCTTGAGTAGTCTGCTGAGACATTCTGCCTGTGGGAATAGTGATCAAATTTTAGAAGAGCGTAAAACAGAGTATGAGCATTATTTCAATGGCTATGCTATGGTGCAGTTTTTGACCACCAATACTGCGGCGGAGTGCTTCGTACAAAGGTAGATGTGCTCTGAGAATGTAGTGTGAAATAGTTAGGAATCAGGGTTTATATTCATTAAATCGAAGAAAAAGTGCAATAATCTGAGTCGTTATTCGTCTAAAAAAATGTGATCTGAGATTTCAACGATCTGTCATCTCCTTTATAACTGGCATTACTGGAACTGATGACATAATGTAAACCCTAAAATATTGATATGAAGAAGTTTCTCTTTTCTCTTTTACTGCTCTTAATGTCATCTGCCATGTTTGCACAGGTGGCGATTTTACGTTTCACTGGTCGTGATACCACTGACAAATTCGTGAAACTTGATCATCTGATTGTCAAAAATCTGACAAGAGGCTGGCAGGAGACTCTCCAATATCCGGACACCACATTGACCATTTCTTTCCATCCATCCTCCGTAGAGGATTTGGATGCATGGCAGCCGTCTTCTTTGCAATGGACTAACAATTATCCAAATCCATTCCAAGGTTCTTCAATGGCAAGCTTGGCAGTGGGAGACGAGGGCGATGTGATGGTGGACATTACCGATATCACAGGGCGCACGGTTGCTTCTTCACATGAGGGCTTGCTGCAACCGGGTGTTTATCAATGGAACATCTCGCTAGCTTCAACGGGCGTGTATTTTCTCACGGCGCGTCAGAATGGTAGAACAGCTTCTGTGAAATTAGTGAACCAGGGCAATGGAGGAAAGAATGAAATCCAATACAGGGGTAATGAAGAGAAGCCAACGATGGATATCTATGAGGTGTCAAATCCTAAAGGACATACGCCCGGGCCGTTTAATGCTGGAGATTCGATGGAATATGAGGCCTTTGCCATGATTAATGGTGAGGAGATGGTGAGGGTGACCACGGTGGAACAATGGTCGTGTTTTACGACTATCAAACTCTATTTCGCTTTTCAACCAGGTTTTAATGATGGCTATCCTTGTCCGCGTTTCCCGACTGTAACGGATCATGAGGGTAATGTGTACAATACGGTTCAGATTGGTAACCAGTGTTGGATGAAGGAGAATTTGCGTACCACCAGCTATCCTGATGGTACCCTCATTCCCATCGGTACGGACCTTGACCAGTCAACGCCCTATCGTTATGCCCCTAACTATGACACCAGTAATGTGGCCACCTATAGCTATGTCTATAACTTTCCTGCCATCATTTATGGCTCTCCCTTTACCAGCTCCTTGAACCCGTCTGGCGTGCGGGGTATCTGCCCTGTGGGTTGGCATTTGCCGAGTGATGCGGAGTGGGAGCAGCTGAAAAGCTATGTGGGAGGTCTTTACGGATGTGTGACCAAGTCCTTGGCAGCCCCCATCTTGTGGCAAAGTGCAGGTACTAACAATTGTTATCCCGGTAATGACCCTACCCATAACAATGTCACAGGCTTTACGGCACTCCCGGCAGGCGAGTGCTTATATAGCACACTGTACTACTATGGACTTGGACAGAAAGCTGGCTTCTGGAGTTGTACGGAAACCTGCAATAATCATGTGCTGACCCGGGACCTGAATTACAATAATTCCAATATGTCTGTGGCTATTGATTCTGGGAAGGACTATGCTTTTTCCGTGCGATGTGTTCGCGACTAAATCGGGATCAAGCTTTGAGACCGTTTTATTCTTTGTTTTTTATTATTTTTGCAGATGCAAGAGAAAGATCTTACTTCTTGAAAATTAGATGTTTGGATTTTTCTCGATGTGCTACAAAACTAATTATCCAATAGAACAATACCTATGAACGAGACACTGCAAACCCTCCAGAACCACGTGAGCGTGCGTCAATATACGGATCAGAAAGTCAGCGAGGATGTGCTGCAGCAAATCCTGAAGGCGGCCTGTAGCGGCTCCACAATGGGCAACATGCAGCTTTTCAGCATCATCGTGACCGAAGACGAGGCGATGAAGCAAAAGATGGCTCCGTTGCACTTCAACCAGCCCATGGCCACCCAGGCACCGCTGATCCTCACTTTCTGCGCCGATTTCAACCGCTTCAACCGATACTGTGAGTTCCGCGACGCGGACACCGAAGCTTATAGCAATTTACAAAGCTACCACTGGGCTGTCATTGACGCGCTCATCGCCGCCCAGAACGCCTGCGTGGCGGCGGAGTCCCTCGGCCTCGGATTCTGCTGGCTCGGCACCATCACCTACAATGTGGACAAGTTCATCGAGGTGCTGGAACTGCCCAGACATGTGATCCCGGTGGCCTGCATCCCCATGGGCTATCCTGTCGAGAAGCCCGCGCTGACCCAGAAGCTGCCTGTGGAAGCGATGATCCACCGCGAGACCTACCACGACTACGATCAGGCCCGTATCGACTCTTTGTATGCAGACAAAGAGCATTCGGAGGAAACGGCCGGAATCCTTCGCGAGAACCCCGATTGTGAGAACCTTGCCCAGGTCTTCACTAAACATCGCTACACAAAAAAGGACAACGAATATTTTGCCCGGGTGCTGGTCGATGCCTTGAAGAGACAAGGTTTTCTCTCTGATCTATAAATCGTAAAAAAACACTCTTATGAAAAGAATCCTCTTGGCCATGGCTGTCGTCTGCTGCTTGGCCGCCTGCAAGACGGACAGAGTGCCCGCCACCCATGTCCAGAGCCTGGACAGCAAGTCGGGCTGCATCTCCAACGACTGGCAGTTCCAATATCAAGGGCAGTGGTATCCCGCTACGGTGCCCGGCAATATCCATACCGACTTGTTAGCCAATAAGTTGATTTCCGATCCCTACTATGGAACCAATGAGGATTCTGTACAGTGGGTTGCCGGCAGCATCTGGACCTACCGTCTCATCTTCGACGCCAATTGCGCGGGCGAGGGCCAATCGTATGAGCGCCACTGGCTGGTCTTCGACGGCCTCGATACCTACGCCGAGGTGTGGCTGAACGGAGAACAGCTGCGTCCTATGGAGAAGGAGGATAATGCCATGCTGATGAACAATATGTTCCGCAGATGGAGTTTCTATGTGAGCGACTTTCTGAAAGAAAAAGGGAACGAGCTGATCGTGCGCTTCTATCCTTCAGTGCCTTACGAAGAGGCCGCTGCGGCCCAGCTACCGTATAAACTTCCTGACAACCGCGTCTTTACCCGCAAGGCCCAGTATGAATCGGGTTGGGACTGGGGCCCGAAGCTCATCACCTGCGGCATCTGGAAGAATGTGCGCCTGGAGAGTTTCAACGATTTGAGGCTGGATGATGTGTATGTCCATGATACAGAGCCCACATACGACCCCAAAGGTACCTGGAAAAGTGACGTGCAGCTATTTTTCAATACAGGCAAAGACCAGAAGAAATGCAAAGTGCTGATAGAGGTGTTTGACGAGAACGGCCTCTGTGCCAAGGTGGAGGAGCGTGTGAAGCTGGATTATGGCGAGAACGTGGTTGCGATACCCGTCTCCATTCCCAAACCGGAGCTGTGGTGGCCCAACGGCATGGGCGATCAACATCTCTACACCTTTTCGGTCACCGTTAACGACAAAAAACAGACTGCGCAACGGGTGGTCCAACATGGCTTGAGAACCATCGAGCTGATCCGCGAACCCGACAGCATCGGCGAGTCGTTTGCCTTCAAGGTCAACGGCAAGCCCTTCTTCGCGCGCGGGGCCGACTGGATCCCTGCCTCTTCCTTCGAGGGCACGCTGAACACCTCTCAGGGAGACGATGTCTATTATCGTCTGTTGAACGACTGCAAAGAGGTGAATATGAATATGATAAGAGTATGGGGTGGGGGAGTCTATGAGTCCGACGCCTTCTACAACTACTGCGACCAGTTCGGACTGCTGGTGTGGCAGGACTTTATGTTCGCCTGCAATCTCTATCCCGCCGACAAGGCCTTCCTGCGCAATGTGGACTTTGAGGCGATCCATCAGCTCAAGCGGTTGCGCAACCATGCCTGTATTGCCCTCTACTGCGGCAACAACGAGGTGCACAACGGACTGGAGGACTGGGGGTGGCAAACCTCTCTCGGCTATGATGACGCCATCAACCAGAAGCTCCATGCCGACTACAGCAAGCTCTTTGAGGAGTGCTTGGCCAAGGAGGTCGAAGAGTGGTCGCCCGGCACCCCGTACGTTCACTCCTCGCCGGTCTTCGGCTGGGGGCACCCTGAGTGTTGTACCCACGGATGTTCCCACTACTGGGGCGTCTGGTGGGGCGAGCAGCCCTTCGACGTGTGGATGGAGAAGACGGGGCGTTTTATGTCGGAGTACGGCTTCCAATCCTATCCGGCCATGAGCACCATAGAGACTTTTGCCACTGCCGACCAGCAGAATCTCAAGTCTCCCGTGATGCGCAATCACCAGAAGCACGGACGGGGCGTAGAAATCATCGGCAAAGCGATGGAGGAGGAACTTGGGGTGGATACCTATTGGGACCTGAAAGAGTTCTCCTACCGGAGCCAGTTAGTGCAGGCTCTGGGCATTCGCCGCGCCATCGACGCCCACCGCATCCAGCACGACCGCTGCCGCGGAACCCTCTGCTGGCAGCTCAACGACTGCTGGCCCGTGGCCTCGTGGAGCTCCATTGACTATACGGGTCGCTGGAAAGCCCTCCATTATCAGTTCCGCGATGCGTATCAGAATGTGGCCCTCTGTATCAATTCCCAAGAAAGATACAGCAAAAACGATGTCTATATTGTCAACGACAGCCTCAAGGATGTCTCCTGCGAGGTGCGCTGGCAAGTGCTGAAGATGGATGGCACGCCCGTCACGAAGGAGCAGTCGCTGAAGCAAAAGGTGCCCAGCGACAAGGCAGTCAAGGTGCTCTCGCTGAATGCCGCCGATTATCCCAATCTCTCCGACAAGATCTTTGCCAAGGTGCAATTGTTCATCAATGGAAAACTCCATGCGGAACGGACCCTCTTCTTCACCCCAATGAAAGACTTGGTGCTTCCGGAAGACAAGATCCAGCAGCAGGTGACCTATTATCCCGATTATGCGGAGATAACGCTGACGGCCAAGGCGCTTCATTATGGGGTGTGCTTGGAAACAGATGCTTCTATACCTGTCCGTTATTCAGACAACTACTTCGTCTTGAGACCGAATGAAGCCAAGAAGATAACCGTCTATTATGACCCGGCCAACCTGCAAGGGGACAAGCCGACCTTCAAGGTGCAAGATTTCACACCTTTCCATGTTGAATTCGTCGCTTTTTGTGACTTTGGGAATTAATAGATCAGCATCACACTGCCTTTGCGCTGTTCCACCGTGCCATCGGGGAGGGTGTAGTAAATCTTATAGACATACACGTCCATAGGAGCTACTTTGCCATCGTAATAGCCGTCCCATCCCTGGTATGGATTATGGGTGGAGAAGATGAGCGTGCCCATGCGGTTCCAGATGTTGAGACTGTAGCCTTCAGAGGAGACAAAGGAACTGATAGGTTGAAAGACTTTGTTGATTGTCTGCAACGGCGTGAAGGCATTAGGAATATAGATGGAGGGCAGTTGTCTCAACTCTAGCTGATTGGAGATGCACTCGTCCTGGAATCCGAAATCGTTTGTGGTCTCGTGCGCCACCACATAGTACTTGAAGATGGAGCCGGACTCATACAGATTGTTGACGTCATCATAATAGGTGTTGATGGTGGCAGGGGAGATGTGCTCCGGGACCAAGGCGAAGGTGAGCTCCGATTCCGTTTTGCGGTAGAGGTCGTAATAGTCCACCTCGCCGTTCCATTCACCGTAATTGCTCCATTGCAGGACATCCTCGTGCGCGTTGGTGGCGTCGCCCGTCAGCAGGATGTTGTGTGCCACGTTGGAATAGCCGGTCGGAATTCCACAGTTGCTGATGACATACGTCCGGTAATAGTAGGTGCTATGATGAAAGTCTGCGCTCTGATCCTGGAAGATGTAGGAAGCGCCATTGTTGTATCCTTGTGTTTCCAGATCTTGGAAGTTGACGCCGTCGTTGCTGCGTTGCAGCGTGATGGACTCGAAAGAGAGGGTGTCGCCACTTGTGTGGACTTTCACCTGCACATATTCATTGTCAATGACCGAGACAGAACGGATATAGGTCATGTCGGATGACTCGTCGGCATCCAGGCTGAAGTTGATCCGGTTGCTGGAAGCGGTGATCAGCGGGTCGTTGCTGAAGGCACGCACAAAAGCGATATAATTGGTGTTGAGTTGCAGGTTCTGAAGCGTGGTGCTGGTAGATGTGGTGCTTTGCACACTCTCCCAGGTGGCCCCTTGGTTGGAGCTTAGGAAGACCTCGTAATGGTTCAATCCACCCGTCATGTTGGCATAGGCGTTCCAAGACAGGGAGGCGCTGTGATTGCAGGCATCGATGCCGTTCTGGTACAGTTGCATGTCGCACTGCTGGGCTGTCTCGGCGGTCATGGGAGAGCTGTTGGAGCAGGAGTCCAAGACAGCGATACGGTAACACCGGTCACCGCCGAAGGGATCAATCCAGGTGGTGCTGTTGAAGACGGTGTCCAAAGGTTCCCAGCCATTGTTGAGATAATAGACGATATAGCCGTACATGTAGGGTTCTTCGGAGTGGAATCCCAACATCACCTGATTGTTTCCGGTGTATGAAACACTGTCCAGCACGGGGGTGCTGGGCGCATAGCGGTCCACCACGAAAACCGAAGCGATTGGAGTTCTGAAAACGCAACTGTGGGTAGGGCTGTAGTTGTTGGTGATACCTACCTGGTAGTACATATAGTTGTAGCAGACATCGACGGTGTCCACATAGATACGTTCAGCCGTGGCGGGAATGGTGGCGAAGGGGGTGTTGGTAAAGCCCTCCTCGAAATCACGAATTTTGTACAGGAAGTAGGTGTTGCCCCATGTGGAGCCGGTCATCTGGGTGGAGGGCGCCTCCCATTCCAGCGTGACCAAAGAGCTGTCTGCGTTGGGCGTCACCGTCAAGCTGATGGTCTGAACGACATTGGAGTTGTAGGTGGCGCCACTCGCGGTCACCGCCTCGATATAGCAAGTGTAAGAGCTGGCAGGCGTGATGTCGTTCAGCACGGTGCTGCCGTAGTTGCACATGGTGTAGCCGTTGCCGGGCGTGGCCGATCCCACCATCGTGCCGTTTACGTAGAAGTTGTAGTAGGCAAAAGAAGCACAGTCGTTGGAGTTGTCCCACGACATCTTGACACGCGTGTTGTTATTCTGCAATTCCACACACTGCAATACAGGGGGGTCTAAGGCGTAACAGCCTAACAGACAGAGTAAAAACAAACAGGTAGAGAATATGCGTTTTGTCATACTGAAAAATCTATAGCTCTTATAATTTATTACCAACGATGATTTGAGTGAAATTATTGTGGTCAAAATAAATTTTTGCCATTTTTTTCAGATCTTCAGGTTGTGTGTCTTGGATGATTCGCAGCATCTCTTGAAGGATAGAGAGGTCTGTATGTTGATTTCGCCAGAACGCATATTTGGACATGTAGGAGACGGAGTTGCTGAGTTCCTGAATCAACGAGCCGGTCATGTAGGTTTTGACAGTCTGCAGCTCCTCTTCCGGGACGGGTTCCTGCTGGAGGCGTTCCAACTCTTCAAAACAGGCGTCAATGGCCTCTTGGGTATGGGTGGCGTCCACATCGCTCTGGATGCTGAAGATGGATTGATGACCGAAATAAGCCGTGCTGTTGCTGATGCCGTAGGTGTAGCCGTGGCGCTCACGCACCCGTTGCATCAGACGGGAACCGAAGTAGCCACCCGTAATGGTGGAAAGCACTTTGAAAGGTGAACGTGCCTCGTCGGCGTAGGCGAGATGAGGCATGGCCAGACAGATGGAAGACTGTATGCTCCCAGGGACTTCTACATTGAGCAGAGGATTCTGGTCGAATGGCATCTGAAAGAGGACGGGCTCTGGGGTGCGAACCCCATGACATATTGTCTGGAAGGTCTCACGGATGATTTTTGTAGTCTCTGAATCCAGATGCCCGGTGACATACAGAGAAAGGTTCTCAGCACAGAAATTCTCCTGGTGATAGCGCTCCAGATCCGAAATAGTGATGGCATGGTAGCTCTCTTCGGTGGCTGGCTGTCCTGCAGCACACTGATCACCCAACATGGCCTGCAACATGAGTCTGGAACACAAGAAGTTGTTCTTTTTTAGATTGTTGCGAAGGCTTTGTATGCGCTGCTGGCGTATGAGACTCAGATAATCTTCCCGGTATTTGGGTGCTGACAACATCTCGAAGACAATGGGCAGCATGGGCGGAATGTTACGTTTCGGGATGACGATTTTCAGGCATACGGAGTCTAGATAAACGTCCACATCGAAGGTGGATCCATAGAAGTCCAGCAGATCTGCCATTTCAGCGGCATGATACTTGGGATGGCTTCCTTTGAGCAGGCCGTATGTGAAGAGAGAAAGATGCTTTTTCGGTTCATGGATGGCTCCGGAACGGATGTCGAGCTGGAGGTGGATAAGGTCCAGATCGTCGTTGGGGAAGACAAACATGGGGATGCCGTTCTTCAAGGTTTCAAGGATGGGCTCTTTGAGTGGAACGGAGAGGAGGGGGTGTATTTCAGGGGCGATACTTCTGTCGATCATGAGGAGCTATTTAAGAAGGACCACTTGTCCTTTTAGAGTCTTGGCATTGCCGTCAGGGTCGGTGTAGCGGATGACGTAGATATACGCGCCCGGGGGCAACAACGTGCCGTGGTTGTAGCCATCCCATCCCTGTTCGATGTTGTGGGACGTGAAGACCCGGGAACCGTTGCGGGCGAAGATGCTGATCTCATAGTCTTGCACCGTAAAGCTGGCTTTCGGCATGAAGATGTCGTTGTTGCCATTGCCATCGGGAGTGAAGGAGTTGGGGACGAAGAGTTTGTATTCCTCCACGGAAGGCTCTTCGCTTTGTGCCGGCTCGCTTTTCGGCTCGGGAGTTGTTGCGATAGCATCAGCAGCGCTGGTGGTGGGGTGGATGGCGGGTGGGGTGGTGCTCGGGGTGACAGCGGTCACTGCCGGCGTCACGATGGCAGGTGCCACAGTGGCTGTGGGCGCACTCTTCGTCCCTACCACTGGAGCAGCGGCCGTGGTGGCTACTAGGTCTCCGTCACTGGCTTGGATGATGGGCTCGGATTCTAGAGGACGTGTGTCTGTGACGACAGGAGCAGCTGGCAAAGAGACGGTACTCTCTGGTGCCGTGGTGGGTGTCTCGGATTGGACGACAGACTCCGTGACAACGGCTGCAGGTGCGGCATCGGCAGGGGCCTCTTGGGGACGGCTCAACAAAATGCCACCAACAATCAGCGCTGCTGCCACAAGGCCTGCACCGCTATATGCGGCAATACGCCCGATACGACGCCCTCTGTTGAAACGGACAAGTCGCGGGTCTGATGCTATCTGCGACCATTCAGACTCGTCCACCGGGACAGTGTATTCCGATAATGCTGTCTTTATATCTTTCATAATATATCTATTTCTTTTCCTAAATAGGCTGTTATTCTCTTTCTTAAAGATTGTTTCGAACGCGATATCAAAGTGCGGACGTTGGTGGGCGTCATCCCCATGATCTCTACAATCTCCTGCTCCGTATATCCTTCCACTTCGTAGAGGTTGAAGGCCAGCTTCTGGTTGACAGGCAAGGTGTTGATGATCTGGACCAACTGATCCATCGTCAGCGTGTCATCATGATGCTCAGGCGCGGCAAATTCCACCAGACTGTCATCCGAAGATTCAGTACGGTGAATTTGCTTCAGGCGAAGGAAATCAATGCACTTGTTGACGGATATCTTGTATATCCAGGAACGGAGTGAGTTGTGGGATTGGTAGGAGTTTACTTTGGTCAGAACCGAAATGACAATGTCATGGAACAGATCTTTGGACTCCTCCGTCTCATAACCCACATAACGATAGCAAACTGCCTTGATCATAGGACCATAAGCCTTGTACAATTGTTCCTGGCAGGCCTGATCACCTCGTTTGCATCCGTTTATGATTTCCTTCTCTCCGTTCGTCATCGCTTATGATAACACTATTGTAAGACGAATTACGCCTCTTTTTGTTGCAGTGATTGATAATTTTTTTTTCTTTGCACTTTGATTGTGTCTGTATGAACAAGCTGCAAAAATCGTATTTTTTACAAAAAGATGTCGTCTCCTTGGCAAAAGATTTGTTGGGGAAATACATCTTTACGCTCATTGATGGACAGCTTGCTGGTGGAATTATCTCTGAAACAGAGGCTTATGTGGCGGAGATCGACAAGGCGTCCCATGCCTATCATCATAGGAAAACGAAACGCAATGAGATGATGTATCACGAAGGTGGGGTCATCTATATGTATCTTTGCTATGGGATGCACCACATGCTGAATATCGTCACCAATGAGGAGGAAGTGGCCGATGCCATCCTTATTCGGGGAATTATCCCGACACATGGTGAGGAACTGATGCTCCGACGGACAGGCAAGGCGCGGATATCTCCTTCCATTACCAGCGGTCCCGGTAAGGTAAGCAAAGCCTTGGGCCTGACGATTGCCGATAATGGTTTTTCATTGGAGTCGGAAAGGGTCTGGATTGAGGACCGTGGAATGCTGGTTCCCGAAGATCATATTATGACAACCCCGCGTATTGGGGTTGACTATGCTGGTGAGGATGCTTTGTTGCCCTATCGCTTTGTGCTGAAAACTTGTTAGATGTCGAGACCAGGAGCACTGTTTTTCACAGAGTCGGTTCCAGCCGTGTCTTTGGGAAGATTGTTGGGATGCAGGATGCTCTCCAAAGGTCTGTAAATGAGAGAGTCAGGTATGTTGGAGTTCGTTTTTAGCTGGGTGATGTTATTGGTGACCTCTTCCAACATTTTTTGTAACAACTCTTTGTCGCTGATATAATACTCCATGGATTGGATGAACTGATCTTTGGTGATCTGATGGCGGTCGAAGATGTCCTTGTAAAGCTTCAAGGTCAGGTCTTCGATGGATACAGAATCCATGGAGGCATAGATGTAGGCTTCTGCAAGATAGGAATCTGTCAGGATCTCGACCATTTTTTTGCGGTTGATCAGATTGTCGGGTTTGTCGGCTACGACCTGCTTTTTATGACAGGCGGTGCAGAGTGTCAACAGAGCTATGAGGATGGTGGCAAGACGTTTCATGATGGGCTATAGGTTAAGGTTCTCAATGGGGGTGAAGCCGAGTTTGGCACCTTCTTCCAACATTTTGGCGATGGCGGCCTCTCGGGTGTTGTCGATTTCGCAGTCGAGAATGGCGTTGCTGACGGCGTCCTTGATGGTGCCGATCTCGCGGCATGGCTTGAGGTCGAAAGCAGCCATGATATCCTCTCCGGTGATGGGCGGGCGCCAGTTGCGCATCCGGTCTTTCTCCTCGATGTCGATGAGTTTCTCGCGCACTTTGGCGAAGTTCTGGAAGCAACGGTGGATCTTGGAGGAGTTTTTGGAGGTGACATCCGCCTCGCAGAGACGCATCAGGTCGTCGATGTCGTCGCCGGCCTCAAACAGCAGACGGCGCACGGCGGAGTCGGTGATGGTGTCCTCTACCAAGGCGATAGGGCGCAGGTGCAGTGCCACCAGCTTCTGCACATACTTCATCTTTTCATTATTGGGCATGTGCAGGCGATGGAAAATGCGGCTGACCATCTTGGCGCCGACCACCTCATGACCATGGAAAGTCCAGCCTATCTGCGGGTCGAAGCGCTTGGTGACGGGCTTGGCGATATCATGCAGGAGCGCAGCCCAGACGAGCCACAAGTTGGTGGACGACATGGCCACATTGTCCACCACTTCCATAGTATGCAGGAAGTTGTCCTTGTGACCTTTCCCATTGACCACTTCCATGCCTTTGAGGGCGAGCAGCTCGGGGAGGAATTTCGCCAGCAGGCCGCTTTCGTCCAGCATCTTGATGCCTCTTGACGGTCGGATGCAGAGCAATATCTTGTTGAACTCTTCCATGATGCGCTCTTTGGAGATGATGTCAAGTCGGTCGGCATTGCGCTGGATGGACGCGAAGGTCTCCGGGAAGATGTCGAAGTTGAGCTGTGTGGCGAAGCGCACGGCGCGCATCATACGCAAAGGATCGTCGGAGAAGGTCTTGTCCGGGTCGCAAGGTGTGCGGATGATCTTCCCTTTGATGTCCTCGAGACCGTTGAAGGGGTCCACGAGTTCGTAGCGGTTGGGACCGTTGAGGGCTATGGCCATGGCATTGATGGTGAAGTCGCGGCGCAACTGGTCGTCCTCCAGTGTCCCGTCCTCCACGATAGGCTTGCGGGAGTCTTGCCGATAGGACTCCTTGCGGGCACCGACGAACTCGATGTCGTAGTCGTGATATCGGAACTGGGCAGTGCCGAAGTTCTTGAAGACGTTGACGTGCAGGTCTGGGGAGATGAGTGCGGCCGTGGCGGTGGCCAAGGCGATGCCGCTGCCGACAGTCACAATGTCGATGTCGGTGTTGTGGCGGCGCATGATGATGTCGCGCACGACACCGCCGACGGCATAAGCCTCCAAGCCCAAAGACTCAGCGGCTTTGGCTATGTAAGGATAGACGGGATGCGTGAGATATTGCTGGTAGTTCATCTTCTATTTGCGATATTGTCCTATTAAAACTCCGGAGACGTTCCATGCGCTGAAACTGCCTCCCTCGGGCTCTCCCTGCGGGATGGCGATCGTCATGGTGTGCGTGCCGGGCTTCAGTCCTGTGAGGTTGATATGCACGGGTTGCGTGGCTGTGCCGGGGCACCAGCCGGAACGCGAATAGTCGGAGGAGGACATGCCATTCCAGAAGTTGCCGGAGGCAGGATTGGAGGTGCGGTAGGTGCCGCAATCCTCGCGCCATGGCGTGAAGCTGTAATAACGCTTCCCATCAATCAGGATGGTGTTCTCCTTGGGCACGAACTCGTCGCCGGTGTCCCAGCCTCCATGACCTGTGGTGATATAACGCAACTCCAGATGCTCCACATGTTCAGGCACGGTGAAGGTGACCGTCAGACTGTCGGTACGGAAGAAACGGCTGTAGTTCTGTCCCGCCATCTCCATCACATTGCAGGTGTTGAAGAGCGGCTCTACAAAATAGGCCTTCTCGTTGTCAAACTCCCACGTGTCTCCTTCCGGGTAAGCTTTCAAAGTCAATGACAACTTGTGGCCGCCACCATCGTAGTTGCCGATGAAGGCACCGATATAGACATCCCCGTCCAATATTGGCAATAGGTCGCTGATGTCCTGTTTGTAATAGACTTCGTTGGCCCATTCCCTGTCGCCCAAAGAGCGGTATTGGTTAAAGTGGCGCACTCCGAAGGGGGTGAAGAAACGGACCAGCTCGACCACGGGATCGTAATCGCCCGTCCGGACCATTCCCTGGTAAACGCTGCCATCTTTGTCGGTGAAGTAGGGGAGCACGCCCACGCTGTCTCTCAAGGCCTGCAACAGAGACTGGCTCTTGCTGGCCGGGATGATGAAAATGGAGCCGGTTCGGTCGTAGGCGTCTCCGTTGGAATATTCAGTGACTTCGGCGAAGACCTTATAGTGTTCCGGCAAGCGGTCCATCTTGACACGCTTCACAATCAAGGTGCCGTTGGCGCACCGGATCACGCTGTCATAAGGGAAGATGGTGGGCTTGGGCAACTTGGGGTTGAAGCAGATCTGCGCTTCCTCGAAGATGGGGTGTGTGATGACCTTGCGATCAATCTCCATTTTGCGGAGCACGGAGCCGCTCACACGCTCTCCCTGCTTGCCATTCAGCGGACCAATATGCTTGTCTTTCTTGATGGAAACCAGACGCAGAATGGCATTGCCGTTGCGACGATATTGCACCAAGACGCCGGGCAGATCGACAAAGTTGGTCGATGGGGTGGCCCGGAATTTCAAGTCCTGGGTTACCCATAATTCTATCTTGTTTGAGAACAGGGTGATGGTGTATTTGTCGCAGAGGTATCCCTGGACTTTTTCGGTGCCCTCTTTCGCGTAGTTGGAGGCGCCGTCCAGGGTGAAGACGGAATAGTAACTGCCATCAGGATATTGAAGTCGGGAGACGATGGAGTCTTCATCATAATAGACGTAGGTGTATGATTTGGCGATGCCGGGGATGGGATGTGCGGGGGGCGCGTCCGCGGAGTGGATCATCAGCTGGTCGCCCAGTCGAACCACCTCAGTGTGAGAGGTGTCTTGGCCTCCCACGGAGAAAGATTCATACAACAGTCTGTGCTGGGCATGACAGGTGATGAAGAGTGAGAACGCTACGGCCAATAGGATGAATCTTTTCATGCGTGGTGCTTTTTTATTATCAGGCTGCAAAAATACGCATTTTTATCTGAAGATGCCTTGTTTTTATTATTTTTGCCTGCTCAAATGAAAGAACAGACGAAACATCAATTCTGGATGCCTCTTATCGCTATATTGCTGCTGTTGGCAGCGATAGGGGCTGCTTTTATCGGAGTGGTGCACATCCCTGCCAAGAGTGTGATGATCTGCATTATGCAGAAGTTCGGCTGTTTCCGCGATGTGACGATGCCGGACTTCTACGCGCTGACGTTATGGCAGCTGCGCATCCCCCGCATCGTGATGAGCTTGTTGGCAGGCGCCTCGCTGGCCATCTGCGGCGGCGTCTTCCAGAGTATCTTCCGAAACCCCATCTGCGATCCCTATATACTGGGTATCTCGTCGGGTGCCTCCCTGGGAGCAGCTGTGGCCATCATCATCGGCTGGGACACCTTCCTCTTCGGCATCACGGCCTTGGCTTTGGTGACGGCCTTGCTTACTTTGCTCTTCATCGTCGGCATCGCCAAGATCAAGGGCGGTCATGCTACCCAGACGCTCTTGCTGACGGGTATCGCCCTCAATTTCTTCATGTCGGCGGTCATCACGCTGCTGATAGTGGTCAACCAACAGGAGATGCATAAGATCTACTTCTGGACGATGGGCAGCCTGTCGTCTGTCTCCTGGCCTGAAATTGCCATCCTATGTCCTATCATGCTGCTCACGGTAGGACTTCTGTTCTATTATGCCAAAGACCTCAATATCTTGCAGATGGGAGGCGAGGCGGCACAGACACTTGGCGTCAACACCCGCCGGACTGTCATCATCACTTTGGTGGCCTCTTCGGTGCTGGTGTCCGTAATTGTCTCCTTCTGTGGTGTCATTGGATTTATCGGCCTGATAGTGCCGCATATCGCCCGCCTGATGTTCGGAAGCAACAACCGACGGTTGTTCGTCTATTCGTTGCTTCTGGGGGCTTTCTTCCTGCTGATAGCCGACACGCTGGCACGCACTATTGCGGCGCCCGCAGAATTGCCGGTGGGTAGCATCACCGCACTGGCCGGTGCGCCCTATTTCGTCTATCTTGTCTTGAGAAAAGCGTGAGACTATTGGATGATAACACCCTTGCTTAGGGCCTCGTCATACAGCTTGTTCACATAGTCGTCTAAAAATTCCTGCCGCCGCTGGTTTAACAGCATCATGCGCACGGCCGCCTGCTCCTCCTCCGTCTCACTCACCGAACGCTGGTTCTTGTAGTTTAAAATCACCAGCAGATAGTGATTGCCGCCCACCTCCTTCTCAATGGTCGGGTGCGACTTGACCTTGTCAGGCTCGATATTGACGGACACCTCTCGTTGTATGTCTTCCAGATACAACCACTGGTCGTCATCAAGCATGTACTCAATCGAGTCGCCCAACATAGCCACCAGCGTGTCCTTGTCGTGAATACGACGGCTGGGGTCGAAAAGGATGGAACGGACTTGTGACAATAGGGGAGAGCCTTTCGACAACTTCACATAGTTCAACTGAATGATGGGCTTTTTCACCGCATAGCTGTTGTCGTAGCGTTTGTTGAAATCAGCCATCTCCTGTTTCAGCTGTTCTTCATCCAGCGGCATGTCTTCCGTTATCTTGTCATACAATGCGTTGATGAGTAAGTTGTTACGGTACTCGTCAATCTGCTTGTCGAAGTTTTTCTCTTGAGCACTCAGCAACTGTTCCGCCTCGTGGAGAAGCAACTGCTCCCGCACCCACTGGTTGATGTAGTCATTGACCAAGGTCATGCTGTCTTCCGGAGACAGTCCGGAGGGCATGTTCTTGCGGATCTCTGATTCGTAGAGTTTGTGGTAATAGACTTCCGCCACCAGCTTGTCTTTGGGTCGGTGACAAGCGGCAAACAGCATGAGGGCTGAGAGGGCGATGGCGGCGACTCGTCTCATAGGTTAGCGCTTGAGAATGGTGGAGAAGACCTTCTCATCCACCGTGACGGGATATTTGGCACGCAGCTCTTTCACCCATTGTTGCTCCAGAAAATCCTGATAGCGGGTGATGACGATAGCGCGGATCTCACTCATCGGTTTGTAAGGAGCCTCGGCTTCAGGGTCGTTGTTCGGGAAATTGGTCTTGATCTGCTCATAGAAATTCTCCAGTCCTACACTGTCTTGGATGGCGGCACCCCATACTTTCTGGGTGTTGATCTCGTACAAGAGGATGCCGTCGTGGAACTCTTGGACCAAGTCGCGGAATTCAGGATATTTCTCTTTCAGATGCTGTCTCTCGTAGAGGAGAATGTTCTCGCTGACAAAGTTCGGATATACCTGATTTAAGAATTCGGCCACTGTGCCGTTGATCTTGACACCTTGATAACGGGAGACGTATTTGGCAAAATCTTGCACCATGACTTTCTGGTCGGCGAAGGTGAAGATGGGTTTCAGTTTGTCGATGCCTTTGAGGGACATGATGGTGTTGTCGCTAGACTGGAAATCGTTGGCATCGAGGTTCTTGTCGAGGAACTTGATGGCCTTGGCCTTGCCGCTCTCATCGTAGTTATACTCTTTTTTCAGACGTTCCACCAGAGCCTCTTTGCTCTTCAGGGCGCGGCTGTCGCGGGAGAGACGTTGCTTGAGCATATAACGGCTCTCCTCGTTGATGGTGACTCTGGAGATGGAGTCGCAGCGAAGGAAGTGCCAGCCTAAGCTGGTTGGCACGGCGGCGGTCATCATGCCCGGACGAGCGTAGATGGCGGCAGAGACGTAGTTGCCAGGTCTGCGGCTAGGACCAAAAGGCTCCATGCGGCCGCCCTTGTCTTTGGTGGCCTTGTCGTCAGAATAGAGCTTTGCCAAGGTGTCGAAGGGGACTCCTTGGTGATAAGCACCCTGGATCTCGTTCAGACGTGCCATGATCTCCGGCTTGACGGTGCCGCTCATGGCGGTGGAATCGGCCACGAAGATCTGGGAGACCCAAATCTTGCCGATGGCGGGTATCTTGTCCTGCACATACACGATGTGATAGCCGAACTGGGTGCGGAAAGGCATGGAGACACTGCCCACCGGAGTGTTGTATGCAGCACACTCAAAAGGATAGATCATCTCGAAGATGGAGAAATAGCCCAGCTCACCTCTGTTACCGTAATGATGGGAGTTGTTCTGTGGATTCACATACTCGCGTGCCGACTCGTCTTCGGAATAGAGGGCGGCAGCCTCGTTGAAGTCGAGACCGTTCATGATCAGGTCACGGATGCCGAGAATCTTCTGGTAGGCTGCCAACGTGTCTTTGGGAGAAGCGGCGGCGTTGCAGCGCACCAAGATGTGGGAGGCGCGCACCTGAGTCTTGGAGCGTTCGTAAGCCTCTTCGACCAACTCTTCACTCACCTGACTGTCCACCAAATAGGGTTGGGCAGACTGTGTCTCATAGGAGCCTAACTCAGCAATGAAACTGGCACTGGTGTCCAACTTCATCGCCTCTGCTTCCTGCACTTTCAGCCGGTAGTTGATGAAGAGCTCGCGGTACTCCCGCAAGTCGTTTTCGGTGGCTTCACTCAACAGGTTGTTCTTTTGGTAGGCTTTGACAAAGTCGCTGACCGTGACGGTTTCCTTGCCGATGGTCATCAAAACTCGGTTGTCCTCTTGGGCATACATGGCCAGACATCCGAAGCACAAGGCGAATAATAGAGCAAATCGTTTCATTGTTTTTATTGTAATTTTTTATAAATCAATTTTATAAGTGCTAAAATCCCATTTACGAATGAGAGAGCAAAGATATAAAAAACTTTTATGATTTAGGAGGGGATTTTTTGATGCTATCTATTTTGTTACATTAGCCAATTGTCAATTCTGCAGAAAAAAAAACAGCGGCAATATATTGTCGCTGTTTTTTTTCTGGGCGGCAGGTCGGATTCGAACCGACGACCCACGGAACCACAATCCGGTACTCTAACCAACTGAGCTACAACCGCCATGTTGTGTCACCAAAAAGGACGCGCAAAAATACACTTTTTTTCTTTCCCTACAACCGCCCGCTGAAATTTATTTTCCAGGGGTCTATCTATTTGTCAATGAGTAGGTAAAGCCCGTTGTCGGGTTATTCTTGACTCTTCTTCATTGCGGCGATGGAGAGGAAGAGTCCCAGAATGACACCGCAGAATGCCGCAAAGAGCACTTGGAAGTCTTTGGGCAGACAGAAGGTCAAGGTGTGCGCCGGAATCCAGAACAAGGGGATGGTCTTCTTGAAGACGAAGCCCCATTGTACGTTCCAGTCTATCTGCGACAGATATTTCCGCATGGGCATTGCTTTCAGCAGACAGGAGGTCTGCCCGTGATGCTCTGCAATATGGATGTCGCACACTTTGTGCAAGGTCATGAAGACCGGCGCAAAGGAGGTGTTCATCATCAAGCTGATACAGAACGCTCCCAACAACTTCATGCCGGTGAACTCCCCAGTCATGGCGGCGGGCATGGAGGCAAATGGCGCATAACGGGACAGGAAACCCGGGACGCCTTGGCAGAAGACATTCATCGCCAACGCTATCCAAATGCCTAAGAAACCCCATACGAGGAATTTTGCCAAGAGACCGAACTCTTTGGGCAGATAGGTGCCGTTCTTGATGCGGGAGCCCAACATCTCGCCGAAGGTGGCTAAGATGCCGAATTTCAAAAAGGCCATGCACAAAGGAACATGTTTGTTTCCAGCTAAATAGGCCTCATATACGGATGGAAAGATGAAGAACGGCAATAAGCAAAGAATGATTATTGCGATAACAAGAAAGTCAACTTTTTTCATGTTCTAGGTTGATTGGTAGATAGTTTAGCAAAAAAGGTGGTTAGGATAGGCTCCACTCGGCGCCATCTTTGGTGTCTTTGACGATGATGCCGGCGGCGTTGAGCTCGTCACGGATCTTGTCCGACAGCGCCCAGTTCTTCTCGGCTTTGGCGGTCTTGCGCATCTCCAGCACCAGCGCCATGGCTTTCTCCAGTGCGTCGTGCTCGCGGGTGTCGCCCTGCGCCAACTCGGGCTTGATGCCCAAGATGTCAAAGAAGAAGGTGCGGAAGGTGGTCTTCAACAGCTCTATGTCTTCAGCGGTGAGGGTGGCGTGGCCATCCTTGACGGCGTTGATGATACGGGTGGCATCAAAGAGCTCCGCGATGACCTTCGGGGTGTTGAAGTCGTCGTTCATGGCCTCATAGCAACGCTCCTGAAGCGCGGCGATGTTCTCGGTGGAAGTGTTGCCAGCCTTGAGACTGTCGAGATGACGCTCGGCGGCGTAGAGCTTCTCCAAACCCTTCTCGGCCGACTGCAACGCGGCGTTGCTGAAATCTACGGTGCCGCGATAGGAGGCTTGCAAGACGAAAAAGCGGATGGTCATGGGGGAGTAGGCCTTCTCCAGCTTGGGATGGTTGCCTGTGAAGAACTCGTTGAGTGTGATGAAGTTGCCCAACGACTTGCCCATCTTTTGTCCCTCGATGGTGATCATATTGTTATGCATCCAGTATTTGACAGAGCTTTTGCCGTTGGCCACCGTGCTCTGGCATACCTCCGACTCATGATGCGGGAAGAGCAGGTCCATGCCGCCGCCGTGAATGTCGAATTGCTCGCCCAAGTACTTGGTGCTCATGGCGGTACACTCGATGTGCCAGCCCG
The DNA here is from genome assembly GCA_017549765.1 of Bacteroidales bacterium. Lineage (GTDB taxonomy): Bacteria > Bacteroidota > Bacteroidia > Bacteroidales > WCHB1-69 > F23-D06. The sequence continues at coordinate 107,373 of JAFYNM010000029.1, forward strand.
GGAAGCCAACGCTCCACGGGGAGTTCCAGCGCATGATGTGTTCCGGAGCAGCCTTCTTCCACAAGGCGAAGTCGGCGGGGTTGTGCTTCTCGCTCTGGCCGTCTAATTCGCGGGTGTTGGCGATCAACTCGGACAGCACACGGCCGGAGAGCTTGCCATAGCCGAAGTCGCGGTCGAACTTCTCCACGTCGAAATAGACGGAACCCTCTGACACGTAGGCATAACCTTTGTCCAGGATTCGCTGCACCATCTCAATCTGCTCGATGATGTGGCCGGAGGCGCGAGGCTCGATGGAGGGACCCTTCACGTTGAGGGCATCCATGGCCTTGTGGTAGCTGTCCATGTAATATTGTGCCACCTCCATAGGCTCAAGCTGTTCCAGACGGGCCTTCTTGGCGATCTTATCCTCGCCTTCGTCGGCATCGTGCTCCAAGTGGCCCACATCGGTGATGTTGCGCACATAACGGACCTTGTAGCCGATGTGCGTCAAGTAGCGGAACACCACGTCGAAGGTCACCGCTGGACGGGCGTGGCCGAGATGGGGCTCGCCATAGACCGTCGGACCGCAGACATACAGTCCCACATGGTCGGGAACGATGGGGGTCAGCAACTCTTTTCTTTTTGATAATGTGTTGAATAATAAAACTTTGCCTTTATTGTCGGTAGGTTGCATATGAATGGGGTTGGTAAAAAATTCGGGTTGATAATTATTGTTCCTCCATTTCGGAGAGGTATTGTTCTATTTGGCGTCTGAGAGGAGGGAGGTCATTGATTACAACATCTAACATTCTGTCTGGAAGAATCTGATAATAATCGTGAACTAGTACATGACGCATACCTTCTATATTTTCCCAAACTGTTTGTGGATGCGCATCTTTGAAACTTGTGGATAACTTATAAACAGCTTCCCCGATGATTTCTATACTCTTGACAACACCATAATATACTAATGCATCTTGAAACAAGTTGTCCAAATCCAATGCCGGCACCCTGTTTTGGATGCGGTCAATTGCTTCGAGGATATGAATAAGTCGTTCTTTGTCCCTAATTGGCTCTCTCATAAATCAAAATTTTATCATTATCAGCACTCTTAACCGCAAACGGTAAAAGAGTACCTTCTTCAACGAGGTCAACCTCTCTATTGAGCATTTTTTTCAATGCAACGTACATGCTCGCGATTTTCATTAACCCAACAGTACTGTCAGTATCATCATATTTTACTAAAATATCCACATCGCTGTCCTCGGTCTCCTCGCCGCGGGCGAACGAGCCGAACAGCCACGCCTTCAACACCGGCTGGGTTTTGAAATATTCGCGGATGGTCTCTATCATTATTTCTGTGCTCATATCAAGCTGTATTTATCCGCGCAAAAATACTCTTTTTCCTTATACAAGCGTAGGGACGCAAAAAAAATCGCCCCAATATCGTCAATATGTTAAAAAGTCCGTTCTGGTTTCCGTTTCCACCTATGCGAACAGCTTCTCGATCTGCTCCTCGTATTTTTTGAGGAGCACGTTGCGTTTGAGCTTGAGGGTGGGGGTGAGCTCGCCCGTCTGGATGGACCACTCGTAGCCTACCAAGGAGAAGCTCTTGACCTTCTCGGTGTCGCCGAAGAATTTGTTGTATTGATCCACAATCTTCTTGAACTTCTTCAACACCTCAGGATGGTGAATCATTTCTTCGTTGGTGGTATATTCTATTTCGTGGTGATGACACCAGCTCCGGAGGTCGGTGAAGTTGGGGACAATCAGGGCGGCGGCGAATTTTCTGTTTTCGCCCACCACGAGGATGTTGTCAATCAAAGGATCCTCAGCGAATTTGTTCTCAATAAGGGTGGGGACCACATATTTGCCGAAGGCGGTCTTGAACATCTCTTTCTTACGTCCGGTAATCTTGAGACGTCCGCCAGGGGTGAGCTTGCCGAGGTCGCCCGTGTGGAGCCAGCCCTCCTCGTCGATAGCATCGGCGGTCAGTTCGGGGGCGTTGTAGTAGCCTTTCATCACATGTTTGCCTTTTGTCAGGATCTCGCCGTCGTCGGCAATGCGGACACGAGTGCCGGGGAGCACATGGCCCGCCGCGCCGAACTCCAGTCCGCCCTTGAAGAAGTCGCTGACGGCAATGACAGGCGCGGACTCTGTCGTGCCGTATCCTTCCAAAATAGGAACGCCCATGGCCCAGAATACACGCGAGATGCGGGGTTGAATGGCCGCACCGCCGGAGACGATGACCTTGAAGTTGCCACCCAAAGCCTCGTGCCACTTGTTCAAGACCAGTTTGCGAGCCACCTTGAGTCTGCGCTGGTAGGCTTTGCTGGCGTTGAACTCATAATTCAAAGCAACATCGTTGGCCCAGAAGAAGATTTTCTTTTTAACACCAGTCAGTTTGTTGCCCTGCGCCAGGATCTTGTCGTAAACCTTCTCCAGCAGACGGGGAACGGTGGTGAAAATGTCGGGCTTGAGCTCTTGCATGTCTTGCTGTATCTTCGCGATATTCTCCGTGTAATAGATGGGAAGTCCCAACGACTGAAAAGCATAGTTCAGCATGCGTTCATAGACATGGCAGAGCGGAAGATAGCTGAGTATTCGATTGTTCGGGGCAGTCGGGATGATGGGGAGCACGCCTCTGATGTTGGTGAGGAAGTTCTCGTGGGTGAGCATCACGCCTTTGGGATTGCCCGTGGTGCCGGAAGTGTACACCAACGAGATCACGTCATCGGGGGTGATGCTGTCCTTGATCTCCTGCAGATATTGGGGACTCGGGTTGGAGCGGCCCAATTCGATAAGCTCGCTCAAGTGTCTATATCCCAAAAGATTACGGAATGTGTAAACACGGTCGTTCAGTTCGGGGATATTGGAGATGATATTGGTGATCTTTCGCAGCAATTCCCAACCGGAGACGAAAATAAGCTTCACATTGGCGTGGTGCAGGATATAGTCGTAATCGCTTTCGCTGATGGTCGGATAGATGGCGACGTGGATGGCGCCGATCTGCATGATGGCCATGTCCAGGAAGTTCCATTCCGGACGGTTGGGGGTGATGGTGGCTACACAGTCACCTTTTTTGATACCCAGTTGAAGAAATCCATAGGATAGGTTGTTCACAATCTGAACATATTGCTGGGTGCTGTACTTGATCATCACACCGTTTTCCTTGCCGCACAGGGCGTCCTCAATAGGAAATTCCTTCAGATTCCGTTCCAGAATATCAAATAGTCTTGTGATTTCCATAATGTAAAAATAAAGCCGGCAAAAATACAATTTTTATATTGCATAGCGCATTTTACCCACCATGTCGGAGAGCATAGCCTTGGCCCGGAGCAATTGGATCTTGACATTCGAGAGGGAGATATTCAAGTCTTTGGCTATCTCTTCATAGGAAAGTTCATCGTAATAACGCAGTTCGACAACCTTCCGGTATTTTTCGGGCAGGCGCTGGACGGCGGTGCGCAACATGGAGGAGCGTTGTTTGTCGATGACCTCGTCTTCAGGAGTCTTGGTATGGTTGGAGGAGGATCTGTCGATCATCTGTTCCGACGACAAACTGAAGAGGTCGTCGTCCACACATTGGGGGGAGTTGTTCTTGTGCCGGATATAGTCGATGCTGTTGTTGACCGCAATGCGATACAGCCAGGTGGAGAAGGCATATTGCGGGGAGTAGGCGTGCAGGTTGCGGAATGCCTTGCCGAAAGTCTCCTGCGTGAGATCTTCCGCATCGTCACTGTTTTTCACAATTCGCATCATCAAATAATAGATGCTGTCTTGGTACAGGCTGACCAATTCCGCATAAGCCTTCTGATCGTTATAGTCTATCGCCTTACGCAGCAGCAGATAGTCCCTCTTGGCTTTTTCCGTGGTGTAATTGATGTTTCCCATTATTTGAATCTTTGATGATGTAAATGTGCACTGAGATAATATATCGGATTTAATATAGCGAAGATCAAGTCGTAAAAGAGTAGGGCAGGGATGGTCTGTTTCTCGTTGAGACGCTTGGCGGCGAAACCGAATACCAGATAGAGACTGATGATGCGGAGCAGGGCGATGCCGAGCACTATGGAGAGCATGACGATGTTGGAGAGCGTCGCCAGGATTGCAAAGACCAAAGACACGTAGAAGGCTATGTTCAAGAAACTGTAGAAGTTGAGTAAGAACTTGTTTTTAAATGTGTTATACTTCCTCGTATAATACAGACCCTCTTTGTGATGCACCCAATAGTTGTAATATGCGGGGCGTTGCAGAACGGTGAAGGAGTCGGGGTCATAAACAACAGCCGTATTCTTGCGGTTGGCAGCCTTGCTGATGAAGATATCCTCATCACCATAGACGAGATGGTTGTGGGAGGCGAATCCTCGTTGTTTATAGAAAAGGGTCTTGGTAAAACCGATATTTTGATGGTTGCCACGATAGGTGCTGTGGGCAAGAGCTAGAGAGAAGTACTGCAGGGCATTCAAAAGGTTGTCGAAATGCAACATTCTGTTGAATGGGTTGTTGCGCTTCTGATAGGTGCTGTAGCCCAAGACAATCTGGCGGGTGTCGGAGAACTGCCCGGCCATCTGTTCCAGCCAATGCATGGACGAAGGGGCACACTCGGCATCGGTGAAGATCATATTTTCGTATTTTGCACAACGGATGCCGATAGACATGGCATATTTGTTGCCACGAATGCTGGTGACAGCAGAGTCCAGATTGACGATATGGATGTTGTCATATTGCTGCTGATACTCCAGAAGCAACAGCCTAGTGTCATCTTTGGAGTTGTCGTTCACGACCACCAGCTCAAAGTTGGGGTAGTGCTGGTTGAGCAGACGGGGGAGGGTTTTCAGCAAGACAGCGGCAGCATCCTTCACCACCATGATGACGGATACGGGCGGAGCATTTTCGCTGATGTCGGGGGCTGCCGGACATTTCCGGAAGGAGAAACGAGCGTACAGGACGTAGTAATACAATAACTCTAAGAAAGTTATGGCAGCGAATAAAACAAAAATCACGAGCGAGATAGTCGCGTCGAACATAGGTTTGGTTTGGTTAAGGTTTCAGTTTGCAAAAATATTTTTTTTGAATCGTAATTTGTAGTATTTTTGCCGCAATTTACTAACAAAATGAAGTTTATAATTAATCGGAAAGACGAGAAAAGCCACGCACGGGCGGGTGTTATCACAACGGCACATGGTGAGATAGAAACTCCCATCTTTATGCCTGTGGGTACCTTGGGGGCGGTTAAAGCGCTGCATATCAAAAATTTATACGAAGATGTCAAAGCCCAGATTATCTTGGGAAATACCTATCATCTCTATTTGAGACCGGGCACGGATGTGCTGAAAGCAGTCGGCGGACTCCATAAATTCAATGGGTGGAACCGACCGATTTTGACGGACAGCGGCGGATTTCAGGTGTTCTCTTTGAGCCATCGCCGGAAAATCAATCCCGAAGAGGGGGTCTGGTTCCTGTCCCATATCGACGGGTCCAAACATCTCTTCAGTCCGGAAAATGTGATGGACACAGAACGTGCCATCGGCGCCGACATCATCATGGCTTTCGACGAGTGCATACCGTATCCTTGTGATTATCAATATGCTAAGAAATCCATGGAGACGACATTCGCCTGGCTGAAGCGCTGCGTGAAGCGGCTGGAAGAGACGGAGCCGCTCTACGGGTATGAGCAGACGCTTTTTCCTATTGTGCAAGGCGGTGTGTATCATGATCTTAGAATTAAGTCAGCCGAATATTGCGACTCGGTGAACCCAGACGGCATAGCCATCGGTGGGGTAGCGGTAGGGGAGCCCGTGGAGCAGATGTATGAGATCGCAGACCTCTGCTGCAGAGCCCTTCCAGAGGATAAACCTCGCTATTTGATGGGGGTTGGCACACCCGCCAATATCATTGAGAATATCGCGCTGGGCGTGGATATGTTCGACTGTGTGATGCCCACGCGCAACGGCCGCAACGGGATGATCTTCACCTGGGACGGAATCCTCAATATGCGCAACGAAAAATGGAAATACGATTTCACGCCGATAGACGCCAACAGCGATCTTTTTGCTGACCAGCAATACACACGCGCATATCTGCGTCATCTGTATGTGGCTGACGAAATGCTTGGTCCGATGATTGGCAGCATTCACAATTTGCATTTCTATTTGGATCTCGTTCAGACTGCGCGTAAGAAAATTCTCGAGGGAACGTTCGCATCCTGGAAAAATGAGATTCTCCCGAAGATATCACAACGATTGTAATCCTTTAAGTTTGTCGCACAAATATCTGAATATCATTAAAATATCCAATTCTCGCGGTGATATCGGTTTGTCCGATAATTTATATTATGTTAAATAGAAAAATCAGGGCAATGAAAAAGGCAGACGGATCGCGTCTGCCCTTTTTGTATAAAAAAGACATAAAGGATTAGACATTGTAGTTGTGTTCAACACGTTCCCATTTGCGGAACCAGCTGCGAAAACGCAAACCAATGACACCGAAGATGGCTTCTTTGAAAATGCCAGAACTCATCTTGGAGATGCCGGCTTCACGATCTTTGAAAATGATGGGAACTTCCACGATTTTGTATTTGAGCTTATACATGTTGAATTTCATCTCAATCTGGAATCCGTAGCCGATATGTTTGATCTTGTCGAAATCCACACATCTCAAGGCGGATGCTCTGTAGCACTTGAATCCTGCTGTAGTGTCCATGATGGGCATTCCGAGCATAACTCGCACGTACATAGAGCCATAATACGACATGAGCAGTCGTCCCATGGGCCAGTTCAGCACGTTGACGCCTTTACAATAGCGGGATCCGATGGCCAAATCTGCGTTTTCGTTCACACAGGCATCGTAAAGTCGCTGTAAATCAGCGGGATCGTGACTGAAATCGGCATCCATTTCGAAGATGAAGTCGTAGTTGCGGGCCAATCCCCACTTAAAACCATGAATATAGGCGGTGCCCAACCCCAGTTTGCCGGTACGCTGTTCCAGAAACAGTCTGTCTGGAAACTCTTGCATGAGCGTCTTGACAATATCGGCGGTACCATCGGGTGAATTGTCGTCGATAATCAGAATATGGACATCAATTTCCTTGTAGATGGCACGGATAATGTTCTCAATATTCTCTTTTTCCTTGTAAGTCGGGATGATGACTAGTCTTTTATCCATAGTGTTTCGTGTTATTTTGTCAATATAATATATACAGGCAGGTGGTCGCTGTAGCCTCCTTGGTAGATGCCCCCGGCAAACATACGCCACGGATAGTTGGTGTAAGATCCTGATTTGGTGAGCATATAGTCTTTTCTGAAGATATGGGCCATGTAGAATTTATAGCCGCTGGTGGCATTGACTAGACCTTCGGAGACGATGATGTTGTCGAGCAGTTCCCAGGAGTCGCGATAAGCGTAGGACCCTACCCCATTGCGGTACATTTGCCACATTGGGTTGTATAAGTCTTTTTCAATCAGATTTTTAGGATTTGTCCTGGTCTGCAGTCCCTCCATCATACTTTTGGCATTGGGGTTGTCGTTCATGTCGCCCATGATGATGACTTTAGCATGTGGCGAGGCAGTCATGATGGAGTCTGCAATATGGCGTGCCAAACGACCAGCGCCCAGTCGGTACGGCAGGGATTTCTTCTCTCCTCCTATCTTGGACGGCCAGTGGTTGACAATCAGATGCAGGGTATCCACACTATCGAGAATGCCGGTCATCAGCCATTGGTCACGCGTGATGAAGTCGGGATTCTCCGGGAAAGTCAGCGGATAGGCCTTGGTGGAAAGCACTCGGAAACGACTCGGATCGTAGATGAAGGAGACGTCCACACCTCGCAAATCGGGAGATTCGTGGTGACATACAGCCAATTTGTACGGGGCAAGGCGTTCCGTGGCGATCAGGTCACGCAAGACAGCCTCGTTCTCCACTTCGGAGACACCTAAAACGGCCAGTCCACCAGGAAGCTTGCACATATCGTAGATCACCTGGGAGAGTTTGTCCAATTTGTTAAAATAACGCTCTGAATTCCATCGGTAATCCCCATCCGGCAGAAACTGTTCGTCGTTCTTGTTGGGATCATTGATGGTATCAAACAGATTTTCAACATTATAGAATCCAATATTGACTCTGTTTTGAATGCTTTGGGCTATCAAGGAACCCCAGGAGATAAGCGTCAGAAGTATGAAAAAAACGGTTCGTTTCATTTTTCTAAAAATTGAATTGCAAAAATAGAAAAAAAAAGACATCTGTTCATATAAAAATGTCTTTTTTTCAGTTCAGCTCCCCTACCCTTTTCATAGGTGTTCAGGAGCGTTTTATCTCTATGATTTGATGGGCGATATGATGTTCATCCAGGATCTGGTGGACTCTGCTCTCATCGGTGTCGGAGATGAATACTTGTCCGAAGTGATCGTTGCCCACCATGTTGAGCAGTTCTGCGATGCGTATCCTGTCCAGTTTGTCGAAGATGTCATCCAGCAGCAGGATCGGTTTGATCTTTTTCTTCTCAAAGCAATAGTCGAACTGAGCCAGTCGCAGAGCCAGCGAGAAAGACTTCTGCTGTCCTTGCGAACCGAAACGTCGGACAGGTTGGTCGTTGATGAGAAACAGAAAGTCATCCTTATGAATTCCGAAGTTGGAGAAGCCCGTTTTGGTGTCCAGCGAGAGATTCTGCTGGATGCCAGTGGCAAAAGAACAATCGAGCAGTCCTGACTGATATACGATCTCGACCTTTTCAGCGTCTTTGGTAAGTTGGGAATAGTGCTGTTGGAAGATGGGCTGTATCTGGGTGATGAAGTCCTTGCGGCGGTCGAAGATGGCGTGGCCTAACGGGATCATCTGTTCATCCAGGATCCGGAGCAGGTCGTCTTCAAAATGGCGGTCTTCGAGCATCTGTTTCAGCAGCGCATTGCGTTGCTGGAGCAGTTTTCGGTAAGAGATCAGCTGTTGCAGATACTCGGCGTCGAACTGGGAGATGACGGCATCGAAGAATTTGCGGCGCACTTCACTGCCACCATGGATAATCTCGCTGTCGTACGGGGAGACCATCACCACGGGATATAGACCGATATGGGCACTGAGTCTTGGATACTCCTTTTTGTTGGCTCTCATGGACTTATGTCCATTTCGGTAGGTGCAGCTGATATGGGCGCTGTTATCGGTTTCCCGTTGGCAGAAGGTGCCGTGGATAGCAAAGAAATCGGTGTCGAAGCGTACCGAGAAGATGTCCTGGGCCGAGAAATAGCTTTTGCAGAAGGAGAGATAATAGATAGCATCGAGGAGATTGGTCTTCCCGCTGCCGTTCTTGCCGACAATGGCATTCACGTTCTCGTTGAAGGAAAACTCAGCCTCCTCGTAGCTTTTGAAATTTGACAGTTGTATGTTTTTAAGATACATCTATTGTCTGTATGTTATTGTAATCCAAGAAGATTCAAGCCTTGGTTGAAGCGTATGTCTCTGGGGATGCCCGCCTTGTTGATGCGGTCGAGATCCTTTTGGAGGTTGGAACCGACGGTTCCGTGTTTCTTGCTGAACTGTTGGGCAAACTCAAAATCGCCTTCTGCCTGAGTCTTCAGGATAAGGGCGATCCAGCTGTCGATAGCTTCACGGGCTTTGTCGTAATCGATATGATAGGTGCCGTTGCCCGTGCGCTTGAAGGCGCCATTCTCTTCAAAGTAGTTGTAACACATCATATTGGCGATACCGTGTGCTTCTTTTGCGCCGAAACGGACGGAACGAAGCAATCCCACGATATAGGTGGTGATGGCATCTTCAATGGAGATGTTGGTAATCTCCCCCTTCTCAATAAGATTGCAAACAAGGTAGAGTCCGATGATGTCAGCCTTGGCCTCTTCCCAGCTGGAGTTCTCGGTCTTCATGGCCTCGTCCACGGAGCCTTTGTCGTTGATGGTCTGCTTGACACCCAAGCCATGGCCCACCTCATGGAAAGTTACATTCCAGAAGAACGCGTCGAAGGTGATATGGTTTTGCTCTGACGGTTCGATGACGATTTCGCCGATGGGCTTCATGATCTTGTCGAACTTGGCCTGCATGGCATTGCGCAATTGGAAGCGGCGGGAGCCTTTCTCCTCCTGGATCCTGTCGTCGTTGGGCAGGTTGATGGCGATGGTCTTGCCTCCCGCGTTGCAGTCGCCACCGTAGAAAATGACGTCATACACATTCATGTCCGAAGAGGTGCCCGGCACATAGTTTTTCTTGTGTTGCGGCTCACAAGGCAGCTCTTTCTGCAGCTGTGGCAGCATCTTGACAAATTTGGCGAGCTTGGCACTCTCCTCCTCATCCTTCACCAACACAAAAGCCTCGTAAGAGGTCTTGACACTGTTCAGCTCGTCGTCATAGTTCTCGATAGGTCCGAAAACGAAGTCCAACTTGGTATTTTTCATATCCATCCAGGCGAGGTCGGATTTATAGTAATCGTCCGTCTGCAACGCTTTCTTGCGCAGGGTGAGATACTTCTTCATGGATGGGTTGTCGGCGATGGCAATGGCCTTGTCGAGCAGTTCACATACCTTGTCAATCTTCTCCTTGTACATCTCATGATACCAGAGGGTCTTTAGGGAGTTGTCCTCATTACGCACCAGCACGGTGTAGTGGGAGCTCTTGTTCTCGTCCTCGTAAGCGTCGAACTCCTCCTTGGTCAGGTCATGCGGGTAATAGTTGGCAGTGATGGGCTTTTCGCCGTAGCCGGAGATGAAGGGTTTGTTGCCGCGCAGACGGTCCCACGCACCATAGTTGATCATGGCATAGTCTTTGACCCACGGGTCGCTGATGGTGTCCAGGATGGACTTGTCGCCGAAGGTCTGCTCCCAAAAGAGATCATCCATAATCTGGCCGATTTCGAAAAAGATGGGGAGCAGCTGTTTGTCATTCTCGCTCAGCTTGGAGATGTCGGTGGTGAGGTCGAAGTAGGCATACTCCTCCACTTTTTGCTGCATCTCGCTGATGGTTTCGCCCGTAACCGGGTCCGTTTTCTTCTTGCTACATTGCGTGGACATCAGCAGGATGCCGCCAAGCAGGATAACCATAGTGATAGATTTTTTCATAAGGACTGTATTTTGATGAATAATAAACAAAGAAAGAACCCTCTACAGGATGCTTTTCATTCGCCATCACATAGAGGGTGCAAATATAATTTTTTTATAAATGTCTGTTGGAAGAAAAATCTCAATCGAGGACGCAGCGGACCGAGAAGCCGCTTTTGCGATCAGAGACGATGTCAATGCCGGGAGCTGAATTGCCATTAAACACCTTTACAGATTGGGCACTGGGGCCATTGGCTTGGCACCCCAAAGTGGTGCTCCATAACAATGCCTCACCTCCAGGGGCTATATATGACGCAGTGGTATAATAATTGTAAAGACCCGCCGGCAGTATCGAAAAACCAGTGGCGTCATTGGTGGAAGGATTGTTGCCTGGGGCGCAAGACCAACTTGCGAAATTCCAATAATTTGTGGAAGCCCATGCTTTGGCAGTATTGTAAGAGTTGTTGTTGCAGAAGTATTGGCTCTGGCTTCGCACATAGTTGTTCAGTTGTTGCCATTCCGCTATACTGGGCACATGCCAGCCCTCTGGACAAATACCTTGCACGCCCGAAGGATTGCTGTCGCTCCCGTTGGCGCCGTGCATCACGGCAGGCCAGTTGTAGAAATAGCCAAAGAGCGTCACATTGGCACTGTCATTGTTGGGATAATAACGGTAAGCGTCTGTATTGCTGCCGTCAACTCCCAAAGGGATCATCGTTCCATCAGTGTATCTGACAGAGCGGAGATTCTCTTTCGTCCAGCATTGGTTGCCGATCTGGACCGTGTTGTAAACATTGCCGTCGTAGTCATACACATACGGGAGTCGCGGACAAGGAAAGCCGTCATTAATCCCTTGCTGGAAAGCAAAATAAAGCTTGATAAACTCTGTGCCACTCTGTTCCTGCACCAGACTCAAAGATATCTCGTCAGATCCGTTGATGGTGGCATAACCGATATATTCCATTTGGTCCCCTTGATGGAACGGTTGGTAGGAATTGCCTTTGGGCGACAAGCCGTCAAGATCTTCTTTGGAAGAGAGGCCATGGTATTTGATCCCATTCTTTCCCCCATTTCCCTGGTTTACAATCTTGACAGATGCAGATTTGCCGTTCTGCTTTGCTGTAAGAAAATAGATGCCTGCCGCAGCAAACGTCACGTCCAACTGGTGGGATCCGGGAAGGACGGATGTCATTCGAGAAGACTCTACGACACGCCCCGTTATATCCGTGATGTCAATCATCACATCGCCGGCTTCCTGCACAAGTAGGGTTGTCAGGGAGTTTCCTTGGCACGGGTTGGGGCTGCAAGACCAGTGGAGAGGCTCGGCAGCTTGCCAGGTTTCCACGCCATTAGGTCCGGGGGTGGCATGCAGTTGCAAGACGGTATCGGGCCAGTAGAGGGTCTCCTGCCAGCCTTGGGAGAGGTTCTTCACCTGGATTTGTTCAAGACGCACATAGCGGTTGCTAGTATCCCGCCCCGAAAAATACAAATACACCGTCTGGGCGTAAAACACCGTAGCGGTCATAACTATCACAAGGGAGAGTAAAAGCTTCTTCATCATCAATGATTAAATCTGTTGTCAATAAAAAATGGTTCATATTTACATCCTATAAGACGAATGAACACCTATTTTTATTACACTTTGCCAACAAAAAAAATCATTTTTTCGGGGGGGGTAATATGTTGATTTTTAATGTTTTATTATAAAAATTTCACCACGCTCTTCATGCTCTCCATCTCCTCCAGATTGATCTCGATATTCTCGGTGATGAAGTCGTTGAAGGGTTTCATGGCTTTGAAATAGTGGGCGATGATTTGGACGGTGTCGTCCCGCTCCAGCACATCCGAGGGCAGGTCGAAGGCGATGGTGTAGTCCTTGGGAAGCAGATACTCTGGATAGGGAAAGTCCTTGGGATAGCCGTTAGGAATCCGCTTGTAGAAGTCCAGGCCCAGAGAGGGGTTGAGCTTTTGTAGGTCTGGATTCTGATAGATCTGGTGGAAGAGCTTGGCCTGGTCCACGATGGCGTGGCGCAGAGCGTGCATCTCCTTGGACGGAAGCCACCAGACGCCGCCTCCTAAGAAGACCTTGTAAGGCTCGATCTGTACATAATATCCGCCATAGTAGGCCTTCTTGCCTCGCTCGTTGATGAAGGCGCCGAAATGGCCTTTGTAAGGCGTCTTGTCTTGCGAGAAACGGATGTCGCGGTAAATGCGATAGATGCAATCTTTGGGCATCAGATAGCTGACGCCGGGATCAAAGGCGGCGGTCTCCCCTATCAGTTTGGCCACCAACTCATGGAATTCCGACCATGCCTCGTCAAACCAGGCTTTGTTGGCCTTGAACCACTCGCGATTGTTGTGAGAGACCAATTCGCGGAGAAAAGACTGCATGTTGTTGTCGGGCTTTTTCATGACATGGACTTTTTCAGAGTTTTTACATCTGCACATATCTGGTTCAGGTTCAGCGAGTAGCCATTGTCTTGACGGCTGAACAGTGCCAGAAACTCCACATTCTTGTGTACTTCTGCCAGCGTGGAGACGGTGAGGTTGTTCAGGTGGAAATGCTGGTTGAGGGCCTCGTTGACCACCTTCTGGATGGCAATCTTGTAGCCCTTCTCGTCTTTGACAATGCCGTTCTTGTTGAGGAATGAAGGACCTGCCTCGAACTGCGGCTTGATGAGGAGCACCATGCGGCCGTCGGGTTTCAGGAAGGGCTGGCAATACGGAAGGATGTAGGTCAGTGAGATGAAGGAGACGTCGGAGACGATCATGTCGAAGGGCTCGTTGCCAGTCTCTTCCAAGGTCAGCTCGCGGAAGTCGCGGTTCTCGATGGAGAGCACCCGGCTGTCGGCGCGGAGCGTGTCAGCCAGCTGGCGTGTGCCCACATCGACGGCCACCACCCTACTCGCCCCATGCTGGAGCGCGCAGTCGGTGAACCCGCCCGTGGAGGCGCCAATGTCGAGGATGCGTAGGCCGGACATTGGCAGTCCGAAATCCTCGATGGCCTTCTCTAATTTCAAGCCGCCCATGCTGACATATTTATTGTAGATATCGATAACCTCTACCTCCATGGCATCGCTGATGTCCATAGAGGATTTGGTGACCACCTGGCCGTTCACCTTGACTGTCTGGTGCTTGATGGCCGCCTGGGCCTTCTCGCGCGACGGGAAATGGCCGTTATCTACAAGATACTTGTCTAAGCGCATGGCCGTGATGTGTTAGCGAAGACGGTCTGCGCTTCTGACCAACGCCTCATCCTTTTTGATGAACTTGTTGGCGAAGTAGAGGCATACGGCTTCCACGCCAATCAAGATGATCAGGAGGATCTGGTTGGCAAAATGGAATCCGGTGATCGTCTCACCGCGAACAGAGAAAAACTTCTTGATGATGATGTCCGGACAGATCCAGAGCATCAGCAACAGGGCGATGAGATACACGATCATCGTGATAGAGACGATGTTGCTTTGGCGGACACGGTTTTTGTAGGTGAACAGTGCGATGGCGCAGAGGATGGAACAGACGCACAGGGTGAAAGCCAGATAGTAAAGGCGCAACACTGCGATGCCGTCCGGGATGTTCATCTTCACGCAAAGGGAGTTATAGATATATTGTGCATTGGCAGTATCGAAGATGCCAATGGGGAGTATGATCAAAACGATAGGGATAATGATGCCTACCAACAGGAAAAGGGATTGGATTCTTTGAATCATGATAGATGTTTTTTTAGTAAATGATGGTTACTCTTTGTTGCCGACGGTCTTGCTCAAGATGAAGGGCGGGAATTTCTGCATCTTCTTGCCCACCGAGAACTTCGGCGAGAATTTGATTTTGACGTTGGATGGGTCTCCGTTGCCATAGTCTTTGAGGTTCTTGGCGAATTTTACCAAACTGTTGAGCTCGCCCTCCTGGTTTTTGAGAATCTTCACCAGATCGACCGCAATGGGCACTTTGATTTGGGTGACAGTGTTGGGTCTGATGATGAAGGAGTTGTCTTCGGAGGAGCCGGTGGCCACGGAGGCGTTGTCGATGAGCAGCTCGTAGTCGTAGGCGATCATCTTGGCATCGCGCGGGGTGCTGTTCTTGACGTTGACCTTGATATTGCATCCCACCTTGAAGTCTTTGTTCTTGATGGCAGTGGCTGCATTCTTGAGGTCGTTGAGGCTCAGGTCGGAGACGCTCTTGATATTGCTCAAGTTGACGCCTGCCCAGGAGATGTCGGTGATGCCGTCCATGTCGAAGGAGCAGCGCAGCAGGTTGACCACTTTGGAGAGCCCGCAGCTACTGACGGCCACGGCGACACAGATCATGGTGATGTAGATAAAGCTTTTGCGGATTTTTTTCATTGTTTCAGATTTAAGGATTTATGAGACGGCCGTCTTGCAGCTGTATCTTGCAGTCTGACAGGGCGGCGAGTTCTTCATTGTGGGTGACGATGACGAAAGTCTGGTGGAACTGGTCGCGCAGTTCAAAGAAGAGCTGGTGCAGTTTGCGGGCGTTATCGGTGTCGAGGTTGCCGGAGGGCTCGTCGGCGAGGATGATCTCGGGTTTGTTGACGAGGGCGCGGGCCACGGCGACACGCTGCTGTTCGCCGCCGGAGAGTTCCGCCGGCTTGTGGGTCATCCTGTCTTGGAGGTGCAGGAAGGCGAGCAGCTCCTCGGCCCGTGCCAATGCCTCCTTCTTGGAGAGTCCCGCAATCATGGCCGGCAGGGCCACATTCTCCGCGGCCGTGAACTCCGGCAGCAGATGGTGGAACTGGAAGACGAAGCCGATATGGCGGTTGCGGAAGTCGGAGAGCTCCTGGTCGCGCAGCTTGTTGATGACAGTGTCCTGGATGACGACCGTCCCGCTGTCGGCACGGTCCAGCGTGCCCATGATGTGCAACAAGGTGGACTTGCCCGCCCCGGAAGGGCCGACAATAGAGACCACCTTGCTGTCCTCAATGGAAAGAGTTATGTCCTTCAGCACATGGAGAGGGCCATAACTCTTGTTGACATGTTGTACTTGGATCATTATTTCTGGATTTCCTTAGCCAGACGTGCAGTCAACATCGGCACTATCTTGTGGAGATCGCCCACGATGCCCAGGTCGGCGACGCCGAAGATGGGGGCGAACTTATCCTTGTTGATGGCGATGATGTAGTCAGACTCTTCCATGCCGGCGAGGTGCTGGATGGCACCGCTGATACCGCAGGCCATGTAGAGGTTGGGACGCACCGTCTTGCCGGTCTGGCCGACCTGCAGGTTGTGGTCCATGACGCCGGCATCCACCATGGCACGGGAGGAAGCCACCTGGCCGCCCAACACGTCGGCGAGCTCGCGCAGCTTGTCAAAGCCCTGCGTGTTGCCTACGCCACGGCCGCCGGAGACGAGCACCTTGGCCTCGGTGATATCGACACAGTCCTTGCACTCCTTGACGGTCTTCACCAAGCGTACTTTGAAACGGCTGCTGTCGAAGGTCGGCTTGAAGTCGGTGACACTGCCCGTACGGGAAGCGTCGGGAGCCATCTTCTGCATCACGCCCGGGCGTACCGTGCTCATCTGCGGACGATGCTCGGTGTTCAAGATCGTGGCCATCAGGTTGCCGCCGAAGGCGGGACGCGTGCTGGCCAGCTGCTTGTCCTCCGTAATCTCCAACTTGGTGCAGTCGGCGGTGAGACCCGTGTTCAGACGGGCTGCCAAGCGCGGCGCCAAGTCACGACCGATGGTGGAGGCACCAATCAGCATCATGTTGGGCAGGTAATGGGACACCACCTGGAAGAGTGCCTGCGTGTATTGCTCCGTGAGATAGTCCTTCAGCTCGGGCTCATCCACACAGATAACCTCATCGGCACCATATTGAATCAGCATGGAGGCCTTGTCTTTGACTTGATAGCCCAACAAGACGGCCACCACCTTCTCGTTCAGATCCTGGGAGAGCTTATGGGCTTCTCCTAACAGCTCCAAAGCGACGGATTGGATGTTGCCTTCGCGCTGTTCTGCGAAGACGAAGATATTTTTATAGTCAGATTTTTCCATAGCAATCGTTAAATAATGTGTTTCTCTTTCAGTTTGTTGACGATGATTTCGACAGCCTCTTCGGGATCTACTTCGAAGACCTCGCCTGCACCCTTCTGAGGCTTGGTGAAGGACTTCTTGACGCGTGTCGGGGAGCCGGAGAGTCCCAGACGTTTCTCGTCCACATCGAGTTTGTCGGCACCCCACACTTCCACCTCTTTGTCGTATGCTTCCATGATGCCCTTGACGGTCATGTAGCGCGGTTTGATGGCGGAAGAGAGGACGGTGAGCACGCAGGGGGTCTCCACCTCGAGTACCTGATAGCCGTCTTCCAACTCTTTGGTCAGAGTGAGGAGTTTGTTGCCATCATATTCGAGGTTGGTCACGTAGGTCACCTGCGGCAGGTCGAGGTGCTGAGCCAGAGACACGGGGGTCTGGGCGGTGTCGCCGTCTATGGCCTGGCGTCCGGAGAGGATCAGGTCGTAGTCGAGCATGCGCATGGCGCCGGAGAGCGCGTAGGAAGTGGCCAAGGTATCGGCACCGGCGAATTTGCGGTCAGAGAGCAGGATGGCGCGGTCGGCGCCCATAGCGAAGGCCTCGCGGCAGATGGCGTCGGCTTGCGGAGGACCCATCGTGATGACGGTCACATGTGCGCCGTACTGGTCTTTCAGACGCAGGGCCAGCTCCAGAGCGGAGGCATCGTCGGGATTCAGAATGCTGGGCACTCCGTCGCGGATGAGCGTACCCGTCTCCGGATTGATTTTAATAACATTGGTATTCGGAACCTGTTTTATCGTTACAATAATATTCATAAGTCTCTAAGTTTTTATTTGAACAATTTACCGGCGATCACCATTCTCTGGACCTCGGAGGTGCCTTCGTAGATCTCGGTGATCTTGGCGTCGCGCATCATACGTTCGATTTCATACTCGCGGGTGTAGCCGTAGCCACCGTGGAACTGCACGCACTTGGTGGTCGTCTCCATCGCGGTCTCGGCGCAATAGAGCTTGGCCATGGCAGCATCCACCGTGTAGGGCTGCTTGTTGTCTTTCTTCCAGGCAGCCTGGCGTACGAGCAGACGGGCGGCCTGCACTTTGGTCTCCAGGTTGGCCATCTGGAACTGGGTGTTCTGGAAGGCGCTGATGGAGCGGCCGAACTGCTTACGTTCCTTGGTGTATTTGACGGTCACGTCAAGGGCGCCCTGGGCGATGCCCAATGCCTGAGCGGCGATACCGATACGGCCGCCGTCGAGGGTCATCATGGCGATCTTGAATCCCTTGCCGAGGTCTCCCAACAGGTTCTCCTTCGGGATGCGGCAGTTTTCAAAGATCAGCTCGCAGGTGGCGGAGCCGCGGATACCCATTTTCATCTCCTTCTTGCCGATGGAGAAGCCGGGGGTGTCCTTCTCCACGATGAAGGCGGAGATGCCACGGGTGCCTTGTGATTTGTCGGTCATAGCCATCACGACATAGACGTGGGCGTAGCCGGCGTTGGTGATGAATATCTTGGAGCCGTTGAGGACCCACTCGTCACCGTCCAGCACGGCGGTCGTCTGCTGCATGGCAGCGTCGGTGCCGGCGTTGGGTTCGGTAAGACCGAAGGCGCCGATCCACTCGCCAGAGGCAAGCTTGGGCAGATATTTCATCTTCTGGTCTTCGGTGCCAAATTCCAGAATGGGGTTCATACAGAGGGAGGTGTGGGCGCTGACCACCACGGCAGTGGTGGCACATACCTTGGCCAGCTCCTCTACAGCCATAATATACATCTGGTTGGTGCCGCCCTGACCACCATATTGGGTCGGGATCGGGATGCCCATGATACCAATCTTGGCCATCTTCTCCACCGTCTCGGCAGGGAAACGCTCCTGCTCATCTATTTCAGCAGCCAAAGGCTTCACTTCCTCTTCCGCAAACTTACGGATCATCTGCAAGAAGAGTTCTTCTTTCTTGTTTAAACTAAAATCCATTGTGTAATTGTATTAATTCTAACTAAAAACTTCTAACTACTAACTACCCTATTAGTCGATTTCCATCGGCTTGAGGTCGGGAGAGACGATGAAGTCGGCCTCGGTGGCAGCCTTCACGTCCTCGACGGTGAACTCGGGATAGAGCTCCGTGAGGGTCAGGCCTTCGGGTTTGAACTCCATGACACACATCTCGGTGATGATCATGTTGACCTTTCCTTTGGCAGTCAGGGGCAGGTTGCATTTATGCAGGATCTTGGGTGCGCCCTTCTGGGTGTGGATCATGGCGATGATCACGCGGGCGTTGGTCAGCAGGTCCATAGCGCCACCCATACCGGCGACCAGCTTGCCGGGAACCATCCAGTTGGCCAAGTCGGCGTTTTCATCCACCTGCATGGCGCCCAAGACGGTAGCGTCCACATGGCCGCCTCTGATCAATGCGAAAGAGTCGGCAGAGCTGAAGGATGCCGCACCAGGTTGTGCGGTGATATAGCCGCCGCCGGAGTTGGTCAAGAACGGATCCTCCTTGCCCTCTTCGGGGGTGGGACCGAATCCCAACATGCCGTTCTCCGTTTGCAAGATCACATGCACGTCTTTCGGTAAATAATTGACTGCCATGGTGGGAAGACCAATACCAAGGTTCACCACATCGCCGTCGTGCAACTCTTTAGCCACACGTTTGGCGATAATTTGCTGCATTTGTTGTTTATCCATATCTTTAAGTTTTAATAAAAATTATCCTTATAAAATAAGCGGGGCAAAGATACAAAAAATGTTTATCTTTGCACCCGACTTTTTTCACGAATCGAAAAAGGACGCGATTCTCACTGGAAAATGTCGATGTTTTTTCGCTAAGTTATTATAAGTCCGAATAAAAACTTTATGGAACAGACCCACACACAGGAATATGAATTTTTAAAGGTCAACAGAGAGGACCGGATTGCCGTGGTCGCCATCTCCGCACCGAAGTCATTAAATGCGCTGAACTCTGTCATCATTGGCGAGCTGACGCACTATATCTCCAATATTGAGGAAGACATCCGGGTGCTCATTATCACGGGTGACGGGGACAAGTCCTTCGTGGCGGGTGCCGACATCTCCGAGATGGCAACGCTGGACCGCATTGGCGGGTGTGCTTTCGGGCAGGCTGGCGCCGAGCTTTTCCGCATGATCGAGACGTTGCCGATACCCGTTATCGCGGCCGTCAACGGCTTCGCTTTGGGTGGCGGCTGCGAACTGGCCATGGCCTGCGACATCCGTCTGGCCTCCAACAGAGCCAAGTTCGGCCAGCCTGAGGTGGGCCTGGGCATTATCCCCGGCTTCTCGGGCACGGTTCGTCTTGCCCGTACCGTGGGCATGGGTCTCGCCAAGGAGATGATCTATACGGGCAAGGTCATCCGCGCCGACGAAGCGCTGCGCATAGGTCTCGTCAATGCCATCTACGAGCCGGAATCCCTGATGGATGCCGCCATGGAGATGGCTAAGAAGATCGCCGCCAACGCCCCCATCGCCGTGCGCTACTCCAAGACCTGCATCAACCAGGAATGGGACATGCCTGCCGAAACCGCCATCGAGTTCGAGACCGAATACTTCGGCAGGTGCTTCGACACCGAAGACCAGAAAGAGGGCATGCAGGCGTTTCTGAACAAGACCCCTGTGGAGTTTAAAAATCGATAAAACAACAGATCACTGATCACTGTTCACTGATCACTAACTTAATCACATAAAAATAATTACAGTATGAAAATTTGTGTTATTGGAACAGGTACTATGGCCAAGGGCATCGTGAAGGCTTTCGCTGCCAAGATGCCGGTCGTTATGAAAAGTAGAACCCAGGAGAGCCTCGACAAAGCCATGGGCTCCTTTGCCAAGGGATATGGCAAACTCGTGGAGAAGGGCAAGCTGACCCAAGAGGCCGTTGACGCCATCCTCGCCAACATCACCACCACGACCGATTACGCCACGTTTGCTGATGCAGACCTGGTGATTGAGGCCGCCGTGGAGGATATGCAGCTCAAGAAGGATGTCTTCACCGAGCTGGACAAGATCTGCAAGCCGGAGACCATCTTCGCCACCAACTCCTCTTCATTGTCCATCACGGAGATTGCTGCCTGCACCAGCCGTCCGAGCCAGTTCATCGGCATGCACTTCTTCAACCCTGCCGACAGAATGGCATTGGTGGAAGTCATCAAAGGACAGAAGACCTCCGATGAGGTGTGCAACCTGATCGTGGATCTGGCCACCTCCATTGGCAAGACCCCGGTATTGGTGAATGAGGCTCCCGGTTTCGTGGTGAACCGCATCCTCATCCCGATGATCAACGAGGCTGTGGGCATCCTGGCCGACGGCATCGCTTCCGCCGAGGACATCGACAAGTGCATGATGTTGGGTGCCAACCATCCGATGGGCCCGCTCGCCTTGGCCGACCTGATCGGCAACGATGTGAACCTCGCCATCATGGAGGTTCTGTACAACGAGTTCGGCGATCCGAAATACCGTCCGCATCCGCTGCTCCGCAAGATGGTGCGCGCCGGTTTGCTCGGCCGCAAGACCGGTGAAGGATTCTACAAATACTAATAGTATCCTTAACACCTTAACCAAAAATAGGATGATCCTGCTGGGTCATCCTATTTTTTATTACTGATAATCTGTCGGTTACGAGGGTCTATACTCCTCAAAACTCCTGTCTTCGTAGAAGAAGACGATCTTGACGATTTTCTTATCGCCTTGAGAATTCAATATTCGCTCGCGTTTTGGGCGTTCGGGCGCAGGATGCGATTCTGCGTTTCGGGCACGTCCGCGCGTAGCTGTCACCTTGGCCGGCGCAGGGATCACAGGAGCTTCCTCTATGACCTGTTCTACGATGGGTTCAACAACAGGCTCGGTCACGGGTTCCTCTGCAGGAACGGTCTCTTCATCAAAAGCTTCAAAGAGGTCTGTCTGACGTAATTCCAAGTCTGACTTAGCCTGCTTAGACGTTGGCTCAACGGGAGGCGCGGGCAACTCTTCAGACTTGATCATCTCACCCATACCCATGACCAACCATTCGGAACTGATCTCTGGGAAGGCGGTGACAATCTTCTTGACAATATCCAAACTGGGCTGGTTACGACCATTTAATATATGCGTAAGACCAGAAGGGTTGATGCCGATCTTTTCAGCAAAACCTGATTTTGACAATTGTGAATACTCTAATACTTGAATGATGCGATTTAGCATATATATTAATTTTTACATTTTACAAAATCTAGCTCATTGCGTTTTGCAATGACGCGGCAAAAATACATTTTATTACTTTACAAAGATACATCTATAATCATTAAAATTCAGATTGTTTATAACATCTTGATTGATTAATTTAGATAAGTATTATAATATATTTATTTTCAGTATATTATTATAAATATCAATAAATAACACAAGATGTTAATTACAAATACACAATTAGTTGATATCATACTTTATTTAAAAAACGTATTTATATTAGAAACCAATTACTTATATGTAAACAACAACGATAATTCCATTAATATTACCGAACCGAGATGGAGGATAACGTCAAGTCGGGTTTGGGAATTCAACAATGCAAATACTTGACATTTGTTTTATCAATCGACAAGACCTATTAGTTGCAAAAATTATTTACAATAATAAAATCGCATAACGATTCTTGTTTTGACAAAAATAAAAATATTATATATGTTACAGGTGCAAACTGCAATAGCGACATGTTAAATATGGAATATGATTGTGTAGCGTGTATCACTTTGATCAAAACATGATTTTTCATATTTCGCACTCTGATGAGGATGTAATTGCAATATTCAATTCTCAGCGAGTTATTGTCCCCACCCTATTTTGATTATTTTTATCGAACGAATAGATGCTTTGGTGTCAGTTTTTTCTATATCTTTGCAACCATATTTTTATAAAGAATAATCATCAATAAATCAAGAATAATATGAAACCTAAAATCGTCATTGGAAACTGGAAAATGAACAAAGGCTTTGAAGAGGCCGAAGATCTGATTAGTGAAATCGAGGAGAAGTTGCAGGATTACAACTTTGAGACTGAGATTGTTTTGTGTCCGCCCATGCTCTATGCGGAATTGGTCACTGATCATGCCAACGAGGAAGGCAGCCAGTTCTATGCCGGCGTTCAGAATGTCAGTGAGTTTGAGAATGGCGCCTATACGGGCGAAGTGTCTGCTGAGATGCTGGCGGGCATGGATGTCTCCTTCTGCATCGTAGGCCATTCCGAGCGCAGAAAATACTTTGGCGAGACCAACGAGATCGTTTTGAAGAAAATGCTCCGCCTGTTGACAAACGACATAGTGCCCGTCATGTGCTGTGGCGAGACCCTGGAAGAGCGCAAGGCTGAGAAACACTTCGATGTGGTGCAGAAACAGATTGAAGAGACCATCTACCAGCTGACACCCAAGCAGTTGGAGTCAACCATGATTGCCTACGAGCCTATCTGGGCCATCGGCACGGGCGAGACTGCCACTCCTGATCAGGCTCAAGAGATGCTGGCCTTCATCCGTTCTCTGATCGAGAAGAAGTTCGGTACTGAGATGGCCGTCAACACCTATATATTATATGGTGGCAGCTGCAACGGCAAGAACGCGCTCGAACTCTTCAGTCAGCCCGATGTGGACGGTGGTCTTATCGGTGGCGCCTCCCTGAAAGCAGACGAGTTTATGAAAATCATCGAGGCGGGCGAGACCGTCATCAAAGAGAACTAACATGCGCAACTGGCTGAGCATCTGGCTTCTGCTGATTCTCCTCTTCTCTGGCACCAACCTGTTCGCCCAAGAAGAGGAGGATCCTTGTGTGCAGACCATGGACAAGGCCAGTGAGAAACTCTTCAAGAAAGCCCGCGATCTTCAGAAGAGCGGCAAGAAAGCGGAGGCATACGAGCTATACGATGAGATTCTGGAGGATCATCCCGAATACTTAGCCGTCAATTACTACTATGCTATGGGATTGTATGGTCCGTTGGAGCAAAACGACTATCATCCTATCAAGAAGGACAAGTCGGATTTGACCAAGGCGTTGGCGGCGTTCAACAGAATGTACGACGTATGTCCTTATTACAAGGCGCATTGCAACCTCTATGCAGCGCGGCTGGCGTACGCCAACGAGATATTCCCGGAAGCCATCAAGTTCGCGTCTGTCATCGTGGATAACCCCGACCTTTTCAACAAGCCCACCGACACGGCAAAGCTCACGGAGGCGCAGCTGCTCATCCGCAAGGCGCGTTTCTACGACAATATCCTGAACCATCCGGTCCCCTTTGATCCCAAGCCGGTGGCAGGCATCTCCACCAAATATGATGAATATCTCGGAACCTTGTCCCCAGACGGCTCCCTGTTCTACTTCACCCGCCGCAAAGAGGTGCCGGTGCAGACGGCCTTCGGCAACAGCGATGGCGAGACCGAACGTAGGGAGTTCTTCTCCCAGAGCGCATTGAAGAACGGCCATTTCCAGACCGGTGCACCCCTCCCCGACCCTTTCAACCTCTCCAAGAGCGAGGGCAGTCCCACCATCAACATCACCAACGATCTGCTCATCTTCACCCGTCTGATGCCCACCACCAACAGTCGAGGGGTCACCTATCAGAACTATGACCTCTACTACTCGGAGCGCATTGGAGACGAGTGGACAGAGCCCAAGAGTCTGGGATCCAACATCAACACACCCAATTCGTGGGAGTCACAGGCCTCGTTGAGCTCAGACGGCAAAATTCTCTTTTTCGCTTCCGACCGTCCCGGCGGCTTCGGCGGCTCCGACATCTGGTATTCCCAGCGCAACAGCGACGGCTCCTGGCGCAAACCCATCAACTTGGGACCTAAGATCAACACCGAAGGGGACGAACGATCCCCCTTCCTGCATACCGACAGCAAGACGCTCTACTTCTCCTCTTCCGGCTTTGACGGTATCGGAGGACAAGACATCTTCTTCTCGAAACTCGATGCCAATGGCAAATGGAGTGATCCTATCAACATCGGCTACCCCATCAATACAGAGAAAGACGAGGTGGACTTCTTCGTCAGTCTGGACGGTGCCACCGGCTACTTCTCTTCCAACAGCTATGGCGACCACGACTGGAACATCTACGAGTTCGACCTGTACGAGGATGCGCGTCCCCACAAGATGCTCATCGTCAAGGGCTCTGTCACGGCTGATGACGACGAGTTGGAGAATGCCGTGGTAGAGATTCGCGACACGGCTGCCAAGGTCATCGCCACGGGCGTGGTCAGTGCCAACAACAAGCAATACGCTGTGGCCACCGAAGTACCCAAAGAGGATGCCGCACCGCTCATCGTGACCGTCAAGAAGGAGGGCCACTCATACGATGCGCAGGTCATCACGTCCGAGCAGATCGCCACCCAGCCCATCATCACCAAAGATGCGGAGATCAAGTCCATCGAGACCGGCAAAGTCTGCGATCTGAAGGACATCTACTACCAGACCAACTCTTACACGCTGACGCAGGCCTCGCAGGTCATCATCAATCTCTTTGTGGAGTTCTTGCGCGACAACCCGACCGTCAAGGTGGAGATCCAGGGTCATACCGATGACGTTGGCAATGACAAAGACAACCAGATCTTGTCTGAGCGGCGTGCCAAGGCGGTCTATGACCTGGTCGTCAGCAAGGGAGTATCGGCTGATCGTTTACGATACAAAGGTTATGGCGAGTCGCAGCCCATCGCCGACAACAGCACGGCTGCCGGCAGAGCCAAGAATAGAAGAACCGTTTTCCTGATTTATGAGCAATAAGACCATCTATTTTCTCGGCATCGGCGGCATCGGTATGAGTGCCCTGGCGCAATATTATCTGCACGAAGGGGATACCGTGCATGGCTACGACCTGACGCCCTCCCCTATCACCGAACGGCTCTCGCAGATGGGTGCCGTGATTCATTACGAGGAAGACTGCTCAAAGATTCCCGCACAGGTGGATATGGTGGTGGTGACGCCCGCCGTCCCCAAGGAGCATGCCGAATACCAATATTTTCTGAAGCGTGGTGTCAAGATGCACAAGCGCTCCGAGGTGTTGGGCCACATCGCTGATGCACTCCCCACCATCGCCGTTGCGGGCACACATGGCAAGACGACCACCACCTCGCTGGTGGCCCATCTGCTCTCGCCCCAAGAGCCCATCGCCGGTTTCATCGGGGGCGTCGCCAAGAACTTCGACAGCAACTTCGTCTATAACGACCCGCCTCAATATGCCGTGGTCGAGGCCGATGAGTACGACCGTTCCTTCCTGACGCTGCACCCTGCTGCCGCCATCATCACTTCCATGGATGCCGACCATCTTGACATCTACGGCACCCGCGAGAATCTGATCGCCGCCTTCGGACAGTTCGGCCAGCAGAGCCGCTATCTCATAGCAGAACAACGCATTGCGTCACTGTTGACGCATCCTAATATGGTCACCTACGGCTTTCAGCCGGAGGCCGACTATTATGCCTATCATGTGGATATAAAGCCCAACGCCCTGACCTTTGATTTGCGGATGCCTGAGGGAGAGTGGAAAGCGTTGCGCTTGCGCGCCAACGGACTCTACAACGTCTTGAACGCTACTGCTGCCATCGCTGCGGTGCGCCATACTACCAATGTCTCGGAAGACTGTATCCGGGAGAAACTGGCCTCCTTTTCGGGGGTCAAACGCCGCTTTGAATATGTGGTCGAGCGTCCCGACTTCATCTATATCGATGACTACGCCCATCATCCCCAGGAAATCCAGTCGGTGCTGACGGCCGTGCGGGAGCTCTATCCCGACAAAAAGCTCACCTGTATCTTCCAACCACATCTGTACAGTCGCACCCGAGACCTGGCAGACGGTTTCGCCACCGTGTTGTCGATGGCCGACAAGGTCATCCTCTTGCCCATCTATCCAGCTCGGGAGCTGCCCATCGAAGGCATCACCTCGGAATGGCTGTTAGACAAGGTCACCCAGCCCGACAAGCTTCTGTTGCAGAAATCAGAGCTTATCCCCTACCTGCAACAACACCCACAGGAGTTGCTCTTGACGGTAGGTGCCGGCGACATTGACCGACTGGTACCGCAGATTGCAAAGTTGTGACGGTCCGCACATCTACGGCGTGCAAGGAAAGGGGCGCTCAATCCTTCACACAGCGGACAGAATAACCGTTGTCCTTGTCGTTACTGCCACGACTCAACATATTACTCGTGTTAAACATGTAATGATCATAGGCGTATGTACAACCATCGCATCCAGTGGCACCCCAAAAACATGCTTTGGTCCCTACAGGGACGTACCCATCGTGTCCAAAATGATTACCAGCAGGAAATGCATTGAAGCCAGAGGCATTGTTGGAACTTAATTCAAGACCTGGAGAACAATTCACATTGCTGGATTCCCATTCAGAATTGGATGCCAAGCAACTGGCATAAGTACGGAAAAAAGAGAAGGTGTCGCACACGAATTCATCCTTATTAGAACAATATGTCCTAAGCTGCTCCCACTCCGCATCACTGGGCAGGTGCCAACCGTCAGGACAAACACCTTGTGTGCCGCTGGGATTTGCTTCAGAGGAATTCGCTCGGTTCACGGCTGCCGGCCAGTTGTAAAAATAACCGTATTTGGACACATCAAAATCTTCGTCAGGATAATAGAGAAAGGGTTGTGTCAGACTTGTGTTGGTGCCGCCGAAAGGGATCTCCTCACCATTGGGAAAGTGTCTGACATGAAGGTTGGAAGCCATCCACACCTGTTGGCCTATGCGTACCGCATCATAGACATTGCCATCATAGTCGGTTACCGCATTGGGAATCAGTCCATCCATTTCAGTGACGGGATCATCTCCCGGTGTGGGTTCTGGTTCAGGTTCTCGGTCGCAGGAAAGGGCCACCAAGGCGGCCACACATAACAAAGAGAAGATCTTTTTCATAGGAATTGATATTTAGGTTTTTAATAAAAGTGTATAAAATGATAATATTGCTTCGATAGTCCGCATCCCAAACGACGATACATTTTTTAAGACGAATATGTGGTGGAATTATTGCACCGATATAGTTACATTTTGGTCATTATATTACAATTAATTTTATATTTTTGCACCATTGATAACCGCTTTGGTGTTAAAAGGACTTCGTACCAAGATCGGCGGCAACGCGGAGAAGTAAAAAATAGAGGTCCCATGTATTTTTTCGGAATGAAACATACAAGTAGTTATACTCATTGGATCGCATTGGTCTTGTTCACCGTGCTATACGTATGGACGCATAGTGCGCAAGCACAGCAGTTCAAGCTGGTGGAAGACACCGTAATGATCAACGCCGCCGATTATATCAGCCCGATTTCGGATTTTCAAATGAAATGGTCGGCCAAGTACCACGGCTACTATTTCTGTATTTTTCTGGATCAACAAATCTATGATTTTTGGATGTCGAAGCATCGGTTGCTCGTCATATCCGAAGACGGAAAAGAGATTGTCGAGGTGAGCTTGCCCAAAGATTTTCAAAGAAACTACTATGGCGACCTTTTCGTGCGTCATGACACCCTTTTTCTTAGACCGTATCAGGATTGTGAAGAACAAAGCGGCTATTTTTTTGACATGGATGCTTGGCAATGGATGCCCGTGAAAGAGGTTTCTAATGTAATTTATGATGACGACCTATACAATGTCGCAACTATTGATGTGGGTGAATGGGGAAGTTATACTTGGTTTATGGAAAAGAAAGTGTCTAAAAAAGCTGTGCGCCAATACATTATGCCTGGTAAGTTGTCGCGTATCATCAAAAAAGACAGTGTCTATTATTTCATTCGAGGCATCCAAGTGGATACCATGATTTCTTTGAAAGGGAAGGCGCAGTTGTGTGAAAACAATCATACCTACGAGGCTGTTGTTCGTGATGGATGTGGATACCTATTTAGCCTTGGTAGCTGGAAAAGCCCGGACTCTCTAAGCACCACCCCAGTTCCTACCTTGTTTCATTTCACAGGCAGAGAAGATAAAGATAACTGGTGGAACGAGAGAACATACGACACGGTGTTCTCAGATGCATTCTTGACAAATGGGGAAATATACTATTTGGTGAACACAAAGAAGAAAACCTATATAGCACAGCTTGAAGACGGAAAACTGCTTAACAAGTTTGACTTTGGGCGTAAATATCTTTTTTATCAATGTCACGATGGCTTTCGTGGGGACAATCCAGCCCCAAATCAATGTTTCAATCAATTTGAAGAGAATAAAAATTCGTACGGGTTGTTGGAAATCAAGGATACACTCATCCACATCTGCCATATTATTCATAACCAAGATTCACTGCCTCATATTGGTACAGATAACATCGATCCTTTGCTCCGATATCTTCTGAATCACCTTGACCAGTTGACCCTCTCACAAGCAGACAGCGTGGAAAAAGCATTGAAGGCCACTTGTCTGGGAGAGTTCAGAGAATTAGCCAACAACTATTTTCCAAAAAGCACTCAGACGAACAAATATGGGAAAATGAGTTATTACACCGTGGTCGATAGCAAGAAAACCTTGTCGGTGGACTATTGTGTGCATAAGAGTGATTCTGTGGTCAAGGGAGTCTTTTTTGAGTGGGTGAAAACCAACAGTTACAATTCCGGCACCCGCAGCTCAGGGACGATGGACAACGTGAAACAAAAACATGCGCAAGTCTGTCAAATCCTGACACGACTGACAGGCCAAAAGCCTGTTCAAGCGGGCGAAAAGAGCAAATATTTGAAGTGGACACATCGTAACATCACAGTTGAACTATACGAAAATGGAAGAATGGTGATGTGTTTGAGCGAAGAATAGCATAGTTGCGTGTCTCCGACACGCCGCCACGAGGCCGCAAAAGAAAAAAATACGCCGTTCCCATTTTTTTCTTATCTTTGCGCTTCTAAAATTTTGAGCGTATGCAGACAAAGATCGCCATCTTGGGATATGGCAACATAGGAAAAGCAGTGGAGCAGGCCGTATTGGTTGCCGAAGACATGCAACTGGTGGGCATCTACCATCATAACGACAATCTGGACAATATAGAGGCCGATGTGGTCGCCTTGTGCACCCCCACGCGTGAGGTGCCTGCCTTCGCGGAGCATTTCCTACAGCGCGGCATCGCCACCGTGGACAGTTTCGATATCCACGGACAGATCTACGACCTCCGTTCCCATTTGACCCCCATCGCCAAGGAACATCAGGCGGTCAGCATCATCGCCGCCGGCTGGGATCCCGGTTCCGACTCCATGGTGCGTGCCCTCCTACAGGCTATCGCCCCCAAGGGTATCACCTACACCAACTTCGGTCCGGGCCGCAGCATGGGCCATACCGTGGCCGCCAAGGCCATCCCCGGCATCAAGGACGCCCTCTCCATGACCATCCCGCTGGGCACCGGCATCCATCGCCGCATGCTCTATGTGGAGCTGGAGGAGGGAGCCGACTTCGCCACCGTGGAGAAACTGCTGTTAGCCGATGACTACTTCGCACACGATGAGACGCACGTCATCCCCGTGCCCTCCATCGATGCCCTCAACAACGTGGCGCACGGTGTCCACCTGGTTCGCGACGGTGTCAGCGGCGAGACCCACAACCAGCGTTTCGAGTTCAACATGAGCATCAACAACCCGGCCCTCACGGGTCAGGTGCTGGTGGCCTGCGCCCGCGCCGCCGTTAAGATGCGCGCAGAGCAACGCCATGGTGCCTTCACCATGATCGAGATCCCGCCCATCTATCTCCTGCCGGGCGAAGAAGAACAACTCATCCGCTCATTGGTATAACCTTTGATTATTAATTCAAAACAACCCAATATGAAAGATCTGAAAAAAGAATTGGAAAATGTCGGCATCACCGGGCCGATTGAGATTTACCACAACCTGTCTTACGACGAGTTGTATGCACATGAGACCAACCCCGCCCTCACGGGCTATGAGAAGGCTTACCTGACCAAGTCGGGCGCTCTCTCCGTGGACACCGGCATCTTCACCGGCCGTTCCCCCAAAGACAAATACATCGTCATGGACGAGAACACGAAAGACAACGTGTGGTGGGCCGGTCCCAACAAGAAAGGATCTGACAACAAGCCCATCGACCACAAGACCTGGGAACACTTCAAGAAGCTGTGTCAAGAGCAACTCTCTGGCAAGAAGGTCTATGTGATGGACGGCTACTGCGGTGCCAACGAGAACTCCCGCATGAAGGTGCGCTTCGTCTCTGAGGTCGCCTGGCAAGCCCACTTCGTGAAGAACATGTTCATCCGTCCCACCGAGGAGGAACTGGCCGACTTCGAGCCCGACTTCGTGGTGCTGAACGCTGGCAAGACCACCAACCCCGACTGGAAAGAGCAGGGATTGAACAGCGAGGTCTTCGTGGCCTTCAACCTGACCGAGCGCATGGCCTTGATTGGCGGCACCTGGTATGGTGGCGAGATGAAGAAGGGTATCTTCTCCGTCATGAACTATTTCCTGCCGTTGAAGGGCATGGCCGCCATGCACTGCTCCGCCAACGAGGGCAAGGCTGGCGACACCGCCATCTTCTTCGGTCTCTCCGGCACCGGCAAGACCACCCTCTCCACCGACCCCAACAGAGCCTTGATCGGCGACGACGAGCATGGCTGGGACGAGAACGGCATCTTCAACTTCGAGGGCGGCTGCTACGCCAAGTGCATCAACCTGAGCGAGGAGAAAGAGCCCGACATCTTCCATGCCATCAAGCGTGACGCCTTGTTAGAGAACTTAGTGGTGGCCGAGGACGGCACCATCGACTTCAACTCGGCCGCCAAGACCGAGAACACGCGTGTCTCCTACCCCATCTATCATATCGACAACATCGTGAAGCCGGTCTCTCGTGGCACGCACCCGAGCAAGATCATCTTCCTGTCGGCAGACGCATTCGGCGTGTTGCCTCCGGTGGCTGTGCTGAACCGCGAGCAGACGATGTACTACTATCTGAGTGGCTATACCGCCAAGCTGGCCGGCACCGAGCGCGGCATCGTGACCCCGCAGCCGACCTTCTCCTCCTGCTTCGGCGCAGCGTTCCTGTTGCTGCACCCGACCAAATATGCCGAGGAGCTGGCTAAGAAACTTGATGAGCACAACGCGACCGCCTATCTCGTCAACACGGGCTGGATCGGTGGCGGCTACGGCGTCGGCGAGCGCATCTCGCTGAAGGCCACCCGCGCCATCATCACCGCCATTCTCAACGGCGAGCTGTTAGACTGCGAGACTGAGATTGCCAAGCCGTTCAACCTCTACATCCCGAAACATGTGACGGGCGTGGACGACCGCATCCTCAATCCGGAGAACAGCTGGGCCGACAAGGCCGCATACGCCGAGAGCGCCAAGCAGCTGGCCTCCTCTTTCATCAAGAACTTCGAGAACTTTAGCGACACGGAAGAAGGCAAAGCCCTGATCCCGTTCGGACCGCAACTGTAATATAAATGGCCATTAGCTATTAGCTATTGGCTATTAGCTATTAGCTATTGGCCTTTGACTTCTAACTGATCACTGATAACTGATAACTGACAACTATCTATGAGTATCACCAACGCCTTTCGCAACGCCTTTGAGCGCAAGATGGAGAAGAACTGGGACAAGATATATGTCCTGGTGGATATCCATGACACCATCCTCAAGGCTTGTTATGAGCATGTGGAGAGCTATGACTATTTCCCAATGGCCAAAGAGGCCCTTCAAGAGCTCTCCGCTCGTCAGGATATCTGTCTCATCCTGTGGTCGAGTTGTTATCCGGAGAAACTGGATAGCTACTTGGGCAAGTTTGAGCATGACGGCATCCACTTCGACTATGTCAACCTGAATCCGGAGGTCGTCAACACCTCCCTCGCCTGCTTTGACGACAAGCTCTATTTCAATGTCGGCATTGACGACAAGTTCGGCTTTGATGCAGATGCCGACTGGGCGGAAGTGTTGGAGGTTTTGGAAGAATATTAGTTTTCAGCCGGTTATACGGTTAAAGGGTTAAGAAAACTTCTTTCTTTCCCTGGACATAAAAAAAAATCCCGACATCTTTCGATGACGGGATTTTTTGTCAGTATAGTGTTGGAGAATTAGCGGGCAACCGTGAATTTCTGGTTGATGACGCCATTCTCGGTATTCACTCTCACCATGTAGATGCCATTAGCAAGATTGCTGATGTTGATCTGGGTGTAGTTGTCGTTGGCATTGAGCGTTTGAACGGTCTGACCCATGATGTTCATGATCTCCACAGATTGGATGTTGGAGTTGGCCGTCACATTCAACACTTCGGTAGCGGGATTCGGATAGATGGAAACGTTGTTCTCCACATTCTGAACACCCACACCAGCCGTAACGGAGATGTCATCGATCTTCATTCTGAACATGTCGGTGCAGTTAGTATGAACGAAGGCAATGTAGATGGTCTGATCCGGATAGTTCAAGTTGACATGTCTGTCTAACCAGTCACCGCTGGAGATCGTCTCGGTATAGAGGGTGGTGAATGCACTCAAATCCGTGGTGGTGGTGGAAACCTTCACCTCATAGTAATCAGCAGGATAGTTGGGATCCTGGGCAGCAACCCACCATTCCAGAGAAGCACCGTTGCTCGGAATTGAGAGAGCCGGGGTGATCAACCAGTTGTCGGGTGTCAAAGCACCTACGTAGTTGATGTAGGACTCAGAAGTGTAGCTGTAGTTGCCAGTGTGGGCCGGTTTGGTGTCGGTAGCTTCTTCAAGACGCCATACGTTGCCGTCGCCATCATTGTCGATGTTCAGCCAGCAGCCATTGATGTCGCTTTCGAAACCTTCAGTGAACGGCAGAGATTGAGCTTGGCTGCAATCCATGGCATTACCCGTCAGAGCGATGGTAGCGGTAAGAGAACCACTGGTCAGGGTCACCGTTCCGTTTTGCGTACCCACAGCGGTAGGAGCATAACGAACATAGATAGGAGCCTCCACGATGGAAGCCTGTGCAATCGTAGCGCTGGCGCCGAAGGTGTTGCCATCGGTGGACACCTCAAACGGAGCATCCACGCTCACCGTGATGTCATTCGTCAAAGAGTAGGCTGCGATATTGGCAGTCTGGGCAGAAGTGACAGTGCCGGCAACTGAGGAGAAAGTCATGGAAGTGGGATCCACGGCCAAAGAGGCAGCAGGCAGTTCCGCAACGGTAAAGTTGTCTAAGAAGAGATAATATTGGTCAGCATCGGACTCAACCTTGATAGCGACACGGATGGTCTGGTTGGCGTATGCAGAGAGGTCGAAGTTCTGGACGGCCGGCGTAGTGTTGGTAACCGTCACAGTAGGAACGATATTGACTGCATTGGCGATAGTGCCGTTGGCAGGAATAGCCCAAACAGAGAATTTCTCAGTATAACCGTTGCAATAGTAGTCAATATGACCGTACATGTTGCTGGCTACCTGGATCTCAGGAGAAATCAGATAGTCATTGGCAGCGTTGGTGGAGCTATACACATAAGCGGCCACCCACTCACCACTAACAGTACCATAGACAATGGTTCTGTCATCGTTGTTAGCATTCTCAATCACCCAGCAAGCGCGTGTCTCAGAGGTGTCAGAGAAAGTCTCGACAAACGGGAATTGGTTGATGACATCGCATTCAACACCCGTACCGGTAACCGTAACGGTGTCAGAAGCACCAAGTGTGCTGACAACCACCACATCATTGACAGTAGTAGCAGTGGTAGGAGCAAAAGCCACATAGAAGGTCTGGTTCAACACTGAACTGGTCGGAGTAGGAATGGTCACAGAAGTGCTGTAGGTGGTATTATCCAGAGAAACGCTGAAAGGAGCCACAGCAGTGATGGTGATATCGTTGCTGGCGTTCAGAATGGTTAGATCTACCGTACTTGTCGTGGTCGTGCCAGTGGGAATAACACCGAAATCAATAGAGGTCGGGGTCAAGGTGATGCTGGCAGCTGTGGAGGCAAATACAGAGAAGTTGTCGATGTACAATCTGTATTGGTCGGCAGCAGATGTACACTTGATGGCGATTCTATAAGTGCCCGTCAAGTTACTCAGAGGAACATATTGGGTCATAGGAGCGGAAGAAGTGTTGTTGGCCGTAACAGTGTTCACCAGCACTACGGTGTCGGTACCCAAAGCATAGACCATAAAGCTCTCGGGATATGAAGAAAGGCCTACCCAATAATCAAAGGAAGCCATCTCATTGCCTGTCAGGACAAACTCCGGAGAGATCAGATAGTCATCAGCAGCGTTGGTACCATTATAGGTGTAATAAGCATAACCGGAAGCGGTTGCAATGGTGAACGTAGAGGCATCATTATTGGCATCCACAACATCCCAGCAAGAAGCCAAACCATCATTGTCGAAGCCAAAGTTGTAAGGATAACTGGTTACCGTACAGCTTATAGCACTACCCGTCAGGGCGACAGTATCCGTGGTGGCGCCTGCAGAAGCAATCGTCATCGTGCCATTATCGGTACCGACAGCCGTAGGAGTATAGCGGACATAAAGAGTGGCATTCGTGATGTTGCCAGCGCCAGTCGTGGCCGTAAGCGTAGCCGTAGTGCCATAGGTGACACCGTCAGCAGAAACGGAGAACGGAGCAGCAGTGGTAACCGTGATGTTGCCAGTCAGAGAATAAGCAGTGACGGTGACGGTCTGATCAGCATTGTTGTTTATGGCAGTTTGGCCAAAATCAATGTCAGATGTAGCCGTAATCGTAGGAGTGGAAGGCAGAGAGCCGAATTGCACGTCGTCAATGTTCAACCAGAACATGTCGGTAACATTGTAGTGACGGATAGCCACATAGATGTTCTGTCCCGCGTATGCGTTCAGGCTGATGGCGACACGCTGATACTCGTTGGTGGATACACCTTGATACACAGAGGTAAAGGCAGTGGTGTCCATCGTTGTGGTGGACACATACACGCCAAACACCTCAGCGGAATAAGTGGCATCCTGACCTCTATACCAGAAGGAGATAGAGTCGCCAGCGCTCACTGCCAATTGCGGAGTGATCAACCAGTTGTCTGGAGTCAAAGCACCTACGTAATTAACGTAAGATGCAGATGTGATACATGCATCGCCTGAATGTACGTTGAAAGTACCAACGGTAGATGAAGAAACCCAGTTGTACCCGTCGCCGTCAGCATCGATAGCTGTCCAGCCGGCCGGAACCGTAGCTCCCTCAAAACTCTCATTCAGGAAGGTCACCTGTGCCTTGGCACAGAAACTCATCACGAACAAAGCGATGAATAGAGTAAAAATCTTTTTCATTTTTTGAGTAGATTTTGGTTAATAAAATGTTGATAATATGTGTGTTAATATTAATATTCCTGCTATGGGATATTAAAGTGGCAAAAATAACATTTATTAGTAAAAAAAAGTGAACTTCCATGTAGTTTTTTTTTATCCTCTTGAAAGCGCTAAAAAATGTATTTTTGCTACCGTTTTTTTAAAGGATTATCTATGGATACCATTTGTGCCATATCCACCGCCCAAGGAGTCGGTGCAATAGCCGTGGTGAGGGCTTCCGGACCACAGGCTTTTGAGATTGCCAATCGTCTCTTCCGTCCTGCTGCGGGTTTCATGTCTCTGGCCGCCATGCAGGCCAAGTATGCCCTCTTATACGACGGGGAGCAGGTGGTGGATCAGGTGATTGTGATCAAATATGCCGCCCCGCGCTCCTACACAGGCGAGGACATGGTGGAGATCTCTTGCCATGGCTCTCTGTATATCCAAAAGAAGATTCTGGAAATGCTGATAGAGGGCGGCTGTCGCATGGCCCTTCCCGGCGAGTTCACCCAGCGCGCCTTCATGAACGGCAAGCTAGACCTGCCGCAGGCGGAGGCCGTCGGCGACCTGATCAGTTCCCAAAGCGAGACCTCCCACCATCTGGCCATCAACCAACTGCAAGGCGGCATCTCCACCAAGATGCGGCAACTGCGGGAAGCGCTCATCCATATTGCCTCCTTGTTGGAACTGGAACTGGACTTTAGCGAAGAAGATGTCTCCTTTGCCAACCGGGAGGAACTAGACCGTCTGCTGACAGACATCGGCACTGAGGCCGACAACCTTGCGCAGTCGTTCAAGATTGGCAATTTGCTGAAGACGGGCATACCGGTGGCTATCGTCGGCAGGCCTAACGTGGGCAAGTCCACCCTTCTGAACGCATTGTTGCAACACGATCGCGCCATCGTCTCACAGGTGCCCGGCACCACACGCGACACCATCGAGGACACGCTCACCTTAGGAGGCACCCTGTTCCGTTTCATAGACACCGCCGGACTGCGCACCACCAGCGACGAGGTGGAGCAGTATGGCATCGATCGCTCCTACGAGGCTGCCCGCCGCGCCGCCATCATCCTCTATCTCTGTGACAACTCCCATCAGACGCTCCCCGAGATTTTGGATGACTTTCACCAGCTTCAACAGCAAGTAGATACACAGGACAAGCATATTATCTTTATTTTCAACAAAATAGACCTTGACAACAACTTGTCGGGCGGATATAAGGACAAGATAGAAGATGTATATCCCGCCATCGCCATCTCTGCAAAGACACGACAATATATTAATATGGTAGAAGATGCCTTGCTGGACTTTGTGGAATCCCATCGCGTGCAGGATATGGCCCTGCTAACCAACGAGCGGCATTATGGACTTCTAAGAAGCATCTCCGCATCTATCGCGGATGCCCGTAATGGTCTTGCCGACGGCATCCCCACCGACCTGCTGGTGGAAGACATCCGTTCGGCCCTGACAGATCTCGGCACCTTGACAGGAAGTATCTCTACGGATGATATCCTCAACAATATTTTTGGACATTTCTGTATCGGGAAATAAACCTATCGACGATGACAAAGAAAATGAGTTACCAATATGATTACTGGCGTCCAGCCATGACCGTTGACAATGTGGTCCTGAATTTCGATGGCAACCAATTGCGGATGCTGCTCATTCGAAGAAAAAACGAACCTTTCAAAGACCAATGGGCTTTTCCCGGCGGCTTCTTGGACGAAGAAGAGACCTTGGAAGAGGCTGCCCAGCGCGAACTGAAAGAAGAGACTGGCATCAACAAAAAGCCGTTCATCCAGTTGGGCACCTTCAGCCGGGTGGACCGCGACCCGCGCGGGCGCACCATCACTACCGCTTTTCTCACCATGACCCGACCAAACGAATCGCTAGTCAAGGCTCAAGACGATGCGGCGGAAGCGTGCTGGTTTCCCGTCCACAACATGCCCGTGTTGGCTTTCGACCACGAAGAGATCTTTCGGAAAACACAACTCATCTTGCGGGTGCTCTTTGTCACCACCCCTGTCCCTTTCCTCCTGATGAATGACCTCTTCACGCTTCCCGAAATGCAACGGCTTTACTCCGAGGTCTTTGAGCTCGAATTCGACCGCAGGAACTTTCAGAAGAAGTTCATCGCTTCCGGCATATTGTCACCCGTTGCCAACGACAACAAGGAACGCAGTAACGCGCCCGTCTATTATCGTTTCAACCAAGGCGGGTTCTATACTTACCAGAAGAAAAAATTTCACATTGGCTAATGGGCAGCCTATAGCTCCTTGCGCAAGCGAGCAACCGGGATGTTAAGCTGCTCCCTGTACTTGGCCACCGTGCGGCGGGCCACTGACAGACCTTGTTCATTCATGGCCGCACACAACTCCTCATCCGACATCGGCTTGCGTTTGTTCTCCGACTGTATCAGGCTGGACAACAGACTCTTGATCTTCTTGGAGGAGACATCTTCCTGATTGACTGATTCCGAGAAGAGATGCTTGACCGGTATGATGCCGAAATCGGTCTGCACATACTTGCTGTTGGAAAAACGGGAGATAGTAGATACATCCAGCTTCACCTTCTCGGCAATGGTCTTGAGAATCATCGGTTTCAACGCGGCATCATCGCCAGTCAGGAAATAGTCTTGCTGATACTGCATGATTGCATACATGGTGTTGTACATGATCATCTCCCGCAGATTCAGCGTGTTGATGAAGAGTTCCCCGTTTTCCACACATTTCTTCATAAACTGCACAGCCTCCTCCTCTTTTTTATTCATCAACTTTTTGTTTTGCCACATGGGGCTGGCATATTCCTGCTTGATGCGAATCTTGGGGATATACTGGTTGTTGAGAGCAAGTACCAGTTTGTTGTCTTGCGCGGTAATGGTGAAGTCGGGAGTGATGTGCGAGCCGGACCTTTCCAATTCAGAGCCGGAATCAACGGGCTTGGGATCCAGAGAACGGATCATCTTGAGCACCTGTTGCATGGTATCGTCTGAAATACCGAGAATACTGGTGATTTTTTCAAAATGTTTTTTCGAGAACAGATCAAAATAATCTACCAGGATCTTGATGGCATACCGGGTGATATCCGTCGGCTGGGACTGGCGGCGCAGTTGGATGAGCAGGCACTCTTGGAGACTGCGGGCGCCCGTGCCGGGCGGGTCCAGCTCCTGAACGTACTGTACCAGAACACGTTCTACCTCAGCAACGGTGGTGTCGATATTGTAATCGTATAGCAACTCATTCACAACGACTTGCAAATCCAGCGTGAAATAGCCGTCATCATCCAGATTGCCCATCAGATAGTTGGCAATACGGCTTTCCTGATCGGTCATGGTCATCTCTCCCAGCTGGATCATCCAATCTTCCCGAACAGATTTCTGATAGACACCGAAGCTGTCTCGCGGCGTGCGTGCCTCAGGAGCGTTGATCCGTTGCAATGCACGCTCAGTCACGTAATCGTCCATCTCCTCCTCGTTGTAATAGTCTTCGTTGAAGATTTCATCCTCCGTAAGAGGGGTGGAGACGTCAAAGGGGATGCCGTTTTCATCATATTCCTCCCGTTCCTCGTCCGGCATCTCATAGTCGGTATCGGGGAGTTCCGGCATCAACTCCAAGGCAGGGTTGTCTTCCACCTCTTTCAGGATCTCCTGTTCCAAAGAGACAGACGGCATCTCCACCAGCTGCATCAAACGGATGGTCTGCTGTGTGGCAGTCTGTCTTTGCTCGATTTTCTGTTCTTGGGTCTGTTTTGCCGGCATTGTTTAGAAAAAAGGGGCGTCGAGAAACGCCCCTGGATTATGATTTACGATTAGAATTCAGCATTTTGCGGGGTTCTCGGGAACGGGATCACGTCGCGGATATTGGTCATGCCTGTCACGAACAACAGCAGACGTTCGAAGCCCAGACCGAAGCCGGAATGGGGCGCGGAACCGAACTTGCGGGTCTCGAAATACCACCAATACTGCTGTTCCGTCATATTCAGCTCATGGACACGGTTGAGCAGTTTCTGGTAGTCAGCCTCACGCTCGGAGCCGCCGATGATCTCACCGATAGTCGGGAAGAGCACATCCATG
Source organism: Bacteroidales bacterium (assembly GCA_017549765.1). Classification (GTDB taxonomy): domain Bacteria; phylum Bacteroidota; class Bacteroidia; order Bacteroidales; family WCHB1-69; genus F23-D06. Next base: position 147,659 of record JAFYNM010000029.1, read on the forward strand.
GCACGGACTGTCTTGCCGTCGTCGTTCTGCTTCATGTAGAAAGCCTTGATCTCCTTCGGATAGTTCGTCAGGATGACCGGACGTTTGAAATGGTTCTCCACGAGGTAGCGCTCATGTTCAGACTGGAGGTCTATGCCCCACTCTACCTTGTAGTCGAACTTCTTGTCGGCCTTCAGCAGAATGTCAATGGCAGAGGTGTAGTCCAAGCGCACGAACGGCTCTTTGAGGACGGACTCGAGACGATTGATGAGCTCCTTGTCGAACATATCGTTCAAGAAGCGCAGATCATCCATATTGTTGTCGAGGGCATACTGCACCAGATATTTGATGAAGTCCTCGGCGAGGTCCATATTGTCGGTGATGTCGTAGAAGGCCATCTCGGGTTCAATCATCCAGAACTCGGCCAAGTGACGGGGCGTGTTGCTGTTCTCGGCGCGGAATGTCGGGCCGAAAGTGTAGATGTTGCCCAACGCCAGTGCGCCGAGCTCGCCTTCCAGCTGTCCGGAGACCGTCAGGTTGGTATGCTTGCCGAAGAAATCCTTCTTATAGTCCACCTGACCGTCCTCTGTGCGGGGCACGTTGTTGAGGTCGAAGGTGGTCACATTGAACATCTCGCCGGCGCCTTCCGCATCAGAGCCGGTGATCAATGGGGTGTGCAGATAGAAGAAGCCTCTGTCGTTGAAATATTTGTGGATGGCGAAGGCCATGGCATGGCGCAGACGGAGCACGCAACCGAAATAGTTGGTACGGGGACGCAAGTGCGCAATCTCACGCAGGAACTCCATGGAGTGCCCCTTTTTCTGCAAAGGATATACCTCCGGGTCTGCGGTGCCGTAGATCTCAATCATAGAGGCCTGCACCTCCATAGTCTGACCTTTGCCTTGCGACTCCACGAGGATGCCGTCCACATGAAGACAGGAACCCGTGGTGATCTGCTTGAGCAACGCTTCGTCAAACTTGGTGGGGTCCACCACGATCTGCAGGTTGGAGACGATGGAGCCATCATTAAGGGCGATAAAGGCGACGTTGCTATTGCCACGTTTGGTTCTCACCCACCCTTTCACACAGACCTCGTTGCCAAAGCCTATCTCTTCCGGGTGTTTCAGAATATCTTTGATTCTACTTCTTTTCATTCCTCAGGCCTCCTAGTTTAAATAAGATTGTAAAACACGGCATTTCGGGTTATGACGCAGCTTGCGGATAGCTTTCTCCTTGATCTGGCGCACGCGCTCGCGGGTCAGGTCGAATTGCTCGCCAATCTCATCCAACGTCATCGGGTGTTTGTACCCCAGTCCGTAATAAAGCTTCAAGATGTCAGCCTCACGCTGTGGCAGTGTCTCGATGATGCTGCCGATTTCATGCTGCAGAGACTCGTGAATCAAGGCAGTGTCTGGCGGTTCCACACTCTCGGAAGGATATACATCGTAGAGATTGGAGTCATCGTCCTTCGTCAGCGTGGCATCCATGGAGAGATGGCGCGGGGCGTTCTTCAAAGACTCTTTCACCTCCGTTTCGGTGAGGTCCAGACGCTCGGCGATCTCTGAGAGACGCGGCTCACGTTGATACTCCTGCTCCAGAATGGCGATGGTCTTGGTGATCTTGCTGATGGTGCCCACCTTGTTCATCGGGAGACGCACGATACGCGACTGCTCCGCGATGGCTTGCAGGATGGCCTGACGGATCCACCATACCGCAAAGGAGATGAATTTGAAACCACGGGTCTCGTCAAAACGACGGGCCGCCTTGATCAATCCGAGGTTGCCCTCGTTGATCAAGTCTGACAAGGTGATACCTTGATTCTGATATTGCTTGGCAACAGAAACCACAAAACGCAAGTTCGCATTCGTCAGCTTCTCCAACGCGTCCTCGTCACCCGCCTTGATCTTGCGGGCCAATTCAGCCTCTTCATCAGCGGTCAACAACGGGACTTTGCCAATCTCATGCAGATACTTGTCCAGAGATGCAGTCTCGTTTCGGTTTGTAACCTGTTTGGTAATGTGTAATTGTCTCATCTATAATCTAGAATTTTAAAAGTATGGTTTTCCTCTTACGAAAAAACCGGATAATTTGTTACAATCATTAGAAGCTATAGCCGATGCCTAAGCCGACCACCTCTTTAAATTGTACGCGTGCGCGAGGACCTTCGGAGAAGTTGCGCCATGCCGGACCGTCGATCAAGACTTGGTCATAATACTTCAAAGAAGTCATCAAACTGACGCTGAAAACCTTCAGGAAATTGTAGGTGATGGCCACATCCCAATCCACATCCCAGTTGAAGAATTTCTGTTGCTTGGAAGTATAGGGCGTGAACAAGGTGATGGTGGAGATAATCTTGAGATTCTTGGTCAGCGTGTAGTTGATGCCACCGTTGATACGGAGACCCAGCGCAGCCATCACAGGCTTGTAGGTGCCGTCCTCGTTCTGCGGAAGACCGTAGTTGGGACGCAGGCTTTCATACATACAGGTCGTCAGACGGCCGGCAATCGGGAAAATACCGACAGTGAAAATGTCGTTGGGACGGTATTCAACACCAAGTGCCAAGTCCGTATAGGAAGGTGACAGCCATTGGGAAATCAGCTTGTGGGTTCCAGCCTCATCATTGAGATATTTGAAACCGCGGGCATACTGGGATTTGAAACTTCCCAAGAGGGTGAGATACCATTGCGGGTGCATCTGGAAACCGCCTTTGGTGGTCAGATTGATCTTGTCGTTGGCTTTTCTCCATGTCGGATTGAGGTCAGAGGTGTACATGGCACCCAGTTCTGTATCCAAGTTGGTGTCCCACGTCCATTTGTTTTTCTTGTACGACAGGGTCATATTGGCATAGACAAAGCCCGTCACGTTATTGTTACCACCAGCGGCCCAGTTGAAGAGAGCTGTTTGGGCAGCATTCAGACCTACCGTACCCGTGTATTTCCAGTTCTTGGCACTGTCAATTTCAGCAGCCTTTACGGTGGTGGCTACAGCCGCATCGGCAGCGGCTTTTTCTTCCACTTGAGCATTCAAAAGCACCATAGTGCTGATGCCCAACAAAATAAGTAAAAATAACTTTTTCATACGGTATGATTTTAATGAATAATTTAATGATTCAACTTATGATAGGCTCGCCACCATTTGTCGGGGATAATGTCCTGGCATGCCAGATTGTAATCCCGTTCGGAGCACGGCAGATAATACTTCTGCACCACCGTCTGATCGGGGGAGATGATCGGCACAACCATCCACCAGCGATTGGTCTTGCGGCTGCAGAAAAAGACCAGCTCGTCAAAAGCGCCCGACACCTCAATACTATATTGCCGGTAGTTCTGCTTGTTGCCGAAATCACTGTCTTTCTGTCGATGCAGGTAACCTTCCACAAAATACCAGAGGATGTGGCTGATCAACTGGGCAGTCTGTCCGCCATAATCCAATGTTGGGTCGAACTCAAAGATGCCGAAGGAGGATAGTTTGTCGCTCACGCCGGCATATTTGGCGATCTGGCAGATCTCCTCGCCATAGAATCCATTGGAGGAGTTGTGCGGACAGCCGGGAGCGTCCGGACGACGCACCGCCGCGATGTCGATGGAGACCATGTCGGCATTGCGCACCAACGGCTCTATCTCTTCCATGTTCTTGCGCATGGTGCCCACCCGATAGACTTCAAAGAAGAGATCCTCCATCAGTTTGGTACTGGCCGGACTGTTCATATAGGTTTGATAGCCAATATTGGCATAGTTCATCAGAAAGTTGGGCTGCTGCAACACGATCTTGTTGAGATAGGCGTCGGAACGCATCGGCTCCGTCTCCTCACCCAAATCGAAACGGGGATCCACAGCCACCAGATTGACTACCCGCTCCATCTTCTCGTAGGCCCGATAATTGGCGAAAGCCAAATCATTGCTGCCGCCCAAAATGATGGGTATCACCTTGTTGCTGAGCATGTCAGCGATGATATCTGAAAGAGCGCTGTAGGTGTCCTCCACCCTATTGCCGACCTTGAGGTTGCCCATATCGATGATACGGACCGCCTTGTTCCAACGATAGAGGGTATAGAAAGAACGTCGGATCTCATCCGGGCCAAGCGCACAGTTGTCGTTTCGGTAGCTGTTGCGCGCCTCCGGGACCCCGAGAATCGCGATGTCCGCCTCGGCAATATCCAACGGCTCCTCCGGATTATAGAACAAAACCTGATGGGCCAACTGATCCTGGCTGACCAGCTGGTCTATAATACCCAGGTTGTCTATGTCAACACTATCAAAGTATAATGCATAATCCATGATTTACGATCTTTTGGTGGATTTACGTTTGGATGTGGGGGCGGTGGTGGCCATGATCTCCTGACACTCGGCATAGGTCAGGTTCTCCGCCAACATGCCCTTCGGGATCTTGTAGTTGTTGCTGCCATCGGTAATGTAAGCTCCGTAGCGGCCATTCATGACACGCACGTTGCTGTTCTCTTCGTATTTGCGGATGACATTTTTATTGTCAACATTCTTCAAATAATCAATCGCGGCCTCTTCCGTCATCCCGGCGATGTCAGTATTCTTGTCGAGGGTGAAGTTCTTGTCGTCGTATTTCAAATACGGGCCATAGCGACCGATAACGGCGTAGATCTCCTTGTCGTTCCACTTGCCGATGAGCTTGGGTGCGCGGTCGGCAGCCTCTTTACGCTTGGCATTGATCAACTCCACACAACGCTCATACGTGATGGAGAGCGGATCTTCAGTCTTGGGAATGGTGACAAACGTGGTGTTGTATTTCACATACGGACCGAAACGGCCGGAGCCGACGACGACATCATAGCCTTCGTATTGGCCCAAGTTGCGAGGCAGCTGAAATAGTCCCAGGGCCTCTTCCAAGGTGATGGTCTCGATGAACTGGTTGGGTTGCAGACGGGCATAACGAGGCTTGGCATCAGCATAGTTCTCCCCTATCTGCACCATCGGGCCATACTTGCCCAGCTTGGCAAAGACCTTCTCGTTGGTCTTGGGATCGTAACCTAACAGACGCTCGCCACTGGCCTTGGAAGAGTAGTTCAAAGCATCGTCCACAGAATGATGGAAATCGGCATAGAATCTCTTCAACATCTCCTGCCACTGCTCTTTGCCCTCCGCGATCTCGTCAAAGTCCTTCTCCACATCAGCGGTGAATCCGTAATCCATGATCTTGTCGAAGTTCTCCTGCAGATAACCGTTCACGACAATACCCACATCCGTCGGGAACAATTTGTCTTTCTCGTATCCGTATTTCTCTTTCTTCTCATCGGATTTGATATTCCCGTCTTTCAAGGTGATCACCTCATATTTGCGCTCCTTGCCCGGACGAGAGGATCTGTCCACATAGCCTCTCTTCTGGATGGTCGTGATGGTCGGGGCGTAGGTGGAAGGACGGCCGATGCCCAACTCTTCCATCTTCTTCACAAGACTGGCCTCCGTGTAACGGGCTGGCGGCTGAGCATAACGCTGTGTGGCGGTCACACTCTTGGCCAACATGGCCTCGCCCACCTGTACGGCAGGCAACAAGCCCTTCACTTCCTCTACATCTTCGTCTTTGGACTCCGTATATACGCGCAAGAATCCCGGGAACAGGATCACCTCGCCGGTAGCCACGAATTTCTCCGGACGGTTGGAGATGGGAATGGAGATGTTCGTCTTTTCTGTCTTGGCATCGCTCATCTGGGAGGCGATCGTACGCTTCCAGATCAGGTTATACAAGTTCTTGGCAAAAGTGTCGCCCGGCACCGTCAGTCTGGACATGTCGGTGGGACGGATGGCCTCGTGGGCTTCCTGAGCGCCTTTGGACTTGGTCACATACTTGTGGGGATGGGCATACTCAGCGCCGTATTGCTCCGTGATCACCTCTTTGGCAGATGCCAGGGCGAAAGCGGAGAGGTTGACAGAGTCGGTACGCATATAGGTGATGAAACCGGCTTCGTAAAGCTGCTGCGCCACCACCATCGTCTTGCTGACCGTGAAGCCCAGCTTGCGGGCGGCCTCCTGTTGCAAGGTGGATGTGGTGAACGGTGGCGCCGGGCTCTTCTTGCCTGGGGTCTTCTCGATAGCCTCAATACTGTAAGTGGCTGTCTTGCAGTCCTCCAAAAAGGCCAGCGTCTCGTCATGACTGGCAAAACGTTTGTTTAACTCTGCCGTGAGCTCCAGTTTCTTGTCTCTTTCCGGATAGAGATGACCTTCCACCTTGAACGAAGAGGTGGTGTTGAACTTCTCAATCTCATGCTCGCGTTCCACGATCAGCTTGACAGCCACCGACTGCACGCGCCCCGCCGACAACTGCGGCTTCACCTTGCGCCAAAGCACCGGCGACAACTCAAAACCGACCAGACGGTCCAACACACGACGGGCCTGCTGCGCATTGACCACGTTCATATCCAACTCTCTGGGGTTGTTCAAGGCATTCTCGATGGCATTCTTGGTAATCTCATGGAAGACAATACGTTTCACCTTCTTAGGATCCATGCCGGTGACTTCCATAAGATGCCAGGAGATGGCCTCTCCCTCACGGTCGTCATCCGTTGCCAGCCAGATGGTGTCGGCTTCTTTGGACAATTTCTTGATGTCGGCGATCAACGCTTTCTTGTCATCCAGAATCAGATAGTTGGGTTCAAAGTTCTTGGTCACGTCAATGCCCATATCCTTCAAGGGCAAATCGCGTACATGTCCTTTGCTGGATATCACCGTAAAGTCCTTTCCGATGAACTTTTGGATGGTCTTGGCCTTCGCGGGTGACTCTACAATAATTAAATTTTTGCTCATAGTATATCAGTTTTTATTTTTCTTCATTTTGTACTGAGGGCATGTCGTAAGCATAACCCAGCAGCTCTTCGACAGTCTCCCGGTCATTTTGCACGATAGCCGTACGGATGGCAGCGGAATGAACGCCTGACTTATGCAGCATGTACTCCGGAATGGGGACAACCTGGACCTGATGTTCCTCACAATAACGGGCGATGGCGTCGCCGGTGCCCTCTTTGTGATGGCCGATGGTATGGTTGGGGCCCATCAGCAAATATCGGGCATGGAGCGCATCGAACACGTAACGCTGGAGGAATTCACGATAATCGCAAGCCGCCAGCTCCATCGTGAACGGCAACACCAGCACGGCATCCACCCCTTGCGCCTCCATCAACGACAGATTCTTCTGCAAGGTGTTGATGGTGAAAAAGGGCTCTTCCGGATGCAAGACCTGCTGCGGATGGGGATCGAAGGTGACGACGACGCTACGACAGTCGTGCTCTTTGGCGGTAGCACACAGCCATTGCAGGATGTGACGATGTCCCAAATGAACACCGTCAAACGATCCTATGGCTACCACAGAAGCCTTGTCGTCCCGGATCTCCGATATGTCTCTGAAGACCTGCATGCCGCTTAGTTTCTCAATGTCGCACCTGCCTCGCGCTCGTAGGCGGCAATCAGTTTGTTCATCACCTTGTTGATCTCTTCGTCCGTCAAGGTCTTGTCAGGATGCTGCAACACGAAGTTGAGCGCGTAGGACTTTTTGCCCTGCTCGATCTTATCACCTTCATAAACATCAAACAAGGAGATCTGCTTCATGAGTTTGGATCCATATTTGTATCCAATCTGCTCCAAGGTCTCATAGGAAACCGACTTGTCAACCACCAATGCCAGGTCACGTTTAACGGATGGATAGGTGGCAATCTTGTTGTATTCCACTGCGCCCTTGACGAGGCTCATAATAGCGGGCCAGTTCAGCTCGGCATAGCAGACAGGTTTCTTCAAAGAGACAGCTTTCAAGACGGCTGGAGAGAGCAAACCGAAGGTGGCAATCCACTCTTCTCCCACATAGTAGGAATAATGGTCTGTAAACATGCGTGGTTGCTCGTCCACCTTGCCCATCATACGCTCAATCGGGAAGTTGATGCGCGTCAGGATATTGAAGATCATATTCTTCAAATAGAAGACATCCAGATCCTCGGCTTTGTGATTCCAGCTGTCCTCACCCGTCTTGCCCGTCACGAAGAGCGCCAGCTCCTCATGCTCCTGATAACGTATAGTGACATCCTCCCCGCGTTCTGTGGCAGGATTCAAGGAATATATCTTGCCGAATTCAAAGAAACGCAGATTGGCACTCTTGTTGTTCACATTGCGGGCCACATTCTCCAAACCACTGAAAAGGAGCGTCTGACGCAACACATTCAGCTCGGTGCTCAACGGATTCAACAATTTGACCGTTTCGTCTGATGGGATGAAATCGAATTGCTCTGCATAGTCGCCACGCGTCAGAGAGTTGTTCACCACCTCGTAGAAGCCGTTGTCAGCCAGATAGCGGGAAACCGTCATCTGGAGCTGATAGGCAAGGTTCTGACCTTGACAAGAGGTGAGCTTGAACTGGATAGTGTCGGGAATCTCAATGTTGTTGTAACCATATATGCGAAGAACCTCTTCGATAAGGTCTATGGGGCGGGTCACATCCACCTTGTTCAACGGAACCGTCACAATACAATAGTCTTCTGTGAAGGAGTTGATTTCGATATTGAGCAGTTGGAGGATCTTCGTCACCTGATCCTTGGGGATCGCCTTGCCGGCGATCTTGTTGACCTCGTCATAATACAGGGTAATGCAGGCGGGCTCGATCTTCACGGGATAGATATCGTTGATGTCGGCAAGCATATTGGCGCCCGTCAGAGACTGGATCAAGTTGGCCGCTCTTTTCAAGGCATAGATGGTGATGTCGGGATCGCAGCCGCGCTCATAACGGAAGGAGGCGTCCGTCTTCAGCCCGTGACGTTTGGCCGTCTTGCGGATGGAGACTGGGTTGAAATAGGCACTCTCCAGGAAGACGCGGGTGGTCTCACGGGTGATGCCGGATTGCAGACCGCCATAGACGCCGGCGATGCACATGCCCTCCTCTTCATTGCAGATCATCAAATCTTCCGCATCCAGTTTGACCTCGTTGCCATCCAGTGTGACAAACGGGGTGCCCTGCGGCAGATTCTTCACGATGACCTTGTTGCCCTTGATCTTGTCGGCATCAAAGGCGTGCATGGGCTGGCCGAGCTCCAACATGATGTATTGGGTCACATCCACCACATTGTTGATGGGACGGACGCCAACGGATTTGAGCTTGGTCTGCAACCATTCGGGAGAGTCGGCTACCGTGACATTATCCAGATAGACGGAGGAATAGCGGGGACAAGCCTTCGCATTTTCCACAGTAACATCGATATGGAATTTTACATTGGAGATAGGCTTGATATCATGCGCAGAGGGAAGCACCAGCGGAGAACACTCCAGGCCGTTCTGGACAAGGGCGGCATAGAGGTCGCGGGCGACACCGACATGGGAGATGGCGTCACAACGGTTAGGTGTGAGCCCGATCTCAAAGACCGTGTCTGTGCCCACATGGAAATACTCGGATGCCGGAGTGCCGGGCACGGCGTCGGGGTCCAAGACCATGATGCCGTCATGGGAAGTGCCCAAGCCAATCTCGTCTTCTGCACAGATCATGCCCTCGGACAACTCTCCACGCAACTTGGACTTCTTGATGGTAAAAGACTCATCGCCCGAATAGAGCACAGTGCCGATAGTAGCTACCACCACTTTCTGTCCGGCAGCAACATTGGCGGCGCCGCAGACGATATGGAGGGGCTCCTCTTGCCCGACATTCACGGTAGTCACATGTAAATGATCAGAGTTGGGATGAGCCTCGCAAGTCAGCACCTCACCGATGACCAATCCGCGCAAGCCTCCTTTGACGGTCTCAAACGTCTCCATGCCCTCCACTTCGAGGCCACAATTCGTGAGATACACCGCGGTTTCTTCGGCGGATAAATCAAAAGTAAGCAGGTCTTTTAACCATTTGTAAGAAATCTTCATAATCCTATTCGTTTGTTTGTTAATGAGTTAAACAAAAATGCCCATTTTTGGAAATGGGCTGCAAATATATAATATATATAATAAAATTGGTAGGGGGCGAAGATTTTTTTTACGGAACGGGGTCAAAGCCACTGCCTCCCCATGGATTGCATGACAAGATGCGCTTGAGGGTGAGCCAGCCTCCTTTCAACGGACCATGCTTACGGATAGCCTCGATGCCGTAGTTGGAACAGGTCGGCGTATAACGGCATGAACGTCCGATCAAAGGCGAAAGCGTCCACTGATAGATCTTGATGAAAGAGATCATCACCGCCCCTATCAAATCCGATATCGCTTTGAGCACCTTCTTCATAGCACCTTTTGCAACTTTTGATAAAGCTGGATCACGGTCTGGCAGACTGACTCGAAATCCGTCAACTCCTTGCCGACATATATCCAGCACATCTGCATCTGCAGACCGGAAGCATGCTCGTCGGGGAATTGATATTTGTGGGTGCGGAAAGCCTCCCGCATCAACCGTTTGAGACGGTTCCGGTCCACCGCCCGGGGAAAAAGACGTTTGGGGACCACAACAGCCACGGAAGAGTCCACTGTTGCGGAACTCTCCACTACCCTATAGTAACATTTGATTGGATGGACAAACACAGACCGTCTGCCCGCCACTATTTCCTGAATCTGAAGCGATGACTTGATACGATAGTGCCGCGAAAACGATGCCTTAGCGTCTGCGGGTGGCATACTCCTTCAAATAAGCGTCCATGGCATCCGTGATGGAGGGGAACTCCTTGGTAGGAGCCTCCACCTGCGCGGTGAGACCCTGCTCCTGCAAAGCCGTCACAACAGAATGACCCAACGCGGCAAAAACAACCTCTCCTTGCTCGAAGTCAGGATAGTTCTCCTTCAAAGAATGCACTCCGTTTGGGCTGAACAACACAATCATATCGTACTTGCTGATGTCAATGTCCTCCTTCAAATTGGCCGTGACAGTCTCGAAGACAACAGCCTCATGATAGCGGATCTCATGACTCTGCAAGAAGTCGATCAACTCCTTGTTGGCACCCGTCTGTCCGCAGGGGACAAGCATCGACAACTCCTTGTTCTTCAATAAGATCTCATAGAAGTTCGACATGGTGGAGTCTTTGGAGAAGAAGATCTTGCGCTTGCGGAACTGGATATACTTCTGCAGATAGACAGCCACAGCCTCCGTGGAGCAGAAATACTTCATCGATTCCGGCATCACAATGCGCATCTCCTTGCACAACTCAAAGAAATTGTCAATCGTATTCTTGCTGTAGAATATGATTGCCTGATGCTCCAAAATATTGACTTTGGACTTCCTGAAATCCACCGCAGACACGTTCTGGATCCGGAAGAATTTATAGAAATCCATATTGATGCTATACTTCTTCTTCAAGTCTCCATAAGGAGATTTCTCGATATCCGCAGGGGCATTTTGCGAAATCAGGATGTTTTTAATTTTCATATTTTTATCTATAATTATCTTATTCTTAAACAGTTAGTATAAACTTTACCAAGATAAGGTATGGTAAAATTTCAAGGGTGCAAAAATAGATAAAAAAATGAAATAATTTGAAGGTTCTGGAATTTATTTTATAAGAATTGTAGAAATATAGGCAAACAAGTAATAAAAGTATGACGAAGAAGACGTTTATCGCCGACAAAAGGTGGGTGAAGATGACCAAAGCCAGAATCAGATAGAGTGCCAGAGCCGCTACGGTGATGAAAATGAACTTATGCTGGTGAAGCATTGACTTGTCCTTTTGATGCTCAAACAGATAGGCATACAGATTCAGCAACAAGATCTTGACAAAATAGAGGACGAAAAGGGCCAGAAAGGAGAGCCCGTAACAGCCAATATAGGTGAATCGGATGATCAATTCCGGATGATAGAGTTCCAGCCAGGTCGTCACGCCCAGTGCGAAGGTGGCGATGTCGAAGACCAGCATAACCCGGAAGATACGCTGCTCGACGATTTTGCCGTCACGCTGCAAGAGGGAGAAGTAGCGAGGAAGCACCATCGCTTTGAGAATCTGGGAAACCTTGCCACGAGAAGTGGCCACAACAATTGCCAACATTGCGAGCAAAACCAACATAATCAAGATGTTCCAGTTGTTCGCATGCACAACAGGAGCATCACTGAAATTGGAAAACTCGAGAGAATGTCGGTTGAAAATGGTAGAGAGCAGCACTATTTCACCAGCAGCTTCTTGGAAGACAACATACGGCCGTCGCTTTCAATTCCATAGAAATAGACGCCGGCCTTAAGACCGGAAAGGTCAACGACACTCTTGCCAGACGTAGAAGCTACACTACGATAGACCTCCATACCCGTCAAATTCCGGATGACCACGTAAGCGGAGGAGCTGTTCTGAACAGCATATTCCAGAGTGACCTGCGTAGTGGCCGGGTTCGGATAGGCAGTCAACTTGCTGACAGTCGGCAGATCCTGAACCCCTGTGGTAGTTGTATAGTTGATGATGAAACTGATGGTGTCGTTGGCGTCATCACTGTTCACTATCGTAAAGCGGACACGCTGGGTACCGGCCGCAGGGTGCGAATATGAGGCGTGGAAAACATTCGTCTCATCATCCAATCCCCATGTCTGCCCAGGATTCAGATAGAGCTCTTGCGACATGTTGCCAGTATAACAGGTCCCTCCCACGCAGAAGGTGATGGCATCACTGCTGACGGATGTCAACACCTGTTTGCGAATGCGGAAGAAGACGGCATCCTGTTGGTTGTTGGTAAATTCGATGTATGTATTTGTGGAAACTCCTACCTGAGACGTAACGTAAATGTTGGCGTTGTTGGGGAGGGTGGCATTGTCATATTTCAACGTAAGTGGCTGTGCACCAAGCGATATGGCAAACATGCAACACAAAAGGATAAATATATTTCTCATCTTTTTCATAAAATTGTATCAGGCTACAAAAATACAAAAAAAATGAATTGTCGGGGAGAAGTGTGGATTTTTTTTATTCGGATTGCAACAACTTCATAAACAGCTGGTTGAAGGGAGGTGCCTCTACCAATATCTCCGTATGTTGCACGGGATGTTCAAAGCAGAGCCGACGGGCATGCAAAGAGATGCTGCCGTCCTCGTTGGAACGCCGGGCACCGTATTTGAGATCCCCCTTGATCGGGCAGCCCATCGCGGAGAGTTGCGCTCTGATCTGATGGTGCCTGCCGGTATGCAGATCGACTTCCAGCAGTGCGTACTTATCCCCGGCGGCCAGCAGCCGATACGATAGCTCGGCACGCTGCCAGCCAGCCTTCTCCACGCTGGAGACCTCAGACGTGTTGGTGCGCTCGTTCTTACGCATATAATGGACGAGCGTGCCCTCGGGCTGTTCGGGAATCCGCTCTACAATGGCCCAGTAAGTCTTCTGCATGGCCCGTTCCTTGACCAAAGCATTCATCCGCGCCAACGCCTTGGAGGTCTTGGCAAAGACCACCGCGCCGCTGACGGGCCTGTCAATGCGGTGCACCAGCCCGCAGAAGACATTGCCCGGTTTGTTGGCACTTACCTTTATATAATGGCGCACCATCTCCAACAAGGGCTCGTCGCCGGTCTTGTCGCCCTGCACAATCTCACCCGCCCGCTTGTTCACGATGAGCAGGTGGTTGTCCTCATAGAGGATGCGGTTGCTGATGTCGGTGATATCAGTATTGCTCTGATTCATTGGGGAAATTACGACTCTTGACATCGTCGATATAGTGCTCGATGGCCCCCACGATCTCCTCGCTGAGATTCAGGTAACGGCGCAGGAAGCGAGGTGAGAACTGCTGGGTGATGCCCATCATGTCGTGGAAGACGAGCACCTGACCGCTGGTCTCCCTGCCGGCACCGATGCCGATGGTCGGGATATGCAAGGTCTCCGTGACCTTGGCGGCCAAGGTGGCAGGAATCTTCTCCAGCACCAAGGCGAAACAGCCGTGCTCTTCCAGCAGCTTGGCATTCTCCATCAGCTGGTCGGCCTCCTCCTCACTGGTGGCACGCACCGCGTAGGTGCCGAACTTGTTGATGGATTGCGGTGTCAGTCCGAGATGGCCCATCACGGGGATGCCGGCGCTGAGGATACGGTCGATGGACTCGATGACCTCTGCCCCACCCTCCAACTTGACGGCGTCGGCGCCCGACTCTTTCATGATGCGGATGGCGGAGGCAAGTGCCTGCTTGGAGTTGCCCTGATAGGTGCCGAAAGGCAAATCCACAACCACCAGCGCGCGCTTGACGGCACGCACCACGGAAGAGGCATGGTAGATCATGTCGTCCAGCGTGATGGGCAAGGTGGTCTTGTAGCCCGCCATCACATTGGCAGCGGAGTCGCCCACCAAAATGACATCGATCTTCGCCATGTCCAACAAGGTGGCGATGGAATAGTCGTAGGCCGTCAACATGGCGATACGCTCGTTGGCGTTGCGCATCTTCTGCAGCGTGTTGGTCGTGATTTTTGTAATGTTCTCTGTTAAATATCCAGACATTTCTTATAGATTTTGAACGCGCAAAAATAAAAAAAATATTGCTGAAAAACGCCGAAAATACGGAAACCATGCGGAAACACAAGGTCAGGATATTTATTCATCTATTTCCGCGCATTTCCGTTTATTCCGCATATTTCCGCATTAAAAAAGGGAGAACCCTTGAGGCCCTCCCTTCTAATCGTTCCAAACACCACCCTTCTACTCTACCGGAATATCGGTATTGACATTCTTGGAGCCCCAAAGGGCATAGAAGAGGATGTAGGCGGCGCAAGCCAGCACCACGAAGAAGCTGGTCATGTAGCTGCCTGTAATGTCGGCGAGCCAGCCCTGGAGACCCAGCACGATGGCGAAACCGAACACCATAGTCATGAAGGCACCGGAAGCGATAGCCGTGTATTTACCCAGTCCTTCGGTAGCCAGGTTGAAGATGGCTCCCCACATCACAGAGGAGCACAGGCCCACGAGGATGAAGGCGAAGATGCCAATTGGCACTTGCGCCCAGATCACGGAGAGATTGGCCCAGTCAATACCGGGAACCTTGACCATGATGGAGCTGGGGGCGAACATACCAAAGGCAACGAGCGCCACGGCCAAGCCAGACACCGTGGCCAGCATGGTTTTCGTGGAGACTTTCCCGCCGACGGCACCACCGATGAACCGACCAATGAGCATCATCAACCAATAGACGGCCACAATGAGGCCCACCACGGTGCCATCCATACCGAGGCCCGGCGTGGCGGCATCCGGAGCGGCGGTCATATACTGCATCATGTAGGTAGGAGGACCCACTTCCACAGAGCCATACAGGAAGATGGCCAAGATGCCCAGTTTGAAATGACGGAAGGAGAAGGCGCTGTACTTGTCTTTCGGCGCATTGGCATCCTTCAGTTCCACGGGTTGTTGCGGCTCCTCGATCTTGGTGAAGAGGATCACGATGAAGGCGACCACGAAGATGGCCAGAGCAATCATCAACGCAGGTGTGGCATCGGCGATCTTGGCCTTGGTGGCCTCGCCAATGAGGGCGCCCATGATGATGTACACGGCCACGGCTGCAGCAGAGTTGAAGACACCGCCGATCTGGATCAGCTGGTTGCCCTTGTTGCCGCCACCGCCTAACAGGTTGAGCATCGGGTTGACGACCGTGTTCAGCATGCACATGCAGAAGCCGGCAATGAAGGCACCGACGAGATAGACGGCAAAGCTGCCGACCTGGCCGCTGAGCCATTGCACGAGGATACCGAGAATACCCACGGCCAACGCCATCAAGGCGGTCTTCTTATAACCAAACCGCTTGATCAGCATACCCGAAGGGATACCCATCACCAGGTAGGCGATGAAATTGCCGTAGTTGCCAATCTGGGACAAAAAGTTGCTGGCCCCGAACTGGTTCTTGACGATGACGGCCATGGGCGAACAGAGGTTCGTCACGAAAGCGATCATCGCAAAGAGGGCTATCATCACAATAATAGCACCCCATTGTTTTGTTTTAGTACTCATTGTTGTTGTATTAGAATGTTAAAAAATAAAAAATGATTGATTCGTGATAAGTCTCCCCCGGACGAAGCACCGTGCCGGGGAAGTTGGGATGGTTGGGGGCATCGGGCAAGGCCTGACACTCCAAAGCCACTCCGGTGTAGTCGTGATAGCGATGGCCGTTCTTGCCTTGTGGACAACCTTCCAGCCAGTTGCCGGTATAGACCTGCAGTCCTCGCTGGGTGGTGGCGATGCCGACCAGACGGCCTGTCCCTTCGTGAGACAGCTGGGCCGCCATCGTCATCGTGTTGTCGTCTTTGTCGAGCACCCAGCAGCTATCATAGCCCTTGCCGGCGCGCAGTGCGTCAAAGTCCGCGTGGATGTCCCGCCCGATGCGTTTCTCTTCGCGGAAGTCCATGGGCGTGCCCTCCACGGAGCACATCTCGCCCGTGGGGACCAGATCGTTGTCGGTGGCCAGATATTCTCCTGCGAAAACCCTCAAGTCGTGATCCAAGATGTCGCCGTCCCCCTCCCCTTTCAGGTTGAAGTAGGTGTGGTTGGTCAGATTCACGACGGTCGGCTTGTCGGTGACAGCCTGCAGGTCCACACAGAGTGTGTTAAAATCCGTTAATGTATAGCGCACCGTGGCGGTCAGTTGGCCGGGATAGCCTTGCTCGCCGTCTGCCGCGGTGTAGGTGAAGACCACGCTGTCGTTCACCACCTCGCCTTTCCACAGACGGTTGGCGAAGCCCCATGTGCCGCCATGGAGGTGGTGCTTGCCGCCGGCAGTGTTCAAATCCAGCTGAAACGCTTGACCATCAATTTCAAAGCGGCCGTGGGCGATGCGGTTGGCATAGCGCCCGGGCACCTTGCCCATGCAGGGACCGTCGCCGATATAGTCCTCCGGCTTGTCGTAGCCCAAGGCGATATCCGCGAGATGACCGTTCCGGTCGGGTGTCAAGAGGCTGACGATGCCCGCCCCGATTTCGCACAGCTGCACGCGCACGCCATGCTCGTTCTCCATCGTGAAGAGCCGCACCTCCTTCCCCTCAGGCCCCTTTCCCCATATCTTTGTTTCAATATGCATGTTATAGATATTGTTGAACTGTTGATTTGTTGATTTGTTGAATTGTTGAGAAATCCTCCCACCCCATCAACTATTATCTATTATCTGTTATTTCTCCCACAGCTTCTCCGGATACACTCCCCGCTCAATCAGCTCCCGCACCTTGCGCATCACCTCGGGCTTGTCCTCTTTGTAGGTGACACCGAACCAGGAGGCGTTGCTGGAGAGCACTTTCACTTTGGCAGATCCGTCGTTAATGGCATTGTTGACCATCAATGGGATATAGAACTCGGCTTTGATATTCGTCTGGGCGGGTCCCTTCAGAAACTCCACAAAGCCCTTCTCCGAGTACTCGAAGAAGTCGGGAGTAAAGCCGAAGAAGTTCATGGAGACCAGCGAGTCCATGTCGAGTGGATGTGAGCCTGTCTCATCGGTATATGCCGCGCCACCGTCTTCAGTATGGCCGATGGCGGTGCGCTCCACAATGGTCAGCAGGTTATCGTCCTCATCGGCAGTACAGATGCCTCGCGACACGGTGCCGAAATCGGACATGGTGTTGCGCAGTTTGTAGGCCACCATGCTGTAGGCGCCCTTTTGGCCCTCGCACTCGCGCAGATATTGGGCCAGCACCTCGTAGGCCTCCTTGCCGTAGAAGTCGTCGGCGTTGATGGCGGCAAACGGTTCGTGGATGACATCCTTGGCCATGAGCACGGCATGGCACGTGCCCCAGGGCTTGACGCGCCCCTCCGGGACCGTGAAGCCCGCCGGCAGCTTGTCCAGCGACTGATATACATACTCAACGGGAATACCGAATTTCTCTTCGTTGTTGACTTTCTGGAATGCCTCGGCAAAGTCCTCGCGGATCACGAAGACCACCTTGCCGAATCCGGCACGCTTGGCGTCATAAATAGAATAATCCAGGATGGCCTCATTGTTGGGCCCGATGCCGTCCATCTGCTTCAAAGCCCCATATCGGGAACCCAAGCCTGCGGCGAGAACTAATAATGTGGGTGAATTCATATTTACAAGTTTTCAGTTGTCAGTTTTCAGTTATCAGTTATTGGTTTTTAGGTTTAAGTTTGTTTTTTGTTGTTTGGGTAATGCTGTTAAACAATCTATACAATTCTTTACAATTTGTCATGATCTGATCATATTCTTGTTTAGTTATCAAATTAGTTTTATACAATAATTCCAACCAGTATTCAGTTTCCGCTGTTTCTTTCAGTGATATGAAAATTTTGGAGAGAAATTCTTTATCGCTCACGGCATTTTGAGCTTCAACAAGATTAGCCCCGATGCTTGTCCCGCTACGCAATATTTGTTTGGACAGTACATATTCTTTCACATCCTCTGTCAGGTGTCTATAAAGATTCACGACATCAATCGAAAAATCCATGCATTTGATCCTCAAAAATTTCCCAAAATCCTCCATACTCTTTAACTGATAACTGAACACTGACAACTGACAACTCTTCTCGCTCCATTGGAGATCACGACGTCGTAGACCTTTGGTTCGTGGCCGAAGCGGGTGGCGAATTGTTTTTTAGCAGTTTCGATAAAGGATTGATAGAGAGATTCTTTCACCAGGTTAATGGTGCAGCCGCCGAAACCGCCGCCCATGACGCGGGAACCGGTGACGCCGCACTCCTTGGCCACCTCGTTGAGGAAGTCGAGTTCCTCGCAGCTGACTTCGTAGAGCTTGCTCATGCCGTAATGCGTGCCGTACATGCAGGCGCCCACCGTCTCGTAGTCGCCCTTTACCAAGGCGTCGCAGACATCCAACACCCGCTGCTTCTCGCCGATGACATACTCGGCCCGCAGATAGTCTTCATCGGAGATTTCATCTTTCACCTCCTGCAGCATCTCCATTGTAGCATCGCTGAGAAACTGCACCTCGGGATGATGGGCCGCGATGTGCTGGCAGGCATTTTCGCAAGACTCACGCCGTCTGTTGTAGGCAGATGATGCCAGCTCGTGTTTCACCACGGTGTCTAACAGCACCAGCTTATAGCCCTCTGGGTTGAAGGGGAAATACTCAAACTCCATCGTGGCACAGTTGAGGCGCATCAGATGGCCCTTTTTGCCGAACAGGGAGGCAAACTGGTCCATGATGCCGCACTTGACACCGCAGTAGTTGTGCTCGGTGGACTGCCCGATGCGCGCCAACTCGAACTTGTCGATGCCGAGGGCCAGCAGGTCGTTCAGGGCGAAGGCGAAGGTGCTCTCTAATGCCGCTGATGACGACATGCCCGCACCCAGGGGGACATCCCCATAGAAGCAAGTGTCGAAGCCCTGCACCGCATAGCCGCGCTTCTGGATCTCTCGACAGACGCCGAAAATATAGCGCGCCCATGCCTCGGAGGGCTTGTCCTCCTCCCGCAAGCCGAAGTCGCAATATGCATCATAATCGACGGAATAGGCACGAACGCAATCGGTGCCATTCAAGGCAACACAAGCATAGATGCCCTTGTCGATGGCGCCGGGGAAGACAAAGCCTCCATTATAGTCGGTATGCTCGCCAATCAGGTTGATACGGCCGGGGGAAGTGTACAGCACGCCCTCTCCTCCAAATCGTTGAAGAAAAAGAGATTGTAACGTTTCTATATTCATTATCTACATTAATTTCAAACGAGGGCGCAAATTAACAAAAATTTGAATTGAATGAACTCCTTATGATAAAAAAAGCTATCTTTGCCACTCTCAAAAAAACAGTATCATTTATGAAAAGAATCATCCCTACCTTCTTCCTGCTGCTTTTGATAGCATGCACTGGTTTCGCCCAGACCAAAGGTTTTACCTCCATGAGCAACGAGCCCTTTGCCAAACTCATCAAGAAGAAAAGCGTCCAGCTTATCGATGTGCGCGATGCGAGACAATACGAGAAGGGACATATCAAAGGGGCCATCAACATCGAATTCTCGTCCAAGGGCTTCGACCGCAAACTCATGGAACTCAAAAAGAGAAAGCCAGTTGCTGTTTATTGCAACGCCGGCAGAAGCAGCAAGTCAGCTGCCAAGAAGCTGGTGGAAATGGGCTTCAAGAAGGTGTACGAGCTAGACAAAGGATTCAAGTCGTGGGATGGCGAAAAAGAACCATAACGATCTATAGAACAACACTATGCAATATCATATCACTAAAGGGTTAGACCTGAAGATAGCGGGCGCCGCGTCAGATGTGATGCTCGAGTTGCCGTTGTCGGATCAATTCCGCGTGTCCCCCAGCGACTTCCGCTGGCTGAAGGCCAAGTTGATGGTACAGTCTGGCGACCGGGTGGAGATCGGCACCCCGCTATTTTGCGACAAGCAGGACGAGCGCATTGTCATCGTCTCCCCTGTGGCAGGCACTGTCCAGGAGATCGTGCGTGGCGAGAAGCGCGTCATCAAGGCCATCACCATCGTCCGAGATGCCGACGCGCCAGTCCAAGCGAAAGTCTCTTTTGCAGAACCGACCGATAGCGATTCCGTGCGCGCGCTACTGCTGCAACATGGTCTATGGCCCTGTCTGCGGCAGCGTCCCTTTGCCACGATACCCAATCCCGACATAACACCCAAGGCCATCTTCGTGCCCTGTTTCGACAGCAACCCGCTCGCGCCCGACTACAACGTGCTGTTGCGCGGTCAGGAGGAGCATTTCCTTTACGGGTTGAAGATGCTACAACGCGCTGCGGGCGATGTACCCACGCACCTGTGTATGCGCGAAGGGGCTGACAACCAACTCTTTGAAAAGGCCGAGGCGGTGGAGAAGCACTACCTAAGCGGCCCGCATCCCGTGGGCAACGTGGGCACGCACATCCACTTGATTGACCCGCTTGAAAAAGGCGAGACGGTGTGGTTCATCCATCCGCAGGAGGCAGCCCGTATTGGGCAGTTTTTTGCGGAGCATGTGCTGCAATTTGAGAAGACGGCGGTCCTAACAGGTCCAGAAGTCAGCAATACCGGCTATTTCCGCACGGTGTATGGCGCGGACCTCACGAACCTGCTCACCGACAACCTCACGCAGGAGAACGTGCGCATCATCAGCGGCAGCGTGTTGGGCGGACGCCAATGCCAGCAGCCACCTGTACTGGGCTTCTACGATCAGCAGATGACGGTCATTGCGGAAGGCGGGAAGCGTGAAATTCTCGGGTGGCTGTTGCCCGGGTTGAAGAAGTGGAGCTTGTCGCGCACGTTCCTTGCCTGGATCACGCCCAAGCGCACCTATGAGGTGGACACTTCGCTGCACGGCGGACGCCGCGCCTTCATGATGACGGACGTCTATGACAAAGTCTTCCCCATGGATCTGTTGCCGTTGGAGATCCTCAAGGCCTGCGAGATCAAGGACATCGAGAAGATGGAAACCTTGGGCATCTACGAAGTGGACAGCGAGGACTTCGCCCTCTGCGAGCTCGTCTGCCCCTCGAAGAAAGAGTGCCAGAAGATTGTGGAGGAAGGGATGAGGGAAATAAGAGTTAAGAGTTAAGAGTTAAAAGTTAAAAGTTAGAAGTTTGGGGTTGGTGTTGGCAGTAGTTTTTTTTATCACTCCTTGACAGTTGTCACCAGTGCCTCTATCGGCACGGTGCTGTCCATCAGGCCGATGCGGGTATCGGTGGCGTGGCGGTTCACGCCGGTGTAGGCAAGGGAGGTGTCAATATGAAAAAACACTATCTTTGCCACCCCAAATCACCTCCTTATGAGAAAAACACTTACCATCATCCTGCTGCTGTGCGCTGTCACACTATTTCCTTTATGTGGCCACGCGCAGACCACTCCCGTACAGCCCACCTGGGCATCTCTCAACCAGCGCGGCTATCCGAAATGGTTCCAGGATGCCAAGTTGGGCATCTTCATCCACTGGGGTCTCTACTCCGTGCCCGCCTACGCCTCCAAAGAGGGCTACGGCGAGTGGTTCTACCGCGGACTGATGCAGCGCGAGCCCGAACGGATGCACATCATGAGCTTCTACGCCGACACTACCCTGCCTGTCTTCGACCAGTACAAGGAACTCACCAAATACTGGCACGCCGAACTCTGGAATCCGGATGAGTGGGTGGATTTGTTCCAGTATGCTGGCGCAAAATATGTGGTCTTGGTCACCAAGCACCACGACGGCTATTGCCTGTGGGACAGCCAGTACCAGCCCGAATGGAACAGCGTGACGAGCGGTCCGAAGCGCAACATCGTGGAGGATTTGACCCGTTCAGTGCGGGAGAAAGGGCTGCGGATGGGCTTTTACTACTCGCTGCCCGAATGGACCAACCCGCGCCACATCTGGATGGTGGACCCCGACAACGAGATTGGCGACTACGTGGATAACTATATGGTGCCGCAATTCAAGGAGCTGGTTTCGCGCTACAAGCCCGATCTGCTCTTCTCCGACGGCGACTGGAACAACACGGCGGAACAGCTGCGCTCCAAGGAACTTATCAGCTGGTACTACAACACCGTGGGCACGGACGCCATCGTGAACAACCGCTGGGGCAACGGCACGCAGCACGGCTTCCTCACGCCCGAGTACAGCGCGGGCATCGCTAATACGGAGGTGCCGTGGGCCGAGTGCCGCGGACTCGGACGCAGCTTCGGCCTCAACCGCAACGAAGACTTGGACAACTATATGACCGACCAGGAATTGATCCAGCATTTCGTGGAACTGGTGGCCCACGGCGGCGGTCTGACCCTCAATGTGGGACCCAACGCCGACGGCACCATCCCACTCATTCAGCAGGAACGGTTGCGCAGCCTCGGAAGATGGCTGGAAATCAACGGGGAAGCGATTTACGGTTCACGACCGTATGAGATTCCCTGCCAGCGGGAACAAGCGTCTGCCCATTTCCCTCCTTCAAGAAAAATTGCCTTTGATTGGGTTCGCAATGCCCCGATGCCAGGAGTGAGTACGGACAATTTCCATATTACTTGGACTGGTCATTTTCAAATAGAAGAAGATGGTAATTATACTTTATTTGCAGCTGCCGATGATAGTATGACTGTCTATATCAGTGTCAATGACGAACATTTATTCCAGTTATTCAACATTGACAAGAATCCTTCCATAAAAACGGATTTTGCACAAAGATATTTGCACAAAGGAGACAGTGTTTTTATGGTGGTTTTCTATCATGAAAAAGATTTGGAAGCATCCGCCTCATTATTATGGCGCAAAGACGAAGGAAAATTCACTCCAATTGAAGCCGACTGGGATGGAAATATCACATGGGACCGCACCACACGCTGTTTCACCACCCGCAACAACGACCTCTACATCATCGAGTTCAAGCGTCCGGACCGAAGCGAACCGTTAGTAATCAATAATATGCCGAAAATAAATCCCAAAGCATCATTCCGACTGCTGGAAGACTGGGGCTATAATGCCAAACTCAAATGGAAGCAAGACAAACATGGCACAATCACCATCGATTTTTCCAGCGTCACACAAGAATTGTTAAATCATCTGGAGCACGCCTGGGTGATTGAGGTGACGGATTATAAGTGAGTTAAGAGTTAAGAGTTATAAGTTAAAAGTTAAGGCTAATGGCTAATAGCCAAGGTCTAACAGCCTTCTTCGTATCTCTCCAGCAGGAAGCTCACGGGGCGGAAGCCGTCGTTGCAGCTGATCATGGCGGAATGGGGATTTTTCATCCAGCCGTCGTAGAAGTTGCCGCGGCCGGCGGCGAGCTCCTCCACAAACCACCGCATCGACTCCCACGCACTGTCGCAGAGTCCATCGGGTTTCTTTCCGCCCACAGAGATCCAGTTGTCGCCCTCCCGCACCTCGCACGCGTGCTCGATGGGGTTCTCGTATAGTTCTGAAAGGTCCGTGTGCTGCACTTTCCGTATGGCGGTGATTTTGACGTTGAAGGATGACATTGGGGTTGAGGTTTTGAGGGAGCAAAGATATATTTTTTTTGCCATTGGCTATTGGCCGTTAGCCATCAATTTCACATGTAATAATACATCGGCATCTGGTACCGGCTGCGCACGGGATGGCCGTCCTTGAGGGCGGGGCTCCAGCGCGGCATCTCGCTTACGATCCGCAGGGCCTGCTCGTTGAGTGGGAAGAATAAAGGTACCTTGATTTCGGGTGAGGTCACGCTGCCGTCGGCTTCTATGGTGAACTCCATAAGCACCACGCCGTTGATGTCCGATTGCCCCACCACGGAATAGTCCATACGCTGCGCTAAGTAATCGTACAGACCGTTCATGCCGCCCGGGAAAGTCGGTGCCACATCGAAGTCGCTGCCCTCACAGGGGTGAGTGAAATAGGCGGTCTGCATCGCCATTTTATTGATTGGATATTGCTGGATCATTTCGATGATGACGCTGGATTTCATATATGACGCATCCCACTTAAAAATGTGTTGACTGCTATCGGGCTGGACATCCTTGAACAACGGGTTATCCGTGCTATGGGGAATGATTTCGTTAAGGTATTGTTGCCCGAAAAGGGTATCTATGTACATAAAGTATTCTTTCAGTCTTTCAGCCTGGTAAGTGGTGAACGCCAGTCTTTTTTCCTCGTCTTGTACTAAATCGTACAGCAGAAAGTTGCATTTATAGCCGGGGTGCGAAGCCATAAACTGTTTCAGCGGTTCCAGATAACGCGGCATATACTTTTGGTCCAGTCTTCCGTTCGGATCCCACGGCAGGCAATCAATGACAAACCGCGTGGAGTCTTTCAGATAACCCTGATGGAAGGGGATCCCGATATAATAGTGTCGCTGGGCGGTTGCGGAGAACAGGGTGAGGAGGGCGAGGAGTATCAGGAGGGGGCGTTTCATAATTTATAAGCGGATTGGATGTCGAGCGCAAAAGTACAAAAATAACACAGTGATTGCGACCTGTGATGATATTTTTCATATTTTCGCGGCAAAATAGTCGTACTGTTTTATGGGCAATAGCAATGAAAAAGCGGACGAGGTAATCAAAGTGTATAAACGACCTTTGTGGCTGAACCTGTTTTTGGATGGTTTTTTCTTGATCTTTGCTGTTCTGTTTGTCATGGAAGCCGTCAAGGCTGACAGTGTTGGCGAAAGAATAGTGTGGTCTGTTCTTAGTGTACTATGTTTAGGTATGACATTGTATTATCTCCTACTCTGGCCTGAGAAAATCATCGTGACCCGCAAACTGCTAATCGCCGACCATATGAAAATCAAGGAAGGAAAGCGGTATCGTTATGTAGGGCGGGTGAGTATTCCTTGGGCGAGAATCAAGAAGCTTTGGTGTGAGGCGCCAGATGGTTGGTCCCGTTCCACTCATGGCTTCCTTTACCATATTGTCATGATGGATAGCCAAGAGTATTTGTTAGAACGAAGTTCCGGATATCCTGAAGAGATGATGGATGAATTGCGGAGGTATTATAGTGAATTTAGCGGGACGTAGTCGCAGTTAGGAAATTGATATTTCAGTGGGCTGATTAAACACCATGTATTTCGATGCGAAATAAAAGTACTTGATGGAATATGCAACACTACTAAAATGCCGCTATCGGTCACTGTTAATCTGTTCAGTGTAGGTGCAATATGGGTAATTCGTGCAACCAATGAATCTATGCCCGTTCCTTCCTTTTCGTTTTACCAGAAAGCCACCACATGAGGGACAACGCCTTGGATGATTGAGGATTGTCGCATCGTGCAATGTATATCTGCATTTTGGATAATTTGAACAGCCAATAAAAGACGAACCATTGTGTTCCACCTTAAAAAGGGAACCTGTTTTACAACATGGACAATTTGTCTGTTTTGCACTTGTATTCTTCTTTATGGAGTAAAAGCAAACCGATTTTGACTCAACAAACTCGTTGAAAAAAGGAGATGGATTTTTATTGTCTGTAAGAATGAAAGTTCGGTTTTTTGTACGAGTTATCGCAACGTAAAAAAGACGACGCTCCTCAGCAAATTTATATTCTTCGGCTTTTGTCAAAACTAAGTTCAAAATAGGATCATCTGCAATTTGATTCGGGAATCCGAGCTTGTCGTTTTTGAAATTTAAGATTATCACATTTTCGGCTTCTAACCCTTTGGATTTATGAACGGTGAGAAAATCAATTTGCAATTCTGGAATGGGCATATATTCCAGTTTTTCAGTTCTATTGTTGCGATGCATCTTGAACAAACCCGTGCTATTAACAATATCTATGTCATAGTTTGTTCTACCCAACAGTAGAATAGACGAGTGCTTGCCTCCGTCTGAAACTATTTTGTCAATAGCACCTTGTAAAGCAGTCTTCGGATCGCTATCAAATCCCCAAAAGACCAAAGGATAGTTCAAATGCTTATCTGAATGTAATTCTTTCCTTAATTGTACAGGATTTCTCAAAACAAAACGGGAAGCTTCGTCAATTAGCTGTTGAGAATTCCTGTACGTTTTTTCAATTTTTAAAACTTTAGTATAACCGAAATATTTTTCAAAATCAGTAAACAATGATATATCGCTTCCTGCAAACCGATATATCGATTGCCAATCATCACCGACACAGAACACCTTGGCATTGGTCCTGTCAGCTATGGCTTTTAGGAGGTTGAAACGTGACTTTGAGGTGTCTTGGTATTCATCAACAATCAAATATTTATAGGATGGGATATCACAACCGGCCGACACTTTTTCTGCGGCAAGATTAATCATGTCAGAAAAATCAATGGCTTTATTAAGGGCAAGATAATCCTGGTATTTGGTTAAAATGACTTTGACAATATCCAAAAACAGTTCTGATCTATTGCAAAGAAAGATGTTGTGCACTTCCGAAGAATACTTTTTTCGTAGGACTTCGATCATCCCCAAATTATAATTGTTTGATTTAAAAAGTATTATAAAAGTTTGACACAATTTTATGAATTCAGAGAAATACTTGTTGCTTTTGGTGGCATAGACAGTGTTGAATATGTCTGTGAAATTTTGCATTTTAAATTTCACGCCATTGTCAAGTAGTATTTTTTCAAGTTTTGATAGTAGTATTCCTTCACTGCTATAGAAAGAATAGGTCTCTAACAATTTAGTTTTATTCTTTTTGTGAAGTTCGCGTTTCCAACGAATGCTCTCTAAATATTTTATTTCTTCCACAGGAGAAAGCCAAGGGACAGTATGATCCTTGGAAATGCCGAAATGTTCCAAATAAATGTTGTAATCAGTAAGGTAAAAGTCTGGTCGATAGGATTTTCTCAAAGGATCATTGTTTTCATAGGGGTAGAGTTTTTCATACTCATACTTGATGCCATGCATGAATAAAAAGTTGGCTATTTTGGTTTCTTCCAAACTTTTGACTTTTTCGTTTTTCAGAGTAGTAAATGCTTTCGCCTTCTCAAATCCAGTATTTCGTATGTACTTCTCCCTGTCGTATTTTGATTTGAGCGTTTCAAGATCAGCTGCCTTTTCTTCCTCATACAATTCCCCAAGGGAAGAATAATCCTCCATTCCTTTTGGGATTTCGACATAATAGGCAAAATACTCAGTCAGCTTTTTTATTAGTTCAGGATGTTTTAGAAGGTCCTTCTCAAAAAAATCAAGAACAAACTGATTAAGTTCATTTTCATCAAAAACTTCAGGTCGGCAATGATCTGTTTGTGTGATTATGTCAAGTCCGAGTTTGTGAAACGTGGTGGATGTGACATTGATACCGAGTTTCTCTTGAATCCTGCCTGTCATTTCTTGTGCGGACTTTCTTGTGAATGAAATAAGGAGAATCTCTTCGGGCTTTATATTTTTTATCTCGCACAAATACTTCACTTTTGCAGATATCGTTAGTGTTTTGCCACTGCCAGCTCCTGCTAAAACAAGAATTCTGTCTTCATCGGTGATGACAGCTGCTCTTTGTTGTTGATCAAGAGACTTTCCATCAATGTTTGAAAAAAGATTGTCATGTTTTGTAGACTCTGATCGAATAAAATCCTCATTTGCAGTTAAAAATAATTCGTGAAGAGAGCTGAAAGTGTTTTTGAAGTGTTCGATTTTGGCAAAGGAGTGGTGCTTTTTAGGAAGGTTGTATTTTGTTATTTCAGAATAAAGGCTATTCCATTTTTCTATGAATTTCTTTTCGATTGAA
This sequence comes from Bacteroidales bacterium, assembly GCA_017549765.1. Lineage (GTDB taxonomy): Bacteria > Bacteroidota > Bacteroidia > Bacteroidales > WCHB1-69 > F23-D06. Next base: position 175,541 of record JAFYNM010000029.1, read on the forward strand.
TGGGAAATATATTGTTTTTGCAAATCCGAATATTCTGCAAAAAAGAAGCCGATTTGGTCAATAAGATGTTTCCTGTTTTGCTCAAATTCTCGAAGAAGTCGATACTTTCGTCTTAAAAGGATAACAGTTGTGATAATCACGAGCACCCCGACCATGACAAAAATGGAAACAACAATCTTCATAAACTGACAGAAAACATCAATTATGATGCAAAAATACAACTTTTTCAATCACAATATTGCAGTTATGCAATATTATGTTATGTCAGCATGGGTAGATGTCGATTATCTACTTTTCTGATCCCCCCAGACCTACGGCCTGCGATGGTTCGCACGGGGGCATTCGTTCGCTACCATCACCTTCAGCCCTAACGGGCTGAAATGAGAATGGGGAAGCCCGGCACCCTTAGTTTCTTAACTCCTCTCCACTACCCCGCCCTACGGGCACCCCTTCTCAAGAAGGGGAATGGTGCCCCCTTAACTTCTTAGTTCCTCCCACTATTGCTCCGTGAACACCAGATAGTACCAGTCGGCGGGGTTGCCGACGCCTACGCTGGGCGTGTAACGATATACCGCCACCTTTTTAGAGGAGTTGCCATAGTAATGCTGGAACTCCTGCTGACGTGAAACCGTCTGCCAGACACGCTGCAACTCGTTATCATCACTCACGGTCGTGTATTGACCACCATTGTCAATAAAGGCAAAGCGACTTTGTCCAGGATAAGGCAAACCACTATTTAAAGCCTGTCCGGCACGGAATGAGGCCGGGAAGCTGAGCGCACCGCAACCAGACCAGATGATGGTACCGTCCATCAACAAGTTGTTGGTGTTGCGATAGAACAGTTTGATGTATCCGAAATCTCCAGGTTCCTGATATTCGGACACAAATGGAATCTCATTGCCTGTATTCAACTTGTCACTGACATTGAGCGCATAAAAGCCCTTGTACCGGAAAGTCAGATAGTCCACCTTGGAAATCAGGATGTGCTTTTGAAGGTCGGCGGTTTCGAGGTCGTCGCCTGTGAATTCATCAAGAGGTTGCCCCACATGGGAATTGATGATCTGCATGTAAACACCGCCAAGGTCAGGCATCATCGAGAGACCGTATTGGTAATAGTAAATGTCGTTTCCGCTGAACGAGGCGGACATGCCAGAAGCTAGTGAGACAGGGACGAGAGCAGCCAAGAGTTCCTCGGGTGTATTGAAATGTTGGTATCCATTGTTCCAACCTGTGCTGAGTTCAAAACTGGACCTGACCAGTTTGGTGTACACGACCGAATTCCTTATTTCATTCATCCATTGTGTAAAACCTTGTTTCAAAACATCAAAGGCGGTGTCTTGCAAAGTCAGTGCCGCACTGCCAGGGGAATAGATTGTTGCTTCCTTTGTAACACCATTTTCCGTTTTCAAGAATTTATTCTCTCCCGCTGCCGTAAAACCATGATCAGCCAACAGAGCTGCGACCTCCGAGAACGATTTGCCAATGCAAGCCTTCAACAGGGTGAAGTCGTTGGTGATGGGTTCTTGCACCTCTGGCGTGTATTCTATGGGAACTAATTCCTCCGGGGTCGGATCCACAGGTTCCGGCTTGCATGCTGCAAAGCAAATCATCAGGAATATGCCAAGAATAGCAGGCAAATATTGCAACGAAAAGGTCTTTTTCATAATGGTTATAGTTTTTCATTAATCGCTGCAAAGATATAAAAAAAATGAACGTGAATTATGTGTATTTTTGCACCCTTGAAAGAAAAACCCAAATGGCCAAGAAATTCAACGCACTGATCGATGCCATGGACACGTTCCTGCGCACGCCCGCCACTGTCACGGAGGGGCGCTGCCACGTGCGGGATGCGGTCGATATGAAGCGCATCATGATCACCGTGATGATCGCGCTCTGCCCTGCCCTGCTCTTCGGCTGGTGGAATGTAGGCTATCAGCATTTTCTCGCCACAGGCGGCACTACGGGTCTGTGGCCCTGTCTCTGGTACGGCTTCATCAAATGGCTGCCGTTAGTCATCGTGACGTACGTCAGCGGACTGGGCGTAGAGGTCCTGTTCTCCCAAATCCGCAAAGAGGAAGTGGCGGAAGGCTTTTTCGTCACGGGATTCATCATCCCCATGATCATGCCGCCAGACGTGCCGCTGTGGATTGTCTCCGTGGCCACCATCTTCGCCGTGCTCTTTGGCAAGGAGGTCTTCGGCGGCACTGGCTACAACTTCCTGAACCCCGCGCTGTTGGCCCGCGCATTCGTCTTCTTCGCCTACCCTTCCGTCATCTCCGGCGACAAGGTCTGGATCTCCGGTGCAGACGCCATCACCGGCGCCACGCCCTTGGCTCTCGCCATGAACGGTCATCTGGAGGCGATGCCCTCCACATGGGAGCTGTTCCTTGGCACCATCCCGGGCTGTATCGGCGAGACCGGCAAGATCGCCATCCTCTTGGGCGCAGCCATCCTTCTCTTCACGCAGGTGGCCGACTGGCGCATCATGCTCACCGTCCTCGTCGGCGGCTACGCGACAGCCCTTATCTGCCAGGCTGCCGGACTCTGCCCCATTGCGGCTCACGACCAACTGCTGATGGGCGGCTTTCTGTTCGGCGCCGTCTTCATGGCCACCGATCCCGTCACTGCCGCGCACACCCGCACAGGCAAGTATATCTACGGACTGCTCATCGGCGTGCTTGCCATCCTCATCCGCCTGCTCAACAAAGGCTATCCCGAAGGCATGATGCTCGCCATCCTGCTGATGAATATCTTCGCCCCGCTGATCGACTATTGTGTCATCCAAAGCACCATCAATCGGCGGCAGAAACGCTTGTCAAACCGAAAACAGAAGCGATCATGAAGAAATTCAGCAACGCATATATCTTCCTTTACATCACCATCTTAGTGTTGATCATAACCACAACGCTCACGATAGTGTATGCTTCTTTGAAGCCGCGCCGCGACCTTAATAAGCAGGCGGAACAGTACCAGCAGATCCTGCGGGCGGCGGGCCACGACATCGACCGTTCAAAAGCCGTGGAGGCTTTCTCGAATCTGGCCGTACCTCTGACCGACGATGGCCGACAATACCAGGTTTTCTGCGCTGACGGATCCAAAGGCATCGCCATGCGCTTGGACGGCAAGGGACTGTGGGGACCAATCTGGGGCTACGCGGTGGTCTCGGAAGACGGGCAGACGCTCAAAGGCGTCAGCTTCGACCACAAATCAGAGACCCCCGGACTGGGCGCCAAGATTACGGAGGAGGCGTTCATGAACTCCTTCCAAGGCAAGAAACTCTACGACAAAGACGGCAATTTCGTGTCCGTACGAGTGTTAAAGCCCGGCACGGCCAGCGATATTGCCGAAGAGAACCGCGTGGATGCCATCTCTGGAGCGACCTTAACGTCCAAGGGGGTGGATGAGATGATGGGGAAGATAGATAGATAACAGTTAAGAGTTAAGAGTTAAGAGTTAAGAGTTAAGAGTTAAGAGTTAAATGAAAATGGCAAAGAGTATATCGAAATTGAGAAATATTGGTATTGCGGCGCACATTGACGCCGGAAAGACTACTTGTTCGGAGCGCATCCTCTTCTTCACGGGCGTAAACCGCAAGATTGGCGAGACACATGACGGACAGGCCACCATGGACTTCATGAAACAGGAGCAGGAGCGCGGCATCACCATCGCCTCCGCTTCCATCACGGCTGAATGGAAAGGTCATCAGATCAACCTGATAGACACTCCGGGGCACGTCGATTTCACCATTGAGGTCGAGCGTTCCCTGCGTGTCATCGACGGCATGGTGGCGGTTTTCTGCGCCGTGGGTGGCGTGGAGCCGCAGAGCGAGACCGTCTGGAACCAGGCCGACAAGTACCGCGTGCCCCGCATCGCCTTTATCAATAAGATGGACCGCACGGGTGCCGACTTCGGAGAGGTTGTCAGCCAGATGGAGAAATACTTGGGCACCAACGCCGTGCCTATCCAGCTCCCCATGGGTGCGGAGAGCGACTTCCAAGGGTGCATCGACCTTGTCAAGATGAAAGCGCTGACCTTCTCTGAGAAAGAGGTCTTTGAGAACGAGATCCCTGCCGAATTCGCCGCCGCTGCCGACCTGGCGCACAAGAACATCATCGAGAAGCTCGCCGACGTGGATGACGACATCGCCGACGCCTACTTGGAGGAACGCGAGGTCAGCGAAGAGCAACTGCGCGATGCCCTCCGCAAGGCCACCCTCAAACTGATGATCACCCCCGTGCTCTGTGGTGCCGCCTATAAGAACAAAGGTATCCAGCCGTTGTTGGACGCCGTCATCGACTACCTGCCCTCTCCCACCGACATTGGCGCCGTGGTCGCTCATGACCCCTACGATGCCGACAAGACGCATACACGCAATCCTTCCAACAACGAGCATTTCTCTGCGTTGGCCTTCAAACTCATCAACGACCCGTACGTGGGACAGCAGACCTTCATCCGCATCTTCAGCGGACAGCTGACCAATGGCATGTCGCTTTACAACGCCAACAAGGACAAGAACGAGCGTGTGGGGCGCATCTTCCGCATCAAGGCCAAAGAGCGTGAGGAGATCACCGAGGCGAGCGCGGGCGAGATCATCGCGCTCGTGGGCATGAAATACACGCGCACCGGCGACACGCTCTGTGACGAGAAACAGCCTGTTGTGCTGGAGTCGATCTCCGTGCCTCCAGCGGTCATCGAGATGAAGGTGACGCCCACCGACCTCAAGAACCGCAACAAGCTGGGCGAGGCTCTTGCCAAGCTGTGCAATGAAGACCCCTCCTTCCATGCGCACTACGATGACGAGACCGAGGAGACCATCATCTCCGGTATGGGCGAGCTCCATCTTGAAATCATCATCGACCGGCTCAAGGACGAGTTCAAGGTGCCCATCGAGGTCGGCGCACCCAGCGTCTCCTTCCGCGAGACCATCACCCAACCTTTCGAGTGCAACTACAAGCATGTGAAGCAGACCGGCGGTCATGGCCAGTTCGCGCATACTGTCATCCGCTTCGAGCCCAACCCAGGCAAAGGCTTTGAGTTTGTCGATATCACCAAGGGAGGCGTCGTGCCGCGTGAGTACATCCCCTCCATCGAGAAGGGTCTGCGGAGTGCCATGGAGAAGAGTCCGTTGGCTGGCTATCCCGTAGTTGATGTGCGCTGTGTCTTGGTGGATGGCACCTTCCACCCGGTGGACTCCAGCGATATGGCCTTCCAACTCTGTGCACAACAGTGCTTTAAGACCGCCTACAACAAGATGGCGCCCGTCCTTTTAGAGCCCGTCATGAAGGTGGAAGTGAACACCCCGGATGAGTACATTGGCAATATCACCCGCGACATCAACAAGCGCCGCGGCCGCATCGAGAACATGCGCCGTTTCCGCAAGGGCTCGCAAAAACTGGACGGCTTCATCCCGCTGATGGAGATGTTCGGCTATGCCACAGCCCTGCGCAACGTCACCAGCGGTCGCGCCAACTACTCGATGGAGTTCTTCCAGTACATGCGCATGCCCGCCGCCAAGCAAGAGGAGATCGTGGCGGAGAGAAGAAAGAGCTAATCGTCTCTGAAGTCTTCCATCTGGCAATCCGACATATTCGCATTCAACACTCTAACCGGGCGCATATACAAATCGTTAAAATTATACAGGAGTCCTAATCGCATTCCTGCAATACCCAGATAGTTACGCAATTGTGCTTTATGCTGATCTATCAAAACACTCACCGATTTGAGTTCAACAATAATCTTGTTATAACAGAGAAAATCGGCATAATAAGAGTTGTGCAACCTTTGTCCACGATAATAAACGTTGAAACGTTTTTCCCGCTCGAAAGGTATTCCCTGATATTCAAACTCTAATGCCAAAGCCTCTTGGTAGAGAACTTCTTGCAGTCCCACACCTAATCTTTTGTGGACTTCAAAAACGGCTTTGTTTATTGCCGCTGATTCATTTTGATATATTAATTCTTTCATCACATCAATACAAACGATAAACATTTGAAATTATTATATGTTCATTAAAATTATTTTTACTATAAATTTTAACATAGCATTGTAAAAAATCCACACAGAAATATTTCCGCATGGTTTCTGTATTTTCAGCGGTTTTCAGCGATAGTTTTTTTACGCGGAAATATGCAGAAATAACAGAAAAGCGCGGAAATCAATGTAGAAAATATATACCTTAAGTTTCCGCATGGTTTCCGTATTTTAAGCGTTTTTCAGCAATAGTTTTTTACACGCGGAAATATGCGGAAATGACAGAAAAGCGCGGAAATCAATGTAGAAAATATATACCTTAAGTTTCCGCATGGTTTCCGTATTTTCAGCGGTTTTCAGCGATATTTTTTTACGCGGAAATATGCGGAAATGACAGAAAAGCGCGGAAATCAATGTGGAAATATATACCTTAAGTTTCAGCATGGTTTCCGTATTTTCAGCGTTTTTCAGCGATATTTTTTTTACGAGGAATTGGCAGAAATACAAGGATACAATAGCAACATCTCTGCTGAAAAAAATTGTACTTTTGCACGCTAAAAAAAAAAAACGATCACGATGAAGCAATATCTCGGACCACTCAGCAAGGACAACCCCGTCCTCGTTCAGACACTCGGTGTTTGTTCCGCCCTCGCTGTCACCGCGCAGCTGAAGCCCGCTGTGGTCATGGCCCTCTCCGTGACGGTGGTGTGCGCCTGCTCCAACTTCATCATCTCCTTGTTGCGGAACACCATCCCGCCGCGCATCCGCATCATCGTGCAGCTGCTCATCGTCTCTTTCTTCGTCATCTTGGTGGATCAAGTCCTGCAGGCTTTTGTGTATGACATCAGCAAGTTACTGTCTGTATTCGTGGGATTGATCATCACCAACTGCATCATCATGGGACGGCTGGAGGCCTTTGCTTTGTCGCACAAGCCGCTACCCTCCCTTATTGACGGTGTGATGAACGGTGTCGGATATGGACTTGTACTCGTGGTGGTGGCTTTCTTCCGCGAGCTGCTCGGCTCTGGCACGCTTTGGAACTATCCGATTGTCCCTGAGAGCTGGTACGCCCATGGCTACCTCAACAACGGGCTCATGATCCTGCCGCCCATGGCGCTGATATTGGTGGGGACGATGATTTGGGGGAGAAACAGGGTAAAAGTTAAGAGTTAATAATTCCTTGGGGCAGTCCCGGCAGGGACAAAAGCTCGGTAAAAAAAATAGATTGTGGTTTTAATGTCTGAAATTTTCAACATATTTGTCCGTTCGGTGTTCATCGACAACATGATCTTCGCCTATTTCTTGGGGATGTGCTCCTACCTGGCCGTTTCCAAGAATGTGAAGACGGCGTTCGGTCTGGGCTGGGCGGTCTGTTTTGTGCTGACGGTCACGGTGCCCGTCAACTACCTTATCGACAAGTATCTGCTCAGAGAAGGGGCCTTGGCATGGCTGGGCGAGCGTTTTGCAAGCACAGACCTCTCCTTTCTGTCGCTGATCATCTTCATCGCAGTCATTGCGGGTATGGTACAGCTCTTGGAGATGGTCTTTGAGCGCTATCTGCCTGCACTGAACATGGCGTTGGGCATCTTCTTGCCGTTGATTGCGGTGAACTGTGCCATTCTCGGCGGCTCGCTCTTCATGCAGGAGCGCAACTTCCCGACCGTGGCGCACAGTCTGTCATACGCCATTGGCTCTGGCCTCGGCTGGCTGTTGGCCATCACCGCCTTCGCCGCCATCCGGGAGCGGCTCAAATATGCGAAAATCCCGCCCGCCCTCCAGGGCAACGGCATCGCGTATATCATCACTGGATTGTTGGGGATAGGATTTATGTGCTTTTTGGGAATGTAAACAACAATTAGAAGTTAGAAATTAGATATTAGAAGTTGAGAGGAGAATTCATTGAGCAGCCCCGTCAGGGGCAAAAAACTTGGTAGATTGTGATATAAATGGATATATTGACCATCTTGGCAGCGGTTGTGATCTTTCTGGTAATCATCTGGTTACTGGTTGCGTTGCTATTGTTTGCCCGCAAGAAGATGATTCCCGAGGGCAAGGTTAAGATCGGCATCAACGGCAAGCGCGAGATCGAACATGAGCGCGGGTGCACGCTGTTGCAGGCGTTGGCCGACGAGAAGATCTTCGTGCCATCGGCGTGCGGTGGGGGCGGCTCCTGCGGTACTTGTCGCGGCAAGGTGCTCTCAGGCGGAGGCCAGATCCTGCCCACGGAGCTCTCGCACATCTCCCGCAAGGAGGCTGCCGACCATTACCGGCTTTTCTGCCAGGTCAAGGTGCGCGAGGATATGGAGATCGAGATCCCCGAGAGCTTCTTCGGCATCAAGAAGTGGCCTTGCACGGTCGTCTCCAACCACAACGTGGCTACGTTCATCAAAGAGTTGGTGTTGCGACTGCCCGAAGGCGAGGTCATGGACTTCCGCTCCGGCGGCTATATCCAGATCGATATCCCGGCTTGCACGGTGAAGTTTGCCGACATGGACATCGAAGAGCCCTACCGCAGCGATTGGCAGAAAATGGGCCTGTTCAACCTGAAGATGAAGAACCCGGCGGCGACCGTCCGGGCCTACTCCATGGCCAATTATCCCGCAGAGAACGGCATCGTCATGCTTAACGTGCGCATCGCCACCCCACCCTTCAACCGCAAGAAAGGACGTATGGAGAAGGTCAACCCCGGTGTGGCATCGTCCTTCATCTATAGCTTGAAGCCTGGCGATACGGTCTTTGTGTCAGGCCCTTACGGAGAGTTCTTCGTGGAGGACACCGACCGGGAGATGATGTTCATCGGCGGTGGCGCGGGCATGGCCCCCATGCGTTCGCACATCTTCGACCAGTTCAAAGTCAAAAACACATCGCGCAAGACCACCTTCTGGTATGGAGGCCGCTCGTTGAAGGAGCTCTTCTACGCTGACGAGTTCGAGCAATTGGCCGCCGAGCACGACAACTTCTCGTTCCACGTCGCCCTCTCCGACGCGCTGCCCGAAGACCACTGGACGGGCCCGACAGGCTTCATCCACGAGGTCATCCACGAGCAGTATCTGAAAGACCATCCCGCGCCCGAAGACATAGAATACTACATCTGCGGTCCCCCGATGATGTTACAGGCGGTACGGAAGATGCTCGACAGTTTGGGTGTAAGTCCCGAAATGATCCACTACGACGATTTCGGAGGACAATAACTAGTTATCAGTTAGAAGTTTGAAGTTAGGAGTTAGGAGTTTGAAGTAGTAGGTGACGCGCTTTATGTAAGGCGGAAATTGGCAAATGCTTATATCGTCATTAGTCCCACAAGCAATCCCAACACCAAGGTAATGGATTTCACGATAAAGAAGTTTCTGCGTGACTGGGCTAACAGCGGCAGGCCGGCGTGTCCGTTTTGCGAGATGGAATTGGCCAAAAGAATACCGAAGGGGATTGTACCATTCAAAAACATGGCCATGAAGATAAGGTTGGGCCCTGATTCAGGAATAAAGCCCACCACGACCGCTGCCAACAGCAGGGCATACTTGGCCCATTGCTTGGCCTGCAGCAGCTGCTCCACATCCACGAACAGCCCAACAATCATGAGCAGCAGCAAGACTCCAAAAGACCAAAGGAAGACCTTCAGCAAATGATGTTTCACCACATGATGCCAGAAATGTTCTTTCAGAAAATGGACAACCCGATTTTGGAAACCGGTCGTAGGCGTCTCGTGATTGGCATGATCATGACCATCTTCTTCCTCGTGGATATCAAAATTATGGGGTTCCAAAGTGAACTTCCATCGTTTGGATATCAGCATAAAGAGCAGACCTGCCAGGATGGCAATGCCAAACAGGATGGCGGTGAGGATGGCTCCCCATCGGGGATTCTGCACAAAAAGGAAGAAGGCCTCATCACCAAAGGTAGCCACCATGCCGGAGATGAGCGCGCCGAAGGATATCAGGTCGTGGGTGAACATAGAGACCACAGCAAAGCCACCCGCACAACCGGGGATGGCACCTAACAAAGCCGCCAGGAGAATCTGAAGGAAGGGTCTGTGGTGCACCTTGGCCAACAACTTCCCCGACGATGACACATTGACAAGCTCTATCAGTGTCATCATCAGAATCACCCAGCCTGTTATCTCCAGACTGTCTTTGAAGACATCCAGCAAACGATCGAGAATAACGGTCTTGTCCATGTTTCTGTTTAGGGGCGCAAAAATACCATTTTTTCAAAAGGGCTACAGCAACGATGCCAATTCCGCCATATCGTCGATCAGAAATTCGGTCCCAGCGGCTTTCAGTTCTTCTGCCGAAGCATTGCCATACGTGACGGCACAGGTATGAGACCCTGCCGCTTTGCCCATCAGGATATCCACGGGCATATCGCCCACCACCATTGTCTCTTCAGCAGTGAAGCCCATGGCCGACAAGATGACGTTGACGGGCTCCGGATCCGGCTTGTGATGTGTCACCTCGTCGGAGCCGACCACCATCACCACCCTATCCTGCAGCTGCATCTCACGGATAAAGCCATGCAGCGAAGCGGAAGTCCGTGAAGAGGCTATGGCCATCTTGATATGACGGCTGTGCAAGTAATCAATGGTCTCCCGCACATTTGGAAAGAGTTGAGGCACCAAATCCTTGGCGTTGGCGAAGAATATCCGACGATAAGTCTCGGCACAGTTCTCCGCTTCCGCATCGGTCATCCAAGGATAGATATCCCGGAAACAGTCCTTCAGAGGCAGTCCGATGGTGGCGGCACACCGCTCTTCTTCAGCAACGGAGAGTCCGAGCGAGCACATAACCTGTTGCATCACCCGGACAATGTTATCGCGAGTATCAGCCATCGTCCCATCAAAATCGAATATAACCAGTTTGATATTCATAATCGTCACGTTAGGGCGGCAAAAGTACGACAAAATATTTTATGTGGACATTTATTTAAAAATATGTACATTTGCAGCCGTTAAACATTAAAAACTTCTATTTATGAAAGCATCTGAAATTTTAGCATTTGTAGCCGGAGCAGCTGCCGCCACGGGTGTCACGCTCCTCTGCACGACAGACAAAGGCAAGGAACTCTGCAAGAAAGTCTCCAGCAAAATGACCAAAGAAGAGATCGACAAACTGATTGAGAAACTGAAAAACCGCCGTGAGGAAGCTCCCAGCGAGGAAGACGCATACGCGGATCCCGATCTGGACGAGACATTGGAAGACGAACAATTCGATTTTTAGTGGTCTTTAACACGCTGAAGGTGCGGCAGAATCCTGTCTGCACCCTCGGTTTTTATTCGTAAGGAGACCCTTTATACAAAGTCATTATGGATTTAATACACAGGTTGTTTCGGAAATCCCCGCGCAACGAGAAAACTGCCCAGGATGTCAAAACCTATCTGACGCAGTACTACGATCTTTTCAAGCTTGAGTTTTTGGAGAAATCGTCCCAGATTCTCTCCATTGTGCTCTCCGTATTGATTGTTGTAGTATGTGCTCTGGTGGTCATCGTCTATCTCTCCTCTGCATTGGTCGCATGGCTCACTTTAGCCTTAGGAGCGGGATGGGCCTACACTATTGTCTGCGGCATTTTCATTTTGATCATACTGGTCGTATGGTTTTTCAAGGACACACTTTTCATCAAGCCGCTCATCCGAAAATTCAGCAGAGTACTCTACCCTGCTCCCGATGCAGAAGTGGCAGAGATACTAAATGATGACGAGCCATCCACCATAGGTCCGCCTCAAGGTCCCGACTCAACTAAGGAAGGAGGTGCTGATGAGTAAGAAAAAAGTCACAGCTCCCTACCACAACCTACAGGAGATCGACTATCGCAGAAAGCAATTACACAGCCAGATACATCGTCAGGAGAAGATCCTGATGAAGGATATGGATGCGTATGAGGACGACATTGAGACCTTCAAGAGACTATGGTCGAGGGTGAAGGGGGTTCGCCATTTTCGCGACAACTTCAACGGATCCGGGGTTGTGCAAGCGGTTCAGTCTGTCAGGTCACTACCCTTAGGTAAAAAGGACAAGAAGACCAAGCGCAAGGCAGGCTGGATTACGGCATTCACCCTTGGCACAGAAGTCGTGAACTGGATTATTCAACGGCGCCGGAAGAAGGGCAAATAGTCCTTGTCTGGTGACGGGATTTTTGTTATTTTTGCAGCCAATTAGATTATTTGACACTAAAAGATATAACAACCAAAAATTATGACAGAAAAAATTTTATCGAAAGTGAAACCCGGTGTGGTTTATGGTAAAGATTTGCAAGAAATCTTCCGCATTGCCAAGGAGAACAAGTTCGCCCTTCCGGCAGTGAACGTAGTAGGCACGGATTCTATCAACGCTGTGATGGAGGCTGCCAAAGCAGTCAACTCTCCTGTGATGATTCAGTTCTCCAACGGTGGTGGTGTCTTCTGTGCTGGCAAGTCGCTCAGCAACGACGGTCAGCAGGCTGCCATCCAAGGCTGCATCTCCGGTGCCATGCACATCCATCGTCTGGCAGAGATGTACGGCATTCCGGTGGTGGTGCACACCGACCATGCCGCCAAGAAGCTCCTTCCCTGGATCGACGGTCTGTTGGATGAAGGTGAGAAGTTCTATGCTGCCCATGGCAAGCCGCTCTTCAGCTCCCACATGTTGGATCTCTCCGAGGAGCCTCTGACAGAGAACATTGAAATCTGCAAGAAGTATCTTGCCCGCATGGCCAAGATCGAGATGACCCTTGAGATCGAGTTAGGCATCACCGGCGGCGAGGAAGACGGTGTGGACAACACAGGCATCGACAGTGCCCGTCTCTATACGCAACCCGAGGATGTGGCTTACGCCTTCGAAGAGCTGAGCAAGATCAGTCCGAACTTCACCATCGCTGCTTCTTTCGGCAACGTACACGGCGTTTACAAGCCCGGCAACGTGAAGTTAGAGCCCATCATCCTGCACAACTCCCAAGAGTACATCCAGAAGAAGTTCAACACAAAGCCCATCCCTGTGAACTTCGTGTTCCATGGCGGTTCCGGTTCCGAACCTGCCAAAATCAAGGAAGCCATCAGCTACGGTGTCATCAAGATGAACATCGACACCGACACGCAGTGGGCGTTCTGGCAGGGCGTCATGGCATACTACAAGAAGAACGAGGCTTATCTCCAGAGCCAGATCGGCAACCCCGAAGGCGAGGACAAGCCCAACAAGAAGTACTACGACCCGCGCGCCGTCCTGCGCGAAGGCGAGAAGTCCATGGTGGAGCGTCTGAAAGTGGCGTTCTCCGACCTGAACTGCCTTGACAGATGCTAATGACCAACCCCTCATCATCGCGCGACTTTCCCCGGAAGGTTGCGCGATGATATTTTTAATGGCATGAGAAGATTACTGGCTTTCCCTCTTGTATGGTGGTGTACCATGATCCTGTGCTCAACACTTTGGGCGCAGGATACGCCCACGGCCACCCCCGACACCATGAAGCCTTCTTCCTTATCACCGGATTACATGCCCGTACTCCAAGCATCCATGCCGACAGAGCAATTTGAGATGCTGGACTACCGCCTCACGGACACCAGTATTTTTCACACCCCACAATCCAACCCGCTCTCGTCACCAGAAAATCTGTACCAGTCTCTTGGCATTTTTTCCCAAGCCCATCAAAACATGGTCTTCGAGTATGAAAAAAACGCGGGCTTCTCGATGATCACGCTGCCTTTCCCGCTCTATTTCAGACAACAGAGTGACCTTCATTATTTCGACGTACGCTCTTCTTATACAAAGCTCAACTTCACCTATGGAGACAAAACGGAAAAGAGTTTCCAAGCTATTCACACTCAAAAAGTCAAACAGTTCCGCTTCACCTTCGACTTGAACGGATACAGCAATGAAGGCTACTTCATCCATCAAGCAGCCAACATGTTCACCATGAATCTTTTTGGGCATTATCAGACCAAGAACAACAGATATGGAGTGTTTGTCTCCTACCTTTTCAACCATGGAAAATACGCTGAGAATGGCGGTTTGGCCAACCATTCCGAATTTGCAGACCGCGCCCCGCTCTCCGAAAGTCCGTTCAAGGAGCTTGGAAGATACATCATGCTCTTCAGCAACGCTTCCTCGCTGATCAACACCCACGACATCTTCCTGATGCAGTATCTGAATATCGAAAACAAAAAAGGGCTTTATTTTGGTTCTTTCACCCATACATTCCAGTTCAAGAAGACCAACAGTCTCTTTTACGACCACGACCTCAACAACGACTTCTACCAAGACCAATACTATATTAACACTGACACCACGCGCGACACAATCCAATATTACTCCATCTCCAATGCTTTGCAATGGTCCAACTACCGACCTTTCGACACCATTGTCAGCCAGCATTACTTCTTCCGTATCGCCGGGGGTGTCCGTCACGAATACGTCGGCGCCTTCATGCCCTACTATCGGGGCAACACTCTGACGCTGTTTGCCCGTACCAACATCCGCCTCTTCAGCGTATGGGATCTCTTCGGCGGCATCTCTTATTCCTTCTTCGGCTATAATCGCAATGATGCCCACGCCTTCGCCAAGGCCACTTTCGCCATCAACCGCAGAACCCGTCATCACATTGGCTTCACCGCCGACTTCTACCGTGTTTCACCAGACTATTTCTACAGTTATTACATAGGCAACAACAGTCTTTGGTATAACGAATGGCCCAAGCAGAACAACCTCAAACTCAGCGCATACTGGACGCGCAAAGACTACAAGGTAGGGTTCAACTACTACATGTTGCACCACTACATCTTCCTGAACAGCCAATACAAACCTGAAATGGCAGAAACAGGCATCAGCGTCTTGCAGTTGCAGGGAGAGGCCCCCATCCATATCCGCAACTTCTACTTAGACATCAACTTGGCATTACAACACGCCACCAAGTCCCATATCGCCCTTCCGCTTTTTGCCGGCAAACTGTCAACAGGTTACTGTTTCCGCATTTTCAAAAGAAGGCTGAACATCCAGCTGGGTGGCGATCTGATGTTCAACACTGCATACTATGCCGACGGCTACAATCCTTTGTTGCACCAGTTCTTCCATCAAGAGGAGATCAAAGTGGGCAACTACCTGTATCTGGATTTGCATCTCTCATTCCGTGTCAAGCGCATATCCTTCTTTGTCAGAGGAGGGAACCTCTTGGCTGGACTGATGGGTTACGGCTATTTCACCACCCCCTATTATCCGATGCAGGCACAGCATGTCAAAATCGGCATCAATTGGCGTTTTTACGATTAACAAACTACAAATCAAATATTTAACAATATGGATTATAGAATTGAAAAAGATACTTTGGGAGAGATGCGTGTGGAGAGCGACAAACTCTGGGGAGCTCAGACACAACGTGCGATGGAGAATTTTGTGATTGGCAAGAAGAAGATGCCCATCGAGATCATCTACGGTATTGTGACGGCCAAGAAGGCTGCGGCCATGGCCAACCGTGATGCCGGTGTTCTCTCTCAAGAAAAATGCGACTTGATAGTCCGAACCTGTGACGAGATCTTGGCAGGCCAATGGGATGACCAGTTCCCGTTGCGTATCTGGCAGACAGGATCGGGCACACAGACCAACATGAACGTCAACGAGGTGATTGCGCATCGCGGGCATCAGCTGCATGGCGGGCAATTGGACGACCAGGAGTTGTTCCTATCCCCTAACGACGATGTCAACAAGTCACAGTCCACCAACGACATCTTCCCCACGGGCATGCGCATTGCGGCCACGAAGGTCATCTTGGAGAAGACCGTGCCGGCCATCGAGCGGATGATGGAGACCTATCGGGAGAAAATTGCCGAATATGCCGGGATCAAGAAGATTGGGCGCACGCACCTGATGGATGCCACGCCCTTGACCTTAGGGCAGGAGTTATCGGGACATCTCTCCCAGCTGGAGCATGGGCTGGAGACCATCCGTGCCGCCATGCTGCATCTGATGGAGCTGCCCATCGGGGGCACCGCCGTCGGTGACGGTCTGAACACGCCGGAAGGCTACGACAAGAACGCCTTGCACTATATCAACGAGTTCACGGGCCTCTCATTCACGAACACACCCAACAAGTTCGAGGCGATGGCCACCCACGACTCCATGGCCGAGATGTCGGGAGCTCTGAAGCGACTGGCCATCTCGTTGATGAAGATTGCCAATGATTTCCGGCTGCTCAACTCGGGACCGCGCTGCGGGTTCGGCGAGATCGTATTGCCCGCCAACGAACCTGGCTCCTCCATCATGCCGGGCAAGGTCAACCCGACCCAGTGCGAGGCTTTGTCACAGGTGTGCTGCCAGGTGATCGGCAATGATGTGGCCATCACCACCGGCGCCATGCAGGGACACCTTCAGCTGAACGTCTTCATGCCGCTCATCGGACGCAACCTGCTCCAGTCGTCCCGACTGTTGGCTGACGTCATCAACTCCTTCAACGACCACTGTCTGAAAGGCATCACGCCCAACACCGAGCGCATCAAGATGCACCTTAACAACTCCTTGATGCTGGTCACGAAACTCAGTCCGCACATCGGCTACTACAATGCTGCCAAGATCGCCCAGCAGGCGCATCGCGACGGCACCACCCTGCGTGAAGCCGCCTTACAGCTCGGTCTGGTCAGCGAACAAGATTTCGATGAATGGATGAAGCTGTGAGGAGTTGTCAGTTAGAAGTTAGAAGTTAGAAGTTAGTACTTAGTAGTTAGTAATTTGTAGTTAGTAATTTGTAGTTAGAATTCAAATGTACACCATACTCATTGCTTCCCTGTTGCCGGTAGTCCTGTTGATGATCTACATCTATGCCAAGGACCGCTACAAGAAAGAGCCCTTCTCCATGATTCTGAAGGCTCTTGTCGGCGGCGCTTTGGCCGGACTCTTGGATGTCTTGTTGTTGAGCGTCACGGGGTTGGGCAGCCTTCAGTTCTACGATCCGCTGGTCCAATCCGCCTATACGGCCTTCGGTCTCGCAGGATTCCCCGAAGAGCTATGCAAGTTCTTCTTCCTCTATCTCTTCATATGGAAAAGCCAATATTTTGACGAATACTATGACGGAGTGGAATACGGAGCCTTCACGGGCCTGGGATTTGCTGCGTTGGAGAATATCAGCTACGTGACTCAGTATGGATTGCAGGTGGCTGTCTCGCGTGCCCTGTTCGCCGTGCCAGCCCACTTCTTCTTCGGCATCATTATGGGCTATTTCTTTGCCTATGCCAAGTTCAGACCCTGGCACCGCAAAGGATACCTCTTTCTCTCCCTGTTCTTACCTGTCCTGTTTCATGGCATCTACGACTTCCTGCTGATGTACAACAATGCGCTGGAGAATACGCAGCTTGGCTATATTCTCTACGGCGTATGGTTTGTCTTCTTTTTCCTGTTATTCCGTTTTGCAAAGAAAAAAATGACGCACTTGATCGGCAAGTAGTCCTATTTCTTCAGCTTCTCCTGTAGAGCCTGCGCCGTGTAGGAGCGTTTCCGTTCCAGGAGCTTCTCGGGGGTGCCTTCGAAGACCACCTGACCACCCTTCTCGCCCCCTTCAGGTCCAAGATCGATGATCCAGTCCGCGCACTTGATCAGTTCGGTATTATGTTCGATAACCCATATGGAGTTGTTGCGCTCTATGATACTATTGAAAGCCGAATACAGCTTGTTGATATCATGGAAATGCAGGCCTGTCGTCGGCTCGTCAAAGATGAAGAGTTTGTTCTGGTCTTTGTCTTCCTGCGACAGATAGTAAGCCAGCTTCACGCGCTGGGCCTCGCCGCCGGAGAGTGTGGATGATGACTGCCCGAGCACCAGGTAGTCGAGTCCCACTTCCGCCAGCGGCATCAGGCGGCGGAGGATATTCTTGACGGTATCGGTCATCGGCATCTCACGGAAGAAGGCGATAGCTTCACTGACGGTCATCTGGAGTATCTCGAAGATGTTCTTCCCATTGACCTTCACATCCAGAGCTTCATCGCGGAAGCGTTTGCCCTCGCAGGAGGGGCATACCAACTCCACGTCTGCCATGAACTGCATATTGATACGGATCACGCCCTCGCCCTCGCACTCCTCGCAACGGCCGCCAGACACATTGAAGGAGAAGAAGGCTGAGCGATAGTTGCGTTGTTTGGCCAACGCTTGCGAGGCAAAGAGTTCGCGGATATGGTCGTAAGCCTTGACGTATGTCACGGGATTGGAACGGGTGGAACGACCGATAGGGTCTTGATCGACGAAGACCACCTCTCGTATCTTGCTCATATCCGCATCGATACGTGAATAGCGGCCAGGCTTGGCATTGCCCTGGTCGAGCAGACGTTGCAGTCCAGGATACAGCACATTGGAGACGAGGGAGCTCTTGCCGGAGCCGCTCACGCCCGTGATGACCACCAGGCACTCCAGCGGCAGTTTGACATCGATATTTTTCAGATTATGCTCTTTGGCCCCGATCACTTCCACGTAATTGCGCCACTTGCGACGCGACTTGGGCATGGGGATGGAGAGGCACCTCTCTGATGGATAGCCACCCACGATGCCTCGCATGTAGGAGGCTGTGAGGTTATCCTTCGTGGCCAGCAGCTCGTCAATAGTGCCATGGAAGACCACCTCACCTCCGTTCTGGCCGGCCAACGGGCCGATGTCGATGATATAGTCTGCGGCGCGGATGATGGCGTCGTCATGCTCCACAATGACCACCGTATTGCCGATATCGCGAAGGTGTTTCAGGACGTTGATCAAGTTCTGCGTGTCGCGTGGGTGCAGTCCTATACTGGGTTCATCCAGCACATAGAGGGAGCCCACGAGACTGCTGCCCAGGGAGGTGGCCAAGTTGATGCGCTGCACCTCACCACCCGACAGGGAACCGCACTGACGCTCCAAGGTCAGGTAGCCAAGTCCCACCTCGTTGAGGACTCCGATACGGTTGGTCAGCTCACGGACCAGCAACTCGGCAATCTTCTTCTCCGACTCATTGGCATAATGAAAGTTCCGGAAATAGAGATAGAGGTCTGAGAGCTGCATGCTGATCAGGTCAATGATGGTCTTGCCGTTAACCTTCACGTATGACGCATCCGGGCGCAGACGATGTCCATGGCAATCGGGACAGGTCTCACGTCCGCGATAACGGGCCCTGAGCACTCTGTACTGGATCTTGTAGGAGTTGGCGTCCACGAACTGGAAGAACTGTTCGATGCCCTCCACATGATGATCGGGATCACCATGCCACAGCAGGTTGTATTCTTCCTCGCTGAGGTCTTCGATAGGACAATGGAGACGGAAGCCTCTTTGGGCTGCATGGCGCATGAAATAGAGTTTCCACTCTTTGAGGACATCGCCATGCCAGCAGGCGACACCATCGTCAGCCACCGAGAGGGAACGGTCGGGGAACACCAAATCGGCGTCCACCCCCTCGATGCTGCCGGAGCCCGAACAGGTCTTACAGGCACCGTATGGATTGTTGAAGCTGAAGAGGTTGACGGAGGGCTCCTCAAAGGCCATGCCATCGGCCTCGAAGCGGTTGTTAAAAGATTTCTGAGTCACCGTGTCGCCCTCCACTTGGATCACGCAGGCACCTTTACCCTCGTTGAAGGCCGTCTGGAGTGAGTCTTGCAGCCGCGACTCGTTGGAGGCGAGATTGTCGGACTTGAAACGGTCCACGAGGAGGAACATCATATCCACGCGGGTTGCCTTCTTCCCGTTGAGGAACTCATCGATCTCGAAGAGTTTCTTGTCATAGACCACGCGGCTGAAGCCTTGCAGTTTTAACATGCCGAGTTGTTCCAACAATGTGCGGCCTTCGGGAACGAAGATGGGGGACAGCACATAGACGCGCTTGCCGGCGGGCACGGACAGCACATAGGTGAGGACATCATCTACAAAGTCGCGACGCACCTCACGGCCGCTGATGGGCGAATAGGTACGGCCTATGCGGGCAAAAAGCAGCTTCATGTACTCGTATATCTCCGTCACAGTGCCGACGGTGGAGCGAGGGTTGTGCGACATGCTGTACTGCTGGATGGCAATGGCGGGCGGGATGCCCTTGACGGACTTGACCTCCGGCTTGTGCATCTTGCCCATGAACTGGCGGGCGTATGAGCTGAGACTTTCCACGTATCGCCGCTGCCCCTCCGCATAAAGCGTGTCGAAAGCCAAGGATGACTTTCCCGATCCGGAGAGGCCTGTCACCACCACCAGTTTGTTTCGGGGAATATCCACGTCGATATTCTTGAGGTTGTTGACCTTCACACCCCGCAACTCTATCATCTTGTCGTTTGCCATCGTGCTTGTTTTACGTTATAAAAAGAATACTGAGGATAAAGAGCTGATTCCTGACTATTAATAAAATTGTATGTCCTTGACAACTGGAAAGGCGTAATCGGCATTTATCTTGTTGAGAATGGTCGATTTCTGACCCATCAATTCAAAGCGGAGGGCTGCGTTGGTCACCTTGACGCGCATCACGCCGTTGATGATGGATTCGCAGGTCGAATATTTCGCACATACTTCTCCCACATATTGCGGCCAATTCTCGACCACAATTCGTTCGGCATACAACTGCTGTTTGCCATTCTTTTGCACGTATTTCTGCAACAACTCTTTGATTGAATGTTGGTTATCAGTATTCATCCAGAATATTTTTCAAGAGTGCAAATATACAAAAATGAAGCCAGCTTTTTGTGTATATTTGCGCCCTAAAAATATTTACACTATGGACACTGTTGTTAGCGGCATTCGGCCGACTGGTTTTCTTCATCTGGGCAACTATTTCGGAGCCCTGCGGAACTTTATCAAGATGCAGGAAGAGGCCCGCTGTTTCTTCTTCATTGCGGACTATCATTCTCTCACCACGCACCCCACCCCAACGGATCTGCAGACGAATGTGAAGAATGTCTTGATTGACTACATCGCTGCCGGGCTTGACCCTGAAAAGGCCACCATCTATGTGCAGAGTGATGTGCCGCAGGTCTGCGAGTTGAGTCTGTTGCTCTCCATGAACGTCTATATCGGCGAGTTGCAGCGCGTGGCCTCTTTCAAGGAGAAGGTGCGCCGTCAACCACAGAATGTGAATGCCGGACTGCTCAACTATCCCGTCCTGATGGCTGCCGATATCCTGTTGCACCGCGCTGACAAGGTACCTGTGGGCAAGGATCAGGAGCAGCATCTGGAGATGACGCGTGACTTCGCGCAGCGTTTTAACCATATCTACAAGCACGAATACTTCAAATTGCCTGTCGCCTATAATTTCGGACAAGAGTTGGTCAAGATTCCTGGTCTGGACGGCTCCACCAAGATGTCCAAATCCGATAACGAAGGCTCCTGCATCTACCTGTCCGACGCCCCCGAGGTTGTCCGCAAGAAGGTCATGAAGGCCGTCTCCGACAGCGGTCCCACCGAGCCCGGCCAACCTAAATCCCAGTCGGTGGAGAACCTTTTCAGCCTCATGAAGGCCGTCTCCGCTCCCGACACCCTGCAGTACTTTGAAGAGCAGTACCAGAACTGCGCCATCCGTTATGGAGACATGAAGAAGCAGCTGGCTGCCGATATGATCGCCTTCATCCAGCCCATCTACGAACGGATCTTGGAGTTGCGATCCAAAGACGACTATATCAGCAAGGTAGCTAAGATGGGTGCCGAGAAGGCCCGCGAGAGTGCTGCCAAGACGGTTAAGGAAGTGCGTGAGATTATCGGATTCAAACCCTTGTAAACCATGTCCTTACTGGCTGAACACTCCCTCTGGCTCATACCACTGGCCATCGCCTTGGGCGTTGGCTATGCCCTCTTCTTGTATTTCCGCAACCACAATATAGAGTTTGAGAAGGGACACCGTATTGCGATGGCCTCCCTGCGCGGCCTGGCCGTCACCCTGATGGCTTTGCTGCTGATGTCGCCGATGCTGAAGCGCACCGTCAAGGAGACCGACAAGCCCGTCATCGTCGTAGCGGTGGACAACAGTGAGTCTCTGCGCGCCGCACCCGACTCTTCCTTTTATATCCAGGACTACGCCGCCCGTGTGGGTGAACTCATCGCCGACATCGGATCACAATACGAGGTCAAGACATACCTGGTGGGCGACGAGAATCGTCTTATCGCCGACAACGAGGCCCTGCAGATCCCGCTGACAGACAAGTCCACCAACCTATCCTCCCTCTTTGAAGAGATGGAGATGCTCTACGCCAACCGCAATGTCGGCGCTGTTGTCATGCTCAGCGACGGCATCTACAACACTGGCGCGAGTCCATACTACAAGGCTGAAAAGGTGAAATACCCTGTCTATACCGTCGGACTGGGCAGCTCGGAGCTGAACACAGACCTGTTGCTGGCCGCCATCGACTACAACCGACAGGCGCTCAAAGGCAACTTCTTCCCCGTGGAGATCAAGGTAGCCGCCAACAAACTGGCTGGCAAACGTGCTGAGCTAACCGTCTCCGAGAATGGCCAGCAGATCATGTCCAAAACCATCCAGATCAGCGGCAAACAGCACTTCGAGACCGTCAAGCTCAGCATCGAGGCTAAACAGTCGGGACTGCATGGCTACAGCGTTGACCTGACGGAACTGGAGGGCGAGGCGACCTATAAGAACAACCACACCAAATTCTATGTGGAAGTCATCGAACAGCGCGACAAGGTAGCCATCGTCTATCAGTCGCCCCACCCCGACGTGGCCGCCATCAAGGAGGCGCTGGAGCTGACCGACAACTACGATGTCACGACAGCTTCCGTAGAAGATTTCAACGGGACGGTATCCAACTACAGCCTTGTCATCCTGCACCAGTTGCCCGCCGTGGGACAATCTGCCGCCAACCTGCTGTCCCAGATCCGCAAGAGCGGCATACCCGCCCTCTACATTCTGGGACCCAAGAGCGACCTGAACAGTTTCAACGGGCTGAACAGCGGCGTATCCATCACGCAGTCAAAGTCCCTGACCAACCAGGCAACGCCCATCTATAACGACAACTTCACCAGTTTTTCCTTCTCGGAAGAGTCCAGACAGCTGATGGGCCGATTCCCGCCCATCAAGACCATCTTCGGCACCTATAAGACAGCGGTGTCTGCCAACGTATTCCTCTATCAGAAGGTCAGTGGTGTCGATACCAAATATCCGTTGATCGTCTTCAACGAGAGCAACGGCGTACGCAACGGTGTCATCACCGGCTCCGGCATCTGGTCTTGGAAGCTATATAACTATATGTACAAAGAGAACCACGACGCATTCAACGAGATCGTGGACAAGACGGTCCTCTTCCTGGCTTCCCGCACCGACAAGAGTCAGTTCCGCGTGCAACACGCGCAAGTGTTCCGGGAAAACAGTGATGTAGAATTCACGGCAGAGCTATACAACGACAGCTATGAAGCCATCAACGAGCCGGATGTCAAGATGAGCATCAAGGGCAACGGCGACACCACCTACGAAGCGCAGTTCTCCAAGCAGAACAACGGCTACTATTTGAATGTGGGTGAGCTGCCGACTGGCACCTATCAGTGGACCGCAACCACCCAAGTGGGCACCAAGAAGCTCTCCAAGAGCGGACAGTTCACCGTACAGGAGGTCATGTTGGAGACCGCCAACCTCATCGCCGACCACGACCTGTTGAGGAGCATCTCCACTGCCACCAACGGCAAGTTTTTCACCCGCGACGAAATGAAGGATGTGGCCAAGGAGATCAAGGCCAACGACAATATCAAGACCATCGCCACCTATAAGAAACGTTACAAGATGCTGCTCAGCTCGCCCTGGTATCTGGGCGCCATCCTGTTGCTGCTCGGCGTGGAGTGGTTCTTGAGGAAGTGGAACGGAGGATACTAATATTAGTTAAGAGTTAAGAGTTAAGAGTTAAGAGTTAAGAGTTAATAGTTTTCCTTGAGCAGCCCCGTTAGGGGGCAAGAGCTCGGTAGAAGGGATAATGGAATGCGGAGGCGATTGCAGGCCGGAGGTCTGCATGGGTCGGTAGATAATTCATAATTGTTATTGATATAATGTTGAAGAGATTTTGTTTATTTTTCGCATTGTTGGGTATGGCGTGGATGGGTTCCGCGCAGCAGATTGCCCTGTTGAAGTACAACGGGGGTGGCGACTGGTATGCCAACCCGACCTCGTTGCCCAACCTGATTGCCTTTTGCAACCAGAATCTGGGAACGTCATTGGATACCAAGCCTGCCACTGTTGAGGTCGGCAGCAGCGACATCATCCAATATCCCTATGTGCACATGACGGGTCATGGCAACGTGGTCTTCAGCGAGAGCGAGGTCGCCAACCTGCGCATGTATCTGATGGCAGGCGGTTTTCTGCACGCCGACGACAACTATGGAATGTCCGCCTATATCCGCCGCGAGATGAAGAAGGTGTTCCCGGAATTGGAGTTGGTGGAGTTGCCCTTCAACCACCCTATCTTCCATCAGAAATACAACTTCCCCAACGGGCTGCCCAAGATCCACGAGCACGACAACAAGCCGCCCCAAGCCTTCGCTCTCTTCTATGAAGGCCGCATGGTCTTCCTCTTCACATACGAGTGCGACTTAGGCGACGGCTGGGAGGATTTCGTGGTACACAAGGACTCCGAAGCCACCCGCACCAAGGCTTTGCAAATGGGCGCGAATATCATACAATATGTCTTTAGCTATTAGCTGTTGGCTGCTGGCTGTTAGCTGCTGGTCTTTGGCTTTAAATAGAACCCCACCTTTGTTTCTTAACTTCTTAATATCTTAGTTCATGAAAAAAAGTCTTATCATCACCATACTGCTGTTTCTCTGCGCGGGGATGGCTTTCGCGCAGAAGGACTCCATCACGGTCATCTCCTTCAACATCCGTTATAACAACCCCGGGGATGGCGACAACATCTGGGACAACCGCAAGGCCAATTGCGTGAACATGGCCAAGATGGAGCACCCCGACTTCCTGTGTGTGCAGGAGGCCTATTTTGTGCAACTTGACTATCTGCACCAAAAGCTGGAAGGTTACGCCTACATAGGTGTGGGGCGCGATGACGGCAAGCAAGGCGGCGAGCACATGGCCATCCTCTACCGAAGCGACCGCTTCGAGCTCATCCAGCATGGTGATTTCTGGCTCAGCGAAACGCCGGATGTCTGCTCCCGGGGCTGGGATGCCGCATGCCATCGCATCGTGACGTGGGGATACTTCAAAGATCTAAAAACCGGCCAAAACATATACTGTTTCAACACGCACTTGGACCATGTGGGAGAGGTCGCACGCCGCGAGTCCGTCAAGCTCATCACTGCCCGCATCAAAGAGATCGCGACCGACAAAAAAGCCCCGATCTTCCTGACAGGCGATTTCAATTCCGACATTGAGAGTGAAATCTTCAAGCCTTTGAAGAAGATCATGAAGCAGGCTCGCGAGGATGCGCCCATCACAGACCATCACGGCACCTTCAACGGCTGGGGCAACGCACCCAACAACATCGTCATCGACCACATCTTCTACAAGAATGCCACCCCGGTTCTCTTTCAGACCCTCAACACCGACAAGTACGGCCGCTGGCTCATCTCCGACCACTATCCGATAAAATGCGTGTTTGTGAGATAGTTCTTCCTCTGTTTTTGTTAACATAATGATGGTAAAAAAAAGCCAAGAACAGCATTATCTTCCATAAAAAATAGTATATTTGCCGCCTACTAAATACATTCAACATGGTAATAGATGAATTAAAACAATCAGAAGCTTTGCTGGAAGGACATTTCCTGCTCTCTTCCGGACGTCATAGTGACCGTTATTGTCAATGTGCTAAACTGTTACAATACCCAGACAGAGCCGAGCGCGTCATCAAAGTCATCACCGAACAGGTCAAAGACCTGAACATCGACATGGTGGTAGGACCGGCCATGGGCGGTATCATCGTGGCCTACGAGTTGGGACGTCAGCTGGGCAAACCCGCCATCTTCACCGAGCGAGTGGATAATGTCATGACCCTGCGCCGCGGCTTTGAGGTAAAACCCGGCCAACGTCTCCTCATCACCGAGGATGTGGTCACCACCGGCAAGTCCTCCTTAGAGACCATCGAAGTGCTCAAGTCCTTCGGCGCCGAAGTGATCGGCATCGCCTGTCTGGTGGACCGCAGCGCCAACAGCCTGCCCTACCCCGTCTATAGCGCCACCAAGCTGAACATCCAAAGCTGGGAAGCCGACGAGTGCCCGCTATGCAAGGAAGGCAAGCCCTACGTGAAGCCTGGGAGCAGAAAATTCTAGTCACAGGAGGTTCACGCTCATTTTTTTTATATCTTTGCGACCGCTTTAAAAAACGACAATGAAAAATCCAAAAGTAGCAAGCAGATACGCCCAAGCTTTGTTCGACTATGCCAGCGAACTCAACCAGATTGAGGCTGTCAAAGGTGAATTGCAACAGATCATCCAAGTGTTGAAAGAAAATCAGGAGCTGCAGATTGTCCTGAACAGCCCCGTCATTGTCCCTTCCAAGAAATACGCCATTTTCTCCCAGATCTTTTCCGAGAGTATTGGCGACACGACCTTCAACTTCTTAGGAGTTATCATCAAGAAGAAGAGAGAGCCTGCTATCGCAGCTATCTGCGAGGAGTACCTCAAATTGTACAACCAAGCACACAATATCAAGGTGGCCACGCTGACAACCGCACAGCCTCTCAGCGAGCCACTGCTGACAAAGATCAAAGGTCTGTTGGAAGAAAAGACTCACGCCACCGTCCAGATCAAACAGCTGGTAGATCCCGAAATCATCGGCGGCTTCCTCATCAAATTCGACGACAACTTCATCGATACCAGCGTCCTGTCCAAAATCAACAGACTGAAACAGGAGTTTGCACACAACATCTATCAAGTTAATTATTAATGAACAACATATATGGCAGAAATTAAACCATCAGAAGTAACCTCTATACTTCGTCAACAATTACAGAATGTCAATCTGAAGACCGAAATGGAAGAGACCGGCACCGTCCTCCTCGTGGGTGACGGCATTGCACGTGTCTATGGTCTGCAGAATGTGCGTTCCGGCGAGTTGGTCACCTTCGAGACCATGTCGGGTGCCGACAACATCACCGGTATCGCCCTGAACTTAGAGGAAGACAATGTGGGTGTCGTTTTGTTAGGAGACTCCAAGAGTCTGAACGAAGGCGACATCTGCAAGCGTACGGGCCGCATCGCCTCCATCAAAGTTGGTGAAGGTCTGTTGGGCCGTGTCATCAACACCTTGGGCGAGCCCATCGACGGCAAAGGCGCCATTGAAGGCGAGCTTTGCGAGATGCCCATCGAGCGCAAGGCGCCGGGCGTCATCTTCCGTCAGCCGGTGAAAGAGCCTTTGCAGACGGGTCTCAAGGCTGTGGACGCCATGATCCCCATCGGCCGTGGTCAGCGTGAGTTGATCATCGGCGACCGTCAGACGGGCAAGACCGCCATCGCGTTGGACACCATCATCAACCAGAAAAAGTTCTACGAGCAGGGCAACCCTGTCTATTGTATCTATGTAGCTGTCGGCCAAAAGGGATCCTCTGTGGCATCCATCGTGAAGACTTTGACGGAGCGCGGCGCCATGCCGTACACCATCGTAGTCACAGCCACGGCTTCCGATGCCGCCGCCATGCAGTTCTACGCTCCCTTCGCCGGCGCCGCCATCGGCGAGTACTTCCGCGACACCGGCCGCAGCGCCCTCATCATCTACGACGACCTCTCCAAACAGGCTGTCGCCTACCGTGAGGTCTCCCTGCTGCTGCGCCGTCCGCCCGGACGTGAGGCTTACCCTGGCGATGTCTTCTACCTGCACTCCAGACTTCTGGAGCGCGCCGCCAAGATCATCGAGTCAGACGAGATTGCCGCCAAGATGAACGACCTGCCCGCCAGCCTGAAAGACAAGGTGAAAGGCGGTGGTTCCCTGACCGCGCTGCCCATCATCGAGACGCAGGCCGGTGACGTGTCCGCCTACATCCCCACCAACGTGATCTCCATCACCGACGGTCAGATCTTCCTGGAGACCTCCCTCTTCAACGCTGGTGTACGCCCCGCCATCAACGTGGGCATCTCCGTGTCACGTGTCGGTGGTAACGCCCAGATCAAGTCCATGAAGAAGGTGGCCGGCACCCTGAAACTCGACCAAGCCCAATACCGCGAGATGGAGTCCTTCGCCAAGTTCGGTTCCGACGTGGACGCCGCCACGCAGTATGTGCTCGACAAGGGCGCCCGCAACGTGGAAATTCTGAAACAACCCCAATACACTCCGTACAAGGTGGAAGAGCAGATCGCCATCATCTTCTGCGGCTCCAAAGGCCTGCTCCAGAATGTGCCCATCGCCGACATCCGCAAGTTCGAAATCACCTTCCTCAACTACATGCATGACCATCACGAGGATGTGCTGGCAACCTTGCGCTCCGGCAAGATCGACGATGACATCATGAAGCAGCTGGAGAATGCCTGCGCCGAAGTGGTCAAATCTTTTGAAGTGAAATAATTATGGGAAACCTCAAAGAAATACGAACCCGCATCAGCTCCATCGAGTCCACGCAGAAGATCACCAGCTCCATGAAGCTGGTCTCGGCTGCCAAACTCAGACGCGCGCAGACTTCCATACAGTATCTGCGTCCCTACTCTGAGAAGCTCAACGAGATTCTGGCGGACTTATCCACTGCCTCTGCCTCCTTGGACGAGATGCCGCTCTTTGAGCAGCGCACCCCGGAGAAGGTCGTCATCGTGGCCATCACCTCTAACAAAGGGTTGTGCGGCGCCTTCAACTCCAACATTGTGAAGGCCGTCAACCACCTGGTGGAATCGCAATACGCTGACCAGAACCGCCAGGGGAACCTGCAGATGATCTGCATTGGCAAGAAGGGCAAGGAACAGCTGAGCAAGACATACCCTGTCATGCAGAGCAATGAGAAACTGATCGACAATCCGGACTTCTCCGAAGTATCGGCCATCTGCGACCAGTTAACGCAAGAATTCCTGAAGGGCGAGATTGACAAGGTGGAAATCGTCTATAACCAGTTCCTGAACGCCGCCACCCAGCGTGTGACCGTGGAGCCGTTCCTGCCCATCACCAACATAGCTGCGGAAGAGACCGCCGCCTCCGGCAACGACTACATCATCGAGCCGTCCCCGCAAGAGGTGTTGGAAGAGCTGATTCCCAAGATTATGCGCACGCAGCTGTACAAGACCTTGTGCGACTCCATCGCCTCCGAGCACGGCGCCCGCATGATCTCCATGACCAAGGCTACCGACAACGCCACGGAGATCCTCCGCGACCTGAAGCTGAAGTACAACAACGCCCGCCAGTCCTCCATCACCAACGAGCTCATCGAGATCGTCAGCGGCGCGGAGGCGCTGAAGGGATAGCAAGGTTGTATGCCAATCATATCAAGGCCCCCACACGGAGGCCTTTTTTTATGTACACTTTCCTAATTATAATCTTTGTATCCTTGGTGCCTTTGTGGTAATGATTTCACGCAGATTTACGCAAATCTTTTATTAGTTACACTCCGTCAGAGCAGAACTCCTGCGCAACGTGTTTATCCCCTCCCATAAAACAAATCAACAATTCAACAAATAAACACTCTTTGTGCCTTTGCAGTTAATACTCCACCACCTCCGAGTCCCCGAAGATCTCTACCAAGCCACCACCATCCGCCGACACCCAGGTCTTAACTGACACATTTACATAGATACCCCCGAGACCATCCAACTTCACATTGGCATAGTCTGCAACGAGATCGGTGGTGTTGACATCGCCTTCGCCGGTATTGGTGACCCACAAATTCACAGCGGTGCCGGTCACCTCCAAGAGCCCTCCCCCTTCACTCTCTATCTCCACATCATGCACATCGCAATCTGCACTCAGCGTTCCCGCACCCCGGTTCCGCATCCTGACCTTGGAGCTCAGCCACGAGTCCTCATAGGGCGTGAAGGAAAAGTTCAGACGCCCATCCCCCACATTATCGGCGAAAAACGTGGAGCCCGTTACATTCCCCAAATCCATCACCCCGGGACCTTCATTGCACGCCTCCACCAGAAAAGGAGCATACACCACAACCCTGTATCTCTCTGATGGGCGGAGCGTGACGTAACCTTTCACATAGATCCGCAAGACTCCTTTCTCCACCACGGTCACCACCTGTTCCTGACTACTATTCTCCATCGTGACAAGCACCTTGCAGGTGCTGGACTGGACAAAGCGAACATCCAGGAAAGAGGTATTGTAGATGGAGTTGAAGGAACCCACCAGACGTTTTTCCGTGACCGTCTTGCCGAAAACCACCGACGAGAGGCCGGCAGTCAGCAGCAAGAGCGCCAGCGTGCGTATCCATGAGACCTTATTACCTTTCCACATAATTAGATTACAATCGGTCTGCAAACATACACAATATCTTGCAACCATGTCTCCTGCCATGAAAGTCTTTGTCTCATTAAGTTATTTTAAGAATTTCGAAATAAAAATGTATCTTTGCGGCTTCATTTTGACATACACTAAATCTATCTAATAATGGAATTAAAAAGAATGTTAGTGGCCAACGCATTGCTTGGCATGGCAGGCGGAATCCAATACCGCAGTTTGAAGAAAGCCACCCGCAACCCGCAGAAATCCAGTGAACAGACCTTACGCAACATCCTCACCTACGCCAAAGACACCGTCTATGGCAAAGAGCACGGTTTCGACTATATCCTGCAGGCTGAGAATGATGTTGAATTATACAAACGCTACCAGGAGAAGGTGCAGGTAAACGACTACGAGAACCTGCGTCCCTACGTAGAGCGTCACAAACACGGCGAAGAGGGCATCCTGTTCCCCGGCAAGCCGATCTTGTACGCCACCACCTCCGGCACCACGTCGGAGCCCAAGTGGATTCCCATCACCCAGGAATATCTGAACAACATCTACGGCAAGATGACCAAGGTATGGCTCTACAACTTCATACAGAACAAACCGAAAGTCTTCAGCGGCAAGATCCTCTCCATTGTGGGCAAGGTCATCGAGGGCTACGCGCCCGACGGCACCGTCTTCGGCTCCGTGTCAGGCGTCACCCAGCGCGACTGCCCCAATTTCGTGAAGGTGCTCTACTCCAACCCGCAGTGCGTCTATGGCATCGCCGACTACAACGCCCGCTACTATGTGCTCATGCGTATGGGCATTGAGCAAGACGTCACGCTCATCGTCACCGCCAACCCCTCCACCATCGTGGAGTTGCAAAACAATGTTAACAAGTTTTATGACGAGTACGTTACCGACATTG
Organism: Bacteroidales bacterium; assembly: GCA_017549765.1. GTDB lineage: Bacteria > Bacteroidota > Bacteroidia > Bacteroidales > WCHB1-69 > F23-D06. The sequence goes on from JAFYNM010000029.1 coordinate 206,661, forward strand.
AGAACGGCACCTTGAAGGCCGACCTGAATATCGACCCGGAGATCCGCGCCGAGTTGGAGGCCTGTCTGAAGCCCAACCCTGAGAGAGCTGCCGAGTTGCGCGCCCTCAAGGCAAAATACGGCAACGTCCTCCCCAAGCACTACTGGCCCAACATGCAGCTGCTCAACACCTGGAAATGCGGCAACACCAAGGTCTATCTCGACAAGTTCAAAGACTCCTTCCCGAAGACCATGCTGCACCAGGAGTTCGGCTACTTCGCATCCGAATGCCGTTTCGGACTGGTGCTGGACGACACCAACAACACGGTGCTCTTCCCGCACTTCCACTACTACGAGTTCATCGACGAGGCCGACCTGGAGAACGAGAACCCCACCTACCTGCAGTTGCACGAGCTGAAGGAGGGCAAACGCTACTGTCCGTTTGTGACCACCTTCGCCGGGCTATACCGCTACAACATGAACGACCTCTTGGAGGTGGGCCCCAACTTCCAGAACACGCCCACCGTACACATGATCCAAAAGGTCAACGGCATCGTCACCATCACCGGCGAGAAGCTGCACGAGCGGCAGTTCATCGAGGCGGTACACGAGGCGGAAAAAGAGACCGGCCTCAAGACCCGCTTCTTCATCGGGTTCGCCGACCTCAACATCCTCGGCTACCAGTTCTACTATGAGTTCGCTGACCAGAGCGTCTCTCAGGAGCAGGCCGAGAAATTCACCGAGAAGGTGGATGAAGCCCTCATGCGCATCAATGTGGAGTACAAGACCAAACGCGATTCTTTGCGTTTGAAGATGCCGGTGACTCACCGCATGATTACCGAATCTTTCGAGACCTTCAAGGCCCAATGCATCGCCGAGGGCGCCCGCGACGGCCAGTTCAAGTTGCAACTGCTCATGCAGGACGAAGGACGCCACGAGAAGTTCAAACGGTTGGTGATCAGTGATTAGTGATCAGTGAACAGGCAACAGGCAATAGGTATCAGGTGATAGGTTTGCGTTAAACATCCAAACGATAAAAATATGGAAAAATTAAATACCCCTTTTGTTCCGAATTTCCTACTCGGTGTGGCAGGTGGGTTACAGTATCTGTCTTTCAAGAAAGCAGCGAAAAACCCTCGGAAATATCAGGAGAAAACATTGCGCGGCATTCTGGACTTCGCCAAGGACACGGAGTATGGTCGCGAACATCATTTCGCCGATATTCTCCAGGCGAAGGATGATCGCGAACTCTACCAGTTGTACCAGGAAAACGTGCAACCAAATGATTATGAGGACCTGCGTCCCTATGTGGAGCGGCACAAAAACGGGGAATGCAATGTCTTGTTCCCCGACAAGCCTGCTTTGTACGCCACCACTTCCGGCACCACCAAAGAACCCAAGTGGATTCCCATCACGCAACGGTATTTAAAAGATGTCTATGGAAAGATGAACCTCGCTTGGCTCTTCACCATGATTCGTAATCGCCGCAAGGTCTTTGCCGGCAAGCTGGTAAGCATTGTGGGCAAGGTCATTGAAGGCTACGCACCCGACGGGACCATCTGCGGATCCATCTCAGGTTTTGCACAACGTGACTGCCCTCAGTGGATGAAAGACCTTTCTCCATACCCTTTTACCGTCTATGAAATTGAGGACTACACCGCCCGCTATTACACCATCATGCGGTTTGGCATAGAACACAACACCACGCTCATCATCACGGCAAACCCCTCCACCATCGTGGAGATGCAGAACAACGTGAACGAATACTTCGACCAATACGTTGAAGACATCGAAAAAGGCACACTCAATGAAAAGATGGATATCCCCAGTCGGATCCGGGAGTCTTTCCAACCATTCCTCAAGCCCAACCCAGAGCGTGCCGCCGAGCTCCGTGCTCTGAAAGCACAATACGGCACGGTATTGCCAAAGCACTACTGGCCTGACTTCCAACTGCTTACCACATGGAAGTGCGGGAACACCAAGGTCTATCTCGACAAGTTCAAAGACTCCTTCCCCACCCAAACATTTCATCAAGAATTCTCCTACTATGCCACCGAATGCCGTTTCGGGTTGGTGGTTGATGACACTTCCAATACAGTACTGGCTCCCCACATGCACTATTTTGAGTTCGTGCCCGAGGAGGACATTGACAAGCCTGACGAGGAGAAACGTTTTGTCCAGGCTCACGAATTGACAACAGGCAAACGATATGTCACCTATGTGACAACCTATGCGGGACTGTATCGCTACAACATGAACGATCTTATCGAGGTAGGACCACGCTATTGGGGAACACCTTCCATCTTCTTGGTGCAGAAAGTTAACGGCATCGTCACCATGACTGGCGAGAAGCTTCACGAGCGGCAATTCATCGACGCCGTGCGCACCGCCGAAGAGGAGCTGCAAATGCCCTTGAAATTCTTCATCGGTTTTGCCGATCTGGAGATCTCCGCATACCGTTTCTACTATGAGTTCGCAGATATGGAAACGCCACAAGCCAAGGCCGACACTTTCACAAAACGAGTAGATGCGTTGCTGAAAGAATACAACCAGGAGTACAAAACCAAGCGTGACTCGTTACGAGTGAAAGATCCCGTCACACATCGGCTGCAACGCAACTCCTTCGAGACCTTCAAAGCACAGTGCATCGCCGAAGGAAAACGCGACGGCCAGTTCAAACTTAACCTGCTGCTGCAGGACGAAGGACGGCATGAGAAGTTCAAGAAGCTGGTCATTGAGTAAAAGTTGTCAGTGATCAGTTGTAACAGTGATCGGTGATCAGTGAACAGTGAACAGAGGGTGGCGTGGCGCGCTCGGTGCAGGCCGTAGGTCTGCAGGGGTGGGTAGCGATGGGGCCGCACGAACAATATCGCACGCCGGAGGTGTGCGGGGAGTTTCTAATCTTAGCCCCAGACAAGTCTCCTCCATCAGCAGCGTCAGTATTAGTTTTTTTGTATTTTTGCATCAAAAATCATTAAATGATGAAAAAAGTTATTGTATTATTTACAACATTGCTGCTCTCCGTATCAGCATTTTCTCAAAGTGACATCCCATATGCTCCACAAAGTGTTTCTGAACCTCAAAACGGTGCAGTTTATAAGTTATTTCCAACAAGTAACATGTGGACTTTTCTAAAACTTGATACCAGAAACGGAAGAATCTGGCAGGTTCAGTTTTCCGTTAAAGACATGGAAAACATTTTTGAAGTTCCTCTTTCCACCACCAAACTTGTTTCCACTGACGAGGAGGAAAACGGAAGATTTACACTATATCCCACTAGTAATTTTCACACATTCGTGATGTTAGACCAGATTAATGGCAAAACATGGCAAGTTCAATGGTCAACAGAGTATGACAATAGAGGTATTATTCCTATCAAACCACTTTATTAGAGGCAGAGAAACCCACTCCCAAACATGGCCCTTTAATTCATATATGTAATTCATTTCCATCAACATGCACCATCAACTATTCGGCTGGGCCAAAAATAAAAATGGAGAAATTGTTTGTGTTTCCGATGTGCCCAGAGGATCTGCTTGCAATTGTTTTTGCCCACATTGTGATGCCCCGTTACTAGCAAGAAAGGGACCTCGTCGAAAACCACATTTCGCCCACACAAAAGACATGGACTGCAAACACGGCTTCGAGGATTCCGTTCATCTACTAGCAAAAGTAGTATTTCAACACTCAAAAACCTTATGCCTGCCTCGTTTTTCTTTACGATACGAAAACAAACAGGGTACAGAAAAAATCCTAATTAATAATTCAAGAAAAAACAATAAAAGTGATTGGGAGATACAAGACAATGAACTTATTAAACTAATGAGAAAAGATGCAGATGGTTCTCCATACTACGCTTACGAAAAGGAAAGACCAAATATAATTTTCGACGAAGTACAGATTGAACAATATAGAGGAGACGTAAAACCTGATGCAATCGCCATTATAAACGGACATGAATTGTTTGTTGAATTTATGTTCTCCCACGCTATTGATAATGAAAAATATCAGAAATTAAAGGAATCAAAAGTCACCTGCGTAGAAGTTGATCTCTCTAACATAGCTCTAAAGAATAACAGAGATGAAGATTTCGAATCTATGAAGAACTACTTAACAAACAAATCCAACATACGCTGGATTTGTTATCCAGAAGCCATTGAAAGAATTCGACAAAGACTAATTAACCAAAAAGAAACACGACAAAAAAAAATAATTAGGACCAAGACCGCAGCAAATATTGATAATTCCAATAGACGACCTTCCGACTATCACAGATCATCATATTTCAAAAATGATAGCATCTCGCCATTCCATGAAAATTGCGAATATATAATAAACAGAGTTGAAAAAGGAGGAGAAAAGGTATGTGATTACGTAAAAAAACTTAGAACTTTGAGTGGAGCTACTTGGCAAGATGTACACGAAGGTGACAGACATGAATGCAAAATGTGCCCCTATCATCAAATCGACAAGGACAATAAGGTGTTTTGCACGAGATATATTAATTATTTATAGCTGCTTTAATTTATTGCCTAGAGATGGAAAAGATCATGAAAATAATACTGACTATTAGTGTACTTTGTGCATTATTTTTTCTGCCTATCATTGTCAATGCGCAGGACAACAGCATAAAACTAGCTCTGGGACATCATCATTGTTGGTTTCCCTCACAATCTATTGTAAAAGCAAATAACCACTACCATTTTTCGCAAAATAAAATAGATAGTGTTATGCTGACAGGGGACACCTTGTTAGTATATCTTAACAAAGGAGACCTGACTGCGGTAGTCAATCATAATCGTGTAATTGCTATTGAAATGACAGCAAGCCATTTTCATCGGAGACTATTATATCTTCCTTTGTTTGAGGTTTGTGGAGACAACTATCATTTCCAGTATGTCATTTTTTATTTTGGACACCTTAGATATTATTTTCAAAAACATAACAATCATAGATACTTGTTATCAAGGTGTGAAGAGGACTTTTCCATTGAGAATATCACCAACCAACGCATTCCTTGTCGTCCGCCTGACCACTAGTAGTTTTGGGCCTGTGGCGTAGGGACTATTTCCCCCCGTGCATCCTTCTGTCCATCTCCTGGGCGATGTAGGAGGCCACGTCATCGGCGTAGGTGTTGGTGCCAAAGCCGGCGTCAAAGCCTAACTCCTTCGCCAGCTCGTGCGTGATGCGCGGGCCGCCGCAGATAACGATGAGCTTGTCACGCAAGCCCTCCGCCTCCAGCATCTCAATGAGCTCCGTCATATTCTTGATGTGGACATCCTTCTGTGTCACCGTCTGGGAGACCAGCAGGGCGTCGGCGTGCATCTCCACAGCCTTAGCGATGAACTCTTCATTCGGCACCTGGCTACCCATGTTCAACGCATCAAACATCTCGTAACGCTCAATGCCGTAATGGCCGGCGTAGCCCTTCATGTTCATAATGGCGTCAATGCCCACTGTGTGCGCATCCGTGCCAGTGCTGGCACCCACCACCACAATCTTGCGCCCGATGTGCTCGCGCACGAACTCATCAGTCTCCGGCATCGACCACACAGTAGATTCCACCTTCGGCACATGGATGGTCGAATAGTCCACCGTATGCGTGCAGGAACCATAGCAGTTCACGAAAGTGAAGCCGTTGGTCAGCTCTTGGCTATAGACCACCAGCGGGTTCTCAAAGCCCATCTTCTTCATCAGCTGCTTGGCTGCCTCGATGGCCTCGTCACCGGCAGGCACCGGCAACGTGAAACTTATCTGCGTCTTACCGTCATTCATCGTGTCACCATACGGTTTCACCTTGGTAAGGTCTAACGTCTGATCAAAATCCTTTTGATCCATTGAATATAATCCACCACTCATTTTTCTGTTGTTTAATTGTTTATCTGTTTAATTGTTGATTTGTTTTACCATGATCTAGTTGTATGTTCATTAGCTTTTCATGCCTACGAAATAATCTTCTTTGTTTTCGAAGAGCACGTTGAAGGAGGTCATGGTGCCGTAGATGCGGGAGATATACTGTTGCAGGTTCACTTTCTCCTCGTCCGTCAGGCTGTCGCTGCTGTTGATGTTCTGTTCGAGCACGCGCAGGCGGTCGCGCATCATGACGATCTTGTGGAAGAAGGTCTCTATCGGGATCTCTTTGGGCTGGAGCTCTTTGTTGGCGGGCTGGAGCAGCATCACCCCACCCTGCCATTTCTTGCCGAGTTCCACCTTGTGCTCGATGGCGTTGTACTTGTTCAGCACAAAAGTCATCATGCGCTCCACGTCTTTGACGCTGAGAGCGGGTTTCTGACCTTCCGGCATCTCACCAGGGGTAATCACCTCCAGCTGCACGGAGGTCTTGGCGAACTCGATCTCGCCGCCCCGCACAAAGATAATCTTGTAGGTCAGCGCGTTGTTCTGACTGATGATGCCCTCGCCGTACTTCTCGTGGTTCACCCTCGTTCCTATCGGCAAATTCTCCATTTCGTATTCCATAACACTACTATTAAATGATAACTGATAACTGACAACTGATAACTGACAACTGTACTTTACCAGCGTTCTTTCATCATCTTGATAAACGGGTTGAAGTAGTTGTCGCCTTTGGTGACCACACCGGCGAGGCCCTTGCCACCGTTCATCGGACGTTTCACATCACCGAAGATACCTTTCTCGAGCGCAGTGAACATACCCTCCTTCTCAATCTGCTTGAGCAGATCGATGGTGTTGTTCAAAACGGTCTTGGCGCGTTCGCGGCAGATACCGCCCTCGCGGAATTCCATCTCCTCGCCGATGCTGCGCATATCGTTGAAGATATAGCGGGCATTCTCAATAGAGAGGTAGCGGTCGCTCATGAAAGGCGTGTGGATAGCCTCAGTGGGCATGCCGAGCAGTTGGATGCCTTGGTGCGTCCAGATGCCGATCATATTGAAGAGGGCGTCCTGGATATGGCCGCGGAAGATGTTGCCGGTCATGAACTTGGTGGGCGGCATGTATTTCAGCGTGGCCTTGGGGAAGATCTCGCGGGTCATCTGGGCCTGTGCCAGCTCCAGCAGGAAGCCGTTCTCCAGCATCGGGTCCATCTCAAAAGCGTGTCCGAGACCCATCTGCTCCTCGGGCAGAGCGGCCATAAGAGCCAACTGCTCGTTGATGAGGTCAGAGGCGAGCACCGTGTGGGCAGCCTCGACGGCATCGGCAGTGGTGAGGTAGTTGTCCTCACCCGTGTTGATGATGACGCCGGCATAGCCGTTGATGATACGGGAGAAGTACTGGTCCACAAGCGTACGCTGCGGGTTGATGTCGCGGAACAGGATGCCATAGAGAGCGTCGTTCAGCATCACATCAAGGCGCTCAAGGGCACCCATGGCGGCGATCTCCGGCATACAGAGTCCGGAGCAGTAGTTGCAGAGACGGATGTAGCGACCCACCTCTTCGCCCACCTCATCGAGGGCTTTACGCATGATGCGGAAGTTCTCCTGGGTGGCAAAAGTGCCACCGAAACCTTCTGTCGTGGCACCATAGGGCACATAGTCGAGCAGACTCTGGCCCGTGGTACGGATCACCGCGATGATGTCGGCACCTTGACGTGCACCGGCCTGGGCTTGGACCACATCCTCATAGATATTACCCGTAGCCACGATGATGTAGAGATAGGGCTTCGGGCCCTCGCCGATGGTGCTGAGGTACTCATTACGCTTGGCCACATTGCCTTTGATGCGGGTCAGGCAAGCCTCGATGAAGGGCTGCACCGCCTTCTGTATGTCGGCCAGCGGATGCATCGGCAACGTGGTGATGTCCAACGTGCCAGCGGCGATCTTCTCCGCGATAGCTTGGGGTTCATCACCGGTCTCCAAGATGGCATTGCCTAAGAAGTAGAGCACGCCCTGACTGAGCACACCCTTCTCCAAGAGGGAATCCACCACCCTATTCGGAAGCGGCACCTCGTTCTCGTCAATGCCGTCGATACCGATCAGACGGCACAGGGTACGTTCCACCGTAACGGTCGTGTACGAATCCACGAACTGCTGGATCTGGTCCGCAATGTTCTTCGCCAACCGTTTGGCTTCATCGACTTGATCAAAATTTAATCCTAATTTACTCTTTCTCATATTGTTAAATAAATTCTTTATTGTTTCTCAAAAATAGTAAAATGGGCCAGGTGCCATTTCTGCAGACGATACTGCATAGCGGTCCAAAGCACGCCGAAGCCATACTTCATGCTTCGCTTGAAGTTGATGGAGGATGCCTCCGGAAAATACTTGGTCGGGCAGGTGATCTCGGCAATTTCATGGCCCGTATAGAAGATCTGCGCCAGCATCTGATTGTCGAAGACAAAGTCGTCGGAGTTGGCCATATAGTTGATTTGGCGCAACACGTCTGCGGAGAAAGCCCGATAGCCGGTATGGTATTCAGACAGTTTCTGACTCATGATCAGGTTCTGTACGAAGGTGAGGCAGCGGTTGAAGAAGTACTTGTATCGCGGCATTCCGCCCTTGATGGCCCCTTTGCCCAAGATGCGGGAGCCGAGCACCACGGGATAGACCTCGTTGACGATGAGGTAAGCCATCGACTCGATCAGCTTGGGGGTATATTGGTAGTCGGGGTGCAGCATAATGACCACATCGGCATCCAGCGCTAACGCTTGATTATAGCAGCTCTTCTGATTGGCACCGTACCCTTTGTTCTCGGAATGATGTATGATATGGCGAATGCCCAACTCCCGAGCCACTTCCAAAGTGTCGTCCGAGGAGTGGTCGTCCACCAGAATGACCTCGTCCACAATATGCAACGGTATCTCTTCGTAGGTCTTACGAAGCGTCAGCGCCGCGTTGTAGGCGGGCAGCACCACACATATTTTCTTATCTTTCAGCATCCTGATATAAAAAAATGCAAGCCACAAAATTGCAGCCTGCAAAAATAATAAAAATAATGATTGGATACCCTATCGGGTTAGTTCGTCCTTTCTAATTGTCTTCACGAGCGTTTCAGCTGCTCCACATACTCATCGATACGCTGCATCTCAGCGGGTATATTGATGCGCTGCGGGCAATGGGAGACACACTGGTAGCAACCGATGCAATGACTCGCCTGCCGCAGTTTGGGCACACTACGGTCATAGCCGATCAGGAACGCTCTCCGCAGTTTGTTGTAGTCGGAAGTGCGATGTTCCGGATTGGGCATATTCCCCTCATTGATGCATTTATTGTAATGGGAGAAGATGGCGGGTATATTCAAGCCATAGGGACAGGGCATACAATAGCTGCATGCCGTGCAGGGAATACTCTTGAGGTTGTAGATCTCGTCGGCTACCTGCATCAGGAAATCGTTTTCTTCCTGCGTGATGGGACGCAGCGGCGAATAGGTGGCCACATTCTGGACCAGATGTTCCATGTAGCTCATGCCACTCAGCACGGTAAGCACGCCCTCGGGAGTGCCGGCAAAGCGGAAAGCCCAACGCGCCACAGGTGTCTCGGGCTCACGCTCCTGCATACGCTTGACGATAAAGTCGGGCAAGGTGCCCAGACGGCCACCCAGCAGCGGCTCCATGATGACGGCTGGGATATTGCGCTTGTGCAACTCGTCATACAGATAGACCGCATCTGTGTTGCGCTCGTTGATCTCGTCGGCATAGTTCCAGTCGAGATAGTTGAGCTCTATCTGTACGAAATCCCAGTGATACTTGCCCTCATCATGCCATTTCAGCAGCATGTCGAAGATGGCGACATCGCCATGGTAGGAGAACCCCAGATTGCGGATCCGCCCCTTCTCCTTCTGCTCTACCAGCCAGTCGAGGATGCCGTTGTCCATGTAGCGGCCATTGAAGGCCTGCAAGGCGTCCATGCCTTCCGCTGCCATGCCGATGCCGTGCAGAAGCAGATAGTCCACATAGTCCGTCCGCAGCTCCTTCAAGGAGTTTTCGAACATCTCCATAGAAGCTTGTCGGCTCCAAGATGGCGGAGCAAAATTGGAGAGTTTGGTGGCAATATAATAATCCTTGCGGGGATGACGTGAGAGCGCGATGCCGGTGCTGTGCTCGGAATTGCCCTGACAATAGGCCGGGGAGGTGTCGAAATAGTTGACGCCGTGCTCCAGCGCATAGTCCACCTCTTGGTTAACCAGTTCTTGGTCGATGGGCGAGTCGGGGTTCTCGCGCATGGTGCCGCCGGCCTCCACGGGCAGCCGCATCATGCCGTAGCCCAGCAGGGAGACCTTGTCGCCGGTATTGGGATTCGTACGGTAGGTCATAGAGCCTCGCCCATCCAAATTGGTGCCTCGTGCAGAAATCTCAGGCTTACGGCAGGCAGACAACAGGGAGGCTGCCACAGCCGCGCCGCCCAGATGTTTCAAAAAATCTCTTCTATCCATAGTATAATTGCTTTCTGATGTAAAATAATGATTTATGAAAGATGGTGCATCACATTGCCCTCCACATAGATGGCGCTGAAGGGTCTTGCTGGACACAGATTCTCGCAGGCACCGCAGCCGATACACTTCTGCGTATCGATAGAGGGAACCTTGGCACCCTCATAGTCCACCATCTGGATGGCACCGGTGGGACAGTGTCGTGCGCAGTTGCCACAAGGGACCTTGTCAGTCAGCGGGAGGCAGTTCTCCTTCAGCCAGACAGCGTAACCCGCGTGCACCTCGGTCTTCTCCTCGGGAGTGATGCGACGGATGGCACCCGTGGGACACACCTGGCTGCAACGGGTGCACTCAGGACGGCAATAGCCACGCTCAAAAGACATCTCCGGCTGCATGAAGGTCAACAGACTCTTGGAGGGACGCAGCACGTTGTTGGGACAGGCCGACACGCAGAGCTGGCACGCCGTACAATGGTGCTGCATGTTCTGTGCGGAGATGGAGCCTGGCGGCGTGATCGGTGTCTTACGCTCGGGTGCCACCTTGTCCTCTATGACCGCGAGTCCGCCATCCACCTTGATTTTGGGCTGGGCGGTGGCCACTGCTGCTGTCATCAATCCCGCTCCCAACAGGAAGGAACGACGGCCTTCGTCCACCGTCTCTCCAGTCTGTGAAGGGACTGCGGCAGGCTTGGTGCTCCGGCCATAGCGGAGCGCGTCGAAATTACATTTTTCTAGACAGTCGCCGCAGACAACGCAACGAGAGTAGTCCACCTTCATATTCTTGAAGTCGATGGCCGACGCCTTGCAGTTCTTCTCGCAGAGACCGCATTGCTTGCATCTGTCGGCATCGAACTGCACTTTCAGGAAAGAGAAACGGGCAAAGAAGCTGAGGAATGTGCCCACGGGACAAATCGTATTGCAATAGGTACGTCCGTGGCGCCATGCCAGCACCGCCAAGACCACCAAGGTGACGATAGCCACCACGAAGGTCGTCACACTGCGCATCCAGATCTCCACCTCGGAGAAGTTGTAGAGTTCGTGACTGGCTTCAAAGTGTGCCAACGCATTGTTGAGCAGGTCGTAGAGCGGCTTGAACAGCGTGTTCACAATACGTCCGTAAGCGCTATAGGGTGCCAGCAGAGTCGTCACGGGTGTGACGCCGATGATCAGCAGCACCGCAAAGAGGCCCAGCACGATATAGCGCAGCCATTTCTTCTCCGGAGAGTAGGAGAATCGGTTTTTCTTGAATTTGCCATGGAGCCAGGAGAAGCAATCCTGCATGATGCCCAGCGGACAGATCACACTGCAATAGAGACGCCCGAAGATGAGCGTCAGCAGCAGGAGCAAGATGATCACGACCACATTGAAGGAAAGGACGGCAGGTAAGAATTGTATCTTCGCCAGAAAGCCGAACCACAAGTTGATGCGCCAGCAGACCCCCAGGAAAAGGAGCGTGACCAATGCCAGCATCACGATGGCCAATGTTGTTCTGATTTTTTTCAACATATCTGTAAAAGTTATTGTTTTTGCTACAAAATGACAGGGTTATTTGTCGATGACATTCTTTTCTTGTCGTCTCACAATCCAGACGCTCAGCTCATAGAGCAGCCAGATGGGCACCGACACCAGCATCAGCGTGAAGGCATCGCCCGTGGGGGTGATCACTGCCGCGAGGATGACGATGACCAGGACGGCATGGCGACGATAGCGCCGGAGCATGTCGGCCGTGATGACACCCATACGAGCCAGAAAGTAGGCCAACACAGGAATCTCGAAGAGCAATCCCATGATCAGGCTCATAGAGAGCAAAGCACCGATATAGGAAGGCAGGGAGATCTGGTTGACGACACCCTCGTACACCTGATAGGTGCCCAAAAAGCGGAAGGTGAACGGGAAGATGACGAGATAGTTGAGCAGCACGCCGAGCAGAAAAAGCAGGATGGAGCTAGCCAGCACGGGCCGCACATAGCGGCGCTCGCGCTCATACAAGGCAGGCAGCAGAAAGCCATAGAGCTGATAGACGATAAACGGGGAGGCTATGACCAGACCACCCCAGAAGGCCGCCTGCATGTGGACCACAAACTGCGCCGCCAACTCCACATTGATGAAAGAGATATCGAAAGCCTCCGGGCAGAGCGACGGCCATCGCAGCCACTCGGACAGACGGCACAGGAGTCGGTAAGAGACAAAATCCGAAGCCGCCGGAGTGAAGAGCACCGTGAAGAGGACCTTCTTGAGCGCAAAGAGCGCGACAAAACAGACCGCCCACACTATCAACGAGCGGATGATGACCGAACGAAGCTCGTCAAGATGATCCCAGAAAGAAGGCGTCGCGTCGGAACTCATTATTCGGGAGTGCCGCTATTGGAGTGGGTCTCGTCTTGTTGGGCAGACGAGCCAGGGGTGTCCTCCCCCACTTTATCGACCTCGTTCATACCCTCTTTGAAGCTGCGGACGCCCTTGCCAAGACCTTTCATAAGTTCAGGTATCTTCCTGCCCCCGAACAGGAGCAGTACCAACAGCACAATGACGATAATCTCGGTTGTGCCAATACGTAACAGTGTTATCATACGCTTATCGATTAATGGTTAATATCACACCCTCACCCTGAACAGGCGAGAATGTGCAAAAATAAAAAAAAACACGTTCGTATTGTTCTGTGGCAAAAAAAATTATGAACAACAGCCACTAAAAAAGCTACAATCCACCCTTCTGTTTGACGGCCTCCCAAAGCACCATCCCGGCAGCGATGGTCACGTTCAGCGAGTGCTTGGTGCCGAACTGGGGGATCTCCACAGCCAGATCACAAAGCGGCAACAAAGCATCCGAGATGCCGAAGACCTCATTGCCCACAATCAGGCACAGTTTTGGGTACTGGGTGAAGTCGATACGAGGCAGCATCACCGACTCGTCGGTCTGCTCCACAATGGCGATGGTATAACCCTCTTCATGGAGCCGACGGGCCAGCGCTGCCACGTCTTCCACGTATTCCCAGTCCACACTCTCCGTGGCACCCAGCGCCGTCTTGGCAATTTCTTTCTGGGGCGGACAAGCTGTGATGCCGCAAAGATAAAGCTTCTCCACATTCATGGCGTCGCAGGTGCGGAAAACAGACCCCACATTGTTCATGCTGCGGATACTGTCCAACACCATCACTATGGGAAACTTGTCCTGACTCTTGAACTGCTCGGGAGTGACACGGTTCAGCTCTTCCATCGACAACTTCTTCATATCGATCTCTTTGCTTGCAAGTTAGTATGGAAACTCTTCTGTGAAATTAGAGGCGGGGGGCTCCGGCTCGTCACCATTGATGGAAGACTCCACCACATCGAAGTTGGCGTTGGGACGTATGCCTGTCATGGCGGCCATCGCTGACAAGGCATCCATCGGGGACATCGTGGCTTCCCCTTCATTGCCGTCAAAATAGCCTTCATCCATATCGGCGAACTTGGTGTATTGAGCATGGAAGCGCACGCGCAAAGCCCCCGTACTTCCATGACGGTTTTTCTCAAAGATGATCTCCGCCAAGCCCTGTGACGGAGTGTTGTCTTCAAAGGTATCCAGCTTGTAATACTCTGGACGGTAGATGAAGAGCACCATGTCGGCATCCTGCTCGATAGAACCGGACTCACGAAGGTCGGAGAGCTGCGGCCGTTTGGAGTTGGCACGGTTCTCCGTCTGACGACTCAACTGCGACAAGGCGATGACAGGCACCTCCAGATCCTTGGCCAACGCCTTCAGGGAACGGGAGATATAACTAATCTCCTGCTCACGGTTACCCGTCTTGTTGTTTTCACCACCGACGGTCATCAGCTGCAGGTAGTCCACCACGATCATCTGGATGTCATATTGGTGCTTCAGGCGGCGGCATTTGGCACGCAGGTCGAAGATGGAGATGGCCGGCGTGTCGTCGATAATCAGGTTGGAGGTCTCCAACTTGCCGATCTTGTCCATCAGCCGCACCCACTCTTCATCGCTGAGATCGCCCTTGGCAATCTTCTCAGCATTGATGCCGGACTCCAAGGAGAAGAGACGCTGGGCCAACTGCTGTGACGACATTTCCAAGGAGAAGAAGGCCACCGGCTTGTCATATTGGATGGCGGCATTGCGGGCCACCGACAAGACGAAGGAGGTCTTTCCCATACCAGGACGGGCAGCCAAAATAATGAGGTCCGTCTTCTGCCATCCGCCCGTCTTTTGGTCAATGACACGGATACCGGAAGGCACCCCGTGAAGATCAGCCCCTGCATTACGTAACTTACTGAGCTCCTCTATGGTAGAGTGCACCACCTGATGTAATGGTTTACTATCTCTTTTGAAGTTTTGTTCTATAATATTGAAGATGCGAGTCTCTGACACATCCAGCAAATCCAGCACGTCCTTGGACTCGTCGTAGGCATCCTCAATGATGGTGCTACAGTTCTTGATCAGCTCGCGCAACACATACTTTTCCATCACAATGCGGGCATGATACTGTATGTTGGCTGAAGAGGTGATCCGATTGGTAAGAGAGGCCAAATAGGCGGCTCCCCCGACGACATCCAACATCTTGTCTTTACGCAGCTGGTTGGTCACCGACAACAAGTCTATGGGCTGCTCGGCACGGTACAGTTCCTCCATGGCACGGAAGATGTGCTGGTGCGCCTCTTTGTAGAACATCTGGAAGGTGATTGTGCCCAAAACATTGCTGATTGCCTCGGTGTCAATCATCAAACCTCCCAAGACCGCCTCTTCAAACTCGATGGCTTGCGGGGTCAGTTTACCCGTCGTGCCCATCATATTTTCTATACGATTATAGGAGACATTTCTCTGCTGCTTGGTATTGTCGGATGTACGCTCTTTCTCCATAGGTAAATTATTGTGTATTTATAAGTTAAATGAATAGATATATCTTGTTTTCGGCTGGCAAATGTACACTTTTTTCTATACTCGACACACCGCTAGCGAAGTTTTATCTTCTGCCCCAACGATAAGATGCTGGTTTCCTTGATGTGATTAATTTTGCACAATTTATCAACAGTGGTGTGATAACGCTTGGCGATGGAATACAAAGTGTCCCCCTTTTTGACCACATGCACGCTCGGCTTCTTGGAGGATGTCGTCGCTGCCGGCTTGGTCGTGGTCGTGGACTTAGGCGTGGCTTCCGTGCTGGTATTGGCAGCAGGCGTCTCCACCACCGTGTCGGTATTGTTCTTCCCCTTGTTGATCACCGTTATCTTGTTGGCGGCACGATCGATGTTCTGATAGGCGGCGCCCATATCGGAAACCGTGATGGAGATATCCTTGTTCACAGTACGGTCCTGCCTATTGTGGCTGAGCAGCCAGCGATAAGTATCAGGGAGATAGAACATCTTGGCCAGCTGTGAATGGTTGATACCTTTGAAGCGGTCGAAGCGCAACAGCTTGGCAGGACCGCAGGCCTTCATGGCATTGACGATCTTCTCAGACTGGGAAATGGGCACCGCGTTGTCGGCAGTGCCGTGGATGATCCACAAGGGAAGTTTGTTCAGGCCGCAGAAGTCGCTACGGGAGCTGCCACCACACAAAGCCATCGCGGCGGAGAACTTCTCCGGATAGGTGGCCGCCACCTCGAAAGTGCCATAACCGCCAAGGCTCATACCCACTATGGAGATCCGATCCGTGTCCATGCCATACTGGCCCTGCACATATTCGATCACATTCATCACCTTGGCAGCATTCCAAGGCCCTCCTGGGTTCTGAGGCGCAATAATGAGCGCGTTGATGTCGCGACCCATGGAGATGGCATCAA
Source organism: Bacteroidales bacterium (assembly GCA_017549765.1). Lineage (GTDB taxonomy): Bacteria > Bacteroidota > Bacteroidia > Bacteroidales > WCHB1-69 > F23-D06. The sequence continues at coordinate 222,752 of JAFYNM010000029.1, forward strand.
GACAACCATATTTTCGCACTCTGTTCAGATCGGTGCCGCACAGGCTATGGCCATGCAGAAAGACAATCACCGGCATCGTGTCCTGTCCCTCCTGATAGGTATCCGGCACCGACACCCAGAAGTTGTAGCCATTAGGCACCACTCCTCGATAGGCATAAAAAGTGTATTCGCTCTGAGAAAAAAGCGCAAAGGGTATTAATACGACTAATATCGTCCAAAATTTTCGCATAATCAAAAGTTTTTAAGCGTGAAGAATATACTACTCTTCAGGCATGGCTGTGTTAAACAAATTCTTGATCATCCTGGCATAGACGCCCTCCGTATAGATCTCCTCGTCGGGTGCCGGGCGCAGCTTCACCGTGATGGCATCCTCGGCGCCATCCACCGGCTTGTAGCCGACAATAGCCTCGTTGGAGGAGATGATGCCAGGAGAGATGCGGGTGAAGACGAGAAAGTCGGCCCATGTCTCCACATCGTCCAGACTCTCGTCAATCAACAGCTTCTTGCCGCTATGCAGCACCACCAGGGTGCTCTGATCATTATATTTCATAAAATAGGCCACCAGGCTTTGGTTGAGCTTCTGCCCCACTCCCTGACGGTACAAATAGATATAGGTCTTAGGCTCTTTGTCGCCCTCGTAATGAATGGTCGTGCGGATTTTGCCGTTGGAGTCGTAATAGTCCCAGTCACCGATGCGATGCCCCTTCAGCAACTCACCCGTGGAGGATATCTTCTGCGAAGGATAATAGGCAGTACACCGGCCATTCTGATGACCTTCCAGGTATTGCTCCTCCAAGCTGACCTTGCCGTCCTCGTAATAGGTCTTGTGAACCCCATTCAGATGATTGTCGAGGTATTGCTTCTCTTCCAAGAGAATGCCGGTCTGGGCGGAATAGACTTTCCAATCGCCGGATTTCAACCCGCGCTTATAGTTCTCCTCGGCGATCAAGACACCCTGTTGGGAATAGTAGAGCCACCGTCCGTCTTTGAGCTGGTCCACGAACATACCCTCCGAGGCCTTCTGCCCATTGGGGTGATACATCACCGTCTTGACCTTGTGGACCCCTTCCACAAACTCCGACTCGCTCTTCAGCTTACCGTTAGGATGATAGTATTTAAAGACTCCGTAGGGAACATCGTTGCGGAACTGTCCCACATAGGCCAATTTACCGTTCTCATACTTTTTCCATTCACCTTGTTTGCGCCCCATCGCATCCTTCCTGTTGATGTTGGAGGTGTCCACCTGGGCAAACAAAGTCATTGAACACAAGGATAATATAATAAAAAAGAGGTGTTTCATAAGTCAACGTATACGAAAACGCAAAAATAGAAAAATCTATTATACGGGTTGGATTTTTTTTTAAGGGATGAAAAAAAAGTATATCTTTGCGCCTTAATTCAAAAATAGGTAAAAGTATGAAATTCATCATTTCACGAAATGTATTATTCCACAATCTGAGCGCTATCAGCGGCGTCATCGGATCCAACAATTCCCTGCCCATTTTGGACAACTTCCTTTTCACCATCAAAGATGAGAAGTTGTACTTGATGGCTTCCGACATGGACTCCACGATGACCGCCGTCATTGATTTGGACAATGTGGAGGGAGAAGGTTGTGTGGCTGTCCCGTCCAAGCTTCTGTTGGAAACGCTGAAGTTGATTCCGGAGACGCCAATCGTGTTTGCCATCGAGGAAGAGAAGAACATTTTCAAATTCCGGGCTGCGAACGGAGAATATGACGCGCCTTGCTTCAACGGCGATGAATTCCCGCGTCCCAACGAGATAGAGAACCCGCAATCCTTTGAGATCCCCGCCATGATTCTGCACCGGGCCATCAGCAAGACCCTGTTTGCCACCGGCACCGACGAGCTGCGTCCTACCATGATGGGCGTTTTCTGCGAGCTCTCCGAGGAAGGCATCTCCTTCGTCTCCACCGACGCGCACAAACTGGTCCGCTACACCAACTCGTCCATCAAGAATGACGAATATGTCTCTTTCATCCTGCCGAAGAAACCGCTGGGACATCTGAAGAACATCCTGCCGGGCGTCACGGAGGACATCCATGTGACCTACTCCAAAAAAACTAACCACATCTGCTTTAGCTTTAGCAACTTCACTCTTTACTCCTCCTTGAAGGAAGGTAAATATCCAGCCTATGAGAATGTGATTCCGAAAGAGAACCATAATATATTAACGGTATCGCGCGAGGAGATGATCAAGTCTATCCGAAGAGTGGGCATCTACTCCAACCAGTCCACCTATCAGATCCGCATCTCGCTTTCTGAAGGCTCCACCAACATCACAGCCGAAGACATGGACTATTCCAACAAGGCAGAAGAGAGTATCACCAGTGAATATACGGGCGAGCCTATGGAAATCGGCTTCAACGCCAAGTTCCTCCGTGAGATGCTGGAGAATATCGACACGCCGGAGATCCGCATGGAGATGTCCATGCCCAAGCGTGCCGCCCTCGTCTTCCCAGCCGAAGAGACGGACGACAAGGAGACCCTCCTGATGCTCATCATGCCGGTAATGCTGAACTAACCGACACAAAAGGAACCGCGTTGTCGCTGCCATCTCCGGATGGGAGAGGAAAGTCCGGGCAACACAGAGCACCATACTTCCTAACGGGAAGGCATCTTCGGATGACAGCCAGTGCCACAGAAAAGATACCGCCGGCCGCAAGACCGGTAAGGGTGAAATCGTGAGGTAAGAGCTCACGCCGATGTCAGTGATGACATCCGAGGGTAAACCTTATGGGTTGAAAGACCAAATAAACCGAGGCTTGAGGGTTGCTCGCCCGACTCGGAGGGTAGGTTGATGGAGACTTGGGGTGACCCAAGTCCTAGATAAATGACAACATAGTACAGAACCCGGCTTATAGGTTCCTTTCTACAACGCAGAGTCCCCACTCTGCGTTTTTTTTATGGTCACCACCTCGGCTTGAAGGAGTCCTCGATATGCCGTACGCTGCTCATCCCCTGGTCCATGATGACCGACACGACGTCAAAGCGGACCTCTTTGCGGACCCCATTCTTCAGCACATAGGCATTGGCCGCCCGTATCAGGTTCCGTTGCTTCTGGAGGGTCACGAAAGACTCCGGCTCTCCGAAGAGGTTGCTCTTTCGCGTCTTCACCTCGACAAACACGATGAAGTTGGCATTCTCCACAATAATGTCAACCTCCAGATGCCCCAGGCGGTAATTCCGCTCCACCAGTTTGTAGCCATGCTGCTGTAGATATTCCAAGGCTAGGTCCTCGCCTTTTTTCCCTTTAATCAAATGCTCGCTTTCCATACTATGCTAATTTTAGGTTATGATTGAAGATTTCACGATATGATCTCCCATGGCGCACTCCAGACAGCGCCCAGGCTGACAATAGCATGTATACAACTCTATCAGCGCTTGTGAGTCGGCCGCATTCTCTCTGGGAAAAGGCACATCATGAAAACGCCGGGTGACACGGTTATTCTCAAAAGGGATCCCATCCAGCATGTCCAAGGTGGTCTCCAACGCTGCCTCCTCGCCTTGGAAATGGTGATAGGCGAAGAGAACCGGCACTATCGTGTTGATGAAGAGCAACGAAACAGCCATCTCCCCTATCGCGACCCCATGCCGGGACGTCACTTTGTTAAAATGATAGTGGTTCTCCCAATAGGGATCCGCCGAAACGGCAAAATGCCGCCACCAATACGACATGTCATTACGTGAGGTCAACGTCTGCCACAAATCCGGATTCTCATGCAACAACTCCGCCAACTGTGAGAGCCGGATACAAGGAAAATTCTGAGGACGAAGACGCAATAGATTCCAATGATGGACCCTTATGGGAGTCAACTGGTACTTATAGCGCAGATAGTCGTATTCGGATTTGAGCTGCCGATAATAGTCGTCCCCCTGTTCCACCTCCAGCATGCCCGCCTGACCGAATATCAGCGACTGCACCTGCAGCGCGGAGGCGGCATGTCGGGACACGATCTTGTAGGGCAAACTCTTCGCCAACAACTCAAAAGCGTCCGCATTCGTCTTCATGCCGAAACCTATGGCCAAATGGCGGTAAAGGGCCTCCTGCCAGTCGCCCCGGCACTGTCGGACCGTCTCCCGTACTGCCAGCTGTTTGCGCAAGAATCGCTCCATCAACATGGTGTCCATCTGACCACGCACGACAACAGGAGAAATCTCTCCCAGAAACGGATGGCACGAGAGATCTTCCAACGTGCCAAGCAGCTGAAGATAACGGCCATACATCTCCTCCCGAATCCTGTCCGAAAGCTCTAACGTCGGGAAATACTCCCCGGGCATCCGCGCCACCTCCATGTCGTGCTCATAAACGACATGCAAGGTCACCATCTTATACTTCTCATCCGTCTGATGCTGATGCTTATACCAGTCAGAACTCCGGATGTGGATCTCTACTTCGCCGGCCCAGGTGATGTCGCCGATGCGCACCACCGCCCCCTTGAAGTCGGGTCCCGCATCCCTGTTCAGACGCCCCGGGTTCAGGATCTGCAAAGGTTCTCCCGCTGTTGTACATAATTCCTCTTTGTCAAACAGCTGATACTGCCACACGTAATGTAAAAACGCCTCATTCATTTTGTCATCATTTTGAGGCGCAAAGATAAACTAATTATAAATATTTTGCAAGTATTATTTTAATATAGTCAAATATTTACAATATATTGTTAAAAACAAGAGCAATTGACACCTTCTATTTAAACATCGTTTCCGTATTTTCAGCGTGTTTCGGCGACATCAAACGAGCTGTTTCAGCATTTCCCACAGCAAACGGGTGGGCAAACCCATCACATTATAGAACGAGCCGTCGATAGCTTTGATACCCACACAGCCGATCCATTCCTGGACACCATAGGCGCCGGCTTTATCATAAGGTTTATAAACATTAATATAGTGTGCTATCTCCTCCTCGGAAAGCTCGGCAAAGGTCACCTCGGTAGCACGATAGTCCGTGAGCGTCTTTCGAGGTGTAGCCACGGTAAGACCGCTATATACGGTATGTGTTTGTCCCGACAAGGCACAGATCATATTCGTCGCCTCGGTATTATCGCGAGGTTTTCCCAGCACTTGACCATCCTGCACCACTATCGTGTCGCATGCAATGAAGATGGACTTTTCAGGATATTGGGAGAAATCGACCGGAGACAACTTGAGACGGGAGAGATACTTTACCACCTCTGCCGGCGGGAGCTGAGGGTCGTAGGATTCATCCACATCGGTGGAAAGAATCTCAAAATCAATGCCCATATCCTTCAACAACTCTCTGCGGCGTGGGGATTTGGAGGCGAGATATATCTTGTAGTTTTTCAGTTCTTCTAACAACATAACCCTGGTTTTTAGCGGAGGCAAATGTACGAAAAATACCATCGTCTTCAATCTTTTTACTATTTTTGCCTTTTCTTAAGCACAAAATGAAAAACCGACCTTTATACACCAAGCAGACCATCCTCTGGCACATTATGGTCCTTTGGATTATCCTCCTGCCCTTCGGATTGATGGCACAGTCTGGCAAATCCTCCGACACGTTGAGACGCACCACCCTGTATCGTCCTGGCGACTACGACTCCAAAAACTATCGCATCCCGGCCATCGTCACGGCGAGCGACGGCTCGTTGGTGGTGGCCACCGACAAGCGCAAATACAACGACGCCGACCTGCCGGAGAACATCGACATCCTCATCAACCGGAGCACCGACGGTGGACGCACGTGGAGTGCGCCTTACACCCTGGCGGAGGGCACGGGCGTGGGTCATGGCTTCGGCGACTGCGCCCTGGTACGCACCAACGAAGAGGGCGGACTGCTGGCCGTCTTTGTAGGCGGAGTCGGCTTCTGGCAGTCGCGGCCCGACAACCCCTTGCGCACCTATCTCTGCCGTAGTCATGACAACGGCCTAACCTGGAGCAAACCCCAAGACATCACCCACTTCATCCTCGGTCCCGACTGCGTAATCCCCGAGCATCGTAGCTGGTGGTCGTCGTTCTTCGCTTCCGGCGCGGGTCTCCGCACCTCGTCAGGCCGCATCCTGTTCGCGGCCGCCGTGCGCGAAGACTCCCTCTGGACGGCCTGCAACTATGTCTTTTACTCCGATGACGACGGCGAGACCTGGCAGTGCTCCCAAAAGGCATCGCCCAAGGGCGACGAGGCCAAGCTGGTGGAGCTCTCCGACGGGCGCATCCTGATGAGCATCCGCGCTGACAAGCACCGGCTGTACAACATCTCCGAAGACGGCGGCGTCACCTGGCGCGCCACCACCTCCGTATGGCCCGAGCTAGAAGCACCCGCCTGCAACGGCGACATCCTCCGCTGCACCGCCCCTGACGGACGTTCGCTGCTGCTGCACTCGCTGCCCTATGGCCAAGAACGCAAGGATGTCTCCATCTTCGTCAGCTTCGACGAAGGGAAGACCTGGCCGCTGCGCCGCACCATCGTTCCCTACCCTTCTGCCTACTCCTCCCTCTGCCAGCTCCCAGACGGCACCATCGGCCTCTACGTGGAGGAGGCCCTCAACGACGGTGTGAACTACTCCATGGTGTTCTACAATTTCAGCCTCGAATGGCTGCTGGAGGGTATTTTCAACTATCTGTCCAAATACCAGCCCACAACCCCAAACTACACTCTGGCGCTGGAAAGTATGAGACACAGCGACTATGCCGCCGCCTACGACTACTTGGACAAGGAACTGGCCGAGCACCCTAAAAACGGTTATGCCTGGTTCTACAGAGGCTGGTTATACATTTATTACAAAGATAACAAGAGAGGTGCCCTCAACGCATTCAACCGATCCACAAAGCTGATCCCCCGCAAGGACAAAGCCTTCCTGTCAGTGGCCTATTCAGGTCGCGGGGTGGCCAACCGGAATCTCGGCTATTTCGATGCCGCCTACGCCGACTTCTCCCATGCCATCAAACTCCATCCGAGCTCCCAAGACTACATCAACCGCGGGGAATTGCACTACAGTTTCGCAAAATATTCGGAGGCGGGCAAGGACTTCTTCACCGCCTTAGAACTGGATTCCAACAACAAGGATGCTTGGTACAGTGTGGGGAAATACTATTACGGCATCAAAGACTATGGAAAATGTCTTGAGTGGCTCGCAGACTGCATCGCCCGTTATCCGGACTATTCGGACTATTACCTGCTCCGGGCCATCTGTTACCGAGACATGCACGACTATGACCATGTGGCCAAGGATGTGGTCAAGGCTCTGTCGATTGAAGAGACAAACTTGGCCATTGCCATATTGAGGGAACTGGCGGACAGCGCATACCACCAGACCATCACGGAATTGGAGGCTCATCATCTGGCCGATCCAGACAACACAGGCTGGATCTATTACATCGCGGCCGTCAACGAATTGGCCGGCGAGTACGGCAAGGCATTGCTCATGTACAAGAAGCTGTACGACATGGACGACAAAGGCAGCAGGTCGAAGTCGGCCGCGGCTGAGCGGATCGCCGCCTGCTGGTGGCAGTTGGGCGACTATGGCAACGCCATTCAGTTCCTGGAGGAGGCCATCGCCCTGGAGGAAGACAAAGACGAGAAGGCCAAAATCTCATCCGAACTGGAATACGTCCGGGAGCAATCTCGCGACCACCAAAACGCTGAAGACAGTACAAACGAGGAGCTGGAGAACATCCGCAGGGCGTTCTTCGGGGAGAATTAATTTTGTATTTAAAACATTACATTTTGTAACTTATACTTGCTTATTGTCAAGAATTGTGTATTTTTGCAGCGTCAAAATTATCATCATTCATTTTAAAAATTTAAAGTTATGAAAAACACAAAATTCTTGTTACCAAGCGGTTACAAAAAAGCAGGTTGGTGGATATTCGGTATCACTGTTGTGCTGATTATCATCCATTCCATCTTCCAAAGCCGATGCGACTTCAGTCTCAACAACATCCGCGAGCTTTTCGGGATGGAACATCTGGAAAGCAATGGGAATCTGTTTTCCGGCTTTCTTTCTTCCTCTTTCGGTCCGAACGACGACCTTCTGCTGACACTTATCGGCATTTTGCTCATTGTGGCCGGCATCTTCATCGGTTTCTCCCGCAATAAGGAAGACGATGAATTCATCGAGCTGCTTCGGTATGAGTCACTGATCCTGTCGCTGTACATCAACAGCGGAATCATGCTGCTTTGTCTGATTTTCGTATGGGGACTTCCTTTCCTGTGGGTGATGATGATCAACATCTTCTCCATCCTTTATGTCTTCATCTTTTGTTTTTATCTTCGTCTGTACCTTAACAAACGTTCCATGCGCTATGAAAAACAGGATTAAAGTGGCACGCGCCGAGGTGAACATCACCCAAGGCGAACTGGCGGAAAAGATCGGCGTGACCCGCCAGGCGGTTAACTCCATCGAATTAGGGAAATACGTCCCCAGCACCCTCCTAGCGCTAAAGATGGCGCAGTATTTCGGCAAAACCGTTGAGGAACTGTTTATGCTGGAAGAGGGGGATTAAAGTAAAATACCATCTAATAACTAATAACTATTGAGCAAAAGTACGCGCCGGTCTACAAATCCGGCGCGTTTTAGATACGCAAAAAAAATTTCGCACTATCACTCACTGAAATATCAAAAAAGTGTATTTTTGCATGTTGTTATTTCAGCAACAAAAAACTTTAGAAAATAGCAACGAAAAACGTACATAGTATGGAAGATTTAGAGAAAATCAAAGAACAAAAAGAACAGGAGGCAGCTTCATTATACGAAATGATTGGCGTTTCATTAAATGATCCTGTTTTAAACAGCCATGAAGAGCCAGACTATGTCAAGCCCATTACTATTATCTTGTCTCACAACTCTCATCCTTTGTTTTAAATTACTATGCCAAGTTGGAATCAGATTCTTCAAGACATTGTTGACAAATCAAATACTATAGACAGCACTCGCAGAAAGTACATCAAAGAATTGAGCGACTATACGGGTCGCAATACTATCGTGTATTATTCTGCTTTTTTACAAAAATCCGCCTTGGCAAAACAAGGTGTTGATTTTGGCATAAATGACGCCGACAAAAACGGATTTATGGCAGCTATATGCGGGATGGACAAATCCAAAGGACTGGATTTAGTCCTTCACACCCCTGGCGGTCTTTTATCGGCTGCCGAATCTATCGTTATATATCTGAAATCAGTTTTCGGGAATAATATTCGGGCGATAGTGCCGCAGATTGCGATGTCGGCTGGAACTATGATGGCACTGTCAACAAAGGAGATTGTGATGGGTAAACACTCAAACCTTGGGCCGATAGATCCTCAGTTGAACGGACTTGCGGCCCATGCAATCATCGAAGAATTTGACACGGCGAGGAAAGAAATATTGAATAATCCCCAATCTGCACATCTTTGGCGACCAATTTTAGAGAAATATCATCCTACATACATTGGAGAATGCGCCAAATCCATCACATGGGCAAACACAATAGTAGTAAATTGGCTGAAAGACAATATGTTTTCGGCATCTGCGGAAGCTGAGAAGAAGGCAAAAAAGGTGGTGTCAGAATTAGGTAGCCACTCTCTGACATTTTCGCACAGTCGTCACATCCATTCGAATGACTTGAAAAACCTTGAAATCAACGTTTTTGATTTAGAAACGGATCCAAAGTTGCAAGATCTCGTTTTAAGTGTGCATCATTCTTCCATCATAACTATGACACAAACAAAAACAATCAAGATTATTGAGAATCAGGACGGGAAAGCGTTTATTCAATTGTCTAATTAGTGAAAGGACGTATCTTTTAGCCTTTTATAAATAACCAGAATTATCAAAATCACCTAAGATAATCAAATTGGAAAGGTGACTTTATAGTACAATAAACGAATACCATGCACTGGGTTAAATATTTTAACAGATACAAAAAAGTCGCAAAGGCCGAAGAAGTCTTCAATAAACCATCACGTTAAAACAGTCTTGAAAAGTTGAATGATATGAAAAATTATTCTATTATCCGATTGAGCATCTTAATCATCATGTCTTTTCTACCATGGAACAGCAGGCTTGCCGCACAACACACCGACGATTTTTCTCAACAGGAAAAGCAAAAGGGACCCACTGCGGCAGAAATCAAGAGAGATTCCATTGCTCTACACAACATCTCCCATTCCATCAACAAGAGATGCCCCATCAGGATTGACGCGCACACACACCTTGACTCAACGAGTGTCAGCGACCAGCATTTCATCTATTACTTATCCATATCAACACCTACATCTTCCACTAATGTAGATACTATGCGCGGTATTATCCGAACAGACCTCAAGAACGGCGATTCCTCAGTCAAACAATTGGTATCTTTATGCATAGAGACAAACAAAGGGTACTGCCACCGCTACTATTATCGGGATTCAAAATCCAAAGGTGGCAAAAAAGCGAAAATGAAGACAGAAAAAGAAGTCTTGGACATTTGTTTCAGTGTCGAAGAGTTGCAAGAGATTCGGAATTATCAAAATCTTTGGAGTCATTAGTTTGCAACGCTATCACACCCCCGTCCGTATCTTCGTCCTATCTTCTCCCTCGACCTTTCCCGCGCCGGCCTTCTTGTAGGCATTGAAGTTGTAGCTCACGCCTAACCAGAACTTCCATCCAACGGCCTCGTGCCAGAGGCACGATATCCTAATAACCCCATACAAGCGGAACGAAGTGAAGCGCAGTGTGGGGTAGCAGGTGCGATGCGCGAACATGCGTGTCGAAGACACGCTACTTAACAGTAATAGTTGCGTATCTCCGACACGCAGCCTACCACACGCGCACGTTCACCCCACACGGCACTCACTTCGTTCGTTTCGTGTGGGGTTACTAAGATGGCGTGCATCCTGCACGCTTCGAGAAAGTCAATAGTGCAGAGTTGCGTAACGTTCACTCCTCTGGATGCCTGTTGTAATAAGCAATTTCCACCACCTTGCCGTTTGTTGAAAAAAACGTATCTTTGCGGTGTTAATAAAAGAAGGGAACCATTATGGCAACGTATACTATCAACATAAATGAAAGAACAACTTTCGGAAAACAGTTGCTGCTGTTTTTGAAAGGTCTTGGAATTATCGTGGAAACACCCAAAAAGGGATATCTCAATGAAGCTATTGCAGACTACAAGACTGGCAACACCACAAAATGCAAAGATTTTGACGACTACCTGAAGAAAATAAACGAATAACCATGTAAAACTTGTTGAATTCAATTACAAAAAACATTACACCCCCGTCCGTATCTTCGTCCTATCTTCTCCCTCGACCTTTCCCGCACCAGCCTTTTTGTAGGCGTTGAAATTGTAGCTCACGCCCAACCAGAACATCCGGCTCTTGCCGTGCAACATATTGTCTAACCGATAGTACTGGTTGTCGGCGAAGATCTCCCATTTGCGGGTGTTGAAGACGTCCGTGAGCTGCGCGGAGACCGTGAACGCCCCCTTTAGGAACTTCTGGCTGATGCCGATGTTCATGTAGTGCGAGAGGCGCGTGGTGAACTGCGGGTAATACTGAGGCGTGTTCTGGAAATACTGCAGGTGGATATTCATTCCCTTGATCGGGCGGAAATCGAGGCGGAGGTTGCTGTTGTTGACCCAGCCGCTATTGGAAATGTCCCACTCACCGATATTGCCCACCGAACGGAGATAGTAGGTGTTCGTACCGAGCGTCGCCGACATCCATTTCCACGGGTCGGCCTTGACGCTGAAATCCAACCCAGCCTTGGTCTGCGAGGTGGCGTTGATGTAGGTCATCAGCAGGATGTCGTCCTCAAAACGGGCCACCTGCGTGATGTAGTGGTGGATATAGTTGCCGTAAACGCCCACATTCACAGCCCATTTCGGCACCTTGAACTGGTAGAGCAGTTCCGCATTGTCGGCGGTTTCGGGCTGGAGGTGCATGTTGCCCTGCTCGAAGTTGTGCGGGTCGATCATGCTCATGTAGGGATTGAGCTGCGGGTACGTGGGCCGCGTGATGCGCCGCGAATAGGCAAACGACAGGCTGTGTTTCTTGGAAATCTTGTACTTTAACGACAGCGACGGTCCGAGGAAGAAATGCTGCGTCCACTCGTCCAGCACCTCCTTCTCGCTATGCAGGTGCGTGCGACTGTATTCGGCACGGAGACCGGCACTCCAAGTGAAATGGTCGCGCCATTCCGTAGAGGTGAACTGTACGTATGCGGCAGGCACGTACTCCCTGTGCAACAGGTCGTTGCTAAACTGATGGGAGTAGTCCCAACCGAGACTGTCACAAGTGTAGAAGTTGTGGTAGATGTTGTTTTGGCGGTAGGAGAACTTCACACCCGCATCCCAGAAGCCGTATTTCTTGATAATGCGCCAGTCCGTCTGCGCAGAGGTGAGCAGCGGACTTCCGCCCGACACCGACTTGCTGACCGAATCGCCCTCCAAGAAGTAGTACGACGGACGGTGGCCCCAAATCTTGGAGACATTCGCCTTGACGGAGAAGGTGAGCTTCCCGGGACGGATGGCGTGCCAATAGGCGAACGTCCCGTCGAGGTTCTCGCGGTTCCAGGTCACGTCGCTGCGATGGTTCTCGTGCGACAGGATGCCGTTGTGGTACCAATCGTTGGAGAGATCCTGCACGGTGTTGAGGCGGGGCAGGATGAGCCGGAAGTCAGCATCAATCTTGTTCCGCATATCGGGCTTGATGGTGAATCCAAGGGCGATGTTGTTGTTGAAGACCGTCCGCAGAGCATGGATCTGCTGGCTGAGGCTATCGCCGATGGTGCGGTAGTAGCGGTATAGGTAGCCATTGTTGAGGTCGTCCTCGTATTTCACCTGGTAGTTGAAGCGCAGGGCGAACTTGTTGCGGATATAGTTCAGCGCGAGGCTGCCGTTGGTGAAGTGGTTGAAGCCGTAGTTGACCGCCGCCATCCCGCTGAGTCCCTTCTGCCGACCTTTTTTGGTGACGATGTTAATGATGCCGCCGGTGCCCTCCGCATCATAGCTGGCATTCGGGCTCGTGATAATGTCAATGCTAGCCACATTGGAGGACGGTATCGCGTTGATGGAACCAAGGTTCGTGGGCACCCCGTCGAGGAGCAGCAGCACATTGCCGTTGCCGCGGATGGAGACATTGCCGTCGGGGTCAACGGTCACGGAAGACTGCTGGCGCAGCACGTCGCCAATGGAACCGCCCATCCAACCCGTCGGGTCCGTATAAGTGATTGTAGTATGCGTGGCAGTTGTAATCGGACCGCTCTGTTCACCCAGTGCGACATTCACCTCATCCAGCATTAGCGACGCGGCCTCCATCAGGATATTTCCCAGCGAGAGTTCTCCCTTGTCGGCCGTAAAATCAAGATGTTTCGTCTTATACCCCATCCATACGACCGTCAGCGTGTAGGTTTTCGGTGATTGCGGCACTTTCAGTGTAAACTGGCCCTTCTGGTCCGTCAACGTGCCCGCCACCACGCTGTCCTGTAGCGAGGCATACACGGAGACATATTCCATGGGGTTGTTATCTCCCTTGACCACCTTGCCTGAGACACTGCAAACACGCTGCTGGGCAAAAAGGGAGATGCTGGAAACCAGCAGGACAATGGCGAGGAACAGGTGGCGTTTTGGCATCATATTCGACAAATATTAGAGCGCAAAATTACAAAATATACTTTAGCAATGTAGAAAATGTGTATGTTTGCCACAAAAAATGAAACGAATTTTCTTCATCATATATTCGATCCTTATTTTCTGTGGATGCTCCCGTCACAATACGCCACAAGAAAAATTTGAATCCCTACAGAATTCAGATTTCTCCGAATTTATTGACATGGGAATCACTTCCCGACCACCTGTATATATTGTACGGATTCATGACACGTCATATCTTGTGAAAAAGCACTTTCTTTCTAACAGAATCAAGTCTATCACCTATTACGGCAATCAAAACACAAACAGCGTAAACTTTACCAAGAACGACAAAAAACATGTAGAACACCTTCTGCATCTATTCGACAATCTTGATGTCAGGGCCTTATCCGTTGACAAAGAAGGGACTGTTTGGTTTTCATTCAGCTGTAGAGACCGGTGTACTTATAGTTATTTAAAACTATCGCCGACAAGTTCATTGGAAGAGTGTGGATTTCCTTATTACAAACAGTACAATGAAAATTGGTTTTATGACGTAGAGTGCTCTGAATATAGACGATATAGAGAAGAAAAAACGGAGTTAGGCCCTCAAGACGAAATACAAACACCTCTGCCATACCTGCTGCCTATAGACAGTTTGTGGGCATATTATGATGTTGCCTGGACAACCTCTGGACGATGCAACAGACCTGACGTTTTCGATGATGATAGCAGCAAGAATCTCTCTTATGGATTTTATGTCGTGTTGGATCATCGTTCGGGTCGCACTTCCAATGTTGCGGATGTGGTAGTGTCTTACCGTAAGAATGCCTTTTGGGGAAGTTCGGACACGACGCAAAAAATCAGGATCGTTCACGTCAAGGACAAACTGTTTGCTCTGCCAATGGCTTCTTTTCATGTCGGGGATCCCATCAGCAGTATCAAAAATAAGGCGGTGTTCAAAAAAGGAAACTACCTCTGCTACGCTGGTGAAAAATACTGTTATGTGGTTGAAACCTCACAAGATACCATCCGGCATTTTTTTGTTTTTCCTTCTGAACTGAAGGATGATTGGACTCATCTCCTAAAATATGTTGAATCCCATTAACGTTGTTGTCCCGTTGTAATCAAGTTGAAGCATGAAAAGGAAAATAGTGATAGGATTGCTGCTCTCATTGACGATGGTTCTCAGTGGCTGCACTAAAGGCACCATCTCGGACAACCTGACAGGTCTTTGGACCGTGGTGAAAATCAGGATTGACGGAGATTTCTGTGCCTATTACGATTTCAAATCCCCTACTTTGGAATTATATGAAAATGGAACACTCCTTTTAATGGAACTGGATTCAGAATCACAGATAAGACATCATAACGACTGTGCTTCCCCCTGGAAAGTAGTCATGGAGAACGGTCTCCCTTATTTGCAGGTTCAGGGAGGAGAAGGAACGCTTTCCGGTCAATATCGCCTTCAATTTGTCTATGACACTATAGAATCGAGACTATTCTTGGAACTCACATCGGATAGTCTGTATTTGCTGGCCTGTCATTTTGACACGGACAATATCGGAGCACCGCCCTCCCACTCCACCTCTTCAGCTTCTGGCACTGGATTGTCGGAACCAGACTATCAGGAGCCTGTGTTTCAGGTGGCGCGGCCTGAGCGCGAATATCTTTTGAAGAAGGCCCCTCACTTGGTCAAGATAACGCATGGCCGTTTCACGACCTTCGGGCATAATCCGTATGACCAGTGTGAATGAACAAAGAGAAAAATCCTATCTTTGCACCTCCTTTATCACCCAAAAAGCAATGAGAAAAACTCTTCTCTTCACATTAGCCTGCATGCTGCTTGCCATAAACACTCCCGCGCAACGTCCCATTGACGGATTGGCGCACCGCATCCTGGGAGACGCAAAGAGCTGCTTCTCCTTTGAATATCAACCTGACACTATCGACTTCTTCGAAATAAAGGCCCTCAAAGACAGCCTGAGCCTCCCTTCTCTCAAAATCCGCATCACCGGCAACAACGACAACTCCCTCGCCATGGGACTGAACTACTACCTCAAGCACATCGCAGGCGTGCACGTCTCGTGGCTGCTGTGTGAGCCTGTAGAACTGCCGAATGCCTTCCCCATACCCGACACGACCATCCGCCGCAAGGCCCTCGTGAAAGACCGTTTCTTCCTCAACTACTGCACCTACGGTTACACGATGCCGTGGTGGAAGTGGCCGCAGTGGGAGCGTTTCATCGACTGGATGGCGCTGAACGGCATCAACATGCCGTTAGCCATCACCGGGCAGGAGGCCGTCTGGTACGAGGTGTGGAAGGAGTTCGGAATGACCGACGAGGAGATCCGCAGCTACTTCTCCGGACCCGCGCACCTCCCGTGGCACCGCATGGCCAACTTAGACGGCTTCGGTGGCCCGCTGCCAATGTCGTGGCTGGAGGGACAGAAGGAGCTGCAACAGCAGATTGTTCAGCGCGAACGGGAGTTCAACATGACGCCGGTGCTGCCCGCCTTTGCCGGACACGTGCCCAAACGCTTTGCCGAGATGCACCCCGAGGCCGACATCCAGCAGCTGAGCGCGTGGTGCGGCTTCGAGCCGACTTATTTTCTCAATTCCGCCGACCCACTCTTCCCAAAGATACAAAAGTCCTTCATGGACAAAGAGATAGCCCTCTTCGGCACCGACCACATCTACGGTGTGGACCCCTTCAACGAAATGGATCCTCCCAGCTGGGAGCCCGAATATCTCGCCAACGTTTCCGAAAACATCTACTCCTCCCTGCAGCAGGCCGATCCCGCTGCCCGCTGGCTGCAGATGACGTGGGTATTCTACTACAAACGCAAATCGTGGACCCCCGAACGGCTCCGCGCCTACCTCACCGCCGTACCGCAAGACAAACTCGTGCTGCTCGACTACTTCTGCGAGAAGACCGAAGTATGGCGCACCACCGGCGGCTTCTACGGGCAGCCCTTCATCTGGTGCTACCTTGGCAATTTCGGCGGCAACACCATGCTGGTGGGCAACATCAACGAGCTGGAGAAGAAGCTCTCCGCCGCGTTGGAGGAGGCCGGTCCCAACATGACTGGCATCGGCTCCACGTTGGAGTCCTTCGATGTGAGTCCGCATATTTACGAGTACCTCTTCGACCGCATTTGGAACCCGCAACCCGATGTGCATCAATGGATTGATGACTGGTGTAAAGTGCGTATGGGCACAGACATCCTGAATGGCCAGTGGCGATTGCTCATAGACAGCATTTACAAAGACTGGTCGTTTTACGGTTTGGGCACGCAGTTGGTGGCGCGTCCCTCGTTAGAGGGCCACGGCACCTATTACACCAAACCTTACTACTCGTACAGCAACGACACACTCAAGAGTATTTGCAAGGCATTCGTCAGGCAATATGCACACGATTATTCCGATTTCTACAAAACTATTTGGAAAGACACCTACCAATACGATTTAGTCAACTTTTTCTCGCAATGGATGGGCAACCACTTTATGGACATCCGCAACAACTTTACGGTGGCCTATAAAAACCGTGATATCAAGGAGATGAAACGGCAGGTAAAGCTTGCCAACCAGCTCTTTGACGATGTAGATGCATTGCTCAACACGCATCCCGCCTTCATGTTGGGACCGTGGATCGAGGCGGCACGCGCTTGGGGTACAACAAAGGAAGAAAAAGACTATGACGAACAGCAGGCCCGCACGATTCTCACCATCTGGGGCGGTCCGATCCTCAATGACTACGCCAACCAGATGTGGGGAGGCTTGGTGAAGGATTACTACGCCAAACGCTGGAATCTCTTTTTCAAAGCCGTCATCAAAGCGGCAAAGCAAGGCAAGGAGTTCGACGAGAAAGCTTTTGGGGAGGAACTTTCCAAGTTCGAGCACGCCTGGACGGAGAGCCATACGAAATATCCTGCGAAGCCACAGAAGGTGAAACAGAAAAACCGTCAAGGAACAAAGGACCCCACCTTCAATGCTGCCTGGGAGATTTACGAGCGGTGGATGAAAGAGTAGAAACGAAAAATTGTCACAATCCCCGCCATCCTGTCACAAAAAGTGGACATTTTGTCCATCTTTTCGGAAGATTGGCACGGAAAACGGATTGGCATGCCCTTTGCATTATTAGACATGTCGCTGAAGCGAGAGCGGAGGCGGCGAGAAAAGGAAAAATCAAAAGTCTAACAATAAAAAGAAAGGAGTTTATCATGCTACCCGTTATGTTTAAAAACAGTTGGTTTCCTACCATGTTTGAAGATTTCTTGAACAGCGACATCATGCCGCGCACCAACACTACAGCTCCTGCTGTCAATGTTAGAGAAGACGAAAAGGCCTACACCATGGAGGTGGCCGCCCCCGGCATCAAGAAAGAGTTCTGCCGCGTGAGCATCAACGACGAGGGCAACCTCTGCGTTGCCATCGAGAACAAGATGGAGCACAAGGAAGAGGAGAAAAAGCACCACTATCTGCGCCGCGAGTTCTCCTACACGAACTACGAGCAGAACTACACACTGCCCGAGGACGTGGACAAAGACCATATCGAAGCCAAGGTGGAACACGGCATCCTGACCATCACCCTGCCGAAGATGGAGAAACAGGAACAGAAGCTTTCCCGTACTATCGCCATCGGGTAATCTTCAACAAAAGTTAATGATTTAGAGCCGCAGCTGAAAAGTTGCGGCTTTTTTTATGTTCTTTTTTTTTATTTTTGCAGACTAAAATCTAGCTAAAATATGAAAAAAACTCTCCTGCATCTTCTTTTCTGGTGTCTCCTTCTCACCACACCTTTGGCAGCCCAGAATCCCGACAGCACTATCGCCATCCCCAACGGCAGTTTTGAGAACTGGTCCACCGGTAACGGTTACAGTGTCACCGTGCTGTTTTTCCCATTGACTGTTTACAGTAGCTACACCTATCCCACTGGCTGGAGCTACCCCACCTATCCGGTGAACGAGTCCATCACCTATAGCGGTATGAACGTGAATGTGAACACCAATCTGCCGCTCCTGAAAGTGTCCAATGAGACCAGCGGTGTCGTGGATGGCTCCCACGCCCTCAAGATGCAGAGCTTCATGCTTTCCGACATCATCAGCTCCACCGTCTACAGTCTCGCCGAATCATCGCTGGACCCGATGTACACGAGCACAATATTCCCCACCGTTTTGTCCACCGGAGTGGTCGATATCGACAACCTGATGCCGATGATGAGCACGATCGTCAGCAATCTGGGAAGTCCCTCTCAGTTGATGGCCGCCTTTGCCAATGAAGACCTGAACTCTTTCATCACCGGCGGGTTGCCTTTGAATGGCGCTGTCCCTGACCGGCTCACGGGCTACTACAAATACACCTCCGCCGTCAGCGGAGACAACGGCGGCATCCTGATTCTCGGATCCAAATACAACACCACCACGCACAAACGCGAAGTGGTCGGCGCCGGCTATACGACGGCCTTGACCGACATCTCCACATATACACCCTTTGAGTTAAGCTACACATCTCTTTCCGAAATCGATTCCTCATACCCATATGTGGAGGCTGACTCATTGGTCATCTTACTGTTCTCCTCTGCCAACACCTCACCCCAGCAAGGCTCAGCCCTTTATCTGGACCATCTCCAACTATGGTCGGTCCTGGACACCGACACTGTCGTGACCGACACTTGCAGCGCCGTCTTCAACCTGCATATCATAAACGTGGATTCTACGAGCGTCACTATAGGCTGGGGTTTTGAAGGAGACCCTCACCATTTCGAGGCTGAATATGGCGTACAAGGATTCTCTCCAGGCAGCGGAACTGTCGTCGGCCTCACCGAAAGTTTTCTACACCTGTCTAATCTACAACCCGACACCTATTATGATGTATATGTACACTGCGTGTGCGACAGCAACACACAAGGCGACTGGGCCATGATCACCTTCCACACCGACACGCTCGTGCCACCCGTCATCGACGACCCCACGGGTGTACAGACTTTCATCTGGCAGAACGTAGAGCGGCAATATCTGGTCAGGACCCCCATCGAGCACAACGGGACACTGCCAGTGGTCTTCTTCCTGCACGGACTGGGCGATGAGATCGTCTCCTGCGACAACCAATTTCACTTCTCCCAGATAGCCAACGATTATGGATGGGTCATCGTGGTACCCCAAGCCCTTGACCTAGGCATCGGCAGTATGTGGAACGCCGAGCTGTTCAGCAGCGACGTGGATGATTCCGGGTTTCTCATGGCACTGCTTGACACCCTCATGGTCCACTACCCAATAGATCCCGACAGTGTTTTTTTCACCGGCTTCTCCATGGGCGGCTTCATGACACACCGCATGGCCATCGAGCATGGCGACCGTATCACTGCTTGCGCACCAGTCAGTGGCCTAATCACCACCCCACTCTCTGCACTGACCCCTGTCGCACCTGTCAAGATGTTGCACATACATGGCACCAGCGACAATGTGGTGGGCTACAACGGCTACTCTTCCACCTTTGGCATGACACTTGGTCTCAGCGTGGAAAACATCCTCCAATACTGGCAGAATGCCAACAACTGCTCCGGTGGACCAACCATCGACACCCTGCCGGATCTCCACAATGACGGTCTTCGCTTTGTGCGTTTTACCTACAGTGGCAGTGCCGAGTTGCAACACCTCAAGGTGATCGGAGGTACACACAACTGGTATCAAAACGCCAGCCAGTACGACGTGAGCTATATGGACTATATTCACGACTTCTTCGTCGGTCAGGAGAGCGGGGACCCTGTCGAAGACCACGTCATCCAGACCTTTCAGATTTGGCCCAACCCAAGCACGGGCATTATCAATATCGTGACAGAAACGGTCTCCACCATTGAGGTTTTAGACATGGCAGGCCGTGTGGTCTCCACCCTTCAACTTGAGCCCGGCGCCAACACGCTCCATTTCCAGCATCTTTCCCCTGGAGTCTATCTGCTGACTAGCGATGGCAAACAATTAGCGAAATTGTTGATCCAATAGCTTTTGCCAAAAAATTATTTACTTTTGCCGTCTCAAACATCAACCCGATAATTCTATATAAATATGAAGAAGATATTTTTATTCCTCCTCCTTACTCTGCTGACGGTTTTCCAAGCCCAGGCAGTCCTTAAAGAGAAAGACTTGGCCCAGACGCTGGGCGTGCTGCGTTCGGAACTGGAGATGGCCTACAACGAGCAACAGGCCATCTTGGCCCGCTATGAGAAGCGTTACGGGGACCAGCATGCCCGTCTGGTAAGGATGTTGCAGAACAGCAACCAGATCGCCTTGATGCTCTACTCCCAGCAGGCCGACTTCACCTTCGACATGGCATACGCCTGCCAGGCGGCCACAGAGCAGTACCGGAGCCTCAAACTTTACCACGCTCCCTACGACAAGATGATCTTGCGAATCAAAACGGAGATCGAGCGTTACGATGCTTTGATCAAGACATTGGAGAACCTGCCACCCCGCGTCCTGCCCAACGGGGAGCTGGGCACTCTACCCGACTCCATCCGGGCGATGATGCCCAAGCGGGTCCTCGACACCGCCGCCAAGAGCATCTACATGCTGGATGCCCAAGGACTGGAAGACCGTGAAGCGTGTCTCGAATATGCCAATGCCCTGCGCGACAACTATATCCAGATGCTGGAGAACACCGAGCGCGACCAAGAGTACTACGAGCGCGTCACCAACCGTGCCAAGGAACTCAACACCTTCGCCATGTCGAAATACGAGAACATCCAGAAAAGTATCTTCAAGAATGGTGGCGAGAACTACTTCAAGATGCTCCGTCGTTTCAAATGGCATTATGTGGCCGCCAAGAGAGACGTGGACGAGAAGTACAAATCCTTCAGCCGCAAATCCGAATGGCGCGGGCCTGTCATCTTAGGCATCAGCGTCTTTACCATCTTCTACATCATCTTTGCCAGCATTCTCAGCTACGTCATCATGAGATGGCTGCTACCGAAAAAGTGGCGCATCCATTTCAAGGAGAACAGCAAACGGCCCTTCGTCACCATCGCCTGCGGCGTGGCCATCTTCGCCATCTCCATCACCATCGCGCGCTTCTTTGTAAAACAGAACTTCTTGATGATGGCCATCAACCTCCTGACCTTCTTTGCCTGGCTGACCGACGTCATCCTCATATCTTTGCTCATTCGTCTTGACGACAAACAGATCCGTGCCGGAGTACGGTCATACATGCCGTTCATCTTCATGGCCTTCATCGTCATCGTCTTCCGTATCATCCTCATACCCAACAACCTCGTCAACCTCATCTTCCCGCCCACCATACTGGCATTCACCATCTGGCAGTTCTTTATAATGAAACGCAAGATCACCAAACTGCCGGACAGCGACATGGTCTATACTGTCATCTCTCTTATCGTCATGATCATCTCCTGTGTGGCCTCTTGGTTCGGTTTTGTCCTGCTGGCCGTCCAAATCATGATCTGGTGGATGATCCAGCTGGCTGCCATCCAGACCATCACCTGTTTCTACGATCTGGCGAAGATGTACGAGCAACGTCACCTGACACGCAAGATAGCCCTCAGCAAAGGAGAGGAAGTCCCCAACAAGGATGAATTGAAGAAACTCTTCAAGAAGCTGCAGCCCAAGATGGTCAAAGGCGAGTATATCGGCCAGACCTGGTTTTACGATTTCCTCTTCAAGGCGTTGTTGCCCATCTTGGCAATCCTCTCCATACCATTCAGCGTCTATTGGGCCACCAGCATCTTCGAGATGTCGTCCATCTGCCGCAAAATCTTCCTCTACGTCTTCCTCAACAAGCCCGGCATCATCCAGCTCTCGCTGTTCAAGATCTGCCTTGTCTTGGAGTTATACTTCCTTTTCCGTTATCTCAGCTATGCCACGCATGCCTTCTACAAGCTGTTGCGCAAGCGTCGCAAGACCGACACGGTGACTCAGGGAAAAGGCAACGCCACATTGGTCAACAACATCATCTCCATACTGGTCTGGGGCTTCTATGTCATCGCTGCCTTGATGATCTTCGAAGTGTCCAGCAGTGGCATCTCCATTGTGATGGCCGGTCTGGCCACCGGTCTTGGCTTTGCCATGAAAGACCTGCTGGAGAACTTCGTCTATGGCGTCATCCTCATGACCGGCCGTTTGCGTGTCGGCGACTACATCGAGTGTGACGGCATCCAGGGCAAGGTTGACAGTATCAACTACCAAAGCACGCAGATTGTCACTCTGGACGGCAGTGTGATTACCTTCCAGAATGCCTCTCTCTTCAGCAAGAACTTCAAGAACCTCACCCGCAACCATGGCTATGTATTGGTGAAGATCCCAGTAGGAGTAGCTTATGGTGTGAATGTGGAGAAGGTGCGAGCCATGCTGCTCAAGAGTCTGGAGCCACTCATTGCCAAGAACGAGGCCGGCAAATATGCAGTGGACAACAAGCACGGCTTCAGTGTCGTCTTTGACGACTTCGGGGAAAGCAGCGTGGACCTTTACGTAGTTTGTTGGGTGCTCGTGGAAGAAAAGGCGGGCGTAGTAGCCAAGATCAAGGAAATCATCTACAACACGTTGAACAAAAACCATATTGAGATTCCGTTCCCGCAGCAAGACATCTACATCCGTCGTATGGAGATGCCGACGACTACCGGCAAGAATGCGAAAGTGGAGCTTCCCGAAGCGGACATTGTGGAGGAAGAGATGCTGGAGACCGAGGAAAAGCCTGCCAAGCCGAAAAAGAGAAGTCGTAGAAAACCAGCCAAAAAGGCCAGTGCGGACAAGGCGGAACAAGCGTAAAAAATCGTGATACGGAGACGGGCGATAAAAAAAAATTCCCGTTGCGCGTATTAATAAATTTTATACCTTTGCACCCGCTTTCAAAAGCGATAAAAGATATCACAAAAACCCAAATTTAAAATTTCAATAATATGAAAGTAAATGAAATCATGGCTAACCTGGAGGCCAAACATCCTGGTGAAAATGAGTATTTGCAGGCCGTTCGCGAGGTCCTGGAGACGATTGAAGAAGAATACAACAAGCACCCCGAATTCGAGGCTGCCAAGATCGTGGAGCGTATTGTAGAACCCGATCGTATCTTCACGTTCCGCGTGACCTGGGTAAACGACAAGGGTGAGGTTTGCACGAACCTCGGCTACCGCGTTCAATTCAACGCTGCTCTTGGCGCATACAAAGGCGGTCTCCGTTTCCACAAGGCTGTTAACGTTTCCATGTTGAAGTTCTTAGGTTTCGAGCAGATCTTCAAAAACTCTCTGACCAACCTGCCTCTCGGCGGTGGTAAGGGTGGTTCCGATTTCGATCCCGTTGGCAAGAGCGACGCTGAAATCATGCGTTTCTGCCAAGCCTTCATGTATGAGCTTTGGCGCAACATCGGTCCGGATCAGGACAGCCCTGCTGGCGACGTGGGTGTTGGCGGTCGTGAGATCGGCTACCTCTACGGTGCTTACAAGAAACTGGCCCGCGAACATTCTACCGGTGCCCTCACCGGCAAGAGCTATGGCTGGGGTGGTTCCCTTATCCGTCCGGAAGCTACCGGCTTCGGCGCTATCTACTATGTGGAGCGCATGGTGAAACAACAGAATGACACGATGGAAGGCAAACGCATCGCCCTCTCCGGCTTCGGCAACGTGGCTTGGGGTGCTGCTACCAAGGCCCTCGAACTCGGTTCCAAGGTTGTCGCCATCTCCGGTCCCGACGGCGTCTGCGAACTTCCTGAAGGCATCGACAAAGAGATGATCGACTACATGCTTGACATGCGTGCTTCCAACCGCAACAAAGTGCAAGACATGGCCGACAAATTCCCGGGCAAAGCCAAGTTCACTGCTAACAAGAAAGCTTGGAGCGTGAAGTGCGACATCGCTATGCCGTGCGCTTTCCAGAATGAGTTGAGCGAAGAAGACGCTAAGGAACTCCTCGCCAACGGCGTTAAATACGTTGCTGAGGTTTCCAACATGGGTTGCCAACCCGGCGCTATCGCTGCTTTCCAAGCCGCTAAGGTTCCCTTCGGACCTGGTAAGGCTGTCAACGCCGGTGGTGTTGCCACTTCCGGTCTCGAAATCTGCCAGAACGCCGGTCACATCAACTGGACGGCTCCTGAGGTTGACGCCAAACTGCACAAGATCATGAACGACATTTACGACATGTGCGTTGAGCACGGTCGTGAGGCTGACGGTACCATCAACTATGTGAAGGGTGCCAACATCGCCGGTTTCATGCGCGTTGCAAAAGCTATGTTAGCTCAAGGTATCATCTAATCCTGCGCTATCAAGCAACGAAAAAACGGGAAGCTTCGGCCTCCCGTTTTTTTTATCCTTTTTTTCTTTTCTACACCCTGATTTGGAGAATAATTATATCTTTGCACTTTCATTATCATCGTCACTGTCATGAAAATCATAGAACGTATCCGCAGCAAGAAGCAACGCATCCTGAGAGCCATCTTCGGCACCTTCTCAGCCACCGCCCTCATGTTCACCTTCCAAGCCTGCTACGGCATGCCGCCGGGCACCCTCATTCAACCCAGAGGCCAAGTGTTTGATGCCGAAACCGGAGAACCAGTAGAGGGTCTTCAAGTCACTTTATGGGGAAATCCCATCGACACCACTGACCACGAAGGCTACTTTGCCGGAAATCTCGAAGAATTCTACCCCAACCTTGATTGTCGTGTACAAGTTGTTGACATTGACAGCACGGAGAATGGCTTGTATGAGAGACTGGACACTACGGTCTATGCCTCACAGCTACAGGATATGGAATTGAAAGTGCAGCGACTCCATGAAGACTCCTAAGAGGGCTCCTTTCAAGCGCTGGCTTTTCCGGATATTCAGAAAGAACGAGACCGCCATCCGCGAGCTCAACTATCTCTTTTGGGAGTGCACCTGGCGCTGCAACCTCTCCTGCCGGCATTGCGGTTCCGACTGCCAGTCGGAGGCCCACGTGCCCGATATGCCCTTCATAGACTTCCTCCGCGCCCTTAAGCCGCTGGAGAAACGCTATCCCCGCGACACCGTCATCATCGCCATCACCGGTGGGGAGCCTTTGTTGCGCAAGGATCTAGCCGCCTGTGGCAAGACGCTGCGGGAGCACGGCTTCCGCTGGGGCATCGTCACCAATGGCATGCTGTACGATGAAGCCCGCCATCGCGAGCTCGTCGCTGCGGGTTTGTCGTCGGTAACCGTCAGTCTGGACGGCCTGGAGGAGACCCACAACTGGCTGCGCGGCCATCCCGAGAGCTACCGTCGGGCCATGAACGCCCTCCGTCTCATCGCGCATACACGGGGGCTCAACTATGACGTGGTCACCTGCGTGCACCAGCGCAACATCGGCGAACTGACGCAACTCAAGGAGGAGCTCCTCGCCAACGGCATCCACAATTGGCGACTCTTCACCATCGCCCCCATCGGCCGAGCCTCCAGCAACGACACGCTGCAACTGACACGGCCGCAACTGGAAGAGATGCTGCAGTTCATCGCCGAGACCCGCCAAGAGGGACGCATCAACATCACCTTCAGCTGCGAAGCCTATACGGGAAAATATGAGGAAGGCACCCGCGACAGCTATTTCTTCTGCCGTGCCGGTATCAATATCGGCTCTGTCCTGATAGACGGAAGCATCTCCGCCTGCCCCAACATCAACCGTTCCTTTGTGCAGGGCAACATCTATCAAGACGACTTGATGGAGGTGTGGGATAACAAATTCCAAGTGATGCGCGACCGCGAATGGATGCGCTGCGGTCCCTGCGCCAAATGTAAAGACTTTAAACAATGCCTCGGGGGCGCCATGCACCTGCACCCCACAGCTGGACAACCCGTGCTTCGTTGCTATAAATTCAGTTAATATATAACAGCTAATGGCTAATGGCCAGTGGCTACAGGTTCAGATTCTTCGCTATCGAGGAGCTCGTCTTCTTCGTTCCCCAGATCTTGGTCATCACCTTCATCGTTTCGGAGATGTCCATCTTGTCGCAATGTTCAAGGATGCGCTGGATGAAGATGCACTGCTCCACCTCCGCCTCGCCTTTCACGGTCGCCTCGGAAAGAGCTTTACACGACTGGTAGCCACAGATTCGGCAATCGACCTGGGGCAGGTTCTGGTTGATCTCGAAGGCACGTTTCATCTTCTGCATCGCGATGGCCAGATCATCGTCCATCTTCTCCATGGAGCGGGGCTCCACATGACCGAGCACGCGCTTATGCTGGGCCAGATAGTCGGTGTAGTTGAGCAGGTCGTTGTCTTCCGAGTCCACCTCATCTGGCGACTTCTGCATACGTTTGCGTTGGCGTTCCGTCATCAGGAAGCGGTTGTTGGCAGTCAGGATGCCGCCGCAGCAGCTCTCATCGCAAGCACGCAGCTCCAGAAAGTCGATATCCTGAATATCCTCATCCTCCAGCTTCTCCAAAAACTCAGACACATTGTGGATGCCGTCGATGGCCAGGTTGCGGCCCTCCTTCAACATACTGGCCTCACCACCGGTTAAGGTGTAGTTAAGACTGGACTTGGAGAGACGATGGAAACGGGTGCGCGCATCGTCGCAAAGCTGGTACTCACCCTGCTTGATGACACGCATCACCTTGCTATATAGGAAGTTCATATTGACGACCTTCGTCACGGGGGATTCCTCTTCCGTGGCAGGACTCTTGATAGCGGCAATCTTGGCGGCGCAGGGCGTCACATAGAAGATGCCGATATCCTCTTCCGGGATATGGTCCTCTTCGGTCAACAACTTACGGATATACAAGGCCGTGAGGTCCAATGGCGGTTTCATGAGATAGAGGTTCGGCACCAGCACGGGGAACTTCACCTGTATCAGTCGCACAATGGCGGGACAGAAGGTGGAGATCAAAGGCTTAAGGCCGTCATTCTCATCCGAGGCTTTCTGCATCTCGCCTTTGAGGAAGTCCACGCTCTTCTCGCACTCGAACACATGCTTGAAACCGATATGGTACAAGGCCGACAGGATGGTCTTCTCCTTGATTTTATCCTCAAACTGAGCCATGAAGATGGAGGGCATCAGCAGCACGGGATATTTGCAGTCATAGACCGTCTGGAAGTCGTCTTGCTCGATATAGATGGCGTTGACGGGGCAGGCGATATAGCAGCGGCCACAGTCCACGCAACGATTCGGGTCCAGACGTGGATGACCGTCATCGACATGGATGGCTCCAGTCGGGCAGGCGCCTGTGCAATGGGCGCAGCCGATGCAGAGATCATATTTGAATTTCAGCGCGTGGTGGAAATCTTCTTGCATAGTAAGTTGCTTTTAGTTATTAGATGATCACGACAAAATCACTTGAGAAATCATGCGAAATAGTTGACGAACTGGATGGTCGTGCCCACGCCGACTTCGGTATCGATGTGCATCTCATCCGAGTTGTTCTGGATATTGGGCAGGCCCATGCCAGCGCCGAAGCCCATCTCGCGGACTTTGGGGGACGCGGTGGAGTTGCCCTTCTGCATGGCCCACTCCACATTCGGGATGCCTGGCCCTTCGTCCTTCAGGGTTATCGACACCTTGTCCTGTTCCAGATCGACAAAAATGTCGCCACGATAGGCGTGCGCCACAATATTCACTTCCGCCTCATACAAGGCGACAACCGTCCGTTTGACGATATCAGGACGAACCCCTAATTTCTTGAGCATCCTCTTCACCTCGCTGGATGTGGAACCCGCATTGGTAAAGTCTCCGCCCTCAACATGATATTGAAAATCCATAAGCAGTGTTTTTATTAGTAAATGGATGGTATCTCCGCATTGTACAGAATACCCGAAGTTTTATACATAGAATAGGAGGTGGAAAGCAACACGATATCATTATCCTGGGCTATTTCAATCATATCTTCCGTCACCACCTTGCCACGGACGACGATGACCATCTGAATATCGGCCATCTCGCATGTCCGCATGGATTGAAGATTGCAAAGTCCAGTCAACAGAAGCAGTCCGTCATGATCCTTGATGGTGAGCACATCACTCATCAAATCGGAGGCAAACACACACTCCACTTCACGATCCAGAAATTCTTCACCCGTAATCACCTTGGCCTGCACCAATGAGGCAATCTCTTGTAATGTCATGATTAAGTCTTAGATTTTGATGTTAATAATAATGAATAAATATAATCCGCAAAGATATAAAAAAAGCAGTATATTTGCGCGCTAAAAAAAATAATCCATGCATACTGAAGACGAGGAAGAAGATTTGGAATTTGAAGCGTTGCTGGATAGCTTCACGCAAGCATCTGACGAGAATTTTGAGGGTTTTTACATGGACAGTGAAGACCTTTTTGATGTTTTATCCTATTTTATCGACACTTTTGACATCATCCGAGCGAATCAAGGTTTTGACATAGCCTTCAAGCTATACCCTGAAAATCCTGTTTTCCAGCTCCTGCATGCCAAATTCACCGCCATGCAGGGCTTCTATGAGGACGCGGAAGTCGAGTTGTCCAAGATCAAACATGCCTATCCCGAGGTTCCTGAAACCTATGTGGAAGAGGTCATTCTATCGCAGATCACCCACAAGAAGGTGGATGCTTTCCATCTGCTCAACCAGGCATTGTCGCTGAATTACGAACTCCCGGAAGCCCATTCCATGCTGGCACTTGAGTTTCTCCGCAAAGGGGACGTCGATCAGGCCATGTCACATATCCAGACGGCTATCAGCCAAGACAAATATACGCTCCAGAACTTGGAGATGATGATCTTCCCCAACTTCAAGGCCTACAAAGAGGAGGTATTGTTGGACTTCCTGACGCGACTCAGCGACGAATATCCGATGCAGGAGGAGGTATGGCGCCAGCTGGGAATGGCCTATTTCTGTCTCGGCCGTGACCAGGATGCCCTGAACGCCTTCCAACTACAATACTCGCTCAACCCCGACAATCCGCACACACTCTTCAACCTAGCCGACTGCTATTATCGCATGCACGAATTCGACAAAGCGCTGCAACAATATGAAGAGTTCCAGCGCGCCAACCTATATCCCGTGGACATCCTCATCGGCAAGTGCTACTACCGGATGCATCAGTACGACAAGGCCCTCCAGACACTCATCGACGCAGACTCCAGCGACCCGCTCTACATCTTCAAGTTCGAGGAGATTGTCAAGGTGTGTCGTGCCATGGGCAACCTCCCGATGGCCCGCAACCTGCTCCGCGATTACCTCTCGAAAGAAAGCCAAGCCCCCATCGTCATCATGCTGGCACCCCGTCTGCTGTCCCTGCTCCACCCTGTCAAAGACCAAGACGAGATCCTCGAAATCATCGACAAGTTATTCTTGCTGGAAGATTCCGAATACAACTTCTTCCAGTTCATCGTACAACTTATTTACTATTACAACACGCCGGAAGCCATAGACCTGGGCATCATCCTGGTGGAGAACTATCAGGACTCCGTCATCAACGACACCTATATTCAATATTGTCTGGGCATCTTCTATCTTGAAAAAGGATGGAACGACAAGGGTTGTTTTCATCTCGACAAGGCCTTCAGCGCCCTCAGTCAGGATGAGTTCGAAGAGTTTTTCTACATGTCCAGCGGTCCTTACACAATACCCGCCGTACAGGAGATTGCCCATCGTTACAACCTGCAGATACCTTCCGAAACCTGCGATGCATCAGAACTCTTCAATGAATCCGACGACCTTTCAGAAGACTATTTCTTTGATTTCACTTTTGAATAAGCCTTTTTATGAGAAAAAGATTCTTTTTAGTCATCTCCTTGAC
Organism: Bacteroidales bacterium; assembly: GCA_017549765.1. GTDB lineage: Bacteria > Bacteroidota > Bacteroidia > Bacteroidales > WCHB1-69 > F23-D06. Next base: position 253,033 of record JAFYNM010000029.1, read on the forward strand.
AGCTATATGCTCCCTCCTGTTTTCCCAGACCGACTCCACCCTTCGCAAAGAGGAGAAGCCGTCGGTCACTGACCAGGTGATCAATTGGTACAACAGCCATCTGAACTACGGCACTGTCACGTTACTGATGACCATTGAGAGTTCTTTCATCCCCTTCCCTTCGGAGGTTATTGTGCCACCGGCCGCTTACCAGGCCTGCAATGCCGACAACGAGGCGCTCTTCACCACCTCTTCCAAGGTTGTCAACGTATTGCTGGTCATCCTGTTCGCCACTTTAGGTGCTCTTTTGGGGGCCACCATCAACTACTTCCTGGCCTTATTGCTCGGACGCCCCATCGTCTATTGGTTCGCCGACAGCAAAGTGGGGCATCTCTTGTTGCTGAACAGCGAAAAGATCAAGAAGGCGGAGGACTACTTCATCGAGAACGGTAAGAGTTCCACCTTGATTGGACGACTCATCCCGGCCATCCGCCAGCTCATCTCCATCCCGGCGGGTCTCGCCAAGATGAACTTCGGTATCTTCATCCTCTTCACCGCCATCGGCGCCACCCTATGGAACACCATCCTGGCCTTCTTAGGCTATTTCGCCCACGGTCAGCAAGACCTTATCGAGCGCTACAACGGAGAGCTGAAGATCGCCCTCTGGATACTCTGCTTTGCCTTTGTAGGCTATCTCATCTACAAAGGTGTCAAGAACTCTCGCGCCCAGAAGATCACACCCGACAATACTGAAAACCTTTCCGAATGAAGACCATCGGGCTCATCGGTCGATCTTTGAAGCACAGCGCCTCGCAAGCCTATTTTGAAGAGAAGCTTCAGAAAGAGGGCATCCGCGACTGGTCCTACCATCTTTTTGAGTTATCAAGCATAGAAGAGCTACCCGACCTCCTGGCCGCACATCCGGATCTGGTTGGCTTCAATGTCACGTTTCCTTACAAAGAGCATATCCTGCCTTACCTGGATGCTCTGGACGATACAGCCAAACAGATCGGAGCCGTCAACGTAGTGACCGTCCAGCATCAAGACGGCAAGTTCTATCTGACTGGCCACAACAGCGATGCCGCAGGTTTTGCCCAGACTCTGGACGGCATCTCCTTGCCCTCGCGAGCCCTCTTGTTAGGTACGGGCGGGGCGGCGCGCGCGGTCGCATTTGCACTGCACCAAAAGGGTGTCTCCTGCCAACTCGTCTCCCGCAGTGGCAAGGCCAGCGCCATCCGTTATCAGGATGTGGACGAAACGCTATTAAGCGCTCATCGGCTCATCGTGAACTGCACCCCCTTGGGCACAGCGGGACTCCACGAGGAAGAGATACCTCCCCTGCCCTATCACGCACTCACACAGGAGCACAGGCTCTACGACTTGGTCTATAATCCGGCCGTCACCCCTTTCCTGCGACAAGGGCTGGCTCACAGATGCCAGCTACAAAACGGCTTAGCCATGTTGCATGCTCAGGCCGACATCGCCTGGAAAATCTTCAGCAAAGATCTATCTGTCAATTAATGACATTTTTTATATCTTCGCCGCCCCATCTGATATGAAAAAAAATGTCGTTCTGATAATCCTGATCCTTATGGCGTACACCCTGCGCCTTGCCGCCCAGACCAATGTCAACATGGGCCAAGCAAGCAGTGTCACTGGGTGCGACATTCACATATACGACAATGGCGGGAGCACTGGATCTTACAGTCCAAATCTCAACCAGACCCTCACGATTTTTCCCACGGCCAACCAGGGCAGCGTCTCTCTGGAGGTGATCAGCGTTGACATCCATCAAAACGACACGCTATACATCTATGACGGTCCAACGGCCAATGGCGCTCCCATGCTTTGGATCAACAGCACCAACCAAGGCACCAACATACAGACATTCACTGCCAGTCCTGAAAACGCATCCGGAGCCATGACAATACGTTTTCACACTTCAAACTTCAGCACGACACACGGCGACAATCATGGGACCGGATTCCATATCCACGCCATCTGCACGCCTGTCTGCCAGACCTACCAGATCAAACTTGACACCGCGCAATGCTCCCATTTGCCCGTTTTGCATCCAGAGGACTCCTATTACTATCTGAACCTCTGTCCTGGTGAAACCGTCCATTTCAGTGTCAAAGGGCTTTATCCCAACAGCCATACCCATGGTTACGGGCAAGAGGATGCGACCACTCAATACACCTGGAAGTTAGGCAACGACACGACCATTGTCGGAACGGGAATCACCTCGCTGACATACACCTTCCAAGATGCGAATGGATACGATGTTTCGATACAGGCCTTGGACTCTCTGACCTGTCCATCTGCCCAACCCATAGCTTTCCGTGTACGCACCTCGCGGAACCCGCTGGAGACCATCCACAACCTACCACAGCTCTGTGTGGGACAATCGGTCGCTCCCAGCGTCGGCTACCCCTCCTCCAACCAGTTCCAACTACAGGAGGTCAGCTACACACAACACCCTTCTTTCATCATCCAGGACACCGTTTTTCTGCCCGACGGCATCAGCTGTCCTCCTTACGGAACCTACTACCGGTCCAATGTGACTTTCACCGACTTCGCTAACGGAGCCACCATTGCCAATGCCAACGACCTGCTGTATGTTCGCATCAAGATGGAGCACTCGGCCATCGAAGATCTCAACATCAAGATCTACTGTCCAAACGGACAAAACGCCACCATCCTGCCGCATCCCAATTTCGCATCCGACTGGACCGCCGGGATGTACCGCATCAATCTAGGTATTGCCTACCGTCCCGACGGAGGCACCTGCGATCCGGCACTCAACCCCATGGGCGAACCTTGGAACTACGTCTGGTCAAACAACAGCAATTTAGGATATACCTACGCCACCGGCAACGGCTGTCTATACGACATCTCCAACATACATGCCCAGAGCAACCCGCATTGGGACAACGGATCCATCCATCCAAGTGTGGATTCCTCCAATGTGGCGGCTATGACCCAAATCTACCATCCACATCAAAACTTCTCCTCGCTGATCGGATGCCCGCTCAACGGCAACTGGTACATTCAAGTGCAAGATCTGGAGAGTGAAGACAATGGTTATATAGTGGAGTGGGAATTGGCCCTCAACCCCAATCTGCTGCCCCAGACATGGTCGTACGATGTCGGGATAGACACCACCTATTTTGTAGGTGATGGCATTGTTGGAAACACCATACATGCCACAACCTCCGGGCAACAATCCTACACTTTTCACATCCTCGACGATTTCGGGTGTACATACGATACCTCCTTCACCTTGCAAGTTCATGCCATTCCGGATGTCAACCTAGGGGAAGACCGTCACATCTGCGAAGAGCAGACCATCTCCTTGGCGCCCACCAATCCCAGCTATCAATACAGCTATCTGTGGAACACGGGGGCGAACGGATCCAGTATCACCATCTCGGACGCCGGCACATACAGTCTCACCGCCCGAATCATTTATAATGGTCAGATACTCTGTGCCAGCACAGACACTGTAGAAGTGACCTTGGTAGAGACCACAGAGACCCTATTGACGGATGAGATATGTGCCGGGGAAGCATACAGTGGCTATGGTTTCAGCATCCCAGCCATCACACTCTCGGAGCTCGAAGAGTACAACGCCACGCGCACGCTGACAGGCATCGGCGGCTGTGACAGCCTCGTTCACCTGCATCTCCGGATCCTGCCCGTTTATCACGAGCACATCCAAAAATTCGCCTGCATGGAATACACCTGGCTCGGAAACACTTATACGGAGAGTGGTGACTATGACAAGCTTTTTCATACAGAGAAAGGATGCGACAGTCTCGTCACCCTGCACCTTTCCATTGGCTTCCCGGAAGAGAAGGAGGTATGGGAGACCGTTTGCGGACACTATCCCTGGCATGGAGAGATCATCACGGAGTCGGGCGACTACTACCACATCTTCACATCCCAGCACGAATGCGACAGCGCCGTCAGCCTGCATCTGACCGTCATCGACACCATGCTGCAAGTCTCTTCCACCAATCCTGAATTCTGCACCAACCATGAGACCACCCTGATTGCCGACGGGCTCAACTTCGACCACTATATCTGGAGTACGGGAGAGACATCTCCTTCCATCTACATCGAACGTAGCGGTCTTTATTCAATCACCGCCAGCAATGTGGCCTGCGAGAGCATCCATCACATCATGATTCCGTATTGTCCTTTGGTATTAAACTTGCCAAATGCCATCACGCCGAGCAATGGCGACGGTTTGAACGATATGTTCTTCCTTTCTGAGTACCTGCAGCAACAGATAGTGGACTTCTCCATCAGCATTTACAACAGATGGGGAGAGATAGTCTTTTTCTCCAACGACAAGGACTTCAGATGGAACGGGACCGTAAAAGGAGAAACGATCGCGAACACTGTTTACAACTATGTAATCCGTTGCACCGACCACAACGGCCGGCCCTATCAGTTTACGGGAAGTATTACGGTTTTATAGTCTGGGCTCTACTCCACCTTTTTCAGAACGACAGCAGAGTTGGTGCCGCCAAAGCCGAAGCTATTGCTCAAAATAGTATGGAGTGGTTTTTCCACCGTCTTGGTCACGATATTCAGCGGGGCGGATGCCTCGTCGGGGTTCTCGAAGTTGACATTCGGGGCTACGAAGCCCTCTTGCATCATGAGGGTGCAATAGACCAGCTCACTTGCGCCGGCCATCCAGCACTCATGGCCCGTCATGCCCTTGGTGGAGCTGATGAGGGCCGGTTGTCCGTGGAAGAGGCGATCCAGGGCCAGGGCCTCGAAAGAGTCGCCTTGGGGCGTGCCCGTGGCGTGGGCATTGACGTAGTCGATATCCGCCGGGGTGACGCCCGCCATCTCCATGGCGCGTGCCATGGCAGTCACGCTGCCGTCATCGGAGGGCTGGGAGATGCCGCCGCCGTTGGAAGAGAAGCCATAACCAGCCACTTCTGCCAGGATGGGAGCGCCACGGCGCACCGCATGGTCGTAGTCCTCCAGGACCAGGGCCGCCGCGCCGCCGCTCGGCACGAGGCCATCACGGTCGCGGTCGAAGGGACGGGCCGCACGCAACGGGTCATCCAGACGCTTGGAGAAGGCGCCCAGGGCGTCGAAAGAAGCCATGGCGAACTGGTTGACCTCCTGGGCGCCGCCACACAGCACGACATCCTGCAATCCCTGCTTAATGAGCAGATAGCCCAACCCCACGGAATGGCTGCCACTGGCACAGGCCGCACTGACGGTGAAGTTGACACCCCGCAGGTGGAAGATACTGCTCAGGTTCATGTTCACGGTGGAGTTCATAGACTGGAAGATCAGCCCGGAGCCCAGCAGTTCCGTGTCGGGCCGCGCCACCAGCATACGGTCGGTCTCTATCACCGGCTTCGAAGAAGAGTCGTTGCCGAAGATGACACCCACCTCATGGTTGAGGAGGTACTCTTCATCCATTCCCGCCTGTTCAAAAGCCTCTTTGGAGGCCATGAAGGCGTAAGCGGCCTCCTGCGAGAGGCCCGCGCGCAGGCGTCGGTGCAACAAGGGCTTCAGCTCCGGCTCCGGCACAAGGCCCGTCAAATCCGACTGATAACCATAATCCAATCTGGCCGGCTCGTGGCCGATGCCCACACGACCCATCCGCAACGATTCAGCCACCTCGGCCTTGGACGTGCCGATGCACGACCAAATGCCCATTCCCGTGATAACAACTCGCTTATTTCTCATCATAACATTGTGGTCATTTATCATTCTTTCTGAAAGTTCACAGGCGCCCAGTGCCTCAACCTTATTCATATTGATAATAATAGGTTGTTGGAGTAATATCTAGGGTATCCGTCAAAAACACATTCTCATACCAATATGTTCCCCCTTTAGTAAATCTGGTAGGGAATCCATCTTCTTCATCATAATCATACAAAATAGATTCATGCAAGATGTAGCCGTCCTCAATATGTGCAGGGTGTTCAATTGAAGTTATTAACATTTGCTTAACCAGATATCTATTTGTTTGCAATATGGGTGCCCCTAAAAAATTATAATAAACCAGATGGTAAAAAGGATTCTGGATATTTGTGTAACTATACTGCACATACGTTTTAGAGTAGTCATCCCCCATCACTGATTCAGAAGCAATGACATTATCATGGTCATAAGTGAAAGTCGTAACATATCTATCCCAAAGCAATTCACCTTTATCGTTCACCGCCTCATCAGAGATGTTTTCAAATATAGAATTAGGAATTTCTGGGACAAAGAGTTGTAATATGAAAAAATCATCTTTTAAATCTTTCAATTTGTAACATCTGTATATCTCCAGAATTATTTCTGTAATCAAGCCCTTTGGCGAACGATGAAATTCACAATGCGATCGTGTTTTCCACTCTGCATCAAAATCAACGACATATCGATCAATCGCTATCAACTTGCGATGATGCTCGTCATATCGGAACTTATAGTATTCCGACAAGAAAACGCTTTTTGTGACAACTATCGAATCAATTTGATTTCCGTCATAATAGATGAGATACTTTTTATTTGCAGCGTTATGATCAACAGATTGGAGTCTATCCCCATCCCAATTGAAAGTGACTCGAAGCCCAAGTTCATTGGAAGGATATAGAAAATATATTTTTGACAACTTCTTCGCAGGTTTATAGATTCCTTCACGTTCACAAGAAGTAAGGAAAAGCGATGCAAAAGCGATCACCAATACAAGTATTTTTTTTCTAAACAACATAGGTTATAAACTATTCACTCCTAACTGACAACTTATAACTCTTAACTCTTAACTCTTAACTGTACAGTCCTCCATTCACCTGCAACACCTGCCCAGTGATATAGGAGGCTTCGGGGGAGGCGAGGAATGCGACTGCCGCGGCCACCTCTTCGGGGGTGCCGAAGCGGGCGGCGGGGATCATCTTGCTGAGGGCAGCCTGGTCCAGTTCGGCGGTCATGTCGGTGACGATGAAGCCCGGCGCCACCGCGTTGACCGTGATCTTACGCTTAGCCACCTCCTGCGCGAGTGCCTTGGTGGCGCCGATGATGGCAGCCTTCGCGGCACTGTAGTTAGTCTGTCCAGGCACACCCTTCAGGCCGGAGAGCGACGCCATGTTGACGATGCGGCCGTCACGCTTCTGCAGCATGGTCTTCACCACCCGTTTGGTGATGTAGAAGAAGCCATTCAGCGGCGTGTCGATCACGCTGTGCCAGTCTTGATCGTCCATCATGATCATCAGGTTGTCGCGGCGCGTGCCGGCATTGTTGACCAGCACGGAGATATAATCGTCGGGGTGGGACTCTTCCCACTGCTGCAAGGCCGCATCCACCGCTTGTGCATCGGCGATGTCGAACTTCAGCAGCTCGCAAGTGCCGCCCTGAGTCTCGACCATCTGCTTGGTCTCCTCAGCGGCAGCATCGTTGCTGACATAGTTTACAATCACGGGCATCCCGTCACGGGAGAGGCGCAGCGCCACCGCGCGTCCGATACCGCGGGAACCTCCGGTTATGAGTGCGTATTTCATGTTGGGTTAAAAGGTTAGGATTTCAAGTGTAAACAGGTAATTGGTGAAATAATCTGTTGATTATTGTACAAAATCAAATATTGGTTGTCAAAAATATTATATCAGAGAACTCTCTGCCTTATATCAACAAACTCAAAGCCAGGCTGGTCCAACAAATCAAACACTTTTTTCGCTTCTGAATCCGCGGAAATAAAGCCTATGATATCAGGTTCACTACCTGCTTGTGCAAACATTTTCGTATCATTAGGTATAACTAATCTCGGTTGTATTTCCGCACCTCGTTCTCTTTTAACGCGTAAAATCGTTCGCATAAAACGTGCGGCACATTCCGCATGACTATAATGGAAAGGCAAAATTTGCAGATACTGCATCGGGAGATGTGATATCTCATCTTTCACACCATATTCAGCCAGTGCAATCGTGGAGACCTTGCAGATCACACCCCGTTCCACATATTCTCGAAAAAAACGCATTGCAACAGGATGCAACGGTTCCTCTGGATTCATCAAACGGATAAGAAAACCACTATCAAGCAATACGGACTCTAACATTTTCATCCCTTCCTTAAATCATGAACCCAAACATCAGCATCACCAACCCCTTTCCACGAAGGAGCAGAAAGTTTAATTAAACGTCGCATATATTCTTCATCAAAAGTCCGTGTATTCTCATCTGTAATGGTATGGTTGGGAATCTGAAGGGTCATAAAGTAGTCCCGAATCTCATTTTTGGGAAGCACTTCGCCAATGGCATGCTTCGGCCAAGGACCTGAAGAATGGGTCATCTGCATCAAGGCAACCGCCGAATATCGACTATATTCAAGATATACTTTGTCAAACAAGGCGGATTTCTGCGGTTCTAACTTTAAATCATCCGTAATTCCTGCGGTATTAATATCTCTTTTACGATACTTTTTATATGTATTATACACGACAGGCACTACCGGCCCGTATGTCCACGCAACAATATCTTCAGAAAACAGCGCTTCTCCAAAATAAGCCAAATGGTATCCTTGCACATAATACAATATTTTTTGGAGCTTAAGATTCGAAATGGTATCCCCATGTTCAACATCTACGCGCGCCAATATCTTACGAGCAATATCTAAAGCTTTAAATGCCATCTATTTCTTTTTAAACTATGATGTTTAACGCGGCAAATATACATAAATTATACATTACCTCATCTTTCTTGATTGAATTCTGTTAAAAGCCTATACGTTGTTGACGCAAAAACTTCTCCACATCCCTAATGTCCTCGTAGAAGGGCGTGTCCTCCACAAACACGGGGCAGATTTCGCGCACTTGCTTGTAAATCTGTCGGGAAATCGGGGCTAGTTTGTCCGCAATGCCCAAACAATCGACAGCCTGTGCAAGGGCAATGTACTGGATGGCGAGCACCTGCCAGGCGTTGTCAATAACGCGGCGGGTGAGCAAGGCGGTGTTGGTGCCCATACTCACAATATCCTGATTGTCATTGTTGTTCGGGATGCTATGCACATAGTTGGGCATCGCCAAGGTCTGGCACTCGGCAGTGGTGGACGTAGCGGTGAACTGGCACGCCTGCATGCCGTAGTTGAGACCTAACTTGCCCATGTTGAGGAACGGCGGCAGAATGCCGTTGATGCGGTCGTGGAAGAGATAGTTGAGCTGCCGCTCGGCGGTCATCACGAGACGCACCATCGCGATCTTCACCTTGTCCTGCTCGAGGGAGATGTAGTCGCCATGGAAATTGCCCCCGTGATAGACGTTGCGGGTCTCGGGATCCACAATCGGGTTGTCGCAGGCGGAGTTGACCTCTTCTTCGAGCACGCGGCGACAATTGGCCAGCGTTTCGTAAATCGGGCCCAGGATCTGCGGCACACAACGCAACGAGTAGTAGGGCTGCACCTTGTGGTCGAAAGTCTCCTCCGTGTGGTTGCCATCATAGAGCTGGTGCTCGCGCTGTTGCAGGCATTGGCTGTCGCGGGCGAGTGTGCGCATCCGCATGGCGATGACCTGCTGTCCTTCGTGACGGCGCACCTCGTTGAGTGGCGCGGCCATCAGGTCGTCGTAGGAGCCGGCAATCTCGTTCATCATCACGGCGGCCAATGTCGCCCAGTCCAACAGCTGCTCGGCCATAAACTGGTTGACCATCGCCACGCCGGTCATCACGCCGGTGCCATTAGTGATGGATAGTCCTTCGCGGATATGGATTTTGAACGGCTCCAATCCGTTCTCTTTCAGCACTTCCGCCGCAGGACGCCATTCACCGCGGTAGTGAACGCTCCCCTCTCCTATCATGGCCAAGGCAAGGTGCGCCAGCTGCACGAGGTCGCCGCTGGCCCCCACGCTGCCGTGCTGGGGAATCATCGGGAGGATGTCGCGGTTGATCATCTCCACAAGGAGCTTCACCAAGTCGGGATGGACACCCGAGCGCGCCTGTAGGAAGGTGCCGAGACGGGCCACCATGGCGGCCTTGACACACGCGTCTGGCAGCGGCTCGCCCGCACCCGTGGAGTGACTGCGGATGATATTGTATTGCAAGGCGGTAAGGTCGGCATCATCGACACGCCACTGTGCCATCGGACCGAAGCCGGTGTTGATGCCGTAGATGATCTTGTCTGCGCTGAACTGCTTCAGAAAGTCGTAGCATTCCGACACCTTCTGCATCGGGAGTTCCGAAAGCTCGATCTTTCGACCACCGTAAACGATCTTTTCGATATCGTTGAGCGTAAAAATCGGATTATTCATCGTTTTGATCCTCTTGTTTGCTGAAATGCCAAGCTATTGCGAAAGCGGTGATGGGAATGAGCCCCCCGCAGGTCAACATCAACAGGATATTTCCGCCGGGCCAGTGCATAATTTTGAAAAGCAAAGACAAACTCAGTAAACTGATGGCGGTGGCCCCCAACTTGTAAATGGTCTTTATCATAATGCAATAATAATTCTTATGGTTATTATTTGTTATCCACGACAACTTCCTCGTAGTCTGTGAGTCTCCGAAGTATATCCCAAGCCTCCATCATCACCTGCTGTTTGAACAGGTCTAGCTGGCTGACGACCTCAACGGCCATGGCATGGGAGAAGTAGTAGACCTCCCAGCTCACTCGCTCGCCATAGAGCATGCGGTCCTCAAAATCAATGTAGAGCTTTGTAGTGTCTCTTCCGAAGCGACACGGCGGCAACTGGGAAATCTGCTCCTGATATTGACGCAGATGGTCTTTCAACGCGCTGGCATTCCCCAAGCCTATCATAAAATATTCCGAGCCGCTTATATCATCCCAGCGCATAAGCTGATCACTCACCTCGCCATTCACATCCATGATGAACGTCTTGCGCAAAGAATCGATGTAATCCGTCATTTCCTTCTGAGCAGAATACAACTCCTCAACCTTGGAACGGGTGATGCTATCCAAAAACACATCGTCCATAACACGTTGATACTCTTGATCCAAAAGCTGTGATAGCTGGTCGTTGGTCTGAGTCTGGGTGCTGGAGAATGTCTTATAAGAGGTGAGTACGTCGCGGGAGTTGAGGTTGAGAGAAACGCCCAGCAGAACACCGAGCAGCAAACAGACAATAGCGACCGTGCAGCAAAGGATTCTATAATTTGACAGCTTTTTTGATAATGACATAGGAGATGTATATTGAAAACGCAAAAGTATGATTTTTTTTTGACTCAACCAACCCTTATTTCGTGCTCTGGGCGGCCAATCCGGAACTGATGGTAAAAGAGTAAGAAGCAACGAGCACCTGTCATACATAGTGTTGGCCAATAGCTATTGGCCATTAAGGAAGATGGCACGGGCACGGCGTGCTCAATGCAGGCCGTAGGTCTGCATGGGTTAGTAGTTGTTTTTAATGTTTGATGATCATCAACACCGCCGCCAGAATCAGCACGATGCCACACACTAAGCGGACGGTGAAGAGGCCGTCGAAGACGAGGACGGAGATGCAGACCGCCGTGACGGGCTCCAACGCACCCAGGATGGCCGTGGGCGTGGAGCCGGCGTGTAAGATGCCGATATTGAGCATGGTCATGGCGATGATGGTCGGCACGATGGCCACCATGCAGATCCAGCCGAGAGCCGTCCAGCTCGGGATGGCCATAATGCGACTGCCGGGCACGCAGAACGAGTAAATACCGATGACGACCGCCGCGAATGCCATGATGTAGAAGGTCATCTTGAAGGGCGGCATCGAGATCTGCGTGCGGTTCACGACCACGATATAGACGGCATAGGTGAGCGAGGAGATCAGCACGAGGATGACTCCCCACAGCGACATCTTCGCCTCACCATCCCCTTGATATAGCAGCAATATTCCAATGATACTCAGGACAATAGACAAAATCATCATCATCGAGGCCCGCTCCTTGAAGAAGACCGCCATGATAACAGCCACCATCACAGGATAGGCGAAGAGGATGGTGGAGGCCACCCCGGAGTCGAGATGCTTGAAGGAGGTATATAGCGACAGCGCGGAGGCCGCGAAAAGCACTCCGAGCGACAACAGCACCTTGAACTCGAACTTGTTGATCCGGAACGGCACCTTCTTCACTAACAATATGATAGCCAATATAATGACCGCAAAGGTGAAACGGTAGAAGATCACGCTCGGCGGGTTGAAGCCCTCTTGATAGAGAAACAAGGCCCCCAACGGATTGGTTCCGTACGCCACCGCCGCAATGATGCCGGCAAGATATCCTTTGAATTTCGATGATTCAGTCATGATGAAAACGGCGGCAAAAATAACAAAGATTTCGATTGAGTACAATGCTCCTACGAGCGCAGATCCACAAACTTGACGGGCTTTCTTGCGCTGGGCGGGAAGTTGATGCGCTGCACCTCATCCACGGGCAAGATCACCACAGAGGGTGCCACCCGCACATGCGCACGGAAGCGGTTCTTCAGCTCGTTGACGATCTCCTCGGGATGGTTTTGGAAGCGCTTGTTCTCCTCAATGGCCTCTGCGTTCAGGCCCACCTTCACCACCACCTCGTCGGTACCTTGCTGGGAATCCTGCACATAGATGACGTAGTTCTGCACAAAGGGCGTGTTGTTGAGCACATCCATTAGCGCCGGCGGGTAGAGGGTGGTGCCCTTCAGCTTGATCATGTTGTTCTTGCGGCCCACCAGCGGGGTAAGACGATAACTATTTCTTCCACAGCGACATTGATCGGTAATCTTCGCACACATGTCGCCCGTGCGGAAGCGCAACAGTGGCATACCCTCCACGCCGAGGGTTGTCACGACCACCTCGCCAGTCTCGCCATCAGCCACCGGCAGATTGTCCTCGCCGATGATTTCCACGATGATGAGCTCGGGGTGCACATGACCGCCCACGCCATACTCGCACTCGCTGAAAGTCGCTCCCATCTCGGTCGAAGAATAGGTGGCGTAGAGCTCCACGTCCCATTTCGACTTGATTTGCTCACCCAAAAGGTTGAGCGAGAAGTCCTGATTGCGGAGGCTCTCCCCTATCCCGATGATTTTGCGGATGCTGGAGTGCTGATAGTCAATGCCGTGATCTTCAGCATATTGAATGAGACGCGGAATGAACGAAGGCACACACATGATGCTGTCGGGCTTGATGCGCTGGATGGTGTCCCACTGCAACTCGGGGATGCCATTGCCCACGCGGATGACGGAGGCGCCTAACTCGCGCAGACCGAGGAAGTAGGCCAGTCCGGCCATAAAGCGCTTGTCAAGGGTGACCATCAACTGGAGGATGTTGCCCGGCCGTAAGCCGGCACACTCGAAACTCTTCTTCTCGTTGTAAGCCAGTCTCTTCAAATCTTTCTCCGTACAGCAAAATGTCACGGGGTCGCTCAGCGTGCCACTCGTGGTGATGTAGTCGATGACCTTCTCCTTGGGCACACAAAGGAAATCCTCATTGAAGAGCTGCAGATCTTTCTTCTCCGTAAAAGGAATGTTCACCAAATCTTCGATGGTGCGGATTTTGTCTATCCGGATGCGGTAGCGCTCAAACATGCGCTGATAGTACCGTGAATGCTGATGCAGATACTGCAACGCATCGCGCATCTTTGCCTCCTGAAACTGCTTGATCTCCTCGGCGGAGGCGAACTCTATATCGTTTATGTTGTTTTTCATCACCTTATCTTACTAAAAAAAAGAAGCGGCAAAGATAACAAAAAATGTGTTCCATTTTTGTCAACCTACTCCTTTACAAACTTCACCACGCCAGACCTATTGTCGGCGCAACGCATGTGCAAGACATAGGTGCCAGATGGCAAAGAGGAGACATCCAGGCGGTCTATGGGAGTGCCCTGGCGTAACAACACAAGCTTCCCGCAGGAGTCATAGACTTCGATGGCTGTGATGATGCCGTCTGCTTCCAGAATCAGAAAATCGCCAGCGGGGTTCGGGAAGACGTTAAAGACGAACGGATTCCCTGGATCAAGCACAGCACTGGTCGTAGTGTCAATCACATATACCGTCACCGAACTGCGCGGACTGACGCACCAGAGCGTATCGTCCTGATAGACCTCTTCCAAATAATAGGTGGTCGTATCATACAATTCGGGAGTGGTAAAATAGTGACCCGTTGCGATGGGGGTGACCGCGGTGTCGGAATCGTACCACAGTACCTCCTGTTGTGCCAACGCGACTATCGTGGTCTGCATACCCGAAAAGATGTACTGATCGAAAACCACGGGTGCAACCACCTGTGGCTGCAATGCGACATCGCAACGCACTTTGGCGCCCGGCTTTGTTGTCACCGTGAACGTGGCAGTCTGATAGCAGGGCGCAGACACCTCCACCGTGTAGGTCCCTGCCATAATCGGGCGGTGATAGGCTCCAAACGGAAGATGGGAGAAAACCTCGGAGTGGAATTTGTCGTGGCCTACGACTCTGACCATCGCCTCCACGGGCTCATGGGTGACCGCATCGGTGACTGTGCCCCAGAAGCCATAGTCGCTCTCCATCACATAGCTCAGCAACGCATCCTTGGTGTCGGTCCAAAACGACTGCAACTTCACTGGGTCTCTGACCACATGGGTAAGGCTTGTCTCGATGGTAACCTCGCGGCACCGCTGGTAGTAGGTCATGTAGTCCTGGCGGCTGCCTGAGACCGGGTACCAGTCGCCGCCATCAATGACAACCTTGCCGTTACTACCGTACATAAACGAGGTGTCCTGCGCGTGGCACAGAGTTGCATAGTTCTGGCAGATGTAACGGAACCAGTCGGCATCGGCATGGGCGCGCTGACTCGTGGTCCACGAATCCCACGGATAGTTGAGCAACTCCGCACCGCAGTGAAAATTGACCGACATGACAAAGTGGATGGGCGTCACCCAATCCATAATCGCCTGTGTCTCAGGCTGTATATTGGCAGTCGTGCCCAGTCCCGGCAGATGCGGATAGTTACGGTTTAGCTGCACATCGTTGTAGTTGTGATACGTAGAATAGCCATCGCCCTGCCATATCACATTGTTGGACAGATGGTAGGTGCCATCGGGATTCTCTAGCGGACAGATGTACAAATCCACATGGTCGAGGATCTGCATCACGGCGGAATCCGTGGTGGCGTTGTGCAAGATATAGTCGGCCAGATGGAGCATCAAGAAATAGCCCACAACCTCGGTACCGTGCATGGTCGAGGAGTACAGAAAAGCGGGCTTGGTGGTTGCCTGCCCCAACGTGTTGCTGATATGGATAGCGAAGATGGAATGATGAAGCGTTGGATGCGGCGTAGTGTCGAGTATGGTGTCGATTCTGCATAAAGTCGGAAACGAATCCTGGAAATACTGCAACAGTTGCGTATAGACATCGTAGCTGGGGTACTTGTTCCAGTCAAACATCGCCTCCAACGTGGTGGCGATGTGGCTGCTGTCCACATTCACCCCCTTGCTCGGCGAAAGCAGCTCGTAGGGGATATATTCCCTTCCCGAAAACCAGTTTTTTATCATCTCCGAAACACTGTCAATAACAACCGACATATCAGAAGCGACCGCCTTCGCACTCGGTTGGCCGACCACGACACAAACCGTATCAGAGAAAGCGGATTCAACAGCAAGGCTACAATTATACGTTATCGTATAACAATGGCTTCCAGAAGTTGCAGTCGTGTCCGTATAGGTAGAGTCGGCGATGTCGGAGGCGATCAGTGCCCCATCGCGATAGACGTTGCAGGTGTGACCAGAAATGACGTTACCACTTATGGATAAATCATCCAGGCACAAGATATACTGGTTGAAGGAGATGCAGTGAATGGCGACATATTTCGCTTGTGGCGGCACCAGGAATGAATACTCCGTCCAGGTGGTCGTAGTGGTGATGGGATCGCAGTGAAGCGGGATAAAGCTGGCGGCATTGGTGTCCGTCAGTGAGTATGATGCCACGAACTGTTCATTCGTATATTGCGAGGAAAAACTGCGGGCATAAAAAGAGAACTCGAAAGCCTCGGAAAAATACAGTTCCGGACTCAAAATCCAGTCATCGTTATGGATGGTATAATGGAATGGAAAACCGAAAAATTTGTGGCCGGAATGCGCTTGAATAATATTGTCGCCCGTTCCGTAAATCAATTCGTCATCCAGCACAATATAAGACATTGTTGCCCCTTCGTGCAGGAAGTTCAACGAAGAGAAATTGGACGTCGGCTCACCATCTCCGTCAATGTAGCCCCACCCCACTGTTCCAGGCGAATTAATCGCACCGTATTCGTGGCCTTCCACATCATCGAAAAGCGTGACAACATGAGAACTGAAGCCACCATTCCACGTTAGCGTGACATCGTTTCCGATCACCTCAGCCGTTAATCCGACCGGTGCATCACAAGGAACGACTGGGGGATTCAGCAGGATACCGGCGGGCATGGTCAGATCATCCATCCACACACAGTCGGAACCTTTCTTCTCATTCGTAATCTTGCGGTAGCTAAACTTCAGCACATGATAGCCAGCGGACACATTACATTGATATTCAGACCAGTCGGCATATCCCGTCAACGTATCCATCTGCTGACCATCAAGGAAGAAATAGAACACTCCACCACCGGGTGCGGAGAATATCTTGCGAAAATAGGAAATCGTTCCTCCTTCGGTCAGATATACAGAGAGTTGCAGCGTTGACGCAACATTGTCTTGATAATAATTCCCGCTACGAGCACAATAGCGACCGTTGTGAGCCCCTTCGCTGGTCACCTCCCAAAGAGATTGTGTTCCCACGCGTTCCCACTGCAGCGTGGTAAAGTCGCCGGATTCCCAGTCCTCAACCATCAACTGTGTAGTGTCCTGGGCGAACAACGGCGAGATTCCTACCGCAACAACAATCCATAAAAGGAGAATCTGTTTCATTTCTTCTATCGTAATGTATTTTCCAACCATGCCAAGAAAGTATCTGGCCAGTAGTTCAAGGCATAGTCATCGTATTTCCAGATCTTTTCCTGATTCACCCCAAATCCATGCCCTCCTTTTTTGGCATGAAGATAAGCAAGTTCAACATCGCAGTGGGCCTTCAGAGAATCAGCCATCATCTGCGCGTTGTGCCAATCCACCGTAGGGTCATCCTCGCAATCGAGCAAGAAGACGGGGCAGCGTACCTTGTCGGCGTGCAGTTCCATGGAAAGGGAGTCCTGCATAAAAGGATCGTGTTGACGGCGCTCGCCGAGCAGGCCACGGCGGGAGCGCTTGTGCACGTAGGGCTCGCGCATGGTCACTACGGGGTAGATGGCCGCCACGAAGTCAGGTGCCGTACTGTCGGGCAGCAACTCCGCCCCACTGAGCACCAGATGTCCGCCCGCGGAGAAGCCCATCGCCCCGACAGTCCCGTAGCCTTTCGACTTAACGGTTTTTAACGCATCCTCCAAGGCATTCAGCTGACCCGGATATTGGGTGCAGCAGCTCCGACGGATATGGGTGAACCAAGACCACCAGCCCGAGACAGGATACTCCAGCACGTAGGCGGCATAGCCATTCTGGTTGAGCCACTGCGCCACCTCGCTGCCTTCCCCCCGCTTCGCCAGCCAGTAGTAGCTGCCGCCCGGACAAACGACCACGGCGGTGTCGGCGGGTTTTTCAGGCAGATATTCGGTGATCTTTTGGGCTTTCATCCCCACGACCACCCATATCGTGAGAGCCATTATGAGTATCTTTTTCATTTCTTCTATATTTTCGTTTCTTCATCCCCACACTTGCTCCTTCCAGTCGCTTGTGTGGGGTTAATTGCACTTCGTGCGTGTTGCCTCTTCGAGGCTGTTTAAGGAATATATCATTATAACCTTCGTACTATCGCATCGGTCTCCCCCATCACAGCCTCGGCTGTCATCACAGCGGTGAGCGGCACCCCACAGCAGCCATGCAGATAGACATTCTGACCGGTCACAAAGAGGTTGTCGGCTTTCGTGCGCACGGGCACATAGCCGGAATAGGGGTTCTCACAGTCCTTTAGCAGACCATAGAGCGACCCGTCAGGCTCATTGCCATAGTCGCGGATGGTCAGCGGCGAGGAGTCATAGACCTGCGCCACACAACTGCGAAATCCCGGGTAGCGACGCTCCAGCTTCTGCAACACCCTGTCGGTATGTTGCTGTTTCCAAGCCTGATAATCAGCCCCACGACGTCCCGTCACCGTATCTTCCCAACGTTCGCAGACAGAGAACGGCATGAACTGGATGACCTGCATGCCATGGGCATACTCGCCCTGATGGCGCACACAAGGGGTCAGGTAGGCGAAGCTCTGCGGCCACCCTTTCTTCACATATTGTCCGTATTGCCAGACGCTGTCGTAGTTGTCCAGATAATAGCATGGGTGGTTGATATAGGGGAAGGTGCCGGGCTTCAGCACGATATATACACAATAGGCTGAATAGTTGTTCGGGGCAGCCTCCACACGGACGCGAAAGGCCCTGGTAAAGAGCTCCGTATCAGCGATCTTCATCATCACCTGCGGATGAAGGGAGGAGATGTAGTGGTCGGCATGGAAGCTGCAGCCGTCAGCGGTGACGACAGACGCCACGGACTTGCCATCCGCCACTATGCGCACCACCTCGGCATGGGTGAGCACCTGGCCGCCATGCTGCTCAATGAACTGCACCAGCGCGTCAGCCATCTGGGAGGCAGGACCTTCAAAGCGATAGTGCCCGTTGATATAGAGGCAGTTGATGAGCGCGAAGACATAGGCGGGCGTATGCCCGACAGCACCGCCACACAGCGAGCTCATATAGCCCAGCAGATCACGTAGTCTGGGATCCTGGACATGTCGGGCTATCAGCTGCTCTGAAGGCTCGTAGAACTCGCCGCCATACTCGGTATATCCCTGACTGCCAGGACGAAGATGGAAGAAACCCACCTGGTCGGTCAGCGCATACAGGGCATCCATATAGCGAGAGAGACGGTCCTTCTCTTCAGGAAAGAGCTGCTGAAAATAATGGGTAAACGCCTCCCGCCCGCCAGGCACGCGGTAGGTCTGGCGATCCTCGTGGCAGTAGATCTCATCCATGCAGTCAACATCCACCGGACGTACATGGAACTGGTCGCGGATGCCCAGATAGCGGCATATCCTGTCCACGGAGCCGCCGGGCTGCAGGCCACCCAGCACATGCATGCCCGCATCGAAGTCCACCCCGTCACGGCGGAACGACTGCAGCCCGCCGCCGGCCCGCGCGCTGCGCTCCAGGACGGTCACCTGGTAACCCTCCTTGGCCAACAACGCGGCTGTGAACAGGCCCCCAACGCCGCCACCCATGATCACGACATCCTGATGGTTATGCATTTTCCGTTGGAATCTTATAATACGACTGATATTTCCTGAAGAAACGCCAGTAGTCGGGCGTCTCTATCTTTTCACACAACTCCGCATAATGCTCCTTGTAATAACGGCGCATCTGCTTGGTCACCTCGCGATCCCGCTCAATGTCGCTGTCCGCCTGCTCCTCTTCATACGGACGCATCCGTTGGGCGATCTCTATCAGGATCTCACCCTGACGGAACGCCAGCTCCTCCTTCGGCAGCACATGACCTGAACCATGCAGGAAGACAGGCAGAATGTCGGCATCCAACTCGCGTGCCAACGTGAAGGCCCCCTTGTGGAAACGCAGGATCTCACAATCCGGGGAGCGCGTGCCCTCGGGGAAGATGCAGATACTGTAGCCTCTCTCATACAAATCCTTCAGCCGTGGCAAGTTCTTTTCCATCCCGTCGCTGGCCGGATAACACTCCGCCTTGCGGATGACTAACCCATAGAAGGGATTCCTCCACACCCAGTCATTGGTCAGAAAGACAATCTTCGGGGTCAGCGACATCATACAGACCAGATCCAGATGGCTTTGATGGTTGGATATAATGATGGCGGGCTTTTCAAAGGTCTCCGCCGAGCTATTATCTGTTTCAAACTTAAGAAATGGTAGGTATCTGACATAGAACCTGGCCATTTTATTCAACAAGGTGTGATACCGCAACTTCTTTTCTTCCGTATTCTTACCAAAGAGAAAATAGATGGCCGTGAAAGGTATCAGGAACAGGAAGAGTAGCAGGAAACAGACGCCAATAAAGAGCGAGTAGAGAATGCGCCCCAAAGTCAAGGGGGTCTCGCGCATCTTCCCTTTCTTCTTGACGAGCCAGTCGAAGATGAGCGGCGGGAGGAAGGTCGCCATCAACACCACCATCGCCATGCCGACGATCGTCACCAAAGCCAAAGAGCGCAAGGCAGGATGCTTGGCGACAATCAGGCAGCCTACACCCGCGAACATGATCAACGCGGAGATGACCACACTGTGCTTATAGGAGGCTAAACGAGGCTTTCCGGTCGAGTATTCATATAGCAATCCTTCTGTGATGTAAATCGTATAATCGTCTCCCTGACCGAAGATAAAGGTGGCCAGGATGATGTTAACGATATTGAATTGGATACCAGTCAGATGCATGATGCCCAAAATCCAGATCCAGCTGACAGCCAACGGAAGGAAGGCCAACAGGGCAAGCTCTATTCTTCTAAAAGAGAGTAATAAGAAGATGAAAACGACAATACTGCACACCAGCCCGATGTAGTTAAACGAGCCGCGCAGCATGTCCACCAGTTGATGCCCCACATCACTTCCTGAGAAAGCGAAGAAGCTCTCGTCCTTATCGTCCAACAGGGCATGCACCGCCTCTGGATCCGAAGCCTTCACATAGTTGACAATTCTCCATCCCTCATCCGAAGCGTAGATATACTTGTTGGTGAAAGGTTCTATGATGTCATCAAACTCCTCTATATCTGGAATCTCCACTGATTCCGATGCCCTATTCACAAAGGGCAGGAAAGCTTGTTCCTGAAAACCATGTTCCGCCGCCTTGCGCTGGAACACGCGCAGGAAGGCTTGCCGTGACTCATCTTGCCAGAAGTCATTCCAACGGACGGCAGCACGCTGCAGCTGTTGCTGGGATGGCAGCAGCTCCCCCACTCCGCTGACCGTCTCCACGGCCGCACAACTTTTGAGTTGCTCTATCAAGGCCGCATTGTGGTCCACGACCTCCTGCAGGGTGGCGCCCTCCGAGACGGCGTACATCATATCGGAAGACTGCACCTGAGAGAGAATCTCCAGATTCTGACGCTGGGATGGGGTCATATAGTTGATATGTGACAAGTCGCTGTCGAAGGATATCTTTTTGGAATAATGACCTAGAATAATCGTCACCACCAAGCCGACAAGAAGGATCCATGGACGAGCCTTGCTGCGTGACAGTTGTAGTCCGGCCAGCTTTTCAAAGAGGAGATGCTCGGAGGGTTGCGGGCGGTGGCGCATAAACTGCGGCAGGAAGATCAGCACAAAGAGGATCGTGCCTATCAGCATCAGCGAGGCGAAGAGGCCAAGGTCGCGCATAGCCTGGGCATCGAGCCACAGCAGGCAGAAGAAGGCGGCCACGGTCGTCAAGTTGCCGATGAAGAGCGGCAAGATCATCTCGCGCAGCGCCTCCCGCCGATTGCCGACCTCCTTGTATGTGTCCAAAAAATGCAACGGATAGTTGGCCACAATACCGATGATGACCGATCCGATGCCCAGCACGATGACGGAGATGCTACCCCGGAAAAGGGCGATTCCCGCCAGCGCGAACAAGGCCCCGAAGAGGATGGACGCGCCCACCCAGAGGATGTCGGAGACGCGGCGATAATGCAACAGCAGGATCGTCAGGATCAAGACCAACGCAATGGAGACCGCCAGCAAGGAGTCGCGCTTGATCTGCTTGGCGTTGGCGGCGGCAATCAAGGGCGCACCCACGGCGGCCATCTCGACACCGGGGACCTGCGCCTGCACCTCGGCAATCTTCTTATCCAGGAACTGGGACAGGAGCCCGTTGTCGCGACTCTCGTTGGAGCCGTAGGGACTGTCAAAGGTGATGATGCCGTGCTGCTCGTCCGCCGTGAAGAGATAGCCATCTATCACCTGGAAGGATTCATTCAGCTTCAACGAGTTCAGACGCTGCAGAGCCGGAGTGAAGAGCTGCAGCGGGTCGTTGCACATACTATTGCGGAACATGCCAGACGTGGGGAACATCAGCATCCTCTCAATGGTCTCCAGACGATCATCGATGAGGTTGGGAGTCTGCATCAAAGAATCTATCCGTTGATAATCTGTATCTTCTAACAAAAAAGGCAGATGGTTATATACCGCATTCATCAGATCCAGGAACTGCATCTCATCCACCGTTGTCGCCAGGTTCTCCACCATCTCACAATCGGCCAAGCTGTCGCCAAGACGCTGCATCACATCTTCCATCTCATACAAAGCATGGAGCGTGTCCGTCCCCGTGGCCGAGAAGACGATGACGACCCTGTTCTGGGCAGCAAACTGCTGATATACATCCTGATACTTTCGACTCTTCTCATCCCGGGGGAGAAACTTGGCAATGTCCTCCTCATAGTGCACACGACTGGCCAAAAAGGCGAACAAAGCCGTCAGGACAACAGCCAAGGTCACCGCAAACCAGCGTCTTTTTTCAAGGAAATCGAAAATATGCAGAAACAGTTTCTTCATACGCGCAAAAAGCGGGCAAAGATATACTTTTTTTTGGCTCCCGCCTCACGCCGATCATGGGGAAAAAGCACTATCGGAAGCAAGACCTTATGGCGCGTATCAGTCTTACCGGCAGATAATAAAACAGGGCGCCGAAGGTAAGTACGCTGTTGAGCACGCTAATCCTGAAGAAATCCCAGAAAGGACGGAAATGGCTCACGCGCTCGCTCTCGGGCGGGTAATAGACGCGCACGGGCACAGACACTACGGGCGTCCCGCGCCACGCAGAGAAGACCAACAGCTCCAATTCCGCCTCGTAACGCGGCGTGATAGGCCAATGAAGGTTGATACGCTCCAAGGGATAGAGACGATAGCCGCTCTGCGTGTCCTCCAAACGGATGCCCGTCTGCAGATGAAACCAGAAATTGGAGAATTTGTTGGCAAAGGTATTCTGAGAAGGCATGTTGTCGGCCGTCAGGTTGCGCGCCCCGACAATCAGCGCATCCCGGTGTTGCAGAAAACACTCCATGAACAGCGGTATGTCCTCGGGAAAATGCTGCCCGTCAGAGTCGATGGTAATGGCATAGCGATAACCCATCTCAACAGCCCAAAGAAAGCCCGACTTCAGCGCATAGCCTTTGCCCATGTTAGGAGAATAGGACACGATCAACCGTGCGTCATCTTCCTCATCAAAAGCAGCCACGATGGCCTTCATCGTCTCCTGCGTGCTGCCGTCGTTCACCACGATGATCTGATTGGTGAAGACTTGGATGCGCCGCAGCACATCCGTGATCGTCCGCTCGTTGTTGTAGGTCGGGACGACCACACAGACTTTCTCCGCCTCAAAAACCGATCGCCAATCCCGACTCATACTCGTGCAAAAATAAGGGAAAACTTCGTATAGACCTTCTCATCGGCCATCACCACACCATTCGTCCTCAGGCGAATTCCATCTTCCTCCACTTTGTCGAAACACACTATAACATCTTGGTTTGCATCGGGTTTCAGAACTGCCAAGTATTTGACATTGCGTGCCTCGGAGAGGGTCAGCCGGCATCCTTTCATCCGTTCCACCAACTCCTCCACCATGCCGACGATGCAGACCCCCGGCATGATCGGATTATCCGGAAAATGGGCCTGAAAGATCACACTCTCGGGCTTCAACCGGACACACACCGTATTGTCGGTGGTCTCAAGGACCGTATATAACTCGTGCTCTAACATTAACTATTATCTATCAACTGTTATCTATTAACTATCCTAATTTTAGATTGTTAAAGGTGATGGTCGTCACGTCCCCGTTCGCCTCATTCATCTCCACTTTCGTCACAGCGTTATGTTTTTCGTTGAAATAGAGATAGATATTGGCAAACATCTTCTTGAGTTTCGGCTGGTTGGGGGTGAGTTTGGCCACCCATTGGTTGCCTTGGGTGTACATCTCGACAGAGAAGTCTCCATTGTCGGAGAGGGCCGTGCCCGTGACGCTACCCATCACGATCTGCGCGATGCCCTTGAAGAGCTGCCCGCTCTGTCCGTCCGCCTTCCTGGTCTTGCCATCCTGCTGGATATAGACCTGTTGCTGCCCATTCTCTTCCTTCACAATGAGGGCAAACTTATTGGGCTCGGTGTATTCCCACTGGAGATTTTTGCCCGAGAAGGACATCTTGCCTTTGGAGGTCTGCTTCTCTTTGAGCATGGTGGACTGCCGCGCCTGCGTGAAGTCGCACTGGATACTCTTCACGGTGGCAGTGGCCTTGTTGACTGCCTCCACCATCTTCTTGGACTGCTCGGGAGTCGCCTTCTTCAGCGTCTGCGCAGATGCCGAGGTGACGAGCAATAGCATCATCACACCCCACACTGCGCTTCGCTTATGTGGGGTTAATTGCACTTCGCGCGTATTGCCTCTTCGAGGCTGCTTAAGGAATGTATTCTTCATTTTAAATACAGAATTCATCATTTCGCAATAAAATAGCACCCCGCCATGATCAGCAGCACGCCCAGCCAGCGGACGGCCGGCACCGACTCGTGAAAGACCAGCACCGCGGCGATCATCCCGAAGACATAACTCATCGAGATGAGCGGATAGGCCATGGAGAAGGGGTGATTTTTCAAAATATAAAACCAAAGAACTGCTGCTCCGCCATACATGACCCCACAACCAAGCCACCACCAATTCGTAAGCTGCGAGCCGAAAAAGGACCATTTCCACGCAAACGGGCCCATCTTTTGGAGGGCCAACTTCAAAAACACCTGCCCGGAGCAAAGCAAGACAGATTGTATGATTGCCAAAAAGATTAGTCTTATCATAACTTTTTATGTATTACAGCGCGATCTTCCGCGCCTGGTTCATGGATTATCTCTACATTCTCTATCTCAAAAAGGGGATGCTCGCCGGGTTCTACCGACAACATCCATGCCTCCGACCTGTCTTCCACCTCGATATGCCCAAAATAACCGGGATGTGCCTGTTGGAAGTCGGTCAACTCGTCATTAACACAGACCAATGCGGTGCGCAGACGGCCTGCCTTCATCTGCAGGAAAGCATCGTGCAAGGCACACTCGAAAGAGATGGCCCGATGGGCGTAGGTCGTATTGTATCCGTGGTTGTGCGTATAGATGGCTATCTGCGCCGCCACGGTGTTGTGGGTGGACTGCATGAAGCTGGTCGGCATACTGACCACCTCACCCTCCTCATGAAGTCCCTGAAGCAATTTGATGGTGTGGTCCATACAACCCAAAGCCGTACCGTTCAATATAGCATTCGGCACATCTATTCCGCTAATATCCATCGCTTTGAGAGCTGTAACTAAAGCTCTTCTTTGCAGCTTGCCCATCCGGCGCGACTTCATCGGAGGAAGGTACTGATTGTACTCCTCGGCAGGCACATCCTTGACTATGGCGACAACAAAGACCTTATTCATAGCGAGATAGTATTATAGATGAATCATTACCGCCAAAGCCAAAAGAGTTGCACATCAGATGACGCCATTCCCCGCGCGGGCACTCATTTCCAGAAAGCGGCGTAATGCATTGTTCATCAATATTTTCAAACTCTTTTTGGAAAGGCAGGAAGCCGTGGCGCATCGACAGCAGACAGAACACCGACTCGATAGAGCCTGACGCGCTGGTGGTATGTCCGGTATAGGATTTTGTGGAGGACACTGGTGGCACTTTCCCACTGAAGACCCGTCTCAGTGCGGCGCTCTCGGACGCGTCGTTGTTGGGCGTGCCCGTGCCGTGCGCATTGACATAGTCGATCTGCTCAGGAGAGAGTCCGGCGTCTTGCAAAGCCTTCCTCATAGCCTGAAACGCACCCTCGCCATCCTCTGAAGAGGCTGTCTGATGGAAGGCATCGCAGGCATTCCCCGTGCCGCTGAGCACCGCAAAGATGTCGGCGCCCCGTCTGTGGGCCAACTCCTCGTCCTCCAACACCAGGAAGGCTGCCCCCTCCCCCAGATTCAGGCCCCTGCGTTGTTTGTCGAACGGCCGACATGGCTGCTCGTCCAGGATCATCAGGGATTTGAAGCCGTTAAGGTGGAACAGCGAGAGCGCCTCCGCACCACCCGCCACCACGATGTCACGCTCGCCCGTCTCTATCAGCAACTTGCCCAAGATCATGGCGTTCATGGCCGAGGAACAGGCCGTGGAGACGGTGGAAGCATAGTCGAAGAGCCCGAAATAGTCGGCCATCGCCTGGGTGGACGCCCCACAATCGTGAATATCCATCTCGCTGGCAGGCAACGGGTTGGGATAGTGCTGTTCCGTGACATCCATGCCGCCGACCGTGGTGCCGGAGACAAGGGCCAGATGGGGATGGTTCCGCAGATGGGCATGGTCCAGCGCCTCTCGCAAAGCCATGGTTCCCAGCAAGAAGGTGCGGGAACAGGGTTGACCATCCGGGATGCCCAGCTGGAGACGCAGCGCCTCATTGCTCAGCTTGACCTCCCCAACGGGAAACTCATGATGCTCGGTGGGCAGATACCGCACCTCCCCAATGCCAGAAAGACCCCGCATCAAGGCTTGTGCGTTCTCTTCCGCCCCGACACCGAGCGCCGAGACCACCCCATAGCCGGTAACCACCACCCTACGAGACATTATTTCGTGCGGTTAGCTGCCACATAGTCAGCCATCGTGCGCACGGAGGCGAAGATCTCCTTGCCCGCCTTCGGGTCCGTGATCTTGATGCCATAGTTGCGCTCCAGCAAGACGATCAGTTCCAGAACGTCGATGGAGTCCAGACCCAAGCCCTCCTCGCCAAACAGCGGGGCCTCATCGGCGATATCCGCCGGGGTCATCTCTTCAAGGTTCAGCACCTCGATCATTTTGGTTTTCAATTCTTCTGTAAGTTCCATATTGATGTTTATTAGTGATCAGTGAACAGTGATTAGTGAACAGGATGCTTCAAACTCCTTTTCAGAAAGCGCTTCCAGCCAACCGGTGAGGAGGCTGGAGGTTCCGGGAGCGAGAAAGGCGCGTTCAATCGCCTGATCCATCGCTTGTTCCGAATATTCCGGCAGGAGGATAAAGTTGCTTTCTCCATGGTATTTGTTGCGGATGGCAATCTCTCCCGTCACGATGTTGGGCAGCGTATATACGAAGACCGAAGGCTTGGGATAGAAGTCCTCTGGATGGGCAATCGTCTCCTGGAAGGTCTGGTCGGCATGCATGGAAGAGTACCTGTTGAAGAGCAGCACGGCGCGGTCGTCACGAGGCACGAAGCGCTCGCCACCCTCCTGCTCCAGCAGAAATTCAGAAGCCAAGAAGCCCACCTTGCTGAGAATGTCCATCTTAAAGAATTTCGGATAATCCAACCCAAGACGACGATACAGGTCCGTGAGGAAAGAGGTCTCACCGCCAGCTTCCGCGATGCGATTCCCGTCAACCTCCAGATGAGACGGACAGAGTTTCACAGTATGTAGCACCTTGTATTTCATCGTCTGCAAGCATCATTCGTGAAGGCTGCAGCGGCATTGCAACCGCCAAAACCCGACAATAGTTTGACAAAAGCCGTCTTCGAGATCTTCACACTCGAAGAGGACAACGACAGGGTCATCGTGACTCCGTTCTCCTCGTAGCCGCGAGTGGCGGGCACCACACCCTGCTCTACGGCATGCATGGTGAGCAACGTCTCCAGTATTCCCGCCGCGCCCAAGGTGTGTCCATAGTAGCCCTTCAGCGCATTGACAGGCACCCCGGCGAGACCGGCACGATGAATGGCCACCGCCTCCATCTCGTCATTGTAGAGCGTGGAGGTACCATGCACATTCAAGCAGGCCAGATCCTCGACGGTCAGGGCTGCGGACTGGAGCACGGACATCAGTGCCCGGTAGCTGCCCTCACCTGTACGGGAAGGGCCAGAGATATGGTTGGCATCGTTGGCCATGGCGCCCGCCAGCATCTGCCAACCTTCAGCATTATCATCCCCGACGGCATAGACCACCGTGGCAGCCGCCTCGCCCAGGTTCAGCCCTTTGCGGACAGAGCTGAAGGGATGGCACTGCTCATCGGAGAGCGCCTTCAACGACTGGAAACCTGAGACGATGAAGGGCGACAGCACATCGGCCCCAACCACGACTGCCGCATCGAACTGACCGGACTGCAGACAGCGATAAGCCTCGATCTGCGCACAGAGCCCGGAAATGCAGGCGTTGGAGACCACGATGGGCATGTTAGGGTTGCCGAAATAGCGGGCTAGGAGTTGAGCGGTATGTACAGGCGTCACCCGCTCGATGTCTGGATGCGCGTCCGCCAGCAACGAGACATTTCCCTTGGTGGAAGAGAGTATGAACATCACCCGTGGCGAAGAGGGGTCCAGCGACGTTGACTGCAAGGCTTTCGTAGCAGACAAAAGGGTGATTTTCTCAAAGCGCGTACACGGCTTCTTCGGCAAGCATGCCTGATCAACTTCTTGAGTAAAAGCTTTATCCAAGATGTCGTCAGGGAGCAAGGAGACAAAGCAGGGAAAAGGAAGGCCCCAGAGATGGTCATAGTGTTGCAAGGCGGAACGACCATCCATGACAGCCGCGAAATTCTCCGCAACGGAAAAGCCCAAAGGGGAGATGATATTTTCACCTATCTTCCTGACAATCATACATCTATCCTTTCTCCCGAGAGGGCGATTTTCATCTCAGCCGAGGCTATCAGACGTTCCCCGACAAAGGATTCAGCCGTCACGAGCTTCATATCCAATATGTCTTGCAAAACCGTGATGCGGGTACGCAAGGTTTCCCCCACCCTCGGCAGAGATTCCACCTTCAGATTCTTGATGGAACCGATATAACCGATTCTCACCCCATCATGTCCATGGATATACTTGTCTACATATCCCAGCTGAGCGGCACAAGTCTGGGCCATATTCTCTATCAACGCATAAGCCTTCAGCATGCCATGCTCCACAAAGATATTGTCAGGACGCACCAGCAGAGAGGTCTCGGCCGTGATCATGTCTGCAACAACAAGACGGTCAACCATGACTACAGGGGGCTGTTGCGGCAGCAGCGTGCGAATATCAATATCTTGCGGATTCATGATCAGTCGTTCCAAAATTCGTAATAGTTAAACCATTGCTCTGGATAGAGATGCAGTACCTCTTCCAGACGACCGGCATATTGCCGGACGTAGCTGTCAATGCGCTCCTCTCTCTTTTCGCCCTCTTTCTGCAATCGGTTGACATACACCTTATAGCGTTTTGGCGAGGCTTTCATTACATTCACGGTGAGTACCGGCAGGTCGCGTTGTGCCGCAAGGGCGAACGGTCCCATCGGGAACTGCGCCGGCGCGCCCAGGAACTCGCAAGTGACGGTACGCTGTTTGCCCACCAAGCGGTCGCTGGGGAAACTCACGCTCTCGCCATTGTCCAAGGCGTTGTTGATGGCAAAAAGGTGCGACAGGTCGTCTTTCACCGGGATGATGTTGATATTGGTGTCCTCGAAGAGTCGTTGGCGGTTCTCCACGATGGTCTCGGCCTCCTCACCGAAGGCAAGCGCATTGAAGCGCTTTTTCGTCGCCACCAGCGAGTAGCCGGCCAGTTCATAGCAGCCGACATGAGCACTGAGGATGATGAAGCCGTCTTCACCATCCGCCAACTCCTGATAGAGGTTATAGTTCTCTACATCCAACTCGAACTTGCCGCCGCTGAACATATAAAAACGGTCGAGGATGACCTGCGAGAAGCGGCAGTGGTTACGATAGACCATGAAAAAGGCGCTCACGGGGTTATATCCCATCCGCCGGCGAAAATAGTGGTATGTGGGCTTATAGCCTTTGGAAAACACAAAATAGAAGGGCACCACAAAAACGGCCACGAAACCATACATCAGCCACAACGGCACGTGGCGAACGATACGCACGAGTGCCCTGTGCATCCACGAGGTTCCGTCAGTACCGCCTTGCCAAGCCCGCTCTGCCATACTATACCGTTAGGCAATCTTGCTGGTTATATAATCGTAAAACTGCGACAAGGTCTTCACAGACTTCATCTCTTCCGGCTTGATTTTAAAGCCGAAAAGATCATCCACAATCACGACGATATCGACAAAATCGAGGCTGTCAATACCCAGGTCTTCTTTCAAACGAGCCTCAGGTTTGATCTTTTCCTCCTCGATTTCCAACTCATCAACTAAAAAAGCATTTACTTTTTCTTCAATCTCGTTACGATTCATTGCTGTATTTTACTCAAAACAAAGTGGGCTTTCACCTGATGATTCCGACACTCTGCGGGCAGCCCAGACATCCCGCAGCACGTAACATAAAATAGGGCGCAAAGATAACACTATTTTTGGACATAGACTATGACCTCTCGCCACTTTCCTCAATTGTCTATTTTCTACGGCATACTATCAGCGTATGTCCCAGTCCTATAGCATCTTCCATCGACTCAACCTTCAATCCAGCCTCCTCTATCAGCCTGATAAAATCATCAGAATGATACATTTTGCTGTTTCCGTTAGCCATCACGGTGAAATAGAGGCTGATCTGGGTAAGACAAATGGCCGCGGTATCGAAGTTCTGACGGTCCCACAAAGTCTCCATGATACACAGACGCGTCTCCTCTGTCATCACTTCTGCCATACGGACAAGGATGCTCTTGATCTGTTCCTCGCTGAAGCAGTCCAGAAACTGGCTCATCCAGATAACATCAAAATCCCTCTCTGGGGGAAGCGGGCAGTGCTCGTCCAAGAGGTTGGCAGCAAAGCCATCGATACGATCCGCACCTGGCTGACCATCAGTCTGTTGCCGCATCAGTCCAAGCTGTTGAGGCAGGTCCACGATGGTGACGCGCACCTCGGGATCATAACCCACGCACTGCATCGCCCACCGGCCAGTATTGCCTCCCACATCCATCAGCCGCCGTACAGGTTTCGAAAACACAATCTTCAGGGCCGTGTCGAAGGCTGTATCACTGTAGAAATGGTCAAAGGCAAACCAGCTGGTGCTTGCCGGCTCCGGCAAGGAGGAGAGCCCCTCGTAAATGGTGGGCCATCCACCCAACGTCTTCAAGCCTGCCGGCCTACCCTCCTTCAAGGATTCCTCCAGGAAAAACATGCCGTTATATACCACATCATGGTTGAAGTCCATATTGACACGCGTGGAGCGATCGTTGAGCAGAAACCAACCCGTCTTCGCCAAGGCATAACATCCTGTTTCCGTATCCACCGTCACCGTCCGCATCGTCAAGGAGGACTCCAGCAGACATTTGGCGGCATAGAGCGAGATGCCGGCATCCGCGGCCACCTCTTCGGCAGTGGCTGGTTTCTGGCCAAGTCGCTCAAAGATACCCCATTTGATCATCAGTCTCGCCACTTGGAACATCATCGGGGCAAACGAGTAAACCTGTGCCATCCGCTGCGACTCCAGCGCCGACAGATCGTCCTTCTCGTAGATTTTCTTTAACTGCTTATTTAAGTTCATTGAAATGAATTTATTTGTTCGTTTTTAACTTGCAAAAATGCAAAAAAAATCAATACCATAAAAAAGCAGAGCCTCGTTCGGGAAGCTCTGCTTTCTGTTATTAAGACTTTGCAAATCGTCGATTAGTATCCGAAGATCTCCTCTAACGACAAGGTCGTCACTTTGCCGTACTTCTCCAGACCCTTCAGATCAACTTCATCCTTGTTACCAAGGACAACCACCACACGTTTCTGTCCTTTGATGTAGTTCGCATTAAAGTTCTTCACATCGTTGATCGTCATCTTTTGGATAGCGTTGTAGCTGGTTCTGTCAAGCGGGGCCTTCAAACCCATCTCCTCGCAGGTGAGATAGTAGTTGATGATGCTCATCTTGCGGGTGCGGTTGGTACGATACTGGGAGATGAGAGCCGTCTTGGCTAAGTCAAAGTTGAGATCAGACACCGGCATGTTGTCCAACAAGTCGTTGAAGGCTTCCATAGCATCAATCAGCTTGTCGTTCTGGGTGCCAATATGGGTCATGTTGTAGTTATACTTGCCCTTCTCACTCGGCTCCACATAATAAGCGGCTGCAGAATAAGCAAGAGAACGTTTCTCGCGAATCTCCTGGAAAACGATGGAGTTCATACTGCCGCCGAAGTACTCATTGTACAGCTCAACTTGCGGGCTGAGCGCCCAGTTGGCCGGAACAGAAGTGCTCAGTTGACGACACAGCGACTGTTTGGCATCGTAGTGGGCAAAATAGACCTTGTTGTCCTTCGTGGCCAAACGGTCGTAGTCGGGACCCATCTTGACAGGCTTTTTGGCGGGATGCACACTATGCTTGTCGGCAACCACCTTTTGCAGGTCGGCAAGATTCAGATCTCCGTAGTAGAGAATACGCTGCGGCTGGGAGGTCATAGTCTTGATTTGGTTGATGACATCTTGAGCCTTGATCTTCTGCACCTCGTCATTATTCACAAAGTATCTGCGAATATTGTCCTTACCATAAGAGACATAACGCAACATATTCTGGAAGATGCTGTTTTGACGGGATTTGGCATCTTGGCGGGATTGCAGCACATCGGAAATGGCGTTTTGGACAGACTCTTCCGAGATTTTCGGATGATTCAAGATATCCTCCACAATAGCCATGGCCTTCTCCATATTTTCACTCAGACCGGAGATTCTGACAGTGGCATATTTAGAGCCAAAACCAATGCTGTAGTCGCAGGCGAGGTCGTACATCTCACGGTTGATCTGACTGAGGGTGCGATTCTCGCTTTCCAACTGGTCGATGAAAGAGTTGGTAATACCAGCTTTCTTATCATAGTAAGAGCCATAGTTATAACGATAGACCAACTGGAAGCGACCATTATCAGTATTCTTCACATAGAGGATCTCATTGCCGTTGGCTTTTCCCTTCTGCATGTCTTTATTGAAATCCACGAAAACAGGTTCGATGGGTTTCACCTTCATGTCTTTCACCTCTTTGAGGAAAGCGCTCTCCACATCGCGGTTCATCACCACGGGGGTAATGGCGGGCTTATCGACTTTCTGCACATCGCGCTGCTCGCCCTGATGTTTATAAACTACTACATAGTTGTTGTTCTTGAAGACACGTCTCGCAAAATCCACCACATCTTCTTTGGTCACCATGCTCATATTCTCAGTTTCATTGATGACATCCTGCCAGCTCTGATGAGAAAGATAGGCAAAAGCCATGGCCATGGCGCGGTTGGAATTGCTCTCAAGACCCGTCATGTCGCGCAGCTTACGATTGTTGATGGCAGCAGTGAGAAGGTCAGCATCCCAATCGCCGGATTTCAGTATTTCAATCTGTTTCAACAAGAGATCTTTAAGTTCTTCCAGTGTTTGTCCTTGTTTGGGCTTGCCTGTCAAACGGAAATAGGAATAGTCGTTCAGGTCGTTCACGCCGGAAGCAGCATACTGCGCCATCTGTTTTTGGTTGATGTTCTCATCCATAATACCGCAGGAACCATTCATCAGCACAGCGTCGGCCATCTCTGCAAGGAGCACGTCGCGGGAACCCGTACCGGCGTCAATGCGGAAACCGATCTGCACGTTCTCGGGTTCCAGACCATAGACGTCCACCACCTTCACCTCGCGGATAGGTTTCTCCTTCACATAGGTGAAATCCGGAATATAGCGCGGCTGAATCTTACCGAAATATTTGTCTATCAATTTGATAACCTGATCTGGATCAAAGTCACCAGCCATGGCGATACAATAGTTATTAGGCACATAATAGGTATAGAAGTGCTTGTTGATGTTGGTCAAGGACGGGTTTTTCAGGTGCTCGATAGTACCGATGGTAGTCTGAGTGCCATAGGGATGGTGCGGGAACAGCGCCTCGTTCATCTTCTCGTAGGCAGTACGACTGTCGTTAGCCATATTCATATTTTTCTCTTCATAAACGGCTTCCAACTCAGTATGGAACAGACGGAAAACGGGGTTCGCAAAACGCTCGCTCTCAATCATCAGCCAGCGCTCCACTTCATTGCTCGGAATATCCTCCTGATAGACGGTCATATCGTTGGATGTGAAGGCATTGGTGCCTTGTGCTCCAATCATGGACATCATCTTGTCATACTCATTCGGAATGGCATATTTAGAAGCCTCGTAGGATACTGAGTCGATTTGATGGTAGATTGCCTTGCGCTGGGCCGGGTCGGTGGTGTGGTTATAGACCTCATACAGCGCCTCGATCTTCTTCAACTGCTCTTCCTCCTTGGGCCAGTCGAGGGTACCAAAGTGGTTGGTGCCCTTGAACATCAGATGCTCCAGATAGTGGGAAAGACCCGTGGATTCGGCGGGGTCGTTCTTGCTACCCACACGCACGGCAATATAAGTCTGAATGCGCGGCACGTCTTTGTTCACAGACATAAAGACCTGAAGGCCGTTGTCCAAAGTGTAGTGAATGACGTTCATCGGGTCATTCTGATAGGTCTCCTTATGATAATTCTGGGCATCTGCAGTGACGGCAAAGAGACAGACAACCGCCAGAGAGAGACATTGTAGCCATAGTTTTTTCATTTGAATTCTATTTTGATGAATAATTTTGCAAATATATAATTTATTCCATAAAATAAGCCGTTTCACTGAAAAACGGCTTATTTATCATCTAATGATCAACAGAGATTATTCTTGTTTGAGGTGGGCATTGATCTTATCATTCAACTCCTGAGGGATCGGCTTCTGCAACAGGGCCTTCAACTCACGAAGACGTTTGTTGTTGTCCAAATTGTCGGAGTTGACTTCATATGCTCTCTCGCACCATTCATGAGCAGTCTCCTTGACTTGCTTGTACTCAGGGCTCAGATTGATCTCATTAGCCTCGTTCCATCTTTTCTGATTCTGGAGATCTTTCACCCTATCCATATAGTCATGCATTTCCTCATAGTAGCGATAACCCATCTGACTCAAGAAATCAAAGTTTTTAGGATCTTTCTCCAAAGCCTCTCGCAAGATAGACTCAGCTTTGTCATAAGCTTTGCAGTTATTCAAATAGTTAACGCAGATGCCGATCATAGCATCATCATCCTCTTTTTTGGAAGGGTTGGCTTTGATAGAGGCCAGCACCTCTTCTGCCAAAGCGATGAGATTCTCGTTATCATTCATCATGGAATAGTAGTTCATGCGGGCTTCCGCCAGTTTCGATTGGTCTGCTGCCGAGACAGTGGCCATACCCTTTTTCAGGATGCTCTCGCATTGGGCAGTATCGTTGTCAGCAACATAGAGATAATAGAGTTCTGAATAAGCGGCCGGAACCTGGACTCCATTAGCGACAGCCTTCTCCAGCATGATCTTCTCATTAGCGGCATCTTTCATTAAAATATAGCATACAGCAGCCTCAAAGTAGGAGCTGGCGGCATTCTGCTTCTCATCGCCCAATTCAAAGTTATTGGCAGCAAGCTGGAAACATTTGATGGCATCTTGGTATTTCTGGGCTGATTTGGCAGCGGTACCCATCTCATAGAGCGGGATAGCAAGAGCTTGTTGACCAAGTTTGGGACCCATCATGGCAGATTTAGGTTGCACGTTGGGATCCAGTTTCAAAGCCTGGAGGAAAGCTTCATTAGCCTCCAGAGGGGCATTCGGATAACGAAGTTTGTACGCGGGATCTGCCTTCAGTTTCTTCATATCAGACTCATACAAACGATAGTAAACGTTACCCTTCATCAGCCATACTTGGGCACTCTCCGGATTGCTCTTCATGCATTCATCCAGAAACTTCTTGGCCTTAGGAGCTTGTTCGTTACGGAGGCATTGCCAAACGTCATCCAGGCAGGATTGTCCAAACATGGAGGTGCTCAAAGCAATGCCGAGCAAGATTAACATTAATTTTTTCATTGTCTTGTGTTTTTGGGTTATTATTAAATTATCTTATTCTAAGGATTTTAAAATACGCTCTATTTCTTCTGCCTTGGGAGATTGCTGTTGCACATAGATTGAACGCAACGTGTTTAATAGACTGGTATCAGTGGGGTTAAGTTTACGAGCCTGTTCAAAATAATCAGCAGACTGTTGCAGCGACTTGTCGGAGATCTCTTTATAATAATCTTTCTGTGAGGAATTCGTCAACAGCAGGTCATTATAGTTTTTGAAGGCCTCTTCGTGGAGACAATACTTGCAAACTCCTAAATTGTAGAGAATCACGAAATTGTCGGGAGAAAGACGGTTGGCATATTCCAACAGAGGTGTAGCAAGATCATATCGTTTCTCTTTGATATGGAAGTTAGCCAAGTTGACAATATCATCGGGATTTGTGAGGGAGGACGCATTAATATTGTTGAGCACCTTACGGGCACCCACGCTGTCACCTGTCCAGTAGAGGTAGTCCACCTCTGCCAAGCTGGTACTCGCCGCATTGGGGAGCATCTCTTTGGCTTTTTTCACGACAGCTTCTGCTGATGCCTTGTTGTTACTATTCTTATAGAGTTCCAGCAATCTGGCAAACACATACGGATTTTGGGAACCATCGTCCAATGCCTTCTGGTAATACTTGGGAGCATCGGCAGTTTCACCCATCGACTCTAATGTATATGCATAATAATAGTAAATCTCTCCGTTCATCGGATACTGAGGTTTGTCCATCTCATAGGACTCCATACTCATCGCCAGTGTCTGTTTGGCAGCGGCATAATCCTTTTCGATGAGTTGGTCCACCCCTCTGACGAGCAACAGTGGATATAGTTGTTTCATGGCTTCTTTCGCCGTAAACATATCCATTGCTTCCGCATTAGGGTTCAGTTCCAGTGATTTACGGAAAGCGGCATAAGCTTCAACGGGGGCGTCAGGATGGTCAATCACTACGGAAGCATCCTTCTGCTTAGCGCTATACTCCTCATTAGCGAGAAAATAGCAGATGTTTCCCTTATAGAGCCATGTCTGTGCCTTTCCTGAAAGCTTCTCATCTTGAACACAAAGGTCAATCATCTCCTTGGCTTTCAAAAAATTCTTGTCATAGAAGAAATTGTATGCCTTGGTCAGGGAAGGCTTCTGTGCTGACAGCAGTTGCAGACACAACAGGATACCTATAATGGAAACGATCTTTTTCATGAGGATAGAAAAAATTATTGGTTAGACTCTGTCGGTTCCGTATCGTTTAAGGGTTCCGCCGGGGATTCGGGGGCGTTGTTTTCACCATCTGTCTCGAAATCCTCTTCCTCGTCTTCTTGGCGAGGCACCACGCAGACAGCGGCGATGATATCGTTCTTGCGAAGGTCAATCAATTTGACACCCTGGGTGTTTCGGCCAAGGATACGGAGCGTGTCGACGTGGAGACGGATGGCGATGCCGGAGCGGTTGATGATCATCAGGTCATCCTCGTCAGTCACATCCTTCATAGCGATCAGATTGCCCGTCTTTTCGGTGATTTTGATGGTGCTGATGCCCTTGCCGCCACGGTGGGTGATGCGGTAGTCTTCCAGCAGTGAGCGCTTGCCGTAGCCGTGTTGAGAGACGATCAGGACAGAGCTGAGCGGATTGTCGATAGCTAGGACGCCCACGATTCTATCATTCTCGTCAGCGAGGGTGATACCCTTCACACCGGAGGCGTTGCGGCCCATGGCGCGCATCTCCTCGTTCTCCTTGAAACGGATGGCGCGGCCGGAATAGAGGGCCAGCATCATCTCGCTGTTACCGTCGGTCAAGCGGGCGGCGATCAGCTTGTCGCCTTCACGCACATTGATGGCGATGATACCCTTCTTGCGCGGGTGGGAATAGGCATCAACAGAGGTCTTCTTGATGATACCCTTCTCGGTACAGAGGAAGACGAAGTGGTTGTTGATATAATCAGGATCCGTCACAGACTTCAGGTTGATGATAGAGGCAATCTTGTCGTCCTCTTCGATCTGGAGGATATTCTGTACTGCGCGTCCTTTAGAGGTCTTGACGCCTTCGGGAATTTCAAACACACGGAGCCAGAAGCACTTGCCTTTCTCCGTAAAGAAAAGCATGTAGTTATGATTGGTAGCCATGTAGAGATGCTCGATGAAGTCCTCGTCGCGGGAGCTGCCGCCACGGGAGCCCTTGCCGCCACGGTTCTGGACCTTGTATTCGGCCAGCGGGGTTCTCTTGATATAGCCCAGATGGGAGATGGTGATCACCACCTCGTCGTCTGGGATGGTGTCTTCCACTTTAAATTCGGAGGAAGAGTATTGAATAGGAGAACGGCGGTCGTCGCCATAGCGATGTTTGATATCCTGCAGCTCATCTTTGATGATTTGCATACGAAGGCTTTCGTTTGCCAGCACATCTTTCAGGTAGGCAATACGTTTGACGAGTTCGTCGTATTCGTTCTGCAGCTTTTCTCTCTCGAGTCCGGTCAGTTGGCGGAGGCGCATCTCGACGATGGCTTTGGCTTGGAGTTCCGTAAAGCCCCATTTCTCCATAAGTCCGTTCTGAGCCTCTTGGACCGTCTGGGAGGCGCGGATGAGGGCGATGACCTCGTCGATGATGTCCAACGCCTTCAAGAATCCCTCCAGCAGATGGGCACGCGCTTCGGCTTTCTTCAAGTCGAACTGAGCGCGGCGGATGACCACCTGGTGACGGTGTTTCACGTACTCCACAATCATATCCTTAAGGTTCAGCGTCATCGGGCGGCCATTCACGAGGGCGACGTTGTTGACGCTGAAGGAGGACTGCAGGGAAGTCATTTGATAGAGTTTGTTGAGGATCACCTCGGGCACCACCTCGCGTTTCAGGTCATAGACGATGCGAGTGCCGTTGCGTTTGTTGGTGAGGTTTTCGATATTAGTGATGCCGGCGATCTTGTCGTCCTTGACCAGTTCGACGGTATGTCTGATCATATCGGAGGGGTTCACCATATACGGCAGGGAGGTGACGACAATTCTGTTCTTGAGCTTGTCGACTTCAATTTCGGCATGGCCGCGCATGACGATACGGCCTCGGCCAGTCATAAAGGCTTCCTGGACACCCTGATAGCCGTATATCTCGCATCCTGACGGGAAGTCTGGCGCTTTGATATAGTGCATGAGTTCCGGGATGGAGATATCATTATTATCTATATAGGCACAAATACCGTCACAGACCTCGCCGAGGTTGTGGGGAGCCATGTTCGTAGCCATACCCACGGCGATACCGGAGGCACCGTTCACAAGCAGGTTCGGAATCTTGGAAGGCAGCACCGTCGGCTCGGGAATGGAGTCGTCGAAGTTGAGGGTCATATCGACCGTGTCCTTTTCAATGTCGGCCACCATGTCTTCGGCAGACTTGCGGAGACGGGCTTCGGTATAACGCATAGCGGCTGGGCTATCGCCATCAACAGAGCCGAAGTTACCTTGGCCGTCCACGAAGGGATAGCGCAGGGACCATGGCTGGGCCATACGGACCATAGCGTCATAGACAGCCGTGTCGCCGTGCGGATGGTACTTACCGAGCACCTCTCCGACAATTCTGGCGGATTTCTTATAGGGCTGGGTGGAAATGATATTGTTATCCCACATTGCGTAGATGATACGGCGCTGCACCGGCTTCAAACCATCTCGGACATCCGGCAAGGCACGAGACACGATCACCGACATGGAATAGTCGATATACGCGGTCTTCATCTGATTCTCAATGTTAACTTGTACGATTTTCTCTCCTAAGTTTTCTTCTTCTGTCATAAATATCGCAAAATTAGTTTGTGCAAGAAGTTAATTATCAATTACTTATATTGATTTGAAACAAAAGACTAAAATATGATTTTTTTTCAAATTTCCAACACCCAAAAGTGCATTTTTCGATACTTTTTTATCAACAAGTTTTCAGCATAAAAAAAGCGTCACAAAGGCTTGGATGGCAACGATTTTTTATGTATGTTTGCGCCCTAATTAGTTTTTAGAGATCAATCATATGGATGACAATCTATGTAACCTGCTCATCACGAAAGGGCAGTTGAAACAAGACATCTTCGGGGTCACTTTGGAAACCATGCAGTTGTTCAAGGAGTGCGCGAAAGGTTTTGAAGAGTTTTACCGCGACCATTATGCGGACGAGCACAAAAATGTCTCGGTATTATATAAGAACAAGAATCAATATCAGTTCCAGTTGCAGTTCGCGGGCGATGTGTTGATTTTCATGATGCACAGCAACATTTTCGAGTTCTCCCGCGAGCACGAGGTCATGAAGACGCCCTACATCAAAGAGGACAAGACGCGTTCCTACTGTGGCATGATCCAGATCTTCAACTTCCTGCGTGATTCTTTCGAGTACAACCGCATCAACGACTTGGGATATATGATTGGCCGTATCCTCATTAACAAGGAGGGCCATTACTATATCGAGGGCAAGCGGGAGCTCGCCAAAGTGCTGAACAATTTCAGCGTCAACCAGATTAACAAAGAGACGGTGACCGAGATTCTCAAGTCGGCCATCATCTACACCATAAACTTCGATTTGTTGGTTCCGGACTACGAAAAATCCATGATCATCACCGTGGACGACATGCTGGAGATTGAGGACCAGAATCGTTTACAAACTGGTAAACGTCTGGGTTTCAGGTTCGAACAAGACAAAGACATCGTCCAGTAAAAAAATCGCTGAGACATTTGGCGGTGTCAAAAAAAAGCGTATTTTTGCCGCGTCAAATTCTGACACCCATGGCGAGTTCGTCTAGTTGGCCCAGGACGTCAGGTTTTCATCCTGAAGATCAGGAGTTCGAATCTCCTACTCGCTACCGAGAGCTGCTTAACTGGCGGCTCTTTTTTTTATTTCGACTGGCAACAGGACAACAAAAAAAGGCTCCGCGATGGGAGCCTTTTTTTTGTTTCGTCTCGTTTCTCTGTTAGTAAACGTTGAGGTTGTGGACCACGATCTTTCTGTCCTTGGCGGCTTGGAGACCATAGACGGTCACACTTTCAGCCGTGGAGGTCTCGGCACGTTTCACCTCACCAGTCGGGTTCTTGGTGATGGTGAGACCCGGTTTACTACCATTGATGTACGGAGCGAGGGCACCGCCTCTCACCTGCTTCATGTAGTTCAAGACGTTTTCGATACGACGTGAAGAGAGGTGTTGGTTATAGGTGCTATTGCTCAGCGGGCTGGCGAAGCCGGAGATGGTGAAGGAGACAGACTGGCCGTCTTCCAGAAGATCGATGATGGCATCGCAGAAGGTGTTGAGGCGGTCGTAGCCAGTCTCAATAGAATCCTTGAAGAAAGCCGTCATTTGGTTCTCGGCATTGGTCTTGGCAGCGCCGGAGAGATCTTTGCCGGAAGAGGTCACATACTCATTCTTCTTACCCATGTAGGCATCATACAACTCTTTGTAATTGGTAGAGGTCACGTCCTTGGTCGTTCTAGGATCCGGACGGTCGTTCTCGAAATAGAGCGTGATCGGTCCAATATTGCGGACGATTTTAGCTTTTTCGGCCAGTTTCTCTTTAGCCTCTTCCTCTTCGATGGAGAAGACCACCGGGATTTGGACGATAAAGTCGATCGGCTCGCAGCTTTGGGTTGCGGGAACAATCTTGGGGAAAGACTTCACGATGCGCAAAGCTTCATCATCCAGTTCTTGATAGCCGGAGGAGGTCACGACATGGATATCCTCGAGGGTGCTGTCAGCTTTCACGAGGGCTTGAACGACGGTAGTTCCAGAGATTTTCTGGTTTTTCATATTGATTGGGTACACCATCGTTTTTTTGATGTAACGACACATTGCCTTGTTCCCACCTTTGAAATGAGGCAGGGAAAGTGCAGATGTCGGGGTCACATGTTGCCCATTTGAATCAGCTTTCACGAGGGCGATACCATATTTCTGGCATCCGCTCCGATCGCCGTAGAGGAATCTCATATCCCCATCGCATTGGGCGTAACTAACAGAATAGCAGCAGAATAAAAGCACTGCCACTAACGTTCCGAAAAGTGAAGATAAGTGTTTCATACTATTTATTGTTATTACATTATATTCGAGGCTGCAAATATACAATTTATTTGAAACGAAAATATTTTTTTTATCACCAATCAATTGTTAGAAAGATTTATCTGTCAGATCCTCGATTTTCCATACGAAGGCGCGGAGGCCTTGTTGTTCTGCGGAGACATCCAGATTATGGATATCGCGGAGCAGATCATCCACTTTTTCATCAGGCATAAAGGCCAGGACAGCGGAGTTAAGCGTTGGCCAGGCGTGGGTTCCATAGTGTGGTTCTCCGTTGTCGGAGCCCCTACCCTGCACCTCGTTCCAGAAGGTGAACCCGCGGATTTCGTTCTTGTCCAATATTTCCATCACCTCATCGTAGAAGGCTTGGTATAATGATATAAAGACGGCTTTCATTATTGTTGATTTGTTGAATTGTTGAATTGTTGATTTGTTGATTTGTTGTTGTATGACTGTCCTGCCATTATACTTCGTTGACGCCAAGGGCTTTGTTGCGTTCGCGGCGTTCGCGGCGGCGGGCGGCACCCTTCGCGTTCCATTCGGCAAGTTTGCTGAACATGACTGGGATGAGGATCAACGTCACCATGGTGGAGAAGGTGAGACCCCATGCCACGACCATACCCATGGAATTCCACATCTCGGCGCCCTCGCCCTTATCGACGGCCAATGGGATCATCCCAAGCACGGTGGTCAGGGTGGTCATCAAGATGGGGCGCAGACGGGAACGGCCGCCGGCCACCACTGCGTCTTTGATGCCCTGACCGCGCTCGATACACAAGCTGGTATAGTCAATCAGCACGATACCGTTCTTCACCACGATTCCGATCAACATCATCAGACCGATCAACGCCATGATGCCCAAGGCGGTGCGTGTGACGGCCAAGCCAATCAACACACCAGTAAGGGCGAAGAGAATGGAGAGCATGATGACGAACGGGTAGGTGAACGACTCGAACTGGGCGGCCATCACCACATAGACCAGGATGACAATCAACGCCATCAGCATGAACATGTCGCCGAAAGCATCTTGCTGGTCTTCCCACGTACCACCGATCTTATAGTCAAGGGTGGCTGGTATGTCCATTTGGTCAAGCTCTTTCTGCGCGGACTCCACCAGTTCGCTCAGCACAGCGCCCTTGGCCACCACGCAAGAGACTTTGACCATACGCTCACGGTCCTTGCGGACGATAGTCGGCGGAGTGAAGGTCTCCTCTACAGTAGCCACATCGGCCACGCGGATACCCTTACCCATATTGTTGTACATCAGGATGTTTTCGATGGCATGGATGTCGTTGCGGAACTCGGGCGCGTAACGCACACGGATGTTGTACTCGTCACCGTCCTCGCGGAACTGTGACGCCGTATAGCCGTTGAAGCGGTTGCGCACGTAGCCGGCGGCCGTGGTGGAGTTAAGTCCGTTCTCGGCCAGTTTCTGACGATCGAAAACGACCTCCAACTCGGGTGTATATTCGTCGCGGCTAATCACCACCTCGGAGCAGCCTTCGACCTGTCGCATACGAGCGGCAAGGTCTGCGGCGAACTGGTCGGTGGTGTTGAAGTCGTAGCAGTAAAGCTCGATATCCACCGTTGATTGTCCGCCCATGTTGCCCTGTCCAGTGGACACAGTGGAAGAGACAATCTCGATATGGTTTCGCAACAGTTCACGAATGCCGTCGGAAATCTCGGTGATGAACTTGTCACGCTCGGTCTTCTTCACCAACCGGATGTTGTAAGAGAGCAGGTGCGTTCCGTTGTCACGCATCAAACTGAAAGTGTTGTCCTCGTCGGGCATGCCCACGGAATAGTTGATGGATTTGATTTCGTTCGGATACTTTTCACGGATCTCCTTCACAATCTGGTCTCCCAACGCCTTAGTGGTCTCCACGCGCGTGCCTTGCGGCAATTTTACGGTGACGCTCAGACGGGCGTTGTCCTGCGTCGGGAAGAACTCGGTGGGAATCACTTTCAGCAGCACAAGACTGGAGAGGAAGACAACGCTTGCCAGACCCACCACGGTCTTGCGGTGGTTGACACACCAACGGAGCAGTTTGGCGTAGCCATTATCCAAACGGACAAGGAATCGCTCGATGGGAGCATAGACTGTGGCGAACCATTTGCTCTTTTTCGGATTTTTCTTCAACAGGAGAGAACAGAGCATCGGAGTCAACGTCATGGAGGCAATCAAGGAAACGGCAATCACGATGGTGACGATCCATCCCAACGATTTGAAGAGCACACCGGCCATACCGGTGAGGAAGGTCAGTGGCAAGAACACGGCGATAATCACCAAGGTGGAAGCGATGATGGAAAGGGAGACCTCGCTGGTGGCGAACACGGCCGCCGCTTTAGGTTTCGAACCCCGTTCGATATGTGTGGTAATGTTCTCCAATACCACGATGGAGTCATCCACTACCAGACCGATAGCGATAGAGATAGATGACAACGAAATGATGTTCAAGGTATTGCCCGTAGCCAAGAGGTAGAT
Source organism: Bacteroidales bacterium (assembly GCA_017549765.1). Lineage (GTDB taxonomy): Bacteria > Bacteroidota > Bacteroidia > Bacteroidales > WCHB1-69 > F23-D06. The sequence continues at coordinate 297,243 of JAFYNM010000029.1, forward strand.
AAAGGCTGCAATCAAGGAGACGGGCACCACGATGGCGATGATGATGGTGGCGCGCCATCTTCCCAAGAAGAAGAGCACCACGACGACCACCAGCAAGAGGATAATGAGGATAGTCTCCTCCAAGCTGTCGATAGTGTTGGTGATGTTGTCGGAGTTATCCACCAGCACGTTCAGGTTCACATCGGCGGGCAGGGAACGCTGGATTTCGGGCAACTCGGCCAGCACCTTCTTACAAATCTGCACCGTGTTGGCGCCTGTCTGCTTTTGGATGATGACCATGGCACCGCGTTGTCCGTCGGTATAGGACTCTTGCATACGTTCCTGGAGGGTGTCCTTCACGACGGCCACATCCCGGAGATATACATTTTTATTATTATAGCTGCCCACGACGACGCCCTCCATCTCATCCGCGCTGTTGAACTCGCCATCCACGCGCATGGAGTAGGTCTTGGAGCCCACGTCCATGATACCGAGGGAGACGTTGCGGTTCTCTGCGCCCAATACGGAGGCGATGGTCTCGATGGTAAGGTTATAACTCTCCAGTTTATAAGGATCGCAATAGACCTGGATTTCACGTTGCGGAGCACCGGCAATGGAGACGGCACCCACACCGCTGACACGCGACAGCGGGGAGGAGACCTTGTCGTCGAGGATCTTGTACAAGGCCTGCGTGCTCTGTCCCGACTGCACCGACAGCATCATGATCGGCATGTCGTCGGCACTGAACTTGAACAGGTAGGGCTGGTTAGCGCCGTCGGGCAGTGCCGACTTGACCATGTCCAGCTTATCGCGTACGTCGTTGGTCTTCTGTTCGATATCCACACCATACTCGAATTCCAGATAGACGATGGAATAGTTTTCCTTGGAGTTGGAGGTGATGTGCTTGAGATCGCTCAAGGTATTGAGCACATTCTCGATGGGTTTGGACACGTTATCCTCGATGTCCTCGGCGCTCGCACCGCCATAGACGGTGAGCACCATGATGGTATTGCTGTCCATGTGGGGGAAGAGGTCCACCGGCAGTTTCATCAGGGAGAAGATACCGATAATGATAACGGCAATGTATATCAACCCTGTCATGATAGGTCTTGCGACCGATTTTTGGTATAAACTCATATTTTTTGCTTGTCTGTTCCATTCCCCAGGGGTGGCGGCGCTCGTTCCTCGCGCTTTACCCCTGGCTACCGAGCTCTTGCCCCTACGGGGCTGCTCAATGAATTATTTTCTTATCAATATTCCTATTACCTGTTGCCTATTTCGCCACATTCACCTCCAACCCGTCTTTCAATCTCGCCAGGCCCGTGGTGGCCACCATGTCGCCGTCTTGGACATTGCCGGAGAGCAGCTCATAGGCGTTGCCGAGGTGGCGACCGATCTCCACTTGGTTAAAGGAGACCTTGCCGTCCTTATATACATATACATAGCGGTTGCCGGAACCCTGTTGGCGGAAGATAGCCTCGTCGGGCACCACCACGTGCTTTTGGGTGCCGAAGTTCATAGTCACGCGGGCGTACATACCCGGGCGCACGCGGCTGTCGCCGTTGGCGAGCTGAACCTCCACGGGGAAGGTATGGGTGGCGCCGTCCATCGTCGGATATATCAGGCTCACCTTGCCTTTGAACTCCTCCTCGCCGTAGGCATCCACCTTGATTGTCACCGGCGTGCCCACCTTCACCTGCTTGAACAGGCTCTCGGAGAGGTTGATGTTCATCTTCACAGGCGTGATCTGCTGCACCTGCACCACTGGGAGGCCACCGTAGAGGTCACCGCTGTCGTAGTTGCGTTGCGTGATGACACCGGAGATGGGACTGATGAGGCGCGTGTTCTCCAAGAGATTGTCGTAGGTGGTCTGGGCCACCTCGAGCTGGGTCTTCATCGCATCCCAGTCCGACTTAGAGCATCCGCCGACCTTATAGAGCTCGTCGATGCGGTTAAAGCTGGCCTTGAGGTTGTCGAGTTGCGACTTGGACTGCTTGAGGCTGTTCTCGTTCATCTGTACGAGGACCTTGCCCTTGGCCACGCGATCGCCCACCTCCACATAGATGCGGTCGATGCGGCCGCCCGTGAGCGGGGCAATGTTGTTCACGGCGTTGGCCTCCACGATGGCGGTGTACTCATAGGTCTGTTCCACCTCCTGCATGTGCACTTGCTGCGTGCGGATGGTCATCTTCTGAGCACCGGCGGTGACGGCCTCTTTCTTTTTGCAACCGCCAGCCACTAACACGATGATCGTCAATAAAATGCTTATGTTTCTATTCATATTTTGGTATTTTTATTTTTTCTCTATTTTTCTACCGAGCTCTTGCCCCTAACGGGGCTGCTCAAGGGATACTTCTTATTCCTAACTGACAACTGATAACTGACAACTGAACTCTACTCCACTCCCAGCGTCGCATCCAAATTTGCCTTCGCGGTCAGGTAATTGAAGATGGACTGGCAGTAGGTGAGCTGGGTACTGGTGAGGGTCAATTCGGCATTGTTCAGATCCAGCCATGTGTTCATACCCACCTCATACTGTTTCTGGGCTATCTCGTAGGCCTTCTGGGCTTGGAGCATCGTTTCGCGGTCGGCGGCGATGTCCTCAATGGCCTGCTGCATATCGTTCAGATAGCTCTGCACCCCAACGCGGAGATTTCGTTCCACATCCAATCTCTGATCACGCATATTCTGGATATTCAGATCAGACTGTTTCAGTTTATAAGAAGTGGAGACCCACGAAATGATCGGCACCTGCAGGGACAAGGCCAAATAGGAGTATGGATAGTTGGTGAACTTCTGTCCATCATCGCCCATGCCGGAATATTGGAATGCACCGGCCAATGCGAGCATCGGCAGGGAGGCGCCCCGGACGATCTTTTTGGACTGCTCCAGCTCTTGAATACCCAAGTCCAACTGGCGCAATGCGGAGTTCTGGGCAAGCTGGATCTCCTGCTCACTGGGCATGGTGGCATTCAAGACACTTTGTTCGTAATCCGAGAGGTCACCGTCAAAGATAACGGGCTCGTCCATATTCATTCCCAGCAGGACTTTGAGTCGCATCTGGGCAAGGCGCACGCTCTTGAGAGCGGAGCTGACTGCCGGACGCTGGTTCTGCAAAGCCACATCGGAACGCAGTTTTTCGAACTCGGAAACCAAACCCTGATTGAAGGAGTTGGTCACCAGTTGATTGCTGGCCTCGAGGTTTTCATAACTTTTCTGCAACACATCATACGACTGCTTGGCCAACAAATAGATATAGTAAGCTTGTTTCACCTGATTCACCAGCTCCAGTTTGGAGGAACGGGCTGCCTCTTGGGCCAACTCGATGTCCATCGCGCTGAGTTTGAGATTCGACCAGAGCGGGAATGAGATGATCGGCAGGCTCAGGTTAGCCCCGACAGAATAGGTGTTATCACGACCGACCTTGATATTCATCGTCTGTCCACCCATATCCATGGACATGGTCTGCTTGAGCAGTGTTCGGTTATAGTTCGAGGCAAGAGACACATCGGGGAAAAGGGCAGCTATCTGCTCCTTCCTATAGAGTTGTTTAATCTGCACATCGCGGTCGGCGATACGCATCGTCGGAGTCTCCGACAAAGCAATCTCAATGGCCTTGTTCAGATCCACATGCACAGAATCCTGCGCATGCACGACAATGGGAGTGAGAGACATGGCAAGAGCAATCATACACAGCCACAAACGACATGCTCTCGGATGATTGTCGCGGATTTTTTTTACTACTCTGCAAATATCCATCATGATATCAATATTTATCTATCTAAAAATCAAAATGTTAAAAAGTCGTTCTCCACTTTATGAGAAAACTGGCAAAGATAGAAAAAAAATCGCATGATGCTGTGTAAAAAATACACATCTTTTTATTATGACAAAAAATGTATTTTTGCAGCGGAAGGAAGGTATGTTTTCTTCCACTATATTATCAGGCAATGGCATGTGATTCAACATCGGAATGGCATCATGGGATTGTGATACATGGACACCACAACGGCACGGCGTTCGGTTTTCCGACGGCCAATTTGTTGATGTTAGACATGCCCGAGACAGGGTTTGAAAAGGGCGTTTATGCGGTGTGGGTCAGAGTGGTCCACCAGGTATTCGGTGGCATGATGTATATCGGCACGCGCCCCACCCTATCCCTGACAGCGCTCTCGATAGAGATTCACCTCTTCGACTTCCACCAGAACCTGTATGGACAGGACATCAGTTTTCTCATAGTGGGGAAGGTCAGGGACGAGCAGCGCTTTGGGGATGCGGAAGCGCTCATCCAGCAGTTGGCGCGGGACAAAGAGGCCGTATTGGCGATGCTCCACGAACTCTCAGAGGAGACAGACGGCGAGTAAACTTTTCAAATCAATTTCTTTGTTTCATCCAACCGTAACAGACGGGTCGCGAAGGCGAGGACCAGCGCGACACAGCAGTTGACGACCAAAGAGACGAGCAGGTTGGTGTGCAGCCAGCGGACTGACAGCAGGACAGAAGGTACCAGGAGGACTACGAACAACATCACGGAGATCCATGGCAGTGCCTTGAAGGAGACCTTCAGCTCGCGCATGGCGATCACCCACTGAATCAGGGAGACCACCGACTGAGTGCACAGGCTCGTCACCGCAGCACCCAGCGCATGCCAGCGCGGGATGAGGATCAGGTTCAGCACAATATTGATTATGATACCCACCGCCGATATGACATTCAATTTACGAAGGCTGCCGTTTGCCGTCAGCAAGGTGCCGAACACGTATGTGAACGAAATCGGTATCAGTCCGCAAATCAAGACAGCAAAGACTCGGGCGCTCTCCATCACATGGTCGGTATAGAGGAGCTTCATCAATGGTTCCCGGTATATGACAAGCACCACCACCATCGTCACGGCATACAGACAGAGCAAGGAGAAGGCAGTGCGCACGATGGGGAGCACATTCTCCTTCTCTTTCAGCATCTTTGAAAAAAGAGGCAGTAAGATGACCGAGAAGAGGTAGGCAATCATCACCAGTGCATCCAGCAACCGGAAAGCCGACGCATAGATTCCCGCCTGGGTGGTGGAGATCTGTGCTGGGAGCAAGCGCTCAATCATCACAGGGTCGATACGATTGTAAATAGCCATCAAGAACGTCAGCAATGCGAAGGGAAGACTTTTCTTCATGATAAGCAGGAAGAATGTCTTATCCCACGTCAGCTTACGCAGTTTAGACTTCCACAGCACAATAGCGAGAGCCACGGCAATCGCTATCACATATGCGGCAGTCTGGCTAAACACAAACCATTCTATCTTAAACGGCTCTTCCGTCACATGGCCCCAGAGCAGCATCCCGCAAAAGAGTATGGCCAACAGACGATCCAGCACAGAAAGAAAACTATCGGTTTTGAAGAGCAGCAAAGCAGACACATTAGAGCGGAGATAGAGCATGGTGGCATTCAAAAACTGGTTGATGCCCACCCAAAAGAGCAATTTCAGCTGCGCCCCTCTATACCCGATAATCAAGGCCACCGTATAGATAACCACGAAGTAGAGTATACAAAGAAGGAGCCTCAGCACAAGGATTGACGATAGGTATTTGTCGAGCAGCTGGTTATTTTGGGCGATATTGCGATTGTTGAAATTACAGATGCCCATATCCAGCAGCATATAGAACATGTAGGAGAAGTTGAAGACGGCGAAATAGAGGCCATAGTCGGCGGCGCCAACCTGGTTTTGCACCCCCACATCCACGCCTAGAATCCAGATGGGTTTTACTAACAGATTGAGAAAGAGCAGAATGCAGAGATTGAAAACAAAATCTTTCTGTTTCATAATCTTTGCTTTCCGGCTACCCTACATCACAATGTTGATGATACGTTTGGGGACCACGATAATCTTTTTAGGAGTCTTGCCGTCGAGCCACTTCTGGACGCCGGCATCGGCCATCAGGACCGGTTCTATCTCCTTCAGCGTATAAGTCACGGGGAAGGTCATCTTGAGGCGCATCTTGCCGTTGAAAGAGACAGGATAGGTAAAGTCGGTCTCTTGCATATAGGAGTCGTCATACACCGGGAAGGCAGCATTCACGATAGAGTCGTCGTGGCCCAGCTCGGACCAGAGTTCTTCTGCCACATGCGGTGCGTAGGCAGAGATCAGCACGCAGAGCGGTTCCAAGATCTGGCGTTTGTTGCACTTGGCGTCAGCCAGTTCGTTGGCACAGATCATGAAGGCGCTCACGGCCGTGTTAAAGGAGAACTTCTCGTTGTCCTCTTCGATCTTTTTGATCGTCTTGTGCAGGGTCTTGAACTCGGCGCGGGTCGGTTCCTCATCGGTCACAATCCATTCGCCCTCGGCGTTATGGAAGAGGCGCCAGAACTTTTTGACGAAGCGGAAGACGCCCTCGATACCATTGGTATCCCACGGCTTGGACATCTCCACGGGGCCGAGGAACATCTCATACATACGGAGCGTGTCGGCGCCGTATTTCTCCACCAAGTCATCGGGATTTTGGACATTGTATTTGGACTTGGACATCTTCTCCACCTCCCAGCCGCACACGTACTTGCCGTCTTCGAGGACAAATTCGGCATCGGCGAACTCAGGCATCCATTGTTTGAAAGCCTCGGTGTCCAGTATGTCGTTATGTACGATATTGACATCCACATGTATCGGCATCGTCTCGTACTGGTCTTTCAAGCCCATGGAGACATATTTGTTGGTGCCCACCACGCGGAACACGAAGTTGGAGCGGCCTTGGATCATACCCTGGTTGATCAGCTTATGGAAGGGTTCGTCCTTGCAGCAGAGGCCGATGTCGAAGAGGAACTTGTTCCAGAAGCGGGAATAGATCAGGTGGCCGGTGGCATGTTCGGCGCCGCCGACATAGAGGTCCACATTCTGCCAATAGTCGTTTGCCTCTTTGGAAAAGTAGCGTTCGTTGTTATGCGGATCCATGTAGCGAAGATAGTAGCCGGAAGAACCGGCGAAGCCCGGCATGGTGTTATATTCCATCGGGTATCCCTTATAGGTCCAGTTCTGGGCGCGTGCCAACGGCGGCTCGCCTGTCTCCGTGGGTTTGAACTCATCCACAAAGGGCAGCTTCACAGGCAGTTCTTCCTCTGGAATAGCATACGGCATACCATCTTTATAGTAGATGGGGAACGGTTCGCCCCAGTAGCGCTGGCGGCTGAAGATAGCATCGCGCAAACGATAGTTGACGGTACCGTAGCCAACACCCATGGTTTTGATTTTCTCGATCATGGCTTTACCACCCTCTTTGACAGTCATGCCGGTAATAAATCCGGAGTTCACGCAAACGCCAGTCTTGCTGTCGAGTGACTCTGTCCAGGTGCTTGGGTCGCTGACCTCATCCATGGAAGGGGCCACCACCTGGCGGATGGGCAGGTTGAAGTGGCGTGCAAAGGCGAAGTCGCGGCTGTCGTGAGCGGGCACCGCCATGATGGCGCCGGTGCCGTAGTCGGACAGCACATAGTCGCTAACCCAGATTGGGATGCGCTCCTCGGTGATGGGGTTGACCGCGTAGGCGCCAGTGAAGACACCGCTCACCTTCTTGACTTCTGCTTGGCGTTCGCGCTCGGATCGGTTCTTCGCCCAGGTGACGTAAGCGTCCACCTCCGCCTTCTGCTCCGGCGTGGTGATATGCTCGATCATCTCATGTTCTGGGCACAGCACCATGAAGGTGACGCCGAAGATCGTGTCGGGACGGGTGGTGAAGATCTCGAAAGAGGGTTCGCAATGAAGGCCATCGTAGTTACCGCCCATATAAATCCTTTTCCAATCGTACTGGCCCTGTTGAGCCAAGGGAAACCACACTGCGGCGCCCTCGCTTCTGCCAATCCAATTGCGTTGGATCTCTTTGAGGGAATCGGACCACTCCACCTTGTCCAGACCTTGGAGCAGCCGGTCGGCATAGGCAGAGACGCGCAGGATCCATTGTTTCATCAGCTTGCGTTCCACTGGAAAGCCACCGCGCACGGAGAGACCGTTGACGACCTCGTCATTGGCCAGGACCGTGCCCAGTTTCGGGCACCAGTTGACCCACGTGTCGGCCAGATAAGCCAGCCGATAGTTCATCAGGATCTCCTGTTGTTCTTTCTCGGAGGCAGCATTCCACTCTTCAGCGGTAAACGACATCGGGGTGGTCTGTGCCACATCCAAGCCCTCGGTGCCATTGGTACTGAAAGCCTCGATCAACTCGGAGAGAGGACGCGCCTGGTTAGCCTGGTTGCAGTAATAGGAGTTGAAGATCTGGAGGAAGGTCCACTGTGTCCACTTGTAATATTCGGGATCACAGGTGCGGACCTCACGATCCCAGTCAAAGGCAAAGCCGATCTTGTCGAGTTGCTCGCGATAGCGGTTCACGTTCTGCTCGGTCGTCACAGCCGGCTGCTGGCCTGTCTGGATAGCATACTGTTCTGCGGGCAGACCGAAAGCGTCATAGCCCATCGGATGCAACACATTGAACCCTTTCTGTCGTTTGTACCGGGTATAGATGTCGGAGGCGATATAGCCCAGCGGGTGACCCACATGCAGTCCTGCACCGGAAGGATACGGGAACATGTCCAACACATAGTATTTAGGTCTCTGGGGATCAATCTCCGTCTTATAGACTTTCGATTCTCGCCATATCTTTTGCCATTTGGCTTCAATCTCTTGAAAGTTATATTCCATTGTCTGCGATTAGTTATGAATTGAAGTGATGAGGTTAGTCTTTATTTTTTGATGATGATTTTTCTCACATCGATAACGTTCTGCTGATCATCCAGACAGCGCACATAATAGATGCCGGCGGCATATTGGCCACAGGAGAGTGTCACGTCCTCACCTGCCACCGGAAGGTGCTGCAACGTGCGTCCGAGATTGTCCACAAGTGTCACATAGGCCACTTCCGTGGTCGCCTCAGCGGTATGGACAGTCAACATATCCCGTACCGGATTCGGATAGATCAGGATATGGGAGTCGTTGTCATACTCTTCCACGCTGACACCACAGGTGATGACGATGGATTTCTCCAAGAAGCCGCAAGGATTGATAGCGCGGACTGTCAGGGTGCCGGTGCCGTTGGTGTTGATTTGCAAGAAAGCAGAGTTGACATTGTTATCGGTAAGGCCCCATTGCGGGTGGGTGACGCGCCACTCATAGCGGTTCACATCATTGGCGGTCACCGTGTACATATAGGAGCCGTAGCTGACGATATAGGGGTTACCGGAGATCTCGCCCACGAAGGAAGGCAGCGGATTCACCGTCAAAAGGAGGGTGATCACACTGTCGCAGCCGAATTGGCTCTGCAGATGAAGCGTGTGCACAAAAGTACCTGCATTAGACTGAGCAGGCAGGTTGAATCCGTTGTTGGTATAAGTTTGACCTTGGCATACCTCGTCTGTGATGTTGACTTGGTAGGTCTCATGAACATAGACCTGCATGTCTTGGGTGTTCTGACATCCGTTGTCGGCAGTCACGGTCAGGGAGTAAAGCTGGTCTTGGGTGTCGTTGACAACAACAGCCTGGGTGGTTTCACCGGTGCTCCAGAGATATTGGGTGGCATTGCTGGAAGCATACAAGGTAGTGGAAGACCCCTCACAATAGTCAGTCTGGCCGACGATGGAGACATACGGCACAGACAGGGAAGTGACTTCCAGGCTGAGTTGAGAGGTACATCCATAGTCGTTGGTACCGGTGACACTATAGAGGCCGCCATTGCTGATCTCGATCTCATTGGTAGTAGCGCCGTTATTCCAGAGGTACATGGTAGCACCCGTGGCCGTCAGAGTCTCGGTCTCATTGGAGCAGAGAGTATTGTTGCCCAAGATAGACATAGCGGGAACGGGGTGGACGGTCAGGTGGACGGTCTGTGAATTCTGGCAGCCATTGGCAGCAGTGCCGACGACCGTGTAGTTGCCGTCCGCAGCAGCCTGGATGGAGGCAGAGGTGTTGCCGTCACTCCAGAGATAGGAGAAGGCACCCGTAGCACTCAGCGTAGAGGTCTGTCCCTGGCACAAAGTCAGCGGGCCGGAGATCTGCACATCGGGCAACTGGTTAACTGCCACGGTGCGGGAAGCGGTATTGGTACAGCCTTGTGCGCTGGTAGCAGTCACGGTATATACCGTTGTGGTCTGCGGGGTAACGGAGAGCATGGCGCCCACATCCTGGGTGTTCCACACATATTGTGCGGCTCCTGAGGCGGTCAGCGTAACTGTCTCGCCCTGGCATATAGTAGCGTCACCCGTGATCGTGATCGTCGGCAGAGCAATTTGAGTGATATGCAGAGAGTCCATACGGGAGCATCCCAGAGAGTTGGTTGCAGTCACGAAATAGGTGCCCGGATTGGAGATGACGATCGTTTGGTTGGTAGAACCTGTTGACCACACATAGTTGATACCGCCCGTAGCGGTGACAGTGGTGTTCTGACCTTCGCAGAAGGAGGTGTTGCCGCTGAAGTTGATGGAGGGCAGCACCTTGACGGTCACGGTCACCGATGTGCTGGCGCTACAGCCATAGACAGAGGTGGCGGTCACTGCATACGTGGAGGTAGTCGTCGGGTACATGGCAATATCTTGGGTGACGGAGCCATTGGACCAAGCGTAGGAGGTGCCGCCGGAGGCACTCAGGATAGAGACCTCGCCACGACAGATCGAGGTATTGCCGGTAATCGTCGGCGTGGGCAGCGGATGAACCACCAACACATCGCTGGCAGAGGTGGAACATCCGTATTCATTCGTGGCGGTCACGGTATAGACGCCTGCGGAGTCCACCGTTATCTGATTGCCGGAAGAACCGTTGGACCAGCTATAGGTGATATTCGGAAGCTGAGGCAGCGTATAGGTGTAGTTCTGGCCTTGGCAGATGTCATGCTGCATACCGAAGGAAAGGACAGGCAGGTCGTGGACAACCACGGTGACGGAATCCACATCGGCACAGCCGGTGTTGTTGGTGATAGTGACTTTGTAGGTGCCGGCAGCATTGACGATGATAGACCGTGACGTGCTATTGTTAGACCAGAGGTAGGAATAGCCTGCCGGTGCAGTCAGGGTGGTGCTCTGACCTTGGCAGATATTCAGGTTGCCGGTGATATGGGCCGTCGGAATCTCGCTGATGAAGACATCGTGGGAGGCCGTTCCGAGACAGCCGTTGATATCGGTTGCTGTCACGGTATAGGTGCCGGTCATCGTCACAGCGTTGGTATTCGCAGTGACGCCGTTGTTCCAAGCATACGTGTTGCCGCCGAAAGCAGTCAACGTGATGGCATCGCCTTGACAGGCCGCGTGGGAGCCGGTGATTTGCACATTAGGCAGCGGAACCACATTGATGGTGGTGCTGGCCGTGGCAGTACAACCGTTTGGATCGCTCACCAGCACCGTGTACATGGTGTTGACGGACGGGGAGACGGTGATGATGGAGGTCGTTTGTCCGGTGGACCAGTTATAGGTATTGCCGGAGGCAGAGATAGCATAGATGGTGACAGAATTGCCGACGCAGAGAGTCTCGTTGGTCAGCAGACTCAGCGAAGGAGTCGGGTTGACGATGACCGTGGCAGAAGCAGTAGCACTACAGCCGTTGCTTGCCGTCACCGTCACCGTATAGGTACCGGAAGTTGTCACGTTGAGATACGACTGGGTAGAGTTATCGTCCCACACATAGGTCACGCCGCCGGTGGCTCTGAGGTTGGTAGTCTGGCCCTGGCAGATGGTGAGGGCTCCATCGATAGAGGCATTCGGGGTGGTGAGCACTGACAGCTGGTCGGTAGCGGAAGTGGAGCAGCCGTATTGGTTGGTGGCGGTCACGGAATAGGTACCGGCCGTGTTGACGGTCAGTTCATGCCCGGTGGCGCCATTGGACCAAGTATAGGTGATGTCACTCAGTTGCGGAAGCGTATAGGTGTACGACTGTCCTTGGCAGATCGTATGCTGAACGCCGAAGTTCAGAATCGGCTTTGAATGTACCGCGACAACGGTAGTGCCCGTCTTCATACAGCCAGCGGCATTGGTCACGGTCACGGAATAGGTGCCGGGAGTGTTGACGGTGATAGACTGTGCCGTGCTGTTGTTAGACCACTGGTAAGTATAGCCTGCCGGCGCCTCCAATGTGGTGGAGCTACCCTGGCAGATGCTGGTATTGCCGGTGATGCTGGCATTGGGTTGCGGGTTGACCTGAACAGACAGGGAGGCATGGCCTTGGCAGCCATTGGCATCCGTAGCGGTCACGGAGTAGGTACCTGTGGAGGAGACAGCAACCATCTGGGCGTTGCTACCGTTGTTCCAGAGGTAAGAGACACCGCCGCTCGCCGTCAGTGTGGTGGTCTGGCCCTGACAGAGGGAGGTCTCGCCATTGATGAACACAGAAGGCGTCTGGGTCACCGAGATGGTGGTACTGGCAGTGTTCGTACAGCCGTTGGCATCCGTGACGAGCACTGTGTACATCGTCGAGGCTGTCGGGGAGACGGTGATGAAGGAGGTATTCTGGCCCGTGGACCAGTTGTAGGTGTTGCCGGCACCGGAGATAGCATAGATGGAGGCCGACTGTCCTTGGCAGAGGACCTCATTGGAGAGGAGCGTCAGCGAAGGTGTCGGATTGACGATGACCGTCGCCGAGGCGGCGGCACTACATCCGTTGTTGCCCGTCACTGTCACCGTGTAGGTGCCCTGAGTCGTCACCGTCAAGATAGCCTGTGTGGATCCGTCGTCCCATTGGTAGGCGACACCACCGTTGGCCCGAAGGATGGTGGACTGTCCCTGGCAAATGGAGAGGAATCCAGTGATGGTGGCTGCCGGCAGCGCATATTGAACCACATTGGCTTGGATGGTGCTTGTACATCCCAGCGCATTGGTCACTGTCACCGCATAAAGGCCGGGAGCCGTGATGACCGCACTCTCGGTGGTGCTGCCGTCATACCATTGATACGTGTAGGGCTCGTTGCCAGACACAGTCAGCGTGGTGCTGCCGTTCTCACAGAAGAAACGGTTACCCGTGAGAGAGGCCGTCACCTGACTGGAAGTCAAGGTCACCTGGGCGGTAGAACTACAGCCATACACATCGGTACCCGTGACCGTATAGGAGCCCACAAAAGAGGTGGTGATAGAACGGGTCAGCTCACCAGAACTCCACTCGTAGCTGTTCGCTCCTTGGGCGGTGATCGTGGTAGATGAGCCCACACAGAAGCTGGTTCTACCCAGGATCTGCACGTTCGGGTTCTGGTGGACAATCAGACGATAGTAAAAGACGGAATCGCAACCTGTCACTGTGGAAGAGGTGACGAAGGTGTAGAGACCGGCATGTGTCATGGTTGTGTCAAAAGCGGTATGCGGAAGCTCGCTGGAACAGATCTCATGATAGATGGTGTCCGGATTGTAGATGATCGGGTTGACATGAAGATGCAACGGCAAGAGGCTGTCGCAACCATCCACGGTCGTGTAGTGCAGTTCATAATCGCCGGAGGCATAGAAAGACTGTCCGTCATACACGTAAGGCAGGTCGTTTTCACAGATAACGGCAGAGACAGTGTCGAGCACATAGGAGGGCAGCAGTGTCAGATTCAAGGTTATCAAACTGTCGCAGCCATAGGTGGAAGCCAGGACAAACTCATAGGTTCCTGCTTCTGTCAGCACAGAGTCTGCGAAGACATACGGCACATTGGAGCAGGTGGTCACATCCAAAGTGTCGTGATAGGTCGGCACCGTGACCACGGTCAGATGGCGGAAGATATCGCAAGCACCCTCCACCGTATCGGGCACATAGAGGTCGTACACACCTGCAGAATCGATGAGTGAATCACCATAAATGAATGGGTAAGTGTTTTCGCAAGCATAATAGGTCAGCGTATCGACAGGATTATCCAGAATCTCGACAACCAGATAAGTAGTCAGACTGTCGCAGCCATACATAGATGGCGTGGTCACCACCAACTCTCCACCGCTCAGATAGGTGATGTTAGTCACCGGATCATCATACGGCAACTGATTTTGACATACATAGACAGTGTCATGTGCAACCTCGTTATAGGATGGATGCACGGAGAAGATCACCACTGAAGAGGTGTCGCAGCCAGGCACGGGCGTCGTAAAGGTCGTGTCTTCCGTCAACAGAAGTCCAGCATACGCATACGGCGTCTCCACATCACAGACATCCAAATAGATCGTATCCTCAAAGACACTGGTGATCACATTCAAGACAAACATGGAAGGGCACAATGTAGAATCATTGATAGAGTACACATAGGTGCCTTGCTGGCCAATGGAGAAATCGGGATGGCCATCCTGAGAATCCACCTCCTGCCACACCAGATTGCCGGAAGCATCTCTTACAGTATCCAGCAACAATGGATAATTACCTTCACAGACATAGAAGGAGAGCGTGTCATACTGGGTAGGAATCACCGTAAGGATAAGATGGCGCATCAGACTGTCACAACCTGCCTGCGTATGATAGGCGACGTCATAGATTCCAGTCTCCGTGAATTGCAGGGTGTCCTCCATGTAGGGAAGATCATGAGAACAGACCGTCACCTCCAGCGTATCCTTCAGCGAATAGGAAGGCTCATAGAAGACATGCAGATGCACGAGACTATCACAACCAACCGAGTCGGGATAGGAGAAGTTGTAGGTTCCCGTATCTATCAGCACCATATTCCCATAGAATATCGGCAAGTGACAGACACCATACTCGATAGTAGTCTCGGGTCCAGCCAATGCGCTTACAACAAACAGTGTCCAGATAGAGTCCTGGGAAGTGGCACCGAAATGCAAACGCAGATACGAGCCGGGAGCGTCGAACGACAATGTGTCATACGATACAGGAAAATCATTAATACAAGCTGAGAGCTCAATGGTATCCGTAGGATCGATGCGAGAATCTTGCGATTGCGCCATCGAGTTGACCTGGGTCAATGCCATGAGGAAAAGACCAATTAATGCGGATTTGTAAAGCAGTTTCATATCTTCTAAATTATAATATTACTCTAATATAAAAAGGGCCGCAAAAATACGATTTTTATGGTATTTAGTATAACTTGAAATTTTTATTTTTGCACGCAGATTTTTACCCTTATGTTTACCACCTCCGTCATCGCCCCTTTTCTCCAAAGTGTACGGTTAAACCCTAATGAGACTTGTCTGATTTTAGGAGAGCATCGCTATACAAATGCAGCTTTTGCTCAACATATTTCCCCTATTATCAATGAGTTGGATTCATCTCCATCCACTTCTCTTTTTCTATTGATGGAAGAGGATGTGCAGTCGTACGCCGCCCTCTTTGCGGCCATGCTGGCTGGCAAACTGGTTATCCCGATATCGCCAAACTGGTCAGAAAAGGATGTTGACAAGATTCAGGAAATGGTTCCAACGGAGTTGTTTTTGTGCAAAAATCGCATGCAATATTACTTTCGGATGACAGTGGAAGATGCGGTTTGCCGGATCGACAACGGCTTATACCAATATCCGTCCGGCCATCCCATGGTGCACTGTTTCCAGCCGACCCCTGACGGCACATGGCGAGATCGGCTTTTCACGGTGGAAGACATTCTTCAGATACATCCTCCCCACCCTATCCGTTTCTATCAATTTTTCAAAGACTTTATCGACTGACATGTTTTTCTATTTCAACAAAAATACGATCATTCAGATCATTATATCCGTAGGTCTTCTGGGCTGGGCTTTTTTCAGCATCATCACCCAGATGACGTTGATGGCGCCTGATCATCAGGCTTTCCTGTACCAAGCCATCTATCCTTTCCTGGCCGCCCGCCCTTGGTGCTACAAAGCGCTTGCCATTCTCATCACCTTGCTGACGGCTTTCTTCATCCAACGCTATTTCAGCATCAGCAAGTTCTCCGACAACGTCACCTACATGCCGATTGTTTTCTTCCTGTTGTTGTTCAACCTAAACCACTCTTTCAGCATCTTCTCGCCGGTGTTTTTCACCATTCTGACCTCGGCATTTCTGCTTATGAGGAATACGCAGAACGAGCATGACCCCTCCCTCCGGAACAGCATCTTCAGCTCGGGACTGTTCCTGGGCATCAACAGTCTGCTGGATTTCCATTCCGTGTGGCTCATCGGGATGATCATCTTGGTCTTGATGATCACGAGCATCTCCAAATTCAAAGATGTGGTCATTTTGCTTGTCGGAGTGCTTTTCATTTACCTCTATCTTGTAACCTACGGCTATCTCACCGACACCATCCCCAGTATCTGGAGCGTCTTCCAAGATCTGAAATTCGGATATATCATCCATAACTTCGCAACCCTGCAATGGCTTGACTGGATCTTCATCGCTGTTTTGGGCCTGACCTTGCTGCTTTTCTCTTTCGCTGGCAAGATCTATTTCGACAACAAAATTGTGGCGTTACGTCGGCGCTACATTGCTTTCATCCTATTGATTATCACCTCCATCACGATGGGCATTTTCTCCAACTACGAGTTGCCCGTATCCTTGCAATACCTGCTTTTGCCCACCGCCCTCATCTTCGCTCTGACGTCACTCATCGAGGAGCGCAAATGGCTTCACGACTTCTTCATTCTGGCAACCTTTATTTTATTATGGCTTTAAAATCCCATTATTCATCAGAAGTGGTTGTAGAGTGCGGCTGTGACGAGGTTGGACGCGGCTGCGTGGCCGGGCCTGTCTTCGCGGCGGCTGTCATCCTGCCCCACGATTATCACAACGACTTAATCAACGACTCGAAGCAACTGACTGCCAAGCAGCGTGAAGAGATCCGCCTCATTATCGAGCGGGATGCCGTGGCTTGGTCAGCGCAAGCACTGAGTGAACAGGTCATCGACAAGATCAACATCCTCCGGGCTTCCATCCAGTGTATGAACAACGCTGTGGCCGCCCTGGCTGTCCGTCCCGAGCTGCTGCTCATCGACGGCAACAAGTTTCAGGACGTGCACCACATCCCCTACCGCTGTATCGTCAAGGGAGATGCGCAGTATCTCTCCATCGCCGCTGCCTCCATCCTGGCCAAGACGCACCGAGACGCCTTTATGGAGCGCCTGCACGAGGAGTACCCCATCTACGATTGGAAAAACAACAAAGGCTATCCGTCACCCAAACAGATAGCCGCCATCAAAGAGCATGGCCTCTCCCCCTACCATCGGAAGAGTTTCCACATCAAACAATTGGATCCAGTGTTGTTTTAGCCATTAGCTATTTGCTATTAGCTGTTAGCCTTTGGCTGTTGGCTGTTGGCTATACAGATCACGGTTCACTCATCATTTCAAATCCAGCATCTCTTCCAGCTGACGTTCATCTTTACCCAGGATCTTGAGGTAGTCTTTTAGCTGAACCGCCAAGCTGTCATCCGGATAGCGGTTTATGAAATCCCTGTACTGGTCTTGTGCGCTGGTATAGTCGCCCAAGATATCATCATAGACGATACCGCGTTGGTAGTAGCAGTACTTGGCATTCTCGTGGTCTGGGAATTTTTCTTGGAAGTCGTAGAAGATCTTCAGTGCCTGTTTGGCATAATGGGCGGTCTCCTCCCTGGTGATAGAGGACTTGGCGAGGATCATGCTGCCGACGCCGGCCTTGTAGAGCATCTCGGGAGCCATATCCGATTGCGGGTTCTCGTCGGCCAGTTTTATAGCTGAGCGAATAAAACGGTTGAAGGAGGCCGAGTCTATGAAGCCGATCTTATACAGGGAGTCGGCATGATGATATTGTTGCAGCACCTCAGCACATTGTGCGTTTTGCTTCGGACCTACCGGACTGTTGCCCTTTTGATGACAAGCGGCGCCCATGAGAGCACACACTGAGATCAGCAGGATAAAATATTTTTTCATCTCCCTTATTTTTTAGGATGTACAATCTTGTAGCCGGTCCGCATACGACCTGCGGAGATGTCGCTGAGCGAGCGTTTCAGCACCATTTTTTTGATGGAAGAGAGATGGTCCACGAAGACCTTGCCTTCGAGGTGGTCGTACTCGTGTTGGATCACGCGGGCCACGAGTCCGTCGAAGTCCTGCTCGTGGAACTCTCCGTTCTCATCGTAGTATTCAACGTGGATATTGGACTTGCGTGTCACATCCTCGTTGAGGTTGGGCAGGCTGAGGCATCCTTCGCCAAAGACGAAATCCTCCCCCCACTCTTCGGTGATGACGGGGTTGATAAAGGCGCTCTTGAATATCTGAACATCCGGGAAAGCCTCTTTGAAAGGCTCGGAATCCATCACGAAAAGGCGGATGTCCTTTCCAATCTGCGGGGCGGCAAGGCCCACGCCTCCGGCATGATACATCGTCTCGTACATATCAGCCACCAAGGGTTTCCAGTCCACGCCTTCCACGTCCACTTCGTGGGCAAGCTTACGCAGCACTGGTTCTCCATATACATAAATAGGCAAAATCATAATAAAGTTATCAGTTGTCAGTTATCAGTTGTCAGTTATCAATTATTGGGTTGTGTTAAACGTCAAGGATTGCGTTGGGCATCAAACTCCATCTGTTCCATATAGGTTTGCAGAATGATGGCGGCGCTCACCTTGTCGATGAGGGCCTTGTTTTGGCGGTCCTTCTTCTTGAGTCCGGCGTCGATCATCGACTGGAAGGCCATGCGGGAGGTAAAGCGCTCGTCCACACGTGCGATGGTGGTCTCGGGCGAGATGTTGGGCAGTTCCTTGCGCAGCCTGTTGACGAAGGGCTCGATATAGCGAGTGGAGTCAGAGGGAGTGTTGTCGAGTTTGCGGGGCTCACCGATCACGATGACATCCACCTTCTCTGTCTGGAGGTATTTTTTGAGGAAATCAAAGGCTTGGGCCACCGGAATGGTGTCCAGTGGGTTGGCACAGATGCGGAGCTCGTCGGTGACCGCGAACCCCACGCGCTTCTGGCCGTAATCGATAGCTAATAATCTACCCATGTACTTCCTGTGATTTCTCTTTCTTTCTGGATTTGGTAATAAAAATGATCAAGATGGCCAGTGTGACGACAGCGGCGATGGCGTAGCCGGCGCCGCGCGGGAGCCAACGGCCCAGTCCTTCTTTCTCAGCCACCAGCAGGAAGCTGGAGGTCACCATGGTCATAAAAAGGGCCGGCAGCAGGGTCAGAAGATACCATTGTCCGCCCTTGGTGCGCCGCAGATAGACGGTGATGGCCCACAGCGTGAAGGTCGCCAGCAGCTGGTTGGCCCAAGCGAAGTAACGCCATATCACGTCGAAGCCGTTGGCGTCCAAAAGGCTGAAGATCAGGAATGCCACGGTGACGGCGAAGATGGGGATCGCGATGAGCAGACGGTTCTTGATGGGTTTCTGGTCGTAGTGCATAAAGTCGGCCACGATCAGACGGGCTGAACGGAGGGCCGTGTCCCCGGAGGTGATGGCCGCGCTGATGACGCCCAAGATGGTGATGATGGCGATGGCCTTGGGGAACCAGGTGTCGGCGATGAGGCCCACCATGGCGGGACCCGACTTGCCGGCGGTCACGAGGCCACTCTCGGGGCTGAAGAAGTAGGCGGCGGCGGCAGCCCATATCAGAGCCACCACGCCTTCTGTGATCATCGCGCCGTAGAAGATGGGGCGTCCCTGCTTCTCGTTGACCATGCAGCGCGCCATCAGCGGCGACTGCGTGGCGTGGAAACCGGAGATGGCGCCACAGGCGATGGAGATGAACATCATCGGGAAGATGGGATTGTGGGCTGCATCGGGGTGACGGTTCTGCAGGCCCGACCACAACTCGGGAATCTCGGGACGATAGACGAAGAAGGCCACCACGATGGCTATGGCCATGCCCAAGAGCAGAATTCCGAAAATGGGATAGATACGTCCGATGAGCTTGTCAATAGGAAGCAGCGTAGCGATCAGATAGTAGAAGATGACGATGCCCACCCATACGAAGACACTCATGTTGGGGGTGAAATGTACGGTCAGCAGGGTGGCCGGCGTGTTGACGAAGACCACACCCACCAGGATCATCAGCAGCACCATAAAACCGCGCATGAACTGCTTGATACCGTTACCCAGATAGTCGCCATGGATCTCGGGAAGACTGCATCCCTTGTTGCGCAGCGACATCATGCCGGCAAGATAGTCGTGCACCGCCCCGGCGAAGATACTGCCAAAGACGATCCACAGGAATGAGGAGGTGCCGAACTGCGCACCCATGATGGCACCGCAGATGGGGCCCACTCCTGCTATGTTCAGAAACTGTATCAAGAAAATACGCCACGGCTTCATCGGCACATAGTCCACTCCGTCGGCCATGGTCGTGGCAGGTGTCTCCCGGTCCTTGTCGGCACCGAAGACACGTTCCATGAAGGTTCCGTAAACCAGGTAACCCAGCAGCAACAATCCTAATGCGAGAAAAAATGTGATCATCTGAATGTCAATTTATTACGGTTGTCTTTCAATTTGCACGCGTCCTTCCAAATCGCCATCCACGAGACGGTCCTCGTTGGTCATGGTGATGATCTCCTCGATCAGGAAATCGCGGAAGACCATCGTGGTATTCACGGTCTTCTCGAAAACGATGTCTTTGAGGATATTGTCTCCACCCTTCGCGAGGAAGTCGAGAGTGACGACCTTGTAAAGCCGGTTATCGTCGATCGGGGCGTGTTGCACCCGAATGTTGACAGGCTTGCCGTTCCGATAGGTCATCTCCACGCCTGCCATCGGGGCATTGACCTTGTCGGTGAAGCGCATCAGGGCCTTTTTCAGCTCACTGCCTTTGATTTGCAAAAAGACGAGGCAGTTCTCGAAGGGAGAGACGTTGTAGAGGTCGGCGATGCGTATATCGCCGGCAGGGATCTGGGCGCGGATGCCGCCGAAGTTGAGCAGGGAGACATCGCATTCCGCGAAGAGCGGGTCGTCCACATATTGGGGAGCGCGTTCCAGAAGCAGGTTCGTGAGGAAGTTCGAAAGCGGACTCTCCGGTGAGAAGGAGACCAGCGTCTTGGCCGAGCGGCCGATGACTACATTGACCATATCTTCCAGTTGTTGGTGTTTAAGCTGTATATATTGTGCCAGACCAGGATCTCCTTTGGCATCCCAGGTGGAGTCCATGCGCACCATCCGGTAACGGTAGGAGAAGGCGGGCTCCAAGCAACCAGTTTGGGCATAACCGATGACGGTCATGCCCAAAATCCATATTACCAGCAGTTTCTTTTTCATGACTTATTCAACAGGGAATCCGACACACTGTGCCAGCACCGCTTTGCCATTGAACTGCAGGGCGGCCTTGATGTCATCGCGATAGATGTGTCCCATCACCACGGTGTTGAGGTTGTTGGCGGCGCAGTAGAGATAAACGTTTTGGCTCACATAGCCAGCGTCGGTGGCACCGTAGAACTCCCGGCCATTGTCATCAAAGCCCTTCATCTTGTCGTAGTTGGCCACGAAGAGCAGCATGATGGGGGCATCCTTGGCGAAGTCGCTGTGCGAGGTCACCGGACGAAGGTCTTCATTGGATATGAAGACGAGTTTATTCTCCGCAGGATTGTAGAGGTAGGTGCCAGTGGGCATCAACACATAGATGTCTATCTCCTGGGCATTGCGGGCCGAGGGAGCCGTACGTTTGCCGTCGGTTCTGTTAATGCCGTTGGCGCACCAGAGCAAATCGGAGATCTGTTGTATCGGCAGTTTGGCGGTGGAGAACTCGCGCGCCGTGGAGCGGCGGAAGAGGGCTTCATTGAGAGGCATTCCGCCACGGGTCTGAGGCAGGGGGAGATCAATATCTTGAGCTATCAGCAATGTTGTCATAAGCAGAAATGATGAAATCAAAAAAACTTTTTTCATACCATTATTTTTTAGGGGTTTTGTCTTGGCCGATCTTACTGATGCCATCGCGCATCTGCGTGTCGGCCTTGATATTCTCGAGGCGGTAGTAGTCCATGACGCCGAGGTTGCCAGTGCGGAAGGCTTCTGCCAGTGCGAGGGGCACTTCAGCCTCTGCGAGGATTACCTTGGCGCGGGCCTCCTGGGCCTTGGCCTTCATCTCCTGTTCGGAGGCGACAGCCATAGCGCGGCGCTCTTCGGCCTTGGCTTGGGCGATGTTCTTGTCAGCGTTGGCTTGGTCCATCTGCAACATAGCACCGATATTCTTACCCACATCCACGTCGGCGATGTCGATGGAGAGAATCTCGAAGGCGGTACCGGAGTCCAGGCCTTTGGAGAGCACCAGTTTGGAGATGGAGTCCGGGTTCTCGAGCACCATCTTGTGGGTCTCGGCAGAGCCGATGGCGGTGACGATGCCTTCACCCACACGGGCGATGATGGTCTCCTCGCCGGCGCCACCCACCAGCTGGCGGATGTTGGTACGCACGGTCACACGCGCCTTGGCAATCAGCTGGATACCGTCCTTGGCCACGGCAGCCACCGGCGGCGTGTTGATCACCTTCGGGTTGACGGATGTCTGGATGGCCTCCACCAGATTACGACCTGCCAAGTCGATGGCCGTAGCCGCCTTGAAGTCCAACGGGATATTGGCCTTGTCGGCAGAGATCAAAGCATTGACGACAGCGGAGATATGTCCGCCGGCCAGATAGTGAGCCTCCAACTGATCACGACCCAACGGGATGCCCGCCTTGGATGCCGTAATCATAGAGTTGACGATTTTATCTGGCGGAACACGACGCCAACGCATCAGGATAAGCTGAATCAAAGAAATATGCACACCATTCAGAATGGCGATGAACCACAATCTCAAAGGCACCATCCAGAAGAAGACGATGACTAAGACGACGATGGCGACAACAATTAATATTGTACTGGTCATAATCTGTTATTTTAAAGGTTTTACGAAAATTTCATTCTGGTCTATCTTGACAATCTCAATCGGCGTGTTGGCATCCACAAATTCCTGCAGGGAGGTCACCTCCATCATCTGGTCGCCGAAACGGCCGGTGCCTTTCTGGGCGAGACGGGAGATGGCGACGCCCTGGTCGCCTACCTTGAGCTGCTCGCTGATCTGGTTCATCTTACTGTCGATCTGCGTGTTGAGCTGCAGCTTGCGCCATGTCTTGGTGCGCATCATAAAATAGAACGAGAGGAGTGTCACGATGGCGACGGCAAAGATCATGATAGTGCCGAACGTGGCGCCATATATGACGTAAGAAGCCACGATGCCGGCAATCATGCAGAGCACGCCGAAGATAGCCACCACCCCACCCGGGATGACCAGGAAGTCCAGGATCATCAGCAACAGGCCTACCAGGATTATCAGGATAATACTGCCGATATTCATACAGTCACGATTAAGCTATGTGGACGATATAATAGTTCTTCTTGCCTTTCTGCACCAAGATGTAATGCCCGTTCATCACCAGGTCGGTGGTGACGGTCAGGTCATCCTTGACTTTATTTTTGTTGATCGCGACGCCATTATCTTTCAGCATACGGCGCGCCTCGCCCTTGGAGGCGAAGATGCCGGTATGCTCCGACAAGAAGTCGATGACACCACATCCATTCTCAAGAACGGATTTAGCCACTTCCACTTGAGGCACGCCTTCAAAGACGGAGAGGAAGAGTTTCTCGGGCAGGGCGGCGAGACTCTCGGAGGTCCCTTTGCCAAAGAGAATCTCGGAGGCGTTGACAGCCGCGTTGTAGTCCTCTTCGGAGTGAACACGGATGGTCAAGTCCTTGGCAAGGGCTTTCTGAAGGATACGCAGGTGCGGGGCGGCATCGTGTTCCTTCTCCATCGCTTCTATCTCCTCTTTGGTGAAGTGGGTGAAGATGCGGATATAGCGTTTACTGTCGTCATCGGAACAATTGAGCCAGAACTGATAGAAGGCATACGGAGAGGTGCGCTCGGGATCCAGCCATATATTGCCCTTCTCCGTCTTGCCGAACTTACCGCCGTCAGCCTTGGTGATAAGCGGACATGTCAGCGCATAAGCGTCACCATTGAGAATACGGCGGATCATCTCCGTGCCCGTGGTGATGTTACCCCATTGGTCGGAGCCACCCAGCTGCAGTTTGCAACCATAGTTTTGGAAGAGATACAGGAAGTCGTAACCCTGCACAAGCTGATAGGAGAACTCCGTGAACGACATGCCGTCGCCCTCGCCGTTGAAACGCTTCTTGACGGAGTCTTTGGCCATCATATAGTTCACCGTGATATGCTTGCCGATATCGCGAATGAAATCCAAGAATGAAAACTGGCTCATCCAGGTGTAGTTGTTGACGAGTTGTGCCGCCGTCGGCCCCTTGGAGTCAAAGTCCAGAAACTTGCTTAGCTGTTTCTTGATGCACTCCTGGTTATGTTTGAGCGTCTCCTCATCGAGCAGATTACGCTCTTGTGATTTGCCGGAGGGGTCGCCAATCATACCGGTGGCACCTCCCAAGAGGGCGATGGGGCGATGGCCGCAGCGCTGGAAATGCGAGAGCATCATGATGCCCACGAGATGTCCAATATGCAGTGAGTCCGCCGTCGGGTCGATACCCAGATAGGCCGTGCAGACCTCTTTGTTCAACAATTCCTGTGTTCCAGGCATGATGCTATGCAACATACCACGCCATTTCAGTTCTTCTACAAAATCCATACTTCTGTTATTAGTGATCAGCGAATCGTGATCAGTTTCGTTTAAATTATTGTTATCCAGTTATCTTTTAGCGATTTACAATGACAATCTCACACACCAGTGATCGTCTTCCTTTTTCAGGTTGAAATCTTGCTCCTTCTCCTGGCCGTTCAGACTGTAGATGCCATGGCATACTGCCGTGGAGTCTGTCTGTTGCGTACAGGTGACACTCTTGATTTCCAGTTTGTTCTTTTTCACCTTCTCGTACCGGTCTTTGTCTTCATTCATCTGTTTTTCTATCAGTTCAATCAGTATGTGTTCTTTAGCAGGAGTATATTTGTAGATATTAGGGAAATCTCCTGTGTTAAAGGACTTAAGGAATTCTTTGGTGGCAAATTCCGGAGTGGTCTGATCCTCCATCTTGCAAGAGGCGAACAGGAGGATCATCATGGATAAAAGTAAAAAATTACGCAGTTTCATACTATATTTTTTAAAGAGCGCAAAAATAATAAATTTTGCGGAATTCTTATCGTACTCCATCTATTCATATTTTTTTTATTTTTGCGGAAAATTATTCATCAAAAAAAACAATCCTATGGCAAAATCAGGTTTACTCAAAGAATTCAAAGAGTTTGCGTTAAAAGGCAACGTAATGGACATGGCTATCGGTGTCATCATCGGTGGTGCTTTTGGCAAAATCATCACCTCTTTGGTGAACGACATCTTGATGCCGCCCATCGGATGGCTTCTCGGTGGTACAGACTTCACGAAATTGAGCCTGACGTTCCCTCAGCGCAAGGTGATGGAAACGGTTATCGGCGAAGATGGTCTTCCCCAGACTGTAGAGAAACTGATGGATCCCGTGACTTGGAACTATGGTAACTTCATCCAGGTGACCATCGACTTCCTCATCGTATCCATCTGTATCTTCATGGTTGTCAAGGGCATCAACAAGCTTGCGGCCCTTCGCAAGAAAGAGGCAGAAGAGGCTCCGGCACCTGCTCCCGAACCCACCAAGGAAGAGGTTCTGCTCACTGAGATCCGCGACCTTTTGAAGAGCAAATAAACCTTTGCTGGTATTAAAAGGATGATGCCCTTACGCCGCAACCGACAGTTCGGTGGTTGAGGGCATCATTTTTTTATCATCACACAACTACAGCACACCATGGCCAGCACACGCGAGACCTTCAACGGGCACCCCATTTATTCGCTATCCGAGATAGCGATGAGCCTTCACAATGTCATTGAGCGGACCTATCCCCAGCCCTACTTCATCAAGGCGGAGATTCTCAAGCTCAACTACTATCCGCACTCTGGGCATTGCTATCCCGAGTTGATCGAGAAAGAGGGCGACAAGGTGAAGGCGGAGATCCGGGGCGTCATCTGGTCGTCGCAATACCAACAGATCAATGCGCGCTTCCAGCGCATCACCGGAGAGCCTTTGCGCGAGAACATCAGCATCCTCTGTCTGGCCAAAATCGAATACAGCCCGAAGCACGGCCTCGCCCTGCACATCCAGGACATAGACCCTTCGTTCACGCTGGGCGAGCTCATGCGCAACCGGGCCGAGTGCATCGAGCGGCTGAAGAAAGAGGGTGTCTTCGAGCGCAATCATCATTTGGAGTTGCCGCTGCTGCCCAAACGCATCGCCATCATCTCCGTGGAGACGAGCAAAGGCTACAGCGACTTCATCACCACGCTTACCGGCAACAAAAAGGGCTATCGTTTTGAGACGGTGTTGTTCCCTTCCATCCTGCAAGGCGAGAAGGCTATTGCAGGCATCACCAGCCAGCTGGCGGCCATCGAAAGCCGGAAAGAGGAGTTCGACTGCGTCGTCATCGTCAGAGGCGGTGGCGGGGATGTCGGGCTGAGCTGCTACGACGACTATCAGATGGCCCATCGGGTGGCCACCTTCCCCCTGCCCATCCTGACGGGCATCGGCCACTCCACGAACCTCACGGTCGTCGATATGGTGGCGCACACCCACAAGATCACGCCCACCGACGTGGCCTTCACCATCCTGCAGGCTTTTGAAAACTTCGACGAGGATGTTACCCATTGCCAGACGCGCATCGTCGAGTTGTCGCAGCATCTGGTCTCCGACCTCAGGCTGGCGCTCACCGAGACCGAAGGCAGTTTCAAGCTGATGGCGGAGAGACTGTTGCAAGACAAGCGTCGCGAGCTGCTGTCTCTATCCAAAGACGTGTCCCTCAACGCCAGCAAGTTCGCCATCGCCCAGCGACATCTGTTGGACGACCATCGGAAGACCCTCACCAGGGAGTGTTCCCGGCTGCTGCAAAAGCATCACGAGCTTCTCGGCGAGATCCCGGGGAAGGCAGCCAAGCAAACCATGAGCATCATCCAAAATCAGCAAGACAGCATTCTGCTATTAGAAGAAAAAATGGCGCTACTCCACCCCGACAATATTTTAAAGCGGGGGTTCAGCATCACCCGGCTCAACGGACGGGCTGTCACAAAAGCATCACAACTCAAGCAGGGAGATCGTCTCACCACGCACTTCCACGAAGGCGATGTGGAGAGTATGGTAACCTTATAACATCAGCAAGACTTCCAAGACGGTGATGACGGGATAGACCGTCAGCAGGATAGAGTCCAGACGGTCGAGCACGCCGCCGTGACCGGGCATGATCTTGCCGGAATCTTTCACCCCGGCCTGGCGTTTCAGCCATGACTCCAGCAGGTCACCCATAGTAGCTAACAGCGAGACGGTGAGGCCGAACAAAAGCCAGCCGTACCAATGAAAAGTGGCACCCAGGAAGATTTGCCCACCCCAGAAATAGCCTGCCAGCACAGAGGCCACCATGGTGAATACAAAACCTGTCAGCGTGCCTTCCCAAGTCTTGTTTGGCGAGATGCGCTCCACCATCTTATGACGGCCATACATACTGCCTCCCAGATAGGCGAAGGTATCATTGATCCACACCAAAACGAAGGTAAACAGCACCACCCTGCCCTGCCCATCGTTCAGGCAGGCATCCGTCATCAAGCTTAACGGCAAGACAAGCCAGCAGAGGGCGAACAATGACAACCCCACCTGACGGGCTGCGGATTCCTGTTTTCCGCAAAGCGAGACCACTGCCAGCAACAGGAACAAGAAAAATGCGTAATGAAACTGTTGGTAAGGACCGATAGGAAGCATCGGGGACACGGCGGAGGCGAAAATCAGCAGATACAAGAAGACAACGAATGTAATGAGGATATTCCGCAACAGACGGTCAGGATTCTGGGCATCCATCATCTTGAAATACTCCACCAGGCCGATAACCGTCAGCAGGCACATCAGCGGGATCATCACGATGGGATATAGAGTAGCCACCACGATCAGGGCCACATATACAGCCCCTGACAAAGTCCTTACAATTACATTCTTCAACTTACTGTCCGCCATCACCTTTCAAGTTATTCCACATCATCTTGCACCATAAAAACAAAGAAGCGGGGATTCTGGGGAGAATATACCGGTTTTTCCTCCTCGTCCAACTCCTCATGAGGGGTGACGAACTCCACGATGGAGGTCTTGGCATCGGGGCCAAGGGAGTGTTGATAATCCATTGCGGCAGCATAGTTAGGGAAGACGCAGCGGGAGCGGGTCATCACGATGACATCCTTGGCCAGATTCTTAACAGAGGGATAGAGGATGGTTCGCGGGGTAAAACCGATACTTCCAGAGCTGGCAACCAGCATATCGGAGAACACCAAGGCGGCATCAGCCGGCTCGTTGAAGGGGATCACATTGACGAAGGGGATGTTCCGCTTCTCCAAGAAAGGATGTAGATTAGGGGTGAGTGCCACCAAGGTATTGTAATGCTGCTTCTTCAAGAAGAGTTCCAGGTTCGCATATATCTGATCCTTCGGAAACGGGAAAAACTTGCCGCCGCCGTTGCGGAAATGAGCGACGAACTCGTCCACAATAGGCTGTTGGAAGGTGGAGAAGAACGAATACTTCTCCAGGTCCTGTTCCAGCTGAAGGGTTTTGATGTGATTGGTGTCGCGCAGGGATTTGCGGACCACATCTTTGGAATTTTCGCTTTGCAATCTATCAGTGTCCATCTTTATTCTGTGGTATTAGAGGATGATACGTCGGGTTCTGTGGTCGGGGGTTCTGGCTCAGCCGTTTCCTGTGACTTGAAAGGCTCTGGTTCCTCTTTGGCGAAGGGGCGTTTGCCTAGTATCTTTTCCACGTCTTCGGCAAAGATGACTTCGCGGTCGAGGAGTTGCTGGGCCAATTCGGACAATTGGTCTTTATGCTCGGAGAGGATCTCCTTGGCGCGGGCATAGCAGGACTCCACCAGGTCATGGACCTGTTGGTCGATATCCTGGGCAGTCTTTTCGCTATAGGGTTTTCCAAAGGCGAACTCTTGTTGGCCCGTGGAGTCGTAATAGCTCACATTGCCGATCTTCTTGTCGAGACCGTAATAAACGACCATGGCATAAGCCATCTTGGAAGTTCTTTCCAAGTCGTTGAGGGCGCCGGTGGACACTTGGCCGAAGATGACCTCCTCGGCAGCGCGGCCGCCCAGCAGGGCCGTCATCTCATCCACCATCTGGTCATAGTTGGTCAGCTGTCGTTCTTCGGGCAGGTACCAGGCCGCGCCAAGGGCCTTGCCTCGGGGCACGATGGTGACCTTGACAAGCGGAGAGGCATAGCGCAACAGCCAGCTGACGGTGGCGTGTCCTGCTTCGTGGTATGCCACGGCACGTTTCTCCTCCGGAGTGAAGACACTGCTGCGACGCTCCAGTCCACCGATGATACGGTCAACGGCAGCCAGGAAGTCTTCCTTCTCTACATATTCCTTATTGTTACGGGCCGCAATCAGGGCAGCCTCATTGCATACGTTGGCGATGTCGGCACCGGAGAAACCGGGGGTCTGCTTCGCGAAGAAGTCGAGATCCACATCGGGGCCGATCTTGATATTGCGCACATGGACGCCGAAGATGCCACGGCGTTCACTGAGGTTGGGCAGCTCCACCTGAATCTGGCGGTCGAAGCGTCCGGCACGGAGCAGGGCGCGGTCGAGGATGTCAGCACGGTTGGTGGCAGCCATGATGATGACACCGGCATTGGTAGAGAAGCCGTCCATCTCCGTCAACAACTGGTTGAGAGTGCTCTCGCGTTCGTCGTTGACATTGCTCATGGCGTTCTTGCCACGCGCACGGCCGATAGCATCGATCTCATCGATAAAGATGATACAGGGGGCCTTTTCCTTGGCGGTCTTGAAAAGGTCGCGCACCCGGGAGGCACCCACACCGACAAACATCTCCACGAAGTCGGAGCCCGACAGAGAGAAGAAGGGCACCTTGGCCTCTCCCGCCACTGCCTTAGCCAGCAAAGTCTTGCCGGTACCCGGAGGGCCGACCAGAAGCACGCCTTTCGGGATCTTGCCACCCAGCACCGTATATTTCTTGGGATTCTTCAGGAAGTCCACCACCTCTTCGATTTCGAACTTAGCACCTTCCAGACCGGCCACATCCTTGAAGGTGACCAGCTGACCGGATTTCTCGTCGAACTCTTGGGCACGGGACTTGCCGATGCTGAAGATATTGCCGCCACCGCCGGGTCCGGAGCCGCCCCGCATGGAGCGCATCCACATCACCATCAAGGCAATCAGGAACAAGGTCGGCAGGAACCAGATCATCAGCTCCCAACCCCAGTTGCGGGAATTGTCTTGCTTGACAGGAAAATCATAGCTATCTATCAAATCCGTCTCTTTCAAGGTGCTATCGGTTGCCATCGCCTTCTTGATGGCCGTCGCTTTGATATCTTTCAACTCATCCTGGAAAGAGGAATAGTCTCCGACAGAGAGATAATATTGGGGACCTTCGACATTCTTCTGGACACTCTCATAGCGAGACTGTTTCAAGGCCTCCTTGGTCAGAAACACATTCGCCCGATGATTCTTGTTGACATACTCCACATGTTCCACATCGCGGTTCTCCACCATCTGTTTAAACTGGGTGTTGTCGATTTCCTGCATGGTGGTATTAGTGGACATCAGGAAATAGAGGCCGATGGCCACGGCTATAATAATATATACGTATGACAACGCTGCCGATGTCTTGTCTTTGGAATTGCGCGGATTACCCTTGTTGTTCGACTTGTTAAAAGGGTTCACATTTTTCTGCGGCATATCTGCAATGTTTTAATCTGTTAAAATGACTGTACTTCAGCATCGCTCCAGAGCGCCTCGATCTTGTAATAGTCGCGGGCCTCAGGTTGGAATATGTGAACCAGAATATTGAAATAGTCGAGCAAGACCCACTCACAATTCTCCAGGCCTTCCAGATGGACGGGCTTGACGCCGGCGACCCGCTGGGTGGTCTCCTGCACAAAGTCGCACAGTGTTTCCACATGAGGCTTTGAATTGCCGGTGCAGACAATAAAATAATCAAAATAGGCGTGATTGACCTTTTTCAGGTTCATACATCGGATGTCAACGCCCTGTTTCTCAATAAGAGCCTGTATAATGAGTTCTTCTAGATTTCCTTCGTAAGGTGTTCCTTCAAATTTTACTTTTTTTCTCGTTGCCATATCTTCTCAAAAAAACGGTGCAAATGTACATTTTTTTTTTATTTTTGCGGCTTAATTTTTAAAACCCATTTGTATGAAAAATACTCTATTCTCTCTTCTTGTGATGGCAGCTTGTCTTTTCTGCTTCACAACCATTCAGGCACAGAAAGATCTCAAGCCGTACACTTTCACACACCAGAACATTTCGTATGATGTGGACAAGCATGTCTTGCCAGCACTTGACGTAGAAGAATTATACAAAGAAGACGCCATAAATTCCGAGAAGGGCACGCCTCTCCGTATTGGCCTTGTCCGCCATGTCAGCTACACCTTCGAGAACAGCGGTCGTACGGACATTCTGCCCGACGGCTCCAAGCTGTGGCGAATGACCATCCAGTCCGAGGGCGCTCACATGCTCTGCATCTTCTTCTCCACCTTCAACATTCCGGAAGGAGCCACCTTCCATATCTACAGTGGGGACCGTTCCCAGCTGACGGGCAGCTACACCAATGAAGATGTGCAGGCCAACGGCGTGTTAGCCGCTGACGACATCATCGGCGACGAGGCCACGTTGGAGTACTACGAGCCTGCCGACGTTCCTTTCCACGGCATTATTGAAGTGGACCGTGTCAGCCACATCTACCGTGACGTGTTCCACCTCAGCACGGATGACGAGAAAGGCCACTGGGGCAATGCGGAAGGAGACTGCCATATCAACGTGGTATGTCCCGAAGCCAAGCCGTGGCACGACCAGGCCAGCTCTGTGGTCTGCATCTCCATCACTGGCAGCACGGGAAGCTACATGTGTTCCGGCGCCATGATCAACAATGTGAGACAAGACCGCACGCCTTACTGTCTGACCGCCAACCACTGTCTGGACGGCACCTCCTCCACCTTCAAGTTCTACTTCTTCTACCAGACCAACACCTGTACTGGAACTGGCGGTTACTTCAACAGAGTATGCAACGGTGGCGAGATCAAGGCTCGTGCCAGTTTGAACACCAGCTCCGACTTCATGTTGCTGTTGCTCACCGGCACATTGGGACAAGTCTATCGCGACAGTATCGTCTTTGCCGGCTGGGATGCTTCCGGAGCAGCCTCTGCTGGTGTGGGCATTCACCATCCTGGTGGCGACAACAAGAAGATCAGCTGGGTGAAAACTGTCACCGGCAGTTCCACAGCCAAATACTGGACAGCCCATTGGTACACCAACCCCAACAGGGGTGTCACCGAGCAAGGTTCGTCCGGCTCTCCCCTCTTTAATGCCGCCGGCTTGATTATCGGCGACCTCAGCAACGGAAGCAGTGCTTGCGACTATCCGCAAGGCACCGACAACTACGGCAAGATCTCCTACTCTTGGCAGAACGGAGGGACGCTCTCCAACGCCGCCAAGCTAAAACCGTGGCTCGACCCCGACGGCACGGGCATCCTCCAATTACGTGGCATGAACTATGACGGCACTCCTGCCGGCATTGAGACCTACCAACCCGATTTCAAGACCTTCGGTATCCAACCCAACCCCAGCAATGGCCAAGTCACCATCTTGGGTACTTTTGCCAGCGACAACGGAACCTGCATGATCTACAATGCCATGGGTATGCTCGTGGGCACGTACGACCTGCAGCTGGACGCTCCTTGCCAGCTCAACCTCAGCCACCTGCCCAACGGTGTCTATATGATGCACATCAACAGCGACGGTCAGAACTACCGATCCAAATTAGTGATTGCCCAGTAGCCGTGTCTGTCATCACCCTGTCAACGGCCTATCTTCCCCCTGTTGAATATGTCTCATTTCTGCTAAAAGAGAACATTCAATTGGAATATTGCGAACATTTCCAGAAACAGAGTTTCCGAAATCGCACCCACATCCTGACCGGCAACGGGGTACAATCCTTATCCATACCCGTCATCAACGGGAACAAAGAATTTCCGATAGTCGATGCCCGCATCGACTATCGGACTTTTTGGCAACGGGACCACTGGCGCACCATCGTGTCAGCCTACAACAACAGTCCCTACTTCCTCTATTACCAAGATGCCTTCAAGCCCTTCTACGAGCAGCACTACACCTATCTTATGGAGTATAACGAGTCGTTGCTCAAGGTCGTCTGCCAGTTGTTGCAGGCTCCTTGCTCATGGACCCGGACAAGCGACTACGAAAGGTATCTTCAACCCGACCTGCGACAGCTCATACATCCCAAGAGACAAAGCCGCGACGACTATCCCTACCGGCTGACAGAGCCCTATGCACAGGTCTTCAGCGACCGTTTCGGCTTCACCCCCAACCTGTCCATCCTGGACCTGCTCTTCAACGAAGGTCCGCAAGCAGCCACCTATCTGAAAAACCATTGCCGTTTCTAAGCCATGTCATCTAAATTCAACATATCAAGTCTCCTCAACCGATTGTTCCAGAGAATCAGCAACTGGTTCTCCTACTCTCACGAGATGTTCGATGACGAGGTCTGGCAGTTTCGTCTCTCCAAAAAGCGGAATAGCGCTCTGAAATACAAGGCTTCCAGAAGCTTGTTCAGCTTGAGCATCAAGGATTCCGACGATGTCTTCAAATACCTGCTGATGGCGATGATGGCCGTCATGTTGGTCGTCATGTGCCTGATGAGCCGCCATGTGGGCATCTCCGACCGCGAGATGGAGCAGAACAACTACACCGAACTGATATACAACCACTTCCATCATATTGGAGACCGCGATGCCTACAAAGAGCATCCCTATGCATCCACGCAGGCACAATATATCGACCTCATCATCTTCTCTGTTGGGAAGCTCATCCATGCCAAGGACATCTTCATTGCCAAGCATCTGATCAGCGCCATCTTCGGATGGTTGCTCATCCTGTATCTCTCCATCTTGATGCGGAGAGCCTATAACTGGCGAGCGGCTTTCTTCACGGCCTTCTTCCTCCTCATCTCCCCACGATTCCTGGGGTATGCCGTCAGCAATGTGACGGATGTCACCTTCGCCTTTGGCTTCGTCTTCACCATCACCCAGCTATACTATTTCTGCCGGGAGATACCGGTGATTCGCATTTACCGGGTCATCAAGATCATCCTGGGCATGTTGCTTGCACTCTCGACCTTCAATGCCGGATTTGTGCTCATTCATTTCCTCTTCATCTTC
This sequence comes from Bacteroidales bacterium, assembly GCA_017549765.1. Classification (GTDB taxonomy): domain Bacteria; phylum Bacteroidota; class Bacteroidia; order Bacteroidales; family WCHB1-69; genus F23-D06. The sequence continues at coordinate 331,325 of JAFYNM010000029.1, forward strand.
TCCATCCTCAACTTCCTCATCTACAACCCCATCCGAAAGTTCTTCACACTGCCTTATCTGAAATCTTTGGGCACCTTGCTGCTGTTGCTCTTCGGCATCACGGGAATCGTGTACCTGACCCATGCCATCGGCACGCACTTCTTAGTCAAGTCGTTAGTATCCCCTCGAGACGCCTTCTCGCTGCTCACCTTGAACTATCCTGTGGCGGAGAACCAGCTGTTTGCCGGCAAGATCATAGGGCCCGACAACTTCCCTAACCGCTACTTCTTGCAGTTCCTCTTCATCACCATCCCCATGGTGGTGCTGACAGGGTTCATCCTTTTCTTTGTCTTCATCCGCAGTGCCATCCGCACCTTGAAGCCCTACTCCATCTTCATCTTCCTCTACACCTTCTTCTTCTGCATCCATCGGGTACACAACAACTACATGAATCCCGACACCATGTGGGCCATCTACTTCGCCATCTATCCATTATTCATGCTCATTGCGGCCGGTGGCGTGGAAAATGCCATGCGCAGCATCCATGACATCTACACCAACACGGTTGTTGTCGGCCTCATCGCACTTTTCTCCATTCTGCCCATCCGCCATATCGCCCTCAACCAGCCATTGTCTTTCATCTATTTCAACGAGTTGTCGGGCGGCATCCACAACGCCTATGCCAAATACACCATCTTATATGACAACGAGGCTAACAAATTCGCTGCCCATTGGCTGAAGGACTATATTTCCCATAATGGCTGGGAGGGGAATCCCGACTATGTATGGCAGGTGGCGACCAACGGCAACCAAGCCTGTGATCTCTTCTTCCAGAACGACACCCATATCGACCTCACGCACAAGGCGTACAACAAGGCCGACACCACCTGGGACTATTACATATCCTTCTGTAACGATGTGCCGGCCACGCTGCTGCGCAATGGTCTCTGGCCCACCGACAGCACCATCAAGGTGTTCCGGATAGAGAGCATGCCCGTTGCCGCCATCTATCAGAACGAATACCGGGAGCGGCAACGTTTCCTGAGCGACAGCATTGCACAAGCCTTGAACGACAGTCTATTAGAGGCCAATATCATAGAATCGGAAAGCGCACAATAAAACCAACGAGTTTCAGTTTATACATTATTCAAATCTTTTTACTACTTTTGCGGCCTTAAAAAATCATCAAAATGAAGAAAATAACTATTGTATGTTTGTGCCTTTTACTTACAGGCATCACCACAACCCTTAAATCACAGACAGAAATGACAAAAGAGCAAAAAAGCAGTTATGCCATTGGTGTCAACATGGGCACTAATTTGAAAAACGATGGTGTCAACATTGATGCAGCATCCTTCCTTCAGGGTCTGCAGGATGGCTTGGCCGGCAAGAACCTTTTTACCGAGCAAGAAATGCAAGACATCTTCACGCAGTTGCAGCAAGACATCATGGACAACCGCAACAACATGGCCAATGCAGAAAAGGTTATGGGCAAGAAGTTCTTAGAGGACAACAAATCCAAAGAGGGCGTGCACGTTACCGCCTCCGGTCTGCAATATAAGATCCTCAACGAAGGCAATGGTCCCAAACCGACTGCCACGAGCGAAGTGACCGTCAACTATAAAGGCATGCTGTTGGATGGAACCGTTTTCGACTCCACAGAGAAGACCGGCCAGCCGATCTCCTTCCCACTTAACCGGGTGATTCCCGGATGGACAGAAGGTCTGCAGCTGATGAGTCCCGGAGCCAAATACATCTTCTACATCCCCTCCGAGTTGGCATACGGCGACCAGGGAGCTCCTGGAGCTATCCCAGGTGGTGCAACCCTGATATTCGAAGTTGAGTTGATATCATTTAAATAAAGCTATCCAAGAGCAGGGCCATGGTCCTGCTCTTTTTTTTTGTATTTTCGCAGCCTCAAAAACAACCTTATCCATGACACTAGAACGCACCCTGGCTTCAGCCCTGAAAGATGCTCTGCAAGCACTCTACCAGATAACCATAGAGCCCGACGAGAAGCTCATCCAGCCCACCCGCAAGGAGTTCGAGGGCGACCGCACCATCGTGGTCTTCCCTTACGTCAAACTTGCCCGCAAGGCCCCCGACATGGTTGGAAAGGAGATCGGCGAGCACATCCATCAACAGTTGGACTTCATCACTGGTTTCAACGTGGTGAAGGGCTATCTTAACATCTCCATAGACGATGCCTTTTGGTGCGATCATCTGGCTGCCCATCATGACGACTCCCGCTATGGCATCACTGAAGAACGCCAGGAGGCCCCTGTCCTGATCGAGTACTCGTCCCCTAACACCAACAAGCCCCTGCACCTGGGGCACGTCCGCAACAACCTCTTGGGACTGGCTGTCTCCCGCATCGTTAGCGCCTGCGGCCACAAGGTCGTGCAGGTCAACCTCGTCAACGACCGCGGCATCCACATCTGCAAGTCGATGGTAGCCTGGCTGCGCTACGGCAATGGCGAGACCCCCGAGAACAGCGGCATCAAAGGCGACCATCTGGTGGGCAACTACTATGTGGCCTTCGACAAGCACTACAAAGAGGAGCAGCAACAGCTCATCGCCCAAGGGCTCACCCCTGAGGAGGCCGAGCAGCAAGCTCCCATCATGCTGGAGGCCCGCGAGATGCTGCGCCAGTGGGAAGCCGAAGACCCGACCGTCCGGGCTCTGTGGCAACAGATGAACGGATGGGTCTATGAAGGCTTCGACCAGACCTACAACCGCCTCGGAATCCACTTCGACAAGGTATATCACGAGTCGGAAACCTATCTGCTGGGCAAGTCATTAGTGGAAGAAGGACTCCAAAAAGGTGTCTTCTACAAACACGAGGACGGCTCCGTGCGCGTCAACCTGGAGGCAGAGGGACTAGACGAGAAGGTCCTCCTCCGCAAGGACGGCACCTCGGTCTATATCACCCAGGACATCGGCACCGCACAACTGCGCTACGAGGAGTTCCATCCTCAGAAGATGATCTACGTGGTGGGCAACGAGCAGAACTACCACTTCGACGTGCTGAAGCTGGTCTTGGGCAAGAAGTTGGGGCTGCCTTTTGGCGACAGCATCTACCATCTCTCCTACGGTATGGTGGAACTGCCCAACGGCAAGATGAAGTCCCGCGAGGGCACCGTGGTCGATGCCGACGACCTCATGGACGCCATGTACGAGGAGGCAAAACGGAGCACCGAGGAGCTGGGCAAGTTCCAGTTCTCGCCCGAGGAGGCCGACAAGCTCTATGAGATGGTCGGACTGGGCGCGCTCAAGTACTTCATCCTCAAGGTGGATCCCGCCAAGAACATGCTCTTCAACCCAGAGGAGTCCATCGACTTCAACGGCAACACAGGACCTTTCATCCAATACACGCACGCCCGTATCCGCTCGCTGCTGCGCAAGGCCGACGAGCAACAACTAGGCTGGCGCGAGGCACTGCCCGCCGGCATGAAACTGAATGATGAGGAACGCATTCTGATCAAGATGCTGTACCAATACCCCGACACCGTCTTGGCCGCCGGCGAGAACCTCAGTCCCGCCCTCATTGCCAACTATATTTACGATCTGGCCAAACAGTTCAACCACTTCTATCAGGAGACACCTGTCATGAAGGAGACCGACGAGGCGAAGCGTCATCTGCGACTGCAGATCGCCAACATGACGGCCCTCGCCATCCGCAACGGCATGCAGCTGTTGGGCATCGACGTGCCAGAGCGGATGTAACCATCCTACTCCACCGTCACCCTTATGCCCTGCGAGTGCGACTGGAACTCCGGCGCGTACATGCACTCGATGTGCGTGATGCCATTGCTGTAGGTGCCTGCCATGGTCGCCACAACCGTGTATTCAAAGACATACTTGCCTTTGGGCATCCAGTCGATAAAGAAGTGGGTGGCCACATCCTTGGTGGCCTCATAGTAGAACAAACCGTCCTGATATTTGTACTGTGAGAAGACGTTGACCGGCTCGAAGGCGGCGGCGCGCATGTCCTTGAGATGCACAAATTCCATGTCGCGGTCGCAGGTAATGACCACCCGGACACGTACCTTGTCACCCACATGGAGCGGGCTGTTCTCGGTGATAGCTTCCAGCACCTCGCCTTGCGCATTATAACCCACCTTATAGAGCTGTTTCTGGATCTTCAGGTTCTGGTCGTCGCTCTCCGACACTTTGTCGATATTCTCGAAGTACTGCCAATAGAGGCCGCCCCACGCAGGTCTTTTGTCGCTCTTGCGGACGGACACCTCGGCCATTGCAGGGGTCAGTACCGAACCCTCCCAAGAGGTCTTGAAATAGCCACTGCCCGCATCCGTCTTTGTGTTCTCGTCTGGATACTGATGCCCGCCGACCATCACCGTGGCATCGCTCTCGGAGATGTCAGCCTGATTGAAGGTCAGCGCATAGCAGGCCTCTGTGGTGGCCTTCGTGGTTCCCCAATGTTGCGTCTGCTTCTGTTTCAACAACCACAACTGCATCTCCTCCACTGACTGCTCGTCATCGGGCGTGACGGTATGGAAGGCCTCGATCATCATAGCCTGGCGCTCGATGGGCTGCTCGTACCAGTAATAGCCCAAACCCTGGCGTTTCCAATACATACCCATCTCCTCGCTGTGCTGCGCCATCGACTTCAGATACTGCAGAATCTTGACTGCCGTGGCCTTGTCGCCATTGCGATAGGCGATCAATGCCAGCATGGCCTGGGTATAGAAACTCTGTGATTTCCAGCCTTTCAGCGTGGCCCTATAGCAGGTGTCGTACGCATTCTTGTATTTTCCAGCTATCTTGTCTTGCATATAGAAGCTGCGGGCATAGAGGTAGAATGTCTCATTCACATACTGGATATCATGTTTCTTACGATTCAGATAGCGCTGATACATCTCCTCGTCCATATAGGAAACGGCCTTCTTGAGCATGGCAGAAGAGGCCTCTGTCGGGATGTGGAGGGTCTTCAGATGTCCGAAGCCGGCCACGATGTGGGTCGTGACAAAGGTGCTGGTCTTGCCGCCGGCGAACCAGGGCCAGCCGCCGTCGTCATTTTGGTTCTGCTCCAGCTGATGAAGCGTCTTCTTCTCTTCCTTCGACATGCGTTTCAGATCGAAGAGCAGCGCCACATTCTGCTTGTTAGCGCCCTCGCGTTGCGCGTCCAGAAGCCACGGCGTCTCCTCGATCATAACCTGCTTCAGTTCCTGGTTCTTCTCCAAAGCGGAGCAGAAAGCGTCAGGGGACTCCAGCGCCCATCGGTCAAAGGTCTCTTTGATACGAGGATTGGAATTGAGGATGGTAGTCGCCATGATGTTGGCATAGTAGCGACTGAAGATCTGCTCATTGCAGTCGTGTGGGTACTCCATCATATAGGGCATCGCCTGGAGGGCGTACCACAACGGGTTAGGCGTGAACTCTAAGGTCAGTTTATAGTGCTCCAGGGTGCCGTTGGGATGGGCGAAGCTCTCGCGGAATCGGCCAAAGGAGAACTTTTTCTCCCCTTTTCCAGAAATATGGAGCGGCATCGTCTCGGTCACCAGGATACGGTTGGTGAGCACGGGCAGCATCTTCTCCTCGCCGTCTCCGGGCACACCTTCGGGCGTGAGGTTGTGGGCGATCATGCGGTAGGTGACGGCCGACATGCCGAAGGGCACGCTCACTGTAAAGTGGACCTCCTGCACACCGCCAGTCGGGATGTCATAGGCGGCACGTTCCTCGGCAGCCATCGCGATGGGCTGTTGCGTCACCGCATCAAAGAACTGAAGGGTGGCAAATCCCTGGATGGAGGATGCGGACTTGTTGACCACCTTGGCCGAGAAGACCATCGTGTCGCCCTCGCGCAGGAATCGCGGCGTGTTGGGCACCAGCATCACCTCCTTCTGTGTCTGCACATACTTCAGGAAGGTGCCGTATTGCAGGTCCAGGTTGTGGGCCACGCCCTGCATCTTCCACTTGGTCAACGATTCCGGCATCGTGAAGGCCACATAGATGTCGCCATTCTCATCCGTGCGCAACATGGGATAGAAGAAGGCCGTCTCGTCGAAGTTGGTGCGCACCGTTTCGGACTCTTGCGGCTTCTCAGGCTCGGATTCTTCCACAACTAGTGCATCAGGGGCGGCTCCTGCACCTTCTCCCCTGGCCATAAAGGTCATCGGAACCTCATTGTCTGTGGCCATAATGGCTTCATCCATAGAACAATCGAATTCGAAATTCGCCGATTTTGACAGAAACATTCCTCTGAAATAAGTGGGAATCTGAAGCCAGAAATCCAGATATGGATAGTGGTGCTCATTGAGATAGTGATTGGAAAAATCCATGGATTTGATAGCGTAATTTAAAAGATTACTAAGACCATGACAATACCTTTCATGACGGAACTTGAGATCATAGAAGATCTTGTGAGCACCGCCCAAAGCGTCCAAGGAGTAATCATACATGGTGCAGAGCACTTCCGCATTCACAGGACGTCCCTCCCGGTCGGTCAGGCGAATCTGGTACTCTTCCGCGCTACCAGGCAAGGTCTTGTCTTTAAAGCGGATAAAGTCAAAATGCAATTCCTGCTGGGTATTGGGCACCGACACTCTTTGCTCTCTTTGGGTTTGTCTCCCGTTTTGCATGGTAAAGATGTGAACTGTGATACTGCCTGCATCCTGATCAGTCACAGGATATACAAATGTTTTGGCATTTTTGGAAAGATGAATCCATTGGGAGATGATCAGGCGACGGTTGACGCTCATCTCGCAGAACACTTCTGCATCAGTGAGATAGGAGCCCACCTCAAAACGCAAGGTGTCGCCTGGCGCTACCTTTTGAGGCGCAGAGAGCCACAACGGTTCGTAGGCGCTGCATCGCTTGGCATACTCATGATGCAAACACGTCTCATATTCGCGCTCCACCACCTGACCGTCAGGCTCCTCAGCCGTCAGCAGGATTCTATAATAGCCATCCGAAAGACGATCCCAATTGGGAACGGGCAGATAGTTTTTCTCCTCTTTGGATATCGCAATCTCACCTCGGGCTATGAGTTTGGCAGGCCATTGCCGCCTGTCGTGGACCTCCTTAAAGTCATAGTGCGGAAACATCTTGTAAAAGGTTTTGGCATCCTCCACAAAAAAGTCCTCCGCCTCAGCAATCGGATAGAGGTATTGGGCTGGAGCCGTCAGTGCAAAGATTTGGTAATGGACTGTCCCATCCTGCGGCTGAGAGGCCACATTGGTCAACGAGACGGGGAAACGGTTCTCGTCACGCCCCACCGTCACAAAGGAGGGGACTTCAGCCTCCAAAACCAATGAGCGGTTGCTGATGACGATCCGGGCAGAGCCGGAGCGCGTTTCTCCGTTCACATCGGTAACATCCACTTCCACCACATAACGATACAACGGAAAGTCGCCGTCCTTACCGACCATCTCTTTAGCCACAAAGTCGATGGCAAAGCGTCCGTCGCTATCGCATACTGTCTCTCCCTGATCGATCATCTCACTATTCGGATATGGGTTATATCCGTAGCGTCGCCAAGGATAGGTGACAGAACGGGTGACGCGATAATCAACCTGCGCATCCGAGATGCCATAGCCCGCGAATGCCTCCGCCACGCCTTCTACATGGACGGTCTGTCCGGCACGGTAGGTCTCCTTGGGCGTCTCAACCGTCACCTCAAAGGTGGGGCGCTTGTACTCCTCCACATGAAAAGTAACGGTCCATGCCCCTTGAGAACCTTCCGCTCTGCCTACTATGGTATAATGGCCTGTCAATCCACCTTCCGGCAAATCAAAGGAGCCAGCCACAGAGCCATACTCATTGGTGACCAGTTGCTGTTCGGCCACTTTCTGGTAGTTTGCATCCTTCAGCTCTACGGACACTTTCCTGCCTTCCAACAGTGTCATGGAGTCAGTCTCTCCGGCTTTCAAGACAATCTGTCGGAGAATGCCCTTGAAATAGACCTTTTGTCCAGGACGATACAAACTCCTATCGGTCAAGACGGACATCTCTAAGTCTCGACTATCTTCTCGATATGAAGTCCACCAGTGTGGGCCCTTTTTCAACCATAAAGTCTGTCCATTCCACTCGACAGAGAGAAGATGGAGCAGATGGTCTCTCTTAATGTCCGGATAGACAAATCCCTCGGAGTTGGTCGTCAAAGACATAGGCTCCGTGACAGTTTTTCTATTAACCCGCACCTCCGTTTCCATGTTCACCACGGCATTAGACAAGGGCTCGCCAGTAGTGCGATTCACTACGAGAGCAGCGAACTGGTCATTGGCATTTCGATCATAATGGAACAGTTCTATGTCGGTCACCTGGTAGCGCACCGAGAAAAACGCATCCACTTTGGTACTCAAAGGCTTGTCCGTAAAGACCAGCAAATAGCAGCCCGCCTTTTGTGCCGGAACGGTCACATAGCCAGTGTGCATTCGGTAGTCGTATTGTGGAGCCAGCTCTATCTTTTCCGTATGGCAGGGCTTCATCTTGACTATCCGGCGCAAGAAATCATCATGATTCAGCGTTTCCAACTCTTCATTTAACTTTTGGGAGATCTCTATAACGTTTAGGTAGCACTCCGTGATATTACGATAGGAGACCACTGTCAACATCGGCTTGCCAGGAGCCACCATGAAAGTGCCCGTGGCTGACGATACGTTCAGGCTACGCCCCTTAATCCTGGAGATGGCGGCGGCGGCATTGCCGGCTTCCAAGGATTCAGGAGCCGTCTGACGTATTTTTTCACAATATTGAATAGCCAACACATAATAATCCTTCGCCTCTGGGCACACATCCAGATTCTCTTCGTAGAGATCACCACATCTCTGATACTCCCCGGCAATTAACCAATAGAGCAACTCTATGCCATCATAGCCACGGAAGTCATCTTCCAATTCAATGAGTTTCTTCAGATACCATGTCTCGGAATCCTCCAATCCCATTCTCCTGTCGTGCAGGATGTAATAACACTCCAAGACCTTATTGATATAGGGCTTTTTTTCAGGCCTGGCGTACAGATAACGGGCCCACTGCTGATAGAGCCACAATATCCGTTGATTGCAGGTCGGCGTTTCCGACAAGGGTATCTCCACCGTCAGGAAAGTGGCAGGATTCCAAAGCTCCTTCAGCGGCAACTTGGCCCTGTCTGATCGACTTAGAAAGTCCTGAGATTGCAGGTAGCGCATATAGCGGCTCGCCAGAAGATCGTACAGCGTAGGAGTCAACAAGAAATTCGAGGTGTCGTTCAGCAGCAGCTTCCAATCTTCAATGGGCGTCCGCTGCAACAGATCGGCATTTTGCAACGACAGCTGCCAGTGCTCATCAGCATGTCGTTTCAGCGTCTTGAGATCCCACTCCTTGAAATCCTCCGGCTCCGTTTCCATCTCCGTGCGGTTGATGATAACCCAACTAATATCATCAGCATACCGATCATAGAACTGCGCCATACAGCTATGCCAGATGGCATTGGCCACCGGATCCCCTTGGGTGAGAGCCAGATTGTCCTGAATGAGTTGGTGGATGCTGTCCGAAAAAAAATCGTCCCGTCGGTTCGAGGTCTCCATCTGCTTCCAGATTTCCACAATTTGTTTGGTGGTTTGTTGCGACATACCCATGGTTACAATCAAAAATAAGGTTATGGTTAAAGATATTTTTTTCATCATTTTAAAGATTTCGACAAAAACTGGATAGACTATGCCGGATGGTAAAATGTTTATTCTTTTATCCCAAAAAACAGATTTATAAAATCGGGGTAAAAATACAAAAAACTTAGGAGTCATCCCCGATGATATGCATAAATATTGTATTTTTGCCCTAAATTTTTTCCAGCATGAATTTAAGCAGCAATACAGAGACGGTACACATGTCGGCAGAACGGTTATTCACCCTCCTCAGTGCCTTCTGCGACACTACCAGTCCGGCTTTCCAAGAGATCAAGAAGATGGCCGACATCACCCCCACGGAGAACGGATTCAGCTTCAGCTCCGCCATGATCAATGGCATGGTCCAACTCAAAGAGGCGGTACCCTACTCCAGCGTCACCTACGCCATCGACACGGACAAGAAGATCTCCGGCGTGGCCACGTTCCTGATCAACGGCACGGACGAGACGCATGCCGACCTGCAGATCAAGACCGACGCGCAAGTTCCATTCCTGCTGAAAGCGTTCATCGAGGAACCCCTGAGAAGAGGCATGGACCAGATCGTCGGTAGAATCAAAGAGATGGTGGAACAACAAGCCTAATCGCATCAGCTATGGAGCATCACATTCGGACCGAATTGCTAGTCAAGAAATACAAGAACCGCACGGTGGTCAACGAGGTCAGCGTGGAGTTCTCGCAAGGAGAGATTGTGGGACTGCTGGGACCTAATGGCGCCGGCAAGACAACCTCCTTCTATATGATTGTGGGACTCATCAAGCCCTTCTCCGGCAAGATCTTCCTCGACGAACAAGACATCACCACCTTCCCCATGTACAAGCGGGCGCAGATGGGCATCGCCTACCTGCCGCAGGAGGCCTCCATCTTCCGCCATCTGACTGTAGAGGACAACATCCGGGCCATCCTGGAGTTCAAATACAACAACAAAGCGGAACGCGAGGATCGGCTGGAATCGCTCATCTCTGAATTCAATATCCAGAAGGTGCGCAAGAACAAGGGCAACAACCTGTCGGGTGGCGAGCGCCGCCGCGTGGAGATCGCCCGCTGTCTGGCCTCAGACCCCAAGTTCATCCTCCTGGACGAGCCCTTCGCCGGCGTGGACCCCATCGCCGTGGAAGACATCCAGCATATCGTCGCCAAACTCAAAGACAAGAACATCGGCATCGTCATCACCGACCATAATGTGCACGAGACGCTCTCCATCACGGATCGCGCCTATCTGCTCTACGAAGGCAAAGTGCTGAAGTCGGGCACCGCCGAGGACCTCGCCGCCGACCCTATCGTCAAGCGCGTCTATCTGGGCTCCAACTTTGAGCTGAGGAAATAACTACTCCTGCCCTACCACATAGCTATACGTATTCCCTTCATACTCTATCTCCAACTCTTCCAGCCGCCACTCTTCCTGTTTGGAGAGCTTGGAAAGGCGTAACGTGTATAAAGACAATTGGGGCATCACGGCTCCTGCCTTGTGAGGAAGAAAGTTCAAGTCGGCCACTTGCTTTTTGATCTTCATTTTCCGGCCACTCTTAAGACTGAAGTGAGAAACGGTATTCTCATTTTCCTGCAGGACGATGTTCAATTCATAGTTTCCTTTTTTGTTTTTCTTCGCCACATAGGAGTCGAACCAGATCATTCCATTTTCAGGTTCAGGCTGACGGAGTATATTGTAGGCTTTCAAGAAGTCGGTGATACCATAGCCCCGTTGGTCGTCAGGATTCTCATAGAGTTGTCCGCTTTTGCGCACGGCCTCCATGATCTCCACATTGGTCTTGTCGGGGAATGCTTGCCACAGGCAGGCGACCATGCCAGACAAGATAGGCGACGAGAAGGAGGTGCCTGCCGCCCACGCCAGTTTGCCCTTCTGGTTGCAGACCGCAGCCATCAAGCCCACGGCACAGGCATCAGGCTTCACGCGACCGTCGGCAGTGGGGCCCCATGAAGAGAAGCCCGCCACTGTGCTGTCACCCATAACCGCTCCCACGGTGAGGATGCCATTTGCATCGGCGGGTGTGCCGAGATATTTCCACTTCTGAGATCCGGCATTGCCAGCGCTGTTGCAGATGATCATTCCCTTCACAGAGGCAACAGATGCTGCCCGAGAGGCACGACTCTCCAGACCGTTCAGGTCTTCGTAGCTGCGCCGCTGTGCCACGGTATCGTCAAAGGTGGTGTAGCCCAACGAAGAGTTCAAAACCTGGCATCCCAGACTATCGGCCCACTCCAGGCCGGCCACCCAATAGTCCTCCTCCACTTTGGTCTCCGAACGGGCATCCTCGGTCTGACAGAGATAGACCTGCGCCATCGGAGCCGTGCCCAGCAGCTTTCCCGGCGTATAGGCCGCTATGCACGACAAGACCATCGTGCCGTGACTGTGCTTGCGGAAAGGATTCTGGTCGGGCTGCACGAAGTTACGCGCGCCCAACAGACGATGGTCGTCGCGCAGTGTCTGGAAAAACGGGATGCTGTCCACATTCACAAAGCCACCGTCCATGACCATCATCTGCATGCCTTCACCATGGTAACCCATACGATGCAACCACTGCGCATTGTTCATCCACATCTGATTCGCGGCGTTGCCGTAGTCAGTCTTTTGTGTATTGCCTTCCCATGAATGTTGGATCGGCTGATTCGGATCTTCCAGATAGAGGAACTCCACAATGGGCTCATCCTCAATCGTATCCAAACGCGAGGTACACTCCACCATACTCACAAAGGGCAATTGGCCCAGCATCTGCTCCACCGAGTCGCAGGTGCTGTAAATCGTGATGCCATTGAGCCACTTGGAAGTAACACAGAGATAGGCAGTGCTGTCTGCGGCAAGGACCCGCCGCACATACTCGGGATTGACCGGCAGATCCGTGGTGGTCACCGGAATGCGGAAGTGTTGACGTTGCGCGATGGCACGGGGAGAGAGGAACTCCTCGGGACGAGCCACGGAATAAGGAGTACCCTTCTTATCCTTGAACTGAACCCAATATTTAGCTGGGGACTGGGCCGAAGCAACCAGAAGATTGAATAAAAAGAACAGTAACAGAAGCTTTTTCATATTTCAAGATTAACAAAAAAAGCACTCATGAAAACCACAAGTGCTTTGAAATCAAAGTGATCTGTACAAGATTTGAACTTGTGACCTCTTGCCTGTCAAGCAAGCGCTCTAAACCAACTGAGCTAACAGATCAGGTGCGGAAAGACTGGGATTCGAACCCAGGAGGCGCTTTTGGCGCCTACACGCTCTCCAGGCGTGCGCCTTCGACCACTCGGCCATCTTTCCTTTGCGGCCGCAAAAGTACATTTTTTTTCGATTATTCAAACTATAAAATTTTATATCTTTGCATTTTCTGAAAAACATGAGGAAACGTATTTTTAAACAGTTTAATATCAGCAAGATATACTTAGCATTTTTTTTGCTGGCCTTGATTTTCACCAGTTGTCGCGATGCTGGTGCCAAGGGTTTTCGTTCCCCATTTGGGGCAAAAGAGGAAGCTTTGGCCGCATCCGACACCGACATCATGCTGGAATTGCCCGTCTATACCGTCACGCGTACCGGCCAGACCATCTACCATTGTGGCTACACCGTCAACTTCAACCCGGAGTGGCTCATCCCCAACTGGGTGGCCTACGAGCTGACCAAAGAGGAGGCCCGAGGCACGGTAGGACGCGCCTCCTACTTCATCCCAGATCCCGACCTGGAGACCCGATGTCCTTCCTATAAAGACTATTCATCATCGGTCTATGACCGCGGCCACATGGCTCCTGCCGGTGATATGAAATGGGATCCGCAAGCCATGGAGGAGAGCTTCTTCATGACCAACGTATGCCCGCAGGACCACGAACTCAACGATGGCGACTGGCGGCTGCTGGAGGAGCAGATCCGCCGCTGGGCACTCAAATACGGCAATATCTATATTGTATGCGGCCCTCTCGTCTCCGACAACCCCGAACGGATCGGACGCAGCAAGGTGGCCGTGCCCGACGGCTTCTTCAAGGTTGTGCTCTGCAAAATCAACGGAGAGTGGCAGGCTTTAGGCTTCCTTTTCGACAATGAAGGAACTCATCACAGCCTCAAAACCTACTGCCGCTCTGTGGATGAGGTGGAGAAACTCACCGGCATCGACTTCTTCTCCGCCCTGGAAGACGCTGTCGAGGACAAAATCGAAGCCCAACACAACCCCACCGTCTGGGGACTGCGATAGTTAATAGTTTTCAGTTGACAGTTATCAGTTGTCAGTTGTCAGTTGGGAGTTAGAAGTTAGGAGTTAATAGCTAATAGCTAATAGCTAATAGCTAAAGTTAATCTTCCTCGTCATTGTCCAATTTTTTTTGTATTTTTGCACCTTCTTACAGATGCCGACAGATTATTAAATATCAATAAATAAATATTACGATTATGAAAGAAACGATTTACAGAGCCACTCACGAGAAGCTGGGTGCCAAAATGGAAGAATTCGCAGGCTTCTACATGCCGATCCAGTACGACAGCATCACCAACGAACATCTTCAGGTAAGAAACAAAGTGGGTGTGTTTGACGTCTCCCACATGGGCGAGTTCACCGTCAAGGGTCCCAAAGCTTTAGCCCTTCTGCAACACATCACCACCAACGATGTGGCTGCTCTCTACCCCGGCAAGGTGCAATACTCCTGCTTCCCCAACGGCAAGGGCGGCATCGTGGATGACCTGTTAGTCTATAATCTGCACGACGAAGACTATCTGTTGGTTGTGAACGCTGCCAACATCGACAAAGACTGGGCATGGGTGGTTGAGCAGAACAAGAACTTCGGTGCCGAGATCGAGAATATCTCCGACAACATCTCCCAATTGGCTGTCCAAGGTCCGCTCGCCCTCAAGGCCATGCAGAAGCTGACCGACGCCAACGTGGTGGATATGGAGTACTACACCAACCAGATCATCACCTTCGCCGGCATCGACAACATCTTGTTCTCCACCACGGGCTACACCGGCTCCGGCGGTTGTGAGATCTACTTCCCCAACGAAGTGGCCATGAAGATCTGGGACGCCGTCTTTGAGGCTGGCGCTGAATACGACATCAAACCCATCGGCTTGGGCGCCCGCGACACCCTGCGTCTCGAAATGGGCTTCTGCCTCTACGGCCACGAGATCGACGACACCATCTCCCCCATCGAGGCTGGTCTCGGCTGGATCACCAAATTTGTGGACGGCAAGAACTTCATCGACCGTAAATATATGGAAGAGCTGAAGGCCAACGGCGTGACCCGCAGAATCGCCGGTTTCGAGCTCATCGACCGCGGTATTCCGAGAAACGGCTACGAGGTGTGCGACGCTGAAGGCAACGTCATCGGCGAAGTGCGTTCCGGCACCTTCGGTCCGTCCGTCAACAAAGGCATCGGCACCGCCCTCATCAAGAAGGAATTCGCCAAAGCCGGCACGGAAATCTTCATCAAGGTGCGGAACCGCCTCCTGAAGGCCGTCACCGTGAAGATGCCGTTCTACAAACCTGAATAACCCAGAATTGTTTGGATAATACCGTGTAGAGACGTTTCATGAAACGTCTCTACATTTTTTTAACAGTGTTCTGTCACGCTTGCCTGCGGCCTCCTTATATTTCTCTATGGAGGGACGACCTTTGCCCTTGCGCACGTGCAATACTCCGTCAAGAGCAATCAGACATCCTTTCCAAAGGTAGTCTCCGGCAGCTTTTATATATTTACTGTCAGTGTAACTTTTCAGTTCAGGGTCATAGTAGGCCTTCTTGATGACCTCCTCGGCATTGGCCACATACCGGCGGGCCTCTTCAATGGGATCTTTCTTTTCCACAATCATATTTTTATTTTCAGGTTGCAAAGATATAACAAAAACTATCCTTTGTCAAGGGTTTTGAGAATTTTTATATAACTATGATTCAAAGTGTTACAATTATATTATGCAACAACCTAACAATTAATTGTTAAGATTGTTTTCCAATTTGGTAAGTTTTGACAGATTTTCATCCCCTACTCCACCACCACCTTCGTCGTCTGCGAAGAACCATCAGCGGCAAAGGCCTTCAGAAGGTAGATTCCGGCGGGCATCTGCGAGACCGACATAGTGCAACGACTCCCACCAACCACAGACTCCACAGCAGCCATCCTGCCGACCACGTCATACAACTCCACACGGACAATGCCCTCACCATCCACCGTGACAACATCACGGGCCGGATTGGGCCATACCCTCAACGCAGCATGATCATGATCACTCACTCCCACATTCAAGAAACGCACATGGAAGGTGAGCTGGCTGCCGTTCTCCTGAATGTCCGTGATCTCAAAGCTCGTCTCCGGAGTGCCATCCGTCAGGTAAGGATGCGGATCCGTGGTCGGGCCGAAAGAGGTGCGGCCAGACTCCTGGCTGAAATGCGCGTCATAGAGGGCTCCCTGCACCGTGTCGCTCGCACTGCCCGGACGGAAGATCCAATACTGATGCGCTTGCGTGTAATAGTCGAAGAAGGCGTTGGCGAACATGCCGTTATAGTTCAACGGCACTGTGTCGTTCCATCGCGCAACGATTAGACCTCTGCCCGGGATGCCTTCGTCAAACAGATCGTTATAGGTACGGTATTCGAACACAAACCATTGCGTGGGGTCAATGTACGACTTGATGTAGTAGCAGTTCTGCGAAGGGCTCGAGCCCACGCTATTCAAGGTATAGTCGCCATCCACCGTGATCTCTATCGGATCATCGGCCACATGCAGGATCTTGTTTTTATAAATGGCCGCCAGATGATTGGGGGCATAATTGTAGCACATCATATCCCAGCTCCCCGCCGGCGACACATCGTCATAGTGGAGATAATGATACAGGTCGGGAAGATCCAGCGAGTGTCCCATCTCGTGACGGAAGACATGTGCACTGAACAAGGAAGGGGAAGCGCCCTCGAACTCCAGATTGAAGGTATTCGGACGAACGCCATTGATGGTCGCCACATAGCCGAGCGAATCATGCGGGAAATACTCCATGTGGGGCCACAAGATAGACGCCCACGCGCCTGTGCCGCCCTTTACGATGAAGCTGATGTTGTCAATGTCACCGTCTCCATCGCCATCCAACACAACATCAGGATCCACCAGGTGCAGGGAATCCACATACTTCACTATACGTCCCAGCAACTGCGCCTCCCGCATGGAAACGCCCATAAAGGGATTTTCGCCATGATAGCCGATGGGATTCATTGGACTATAGGGTTCAAAATAGCCACGAGGAAATGTGTCCTGATACGAGATGATCTGGCCATTCTGTATATTGTTGGTATATACCGTGTTATAATGAATCTTGTCGTAAGAAATGACCTTGTAGAAATTGTACACGCTCAAATAGCCTTCCGTTTTACCATTGAACATGGTGTCAATGGCCGCAAACGAATGGTTGATCTCGGCATCATCAGCAAAACGCACGAAAATCACCAAGTTGGTCAATTCTTTCGCTTCGTTTTGTGCCACGAGCGACGCAGGGACAATCAAGGAGACGAGACTCATCATCCAAAAACAAAAATACTTTTTCATCATGATAACAGATTTATAATTAGACTATTCCAGAGAACTTCCCTTGCTGAAAAACTCTTTGGCATACGGGGTAAGTTCCTGATGTTTCGACAGCCAGTAGATGGGCAGCACCACCGACTGCAGTCCACAGGCGTACGGGGTAATGTCATACTGTTGGAACACCACGGTGATGGTGCTGCGGGTACTGTCGATAAAGAAGTTGTCGGGCACGATGATCCTCTCGGCCTCTTTGTATTCATCGAACATGCAGTCGTACACCTCCTTGTTGACAGTCAGATCCTCGATGGCGCGCACGATGACCTCGCTCAACTTGGCGGTATCCACGAGGTCGTTCAAGTGCACCACACGCTTGGCCTTACGGTCGTAGGTCAGGTATTGGACTATGTACATGCCATGGGCGGCCCCGGCAAGGAACGTCTCGGTGGTATTGATGAAGGTGACGAGTTCTCCATTCTCCTCCACGCTGTTCTTCAGATGGGCATAGGTGTAGGTCTCCAGATGACTGACACTATCCACATCCGTGGAGCTGAGGGCTTTGATTCCATCCTCAAAGATCCATGGGTTCTGGAGCCAGCGCTCGGCAGCCTCCCGGACCGTCTGGGAGGTGCTGTCGCTGAAGACCTGCAGGATAAGCTCTTTCTCCGCCTCCCGGCACATCATCCCTTTGTCTGGCCATACCAGACTGTAGCTGTTCTCCACGCCATAGGGATTGAGTTCTTCCGGCAGGTAGGGGTCGCTGGTCTTGACCATGAAACAATGTTGGCCATCCATCTGGGTGGTCTTGAACGGACCATTTTTCTTTTCGCATCCTGCCAATAGGAGGATAGATAGAATAATCGTAAGAGATAAGATTCTTTTCATTTTTTATTTTCTCACCTTCTTCACGAACTCCTCGACCTCCGGCACGCCGCCTTGATAGACGAGGTAGCCGTCGTAGGGTTCGCGCGGGGTGATTTCATCGTTAATGGGGGTAAGCATCAGCTTCTTCACGTCTTCTCTCTTTTGGCCGCTGTCTTTGGTCAATCCCAGCGCCCAGCCAAGCTTGATGTAGGAGCTCTCCGCCAGCATGTTGTCGGCGGGGATGATGCCGCGCGCCATCATGTCGCGACCGGTGTCATAGACGAACATGTGGGTGTAGCCCCAGATGGTCTGCACGCTCATGTACTGGTGTACGCCCGCATCAGTGGCTCGTTGGATGGCGTCGAACATGTGCTTGTTGACGTGGCCTAAGCCAGTGCCGTCCCACACAATGCCCTTGTAACCATTGTCGATCAAGGCGTCCAATACGTCGGGTTTCATACCCGGGTAGTAGTAGAGGATGGCCACGCGGTCGTCAAAAGTAGGCACGATTCGGGTGACGTTCGGGTCGTTTTTCGCGATGCTGCGCTTGTAATCCTCGTAGTTGGTGATGACCTCCACCTGACGATGCTGTTCGCCTCTTCTGCGATGGTTATAGACCTCCTTGATGGGCTGCACACCATCTCTGCGATTCACCGTGGCCAGCGGCGTGTCGCCGATGGTGCGGAACGTGGAGCGGTAGGAGCTGTGCATCTTGCGCACGCGGGTGCCGCGGTGCAGGAAGCCGTAGTCGTCGCTGGTGGGTCCGAACATGCAGACCATCACCTCGGCGATGTCACCGTGACCGGCGGCGGTCATGGCGTGCATCAAGTTCAGGGCCGCGTCGGAGCTCGGACGGTCGGAGCTTCTCTGCGAACCGACCAACACCACAGGCATCGGCAGGTTCTGGCACATATAGGTCAACGCGGTGGCGGTGTGCGCCAAGGTGTCTGTACCATGGCCAATCACGATGCCTTCGATGCCCTTCTTGATCTCATCGCCAATCTTGTTGGCCAACGCCTTGTACTCTACCGGAGACATGTTCTCGGAGAAGACGGCGAAGACCTTTTCTGTCTCCAGATTGCAGATATCTGCCAACTCAGGCACGGCGCCGTATAGCTCGCCGGGCGAGAAGGCGGGGATCACCGCGCCGGTGCGGTAGTCGAGGCGCGAGGCGATGGTGCCGCCGGTGCCTAACAACTTCACATGCGGCAAGCCCGGGGTGTAGGGGAATTCCTTTTCCGGAATCTTGAAGACGGGCTGCGGGTCGCGCTCGCCCTTCATGTCGGTAATCGTCTCGATGTCGATGCCGATGTTGTAGCCAGTGGCCACTTTCATCACAATATGGATGTCATCGGTGTTCTCAGCGCGCGGCAGGATTTTGCCGGAGAAGTGTCCGCGGGTGGTCTCCACTTCGGCCTTGTCCCACACATGCACGTCGTATTTCTTGAGCATTTCCAGTGCTCTGCCTTTATATCCTTGGAATATTTTTTTGTCGTCGTTTTCCATAATTACAGTGATTAGTGATCAGTGAACAGTGATCAGTAAATTACTTAGTTGCTAATTCGGTGAATGCAAGGTTGCCGATGGCAATAGGACGTATGTGGCCTATAATGCTATTGCGCTTGTCGGTCTCGTTAGTACGTTTGCGACGAGGCTTGAAAGCATCGGCAGCAGCATTCAGTTGAGACATGACTTCCTCTTTCGTGCACTTGCGGTAGTTAGACAGCTTCAGCAACTCCGCAAAGTCAGCCTTCGGGTGCTCGAACATCAGTTTGAGCAGGTCGGGGGCGATGGCTTTGTCCAGATCTTCCTGTTTCAGGAAAGCGAAGAGATCAAAGATTCTGCAGGTGCAGAACGGAATAGTGCCGTATTGGCCGTGCAGGTGTTTGAGACGATGGCCGAACAAGGTGCCGAGATATTTAGGGCAGAAGTCTAATTCGGTTGCGATCTTCTTGATGAGTGGGAAGAGATTGTGCGTGAAGATGTACTTGAAGCAGTCCTCAGGCACGCCCCACTCCACCATTTGTGCGTAGCGGTCGGCCACGGCGTCGGGGATGTTCTTGCGCAGCTCCTCGATATAGTCGTTGGTCAACGGGATGGGCGCGGAGTCGGTGTCGGGATACATACGGTCGGCACCAGGCAGCACACGCTCGAAGATGGTGGTGCCGTCGGGCAGGGCCTTGCGGGTCTCTTGCGGCACACCGTCGAAGGCCATCAACGCACGCTCTTCGATAGTTTCCAAGGCGGTCTTCACATCGTCTTCGCTCGCCCAGAAGATGATCTGGGCATCGTTGTCGCCGGCGTTCAACGCTTTGGCGGCCTTCTCAAAGACGCTGCGGCTTACCACATCCTCCAGATCCTCGCTCGTGGCCATATTGGGACGCTCGAGGCAGGCGATAACTTTCAGTCTGTCGGCAAACTCGCAGTAGAATGGATGTCCCGGCTGGGTAAAGTGGGACAAGAGCCCGCCAAACTGCGGTAAGTTGACGGCATAGACCTTCGCACCGTTCTTGATGGCGTCGGTGATGGGGTCGAAGTAGAAATGGAACTCCTTGGGATTGAGTTCCGTATAGTTCATTTTCCAATTTTCTTTGTTAATGCGGGCTTTCAGTTGCTCACGGATGGCAAGCAACGCCCACTGGCGGAAGCACTCCACGTGGGTGACCTCCGGGATCCACTTGGTGTGGGCCACGCCCTTCACCTCGATACGGGTGCCGCCGGTGCAACTCACGTTCACGTCTTCACGTCCAGCACCGATGCCCGTGCGCACGCGACCCGTGCTGCGGTTCAGGAAGCGGATGTAGTTACAAGCCTCCTCCACCTCGTCGGGATTGACCATCTCAGGATAGGTCACGGTCTCGATGAGCGGCATACCCAAACGGTCGGTGCGATAAACGCGGGTGTGGCCAATGTCGGAGACCTCTCGGCAGGCATCCTCCTCCACACTGAGCTGGATGAGGCGCACCTTCTTGTTCTTCAACTGGATCTCGCCATCGATACCCAAGATGGCGGTACGCTGGAAGCCCGTCGGGATGGAACCGTCGAGGTACTGTTTGCGGGTGATGTGCACCTCGCCCACGATCTTCAGCTTAGAGGCAAGAGCTATTTCGAGAGCATACTGCAAAGCCTCAGGGTTGATGGGGAACGGCGGGGTGTCGTCCACCTCATAAGTACAGGCGGTGCGGTGCGCGATGCGATAGACAATGTTCTTGCGGGTCTTGAACTCCATGAGAGCCGTGCCGTCATATTCGCCCATCTCGGAGAGGGTGGGACGCATGTGGCGTAGCAACTCGGCGTCAAACTCGTCGGGTTTCTGGAAGATGCCGGCGGGACAACGGCAGAAGAGCTTCTCCTTGGTGGCCAGCTGCTGGTGGACCTCCAAACCCGACATAAACCCGATACGGTCATAGTCGGCCTGGGTTGCCTCCTTGCGGTCAACGTAGCCGATGTCTTTTCGGCTTTTCTCGTAATTTTCCTGGGGATTGATCGTTTGCATATCGTTTATAGTTTCAAGTTTCAACTTTTAGGTTTCAAGAGTTCATCGTGGGTTGCCTCTCAAAAACAAGCGGCAAAGATAGGAAAATATTTTTTCGGTCGGTTAAATAGTGGAATATTTTATCTAGTACTTGGAGGAAATGTATGGCCATGATAATTGAGCAGAGCAGGGAAAAGAAGCACAAATCCAATACAACCTATTGATTTTAAGAAAAATAAAAAAAATACCCCAAAAAACAAGTAACAACCATATTTTTAGTATCTTTGCAGCCTCATTTTATGAGGGAGTTCTTTGGAACGCGCCGAAGTGGTGGAATGGTAGACACGAGGGACTTAAAATCCCTTGCCCATTGCGGGCGTGTGGGTTCAAGTCCCACCTTCGGTACTGCTACACAAGCGGAAGTAGCTCAGTTGGTAGAGCACGACCTTGCCAAGGTCGGGGTCGCGAGTTCGAGTCTCGTTTTCCGCTCTTTTTTATCTAGAAGCCCAGTCTAACGATTGGGCTTTTTATTTTGTCAAGAACCGGCACATCCATAAAAAAAGTATTTTTGCCACATCAAATTTGAACAAGATGTCCAGAGCTCTCACCATATTATTCTTGTTTTACGCTTTGACTGGCTTTGCGCAAACACCACTCCTCACCACACAGTGGAATCAGGAATATCCATACAACCTACTATGTCCGGCAGATCCCTTGGAGAATTACGCCCATAGCTATACCGGCTGTCCAGCCACTGCCATGGGACAGATCATCAATCACTTGCGGACGACCCAAGGCACCCGCTTCGACGATAGCGACGACTATTACGCCAACTACGCCAGTCGGCAATTCCACATTGATGACGATTGGGAAACGTATCAATTTCCATCCTTCCCACGGCTGAACGTATTTCTGGATTCTGTTGACGCCACTTTTCAACGTGGCGAAGATCTCTCCGACTCCTTGGTGGCCGCCGTCATTTTCGCTTGCGGCGTGGCCTGTCAAGAGGTCTTCACAGCGTCTCCCAATTATGGATCCGGGACTTTCAATGTGTATCAGGCGTATGATGCCTACCAACGGTTTGGTTTTGAGGACTGTCTGCTGTATCAGGAACCAGACTCGGCCATGTACGCGATATTGATCTCGAACTTGAAGGCTGGTTATCCTGCCCATCTGGCCGTGGAGAATGACGCCGGGACCAGCGGACACAATGTTGTGGTCGATGGCTATCGCGAAAGTGACGGCAAGTTCCACATCAATTTCGGATGGGGTGGTTACAAGGATAATTGGTACAAACTCCCCGATCCAGGCGGTTATTCTTACGGATGGACCAAGATCGAGGGCATCATTTTGAACATCATCCCCACGAATACGGCTGTTCACGAGTTTGCCCGCCCGCAATCACTGGAGATTTATCCCAATCCCGTTTCCGATGTCCTCCACATCCAGAACCTTCTTGACGAAGTGGTGGATTATGCCATTTTCAATGTCTTGGGCCAACAGGTGGCGGCAGGTTCCACTAGTGGGGCCATTTCTGTTGCGGGGCTGGAAAAAGGAGTCTATGTTTTGCAAACCAAGGGTGAAAAGCAGATTGAGACAGCGAAGTTTGTGATAAAACATTAGTACTGATCCTCACAGGGAGTCTCAATTTGTTATTATTTCTTCCCAGGTTTGTCGAACTCGTTTTTCTTGCCTTTCTTCTTGGGAAAGATGATCACACCCTGTGGCTCCTTAGGCCGTTTGCAGGTTCACCGCGAGAATACCATCGGCATAGTCGCCCAAGAAAAGGCGCTCCCGAGACACTGTATTGCTGCAATCAGGGTAAAGCTTTTTTCTTCATGGATAGTATTAACGGCAAATTCAAATAAACATCCGTGTCTGCTTGCGGTACTCTGCATAGCCGGGCTTTTTCTGCAGCTGACGTTTTTCCATAAGTGGAATACTGATACAGACAAAAAGAGCCGTCATGTCGAGGAAGAAGCAGTCGTACCAGTCGATGAAGAGCCATATTCCGTAGCCTACCGCCAGTGCCGACCAAAAATTGTAGGCACCAGCCAATTTGACCACCAGAAGCAATAGCGCGAGAGCGATAAGGATCGCCATTCCTTTCTTCAACAGCACTGTCGGAGAGAAGAATTTGGAGGGAATGCGTTCGTGCGTCTTGAAATACTCTTCCTGAATGTCTTCCGGATAGTCCGCAACCCTGAGCCTCTCACCCAGCGTTGCGAAATTGCGTTTGCAGCTCCTACAGTCCGTTCCTCACTTCAGCAGCTTCATGATCTGACTTTCAGAAGCCTCCGGCAGAAAACTACGGAAATGGGAGAGCATCCGCTCCAACGACTCTTCAGGGGTGCGCACACAAGTGCAGATTTCCTTGCCATAGAGCCGTTCGGGTGTGGTGAGCAACGACCACCCCCAGCCATATTCGCGACCGTGCTTGTCCCGCGGATAGACGAAGTCCTCGGTGACGATGCGGCAGGACATTTGCAGGCGGGTGACATAGCTGTCGAAGCGACTGCGCATCTTCGGGCCGGTGAAGCCGCAGGCGGCACGCAGTTCGCGGGTGATCAGACTGCCCTGTTCGCGCAAGGTCAGCAGGATGGCTTCCTCGATGCTGCCCTCCTCGGGTGCAGGGTACCTGTTGCGGCGATAGTTACAGAAATCGGGCCACCACTCACGACTGATGAAGCCTGCCTTGTTGGCGAAGAATTTGCCGTACATGCAGCTGCCTTCCGACACAATCGGACCTTTCCACTTCCACAGCGGCCAGTCCCAACCTCCGTCGGAAAAAGTCACATAGCGGCAGTCCTCGCTCACGATTTCCTCCGCCGAATAACCGAAAATGCCACTGTCCAACAGAGGCAGGAAACCGATCTCCTGAATCAGTTCCATCAGCAACACAGGGTTGTATATCTCAGCGTGTTTCATATCTCTTCCAACGATGGCTTCTTGTCGGGATACTTGTCGGTGAGATATTTCTCGTAGCCCTTCTCCGCCACGAAATTCTTGTTGAAAGCGATAATTTGGTCGATCATAGTTTGTCTATTTATTATTCCGCAAAAATAGAAAAATTGCGACAACTTGTCGCATCTCTCCGAGATGCTTGCCTCGACCGCGCCCGTCTAACACCACACTGCGCTCCGCTTGTATGGTGTTAATTGCGCCACTGGCGCGTCTCATGCCTCTGGCATGGTGACCAACCGAACTTTTGCCTGTAATTATAACATAAATTATCCCCATGTGTGAAAATTGACAGGTAAAATATGAACAGTCCAAGATTTTTGCCCTGAGATGCGGATTAGATGATTATTCAATCACTGACCACGAAAGCGTATCTCTTTTCTTTTAAAGCCTGTCTGATTTCATCATCCAATTGATTCTCATCATATTTTGTTGACCAATAATCGCTTTCGCTAACTTTTTTGAAATTGAGAAGATAGTCGGTTTGTAGTCGCGAAACGAAATAGAAATATTCTGGCTTTATTTCATTGCATGTCACAAATTCATAGTTGTCTTCCCCAGAGAAAATACGCAATCCTTTATCTGTCGGAAACGAAGAAGAGGCGGAATGGTATTCGCAGAAGCCCTCAATTTTCCAATTCTCGGAATGCAATTTTTTGAAAAAACGAAACGCACCAAGTTTTTTCCTTTCATAATGATGAAGTGCCTCGTGCAATAAAACGGAGGAAAGACTGCGTGGCAAAAGTTGTGGCTTTCGTGGCTCTATAGAATTTTTCGTCCAGTCGCACGGTCGGATCAAGATTGCCTTCAGACCGGTTCGCGACAAAGCAAGAGGTTTTCCAATTGCCATAGCCTTTATGTGAAACTCAGCCATCGTTCGGCAGAAATAGATGGAAATTTTTGGAGAATAATCACTATCAACTTTCAACAACTGTACTCTAAGCGTTTCTGCCATTTGTTCAGCTTCCTCTTTATACCGCGTATCATCAGCATAAATGGAAATGCCGCTATTTGAATAGACTTTTTTCAAACCAATGCCACACGCCAAACGATATGCTGGAGCCAGAAGAAGCAAAACAGCCAAAACCTCAAGTACTGTTATAATAATTCTTCTCCAATTCTTTTTCATTGTTATAAGAGGACTTCTATTAATTATTACTTCGCATTGTCGCCAGTCTTACTATGAAATTCGTTAAACATCAAGACAGGCAATAACGCTGCAAAAATACAACTTTTTTATAGTATAAAAAATATAAAAGGTTGCAGTTGGTTTGAAATATTTTTTTGTGGATTTTGTTTGGATACTGGCTCACAGCCTCGGAGAGGCGTCACGCACGCAGTGCAATTAACACCACACAAGCGAAGCGCAGTGTGGTGACTGACGCGCACGGCTGGTCCGGCATATCGGAGAAATGCGACATCTCACAATTTCTGAATTTCCGTAAAAACAACTACACGAATCGAATTCTATCCGCAAGTTGCAGGAAATAGTCGTTGGACCAGATGTCAAGAGCGTGAGGGTCTGCAATGAAATCAATCACATCCGCTTTTACCAGATTAATGTCTGCAGTGGCCAGTTTGTCGCGTAATTGCAGGAGAAATGATTCTTTGTCAACATCTTCTCCGTTAAAATCCTTGATTCTTTGTTGCAAATGATTGAAATCCAATGAAATATCTTTACGCACATACCATTCGAAATCGAACCAATCGCGTCCCTTGATTCTCCTTTGCCATGCCCGATATACAAGCGCGTGCATTTTTCCGGCATATAGGTCGGGCAAAGTGAAACATCTCGTCATAAACGAAAAAGGTTCCAACAGTAGTTTCTGTTCCGTATCAAATTGCAAAGGAGGATCCGTGTCTAATTCTATCTTGATCTTTACAGTCTTTTTTGTCTGAAATTTGATCTCGTAAGCCTCTGTGTTCTCCTTCAAAAATGCCGACTCTACTCTACCGAAGTATTTTTTATCTTTCTTAGTAATGGTTACGGTAAGACCACACAGTTTGAATTCGTTCACAATCGCCGGAAAGAATGTCTCCAAATGAATATCGTCGCGTTTGGTGATTAATGAAAAATCCAGGTCTTCCGAGAAACGGGGAAGTCCATGAAAAATTCTCAGACATGTGCCACCGTAAAAAGCAGCGTGATCGAAAAAACCACCGCGATAAAGACCACCCAGCACTATTTGTTGCATCACTTCATGAGAGGAGTTTGGAGTTGAGATGCCCATTCTTTGCACATGATTCTCGAGCATGTTTTCGTATATCGTCATCGTTGTATGATTTTAATGAGATTGTCCAGAATTGATTTTTTCCCACCTTGCGCGGCACAGGATTCGATGATTTCCACGTCGAAATTCGCCAATTCGTCCATATCCAGTCGGAGATCCTCCTCCAAATATTGAAGCAATCCTTTCAAGGAACGATTGGGCAAGTAGCTGTCATACAGTATGAAATCGCACAATGCCTTTTCGGGAGTGGCCATCATAAATGAAATCCCATCTTCTTGGACGATTCTCAGTCCGATGCTGAAATACGAGGCTTTTACCTGATAGTAATCGAAAAAACCGATAGGGGTCTCGAATGACCTCGAACGCTTGATCGTGGTGGAGGTCATACGGTGAACCTGTTCGGGTATCAGCCCATACCAACGCAACGCCCACCGGAGCGAAACGTATGAAGGTCCGTAGATGTGGTTGGCACATAGCGGTGCACTGATGGGCTTTCCGCTGATTTCGGGATTCACGACATAAAGCCCGCGCTTTAGTCGAATGAGTTCTCCACTATTCTCCAAAGATTGAACCTTTTTTGAAGGCACACCCAACTGCTGGTAGTCTGATTCTATCATCTTACCAAACACGGGAACATTTCCATATTGCAGAAGAGGGTTCTTCTTCATAACATCATTTTACGGCTGCAAAAATACAAAATTTTACATAGAAAACGAAATTATTTTTCCTTTTCTATGCGAAATTTTGAATACACAGTTGCTGGAAGATGTGCGGGTGTATTGCCAACACAATACTGTGCCTGTCTGCTTGTGTGGCGAAATTACCGCAGGTATGGCCCCGTGACAGAAACCGTATCCTCCGACATCGCCTTGGGCGTTCCCGTGAAGATAATGTCGCCGCCCATCGCGCCGCCACCGGGACCGAGCTCGATGAGCCAGTCGCAGGATTTCAGCATCTCAATGTTGTGCTCGATGAGGAAGATCGTGTTTCCGGCTTCCACCATCGTGTCGAAGAGCGCCAAGATGCGCTTGATGTCGCCCGCGTGGAGACCGTCGGAGGGCTCGTCCATGATGAAGATCTTGCCCTCGTCGCGCAGATAAGAGGCTAACTTGATGCGTTGCAACTCGCCGCCAGAGAGGGTCGAGAGCGACTGATTGAGGTGTAGGTACCCCAAGCCGACCTTGCGCAGCGGCTCCAATTTCTCGGCAATGACACTTCCCGCGAACAGCTCGGAGGCTTTATTGGTGGTGAGGTCCATCACCTCAGCAATGTTCATGCCGTTTACCTTGTAAGACAAGACTTCCGGCGAATAACGCAAGCCTCCGCAAGCCTCGCAGGTGGTCTCAATGGCATCCATGAAGGCCATGTCGTTGACGATGACACCTTTCCCCTGGCAGACGGGACAGCCGCCTTTGCCGTTGAAGGAGAAGAGGTCGGCTTTGGTCTTGTTGGTTTTGGCGAAAAGTTTGCGGATGTCGTCGGCGACGTCTAAATAGGTGGCCGGGGTGCTGCGCAGGCTGATGCCGATGTTCTTCTGGCTGATATAGACGATGTCTGATTGTTGAATTGTTGAATTGTTTATTTGTTTATATGTTGAGCTGTTGTCGCAAGAACAGTTCAACGATTCAACACTCTTAATAAAACATTCCATCAGCGAGCTCTTTCCAGAACCCGCCACACCTGCGATGCCGCACATCACCCCTAACGGCAGTTTGACGGAAATGTTCTTCAGGTTGTGCAGGTTGGCGTTTACCAGAAGGAAGAAATCCTTGGGCGTGCGCACCTGCTCCTTTATGGCACTCGACACGCTGAGCATGGTACCTGTAAGCGTCTGGCTATGCAGCAGTTCCTCGTAGCTGCCCTCGAAGACGATCTCTCCGCCGTTCATGCCTGCACCGGGTCCCATGTCGATGATGTGGTCGGCGATGCGGATGATCTCCTTGTGGTGTTCCACTAGGATGACGGTGTTACCGTGATTCTTAAGTTTCTGCACCGATTTCTGCATCAGCAGGATGTCGTGGTTGTGCAGGCCCACGCTGGGTTCGTCGAGGATATACATCACGTCCGAGAGGGGCGAGTTGATGTATTTCGCGATCTTGCAACGCTGTGCTTCGCCGCTGGAGAGGGTGCCGATGGCACGGTCGAGGGTGAGATAGCCGAGTCCAATCTCTTCCAACGCCGCCAGTCGCTCGGTGGTGGCCCGCTTGATGTCCTCCGCCAACGGATTGTCGATAGTCTCCATCCACTTCCGGCAGTCGCTGATGCTCATGGCCGTCACCTCTGCGATATTTACCCCGTTGATTTTGCAGGAGCGTATCTTCTCGTTGAGGCGTGTGCCGCCGCAATCGGGACAGGTGCCCATGGTCAGCATGGGGTTGAGTGCCGCGGCATGCAGCAGTCCCTCTTCCGAGTTGATGATGCTGCGGTACATGCGTGGGATAAGTCCTTCGTATTTAGCGGTTTTTGGCCAGTTTGAAGGCGGATTTTTCAACTTGATCTGCGGCGAGTTGAGGAAAAGGTCGAGCTCTTCGGGCGTGTAGTCCTTGATTTTCTTGTCAAGGTCGAAGAGACCGCTATGGGCGTAGCGTATCCAGCGCCAGCCACCTTTGTGGAAGGCGATATAGTGGATGGTGTCTTCATCGTTGAGCGACTTATCGAAATCGACCAACTTGTGGATGTCTAGTTCCCGGATTTCGCCCAACCCGGCGCAGCGCGGACAACTGCCCGATGGGTGGTTGAACGAGAAAGCGTCGGAGTAGCCCACGAAGGGTTGCCCGATACGCGAGAACAGCAGTCGCAGCAGCGCGTAGATGTCGGTGTAGGTGCCCACCGTGGAGCGCGAGTTGGAGGCGGGTTTGCGCTGCTCGATGACGATGGCGATGGGCAGGTTCTCGATGTCGCCCACATGCGGTCGCCCGTATTTGGGCAGATACTGCTGGGTGAAGGAGGGGAAGGTGTCGTTGAGCTCCCGTCGCGACTTGGCCGCGATGGTATCTAACACTAACGACGACTTTCCCGACCCCGACACGCCCGTCACCACCGTGATCTTCCCCTTGGGAATCCTGACGTTGACGTGCTTGAGATTGTTCTCGGTGGCATCGCAAACGATGATATGTCCGAAGTCGTGGGTCTGTTCCTTGTCCATCATGAAAAATCCAATAACGTTCACTACAAAGGCCGCAAAATTACAAAAAATCCGCAAGCCGAGATTTAGCCTGAATTGCGGAGTTATGTTTGCAAACGAAATTCACGGTTGTGAGCCTGTGGACGTGTTTTTGTGTAACACAGATTGCACAGATTGCACAGATTTTAGCCTTCGGCTAATTTTTGATTTTTTTTCGTGAAATAGTAGAATATTGTCTCATGGCCTCGAAGAGGCGTCACGCACGCAGTGCAACTAACACCACACAAGCCGATAGGCGCAGTGTGGTGATGGCGATGCGCACGAAATATAAGCATCTCGGAGAGATGCGACCAACACAATAACACAAACGTCTTTTCGTTACAATCATAGCATAAACAAAATTTTAACAATAACTAAAAACAAAATTATGAGCTACACACAGACATCTTATCACATCGTCCTTCGCACACACTGCAGCATCCCTGCCATAGTCGAGGACCACGAACGAGAACTTTACTCCTACATGCTCGGTTTCATCAACAACAAGGGAGGCCGACTCTACCGCATCGGCGGTATGCCCGACCATGTGCATCTTTTCGTATCCCTGCCCGCAACCTTGGCAATGTCCAAGTTCGTCCAGGAGCTCAAAGTCTCCACCAGCAAGTGGCTCAAGGAAAACCCTCATTTTCCACTTTTTGACGGATGGACGAAGGAGTATGCTGGCTTTTCATACAACCTGCGAGATAAAGACACGATAGTAGGAATATCGCCAAACAGAAAGAGCACCATTGCCATGTGACATTTGCCGAAGAGTACCGGCAATTTCTTGTCGAGAACGGCGTTGAGATCAAGGAGGAGTACTTTCTCAAGGATGGATAGTCGCATCTCTCCGAGATGCTTGTCTCGACCGCCCCGTCAGCCACCACACTACGCGCTATCGCGCTTGTATGGTGTTAATTGCGCCCGTTGGCGCATCTCATGCCTCCGGCATGGCGACCTGCTGAACTATTGTCTGTATATAACAACAATTAAAACCCAAACAACATTTGATCGGCAAATGCAATAAGGTTTTGTCTTTCATTTGTTTGTGTTATGTAATCCCTTCTGTTGTTAAATCCTATTTTATCTCAACCACTGTCGTTAGGTTACGAGCACCTCCGCAACGGCCTCGCCCTCATGTACCACTTTAAAACAACCATCCCAAATTATCACCATTTACGCCAGCCGTTTCAGCAACTCTATCACTACCTGCCAAATGTCGTCAATGGTCTTCAACTCGACGCGCTCGCTGGTGGAATGGGGCTCGACGATGCGCGGACCGATGCTGGCGATCTGGATGCCGGAATAGTGCTGTACGAAGAAGCCGGCCTCCAACACGAAGTGCATCGCCACCATGCGGGGGCGCCAGCCCAATACATCCTGGAACGTGTCGCTGACTAATTGTAGGAAAGGCGACTGCTGGTCTTCCTGCCAGGCAGGGGCTGACATCACGACTTCAGATTCGGCACCGGCAGCTGCGAAGGCGTTAGCAATCATCTTGCTCAGCGTCGCCATGTCGCTGTCAATGAAACTGCGCGTGTGGGTCGAGACAAAGATGTGGTCTTCTTCGGTCACGATGCGCCCGACATTGTGGGATGTCTCCACCGTGCCGGGCATCGCTTCGCTCATCTTCACCATACCCTGCGGCACCTGTTCCAGACTGTTTATGAGTGCCGTTAAAACCTCTTTGGAAATGACGGTGTCTTGTTTCTCACATTCCTCTATGCTACTGGTGATATTGGGATCGCTGTCTCCAAACTCCTTGTGCAGCCACTGATTGATGTTTTCTACCTGTTTCTTCACGAATTCGGCTGCATAGTCAGCAGCAACACCGATCACCATTTCACCTTTCGAGGCAATAGACGCATTGGCTTCGCCGATTTCAATGTTGGCCACATCAATGCCGTTTTCTTGACAGATGGCTTTCAGAATAGCCCGTGCAGGAATTTGAGCACTGCAACGCCCTTTGTTGATGTCCACGCCGGAATGACCGCCCAAACCGCCCGCGATGCGGATGCGGTACCAGACTCGTGTGTCTTTTGGTGCTGGTATTCTTATTATCGGGATGCGGTGGAACTGCAGGCAGGCACCGGCGGCACCAGTAGTGATGGTGTCATAGTCCTCTGAGTCGAGGTTGATGACCTTGCGACCTTTCAGGAAATCCTTGCCTAACTGCGAGGCTCCCGACATACCGTCTTCCTCATTGGTTGTAGTGATGACCTCCAACGCAGGATGCACGATGCTGTCGTCCTCCAGCACAGCCAAAGCCATCGAAAGCCCGATGCCGTTGTCGGCGCCCAGCGAGGTATCCCGGGCCTTCATCCACCCATCCTCCTCGTAAGCTTCGATGGGGTCGTTCAGCGGGTCGCCCATCCCCACGCATACCATGTCCATGTGGTTGAGCAACGCGATGGGTTCGGCCGCTTCATGTCCGGGAGTGGCGGGCTTGCGGATCACCACACAGTTTTCTTTGTCGCGCTCATACTCCAGATGAAGCCGCTCGGCAAATTGACAAAGGTAGTCGGCAATCCGTTCTTCATGATGAGAGGGACGGGGTATTTGATTCAGTTCGTGAAAGATTTCAAAAACTCGTTTTGAATTAATATATCCTGTCATAATCACTTGATTTGTCGGTGTTTTATCTGTTCTGTATTATTCAATCGGCAAAATTAGCTTTATTTCTTTATAGGGGATGCTCCTCAAGGTTGTAAGCGTTCTATCGTCATGGTGACGTTTTACTTTTCGACTTTTTTCGGTGCCATCACTTCCGTCGAATCAGCATCTGTATAATCAGACAACTCGAAGCTTCCGACTTCTTCTTCGATACCCAGACTTGGAACTCGCTCCACCATTCGGGTGGTGCCGCTTGTTTTGTCCACATAAAAGAACACCAACGCACCTGTATAGCTGCGGAATACCACTTGATACGCGGAGTCGGTCTCCTCCCCCATCTCCACATACATTATGGAAGGATTCTCTTTCGCTATGCTCCAGTCATACTCACGATGGCAATAGTTGTTTACTCCTTCGAACGCCATTTCTGCCGTTATAGTAGTCTTTGAGACATCGGGAACATCCGTTTGGTTCGGCTTGTTATTGCGGCATGAGCATAATGACAAAGCCCAAACAGCCAATGATATGAATATGATTTTTTTCATTTGCTCAGATTCTCGTACCATTACTCATTCAACATCTGCTGAATATCTGCCTCCAAATCCTCCGGCGACACCATCGGCTCGAAGCGCAGGATGGTTTTGCCGTCTTTGGAAACTAAAAACTTGCCGAAGTTCCATTTGATGGCGTCTCCCTTCTCAAAACCCGTACCGGTTTTCTGGTGAATCATGTCAAGCTGGGAAGCAAATGCCTCGTATCCTTCCGGATAGCCCTTAAACGGGGCTTTGGACTTGAGAAATGTGTAAAGAGGACTTTCTTCCTTACCATTTACATCGATTTTGTCGAACAACGGGAAAGTAACATTATAGTTAATGGAACAAAAACTCAGTATTTCCTCGTTGGTACCAGGTTCTTGTTCAAGGAACTGATTGCACGGAAATCCTAGGATCACCAGTCCTTTGTCTTTGTATTTCTGATAGAGGGCTTCGAGTCCTTCGTATTGCGGAGTAAGCCCGCACTTGCTCGCCACATTGACAATCAGCAGCACCTTGCCCTCGTACGTTTTCAGTGAAACATCGTTGCCTTTGATATCCTTGACAGGGATGTCGTAGATGCTTTTATACTTTTTGTTTTGTCCGAAGCAGTTTACCGCCGCCAGCAGGACGACGGCTGCGATAATGATGGTTCTAACTTTCATATAGATTGTTTTAATTATTACGGTGGCAAAGGTACAAAAAATCCCGCAACTCCAAGCCTTCGCCCAAGTTGCGGAAACTTGGGGCATTGCAATCTTTGGGCAACGTATCAAAACATTTTTGTAAATTTGCAGCGTCGTTATCTTCCGGTTCTGTTCAATGGACTTCGGCGGATTCGGATGGAACGGCGCGAAAATGTTAAAAAGGAGTCCCCTTTGTTTATATGAAACAGTATCGTAAATTATTAGTGCTTATGCTCTTACTAACAGTAAGCGGCAGCGTATTTGCACAAAATCTTTTCGACAAGGCAAAGTTGGACAATTACTTTGGCAAACTTGAGGAAAACAACAAGTTTATGGGAAGTGTTGCCGTCGCGAAGAACGGGGAGATTATCTACACAAAATCAATCGGCTTTGCTGATGTTGAAAACAATGTGAAAGCAGCAGAAAAATCCAAATATAGAATTGGTTCCGTCTCGAAATCGTTTACAGCAGTTCTGGTTTTAAAGGCAGTTGAAGAAAAGAAAATAGACCTTGATCAAACGATTGAAAAATGGTTTCCGGCTATCGCGAATTCACAGAAAATAACCATCAGGCATTTGCTAAGCCATAGAAGCGGAATACACGATTTTACACACGACAATGACTATCTGGCTTGGTGTACGCAGCCTAAGACAGAAAACGAAATGCTGGCGATTATCGAAAAAGGCGGCAGCGATTTTGAACCCGACAGCAAGGCCGACTACAGCAATTCGAACTATGTGCTGTTGACATACATACTTGAAAAGATTTTCTCGAAACCATATTCCGACCTGTTGCAGGAATACATTGCCAAGCCAATTGGCCTGACCGACACATACGTTTTTGGCAAAACCAATCCTAACAACAACGAATGCCGATCCTATCGCTTCTTGGGTTCTTGGAAGGTAGAAAACGAAACGGACTGGACTGTTCCGATGGGGGCAGGTGCCATAGTGTCAACGCCGACCGATTTGACAAAATTCGCAGACGCTTTGTTTGGTGGAAGGCTTCTGACTAATGAAAGTCTCGAAATCATGAAAACCATTAAGGACGACTACGGTCTCGGGCTGTTCGAAATTCCTTTTGGCGGAAATATTGGTTTAGGACACACGGGGGCCATAGATGGTTTTATTTCTGTTTATTCGCATTTTGCCGACGGAAATATTACGTATGCCTTGATCTCTAACGGGCAAAATTTTAAAATCGGGAATATTAATAAGGCGGTTTTAAGCGCTGTTTTCGGCAAACCTTACGAGTTGCCAGAATTTTACAATGTGGCTTCTGAGGATTTGGACATATATTTGGGCGTGTATGTTTCCAAGAAAATAGGGTTGGATTTTATTGTCACAAAAGAAGGAAACACATTGATTGGGCAGATTGGAGATGATGCAATCCCACTTGAGGCAGTTGACAAGGACAAATTTAATTGCGACCAGATAGGTGCAACATTTGAATTTAATCCGAAAAAGAATACAATGACTTTATTTCAATACGGGGCGAAATTAGTTTTACGAAAGAAAAATTAGTTTCCCAGTGAGTTGGACCTGTTGTTATTGCGGTTGGTCGGTGAGCCTGTCGAACCTTGACCTGCAAAAGAAATCCGCAACCCGAGCCTTCTCCTGAATTGCGAAAACATGTTTGATGCGCCGATTCAAATAAACATCCGTGTCTGTTTGCGATACTCCGCATAGCCGGGCTTGTTCTGCAGCTGGCGTTTCTCCATGAGCGGGATGCTGACACAGACAAAAAGTGCTGTCATGGCGATAGGGCCGCAGATAAGCCAATCAACGCCTCCCAACACCCAGTACATCAGCCAAATGCCCCACCAGAATATAATCTCGCCAAAGTAATTGGGATGACGACCATGTTTCCATAGTCCCACATTGCAGTATTGACCCGGGTTGACCGCGCGAAAATCATGGATCTGTTTGTCAGCGATAAGCTGAATGGTGGCCGCCGCAATGCACACAAGGAACCCAAAGCAAAGGTGGATGGTGGTGGTAAGCAAGGTGTAGATTCCTTCGCGACATAAATTAAAGACCCCTTGGAAAGTGAACCCCCATTCAAACATTTTCAGTCCGGGCAGCATGGCCGCAAACACCAAGAGCGTGGGCACCATGTTCAGTCCGAACAGGTTGATGAGGTGGAACAGCAGTGGGTGTTTGCTGCGGTATTGGGTATAGCGCCAGTCTTCGTGCCCTATTCCTTTGAAGGTAAGGAACCAGTTGCGTGTCAACCGCCAGCCCCAGTACCACGAAGCAAGCAGCAGCAGGACAACCGGCACCGACCAGGTGTGCGTATAGAAGGCCCAGAGGAGAAAAGCCACGGGCGGAAACACGCTCCAATAGGGATCATATACGGAAACATTTTCTAATAGCAGTCCGAAGAACCAGACGATAACCGTTGCCAACACGTCCGCCCAGAAAAGCGCCCAAAGGGGCTTCACAGCCATGGCGGTTAATTTGCTGAAAAACAGTACGCCTGCCACACCGGCAAGCACATAAATGGCGGCTATCAACGCCACGCTAAGACTTTTGGAATAATTCTTTTTCACTATTGTTCATTTTTACAGTTAACACAGCAACCACGCATAAATCCCTGCGCCGATAAGGCAGGGAATCAGCCCAATCAACATTCCCCAGCAGGATTGGATGAAATGGTATTTCTTTTGATGATAGGCCTCATCCATGTGCTCCGTGCCGGGCAGACGAACCTTTTTCATATTGGCAAACAGCACCCAGTCGAGGAAGAAGCAGTCGTACCAGTCAATGAAGAGCCATATACCATAGCCCACACCCAACGCAGACCAGAAATCGTAGGCTCTGGCCAGCTTGACCACCACGAGCAACAGTGCGAGGGCAATGATGAGGGCCATGCCTTTTTTCAATAACACTGTCGGAGAGAAGAATTTGGAGGGAATGCGTTCGTGCGTCTTGAAATACTCTTCCTGAATGTCTTCCGGATAGTCCGCAATCCACCATACAGGGTTTTTGACCAACGGAATCAGGATCATCGCCGTGAAAGCCGCTATTAGAACCAATGTTTCGATAATGATGATGGTCCAGTTCATAGTTTTGTGTGATTATTTTCCTTCTCGTTCATAAAACGTGACATGCACTGTGTCGCTTCAGACTTTTTTGATGCGTCTTCAGGAATATTCAGCAGTTCTTGTTTTGTGGTGGGATTGGGCATGGGGCGATTCGATTATTTGGGGTGACAAAAATACAAAAAAAATCGCGGCCCGAAGACCGCGACTTCAGGGTCAATCATTCATCAACCGGTTCTCGCCCCACTTGTACTGTGGGTAGGCCTTCTTGAGGTCGTTGGCGGAGCCCTCTACCCCACTTCCGCCGCTGGTGGCGAAGACGTTGAGCACCTTGCCGCTCAGGTCGTGCGCTTCAATGAAGGTATTGACGATGGTCGGGGCGGTGTACCACCATACGGGGAAGCCGATCCACACGGTGTCATAGTCGGCGATGTTCTCGCACTTGCCTTGAATGGCGGGACGCGAGCTCTTGTCCTTCATCTCGATGGTCGAGCGCGAGGTCTTGTCGCGCCAGTCGAGGTCGGCAGCGGTATAGGGCTGCTCAGGGGTGATTTCATAGAGGTCGGCGTTGAACTCTTTAGCCAACCTCTGCGCGGCGGCCTTGGTGGTTCCCGTGGCCGAGAAGTAAACTACTAATGTCTTATTCATGTTGTTGGATTGTTGATTTGTTGAATTGTTGATTTGTTGGGGCTTTTGTGCGCAAGCGGACATGCCAAACAGCATAATGGCGGCGCAGAGGATTGTTGTAAAGTGTTTCATATTATTTGTCAATATTTATAATGTGATACTTGCGGGTTCCGAGGCCTATCTTCTCCGCCCACTCAATGGTGTGCACCCCATGCTGTTGGTCAATGCGGCTGAGCAAGTCGGTGGGGTCGTTGGTGGCGGTCACCTTCTGCTGGTTGATGATGTCAACACAGGCTTGGTCGAGGGCCACGGGGTCGGTGGAGGCCAAGATACCGTAATCTTCCAACTTAACCGGCTCGGGATGGTCCACGCAGTCGCAGTCGATGCTCATGTTGTTCATCACGCTGATGTAGATGATGCCCTCCTTCTTCTGGAAGTAGTCAGTTACAGCTTGTGCTGCTGCGGCCATACTTTCAAGGAAACCGTCCTGATCGCCAACAAATTCGGGTGTCCAGAGTTTCGCCATGTCGAGTTTCTCCATCTTACCAGCGGAGTGGATATAGGCTTTACCATTCTGACTGGCACAGCCGATGCTCAGGTTCTTCAGCGCACCGCCGTAGCCGCCCATGGGATGGCCCTTGAAGTGGTTGAGTGCAATCATAAAGTCGTAGTTCGCGATATGACTGCCCACGATGTCGTACTTGAGATGCTTCGTGTCTTGCACGGGAATCTGCATCTCGCCCTCCTCATCCATGATGTCCACCTTGAACAGCGGCGTGAAGCCGTGCCGCTCGATAAC
Organism: Bacteroidales bacterium; assembly: GCA_017549765.1. Taxonomy (GTDB): domain Bacteria; phylum Bacteroidota; class Bacteroidia; order Bacteroidales; family WCHB1-69; genus F23-D06. Next base: position 369,416 of record JAFYNM010000029.1, read on the forward strand.
CTTCCAGTGGTTGGCCGACGAGTTGCGGTCGTCCTGCTCGTTGCCGGGACCGCTGCTGTAGGCGGTGTTGCACTCCACGATGGTACCGTCAACCGCTTCCACCAACAGCCGGATAAGTTCAGGCTTCAGATAGTTGGGGTTACTGCCCTCGCCGGTGCTCATTTTGATGGCCACGCGCCCTTTTGCCTCCACGCCCAACGCTTTGTAGATGTTGAGCAAACCTTCTGGGCTGATGTCCTTGGTGAGATATACGGCCGCGCCTTCTTGAGGCTCTTGGGCCTGAACAGTTTCAGTTTTTTGTTTGCAACCAACAAGCATGAGAATGGCTGCGAGTGCGAATAATGCGAATTTCTTCATATTATCTCCATCATGATTAACTGTTATAAACTTGCGGTAAGAATCTCCACAATGTCCTGTTCCGTTAGCGGGGCGTAGGCATTCTCCAGTCCTTCGTTCACGGCAATGTGGTGCGCCATCTCGCCGATGCGGCTGTCGTCAATTCCCACCTCGCGCAGGTGCATCGGGATATTGATACTCTCGAAGAATTTGTAGGTCTCTTCAATGGCCTTGTTGGCGATTTCCCATTTGTCAAGATTGGCATCTATTCCGAAGACGTTGATGCCGTACTTCACGAAGCGAGGTAACGTGCGTTCGTTGAGAATGTGCTTCATCCATCTCGGGGTGATGATGGCCAGCCCCTCGCCGTGGGTGATGTCGTAGTAGGCGCTCAAAGCGTGTTCGATACCATGACACGGCCAACCGCTCTGGCTGTTGCCGAGCGAGAGGATGCGGTTGCAGCCGTAGGTGCAGGCGAGCATCATCTCGGCACGGGCGGTGTAGTCCTCAGGGTTCTCTATGCACTTGCGGCCATTCACCATCAGACTGCGCAGCATGCTCTCGCAGAAGCCGTCGTTGAGCAGGGTCGCGTCTTCCACGAAATACTGCTCCATGGTGTGGTTCATCGCGTCGGCAATGCCTGCGGCGGTCTGTTTCTTGCTCACCGTGAAAGTGTAGGTCGGATCGAGGAACGAGGTGTGCGGATACAACAGCGGATCCAAATAGCCGATCTTGTCGTTGGTCTCGGTACGCGAGATCACTCCACCCGAGTCGTATTCGCTACCCGTAGCAGCGAGGGTGATGATATCAACGATGGGCAATGCCGCTTGTGCCTTCACCTTGTAGGAGATGAGGTCCCACGGGTCGCCGTCGTAGCAGGCACCTGCGGCGATGGCCTTCGAACAGTCGAGCACACTGCCGCCGCCAACTGCGAGGATGACATCGATGTTATGCTCCTTGCAGAGGCGCACGCCATCCAGCACGCTGGGGTCATACTTCGGGTTGGGCTGGATGCCCGAAAGTTCCACGATTTCGTAGCCTTTCAGAAGTTCCAATACCTTCTGGTAAAGACCGATTTTCTTGATGCTTCCGCCACCGTAGGTGAGGAGGATCTTCTTTCCGAACTGCGCCATCACGCTGGGCAGTTTCTCTACGACGCCCTTTCCGAAAATAAGACGTGTAGGTGTTTTATAATCAAAGTTTTGCATAATATGATTGATTTTGTTAAATTATTTTATCGGATTAGGTCGAAGGTGACGGTGGTGGTTTTCCAATTCCTTTGCCACAGTGCTTAGGATTGTGTAGGTGCAGCCCTTGGCGTGTGGACTTCTGTTGATGAGTAGAGCTTTCATATATTTCAATATTTCTTTCAAATTTCCAGCCGCAAAATTAGCGTTTTTTCTTTTTCAAATATATCACAAAATACGTTGAATATGTCACAGAATCCGAAAAATGTAGTATCTTTGCCGAAATAAAAAAACGAGAATGAATACGCCTATCATTTTTTACTCTACTGATTTACAGGATATTGCCAACAAAGAACGGACGGCGGGATGCTGCATCCATCTGGTGTGTACACGCGGGAAAGGACGCTTTAGGTTTGCGGACCGTGTGGTCACCTTTTCGGCAGGACAGATGGTGGTGTGCCCGCATCCGGAGCTCATCAGCGAGTGTGCCGGAAGTCGCAACCTGAAGGTGGTGATGATTGTGGCCACCCACCAGTTCATCCTCGCCCAACTGCCGCGCAACCACTACGGCATTGGCGGACGGGCGATGCTCCGCAACGATCCTGTCATAGACCTGCAACCCGATGATGTGCAGCGACTTGTCAACGATATGGAGCTGATTCGCCAGCACATTTCCTTGACTGACCATCGCTACCAATTGGAAGTGCTCGGGAGCTCCATCCTGACCATGGTTTATGACATTTTCGATGTACACAGCCGTCGCGACGGGTTGCATCATCCCTCGCACCAGACCCACAACCTAATACGGGAGCTTCGGGAGCTGTTGGAAAGCGGGATGACGGAGCGGGAACGCGAGGTGCGCTATTACGCTGACCTGCTGCACGTTTCGCCCAAATACCTGAGCGATGTGGTGCGCCGCAGTACAGGAGATTCCGTAGTCAAGCTCATCGACACCTATACCCTGCCCATCCTCATTGAGTACCTTCGCACGCCGCACCTTTCTTTCACGCAGATCGCCGAGCGCATGAACTTCACCACGCTTTCCTATTTCGGCCGCTATGTGAAGAAACACCTCGGTGTCACCCCCACGCAATATCGCGAGGCGGGGA
>JAFYNM010000030.1 GCA_017549765.1 Bacteroidales bacterium
TGTTGGCTGCCATATTGCAGGGGAATATCGGGAAAAAACGTGGCTGGCTGAGGATTACTAATTGAAAAATGAAGCGCAGGGTTTTGGGGGTTACGCAGCAAGAAATCAAGTCCTCCATGAGTCTGAAAATCCATACGTTCCGTGGCAATACAAGGCGATATTCTTTGATAAACCAAAATCTGTTTGCAATTCGTATGGATATAGTCATCTGTGAGGAGCGCATCGCCTCTGTTTAACAGTATAGAGTCCCCTCCCCCTATGACATATGTCCCATTTTCAAGAGCAATGACCCACGACCCAAGCATAAATGAAGGATGTGAAGTTTTCGCAGCTTCAACAGGATATAGTCTTGTTTTTTCGGCAGTACCTTCATTGCAGATTCCTTTCCTATAATTAGGGATCTGAGCCCATGCTTGAACATTCTCCGTTGTCCGAATCACGATGGTTTTCCCCTGAAGCAATGTTGGAGACGGCATGTTAAAAGCACTGTCTGAAATTTCGGTATCGGGGACCTTGACAGTCGTCAACACCCCTGGTTGAACGGTGAAATCCACATGAAAAGCAGTCGCCGGATTCTCAATATATCCCGTACAAGCTTGATCACCAAGAATATACACAAAAAGACTATCATTATTGTAATAGATAGTATCCTGATTACAAAAATAGAATCTTTCTTGCCGTCCCCCTAAAGTGTACCAAAACTCCTTTCCTTCCAGTTGGGCAAACAAGGCATGTGAGACCCAAAGCGCCATATTGAATATTATAAAGAGAACAAGCCTGCGCATGGTTATCGGAACAATATGATTTTTCGGGTTACACATTCGCCAACCTCATCGGTGGCATTTATTATCAATTGGCAAAAATAATAAAAATGTTGAATGATGGAACAGTCGGATACAGGCCATTTTCCCCGTTCACTATTTTTTTTATCTTTGCGGCCACAATTATCAAAGCTTGACTCATAAGAAATAGTAACCTTTTATATCCATAACGTATGTTAAAAAGAATTCTCCCCCTTTTGTTTTTCATCTTATGCCTCAGCATGAGTCTCTCCTTCGCCCAGAACGAGACCATCGACCTGGAAGGCTATTTCCAAGGCAAGTATTTAACCGACAGAATCAACGGGCTGAGCTGGCAACCCGGCACCGACAACTACGCCTACATCGACGACGACTTCAACATCAAGCTCGTCAATGCCAAGACCGGCAAGGAGACACTCTACCTCTCCAGCGACAAACTGGCAGAAGAGAACGTCAAGAAAGCGCGCAGCTTCCAATGGGTGGATGCCAACACGCTCTACTTCCCCCGCAACCACCGTCTCATCACCGTCGGCAAAGGCGGGATCTCCTCCTATACCTTCTCCGATGTGGATATGGATGACGTCATCGACCAGTCAATAAAGCACAAGCTCTTCATCATCAAGAACGACCAAGGCGTCTTTGTGGAGAGCGTCCAGAACGGCTACAAACCCATCCTGATCTGTCCCGACACGGGTAAAAACATCACCTTCGGCGAGAGCGTCCACCGCAGCGAGTGGGGCATCAACGAGGGTCAGTACATCTCCCCCAACGGCAACTACATCGCCTTCTACCGCATGGACGAGAGTATGGTGGAGGACTATCCGCTCGTCAACACGGGCACGCCCATCGCCACCGTGGAGTACATCAAATACCCGATGGCGGGCCGCAACTCCCATGTGGTCACCTTGGGCATCTACGACGTGGCCAAGTCGTGCGTCCAAGGCAAAGCCGTCTACCACTACATCCAGACAGACAAGGCCGATGGCGAGTTCCTCACCAACGTGACCTTCTCCCCCGATGAGAAATATATCTTCATCACCCACCTTAACCGCGCCCAGAACCATAGCAAGCTCATTAAATACGACCTCGCCACCGGCAAGAAGGTGAAGGTGCTCATCGAAGAACAAGACAGCCGCTATGTGGAACCTCTCCAAGGCATCTTCTTCCTTAAAAACGATCGCTTTTTGTACACCAACGACCGAGACGGATGGCGACATCTCTATATTTACGACATGAACGGCAACCTCATCAAGAAGGTGACCGAAGGCCGTTACGACATTGTCGATTTCTTTGGATTGGATGCCAAAGAAGAGTATGTCTATTTTACAGCTCCTTTAGAGAAGCCCGTCAACCAATACGTCTGCAAGGTAAACCTCAAGACCGGCGTGCTGACCCGTCTGGGCGCCGCCGACGGTGTGCACTACCCCATCTTCAGCGACAGCAAGAACTACTTCATCGACTACTTCACCAACGTGACCACCCCGCGCGTCATCTCGCTGGTCAACAACCAAGGCAAGACGATGAAGGTGCTCAAGACCTCCAAGAACCCGTATGCCGACTGTGCCATGGGCGAGACCCAGATCTTCCCCATCGTGAACAAGCACGGCGACTCCCTCTGGTGCCGCCTCATCACGCCGCCCAATATGGACAAGAACAAGAAGTATCCGGTGCTGATCTACGTCTATGGCGGTCCACACTCCCAGCTGGTGACCAACAGCTTCATCTCCGGCGGCGTCTTTCTGGAGTACATGGCGCAGCAGGGCTACATTATATTCACGTTGGACAACCGCGGCACCTCCTGCCGGGGCGCCGAGTTCGAGAAGTGCATCCACCGTCAGTTAGGCAAGCTGGAGATGGAAGACCAGATGTGCGGTGTAGAGTACCTCAAGAGCCTGCCCTACGTAGATGCCACCCGCATCGGACTCGACGGCTGGAGCTTCGGCGGCTTCATGACCCTGTCGCTCATCACCGAGCACCCCGAGACCTTCAAGGCGGCCTCCTGCGGGGGTCCGGTGGTCAACTGGGAGTGGTACGAGGTCATGTACGGCGAGCGCTACATGGACACGCCCGAGGAGAACCCCGAGGGCTATGCCGCCGCCAACATTATCTCCAAGATCAAAAATGTGAAATGCCCCTTGCTGGTGATGCACGGCTGTCAGGACCACACCGTGGTGTGGCAGCACACGCTGGAGCTCATGCGCCAAGCCGTCACTGATGGCATCGAGATCGAATACTTCCCCTATACCGCCTACGACCACAACGTCATCGGACCCGAGCGCGTGCATCTGTGGCACAAGATCGAGCGTTTCCACAACCAGAACCTGAAGGGCGAGTAGCGGATGAAGCGGCTCTTTGTGGCGGTCAAGGTCACACTGGACGAGGAGGTGCGGCAGACGATCGCGTCGTTGCACCACGCCATGCGCCATCACACCATCACCTGGGTGAAGCAGGACGTGTGCCATCTGACGCTGCGCTTCATCGGTGCCACGCCTGAGAGTCGCATCCCCCAGATACGGAAGGCGTTGCAACAGGTCTGCGACCAGAGCAGACCCTTCACCATGACACTCAACAAGCACGGCGCCTTCGGCTCGCACTATGAGCCGCGGGTGCTGTGGCTCGGCTTCGAGGAGTTCCAACCTTTTGTGGATATAGTGCAGCGTTTGGAACCCTTGTTGCAAGAGGCCGGCGTGGAGCCCTATTACGGCAACATCGTGCCGCACATCACCCTCGGACGCGTCAAGAAGGTGGTGGACAAGCGCCGTTTCTGGGAACAGTACGAGCAGACCCTGGGCCATCTTCACCAGGAGATACCCATCCGCGAGGTCACCCTTTACCAAAGCATCCTCCACGAAGAGGGACCCGAATATATCCCGATGGGGAGGTTTGAGCTGAGGGAGAGTTGACAGTTGTCAGTTGTCAGTTATCAGTTAGAAGTTTGGAATTTTGAGTTAGAAGTTTTTCATTTTTTGTATTTTCGCACCCGTAAACTCCTATTTAATCTTTTAAAAATGTGTCGTAACAGATGAAACATCTATTTTTGGCCCTATCATTAGTACTACTTTGTTTGGTCGGCAGTGCCCAAACAGAAAGGGCTCGGATCTCCTTTGGGCAAGCGGAAAACCCGTATTATAAAGCTATGCAAAAAGAGTATTACCGTGTTCTTAGGCATTACCACATCGGCCATAACTTCCGGGGATTACCCTGGAGGTTTTTCGCATTTGATTTGAGCGACACCACCAATTATTTATCGGATAAGTCTGACACTTTGATAATTATCGACCATCACATTTATTATATTGTCACACCCAGCTTTTATGAAAAAGTTTCTATCGTGATGATTCCCAACAATGAATCATTATACTTCTTTTCAGGGCTCAACTGTTGCAAGCCGATCCATCATGTTTCTGATATCTTAGAATGGTTATCCATGCAATATGATCATGTGGATGGGGCTGTCTTAGAGCGAGTTAGAAATTGCTTGTCCTATTATCAAGCCATCCCCGTTTGCCCTATGGGCAGTGTGCCTCAATGCGAGTGTACGCGTAGCAATGTGCCATTAGCCGAGAAGAATCATCATAAAAAGCCGAAAAAAAGGAAATTATAGTATCCCCATCCAGGGAGAAGGATAAAAAGTGTATCTTTGCAGCTACGCAGACAGAATGTTTGCGCCTTCCTTTTTAAAAATATAAACATTTAATAATCAGAGATATGAAACAACTTATCGAGTGTGTTCCGAACTTCAGTGAGGGTAGAGACCCGCAAATTATTGAACAAGTGGCCGACATTATCCGCCAAGCGGAGGGTGTGACCTTGTTGGACGTAGATCCCGGTGCCACCACGAACCGTACCGTGGTGACCTTTGTGGGCACCCCTGACGCGGTGGTCGAGGCGGCCTTCGCGCTGATCGCCAAGTGCAAAGAGTTGATAGACATGCGCTATCATCATGGCGACCATCCTCGTTTCGGAGCTACCGATGTATGTCCTTTCGTGCCCGTGGCCAACATCACCATGGAGGAGACGGCGGAATATGCCCGCAAGCTGGCCAAGCGCGTGGGCGAGGAGCTCGGCATCCCCGTCTATTGCTACGAGAACGCCGCCTTTGAGGAGAAACGCCGCAACCTGGCCAACTGCCGTCAAGGCGAGTACGAGGCCCTGAAGGAGCGTATCGGCACCAAGGAGTGGAAGCCCGACTTCGGTCCCACCAAGTTCACGGAGAGTGTCGCGAAGAGCGGCGCCACCGCCGTCGGTGCCCGCGACTTCCTCATCGCCGTCAACTACAATCTCAACACCACCTCCACGCGCCGCGCCAACGCCATCGCCTTCGACGTGCGCGAGAAGGGCCGTAAGAAACGCGAAGGCAACCCCATCACCGGCAAGGTCGTGAAAGACGAGAACGGCAACCCGGTGATGATCCCCGGCACCCTCAAAGGCACCAAGGCCATCGGCTGGTACATCGCCGAGTACGGCATCGCCCAGGTGTCCATGAACATCACCAACACCAACGTCACGCCGCTGCACGTGGCCTTTGACGAGGTGACGGAGAAGGCAGCCAAGCGCGGCATCCGCGTCACAGGCGCCGAGATCGTGGGGCTTGTGCCCAAGAAGACCTTGATAGACGCCGGCAAACACTACCTCGCCAAACAACACCGCTCCCTCGGCATCGACGAGCGCGAGATGGTCAAGATCGCCATCAAGTCCATGGGCCTGGACGACCTCAAGCCCTTCAACCCCGACGAGAAGGTGATCGAATACCTGTTAGAGAAAGAAGACACTGCCCCGAAGCTGGTCGATATGACCTGCACGGGCTTCGCCAACGAGACCGCTTCCGAGAGTCCGGCCCCTGGCGGCGGCTCCATCTCCGCCTACATGGGTGCCCTCGGCGCCGCCCTCGGCACGATGGTCGCCAACCTCTCCTCCCATAAACCCGGCTGGGACGACAAATGGAAATACTTCTCCGACTGGGCCGAGAAGGGTCAGCAAGTGAAAGACCGTCTGCTCGCCCTCGTCGATGAGGACACCAACGCCTTCAACGTCATCATGAACGCCTTCGGCATGCCGAAGGGCACGCCGGAAGAGAAGGAGGCCCGCAAGAAGGCCATCCAAGACGCGACCAAGTACGCCACAGAGGTGCCGATGAAGACCATCGAGACCTCCTTTGAGGTGTTCGAGATCTGCGAGGCGATGATCAAGAAGGGCAACCCCGCCTCCGTATCCGATGCAGGCGTGGGTGTGCTCTGCGCGCGTGCCGCCATCCACGGTGCCTACCTCAACGTCAAGATCAACGCCACCTCCCTGGAAGACAAAGCCTTCGCCGACGACATCATCGCCCGCGCCCAAGACTACGTCAAGGAGGCCGACCGTATCGAAAAGAAATTGATGAGGATGACAGAGAAGGTAATCGGGTAATCAACAAACATGAAACTCCTCGTCCTGCTCTCCCGCTTCCCGTACCCTCTGGAGAAAGGGGACAAGCTGCGCGCCTACCATCAGATACGCCAGCTTGCCACCCGGCATGAAGTGTATTTGGTGGCTTTGAGCGACCACGCTGTGCCAGACGAGGACGTGCAACAACTGGCGCCTTACTGCCAGGAGGTGCACGTATTGTACAACCATTCAATAAGGCGCTTTTGGAATCTGGGCAAAGCTTTTCTGACTGGCAAACCCATTCAATGCGGCTATTTCTACAGTCTGTCTCACCAGAAGAAAATTGACCAGCTGATAGAGACCATCCGTCCCGACTATATCTACTGCCAGCTCTTCCGCATGGCGGAATATGTGAAGGACAAGCCCGTCAAGAAAGTCTTGGACTATCAGGATGTCTTCTCCAAGGGCATGTGGCGCCGCTATGAGCGGGCCCCTTGGTACGACAAGCCCTTCTTCAAGATGGAGGCCAAGCGCGTGGCACGCTACGAGACAAAGATCTTCGACCTTTTCGACCATAAGACCATCATTACCGAGATCGACCGCGACCTGATCCCCCACGAGCAGCGCCATGATATCGTGGTGGTGCCCAACGGAGTGGACTTCGACACCTTCACCCATGACGGGAAAGAGAAGAACTACGACCTGATCTTCTCCGGCAACATGAACTACGCCCCCAATGTGGATGCCGCCGAATATCTCTGCAAGGACATCTTCCCGCATCTGCATGTGGAGTTTCCAAACCTCCGCATCGTCTTGTGCGGCGCCAACCCGTCCCCGCGCGTGAAGGCCCTCGAGAGCGACTTCGTCAAGGTCACCGGCTGGGTGGACTCCATGGCCGAATGGTATGCCCAGTCCAAGATCTTCATCGCCCCGATGCGCATGGGCACGGGCCTGCAGAACAAACTGCTGGAGGCGATGGCCATGGAGATGCCCTGCGTGACCTCCACGCTGGCCGGCAAACCGCTGGTAGGTGCCGACAAAGACAAGGCCTGCGTAATATGCAACACCACAGCCGACTACGTCAACGCCATCCGCCATCTTCTGCAAGACGAGCAATACTACCAGAACCTGGCCTCGCAAGGAAACCAATATGTCCATCAACACTACGACTGGACCGCCGCCACCCAACCGCTGATGGAACTCTTCCAATAAGAAAACCCATTTTGAAAGTAAAAATAACCCGATATCCAAAACAGTGGATGTTGTATCAAAAATAATTGTATTTTTGCGCATCCTTTCCTGCGGTGCATTGACGCTCCTTCTGTCAATATCAAAACACTGCAAATCAATGACACATATTCACTATCACAAAATCTAATGATGACTGATTCAACAGAAAGAAAAGGTAAGAGAAAAAGAATTATGGCCAGCAATGTCATGCCTGCTGGTTCATCCAACGAAAATACCAAAGTGGCCAAGGTAGAGCTGCCTGAAAAGCCTCAGGTGACTTTCAACAAAAGCAGTTTGGCCAACCATGCCGTCCCGATGATGAAAGAAGAGGAGGAGGAGATTCGCTTTGCCAACCCGCTCCCTGTCGAAGTCAAGCCGAAACAGACGCGCAAGCGCACGACCAAGGCGACAGCCGAAGAGGTAGTGGCCGAGGAGGCCCCCGCGCCCAAGAGAGGCAGGAGCAAAAAGACGGAAACGGCAGAATCCATTGAGCCCGAGACCGCTGTGGTCGCCCCAACCGAAGAGGCGGAAGTCGTGGCCAAGCCTAAGAAGAGAGGCCGCCCCAGCAAAAAAGACCTGTTGGAGAGAGAAGCTGCCCGCCTGATGGCCGAGGGTGGCACTGTCGAGGAGAAAAAGACGGAGGAGGCCAAAGACGAGGCTCCTGCCACAGAAGCCCACGAGCCCGAGCTTCCCTTTGAAGAGAAACCTGCCAAAGAGTTCTCCCAAAAGAAAAATAACTTCCGCCAGAAATACGATAACTTCAAGAAAGATAAAAACCAAAGAAGAGAATTCAAGGAGAATCCGACCGCTGAGGAGTCCAAGGAAAACGTGGTGAAGACGGAGGCGGAGTTGCAAGCAGAGCTGGTGGCCAACGCCATGTACGAGGGCGCCATCCACGCTGAAGGTGTACTGGAGATCACCAGCGACAACTGCGGCTTCCTGCGCTCCTCCGACTACAACTACCTCACCTCCCCCGACGACATCTACGTCTCCATGACCCAGATCAAGCTCTTCGGCCTCAAGAACGGCGACACCGTCTATGGCGAGATCCGTCCGCCCAAGAAAGGAGAGAAGTTCTTCCCGCTGACCAAGGTGGAGAGGATCAACGGCTGCAATCCGGAGCAGATTCGCGACCGTATTCCCTTCGACTTCCTGACCCCGATGTTCCCCGACGAGAAGATCAACATCACCGGGCATCCGGGATGCACGCTGTCCACCCGCGTCATCGACCTCTTCGCCCCCATCGGCAAGGGCCAGCGCGGTCTGATCGTGGCGCAGCCCAAGACGGGTAAGACGGTCTTGCTTAAGGACGTGGCTAACGCCATCGCCGCCAACCATCCGGAGATATACCTCATCGTGTTGCTCATCGACGAGCGCCCCGAAGAGGTCACCGACATGCAGCGCAGCGTCAACGCGGAGGTCATCTCCTCCACCTTCGACGAGCCTGCGGAACGTCACGTCAAGATTGCCAACATGGTCTTGGAGAAAGCCAAGCGCATGGTCGAGTGCGGGCACGATGTCTGCATCCTTCTGGACTCCATCACCCGTCTGGCGCGTGCCTTCAACACGATGGCGCCGGCCTCCGGCAAGGTGCTCTCCGGCGGCGTGGAGGCCAACGCCCTGCAGAAGCCCAAACGCTTCTTCGGCGCCGCCCGTAACGTGGAACATGGCGGCTCCCTGACAATCCTCGCAACCGCCCTCATCGACACGGGATCCCGCATGGACGAGGTCATCTTCGAGGAGTTCAAGGGCACCGGCAACATGGAGCTGCAGCTCGACCGCAAACTGTCCAACAAACGCATCTACCCTGCCGTGGATCTTGTGGCCTCCAGCACACGCCGCGACGACCTCCTGCAAGCACCTGCCACCCTCCAGAAGATGTGGATCCTCCGCAACCATATCGCCGACATGACGACCATCGAGGCCATGACTTTCATCAAGGAGAATATGGAGGACACCAAGAGCAACGAGGAGTTCCTGAGTATCATGAACAGCTAACAGTTGGCCACCATGCTAAAAAAAGGGATCCTCGTGCTGTTATGCCTGTTCAGCATCTGCTTGCTGAAAGCAGATCAGAGTTGTGGCGACACCTCCTATCTCGTCCACAAGCCTGTCGTCTATCAGCCCCTGGAAACCCTCACCGAGATGGCAAGCCTCGGCTTCGACATCGACTCCCTGATACGCATGGCCGATGCCATGGGCGAAAGTCTGAACGGAACCCTCATCATCGCCAGAAACGACACTATCATCCTGGAGCGCGCCTATGGCTATCTACAACTCTACAAGAGCAATGCCAACTACAAAGGCGTGCAGGAATCACAACTGGAGACGCTCCGGCTTCATCCTGACAACAAGATGTGGAAGACCGCCCTTTTCGATCTGGCCTCCATTTCCAAACAGTTCACCGCCGCCGCCATCCTGAAGTTGTGCAGCGAAGGCAAACTCAGTCTCCAAGACACCTTGGGAAAACTGATCCCCGAGCTTCCCTACAAGTCGGTCACCGTGCGGCATCTGCTCACCCACACCTCAGGCATCCCCGAGTACTTTAACTTCAAGTACGACATCTTCGACACCGCCACCTTTGTGGACAACGCCCAGCTCATCCGGGTGCTGAAGCGCGAACGATACCCACTGGACTTCCCTTCCGGCACGCGCTTTGAATACCGGAACACCAACTATGCCCTGCTAGCTGCTATCGTGGAACGCGTCAGCGGGATCCCCTTCACAGAGTATGTGCACGACAACATGTTCGGCCCTGCCGGCATGAACGACACCTTCTTCTTCACAGAACTGATAGACACCAACAGAAGATGGCCCGCGGCCAAGAAGGGCGACATATACACTCCCTACGGCTGGATCAACCCCGAGATTCCAGAGCCTGTGACCCGCGGCCACAAGAAAAACGGCGCCCTCGCCCTCTTCGACCGCTTTAACGGCATCCTGGGCGACAAGGGCATCTATAGCAATGTGGAAGATATGATCCGCTGGACCAACTCCTATTTCATCCACTATGACATCATCCCGGAAGAATGGGTGGCTCAAGCCTCCACAAGACAGAACACCTTGAAAAACGGCATCCTCCCCAAACAGATCTATGGCTATGGCCTGCGACTGGAGGAGAGCCCGACGCACGGACTGCTGGTCTATCACGGAGGCCTGTGGGACGGCTATCAGAACCTCTGGCTCTATCGCCCCAAAGACAAGGTGCAGATTGTCTTTCTCAGCAACTACTACAATGGCGCCCACGCCGGCAAAAGCGATGCGGTACTGAACATCATCGACAACCTTATCTCCCATGACCGTTAACAACTACCACACCCATTCCCTATATTGCGACGGAAAAGACCCGCTGCCCCTCTACGTCCAGGAGGCAGAACAACGGCATATACAGCAACTGGGCTTCTCCGCCCACGCTCCCCTGCCCTTCGACAACAACTTCTCCATCAAAATGGAGGACATGCCTGCATATACTTCCGAGATTGACAGACTGCAGTCCACCACCTCCGTCACTTTGCTCAAGGCTCTGGAATGCGACTTCGTTCCCGGCATCTCCTACCCTTTTGCCGAACTCAAAGCCAACCACCATCTCGACTATATCATCGGAGGCGTGCACCTCGTGCGCCCCGCCAACAGCGACGAGCTATGGTTTATCGACGGTCCTAAACGCGAGACCTACGATGAGGGCCTCGAAAATCTCTTCGACCATAATATCAAACGCGCTGTAACGACCTTCTGGGAGCAGACTTTTGAGATGATAGAGACACAGCCGATGGACATCATCGCCCATGTCGATAAAATCAAGATGCACAACCAGCACCGTTTCTTCCAGGAGGATGAACAGTGGTACCGTATTCTGGCCGACAAGGCCCTGCAACTGATCAAATCCCACGACCTCATCATGGAAGTCAACACCCGGGGCATCTACAAGAAACGCTGCGACGCGCTCTACCCCTCGGTGGAGATGCTGCAAAAGGCCCGCAGGATGGACATCCCCGTCATCATCAGCAGCGACGCGCACCAAGCCAAAGAAATAGACCTCCTGTTTGAGGAGGCCTATGAGGTTTTACGCCAATGCGGGTATGAGCACCTGATGCATTTTGACGTCCAAAAAGGTTCTTTTGTGTGTCAGAATCCTGCTTAATTCAAGAGATTCTCGGCTAATTTCTCCAGTTCCTGTCTCTGCTCCTCTTTCATGGAGGATTTCAGCGTCACGACAGGTCCTTCAATATTGTTAGGCTTCATATTCTGGATGAGCTCCTGCATGCTCTTGGCTGCAATCGGAGACCAGCTGCCGTTCTCCACAAGGGCAAAGGTGCGGTCTTGCACAAAGTGCGCCTGCACATCCAACAAGTAGTTCTCCATAGGCGGATACAGACCGTTGTTGTAGGTGGGTGCCAGCAAGACAATGCGTCCGCAACGGAACGTCTCCGACAAAAGATAAGACACGTGCGTCACAGAGACATCATACATCTTGACATCGCGAACCCCCTTGTCGGCCAGGATACCGGCCAGCACTTGCGCTGCAGATTCGGTATGGCCATACATGGAACCGTAGATCAACACCACACCATCCTTGTCTTCAGGCTCGTAACGACTCCACAGGTCATATTTTTGGATGAAATATCCCAAATTCTCGCGCCAGATGGGTCCATGCAATGGACATATCATCTGAATATCCAAGGTGGCGGCCTTCTTCAACAAATTCTGGACCTGCACGCCGTATTTACCCACGATGTTCGTACAATAACGACGGGCATCGTCTAACCAGTCACGGTCAAAGTTCAGCTCGTCGGCATACAGATTACCGTTCAAGGCGCCGAAGGTTCCGAATGCATCCGCGGAGAACAAGATCTTATCTGCCGTATCATAGGAGACCAGCACTTCCGGCCAGTGCACCATGGGAGCGGCAAAGAAGGTCAGCGTGTGATGACCCGTTTCCAATGTCTCGCCCTCTTTCACAGTCTGGATTGCACACGTTTCAGGCATCTGGAAGAATTGAGGGATCAGACGGCTCGCCTGCATGCTGCAAAGGATGACAGCCTGGGGATGGCGAACCAGCACCTCCTGCAATGAGGCCAGATGGTCGGGCTCCACATGATGGACCACAATATAATCCAGAGGTCTGCCAGCCAGCACGGCGGTCAGATTCTCCAAGAACTGGGGCGCCACGGCATGGTCAACGGAATCCAACAAGACAGTCTTGTCATCCATCAACAGGTAAGAATTGTAGGAGACTCCTTGAGGAACAGGCATGATGTTCTCAAAAAGCGCCAGACGTCGGTCTGAAGCACCTATGTACCATAAATCGGATTTTATTTTTCTTGCGGTATTCATATTGTATTTTAATTTTTTTCTTCCATCGATTGACCTCTCTTCGTGATATCATCGCTCTCCTTTTTCAATAACAAAACCTCAAAGATGGAAAAGAGAAAATAGATCACGATGAAGGCGAGACCGAATTTCCAGGCATCCTCTTTGTTTATCAAAATATAGAGAAAAAGAAAGAGCAGGCAGGAGAACAGTTTGATGATACGGGAGAGCAGGTAACCTGACACAAAACGCTGACCGTCCTTCCCTTGGTCGTCACGCAGCACCACGAAGATGGTGAAGAGGGTGATGACAAAGAAAAAGAGGACAATAAAAGGCAGGGCTGGAGATGCATAGGCAGGGGCGAGCCACTGAAACAGCGCCGCCAAACCAGCCACAACAATGGAAAATATCAGTATCCGAAGGGAAAACTTTTTAATGGGTATCTTTTTGCTCATGCTTATTGGTATCTGTATGTTGAATTACACCCTTTATCATCAAATACATGCTGATCAAAACGCCGGCCAGCGAGCAGAGGACGGTGAACAAAGGAGACTTGTCCAGCCATTTATCCAATTTGACACCACCAAACACACCCAAAGCGATGAGTACCCCCATCTCTATGGCCATATTGGAATAAACAGCATACTTTTGTAAAGTGTTGCCTTTGTCGGAATCTTCCGCCATTGTTCCTGATCAAGAAACTATTTCTTCTCCGCAGGGTTGGGATTCGTCATCACGCTGGGATTGCGCTGCGTGTTCATCTTGCAGTTGCCGGAGAACTCAGCACCCGGCTCAATGGCGATCTTGCCAGCTATGATGTTGCCCGTCACAGAAGCGGTGGACTTCAAAGAGATCAGATCCGAGACATTCAAAGACTCCGTCTTCACCTTTCCTTCAATCTCAATGTTGGCGCAGGAGATATTTCCCTCCACCAGACCAGTTTGGCCAATGATGACCTTGGCTCTGGAGATGACATTACCATTCACCGTACCGTCAATACGACAGTCCGAGGAGGTGGAAATGCTTCCCTGTATCTGGGTTCCTTTGGAAATAATGTTCACTGCACCGACTTCTCTAATTTCATTCTCTTTCATATTGATAAAATTTTAATGTTTAAAATAATTGTCTTGAACAAATTGATCATAGAACTTTCGTCCTTCATGGTTGTTGTAGTAGGTAGTGTAGTTGCTGGCACTCATCGGATATACAATGATGGTTTGGTTCTGTATATCCTCCACGAAGACAGGATCTTTCACTAGGATATTATAATAATCCACCGCCGTTGACGCGTTGGTGAACTTGGCAATGGTCACCATCTGCTGGGTGTTGTTCACATAGAAGCTGCTGATATTGAACCGTTGCAAACTGAAATAGGTCTTGTTGAAACTGTTCAGGTTCAGCTTGACCGTCTGGATAGGCAGTTTGGAACTTTGAACAAGTAAGATGACATAGTGGACCTCATCGGCATTATAGACAAACGGATTGGTGGTGGGGGCGACTGGTGTCTTCGGGGCAGCGGCCTTGTCGGGATCTTCCGACGTTCCCTCTGCAGGCGCTTCCACGACGAGTTTTGACGGCTCAACCGAAGCCAGATAGACACGGGCGAGTTCAGCCACCGGCTCTTTGTCGTAATCGACAATAAGACGCTGGAAACCTCTGATCAGAGAGTCTTCGTTGTAGAGCTGTCCTGCGGAGACAGCACGCAAATAGGCATACTTGGACTTCAGGTTCTCATCCGTACACATCGGGATATTCTCGTCGGCAGCTCGCACCACCGCAGCCCACTGCTTTTGGTTGAACTGTTCATACACCGTCTGATAGTTCCGCTCGACCTGTTTGTTACGCTCGGCAATCTTCTGATAATACTGAGGATCGTTGATGATTTTGGCGTAATCGGAATCCGGATACTTGGTCATGATGATGTACTTGTACTCGTTAGCCTTGGTCGTATTGTTCTGACGGGTGTAGAGGCTGTACAGCATAAAGATACTGGAGGGAGTATAGTCTGATTCAGGATAACGGGTGACCAGCGACTGGAAAGACTCACATGCCCGGGGCAGGTCTTGCAACAGGTCCTGATAGATGAAACCCACCTGGAAAAGGTTGGTGGCAATGATGTTATTGGATGTGTCCATGGCCCCGGGGGTCAAGGGCAGATCCTGCAGATAATACTGCTCCTTCTTGGGGTCCGTTTCACGCTTCGGGATAGGGTTGCCGTCCTCGTCATACTCCACGGAATCTTTGGCCAGACTGGGGTCGTTCATCACCATCATGTCGTCAAAGGAGATCTGCTGCTTGTTGCTGATAAACCAGTTGTCCTCCAGCTTACGGTTGCCGAACCGTCTGTAGAAATCCTGCATACCGGCGGTCACCAACGATTGGTTGTAAAAATACCACTTGCCGTTGGAGGAGGTCTGGTTGATATTGGAATAGGAGGAGGCATTCTGGAGAGCCAGCATACGCTCTGCCTCTTCCGCCGCCGCCTTGCGCTCCGCCTCGGTGTAGTCGTCAATCATCTTCTTGACCCAACGGTTTCGCTCCGACGGCGACAACTTGGCGATGCGCTGCAGACTGTCCTGCAAATCTATCTCATCCAGCTTTTCCACCAGATCTTTCAAGAAATTTCCCTTCTTCTGCAACGCCTCATAGTTGGGATAGTTCTTGGGAATGGACATCATGGCGGAGTCATAGTAGTGCTGGGCATTCCGATAGTCATTCTCGGAAAAATAGAGGTCCGCCAGAGTGATGGCCGAGAAGGTCTTCTGGTAGTTGTTGTTAGTAGAAGAAGCCACCGACTTGGCCAGATAGTCTTTGCGCGCATCCACGTCCTCGTCGATACGGGCAATCTCCGAACAGGCGTAGTAAATCTGATCCTGGAAATCCTCATTCTTCTTCTCATCCAACATACGGTTGAAGAGTTTCATGATGGAGTTGCGGGAGGACTCAGAACCGTCATAGTTGGAGGCCAGATGCATCTGAGCACAGAAGAGCATGTTGTAGTCCGACGTCTTGTTGATGACCGTCTTGAAGTGCTTGGTAGCCTCCTCCTGCTGCCCGATCGACTCATAGAGCTCACCGGCAATCAGATGGAGACGGTTACAGAACTCGCGCTCCGGTTTGGCGGCGATGGCATTGTTAAGGTAGTCTATCGCCTCCGACACCTCTCCGTCGGGAGCAGTCAGATGATACTCTGCCTTTGCGGCATTGAAAATACGGTTGAACTTCTTATCCTTCTTGTTGGTGGCCAGATAATGCAGGTTCTCCAACTGCTCGTCTGCCAATGCATAATAGCCCTGCCGCATCGCGGTACGCGCCAGCATGACAGCCGCCTCGTTGTAAGTGTTGGAATTCGGATAGTTGTGCAGGATGTATTGGAAGATTCGCTGCGCCGCCACATAGTCCTGCTTGTAGAAGTTGGATTTGCCCATCAGCAGGTATGCATCGTCAATGGTTTTGACGTACTCCTTGCCCCTGATGAGCATGGAGTGCTTGTAGATAGCCTTCGAACTCTTTTCAATGGTGCGGTCCAGATAAGAGAGCGCGGGCGCCACATCCGACTTGTCCGGATAGTTATATACCGGCAGTGTGGCCGTGTAATTGTCCTTGGAGAGCTTCTTCATCTCCGCCTCCGCAGACTTGAAAGCCTGTTTGCCATTCCAAAGGACATTATAGCGGCAAGTCATGTTGTGGTATGCACGGTTCGGCAAGGTGTTCTTGGAAGTGGAGCAACTCGCCAAAACCACGAATGCAAGACATAAGATGCTGTATGTTACTATATTATATTTTCTAATCTTCAAAATATTCCGGTTTTTAAAAACGTTGTGTATAACGAGATTTACCGAATTTTATTTTTGGTGAGCAAAATATTCTTCAATAAGATGTTGCACATATTTACCAAAGACATCAAATTCGATGTTGACCACTGTGCCTGGCACAAAATTGTGGAAATTGGTGACTTTGTGCGTATAGGGAATGATAGCCACCGAAAAATGACCTTTCTCGGAATCCACCACCGTAAGGCTCACCCCATTCACGGAGATAGAGCCTTTGGGCACGGTGAAGTTGTTCTTGGATGCATCATAGGTAAAAAAATAGCGCCAACTGCCATTTTCATCCACCACTCTCTCACACACGGCCGTCTGGTCCACATGGCCCTGCACAATGTGACCGTCAAAACGGCCGTCCATTCGCATACTACGCTCCAGATTGACCTCATCCCCCACCTTCCACGTGCCGAGGTTGGTCTTGAGCATCGTCTCCTCCATAGCCGTCACCACATACTGCTTCTTCTCCTTGTCCAGACGCACGATGGTCAGACAGCACCCATCGTGGGCCATGCTCTGGTCTATGGACAGCTCGTCCGCGAAATCCACCTCCAAGGTGAAATCAAAATTTGTTCTATCTTGCTTTATATCAACAATTTTCCCAGTCTTTTCTATAATGCCTGTAAACATATTTACCCATATTAAAAAACGTGCAAATATATAAAAAATTCCCGATTTTTGCACGGTCTGCGAAATGTTTTCGCGCATGAAGTACGCTGCGCAACAGAAATAAAAAAAGGATGGTCTTTCCGGCCATCCTTTTGAGAAAATATTAGGTTTAAACAGACTATTCCTCGTCTTTGTTTTCCTCTTCGTACTTCTTGATGATTTCGTTCTGAACTTCGGTAGGAACCTGTTGATATTCAGCGAACTTCATGCTATAGGAAGCACGGCCGGAGGTGATGGAGCTCAACGTGGTGGAGTATTTGTTCATCTCTGCCAACGGAATCTTGGCGTGGATGTTCTGGAAAGCACCTTCGCTGTCCATACCCATCATGATACCGCGACGGCCCTGAAGGTCGGTCATCACATCACCCATACGCTCTGCAGGAACGAAGATGTCCACATCGTAGATGGGCTCCAGAATCTTGGGACCGGCATTCTTGAAGGCCTCTTTGAAGGCGTTACGGCCAGCCAATTTGAATGCCAACTCGTTGGAGTCAACCGGGTGCATTTTACCATCGTAGATGTTAACCACAATGTCACGGGCGTAGGAACCAGTGAGCGGACCCTCTTCCATCTTCTCCATGATACCCTTCAAGATGGCGGGCATGAAGCGTGCGTCGATAGCACCACCCACGATACAGTTGTTGTAGATCAACTTACCACCCCAAGGCAGATCATAGGTCTCCGTGGCACGGATCGGATATTTGGTCTGGGTAGGCATGCCCTCGTAATAAGACTCGATGAGCATGTGGACCTCGCCGAACTGACCGGAACCACCGGATTGTTTTTTATGACGGTACATAGCCTCGGCAGATCTCGTGATGGTCTCACGATACGGGATCTTCGGAGCATAGTATTCAACTTCAATCTTGTTGAGCTTCTCAATCATCCATTTCACGATGTTGAGGTGTTGCTCGCCCTGACCGGAGATGATCATCTGCTTCAACTCCTTGGATTGCTCCATCAGGAAGGTCGGGTCAGTCTTGCGGATCTCGTTCAGGACGGCACCCAGTTTCTCGTCGTCGGAGCTGTTGATGGCTCTGACGGCGGTACGGAACTTAGGATCCGGATAGGCGGTCGGGACGATCTGATCCTCACCCTTGGCCACAAGCGTGGTGCCCGTAGGGGTATTTTTCAGCTTGATGGTGGCCACAACGTCGCCAGCCACAGCCTTCTCAACCTCCACACGGTTCTTGCCGGCAAACACTAACAACTGGGAGATTCTCTCTTTGGTGTTGGTATTGGTGTTCAACAGGTCGGCAGCCTTTGTCACCTCACCGTCGTAAACCTTGATGAAGGCAACCTCACCGAGGTGTTGCTCGATGGCAGTCTTGAAAACGAAGCCAACGAACGGCTCGGCAGCGTTGCAGTGATGCTCGTTGCCATTGGTAGCCTTGACAGCGGGAGCCTCGTTGGGGGCCGGACAGTTCTTGATGATCAGATCCAGCAGACGATCCATGCCTTGATCCGTCTTGGCAGCCACACAGATCACCGGGAAGGTGCCGCGGTTGGCAATACCCAACTTCAGACCTTTGACCATCTCTTCCTCAGTCAGCGTACCCTCTTCGAAGAACTTGTCCATCAATGCCTCGTCGTTCTCGGCAGCAGCCTCGATCAAAGCGTTGTGCATCTCTTCGGCCTTGTCCATCTGATCAGCGGGGATATCTTCCACCACCATCTTGCCACCATTGGCCGGGAATTTCAAGAGCTTCATCTGAAGCAGGTCGATAACGGAGTCAAAACCGACACCGGCGTTCACCGGATACTGGAACGGCATGACACTGCCGCCGAAGTACTCTTTCAGCTGATGCAGGGTCTCGTCAAAATTGGCTTTCTCATGATCCAGTTGGTTCACCACAAACATGACGGGAACATGCATGGCCTTGGTGTGACGCCATTGGATCTCAGCACCCACATCGACACCATTCTGCGCATTGATCACCATCAAAGCGGTGTCCATCACGCGCAAAGCACCGATGGTCTCGCCGACGAAATCATCAAATCCAGGGCAGTCGATGATGTTGATTTTCTTGCCTTCGAATTCGGCATACATCACCGTGCTTTGGATGGATTGTTGTCTCTCAAGCTCCACCTCTCTGTAGTCGGAAATTGTGTTCTTGTCTTCAACAGTGCCTCTTCTGCTCACCACACCTCCGTGGAATGCCATGGCTTCAGCCACTGTTGTCTTACCCACACGGTTACCGCCGATGAGGGCAACATTTCTGATTTCGTTTGTCTGATAAATTTTCATTGTGTATTTTTAATAAAGTGATTTATAATTTTTTGTTGTTAAAATTTTGGGGGCGCAAATATACATTTTTTTTGAATACCCTATAATATATATTGTATTTTCAAAAACCAGCGTCCAAACAACCCGTTTTGCGACCTCCATAAACAAAAAAAAACTTACTCATGTAAGTTTTTCAAGGATATTCATCCAATTTTTGGTACTGGGTACGAGAATCGAACTCGTATTGCAAGATTGAGAATCTTGATTCCTAACCGTTAGAAGAACCCAGCAGGTTACCTCCGTAAAGGTGCGCAAAAATACATTTTTTTCTCTTTGCTCCAAACATTCTGATTTTTTTGTTCTATTTTTTTAACAATAACATTGTAACATATTGATTATAAATAAATAATACTTTATCATCATTAACAGCAACAGCGGATTTTTCCTAAAAAAGTCCTTTTTTGTCCTTCCCTTTTCATCGATTTTTCGGAACAATTCATTCCAGAAGACGCATTTTTGATGAGATACAAAAAAGGCGCGCATCCAATGACGCGCGCCTCGATGGTGAACGAAAGAGTATTCGTTACTTGATGGTTCTGCCAGGATATACCTTCAAGGCTTCTTCCAAACATTTGACAGCCTTGGCAAGGTCGTTGACGTTCAGGCAGTAGCTGATACGGACCTCATCCTTTCCCTTGCCGGGAGTGGAATAGAAGCCAGTGGCTGGAGCCATCATGACGGTCTCGCCGTTATAGTTGAACTCCTCCAGAAGCCATTTACAGAAACGGTCGGAGTCGTCGATGGGCAGGCGGGCCACACAGTAGAAGGCACCTTTGGGCATCGGCACGAAGCATCCAGGAATGCTGTTCACTCCGTTGACGATGGTGTTGCGACGGGCCACATAGTCGGTGATGACCGCATCGAAATAGCTCTTCGGGGTGGAGACAGCCGCCTCGCCCAAGATCTGGCCGTAAGTGGGAGGGCTCAGACGTGCCTGGGCAAACTTCATAGCTGTGTTATAGACATCCTTATTGTGAGTGATGAGGGCGCCGGTACGCACGCCGCAAGCACTGTAACGCTTGGAGACAGAATCCAGCAGCACCACATTCTGGGCGATGTCGGTCAGCTGCATCACGGAGAAGTGTTCAGCACCGTCATAGCAGAACTCACGATATACCTCGTCGGCAAAGAGGAAGAGGTCGTGCTTCTTGGCAATCTCACCCAATTTCAAGATCTCTTTCTTGGAATAGAGATAACCCGTCGGGTTGTTCGGGTTACAGATCATGATAGCCTTGGTCTTCGGCGTGATGATCTTCTCGAACTCCTCGATGGACGGCAACGCAAAGCCGTTCTCAATGGTGGAGACGATCGGTTTCACAACCACACCGCAGGTGACGGCGAATCCGTTGTAGTTGGCATAGAACGGCTCCGGGATGATGATCTCGTCGCCCGGATCCAGACAGCTGTTGAAGGCGAAAAGGAGGCCTTCGCTACCACCCGTGGTGATCAAAATCTCGTCAGGGGTGATGTCGATGCCGACACTATGATAGTAATCCACCAGTTTCTTGCGGTAGCTGAGATTTCCGGCCGAGTGCGTGTATGCGATGACGGGGATGTCGGCATTGCGGACCGCCTCGCGAGCTCCCTTGGGCGTCTCGATGTCGGGCTGGCCGATATTCAAATGATAGACATGTACTCCGCGCGCTTTGGCGGCATCGGAGAAGGGGACCAATTTACGGATAGGAGATGAGGGCATGGTCTGGCCCTTTTTGGAAATTTGAGGCATATCTGATAATTTATAAATGAACTTGATGACGACTTCTGACAAGGAAAAAACTCGGCAGAAATTCGAGCGGCAAAAGTAGTGATTTTATTTGGATTATATGCACCCACCTACAATATTTTTCTCCGATATGTTCTTTGGATACGGATGACAAGGATCACGAACCTCTCGGAAATTCATACGCGCTCTTTTTGGGGAAATTTTGTATCTTTGCCGCCTTTAAAAACCAAATCGGATTTGGACACGATAGACAAGACTAAAGAATTGGAAACTAAAGACATAGGTGCTCTTCTGTGGACTTATGCCTTGCCTGCTGTCATCAGCATGGTGATTGCTTCCTTGTACAATATTGCCGACCGTATCTTCATCGGCAACGGAGTGGGACCGCTGGCGATCGCCGGACTGGTCATCACGATGCCGATCATGAACATCATCCACGCCTTCGGCGCACTGGTCGGGGTGGGTTCCGCCTCCCGCATGTCCATCGTGCTGGGCAAGAAAGACGTGAACTGGGCGGAGAACATCCTGGGCAACAGCATGATTCTCACGCTGGTATTAGGTGCTTTGGTGACTTTTTTCAGCTATCTCTTCATGGATAGCATCCTGATGAAGTTCGGAGCCACCGCCGACACGCTCCAGTATGCCCGCGAGTACATGGTGGTGATCCTGCCGGGCATGTTCCTGACCACGGTGACCTTCAATCTGGCCGGTCTGATGCGCGCCTCCGGCTATCCGCTCAAGTCGATGTTCGTCCTGGGCGGCGGCGCCGTGCTGAACATCATCCTGGACCCCATATTCATTTTTGGCTTCAAGTGGGGCATCGTGGGTGCCGCCGCCGCCTCCACCATCTCCATGTTCGTGACAGCTGTCGTTGCCGTCGCCCACTTCATCAACCCGAAGTCATTCATCCATTTCAAAAAGCACGCTTGGAAGCCCAGGGGCTATATCTTCAAGAATATCACCATGATAGGTCTCAGTCCCTTCTTGATGAACGTGGCCGCCGCCGGCGTGGTGGGCATCATCAACCAGCAATTGCTGACCTACGGCGGTGACTTTGCCGTGGGTGCTTGCGGACTTGTCAACACATACGGCAACTTGCTCGTGCTGCTCATCATCGGCATCTGCCAGGGCATGCAGCCCATTGCCGGCTACAACTACGGCGCCGGCCACCCCGACCGGCTCAAGGCCGTGTTCTTGCTCACCATGAAGATCACCGTTCTGGTCGGACTTGTGGGCAGTGTCGTCTCCTGCATCTTCCCGTACTATATGATGCGTGTCTTCACGGCCGACCAAGACATGATCCGTATCGCCATCCCCGCCACGCGCTTCATGATGGTGATGTTCCCCTTGATCGGCTTCACCATCACCAACTCCAACTTCTTCCAATCCATCGACAAGCCTTGGATTGCCATCACCACCAGCCTGTCGCGCCAGGTGCTCTTCTTGGTGCCGATGAGTTTCATCATTCCGATCTTGTTTGAGAGAGCCGGGGGCAACGGTCTGACGGGCGTTTGGGCAGCCGCCACCCTTTCTGATGTCTGTGGCGCGGTGCTGGCCGCCATCCTGCTGTTCACCCAACGGAGAGTCTTCTCGGAAAAAGCTACCAACATAAAATAGTTTTTCTGGTCCGAGATACCGAAAAAAAATATACTTTTGCGGCCTCAAAACCGAGACACGGAAAGTTGGCCGAGTGGCTTAAGGCAGCGGTTTCGAAAACCGCCGTAGTGTCACAGCTACCGGGGGTTCGAATCCCTCACTTTCCGCAAAACGTTATAACTCGGTTAGAACCAGTAATTTGCAGCAACAAGTTACTGGTTCTTGCTTGAAAACTGAGACAGAAACGAGACAGAACCATTTTTTTTGGTTTTGTGGCATTTGGAAACTCAAATACCGCAAAACCAAAAAAAAAATGTCAAATCATTACAACAGGTTAGCAGTATCTTCCGAGTATTCCGCTGTCAACTTCTTGCCAGCAACTCTGAAAACCAACAAGTCCGGATGGCTCATTGAGTATTATGTGGAAAATCCTCAAACTCAACAGCTCGCAAGAAAGAAAATCCGACTGGAAAGGCTTATCAACCGTTATTCCACCAAGACGGAGGCAAAACGGCATATCAACAATATCATCATTGCTTTGAATATGAAACTTTCCACGGGCTGGAACCCTTATTTCGAGGGTGAGGATTCACGTATGTACACACCGATTAGCGAAGTATGCAGGAAATATATTGAGGAAACTGAACGGACACAACGTGAAGCCACAGTCCGCTCATACAAATCATTCATCAAGATATTCTCCGAATGGATGGACAAACAGAGGCCCGGCATCTATTCATCTATGATTTCACACGCAATGATTGTGAAATTTATGGATCACGTTTATTTCGAGCGAAAGTCAAGCAACGGCGATGAAATATCCACCTACACATATAACGGATACATCAAAAACGGAAGTGCTTTTTTCAATTGGATGATTGAAAAATGTTACTGCAAAGAAAATCATTTCGCCAAAATCAAAAAGAAGAAAACGGAGGATAAGCGAAGGGTCTTGATTCCTGATGATTACCGTTGCATTATTGAAAAATATCTAAAAGTCAACAATCCTGGATTCTTGATAATGCTTAAACTCATATATGCCGGACTTATACGGCCAAAGGAGTTGAGGATGCTAAACGTGCAAGATATATCCTTTGCAGAGAAGCAGATTCATATCCGAAAGGACGTGGCAAAAAACGGACGAGAAAGGTTCGTTCCGGTTTCAGACGAGATTCTCAAAGCACTCCTTGATTTGGGAGTGCAAAATGCCTCGAACAGCGACTATATCTTCGGTCGTGGTTACAAGCCCGGACACGACAAACTGTCCGAGGCAAGAATGACAAAGACTTGGATTGAACTCCGCAAAAAACTTGATATTCCTCAAAAGATGCAGATGTATTCATTCAGAGACACAGGTATCTCTGAAATGATAAAAAACGGCATTGACCCATTGTCTGTAAAACAACTTGCAAACCACTCATCCCTTGATATTACCACAATATATACAAACCACGCAGACCCGAATTTGAGGAATATCATAATACCCAAAACACCCAGTTTTTCACACTCTCATGAGAACAAGGGTGATTAAATCTCCACTTTCAGTTTGGCGGCTTCGACATCTGCGATGACGGTATCGCCGCCCTCGGTGAACTGAAAGGTGATTTTGACGGGCAGGCTTTTCACGTTGCCGACCATCAGCCAGCGTGTTTGACTCTCTGCGGATTCGTCCTGCGGTTTGAGAAGCCGCCACAGGCTGATGAACATTGCCAGCGGTAGCTGAAAGCGGTACTTTACTTTCTCGTACTTGGCGAGGAGCGAAAGCCACGGCTTCACCCAGCGTTGCCCCACGGAGTTCTCCCCGTCCACTGTCAGGGAAACACCGCCCACATCTTGCCCATCTCTGTTGTAACAGGTGGGCTGGGCAACCTCGAAATAGATGTCGTTCACCTGCGGGTTGTTGAGTTTTCGGTTGCCCATATATGTTTCAAGCACCATTCCAAATCCGGTGTTTCCAGTCTCAAATAAAGGACTGCAGCCCGCCTGCTCAATCTGTAGGATGAACTCCGTGCTGGAAGTTCTTGTGTCCGTGACTTTCATGACGGGAATTTTCAGCGAGGGCGTGACATTCTCTTCATTTCCGTTCCCGACCTCAAGCGATTGGTTTGCCCCACTTTGGGGATTCCAACGGAACACCCAGTTGGAGATGGCATTTCCCTCCCTCTCCGCTTTCCTGTATTGGTTTTCGTTCTCCACGAAACAGCTTTTCCCATAGTTGGCCATCGCATCCGGCAGGTCGGATGCGGTTCTGACGGGTGGCAGCAGTTTTGTGGTGTCAATGTCATCCGTTGAAATGCCTTCCAGCGTGTAGATGAACTTCCGTTCATCGTTCTTCTCCAAAGCCGTGTCCTTGTCAACGGCGTATACTGTTAGATCAAGACACTTGGCTTTTTCGATGATGTCCCGGATAAATGCGAACTCCGCTCTCTTGGTTGCGGAGTCAAGGAAAAGGGCAAGCCCGAAAGTCTCACACAGGGTGCTGATGAATGCGGCATTGGTTATGTCGGGGACGTGTTCAGCAAAGCGGAGCCGATTGGCGAAGCAGTTGAACACCTTGTAGTATGCCGACACGTCATCGGTTACGGGAACATTCTCAAATCCGTTCACAATGACCTGTCCGCCTGTCCCCTGCCCGTAAACGTTATGACCGCGACATTTGGCGAAGATGAAGCGGTAGGAACGCCCCGCTGTCATCCCGTTGGCGGTGAAGTCAAATGTCAGTTCATAGAACCCTGCGCCGACATAGCCGAAAGATGAGAGATTGTTCTGTTTGAACATCTTGAAATACACGGGCGGTGCCCAGTAGGTTGAAATCGGGCTCATACTGCTCCAATCCCCGTTCAAGTCATTTGTCATACAAGTGGGCAGACTGTTATTGCAGTCGGAAAGCATGAAAAACAGGCCTTCCACGTAGTTGGCGTTGAAGGTGTGTCCGTACTCCGTCACCTCCATTGTGCCGCTCTGAAGCAGGTTGGCGGGCAGGTATGTCTTCAGCACCACGTGGAAGTGGTGTGCGCCTCCGACCGTTGGGGAGAATGTCAGCTGCGTGTTCCCGTCAGGGTCAATGAAATGCACGATTTTGGAAATGTTGACTGGCTCGTTGGAGCAGATGACGGTCGGAGAGATTTCAGCATACACTCCGGCTTCGCCCTCAGAGTACTGCGTGATTAGCCCGTCAAGGGCGCGAAGGCTCTGCGAAAACACTTTGGCGGTGTCCCTGTCGCCAAAGAATCCGCCTGTTGCCCTGTAGCCCCCGTTGCCGATGACTTTCTCCAGCAGCCAAGTGAGCCGCAATGCAGGGCAGAACGCGAAGCTGTTCGGGTTGTTGAGTCGGCGGTCGTTAAAAAGGCGGATTCCCCTGTTTCCCGCTATCGCGTCAATCACATTGCCGTCACCATCAAAGAACAGGCGGTTGAGATAGCAGCGGTCAAGCCCCACGCTGTTGTTGGTCTGCAGTGATGCCTGGTAGCCGCTGGCGTTGCTCGGTGCGCTGTCGGACTGTAGCAGGAACCATCCGAAATCATTGTTCCCTCCGCCATAAAAGGCGGTGTCAAGGAACAGCGGGAACTTGACAAGGGAATCGGGATTGAGGGTGGATTTGAGGAAGTCAGACCATTGGGCGTTATGCTGGCTGGGGTTGCTGCTGATGGTGATGTCCTCGCCGTAGTCGTTTTCGCAAAGTTTCCTGTCGGCGTAGTCAGTCGGCCACGGGTTGATGACAAGCCCGCAGGAATAGGTGGCCTGTGTAGCCTTTTGGATATAGAGGTCGCCACGGGCGATTTCTATTCCTCCGGCGAACACCGTGCAGGCGTACTTCCTCATTCTCTGGACGTATGCGAATCGTGCGTGACGGAACACCATGTCATTGCTTTGGGCGGGGACGTCAAAGGTGAACATAATGTCGCCCTCAACGCCTCCCGTTGAGAAGACGCTGCTGTTCAGTTCCATCTGCAAAGACGTGCCTTTGGAGATGTGCAGCGCGTTTCCGTCCACCTCTATCGTCAGCATTATACAAAACTGTACTCGTAAACGACTTTTACCCTGTTTACCGTCTTCGCGGTGCTGTTGACCTGCAGCTTTGTTCCAACAATGGCAAATGTCACACCCTCATTGACAATGACAAGCGAGCCGTCTTCCCTGCTCACATTGTAGGCTATGACATTGACAATGTTGCTCGTATTGACTTTCTCATCAAGATTAAGGGCTGTCGCAGTCTTTAAGATGTTAAGGTCGTTGTAGGTCACGACCTTGAAGCACTTGCCTTCAAGATGACCATTGAGGCTGGACAGCCCGTTGTTCGCCGTTGCCGCAGCAGAATTGGCGGAGTTTGCCAGGTCGTATGCTGTCTTCACAGCCTTGGCCGTTGCCGCCAGCACCTCCGATGTGCTGTTCACATCATTGGTCAATTTGGTCACGCCGTGCTTGGTGGTGGATGCGAGGTTAATTGTGGTGCTGGTCACAGATGTGCCGTCTGTGAGTGTGACGGTGATAGAAGGCCCTGTTGAGGAGGTTCCTTCGGTCAGCGTGATGGACTGCACTTTCGTGTCCGAATCGGCTGGAATCAGAGACTGTACAAGTGCGGCGAGTCCCTCCACCTGGTCAGCACTGGTTTTTGGATAAAGGACATCGAAGTCGGGATTCCCGTTGACCATCTGGCCATTGAAAATTTCATGTTGGAATTTGATAATCTGTCCCATAAGTTTGTGTTTTGGTGAGTTAATAGGTTGGTTTACTTGATGACACGCAGGTACTGGTCGTTGAGCTTCAGCACCTCGTGCTTGAGATAGTCTATAAGGTCGCCGAGGGTGGTCTTATAGGCGTTACCCTTGTCATCGCCGATGACAACGAGCATGGAGCCGCTCAACTCGTATTCCCTCGGTTGCAGCGTGTTGAAGTTCCCGTCCAACTTGGTACGGACGCTTGCCGCCGCTGCGCCCGCAGCCGTCTCCTCGGCGAGAGCACGGATTTCTGCCTTGAACGTCCCGTAGTCATCAATGCGGGAGGCGGGGATGGTGAAATCATTGAATGTAGTCCGCGAGGTTAATGTCACTCCGTTGATGGCTGGTCGGTTTTCAAGATCATCATAGCTGCCGGAGACGTTTTCCAGCTCGTTCACTCTGTCAATAAGTCTGTTGAGGATTTCCCTCACATACGTGAGTTCCATTCCATTTTCAATATTCTCAATCATCTTGTTCTGTTGAATTGTGAGGAAATGCTGTTGGTTTGCGGGGCTTCCCGGACTGCATCGTCAATCCAGATGCGGGCATCGTCCCATTCATCGGGGAGGCTGGGAACGATGGGGACGTTGCCTGCGCTAACGCTTGTATAGGGCTTGTTGAATCGGTATTGGAACTCCGCTGAAATAAGGTCTTCGGCAGTGTCCGTGACCGTAAGGGAATCGGGAATGATAGCTATTGGGACGGCTTTGCCACTGACAATGCGGTAGTTAAACCTGTTTCGGATGGCATCCGCAACCAGCTGGATTTCACGCTCTGGCCTGCAGCCTGTACGGGCGGTGTGAATGGTGGCAGTGTCGGTAATGTCCGCACCCACCGTTCCGTTGCGCACGGTGTCGGTGCCCTCGGTCTTCTCCTCAACAGCTTCCGAATCAGTGTAGAGGGATTCAAGCAGGCCGTAGCGGTTCTGAAGCAGGAACTCCTGTGAGTGGAGGGGCTTGCGTTCAAGGATAAATTTGCGTGTCCAATGCAGGCCGGAATTGTTGATGGCGTGTACAGTGTAATAGAGAATGTCTGAAGGGTTTATACCCAATGCGCTCACTGACAGGGGCAGTCGCACAATGTTGAAGTTGGTGACGGTGATGGTACCGGGATTGAAAGCGTAGGTGGAGCCATCTTTTCGGCACACGGAAACATTGATGGTGAGATTACGGACTGCGGATGATGAGAGGTACACGTCAAAGAACATAAAGTAGGCGAACTGCGGCATATCGGCATAGCTGCGCACGGTCAGTCCGTGCGCGCTGCCGAAGTTGCGGATGTCCTTGTATTCGGACAGGGTAACGCTGCTTCCCATCGCCGTATCCCAGTCGGCGAGGTTGAGTGCGTGGTGTCCGGCTTCAAGCCTGCCCGCCGACAGGATGTACTCTTGGGAGTGCTTGAGCACTCCGACCTGTGGAATCTCCCCGTACACGTCCGAATATGTGAGGCGGTACTTCAAGGTGGCGTAAAGGAGTGGATATGCGTCAAAGGATTCTGTGAGGGATGGCAGGTCTGCCGCGGTGAAATAGGAACGCAGAATCTCCAGCTGGAGTTCCGCAAGGTTGCCTGCTTTCAGATGCAGGAGCATTTCCGGGGATTCAAGGGTTTCAACGGTACCACCTGAATAGCGTGTTATCTCGAATTTGGCGAGGACGGCGTAGTTCGCCCTCTCCACCCTTGCAGTTCCTGCGGTCTGCTGCACGGTCTCAATGTCGCCGCTTCCGTTGCCGTCAACGGAAACGACCTCACCGCCGTACTCCTTGGAGACAAAGGTGACGGTCATATCAGCGGCCACCGTCACATCGTAAAGGTGGCTGATGGTGTAGTTCTCGGCAATTTTTGAGATAAGCTCGGCTTGCAGCAGTTCGCTGTCCGTCTGTCGGGCAATAGCGTCCGGCTTGTCTTTCGCTTGGGTGGGTGTAAGGATTCGGAAATCAAAAACAGTGTCACCGCAGGAGACAGTGAGGACGGAATCGGGAAGCTCGCGGATGATAAAGACGCTTTTGCTCTTGCTGCCTGCAGTGACAAGCGGCGTGCCCTTCAGCAGGAATCGTGTGCGGTTTCCTGCGAAGTCTAAAGAATGCGGTCTCTCTCTGATGGTTACTGGCATTGTTCTCTATTTTAGTGAAGCCGCCTTGCGCAGGAAATTCTCCTGTTGCTCGAACTCCAGCTGCTTGTCCCTGCTGATGACCGCCTGCCTGTTCTTCGGGTCGCTCATATAGAGGCGCAGTGCGGTCAATTCTTCCAGCATCCGCTCCATTGTGCCGCTGTCGGATGTCGGATTGGCAGGGAGTTTCGGGGCGTGCTTCCCGGTTGTTTCAATGGCAAATGTACGGCTTATGGCGGTGGCTGCTTGGGACACGGCATGCTCATCAGGGACGGACATTTGCAGATCCCGCAGCGGAGACTTGTTCCCTTTGCGGTACTGCTCCAACGCTTCGATGACGGGTGCCGTTTCCGGGTCTGTCACAATGTCATTGGGGGCTATCCATTCGCGGCCTTTCTCTCCCGCCACGATGTTCTTTTCCCACTCGATGAAGCCGCCTTTGTAGTATGGTTCCGGCTGGGATTCTATAGCGGCGACCTGTGCGCCTGTGGCGGCAAGGGAAAGAGCCATTGTGACAAGTCCCCACGGGTAACCGCCGCCGTTCTCGAAGCTCTTGACGGCGGCGACAATGCCCGAAATGATGGCCTCGGTGACGGCGGCTTTCTTTTCCCTGCGGAATTGCTCCAACGCGACTCTCTTTTCCTCTGCTTCGCGTTCTTTCTCCATCTGTTCCAGCTGCGCGTTGTAGTATTCCTGCGAGATGATGCCCTGCTCAAGCTGCCAGTCCAGCTTTTCCTTCCGTTCATCGTAGATTTTCTTGTACTCGTTGAGCAGGGCTTGTTCCTTGTTGCTTTGGATTTGGTTGACGGACTCGAAGATTTGGGAGGCGGTGTTGGCGAACTCCTGTATCACATCGGCAATCTCCGACAGGTTCTTCTCCCAATCCTTCTTGAAGTTCTTCCAGTCAATCTCAAGGAGTTTGCCGATGCCGGAGAAGGCTTTTTTGCCGTCCGCCTTTTCGAGGGCGGCGACTTCCTGCGCCATCTTTGCTTTGAGGGCTTTGATTTGCTCTTCCAGCTGACGGATGCGGTCTTGGTTTTCCTGTTCGCCAAGTGCTTTGAGCTTGGCGATTGCGGTTTGTGCGGCCGATATTTTGTCGCCGTACTCCTTGCGGACGGCGGCGATGCGTTTGCCCGTTTCAGTCAGCAAGGCTTCGGTGATGTCGGCTTCAGCCTGCTTGACGATGGAGAGTTCCTCTTGTGCTTCCAAGGCAATCGCCTGCTTTTTCTGTTCAAGCAGCTGTTCAAGCAACTTCACTTCCTCATCACTGAGACCTGTGCCCTTTACAGGGTCATAGGTCTCTCCCTGCTTGCTCTCATAGTAGGCGATGTTCTTGTCAATATCGGCGATGGTTTCCTGCCACTTCTGCTCAACCTGCAGCAGTTGTTTGGAGTAGCTGTCGGTGAGGTCTTGGTCGAACTTTTCTTTGAGAGTCTTGAACTGCTCGCAGAGTTTGGTGTACTGCTCCGTGACCTTCTTCATTTTCTCGGCGCGGGCGGCGCGGTCAACTTCTTCGATGGCGCTGGCCATATACTGCCGCACTTGGTCGGCGAGGGCTTTGGCGGCTTTGCCCTTGCTTGACGTGAACGCTTCGAGGCGTGCTATGAGGTCACCGTACTCCTGTCGGATTTTCTCCTTGTCTGCGGCGACTTTGTCCAAGCCGATGAGCTCGTCCTTGTTGAACAGCTTCTTCACCTCCTTTTGGAGGTTCTCCCACTCGGTCTGCTGCTTCCTGGCGAGTTCGGCGGCGGTCTCCACGGCGTTTTTGCCGCTGCTTTCCTCTTCCTCTGCCACCTCCTCCTCAACCTCGGCGACCACCGCGTCAAGCTGGCTGCCGATCCATGGCGCGAGGGTCTGTCTGATTTTTTCAATTTTCTCGTGTTCCCGCTTGACGATGGCCACGATGTTGTCAACGAAGAACTCCTCCTTGCCCGTCAGCTTGCGGTCTTGGAGGAAATAGCGGTTGATGTTGCGGACAATCTTGTTGGTGTCCCAGCCTTCCTCGGCCAGCTCCACCACCTTGCTGCCCAACTCCGGCGAAAGTTGTTTGAGCGAAAGAGCCATGTTGTCCATTTCCTCCTTCATCACTTCCGCTATTTGCTCCTGCTGGATGTCAAGGGCAATCTTGCGTTTCATTGCGCTGATGACCTTGTTGTAGGCCTGCTCGATGTTGATGATGTTGCCTTTCTCGTCCAGCTGGTCTTTGAGCAGCTGCGGGTAGGTCTCAATGATTTTCTTCTGCACCTTGTTGTAGGCGTCGGAGCCTTTGCGCAGCTCCCGCAGCGCGTTGAAGAGCTTGTCCACTTCCACTTTCTGCTCGGCAGTGCGGCTGTTGAAGTCCTTCATTGCCTTTCCCGCCGCCGTGGTGCGGGTCGCCAGCTTGTATAGGGCGGTGCCTGCCGCTATGATGGCGGTGGCGATGGCTATCCACGGGACGGAGTTCGCTGCTGCGCCCATTGCCCGGATTGCCGCTGCCGCCCTTGCTGTGTTGCCAGCCAGTTTTGCCTGTGCCGCTGCCACGGCGTAGGTGGCGGTCTTGTATATGCCCTTGATGACGATGCCGGCTTTTTCGGCGGCGTTGAGTGCCAGCTGCCACGTCTTGAGTGCCACGATTTTGGCGAGGTAGAGGGTCAGCGGCGCAAGTATGGCGGCGACTGCGGCCTTGTTCTTGGAAATCCAAGTGGTGGCGGATGACAGTGCCTTGATGCCTGCGGTGCTGGTCTTGGTCAGCTTCAGCAGTATCGGGTAGAGCTTCTCGCCGAGTTCGAGGCGGGTGTCTTGGAACTTCTTGCGGGCTTTCTCCAAGTTGGCCTGCATGTTGTTGTTCTTGATGGAGAACTCCTCATAGCAGGACACGCCCTCCAGCATTGCCTTGTTTGCGATGCTCTGCGCGGCCTCCACCTTGTCGAGGCTGTTGGCCATTGACGATATGGCGGCGGCGGCGCGTGCGCCGTCAAGCCCCAAGTCTTGGAAGATGGGCAGCAGCTTGTCGAAGCCGCCCGCCCCCGAAAAGCCTGCAAGAACCTTTTTCAAGGCGGTGTTCATGTCGTTTTCAATCAGTTCTTTGAACTGGTTGAGTTCCATTCCGGCTATTTGAGCGAACTCGGCGGGCTTGGAGATAACCTTCTGAATCAGCTTTTGGAAGGCGGTGGCCGACATCTCCACCTTCTGCATGTCTTGGTCAAGGGCGGAGGCGAAGCCGAGAATCTCATCGGCGGCGAGTCCGGCTTGTACGGCGATGCCGCCCAAACGCCCTGTGAAATTGACCATGTACTGCTCGTTGGCGGTGCTGGTCTTTCCCAGTTCATTGACGGCGGAACCAAGCGAAAGGAGCTGCTCCTTCAGGGACTTGTCCTTGAGTATGTCGGTGGACTTTTTGTAAACGTCCACCATCTTGCCGATGGCCAGCGTGGCGTCATCACCGAGAACGTCTCCCATTGAGACGTTGATGATGTCCGCTGCCTCAACGAACTGCTGCACCAGCTCTTTGGAGGAGATGCCCAGCTTTCCTGCGATGTAGGCAAGGTTGTTAAGCTGCTCTCTTGAGGTGCGGGTGTCAAGGTTCTTGAAACTCTCATTGAGTTCGTCAACCTCTTCACGGGTGAGGCCTGTGGTCTTGATGACATCGGAATAGACATCATCCATTGCGGCGAGGTCGGTGGCGACCTGTTTGAGGGTTGATGTGATGTTGTCAAGGGTTGAGAGAATCTGCGTGAAACCGCCGATGCCCGTACCGAACTGCAGCACCTTGTTGTACATTTCCGACCACGCGGAGGCGGCAGAACCGATATTCTGCGCGTGCTCCTTGAGGTACTGCCTCAGTTCCTTGATTTTCTTGGCGTGGGAAATGTACTCGTCCGAGCCGATGACCATGCGATTCTGCTCGTTCACAAGGCGGTTCATTTCCGCCCTTATCTGCTTGACGGAGGCCTCGACCTCCTTGCCGTTGATGAAGATGGTTACTCTGCGTGTGCTTGACTTTGCCATATCTGATGTTTTGGCAAAGATGGTTCAAACGTCCGTCACAGGTTGGGACGGTTAGGGAAAACGCAGTCTTGAGTTTTGACTGCGTTTTCGTCTTCCCTAATGCCGCGACAACGATTGCAGCGGTTATGAGTACGAAGTATGAAATTTGAGCGGAAAGCGTGCCCGGTCGCCCAAAAAGAGAAAGCACAAAAAAAGAGGACCCGAAAGCCCTCTTTGAATATTGTTGTAATAGGAATACACTATTGTTTCACCAGTTTCAGATAATGGACTTTTCTGTCAGTGGTAATCACACGGACAATATAGGTTGCTTTCGCCAGACGACTGACATTGAATCGATAATCGTTGCGGAATACAGCGACCTGTCCGCCCTGCAAAGTTAGAACTGTGATTTCAGCCACCTCCTCAGGCGCAATGCCCATCACCATCACCTCGTTGTGTGCGGGGTTGGGTGCAAGATACGGTTTGTCTCCTTGCTGAACATCCATATTGACACGGAGGCTTCTGGTAGAGTCATTATCCGCCATAGTGGAATCAATCTGTTGTCGTAAATCATCGGGGATTTGCTCCCAAAGAATGTACGGAGGTATGCAGATAGAATCATAACACAAATGTTCTCCATCAATACATGCCACAAAATAAATACATATCGGCTGGTCATATACAAACATCTGCGACAGCAGGCCATAGTCGAGCATCAGAAGCCCATCTAATTCAACAGGATAACTTCCGTTTCCTGTAAAATCAACCACCTGGGAAGGTTTGCTCCAAACCGACAACACGCTCTGTGCGGCAGGCAAAGGAATATGGAATTGATAGTAAGAGCATTCATGAGACGTGCTAAACTCATAATAGAAATCAGTTGAATAATCAAAAACGCCCTCACATCCTACCTCAACACAGGACTGC
Organism: Bacteroidales bacterium; assembly: GCA_017549765.1. Lineage (GTDB taxonomy): Bacteria > Bacteroidota > Bacteroidia > Bacteroidales > WCHB1-69 > F23-D06. Next base: position 34,522 of record JAFYNM010000030.1, read on the forward strand.
CAATCTATATTTTCCACATATTTGACTTCACAATTGCGGGAATGGTCTATGAAAGTGAATTCAACGGAGGTTGACGCAAAATCAGTAAATGCAATCTCAATATCAATATCCTCACAAGTACCAGGAGCAATATAAAGAGGCAATGGACTGGCTGATAAAACATTACCTCCCATAATAGTCTGAATATCGTCAAATTTCAACAGTTGGGAGCCATTATTGCAAATGGTGTAATTAAATAAATAGTGCATTTTACAACCATCCACCCAGCAAACAGGTTGATGTGGCTTGAAACTTACGCTATCACAAGGACAAACCGGAGCCTTATCAATGATTAGTTCTGGAGATTCGACTGTGCATCCAGCCGTATATGTGGCATCCAAGTAATAAGTGCCAAAATCAATCAGAGGCAACAGAGGATTTTGATCAACCACAGTATATATCGAACCCGTAGGCTGGAATATCCAATCCCAATTCAAGTATCCAGACATGTATGGATAAATGCCATATATTGGCAAATCATACTGGAATTGTTCAGGGCACAACTTGTAACACCCTGTCAACAGTGCATCAAAATCGGGAGCTGGCTCAATGAAGATTTGGGCATCGTATGAGCGGCATCCGGTAGATGGGTCAATATAATGTGCAGTGAGGTATCCGTCCGAATAAGAATAGGCTGTGGTTCCGTGGTAACCATTACTCCAGTACAAACTCTGTCCATTCGTGGAACTCACTTCCACAGGCGGAGTGTGGATGCAGTGGTTGCCTGAAAAAGCGATAGAGGGCACAGCTGGCCTGGGATTAACCGTTAAAGTGCAGGTTGCCGTGGCACTGCAGTTGCCCGGATTGCTCACAGTAAGGGTTACTGTGTATGTACCCGGTTGGGAAGGAGTGAAAGAAAGTGTGGAACCCGTAGAAGTGAAACCCGGCAGTTCGGCTATAGTCCATGTATAGGTGTTGTTTGCGCCTGTATTACCGTTAAGGTTTATAGTTTCACCCAAGCAGTATTCGGTGTTTCCGATGATTCGAGCCCAAGGTGCTGTGAGGAATCCGACATTGCAAGTGGCTTTTGCCCTGCAGCCACAAGTGGAGTAATATGCGTCAACGCTGTAGTTTCCTGTACTCAAAGCGTCATATAGGTATGTATTATATGGAGGATTAACTGGAGACCATGTATAATAAGTATTGGATGGATGAGAATTGAACTGAATGGTTCGTGGCGTACCAGGACAGACTGGAGTCGAAGATTGAGCGGACAACAACGGTTGTGCACTAAAAACGTTGGAGCAAACATTAACATTCTGCGTTATTGTGGATGAACAGCCCAATTGATTTGTCACAATCAATGTTACAGTTCGACCAGAAGATAAATAATCGGCTGTATACGTATGATAAATGTTATTGCCTGTAGTGTAAGATAAATCTCCAAAATCCCAATAATATTGAAAATGATTGTTGTTTGGTGTTGCTGAAAATTGGAAAGGAGTATTATCACACATATTGGCAGGTATGTTAATGCTTATTTGTGGAATATGCTCAATCGTTATGTTTTTTGAGCATTCACAACCTGTATTGCCAACAGTCATAGTTATGGTATATGTCCCCTGTAACGCAGATGCCGGAATGGACACAGACATCTGTGGCGAATATATGGTAGCTGTAAACGATCCCCCATCAATTGTAATTGTTCTGGCAGGGATGGAATAGCCGCTACGATATTGCGATATGTCCTGCACTATTATATTGTGGTTATTGCAATCGTACGAGAGTGATATTTCGGGCAGAAAATCAATAGGCACCTGCACTCTTCCTTTATAGCATTGCCCGTTAAGTTCAGCATAAGCATATACATAATGGTCTCCCAAAACATTAAGATGTGCTGTGGTTGAATTTGATGATTGTGTGGGTGAACAATACGAACCGTTCGCGGATGTGGACAACGACCAAGTATATTGGGCACCCGCCGGGTAACTGGCACTGACGGGGATATCATTGCAAGTTCTGTTACCGATAGTGGGGTATATGGTTATACAGGTGTCGGTTCCGATTGGAATGGTATAACAATCACTATCGGTACAATATGGTGCAACATTACTGGTGATGGTACAGCAATATGTTCCAGCTCCCATATTTGAACAAAATTGGTTCTGACTTACAGTATCCCCATTATATGTCCACACGTATGATACATTCGGATAGTATTGAACTTGAAGATTGCCCCCGTTTTGTGTAATGTCCGCGTATGGTTTGCTATTCACCCAAATGGTATCAAGAACAATCGCAGGGTCACAATCGGGATCAGGTTGGTACGTCACGGTCACAAAAACAAACCCGGGATGATGGAACCTGCGGAAGACAGAAGTCCCTTGGAATGTTTGCGAGGTGTCTGAAAACGACCATTGGTAATGACTTGCCTCCGTTGTGCTTCCCGTAGCAGTCAGTGTTACAAGTTCATCTTCACAGACCGTATCGGGACAATTTAAGATTGGTTTTGCCACATCTTCAATCAAAAGCTGAACAGTTTCATTTACCTCAAGGCCGGAACAATATGTCCTTTTCAAAGTCACATCCACGAGATATGGAGGCGTAACGTTTGACAGATGATTCGTAAGAATGCCAACGGATGGCAACAGATGGTCGCTGCTGTCTATAGAGGCTGCGTTGGCAGGGTAAATGGTCCATTCGTATGTAACATCCGGGGATTGATCTGGCACATTAAAATGCACGCTGGAACCCGCACATGCAGTTGTGATTGCAGACAGTCCATGCGGGAGAAGATGGAAAGTGTCAACTTCATGGATATACGCTTCGGAACGGCAGTTAAACTCGTTGTCGACTTGATATACGGCCACATCGCATACTCCTTGATTAAATGTGACGGTCACCTCGTTCCCTTCTTCGGATGATGACGGATAGCAGACAGGTTCCCAAACCAGATAATACCTTGGATGGGTTGGAGTGGCCTCCAACAGGATGGAACCACCCGGACAGGCCGTGTGATTCCCAGTGGTTGACGTCAGCGCAGGAGGATTGTCCAACACTGTAACGTGATATTCCACAACTTTGCAATAATCACTATGAGAGGCCGTAATCAAGAATTTTCCCGCAGATGTGAAAGTGTAGGATAAAGAAACGGAATTGGTGGTATAAATCTGCTGATTATTCTGATTATAGACCCGCCATTGCACTGGATTAGAATGAGTGGTATGAAACACGCCCGTTTCTCCCTTACAATAGGTGTCTTTGGCAGAATGTATGCTCATAGTGTCCTTGACAATGATGGTTTTGGGGGCTGCCATCCAATAACCGCAATTTAAAAATTGACAAATATATTTGGCTCTTATGGTTACCGTGTCTGGATGGGTGAACTCCAGCGTATATTGGTTGGGGCTTTCCCCATTATAGACATTCAAGCAAGAGCTGTTGTCGTTCCACCACGTGTACTCCGTCGAGCCCCACCTTGGCAGTTCGTAAATCTGCATTTCACCGACACATACCGTTTCTGGCCCCGAAATCTCCGCATTGTTGATAATAATGGGTATTTGAATGGAAAGCAGGGAGTTGCATTCTGTTTCACACATGGATGCATCCAATGATATAACCCCATAACCCGAAGCAGGACTGCCCCAGTTTACGGTAATGTCAGGTGTTCCCTGCCCCATCAACGAGCCACCCTCCACATTCCATATATATCTATCACATCGCGGATTAATTACAGAATAACTGGCGGTAGTGTACTCGCATACAGTACCGTAACAGGAAAGGTTCAATTCAACAGGTGGTTTCACGATAATTCTGTAATTCTCGCAATCCTCACACCCGCATTCGTTGCGCACACAGTGGGAAAGCCCAAATTCCCCTTCTGCGAGCGGGGTTAATGAATGATTTTGCGTGGATGCCGCTCCAAACATGCTCTCCCAATAGTATCCCGTAATGGGAGTTCGGACGGTAGAGCTCATATCCACAAAATCAATGGTCTCCCCCAAACAAATTTCAATCACTTTTTCTCCATCTTGAGTATAATAGAAGGAGGGAACAGAGGAACTTTCCGCATCGGGAGAGTCCATCAGAAGGATACACATTTCGGCCGAACAGGTATTCGTGTCACCGACCACCACACTGACAGAGATATTCCCTGTCAACCCACTGCCCCACGTGACCACTGCTGTCTGTCCCTGATTTGTCAAGTAATAATTGGATGCACCAAATATGACCCAAGAATATTGGGATGCATTGTCACACACAGCTGTGTATCGCACAGTACCTCCTTTGCAGGCGAGAATACAGTCGGACGACTCCAATTCCAAATAGTATGGACCACAGGCGTTGTAGTCTGTAAGGAGGCATTCCGATTCAAAATCAGAATTGATGTATAGTCCGCATCCGGATTGGGATTGGGCATATACATTCGTCAGGCCGCATAAAGTCAGCGACAAAATCAAAAGAAATAGAATTTTTTTCATAACAGCATGGTTTTAGGGGTTAATAATTGGATTTGACGAATTTATCAACAGAAACCTGGCCTTTGCAAACAGTTTCCAACAGATATGTTCCCGCAGGCAAACAAGAAGCACTCATCACAAAACTGTTATCACCGACATTCTCTTTCATAATGATTCTGCCGTTCAAATCCATAATGGTGATATAGTCTATAGGTATATTGTCACTTTCCACATAGAGAATATTTTTTGTTGGATTTGGCCAGATTCTGACATTGGAAAGGGTTTCTTCATAATCAGTAATGCCCACATACGGTTCAGCAAAACTCGGATCGTGATAGAGGGCAAACGCCGCAGAAGATTGCTCTGGGCAGTTTGTAGAAACACTATTGGAAAATACAATAGGAGAAGTTGTACCACAGCTGAAAAGAAGATTTCCTTGATTATTGGCTAAAACTGAAGGATTTTTAAAGCTACTTGCAGCAGTGTTAAAATCAATAGCATTTATAGACTCACCATTATTTGTCCATTGACATATCTTTTTAACAATCAGAGGGTTCGCATAAGCAAACACCCTGTTGTTTATGACCGCAGGAACTCTTCCACACATCGCATCGGTACAGGGTGCGACCCCCTGATTGAGATAATTGCCTGTCTGGGCATCATAGCGGACAAAAAATGTCTGGTTGGACGTACTTTGTTGGTACCGTTGCAACGGGTGGCTCTCATCGTCAA
>JAFYNM010000031.1 GCA_017549765.1 Bacteroidales bacterium
ACTCGATGTTAGGGTTGGCTTGCAGTTGTCGGAACACCTCTTTCTGCGGTGCGGTGGCGAAGTAGAGCGTTTCACCTTCTTGCTTCATAATCTGGAAGGCCCGCAGGCAAGGCTTGCTCCCGCTAATCGTTGCCAACACCCCCTCGTTATGCTCTCGAAGAAAATCCCATGCTTTTTGTAACATTTGAAGTCGTTTTTGATGGGTGCAAAAGTATGAAAAAATCCGCAACCAAAGCCTGCGCCCAAGTTGCGGATTTCTTAATCAATGGTAGCTGATTACTTTGGGAAGTTGTACTTGCCGTTCTGGTGTTTCCACTCGCTTTCGGGGGCGATGGTCTCCATCACATCCCAATGCTCGGCAATCTTGCCGTTCTCGATGCGGAACAGGTCGTAGTAAGAAGTGGGTTGGTCAGCGAACTTGCCCTCGCTGACGGCCAGCACGAAGTTTCCACAACCAAGGATCTTATGGATGGTGAAATACTCCATCTTGATGCCTTGTTCGGCCATGGCTGCAAGGGCTGCACCCAGACCGTCGAGGCCGTCGGCAATGGCGGTGTTGTGCTGGATGTAGTTGTTGCCGTCAAAGTAGTTGGTTAGGTTCTCGGGGTGCTGACCCATCAGCACGTCCTGAACGAAGTTGCGCACAATGGCTTTGTTGGCCTCGGTCTTGTCGAGGTCGGTGAACTCGGTGGTGCCGTCAAAAGGCGTGTGGCCACTCGGATTCAGCTTGCCGTCGTAGGGCATCAGGTTGTCCCAATGCTCCACAATCTTGCCGTCCTCGAAGCGGAAGATGTCGAAGCCCGCCTTGGGGCCGAAGAAGTTGTAGTCGGTCTGGCAAACCACGTAGTCGCCATCCTCGAAGGCACGGACGGTGTTCACGCGGGCCTTTTCGGGATAGTTGGCGAGACCGGCCAAGGCACGGCCAAAGCCGTCAAGCCCGTCCTCGACACCAAGGTTGTGCTGTCTGTAATTTTCGGCGTTCACAAAAGCGATAGGTTCGCCTGCGCCTGTTTCAATGGCTTTCAGAAGGGCTACGGCCTTCTCTTTGTTCGATGGAGTGTTCATTGTTTCTTGATTGTTTGAAGGTTGATTGTTATTGTTACTCTTGTCATTGTTGTTGTTGCCGCACGAGGCCAGCAGGCATACAGCGGCGATGATTAATGCTGTTTTTTTCATTTTGCTGTTTGTTTGATTTCGACGGCAAAATTACAGCCCTTGCGCGAGGTGGCGAAGTAATAAACAATCAAGAAATGTCACTTTTCGTGACTCTTGCGGTATTGCAGCGGCGTGATGCCCTCGACGAGTGTGAAAGCACGAATGAAATAGGAGGTTGTTTCGAAATGCAGTTCTTCCGCTATCTCGTTGATGGACAAAGTGGTATAACTCAACAGCCGTCTGGCTTCCTCCATGCGGCGCGACTGGATGAATTCCTTGGTGGACTGCCCGAGGCTTTGTTTCACAATCTTGTTCAGGTAGTTCGGTGTGATGCAGAGGCGGTCGGCATAAAACTCCACGCTGTTTTCGGTACGGAAATGCTCGTTCACCAACTCACGGAAACGTGCCACACGAGTTTCGCTGCTTTCCCTTTGCCGAGCCTCAACAGGTGTCGCCTTTTGCAGCAGCATCAAAGTCTCGTAGAGCATCGCACGGAGCAGATGACGGTCGCGGGCATGGCTGATTTCCAACTGTATTTCCACATAGAGGGCTACAACCTTATTATATAAGGATTCATCCAGTTGTAGGTATGGGGACTTTCGTCTCGGCGAAAAGTAAGAGAGATTGTCGAGGAAGTGGGCATCGTTGAAGAACTCCAGCACAAAGTTACGCTCGAAAATCAACTCCAACGAAGTCAATCCGTCGTCGCGCAATACTGTGCAGACATCGCCTGGTCTGGCGCAAGCCACCAATCCCTTGCGAGCCACACATGGCACACCGTCAACCTCCACGTCGCCTTCGCCTCCCGTGGTGAGCATAATGCCGAAGAACGACTGCCGCATCACCTCTTGGAATCCTTTGCTGTTCCGAATCATGTCAAGTGTCACCACGTCGATGAGCAACTCATCGCCGTATTTGTCCTTGTGGAATTTTATGACGGGTATTTTCTTTGCCATGAAGTAGTTAATTGCCGCAAAAATACAAAAAAATCCGCAACCCGAGCCTTTGCCTTAGTTGCGGATTCCCTTAATCACCTCAGCACTTTCAATAGCTGCTTGTGCGTAGCCTCTGGGAACAACTTAGTGATGTGGTCTGTCAAGAATTCCTGCGATTCCTCGGGTGTGTGGTTGGTTTGGAGCGCGTCTTCGAACAGCGACTCCGACGTGCAGAAGTATGAGACCTGCCAGCCGTTGTAGGTCTGCTCAGGGCCGCGGTAAACACGCTCAATCACACCCGTGACGACGCGACATTGGTGCTGCAGCTTCGCGATGGCGGCATCGGCGGCGCCTTTCTTTACACCTAACAAGGCCCGCACCTCCTTGATAGTGATGCTGCCTCGCTGAGCAAGATATTCCATGATTTTTTGTCCGTCTTTGTCGGGTTGGGTAGTCGCACGACGAAGGTTCATCAGCTCGCGGTAGAACGGCATCGTCGCGAAGGCGGCCTTATTCCCGCAGAGGTATTTCCCGTAGGCGATGTCACCGCTCTCGAGGCAGTCGATTTTCCAGTCCCATGGGCCGAGCGTATCCTCCTCGCCATCAAACCAAAACTCGGGCAGCGTCAGCTCCTTGATGGAATACCCGGGGATGTCACTCTTGAAGAACGGGATGATGCCCACCTCACGGATGGCGCGCTCCATCGTCTCGGCATTGCATATATAAGGGTCTGTATTCAAGCTCTATCTGATAAAGTTCGTGTAAACTGTCTCTTCTTTCTCCGGCAGGCCGTTCTTCTCCTTCTCGGCGGCGATGGCCTTGACAAGGAAAGCGATGTTGCGGGCGAGGATGCGGAGGTTTTGAACACCTTCTTCGTCGCGCATCACGTCTTCCATCGAATAACCATGCACCATGTTCCAATAACGTCCCGAGGCAACGGGCATCTCGCTGATGGTGAAATATTTGTTCATCTGGTCGAAGGTGGCAGTGGTACCTGCGCGACGTGCCGAACTGATAGCAGCGCCCACCTTCATGCGCTTGCTGAAGGGCGTGCTGAAGAAAAAGCGGTCGAGGAACGAATTCATCGTGCCCGCCATCCCGGCG
>JAFYNM010000032.1 GCA_017549765.1 Bacteroidales bacterium
CCTTCTCCGGCAAGGACCCGTCCAAGGTGGACCGGTCCGCGGCGTATGCGGCACGCCACATCGCCAAGAACATGGTGGCGGCGGGCATCTGCGACCTAGTGCTGGTGCAGCTCAGCTACGCCATCGGCCGCGCAGAGCCGGTGGGCATCTTCATCGACACCTTCGGCACTGCCAAAGTGAACCTGAGCGACGGCGAGATTGCCAAGGTCATCGAAAAGACCTTCGACCTGACCCCTTACGGCATTATCGAGCGGTATCAACTCAAGAACCCCATCTACCAAGAGACTGCAAGATATGGCCATTTCGGGCGTGACTATTACACCAAGACGATCAACGGGAAAGAGGTAACCTTCTTCCCGTGGGAAAAACTGGATTGCATCGACCTCTTGAAGAAAGCATTCAACTTATGAGTTGTGCCTATCTGTTTCCCGGACAAGGGGCCCAATATGGCGGCATGGGAAAAGAGTTGTACGACCGTTTCGAAGCGGCCCGGTCACTCTTCGCCCAGGCGGATGAGGTATTAGGTTTCGCCCTCTCCGACATCATGTTTCATGGCAGTGAGGAGGAGCTAAGGGCCACCAAGGTTACCCAGCCCGCCATCTTTGTGCATTCCTACGTTGCCTATCGTTGTCTGGCGGACCAGGCGCCGGACATGGTAGCGGGGCACTCGTTAGGCGAATACACGGCCTTGGCCGTCAGCGGTGCGCTCGGTTTTGAGGACGCGCTCCGTCTGGTCGCCCTTCGCGCGGAGGTCATGCAGTGGTGCTGTCAACAGCAGGCGTCCGGCATGGCGGCGGTCATCAAGTTCGACCCCGACAAGATTGTGGAGATCTGCGCGGGCATCACCGACGAGGTGGTGGTGGCTGCCAACTACAACAGTCCGCAGCAGGTCGTCATCTCGGGTAGTATGGAGGGACTCCGTCTGGCGGAGGAGCGGCTGAGGGAGGCAGGAGCCCGCCTCATCATCCCCCTCAATGTCGGGGGCGCCTTCCACTCCCCCCTGATGGAGCCCGCCCGGGAGCGCCTGGGAGAAGTCATCCAGAAGACCACCTTCTCCAAGCCTCTCTGTCCCGTCTATCAGAACGTGTCCGCTAGTCCTGAAAACGATGTCGAGACCATCAAACAGCAGTTGCTCATACAGTTGACGCATCCCGTGCTATGGACCTCCTCCATCCAGAACATGGTAGAAAATGGGGCCGATTGGTTCATCGAATGCGGTCCTGGAAACACACTCCAAAACCTAACCAAGCGTATAGATCCGGCCATCAAAACCGACCATATTTTAACTAAGATCCCTTAATTTTAATAGGAAAAAAAACGAATATTCAAACAAAAAAAAGCGCCTTCTATGCGCTTTTTTTTTTATGTATCTCATAATCAAAAAGAAAAATTATCAACGTCATTTTGTTGAAATAAAAACAAAAAAAACATCATGCTTTTCTATTCATTTTTCTATTTTAGCAGTCTAGTAAAAAACGTCAGAAAAAATCGGCAAGTATTTCTGATTCAAACCATTAACTATTAAGACACTTGTTCTTATATTCGCAACCTGGAACTAATGCCGGCTTTTATGATCATTTAAACCCTTTAAAGCTAACCCAAAGCGTATGAGTAACGATTTATCTCTTTTCGGATTTGAAGATGAAGTGATGGAGGACATTGACCTCTCACAACAGGATTCCAAGTCGACATTAGTTCAATTGCGGGAGCAGGCGGTGCAAGAGCATCAAAAAATGCAGGCACAGGAGCCAGTTGTCACGACAGAACCTATGAAAGAAGAAAAAGAAGAGCGAAAGATTTACACCAAGCAAGAGATTTTACCAGAGGTGGTCCAATATTTTGGCGGTGACGAGTTAGCCGCGGGGGTATGGATTGACAAATATGCATTAAAGAACAAAAACGGGCAGTTGATGGAGCGCACGCCGGAGGACATGCACCGTCGTATGGCCAAGGAGTTCGCCCGTATTGAGCGCAAGTACATCCATCCTATGAGCGAGGAGGAGATCTTCTCTCTCTTCGACCACTTCAAATATGTCATCCCGCAGGGCAGTCCGATGGCTGGCATCGGCAACAACGACCAGATCGTGTCGTTGTCCAACTGCTTTGTCATTGGCAACGAGGGCAACTCAGACTCTTACGGCGGCATCATCCGCATGGACGAAGAGCAGGTGCAGTTGATGAAGCGGCGTGGCGGTGTCGGTCATGACCTTTCCGACATCCGTCCTTCCGGCAGTCATGTGCAGAACTGCGCCTTGACCTCCACGGGGGTAGTCCCCTTCATGGAGCGCTTCTCCAACTCCACCCGCGAGGTGGCCCAAGACGGTCGCCGCGGGGCGCTGATGCTGACCATCTCCATCAAGCACCCGGACTCCGAGAAGTTCATCGATGCCAAGATGACGGAGGGCAAGGTCACCGGCGCCAACGTATCGGTTCGTATTGACGACGACTTCATGAAGAGCGTGCAGAACGGCACCTCCTATACGCAACAATACCCCGTCGAGGGCGCCCACCCCACGGTCACCCAAGACATCGAGGCCTCCAAGTTGTGGGACAAGATCATCCACAACGCTTGGAAGTCTGCCGAGCCAGGTGTGCTCTTCTGGGACACTATCCGTCGTGAGTCGGTACCGGACTGTTATGAGGACGAGGGCTTCAAGACCGCTTCCACCAACCCGTGTGGCGAGATCCCGCTCTGTCCGTACGACAGCTGCCGTCTCATCGCCATGAACCTGTACAGCTATGTGGAGGAGCCCTTCACCGAGAATGCGCACTTCAACATGCCGCTCTTCCGTCAGCATGTGCAATACGCCCAGCGCTTGATGGACGACATCATCGATTTGGAGATCGAGAAAATCGACCGTATCTTGGCGAAAATCGATAGCGATCCCGAGAGTAACGACCTGAAGAATGTGGAGCGCAACCTCTGGATGAAGATCCGCAACCAGTCGTTGAAGGGTCGCCGTACCGGTCTGGGCATCACGGCAGAAGGCGACATGCTGGCCGCATTGAATATCCGCTACGGCTCCGACGAAGGCAACGCCTTCTCCACGGAGGTGCACAAACAGCTGGCGCTAGCCGCCTACCGTTCTTCCGTCAACATGGCCAAAGAGCGTGGCGCCTTCCCCATCTACAGCTGCATCAAGGAGGGTCACAACCCGTTCATCCAACGTATCCGCAAGGCTGATCCAAAGTTGTACGACGACATGGTCCGCTACGGCCGCCGCAATATCGCCCTGCTGACCATCGCCCCGACGGGCAGCGTCAGCATCTGCACGCAGACGACCTCCGGCATCGAGCCCGCCTTCAACGTGGTCTATAAACGCCGCCGTAAAATCAACCCCAACGACATCAGCATCTCCAAAAATATCGTCAAGGACTCCATGGGCGACCAGTTCGAGGAATACATGGTCTTCCATCAGAAGTTCGTGACTTGGGCCGAGACCAAGGGCTACACCCTCGAGCAGATGCGCAATATGGACGAGAAAGAGATTATGGGCCTCGTGGAGCAGTCTCCCTACTTCAAGTCCACCGCCGCCGACACCGACTACATCAAGAAGGTGGAGCTGCAAGGCTCCGTGCAGAAATGGGTGGACCACTCCATCTCCGTCACTGTCAACCTTCCAAGCGACATCTCCGAGCAGACCGTCGCCGACCTGTACATGAAAGCATGGCAGTGCGGCTGCAAGGGTCTGACCGTCTATCGGGAGGGCTCCCGCGACGGCGTGCTCAATAGCATCACACCCAAGAAGGAGGAAAAACAGACTCCCAAGAACTTCAAACGTCCGAAAGAGTTGCAGGCCGACATCATCCACTTCAAGAACAACAACGAAGACTGGGTAGCCTACATCGGTTTGTACAACGGGCATCCTTATGAGATCTTCACGGGCAAGACCGGTGACGAGCACTTCCTCCTGCCTAAATGGGTCGAGCACGGCATCATCATCAAGAACCGACACGAAGACGGCACCAAGACCTACGACTTCAAGTACTACGACAAGGCCGGCTACGAAGTGCTGCTCCGCGGACTGGACCGTTGCTTCGACCAAGAGTTCTGGAACTATGCCAAGTTCACCTCCGCCCTGTTGCGCAACGGCATCCCCATCCTCAACATCGTCAACATCATCTCCAGTCTGAACTTCCGTCAGGAGAGCATCAACTCCTGGAGAAACGGTGTCTGCCGCGCACTGAAGAAATTCATCCAGGACGGCACCAAGCAAAAAGGTGTCATCTGCCCTAAATGCGAACAGAAAGACACCATGGAGTTCAAAGAGGGCTGCCTAGTATGCTCCAACTGCGGTTACTCCAAATGTGGTTCCTAGTTATCAATCATGAATAAGTCAACGGAAAATATTGTCAGCATTTTCATACCCTGTCAGATGGACCTGTTCCAACCTGACAGTGCCTATAGTGTGCGACGGGTACTAGAAAACATCGGGCTCCACTGCCAGTATTTCAGCGAGTTGACCTGCTGTGGCCGAAGATTCATGATGGAGGGCAAGGAGAAATATGCGCTGCAGCTGGGCAGCCAGGTGGTGGACATACTCCGATCCAAGACCCACATCGTCGTTCCCGACTGCAGTTGCGCCGGCTTTATGAAGAAGCATTACAAGCGCCTCTTGGTCAACCGGCATTCCACCCAAGAGCTGCAAGAGTTCACCCGCAACATCTTTGAGATCTGTGACTACATCGTCAACATCCGCAAGATCGAATGCTTAGGCAACGAATTCAACCACCGGGTTTATTATTTCAAGTCTTGTGCGGCCCGCAACCTGTACCCACAGAATGACGCCCCGGAGATTCTCCTGTCCAACACCAAGGGTCTGGACCTGCTGACGGCACCCAACCAGCCTGTCTGCTGCGGCGCCAACGGCCAATTTGCCATGGCCAACCCTGCCGTGGCGGAAGGTCTTACCGGACAAATCGTGGACCAGGCTTACCAGATGGGGGCGGAGTACATCACCTCCACCGACATCCATTGCCTGCAGATGATCGATGCCTACAAGACAGCACACAATGTGGACATTGAGGTCATGCACATCGTGGACATCCTGCAAGGCGAGCAACCTGCCTCGCTCTAATCCCCGTAGTCGTAACCGAAGCGGCGCATCTGCAGTTCGCTGTTACGCCAATCTTTCAGAACTTTCACCGAGATATCCAGGAAGATATGTTTCTGGAGGAAATCTTCTATGGCCATCCGGGCTTCGGTGCCCAGCTTCTTGATGGCAGCGCCTTTCTTGCCGATGATGATGGCTTTCTGCGTGTCGCGCTCCACATACAGGGTAGCCCCGATGCGGACCATCTGGTCGTCCTCCTTATAACTGTCAACCACTACCTCCACACTGTAGGGAATCTCCTTTTGGTATTGCAGCAGTATCTGTTCCCGAATCAGTTCAGAGACGAAGAAACGCATCGGGCGGTCGGTGAGGGCATCTTTGGGGAAATAGGGCGGACAGAGGGGCAACAACTCCTTGATGCGCTCGCAGAGAGCGTCCACATTGACGCGCTGCAGGGCCGAGATGGCAAAGACATCCGCTTCGGGGAACACTTGCGTCCAGACGGTGCGGGCTGTTTGGACCTGTTCCTCGGTACATTTGTCGATTTTATTGATGATCAACACTATGGGCTTGCCCAATCCTTTGATCTTCTCAATCAGCTCCTCGTTATACTTCGTCTCATTGCACTCTACCAGATATAGGATTATATCCGCATCCTGGAGGGAGTCCACCACAAAGCGCATCATCATCTTCTGCATCATATAGGCGGGATCGAGCACACCGGGCAGGTCAGAATAGACAATCTGGAAATCGTCTCCGTTGACAATACCTTTAATACGATGGCGGGTGGTCTGTGCCTTGGAGGTCATGATGGAGATACGCTCCCCGACGAGCTGGTTCATGAGGGTGCTTTTCCCCACGTTGGGGTTACCTATGATATTGACAAAACCTGCTTTATGGTTTTCTGGAATATTATTCATGATCAATTTCTTCGTTAAAATTACAAAGGGTGGGTTCTGCTTGATTGGATGAGAAAAGCAGATACGACTTATGGGTAAGCCAGTCTCCGCAGTTAAAATAGGTGGACTGGTCCGTCAAGACATACCGCTTGGGAAGATGGAGATGCGCGAAGATGAAGAGGTCGATAGGGTCGTTCTGCAGCACTTGGCGAGCGTAGCGGATCTGGGGCTCATCCTCATCCCGGAAGACCATCTCTTGCGGCTCATGGGAAATCCGGCTTTTGTAGGAGACGAACCGGGCAATGCCGAAAGCAATACGAGGATGCAGCATGCTATAGACAAACTGGTTGGGTTTGAAGGCGAAGACAGACTTGATAAAGCGGTAGCCCAGTTGTTTGCCCCCGACGCCATCTCCATGGCCGACCAGACATCTTTTGCCGTTGATGACGAACTGACGGGGGTCATGGAAGACCTGACAACCGAGCTGTTCCGGGAAGAAATCCTGCAGCCACATGTCATGGTTTCCGGTAAAGTAATAAATCTGAACTCCTTTGCAGCGGAGGTCATAAAGCGTGTTAAAAAGTTTGAAATACCCCTTGGGCATCACATCCTGATATTCGAACCAGAAATCGAAGATATCTCCCAACAGGAAGAGATGTTGGATCTGGTCAGACAGCTGATGGAAGAGCTGTATCAGCAGTTCCTCGCGAAAACGGCTTTCATCGTCTGCCGGCACGGCGAAGTGCATGTCGGAGACGAAGCAGGCGTTGCCTTGGATGATGATGGGGTCTTCAGAGCTCTTCATAGATTATGAGACTTAAAATTTATTAACCCATTCGGCCACCTCTATGGAAGAGATCTTCTGCATGCACTTGAAGTGTTTGCGGGGGCACTTCTTGTGGCCGAGTTTGGAGCAGGGGCGACATCTCAGCGGATAGACTTCAAAGTTGCGGTAGAGGGTCCTCATGCCGGGCATATAGGGATACATCCCGAATTCGGGGATCGTGTTGCCCCACAGCACAGCAATGGGTTTCTGGAAGGCAGCGGCGATATGCATCAGTCCGGTGTCACCGGTGATCACACAGTCGGCCTGTTGCAGGATAGAGGCAGTCTGATAGAGGGTATAGATGCCGCAGCCGTTATAGGCACGGTCTCCCAAATCGTCCACCACCTCCTCGGCGGCCTTTTTCACATCCTCGCCACCCAGCAGCATGACGGGCTTATGGAGGATTCTGCCGATCTCGATGACTTTGTCCACGGGGATTCGTTTGGTGGCGTGCGCTCCGGCCATGACGACGGCTACGAAGCCGTCTTCAAAGACCATCGGAAAGTCGTCCTCGTCAAAGATACCGCTCTCGGGAATATGAAACTCCAGTCCTTTGTGGTCGTTATACACACCCAGCATACGGGCAGCATCAAAGTAGCGACTTACGATATGCGTGTCTGGAAGGAAGTTGAGCTTCAAACGGACACACATCCATTTTTTGAAATCCAGTTTCTTCAGATGCAACGGGGTGATATGCAGACGGCGGCACAGTTGGCGTGAGCGGTGGTTGTTCTGCAGATCCACTATCGTGTCGAAATTCTCCGACATCAATTCCCGGACCAGCTCGTCCTTATGCTCGCTGTCATACAGGTGCAAATGGTCGATGTGCGGGTTGTAAGCCAGCACCTCTTTCATCGATTTCTTAACTAAAAAGTGTAATTCGGCTTGTGGGAGCTGTTCCTTGACAGCTCTGATGACCGGGGTCGTCAACACGATATCTCCGATTGAGCTTAACCGGATAATCAATACTTTCATCGACGACGGGGGTTGTTTCTCATCCATATCTGTATAAAAAATTTATTGTCGTTCTTGAATAGGTTGATGGTAATAATTGTCCACCGAAGTACCATAGATTTGCAACAGGTAATGCATCATCTTTTCGGGGGCGACATCGGGACATATAGCTTTTTGCTGCAGGTACGCGAGGAATTTCTCTTTTTCCTCTTCGGTATAGAACTCCGAATAGCGGTTCGTATCATGCAACAAATCATTGGCTATATAATTGTTGGGATACAGCTGATAGTTGTGATATATCTGGCTGTCGATCAACTTGCAGACGGCATCCAACTTCAGGTTGTTGTGCAGGTCGGGGTCTATCTGGTCGAGTTCTTCGTTGAGCGGGGTGCCCAGGACCAGCGACACGCGGCCTTTCTGTTGGAAGACACCCTGTTTGATGCTTCTGAAGTCTTCGCCGGGTTCTTTTACATAGTGACCGTTCTCCTTCAGTGCCTCCTCGCGGGCTTTCAGCGCGTCGCACGGCTCGTACTCGTAGGAGATCGTCATCGGCACGATGTTCATCGCCTTGATGGTGGGCAACAGATCCTTGGAGTGACCCATCGTGATCATCTTGAGAAGACCCTGCTTGGTGTAGTCATCGCCATTCTTGGTACGGCCGTCGCGCTGGGCAATCCACACAGACTCTTTCTCTTCAAAAAGGCTGTACTGGATACATTCGGAGAGATGCTGGAAGTTGGCCAGCCGCTCACGAATATCGGCGCTGTCGCGTTTCACAACGATCATCTTGTTGGCGCGACCCAACTCCTCGACCAGAGGGGTGGACAACAGGTTGTTTCCGATACACAGTTTCGTAGAGTGGCGGTTCTGGATGAAGAAATAGTACTCCAGCATCGCCGGATCGAAGGTGATGTCGCGGTGGTTGCTGATGAAGAGATAGGCTTTGTCGGAGGGCAGTTTTTCAATGCCTTGCAAAGACAGTCCTTTCGTGGTGACTTTGACGAAGGTCTCCAATATTTGGCGGATGAAACCCTGCTGGATATCGTCCACAGACTGTGCCTGATCCAGCAAATCGCGGAGATTCTGCATAGGGTATCCGGGGAGGCACTTCGCCACGGCCTCATGGAAGCGGGCATCCTCCATCAATCGAAAATAGGCGGCTCTGGTGCCTTCAAAATCGTATGGTCCTATGTCTTCAAATTTGCCCATTTTAGGGAATAAAAAAATCCGCGGCAAAAATAATGAAAATATCAATATGGGGAAAAGTGGGATTTATCTGCAACAGATGAAAAAGGATCAAACAAAAAATGTATTTTCGCAGGTCATTTTCTCAATGACAAACCACCGCAATATCAACACCTATAATCAGCATATTATGGAAGCATTAACCCACACCCAATTTGAATTTCCGAAACAGAAGAGCGTTTATCACGGCAAGGTTCGTGACGTGTACAACATTGACGACAAGGTTTTGGCCATGGTGGCCACCGACCGCATCTCGGCTTTCGATGTCATCCTGCCGAAGGGCATCCCTTGCAAAGGTCAGATCTTGAATCAGATAGCGGCCAAGTTCTTGGATGCCACGGCCGACATCTGTCCAAACTGGAAGTTAGCCACCCCGGACCCGCGCGTGACGGTGGGCGTTTTGTGCAAAGGCTTCCCGGTGGAGATGATTGTGCGCGGCTACCTGTGCGGCAGTGCCTGGCGCTTCTATAAGAACGGCGGGCGCAACCTCTGCGGCCACATCCTGCCCGAGGGCATGCGCGAGAACCAGAAGTTCCCCGTTCCCCTGATCACCCCGACCACCAAGGCCGAGCAGGGCGAGCACGACGCCGACATCTCCAAGGAGGAGATCCTCGCCAAGGGACTGGTCTCCCCGGAGGATTACGCCATCATCGAGGAGTACACCATGAAGCTCTTCCAGCGCGGCACCGAGATCGCCGCCAAACAAGGACTCATCCTCGTGGACACCAAGTATGAGTTCGGCAAGGCAGGCGACACCATCTACCTGATCGATGAGATCCACACGCCCGACTCCTCCCGCTACTTCTATGCAGACAAATATGAGGAGAATTTTGAAAAAGGTCTCCCACAGAAGCAGCTCTCCAAGGAGTTCGTGCGCGAGTGGCTCATGGCCAACGGCTTCCAAGGCCAGGAAGGCCAGCAGGTGCCCGAGATGACGCCTGAGGTGGTGGAGAGCATCACCAAGCGCTATATCGAGCTCTATGAGCATATCACGGGAGAGAAGTTCGAGCCTGCTTCGGCGGTGAATGTGGAGAAGCAGATCTTCGAGAACGTCAGTGAATGGCTTAAAAACTGTTAATTCGCTCCCCTATTGCTCATCACCCTCAAGCCCCGCGAAATTTATCTTGCGGGGTTTATTCTTATCTCGTCTGTCATGATCCACGCCTTCTCCCCCGGCGCCGCGTGCCAGTTGGGCAGCTGCTCCACGGGTTGCGCCTCGATCTTGACGTATTTTACCTTGTTGTTGGGGATTTTGTGGCGCAGGATGCAGACCCGCGGCTTGTCATTCTCCTTTAAAGCCGGATCGAAAGGCAGCGTAACCTCCTCGGGTTGACTATACTTTCTGCCATTTTTGGAATATGACACCAGCACCTTCTGCGGCATAAAGACCCACTGGGAGGGATGGTGCGCGAAACTGAGGGAGACCGTCAGAGAGTCGCCTTCGAGCGGCAATGTTTCCACTCGTATCTTCATCGGTTTCCCGAAATATCCGACCCATCCTTCATGGTAGTCGGCGGGATTGCCGATTTGTCGATCGATAAGAAGCTCTTTCGCTTCATTGTTGTAAGGTGCATCAGGCTTGCTTAGTATAGTAATCGGTTCAAATCCTTTTATTTTTCTGGTCGATGAAAAATCAACAGTGGGATAGAATAATCGGGCAATATTTTTGTTCTTATTCAAAAACAAATCTTCAAAATAGATATTCTCTCCTATCTGTAAGTGTAAGTCAAAGTCTATCAAGCGTCTGGATTTCAGCAAAGCCCGGTCCGCAATGCTTGGTCCGCATGTTGCAGTTCCCAAGCCCGTCTGATCATTATCCAAGTTAAGTGTATAGAAACCCTCACATTTCAACTCGTTAGTGTGTCTAGCCTGCTCGATGTTTTCATCCGAATAAGGGTAGATGCTAAACTGAAAGTCTCTACTATTGGTAGAGCTCCACCATTCGTCCAAAATCGTTGCAGAAAGCATCCGTTCATGTTCTTTATTAAACAGCGATACATAACGTATATCCATACGGTTACCCGCTGACTGCGGACGCACATATCTATGAAACAAATCATCTGTGGGCGCTTCATAATGGCCTACAAAGCCACAGGCCTGCCGGTCTTTGTAGGTCTCCTGCGCATATCCCACCCACTCTGTTGTGACCAACTCATCCGAAATTTTCATTTGTACGCCCACTTTAGGAAATGACGGCACCCATTCGCTTGGATAGATTCTGTATTGAATGACAATATCTCCACTTCGCTTGAAGGTATAATCCTCATCCGTTGACAATACCTTCTCTCCATTCTCATTGAACGCGATTTTTTTTACACAAAGACCTATATCCATAGCCCACCTTCCCAAATCAGCATTATCTTCAAAGAAACGCACTTTATTAACCTTCCAAGTCAGATTGTCAAACCCAATTCTTCTCCAAAGCAACTCTCCGTGCCCATCCACACGGTCATTGTCGGTAAGTGGCCGCCAGAAACAAAGCTGAGGGCCATCCACCAACACAGGTTTCCCGTCCTTTTCAATAGAAGCTATGTGACCTTGCACCGTATCAATCACTATTTTCGTTTGCCCAATGGTGACGACAATATTGTTTCCAACCTGTTGATATTGAATGGTATCCCAGACAAACCCTTGGTTAACCACCTCCCTATCTGTTGTCGGCATGGGCAGCTTGAACTGCTCGTAGGCGACCTCTTTCGATAAAAAATCTGTGTTATCTGTGTTCGACCCAACCAAACAGAACTCCAACAACACATCCCTTCCCGGAGCCACTACGCCTAACTTCTGAATGGAATCCAACACCTCCGTCAACTCAAAATAACCTGTATCATGCGGAGCCAAGGCAACTGGGATGATGTCTTTGAAATGCTCCATGGATTTCAAGAAATCATCGGGATGCACCGCAGGCTCGTGCGCCACGTCCGAACGCAGGCGGTACCGCAGCGTGTATTCGTTCAAGTTGCTGAAATCAAAGCGGTTGATGATTCGGAATTTCAATGAATCCAAATCCACCGCCTCAATCTTGATGGGCTGATAGACTTTGCGCACTTCGGCCAGCTGCGGGTGCGGTTGGCGGTCGGGACCCACCAGACCGTTGATGCAAAAGTTGCCATCGGAGGGCATGTTCTCCCCGAAATCACCGCCGTAAGCGTAGTACTCACGACCCTGCGCATCCTTCGTCAGCAAACCCTGGTCCACCCAGTCCCAGATGCAACCGCCCTGCAGTTGCGGATATTTGTAGATGGTGTCCCAATAGTTTTGGAGGCCGCCGCAGCTGTTGCCCATCGCGTGCGCGTACTCGCACATGATGTACGGCCGCTCCTGCTTCTTCTGTGCGTATTTGGAAAGGTAATCTACCGAGGGATACATGATGGTGACGATGTCGGTGTTGCGGTCGTAGAGGGCGCGCTCGTATTGGATGGGACGGGTGGTATCCTTGGCCTTCAGCCAGTCGTAGGCGGCCTCGTAGCAGATGCCGTTGCCCGATTCGTTGCCCAACGACCAGGTGATGATGCACGGGTGGTTCTTGTCGCGCTCGTACATATTGCGGGTGCGCGCGACCGTAGCATCCTTGAAAACAGCGCGTTTCGCCAACGACTTCTCGCCGTAGCCCTGTGCGTGCGACTCCGCATTGGCCTCGTCGATGACGTACAGACCATATTTGTCGCACAGATTATAAAATTCCGGCGCGTTGGGGTAATGGCTGGTGCGCACCGTGTTGATGTTATTGGTCTTCATTAGCCAGATGTCATACTCCATGAGCCATTCGGAAACCACATGCCCCGTTTTCGGATCGTGCTCGTGGCGGTTCACCCCTCGGATGGTCACGGGCACGCCGTTCACCTTCAAAAGGCCGTCTTCGATTCTTACATTACGGAACCCGACATAGGCACAGACATTGTCGATGTGTTTATTATTACTGTCGGAAAGAAAAATCAGCATCTTTTCCAGATGAGGATTTTCGGCAGTCCAGGGCGTGACACTGGGCAATTCGGCTTTCAAGCGAATGTAGTGTTTTCCTACCGTATTTTTGAAAATAGTGTCGGTATAATTATGAAATATCACCTCCTCTGTCTTCTTGTCCCTATTGGGAAAATTGAGCGAGATATGGAACCTTTGGTCTTTAGGACAGGAATCCAGATTTTCAATGACCATTTCTATATCCAAAAAACCATGTTTGTATGTGGAGTCCAAGTCTGCCACAATCTTGTAATCGTAGATGTGCGTTCTGGGTTGAGCGTATAGGGTGATGTCGCGCTCGATGCCGCTCAGACGCCAGAAATCCTGGCATTCGAAATAGGAACCGTCGCTCCACTTGAAGACCTGCAGGGCGATGAGGTTGCGCTCCCCGAATTTCACAAACTGGGTGATGTCGAACTCGGAGTTGGTCTTGGCATCCTCGCTGTAGCCCACAAACTGCCCGTTCACCCAAAGGTAAAAACAGGATTTTGCACCCCCGATGTTGATGATCACCTGTTGGTTTTTCCACTTTCTGTCAATATTCACCCATTTGCGGTAGCTGCCCACGGCATTGCCTTTTACGGGCACTTTCGGTAACTGACTGTTGTCGAAATCGTTGGTGGTGTTCACATACACGGGCACGCCATAGCCGTTCAGCTCCCAGTTGCCCGGGACGGGAATAGAATCCCAACCGCTGTCGTCGTAATCGGTGCGGAAGAAATCAGTCGGACGCTCATCGGCATTGGGCACATAGTAAAACGCCCACGTGCCATTGAGCGACACTCCTCTATCTTCAAGACAAGGACTTTCGTTCAGCGGGAAATGCGCCCGGGGATACATCTTGTTTACCTCGAACACGGCGAGGTCCTGCCATTCGGTGAAGGTTTGCGCCCCGGCGGCGAGGCAGAGGCATAGAACAACCAGGTGAATGAGAAATTTTTTCACGGAACAGAGGGGGCGTTTTGAAAATGATAACGTTACGGTTGACTAGAACGTATATCTGACACCGAAGTTCACACTCCAATCGAAATAGTCAAAATCAATATCTTCATTGAACAGCATGCCGTAACCGGGACGGAAGTCCAGTTGCAGTGTGAGCGGGATGTTGAACTTGTACTCCAAGCCTAAGATGCCGTTAGCTCCAAACTTGCCATAGTCGTAGCGGTATGCAGTATCGAAAAACCAAACATCATGAACACCCCAGTACCAAGAATAACCCAGGCTGACACCACCACCGATAAAACCGTACAGACCTTTGGTGAAATGGCCTTCGTACATCAAGTTAGGGTTCAGTTCCACGGAATTGATATCCATATTGCCGTACTTAGTGGATCCGATAGTGTATTTGTATCCGAGGTCCAGCTGCAGGGCAAGATGGTTCGCTAAAAAGGTCTTGTAGGAGAAGGCGTTAAAGTTACCCACGGTTGCACCGATACTGTGTTTGTAGGGGGCTTGTGCAAAGACACCTCCCGCCATTCCCATCAAAAAGAGGACAAGAACAGCGCTTTTCATCATTTTTTTCATAATATGATAGATTTGGTTAAACAATGCTGCAAAAATATAAAAATGTCGGGAATCATTCAACATGATAGTTTTTTCGCTTTATGCACCTGCAGGACGTTGCCTTGGACTACGAACGAGACCTCATAGCCGTCAAAGGGAAAGCCATACACTCTGTCTTCGTCGTGGTGATAGGCCGGGCGCGGGTCCTGGGCCAGCACCTGCCGCAGTTTCTCTACTGTAACTTGCGGCATTGTGCGGGCTATCTCATCGGGTATCTCCACGGCAATTTGGTAGTCCTCGTGCTCTTGGGTAAACCCCTTGGAGGCCTCCGGATGGCAATCGGTGGTGAGCAGATAGGGCTTGATGTCATAGATAGGGGTCCCATCCATGAGGTCGGCGCCACCGACAAGGAGTGTAGGGTTCTTGGGAGAGAGGTCCACCTCGAGCAATTCCACACAAGAGAGCCCGATCGGGTTGGGGCGGAAGGGCGAGCGCGTGGCGAAGACGCCCATGCGCCGGTTGCCGCCGAGGCGCGGGGGTCTCACCGTGGGCGACCACTGTTCTTGATGCGCCTCTGAGAAATCCCAGATCAGCCATAGATGCGAAAACTCCTCGATGCCGCGCAACGCCTCTGCGTTTCGATAATCCGGCTCAAACACAATCCGCGCCCGCAAAGAGGTCACCAAGCCGCTCTGCCGAGGGATTCCAAACTTAGAGGGAAACTCACTATAGGCCCGAGCAATGATGTTAATCTCCATATTCTCATACTTTTAAAACAACTGGCAAAAATGCGAAAGTTTTTGAAAAAATGAGTAATTTTACTTATTTGTTTTTTGAAAAAAGATTTTTAGTTTTGCTGGGTTGAAATGAATGTTTAATCCTAAAAAACCAACATAATGAAAAAGCTCTTCATTTTTTCCCTTTTCAGTCTCTTCGTCGTTTCCCTTCATGCCCAGTCGGCGGTGGTGCCGGCGGGTGGCACGGCGACGGGTGCCGGCGGCACGGTGACCTACACGGTGGGTCAGATAGCTGACCAGCAGGTCAACGGGGGCGACAAGTACATCATCGAGGGAGTGCAGCAGCCCTACGAGATCCAGACGGTAGGTGTCAACGAATACCCGGGCATCACGTTGGAGGCGGTGCTGTTCCCGAACCCGACGACCAGCTACGTGCAGCTGCGCATCACCAACTACGACATGCCGGCGGGCGGCCTGACGGCCCAGCTCTATGACGCCAACGGCAAGCTGCTGGAACTTTTCAAGATCACGGACCTGGAGACGATGATGGACCTCTCCGTCTATCCCACAGCATCCTACCAGTTGCGCATCATGGAGGGCTCCAGGATGCTGAAGACCTTCAAGGTGGTGAAGAACAAGATGTAGGGTACCACCCCCTGGGTTAGTCAAGATTATTTATTAACAAAAAAACACTGATATGAAAAAGCTTTTACTTATTTTGACCTTCATGGTGCTCTCCTTGGCGGCCGTATTTGCGCAGGCCCCGCAGCGGATGAGCTACCAGGCTGTGGTGCGCAACGCCAACAACACGCTGGTGGCGAACCACAACGTGTCGGCGCGCATCTCGATCCTCCAGGGGAGCGTCACGGGCGCGCCGGTGTATGTGGAGAACCACACGGTGATGACCAACACGAACGGCCTGATGACCCTCGAGGTGGGCTCCGGCACGGTGGTGTCGGGCTCGCTGAATGAC
>JAFYNM010000033.1 GCA_017549765.1 Bacteroidales bacterium
CACCACATTGGCCACATAGTCCACATTCGGGGTCAGGTCGGTCAGCGTGTAGGTGGTGCTGGTGGCTGTGGCCGTGCTCCACGTGCTCTCCGTGCTAATACGGTAGTTGACCTGCCACTCGTTGGCCGTGTTGGCCTCCTGCTGCCACGTCAACACCACGGTCGTGTGGCTCGTGGCGTCGATGGTGGCCGTCAGGTTCGTAGGAGCCGGACAGGTCTGCTGCTCCTGGTTCGTCGTGAAGGAGACAGCCGTCGTCCAGTCGCTGGTCGTGCTGGCATCGCATACAGCCTGTACGCGTACCTGATAAGCGGTGTTCGGTGTAAGGCCCGTCATCGTGTAGGAGGTGGCGTTGGCCGTGGCGCTCTGCCATGTGCTGGCGGAAGCGGCCTTGTACTGCACATTCCAGGAGGTCTCGGTGCCGCCGGCGGTCCAGGAGGCCGTAGCGGTGGTCGTCGTCACGTTGTTGACGGCAAGACCCGTGGGAGCGTTGCAGGTGACAGGAGCAAC
The DNA here is from genome assembly GCA_017549765.1 of Bacteroidales bacterium. GTDB lineage: Bacteria > Bacteroidota > Bacteroidia > Bacteroidales > WCHB1-69 > F23-D06. Next base: position 508 of record JAFYNM010000033.1, read on the forward strand.
CGAGGAGTCCATGGTAATCACCAGGTTGTCAAGGTAAGCATAGGCAGAAGTGGTGGTGTACTCATTCTTGAATGCCACATAGTGACCCGTGCCCGTGTAATTGGCAAAGGAGACCGTTTTGGACGTCCAGGTTGAAGCACTGGCAGCAGGGTAAACCGTATCCACCGGCACAAAGGTGGTGGCATCAGTCGTACTGCCAATAACACCCACAATCAAGCGGTCAGAGCTACTGGAGCCTTTGTACATGAAGGTGGCTGTCAAACTATTCATCGGGATAGAGCTGCTGAACTCCGGAGAGATAGCGATGTTGTAAGTGCCGGAAGTGCCTGTAAAGAAATAGAGACATGCACCGTTATATCCGCTAGCATTCACATACGGACGATCCGCAGAATAGGTATTGATCTTGCTCCAGCAAAGAGGATACACGGTAGTACCTGATCCGTAGGAGTCGAAACCTTCGCTATAAGGCATGGCGGTAATCTCGCCACATGCCGTAGCGCCCGTTCCAGCGTTACTCCAAGAGCTGGTATCGCCGCCACCGCAATCGGCTTGCACATACACATCGTACGGTGTGCTGGCGCTGAGGCCGGAGATGGTGGTCGGGTTGGTGTTAGCCGTAATGGTGGTACCAGTACCCGGGGTAAAGCCTGCAGGACCATACTCAAGATTCCAGTTGGTTTCGCCATGCGCTGTCCAGCCCACGGTGATGCTATTGGTAGTGGAACCGGTAATGGTCACATGGGTAGGTTTCACGCAGCTCGGGATCTCTTCCACCAACACATTATCAATACTCAGATAGTAGTTATTGGAAGTACCTCCCGTGTATCTGAACGCCAAGTTGGCAGAAGTCACAGAAGCAGGGATGCTATCCAGCACCTCGGTAATTTCCGTCAAGGTGGTGATTCTAGGATAGGTGGCAATCTGCGTAAAGGTCGTAGGATCTGACGGGTTGGTCATATAACCCAGAGAGAGGGTTCCATTATAATCGGTAGTTCCCTCGTTACGATAGGTAAAGGTGATTTGCAGGGACTGCAGCGGCATCGTGAATGAAGGCAGTACCGCATAGATTGGCGTAGTGCTGCTGGACTTGAAGAACAGCGTGTTGCCGGAAACGGCGTATGCACTGTACGAAGAGAGGAACACCATCGGATAGGTGGACGAGGAGGTACTTCTGTTAAGGAACGTCCAGCAAGTCGGCATAAAGTCGTTCGGGTACAGAGCAGGAGCTGTAGAAGAGGTGGCTGTTGTAGTATAGGAGTTGAAGTTCTCGGAATAGGGAACAGCCAAGGCATCACACAACGTTGCAGCCTGCGTGGGGTTGCTCCAATAGCTATGGTCTGTCGGGGAGCACACGGCACGCACATAGAATTGATACAATTCGGAGCCGTTAAGACCTTGCACTTCATAAGGATTGGTGGTCACCGTCAACGGAGTGACTGTATCAGGATCGAAGCCCGGGGTGCCATAGGCAATCTCCCACTCCGCCTCAGAACCGCCGTCAGTCCAACCCAAAGTTACAGAGTTGGTGGTAATACCAGTGACGGAAAGGCCTGTGGGTTTCGGACATGTCGGGATCAAACCCAAGAAGACATCATCCACGTATGCGGAGTATGTGCTGCTTGTGTTCACCAGCTTCATAGCCACACAGTTGCCCGTGCCCGTGTAAGAGGCCAACGAGACATTCATCTCCTCGAACAATGCAGTGGCTGTATTGTAAACGGTAGTAACAGGAACGAAGGTGTTAGGATCCGTCGGGTCGGTCATCACACCCACCTGCATACCGGTAGTTGTGGAAGAAGTGGAGCGCATCTGGAAGGTTAACTGCAACGTATTGATGGGCGTAATATTCACATCCACAGGAGGCAGCACCGCCATAGAATAGGTAGAGGTGGAGTTGTAGAAATACAAGGATGCATTACCACTGGTATGATACGAACTGCTCACATACGGATAGTTCGTGGAGGTGGAATAGGTATTATGATGCTCCCAGCAATCCGGATAGACAGTAGTACCCGAACCTATGCCGTCAAAATTCTGTGAATAGGGTATAGTGATCACATCGCAAGTGGTCTTGAAGCTCATAATCGGGGACCATGCGCTGGTGCCACCGCTGGCGCAGTTCGTCTGAATAGCATAATAATAGGTGGTGTTGCTCGTCAGGTTGGTGAACTGATAGCTGGTGGTGGATGTTATAAAGAGGTTGGTGCAGGTATCTGGATCAAAGGAAGGCTGTGTACTCATGGCAACATTGAAGCCTGTGTAAGAAGACGGTGCATACCAGGAGACGGTGGCTTCTGTGCTCGTGACATTCGCCAATGATGCACCCAGAGGAGCCATACAGGAGTCGGTAGCCACACAGCTGGTGGTAGCCACAAAGCCTGCATAGACCACAGAACCGTCGGAGTGGAACAACAATGTCAGAGGACCTGCCGTGGAGGTGAACGGACCAAAGCTCAACTGCGTGCCGGAAGAACCACCATTCATGGTTGCATAGATATGACCTAGCAAGTTGCTGGCATCAGTATTCGCACCATTGAAGATCTTCAGATAGTCAAGAGAGGATTCACCGGTGAAGGTACCGGATACTGAAATCACAGAGTCCATGGAAGGATAGATGGTCACCGAGTATTCGCAGTTGTTGGAATAGGAACCGTTCATACCACCGTCATCGGTAATCGTCCAGCCACATCCTTGGATAGAAGAGGAGCCGGTGACGCCCATCTCGAAGAGATACGGAGCGGCAGTGGCAGGCATCGTGGACCAAGGACTCACATCTCCATTGCCGCAATCGGTACGCACATAGAAATCATACACCGTACCGGCAGGAAGATCGGAGAAATAATATGGATTCTCCGTGACACCGTATTCAACAGTAGCTGTCGTAGATGTCTCAGGATTGAAGCCGGTAGGACCATAGATCACATCCCAAGAGGTGGCCGTCATAGACGGGTCGTCCCAGCTCAGAACAATGGTGTCTCCCATAGAAAGCGCCATGACATCGGTCGGCTTCGGGCACTCCGGAATCTCTTCCAGCAACAGATCGTCCAGATAGACGGAATAGGTGCCGCCCGTGTTGAACAACTTCAGGGCGATATAGGCACCGCTGCCGTTAAATTGAGCCAATGACACTTCCATCATCTCAAAAATGGCTGTCGCGGTGTTATGCACGGTATCAATCGGCGTGAAAGAGCTGTAGTTGGTCGGGTCGTCCATCACACCAATCACAATACCGGACGTGACACTGGAAGTGGAACGCATGGCGAAGGAAAGCATCAACGTATTAATAGGATGCAACACCGTATCCATAGGCGGCAGGATAGCCAGATTGTAGGTAGATGTTGAACTATAGAAATACAAGGATGCATTACCGCTGTTGTGATAGGAGGAGGAGACGTATGGGTAACTGGTGGTTGTAGAATAAGTATTGTAGCGGCTCCAACATGTAGGATATACCGCACTACCGGTACCCATACCGTCAAAATTCTGGCTGAAAGGCAGGGTGGCGATCTCGCCGCAAGCCGTCATAAAGGAGGAGTACATCCAGGCACTCACATCCGAAGGAGAGCAGATGGCACGGACATAGACATCGTATTCCGTGCTGGCGTTCAGGCCTGTAAGGTCAACGGTAGGAGAACCGGACACCTGAGTGGCTGTTTCCATATTAGGATCGTTGATGCTGCCGGCAGGACCATACACAACCTCCCAATCGGTCTCGGAACCACCTGCGGCCCACACCAGCGTGGCTCCCGAGGTGGTGATAGAAGTAGGATCAACCGTGATATTCGTCACATGGTCGCACGTCGGGATGATATCAATCTCCACATCGTCGATGTACATGTAGCTGGTGATGCCGGAGGTCGGGCGGAAAGCGATGTAGCGTCCACTGCCCGTGTAGAAGTTAGTGTTCACATCAAAATACTCCCAGTTGGAGGTTGCTGACGGAGAGAACTGGCCCAAGGTCTCAAAGGTATTGATATCGTTAGGGTCTGTCATCACGCCGACCTCAATGGAATAGTTGGCGCTGGTCTTATAAGCATAGAATCTCACCTGCAGGTTGTTCATCTGCACGTTGTCGTCGATACGCGGAGATGCGATATAAGAATAGTATGCGCTGGTTCCGTAGAAATAGACGGAATAGGTACCGGAGTGAGCATACGAAGAAGAGGTATAAGGATAAGCCGTGGTGGAGTTGGTGCCACGAGTCCAGCAGGAGACCATATTGCCGGCGCCAGAGCCGGGAGCGGTGTCAAAATGCTCGAAATAGGGAACTGTGATGCTGGTACACGGCGTAGTAGCCTGCACTGTCGTCCAATTGCTATTGTCACCTCCACCGCAAACGGAACGCATCCGGATTAAGTACGGCGTGTCAGAAGTCAGATTGTAGATAGTATAGGGAGAAGTGGTCACCGTACCTTCGGATGTCCAGTTGGTGGCGTCTGTACTGTACTCCAGCTCCCAGGAAGTCTCGGAATAGCCAGCCACCCACGCAATCGTGACGCTCTCGTCAGTAACGGCTGACACATATACATTGGGGCTCACACAGGTGGAAGTACTGTCGCAAGGAATACCGAAGATGATATTGTTACGGGTGCTCAAAGATGTACCAGTAGCACTTGGGACAGGATTAATGGTATATACAGTACCGTCAGAATAGACATAGCGGGCACTACCGGTGAAGGCGCTATGGGTGCGCCATGTATTACCACTTGTATAGGATGCATTAGAGTCCACGGCAATCAAGACCAGGTTGCGGACACCATCATATTGGAACGGCGTGCTGAAGTTGAAGGTGTTCCAGCCTGTCGCATAGGTATGCGAGGAATCAAACACCAACACAGCAGAGTCCGTAGGCAGCCAGCCTGACGAGAGGTTGGCGCTGGTCGTGTGCATCAGATAAAACTTTATGTTTCTCTGCTGGCCCAAAGCATTCATGTAGAGGGATATGGAATGGATTTCAGCCGCTCCGCCCATCTCAGCGGCAGTAAAAATCTGCTGTGTAAAGGCATTCTTGTATAAGCTATAAGAGGGAATATAGGAACTGGTTGTGGTACCATTGCCGATGGCCACGTCGCCACCCAGAAGACAGCCCGTCGTAAAGGTAATGGCAATGGTATCGGCACTGCTTTGCGTACAGTTAGAGAAAACCCGCACATCGTAGGCTGTGTTGGGCGTCAGGCCGGAGAGCATACATTCTGTGGCCGTCACAACTTGGGATGTCCAGACATTGGCACCGGCTTCAGAATACTCCACCGTATAGTCGTTAGCACCTACCAAAGCAGCATTCCACTGGATCAAAGCGGACGAACCTTGAATCTGAGAGGCATGCACGTTCACGGGAGGAGTGCAATACGGGTCAGTGGTAAAGGTAACGAAAGGAGTCCAGTAGCTATTTTCGCCAGTGCCGCAATCGGCACGCACATAGACATCATATTGTGTATTATCTGACAAGTTCATGATGGTATATGGGGAACTCGTCGCATATTCTGGGGTAGCAGAACTAGGGTCAGCCCCATGCGGCACACAGACCACTTCCCAACCCGGCTCCACACCACCCGGAAGCCATGAAATCGTCGCCTCCTCAGCTGTATGGCCCACGAGGGTAAGATTTAACGGTGTCGGACAAGCCGCCAGCGTGGTAAAGGTGCGCGGGGAAGACCATGTGCCATCCTCGGTAGAACAATGAGGTTTCATATAGACCGTATAGGAAGTAGCAGACGTCAAGCCCGTCAAACTGTAGAAAGTATCCGTAATGCCTGTGATGGCAGAGCCTGTCAGCGTGTCAAAAGTACCAGTCTCACCATACATCATGTCCCAACTATTGACAGACTGCTGGAAATTAATCCAGTTAAGATCAGCCGTGTAAGGTCCGATATTGGCTACATTAGGCGTCAAGCTCGGACAACCGGAAACTATGTAGGTGATTCGAAGATTCGGACGATAGGTGGAAACAGTAGGTTGAGTTGTAAAGGCCGTCCCGCTGGGCGTGGATGTGGCCGTATATTCCGGATAGGAAGCATACACCGCATCGACAGGACCATTATTTAATCTGCACCCTCTTCTCCAATGCCGGTTCTCTGTCTGAGTGGTATAATTATACCCGATATTTGTACCAGTCAGAGAAGCTCCTCCATAGGAGACTGCAACCAACAAGTTCCCTGTACCGTTCCACACATAAGGGTTGGTCAAGTTCACCATAAACCATCCCGAGCCAGTAGTAACCCAGTCACTGGAATCCACCAACGTCAATTCGTTATAAGGGGTATAGTCCGTTGCACTGGAAAAACTGGTGGTGGACCGGTGAGCCATATAGGTGCGGCAGTTTTGCAGGACCAAACTTGCGCCAGTGCCATTGGAAAATTCAATGGCTATAATGACGGCTCCTGCCGGGACACCCGCAGCGGTAAGCTCCGCAGCCGTATAAATGTTCTGGGTGTAGGAGAATACAGTTCCTCCACTCATGGGGGAACCAGCACTACCGCCAGCTTGCGACGAGGAAGTTCCCGTTCCAAAGGTCGCTGTAGACTGTGCATTCATTACCAACGGTATACTTAAAATGACCGTCAGAAGTAAGAGTAAAAACTTTTTCATAAGTACAGTATTTAGTTAATAAAATCTCTATTGCTCATATTGCAAAACAACCTGCAATAGTAGCAATTTTACCAACACGATACTGTTAAAAAAATCAACAGGATATGAACAGAAAACGACGGCAACCAAACGTCCCCTTGTCCATAGCTAACAGCAAATAGCCAACAGCCAATGGCTAACGGCTAACGCCCCACATCATACTGCTCAAACACCGAGTTTTTGCTGATGAACTCCGGCACGACCTGCTTCATCTTGATCACCATATCGGGAATATTGACCTTGACAGACAAGTCCTCCAGCTCGAGGATGTCGGGGAGAATCTCCTCGTAGGTGTATTTGCGCGCCTTGGCGATGAAGATGCTCTTGTGCTCCGTCTCGATGGTGTTCTCACTGTTGGAGAGGACCTCTTCATACAGCTTTTCACCAGGACGCAAGCCCGTATATTCTATTTTAATGTCCACATCGGGCTTGTAGCCAGCGAGCTCTATCATGTGGCGCGCCAGACTGTCGATCTTGACCTGTTGTCCCATATCGAATGCGAATATCTGGGTGCCGGTACTGAGGGTGACGGCCTCCATCACGAGACGACAGGCTTCGGGGATCGTCATGAAGAAACGGGTGATCTCGGGATGCGTCACGGTCACGGGGCCGCCTTTGGCGATCTGCTCCGCGAAGCGGGGGATGACGGAGCCATTGGAGCCCAGCACATTGCCGAAACGGGTGGTCACGAAAGTGGTGTTGCCCTCTCTCCTACCCGACTCCAAGGCGTGCCCCAACGACTGGATATAGATCTCGGCCAGACGCTTGGTGCAGCCCATGACATTGGTGGGATTCACCGCCTTGTCGGTAGAGATCATCACCATCTTCTCAATGCCGTACTCGATGCACTTGTCGGCCACATTGTGCGTGCCGTACACGTTGACCTGCATAGCCTCGCAGGGGTTCTCCTCCATCAAAGGCACATGCTTGTAGGCAGCGGCATGGAAGACGATCTGCGGCTGATATTTCCGGAATGCAAAATCCAGACGCGCGGGCTGCCGTACATCGCCGATGACCGGCACAAAGTCGAGGTCGGGAAAACGCTCCTCCAGCTCCAGCCGGAACTGATGCATCGGGGTCTCCGCATTGTCGAACAGAATCAGCCGCTTGACGTTGAAGTTCACCAACTGGCGACACAACTCCGAGCCGATGGAGCCCGCCGCACCCGTGACCATCACCACCTTGCCCTGGAAAGTGGCCGTGATCTTGTCGGTCTCTATCTTGATCTCTTCTCTTCCCAACAGGTCTTCGATGCGCAGCTTACGCACCCCACCCTTCAAGTTGCCATCCGGCGAGATGTCGTCAATGGAAGGGATGATCAACGGACGAAGATTATGATCGTAACAATAACGCACCAAACGGTCTCGCTCATTCTGCGCATCCAGATCCGTCGTGAACAGGATACCCTCGACGGAGAAGTCATGCACCACCTGATCGATGTCTTCATAGTCATAGATGGGCAAATCCGACAGAATCATCTGGTTACGCTGCTTCTGGTTGGAGATGAAACCCAATATCTTATAGTGCTTGGAGTTCTTCAGACGAACCACGGCAGCCAACGACTTGTCAGAAGTGCGATATACCAGCACCCGCAGCGTGTTCTTCGCCTCTTTGCGCTTGTTCCTGTAAAACTGATAACCGGAGATCATCCCCAGTCGAAGGAAGAGCACCAGGAAGATGGTCAGGAAGAAGTCGGCAATCAAGGCAAAGACCACCCCGTTGAACAGTTCCTTGAACAAGTAAAGGGCCAGACTCATCAACAGCACCTTGGCGAATGCCTCCACCACAAAACGGATCATATCGTTGAAGGTGGTATGCCGGATGACCAGCTGGTGGCTCTTAAAGATGAACTTGGCTGCCAGCGTGCACACCAGCGAGGAGAGCAACCATATCAGCGCAAAACGCCCAGTGGAATAGGTGGTGCCCCGCAGATAACCCAATAGCAGCAAAGCAATGAGAGAGGCTACCAGCGACAGGATCGTATCCATCACGAAAATGACTTCCGCATCCAGAAACTTGTTGAAATAGCGCGCAATCTTTTTAACTATCGACATCTTGTTCTTTTCTGTTTGAGTTACTAATTCTGAATTATATCCGCTCCACCTTCTCAATCTGATCGATGGCTTTCAACTTGTCAATCAGATTGGTGAGGGCACGCACACTCTGGATGTAGAGCATCATCGTGCCGGTGAACACATTGTTTTTACTCTCTATATTGAGCAAACGGATGTTAAGGTCCATCTGGGAGGAGACCACATCCACAATCTCCTTGATCATGCCCTTGCGGTCGAAACCCGAGATCCGGATGCCGGACAAAAAGGCGATATTCTGTCCCTTGCGCCACTTGGTCTTGATGATACGGTTACCGAACTTGGACATCTGCTCAATGGCGTGCCTGCAGCTGGTCTGGTGGATGACAATCCTGTTGTCAGCCACCTGGAAACCCACCACCTGGTCGCCTGGCAAGGGATTGCAGCAGTCGGCCAGCACATACTTGATCTGCTCGTAGTCGTCGTCCAGCATGAAGACGTTCGGAGTCTCGGTGAGCTGCTCTTCTATCAGCTGGTCCAGCGACTTGTTGGCAATCTCCTCGGAGACTTTCTTCTGAAACTCCGCCATCTCCTTGGGGTTCTTCATGGAGAGTATCTTGGCAACTCTGTCTTTCGTGATTTTGTTGGTTACAATGTCATTCCAGAACTCCTCCTGCGATTTCTTGAGAGTCGCCGTCATGATCTTGTTAAGGTTCTCCTCATTATACTCCACCCCAAATTGGACAAAGTACTCCCGAAGGATCTGCTCCCCGGAGACGTTCATCTGTTTCTGCTCGTTGCGGAAGAAGTCGCGGATGCTGCGGCGGGCCTTGGGGGTACGCACCACCTCAAACCACTCCATCTTGGGCATCTGTTTCTTGGAGGTGATGACCTCCACCTGATCCCCATTGCGAAGCTCCTTGTCCACAGGGACAATATTATAGTTGACTTTGGCACCAATACAATGGTCGCCAAGCTTGGTATGCAGCAGATAGGCGAAGTCAAGCACCGTAGAGCCGGCAGGCAACGTCTTCATATCCCCTTTGGGCGTGAAGACATATATCTCCTTCAACTCCAGGTTCAGGCGCACCTCCTTGAGGAACTCCAACGCATCGGCATCCTTGCTGTTGAGGATCTCCCGCGTCTTGGAGAGCCAGTCTTCCAACTTGTCGCTCACCTCAGTATCCGTCACGTTGGCCTCTTCATTCTCCTCTTTGTAGCGATAATGGGCAGCCAAGCCCTTCTCAGCGATCTCGTCCATCCGTTTGGAACGGATCTGCACCTCGACCCAGCGCCCAGCCTTGCTCATGGCGGTGACGTGCAACGACTGGTATCCATTGGCCTTGGGATGCATCAGGAAGTTCCGGTCGCGGGAAGGATTGGTCTGATAGAGCAGGCACACTACCTTGTAGATGCGCCAGCAGATCTCGAACTCCGACGACTCCGGACTGTCGAAGACAAAACGCACAGCGAAGATATCGTAGATGTCGTCAAAGGGGATATTCTTCCGGATCATCTTCTGATGGATGGAATAGATGGACTTGGTCCGGCTGGACACCTCCACTTGGATGCCCTCCTTCTCAAGTTCCTCGATGATGGGCTTCACGAAGTCCTGGATCAGTGTCTTGCGTTGCTCTTCCGTCTCTCGCAGGCGGTCGGCGATGGAATGGTACTCCGTCGGGTTGGTATAGCGCATGGCATAATCCTCGAGTTCGCTCTTGATGCTGTAAAGACCTAATCTATGGGCAAAAGGCACATAGAAAAAGGATGTCTCTGAAGCAATCTTCAGTTGTTTCTCGGGCGGCATCGACTCCAGGGTACGCATGTTGTGGAGCCGGTCGGCCAGCTTGATCAAGATGACACGCACATCCTTCAGCATCGAGAGAAAGATCTTCTTGTAGTTCTCTGCCTGCAGGGAGATGTTCTTGTTGTCGATGACCAAGTCGCTGATCTTGGTCAGCCCGTCGATAATCTCCGCCACGGTGTCGCCGAATATCTCGCGCAGATCATCCAACGTGTACTCGGTATCCTCCACCACATCGTGCAGCAAGGCGCACACCACCGAGGTGGTGCCAAGGTTCATCTCCTTACAGCAGATCATGGCCACGGCGATGGGATGGTAGATATAGGGTTCGCCACTCTTACGGCGCACGCCATTGTGGGCGTTGGTGGCCAACACGAAAGCTTTGCGGATCAGTTTTCGGTCGGCCGGCGTGGTGCGATGATAGACCACCTCCAACAACTCGTAATACTTTCGGACGATGGTCTTGTTCTCCAACGCCTCGTTAGGAATGTATGTGGTAGAACTGTCTTGACTCATAGTATCAATGGTTCGAGAAAAAGAGTATTGCTATCTGACAATCAGTTTTTTAGAGATTACTTGACGATGGTCTTCTATACGCAGGATATAGCATCCCGGCGTAAGATGGGCGATGTCGAGGCGGGTTACGCCCGGAGTGATGGTCTGCTGCAGGACTGCGCGTCCTGAGAGGTCATAGACCACACAAGGCACCGCCGACTCGTTGGTGTTGGCAGTCACGTAGGCCTCCCCGGTGGCGGGGTTGGGATAGACGGTATATTCTCCTGCTTCGGGGGCGGTATGTTGTTCCACGCCCACCGTGTTGAGTGCAAGGAGCACAGCCGCATGGGCGTCCACCTTGCCATGACCGAAGCGCAGCTCCCCTGCCGACTCGGTAAAGCTGTCCTGATAGGCTGTCTGTCCGACGATGTCCATCACCTGTGCCGGAGAGAGATAAGGGTTGGCCTGCAGTATCAGGGCACAGACGCCGGCCACAAAGGGACCCGACATGGATGTGCCGGAGAGGGAGACGAAACGATAAGTGCGGCCGTTGAAGGTGATGGTTTTCGCGTAGGTTCCCGTGTATGTGCTCGTAAAAGAAGAGAGCGCAGAGACCACGTTCTTGCCGGGAGCGGAGACCATCGGCTTCATCGACATGGTGAATCCGGGGCCTGAGCTGGAGAAATCGGCGATACCGCCCCCGATGCTATAGCCCGCGTTGTTGGTATAGCGCGACTGATGGGCTGCCACGGTGATGACTTGCTCGATGTTGGACGGCGTGCTCACGGCATACAGCCTGTCGCCGGCGACGGAGTTGGTCCATTGGGGTATGGCACTAAAAGCACCACCCCAGTTGCCCCATGCCTTGGTCAGCTCGGCCAGATTCCAGGCGTGGAAGACGCCCGCCTCGGCAGTAAAACCGATGGCATACTGGAAATGGGAGTTCTTCTTGACACGCAAACGCACATTCGGGGCATGGTTGTATGGGTTGGTGGAGACCACCTCATAGTTGAAGACCACCGTGTCGCCGTCGATGACGAACACCGAGTCAACGTAGGTGTCCTGTTGGGTAGAGACAAACGGTGTAGAGGCCACCACCTGATAACTGCTGTTCATCACCAACAGCTGGAAAGCGAAGGGTATGTTGACAGTATTAGGGGCATTGGTGATATTGTCGTAGTTGGTCATGCTGATAGAGGCTCCCCAGTAGGCACCGGAAACGCCAGGGAAATTAAAGCGGCTATAGACCGTGTCGCGTTGGGTAAAGACCTTGCTGAGATGGAAGTTGACATCACCGTTGTTGCCGGCGGAAGAGACGAAGACCACACCCAGGTCGGTGAGGCGCTCCACCTCGTCGGCGAGCATGCCCGTGCCATCCATATTGTCCATGTAATAGACGCCCCAGCTCATGCTGATGACGAGACGCTTGCCCTCTTGCTGGGCCACATCGTACATCCAGCGCCAGGCATCGATGACGCATTGCACGCTGTTGAGGTTGATGGTGCAGAACAGCAGGTTTGCCTCAAAGGCCACGCCGCGGTACTCGGTGCCGGCACCAGCGCCCGCCGCGATGGAGGCACAATGGGTACCGTGATAGGCAAAGTCGTAGTCGTTGGCCGTGTCACACTGTGCCGTCAGCAACTCCTCCGGCCCCACATACTCGGTGCCATAAGTGAATCCCGCAGGAGCAGGACCCGACATCTTATACTGATCCCATGCCCGCAAGACACGGTAGCTGACCATGTTGGTGTCGTAAAAAACCGGATGGGTGTAGTCGAAACCCCAGTCGGTGACCCCGATGATCACCCCGTCACCCGTGAACCCACGAGGCAGGCCAATGGCATTCCACACACTGTCCACTCGCCCGTCAGGCACGGCATGATGCAGCCACATCTGGCCAAAAGCCATCTGGAGCGTGAGGATCAATGCAAGGGTAGTCGTAATTCTTTTCATACTCATATTTTTTGTGATGATTAATATTTCATTCTGAATTTCAAGATATCCAAAAACTCCAACAACTCCGGATTCTGCTCCTTCATACGCTGGAACTGCTCCTCAGAGGTGAGGATGGCCGTCTCCGTCACTTTGTCCTCGTTCAGCACAATCTCAAAGTCGTCCACATTCATCTTAAAATGGTTGCGCCAGTACTCCAGCACCGCCCGTTTGCGCTGACGAAGCTCCTCTTCCTGGATGCTGTTGGAGACCTCCACCTTGAGAACGTCCTGCTCGTAGGTCGGCACTGTCTTCTTCAGCGAGTAATAGAGCATGGGCAGGTTCTTGAAGATGGCCTCCACCACCTCGTCCCAGTTCGACTCCAAGGTCTCTTCCTTCTCAGGCTCCGGCTCGGCGGCAGGTGATGACGCCTCAGGTTCTGGCACTTCGGAATGCTGCTCGGTGGCAACCGATGCCGGCGAAGGTCCAGGGGCGCTCCCCTGCTCCACATGACCCACCGTCAACGGACGGGACACTAGGTCCTTGATGGAGGGCATCTGCTTCACCGCGGGATATCCCGGGAAGCTGAAAGAGGCTTGCGACATCTTCGGGGCGATGGATGGCGTCGTGGCAGTCTGTGATGCTGCCTCAGCGTTCGACGCTACACTTTCTGGGTTATTTTCGCTCCTGCGATTGCCTGACTTTTTTATAGACGTAATTAGCATTTATCTGCATCAGACAGAGTTCTATCGTCAACCGCTTGTTGTTGGCCTCTTTATAGTTGAGATCACACTGGTTGGTCAGCTCCAGAGCCCGGATCAGCAGGGTGCGGTCACAACGCCGCGCCTGATCCTGCATCCGTGCCTTGACAACATCCGACATCTCCAACAAAGGCAAGGTGGCAGGGTTCATCGACATCAGCAGATTGCGGAAATGGCTGGAGAGCCCCGACACGAACTTCTGACCATCGAAGCCTTTGGCCAGGATATCGTCCAAAAGCAACAGGGCATCGGACACATTGTCGCTGAAGATGAAGTCGGTGATACGGAAATAGTTTTCCTGATCCAACACATTCAGATGGGCCGCAGTATTCTGGTAGGTCAGTTCCCGACCCACGGAGGTCACCAGCTGGTCGAAAATGGAGAGCGCGTCACGAAGAGCACCGTCGGCCTTGGCCGCAATAAGACGAAGCGCGTCCTCCTGCGCGTTGATCTGCTCCTGCGAGGCCACATACTGCAGATGCTTCACGATGTCCTGGTCGGTGATCCGTTTGAAGTCATACACCTGACAACGCGACAGGATCGTGGGCAGAATCTTGTGCTTCTCGGTAGTCGCCATAATGAACTTGACAAACGCCGGGGGTTCCTCCAAAGTCTTTAGGAATGCATTGAAGGCACTCTGGGAGAGCATGTGGACCTCATCGATGATATAGACTTTGTAAGGACCGTCTTGCGGCGGGATGCGGACCTGGTCCACCAACATGCGCATGTCATCCACGGAATTCTTGGAGGCGGCATCCAGCTCAAACACATTGAAAAGGGTGGATTCATTAAAAGAGCGGCAGGAGGGGCACTCGTTGCATGGCTCTCCCTCCGCTGTCAGATGCTGGCAGTTCAGCGCTTTTGCCAGGATACGCGCGCAGGTGGTTTTACCCACGCCACGAGGTCCGCAAAAGAGAAAAGCCTGCGCCACCTGATTGGTCTTGAGCGCATTCTTCAACGTGTCCGTAATGGCCTCCTGACCTACCACAGAGTGAAAGTTGGAGGGTCTGTATTTACGTGCCGAGACGATAAAATTATCCATATTCTGTCTATATTATTTTAAGGCTGCAAATATAAAATTTTTTCACTACCTTTGCCGCCGCATTTTTAAATCAAATACCATGGGTTTCTTTTCCATATTTTCCAAAGAGAAAAAGAAAGAGTTGGACGACGGATTACAAAAATCCAAAGAGAATTTTTTCGCCAAACTGGCCAAGACCGTCGTCGGCAAATCCAAAGTGGACGATGATGTGCTGGACCGTCTGGAAGAGGTCCTGGCCACTTCCGACGTGGGCGTCACGACCACCTTGCAGATCATTGAACGTATCGAGCAGCGTGTCCAACGCGACAAATACATAGGCACCGAACAGTTGAACGCCATCCTCAAGGAGGAGATCGTAGGACTTCTGTTGGAGAATGACATTGAGAAAGTCAATGACTTTGTCATCCCGGAACAGGAGGGGCCCTACGTCATCTTGGTGGTGGGCGTCAACGGTGTGGGCAAGACCACCACGATTGGCAAGTTGGCGCATCAGTTTAAGAAGAAAGGATATTCTGTGATGCTTGGGGCTGCCGACACCTTCCGTGCGGCTGCCATCGAGCAGTTGGAGGAATGGGCCCGACGGGCGGATGTGCCCATTGTGACACAGCAGATGGGCTCCGACCCCGCCGCCGTGGCCTACGACACCGTGGCCTCCGCCCTCTCCCGCAAGAGCGATGTGGTCATCATCGACACCGCCGGTCGTCTGCACAACAAGACCAACCTCATGAACGAGCTGGTCAAAATCAAGAACGTCATCCGCAAGCTGGTGCCCAGCGGGCCACATGAGATTTTGCTCGTGCTGGACGCCTCCACCGGTCAGAACGCCTTCGAACAGGCCAAACAATTCAGCGCCGCCACGGAGGTCAACGCCCTGGCCATCACCAAACTCGACGGCACCGCAAAAGGCGGTGTGGTCATCGGCATCTCCAACCAGTTCCAGATCCCCATCAAATACATCGGCATCGGAGAAGGCATCGACCAACTGCAGGTCTTCAACCGCGCCGAGTTTGTGGACTCCCTCTTCCCCGACAACTGGTAATATCCGATGCGCATCACCATTGACGACCATTCGGGTTTCTGCTTCGGCGTGATCCACGCCATAGAGACAGCGGAACGCTATCTCCAAGACCATGACACCCTCTATTGTCTGGGAGATCTGGTCCACAACAACGAAGAGGTCGCCCGTCTGAAAGGCATCGGCCTGCGCGTCATCACCCATGAGCAGTTCAAACTCTTGCATGACACCACCGTCCTCATCCGCGCCCACGGGGAACCACCCAGCACCTACGACATCGCCCGCCAGAACCACATCACCCTTATCGACGCCACCTGCCCCGTAGTGCTCAGACTACAGCAGAGCATTTTCGATTTCCACCACAACCACCAGCACCAAGAGTGCCAAATCCTCATTTTCGGAAAAAAAGGACATGCGGAAGTCATCGGCTTGCTGGGACAGGTCGATGGGCAAGGTCTTGTCATCTCCTCTGAAGAAGAGCTGGACCGCATTGACTATACCCGTCCGGCCATGCTCTACTCCCAGACCACCCAGGAGCTGGAGCAGTATTATCGGCTCATACAAGCCATCCAGGATCGCTACGAGGCATCTGGCAATGGAGCGCTTTTCCTATACAAGGACACCATCTGCCGCAAGGTTGCCCTCCGCGCCGAACAAACCGCCGAGTTCGCCCGACAACATGATACAATCCTTTTCGTCTCCGACGAGAAAAGCTCCAACGGACTGTACCTCTTCAACATCTGTAAAAAGCATAACCCCAACAGCCATTTCATCACCCGAGCCGAGCAGGTGCTCGACCTTCCGCTATCACTAGCCGAATCCGTCGGCATCTGTGGTGCCACCTCCACACCCCGCTGGCTGATGGAAGAATGCGCAAAACGCTGTCAGGAATCTGCATCCGAGGAGAATTTCTCCTTGTAGTGCCACCCGTGGACACTCTTTCAAAACTGCTTCCGCTGATTCGGCTTGTCCAAAGAAAACATCCCATCGCCAGACGGATGCAATACATAAAATCCTTGTCGCCGCGCATAGACATCAGAACCATTGGCAAACCGCAAGGCTGCCATCGCCACATATACCTTCTTGTCAGCAAATTCCCGGAACAGTGTTTTGAAGTTCTTCATCTGCTTGAGAAAGTGGTCCACATCCTTTTTATAACAGGCAGTTTTCACTTCCACAGCCACCACTTCTGTTGTATTACAATAGATGATGTCCACTTCAATCTCATCTCCGCTTCTTCTGACATGACGAGGGCCTTCATACAGATGATCCACTTTAACGCCTTCTGCTATAAACAATTTCAGCGCGGATGGTTTGCACAGTTCCTCCACCATCCTACCCCACTCCGAAGAAAGACTACCATACCGTTTGTCTGTCTCCCGCATCTGCTCGAAAGTCTTCTCTTGTGAGATTCGCAGCTCTGCCATGGAGGCAGTCGTCTCTGAAACCTTCCGCGACATCTCTTGTACCAGACGGCGTGTTTCTTGCAACTGGAGGTCCGTCTCCCGCATCTGACGATCTGTCTCCCGCATCTGGCGGTCTGTCTCTTTTCTTTCCTCTTCGATGCTTTTCATCAGCAGGACATTCTCCTTCATCAATTCTCTCGTATGGCGAAGAGATTCCAGATGGGCTTCCCAATCAAAATTCATTACTTTGTTTTCCATCTTAATATTCTTTTAATATTTAACATTTTGTGCGGCAAAAATACAACAATATTTTGTAAAGTCAAGTATTGATTAACAAAATATTTATTTTATTTCTTTTTGAAAAAGGATTCATCACGGAGAGATAAATATTGTATTTTTGCGCTTCTGCCTGTCAGCAGTCTTCCTCATTTCAAAAGAAGCTTGCAAAGTGCATTATCAGATAGTAAATACCCACATAATATGAAACGAGTTATCATCAGCGTAAGCGACAAGACCGGCCTCATCCCCTTTGCGGTGGGACTGGCAGAATCCGGATTTGAAATCATCTCCACAGGAGGAACCAAGAAAGCCTTGGACGCCGCGGGCGTGCCCACCATCGGCATCAGCGACGTGACCGGCTTCCCCGAGATCATGGACGGCCGCGTGAAGACCCTACACCCGAAAGTGCACGGCGGCCTGCTTGCCATCCGCGACAACAAAGACCATCAGAAGGCCATGAAGGACAACGACATAGACCCCATCGACATGATTGTCGTCAACCTCTACCCCTTCAAGGAGACCATCTCCAAACCGGATGTCACCTGGGCTGACGCCATTGAGAACATCGACATCGGCGGTCCCACCATGCTGCGCAGCGCCGCCAAGAACCACCAGTTCGTCACGGTCGTCTGCGACCCGAACGACTACGGCAAAGTGTTGGCAGAGCTCCGTGACAATGGCGAGACCTCCCTGGAGACCCGCCGCAAGCTGGCCGCCAAGGTGTTCCGTCACACCGCCGCCTACGATGCCTGCATCTCCGGCTATCTGACCGAGCAGGTCGGCGAGAACGAGCCCGAGAGCATCACGCTGTCGTTCAACCGGAAGCAATCGCTCCGTTATGGCGAGAACCCACATCAGGAGGCCACCTTCTATGCCGGTCGCAAGCAGGGCTACTCCATCGCCTGGGCCGAGCAACTGCACGGAAAAGAGCTATCATACAACAACATACAAGACGCAGACGCTACCTTGCAGATCCTGCGCGAGTTTGACGAGCCCGCCGTGGTCGCCGTCAAGCACAAGAACCCCTGCGGCGTGGGCTTGGGTGCCAACGCATTGGAGGCATGGCAACGCGCCTACGAGGCCGACCCCGTCTCCATCTTCGGCGGCATCGTGGCCTCCAACAGGGAGATAGACCTCGCCACGGCTGAGGCTATGAAGCCCGTCTTCCTGGAGATCATCCTCGCCCCCAGCTTCACGCCCGAAGCACTGGAGCACCTCTCCACCAAGAAGAACATCCGCCTGATGACCTTCGACACCAGCAAAGAAGGTGCCGACGACAAGATGTTCATCAGCGTACAGGGCGGCATGCTTGCACAGTCCATCGACCGCTACTCTACGGAAAACTATGATATAAAAGTCGTTACAGAGAAAGCGCCCACTGATGAGGAGATGAAGACCTTGCTGATGGCGATGAAGATCTGCAAGCACGTACGTTCCAATGCCATCACCGTGGCTGCCGACAACAAGATCGCCGGCATCGGAGCAGGACAGATGAACCGTGTCGGGGCGGCCCACATCGCCCTGGAAGAGGCCAAAGCCAAGGGCATCACCCAGGGACTCTGTCTCGCCTCAGACGCCTTCTTCCCCTTCGACGACGTAGTCAAGATGGCCTCGGAATACGGGGTCACCGCCATCATACAACCCGGCGGCTCCGTCCGCGACGAAGACTCCATCAAAGCCTGCAACGAGCTCGGCATCGCGATGATCTTCACGGGAGTGAGACATTTTAAACATTAGCCATTAGCTGTTGGCTGTTAGCTATTAGCTATTAGCCATTGGCCATTGGCTATTAGCTGTTGGCTATAACTGCCAATCAATGGGGGACTTGCCCATCGACACCAACAAGGCATTCGTCTTGGAGAAATGGCGACATCCAAAGAAACCTCTGGAAGCTGACAGGGGTGACGGATGTGCGGCAGTCAGCACATAATGCTTTGTCTCATCAATCAACTCTCGTTTTCGAATGGCATAATTTCCCCACAAAAGGAACACAATTCCTGAGCGCTGCTCTGACAAGCACTGGATCGCGCAATCGGTAAAGGTCTCCCATCCATGATTCTGATGTGAGCCAGCTTGGTGCGCCCTTACCGTGAGCGTAGCATTCAGCAAAAGGACACCTTGATTTGCCCACTTCTGAAGATTGCCGCTCCTCGGCATCTGAAAGCTCACATCGTCTGACAATTCCTTAAAAATATTGACTAGCGATCGAGGAAATGGCACTCCGTCTTGGACAGAAAAACACAATCCGTGCGCCTGCCCCTCCTCATGATACGGATCCTGTCCGATAATGACAACCTTGACATTGTCAAACGGACACGAGTCGAAAGCATTAAAGATGTACTTCCCCGGCGGAAAGACTGCATAATGCTTCTTCTCTTCCACTAAAAAATCCTTAAGTGCTGAGAAGTAGGGAGCTTGAAATTGATCCCACAAGATCTTTTTCCATGATTCTTCAATGCGAGGTGTTATGATTTGAGCAGACATAATGAGATATAAGCTGTTAGCCATTAGCTGTTAGCCATTAGCTATTAACCATTGGCTTTTATTTTGATTTTTATAAAATTATTTATATTTTTGCAGAATATTTATAATTAATTATGAGAAATTATAGAAATTACGAGGTTTGGAAGAATTCAGTATTGTTATCTGTTGATATTCATAAGGTTTTAGGGGCAATCTCAAGACAGGAAGCGTATGGATTATTTGATCAAATGAGACGGGCAAGTGTTTCTATCGCATCAAACATTGCAGAAGGCGCAGGGAGAAAATCACCCAATGAATTCCAACATTTTCTTCATATCAGCATCGGCTCCGCCTTTGAATTGGAAACACAATTGTTAATAGCCTTAGAGAGTGGTTACTTAGCACTGGAAACCTACGAGAAACTTAATGACATGTTGATTACTATCGAAAAACAATTAAATTAAATGAAATGATATCCGTGGTAAGCAATTCAAAGAAACCAGCTAAAAGCTAACGGCTAACGGCTAATAGCTAATGGCTAATAGCCAACGGCCAATGGCTATTGTCCAATCACCCCCTCTATCTCCTCATAAATACTCTGAATCGCCTCTGGCTTGGCAAAGGTCAGGATATTCTTCGACATGTCGGCGCAATGGGCTTCGTCTTGAATGAGCTCCATCAAAGCAAGATAGAGTTTCTCTTTGGCCTCGGCATCTGGGATCAAGATGGCAGCATCCTTTGTGGACAGAGCCTTGGCATTGAAGGTCTGGTGGTCTTCGGCAGCATACGGGAAGGGAACCAGAATGACAGGCTTGCCGACGATGGAGAGCTCCGAGATGGCCAACGCGCCGGCACGCGACACGATGACATCGGCGATGCTGTAAGCGTCATTCATATTCTTGATGAACGGCACAATGCGGATGTACTCGTCCTGCTCGGCTAGCAGTTTGGAATCGATATTGCGGAAGAACTGTTCGCCCGTCTGCCACAGCAACTGGACACCAGCCTTGCGGAAGTCGTCCAGGTGGGCGGCCATAGTCTCATTGAGTGTGCGGGCGCCCAAACTGCCGCCCACCACCAGCACCAACTTCTTGTCGGGCACGAAGTTGAAATACTGATAGGCCTTGGCATTCTTGTTTTCAATATGCAAGATCTCGGCACGCACAGGATTGCCCGTCTTGACAATCTTGTCGGCAGGGAAGTATTTCTCCAGACCGTCGTACGCCACGCAGATCTTCTTGGCTTTAGGCGCCAGCATCTTGTTGGTCACTCCGGGATAGGAGTTCTGCTCCTGCAAGAGTGTGGGCACGCCCAGACTCGCGGCAGCCTTCAAAGCGGGACCACTGGCGAAGCCCCCCACCCCGATGGCGATGTCGGGTTTGAACTCCCGGATATAGCGCTTCACCTCACGCATGGCTTTGAACAAGACGAACGGAAGTTTCAGATTGCGACCCAAGGCCTTCAAAGAACGATCCCGGGATATACCATAGATAGTCAGTCCTTTGATGTCATAGCCCGCCTCGGGCACGCGTTGCATCTCCATCTTGTCGTTGGCTCCTATGAAGAGGAACTCGGCATCTGGTTGTTCGCTTTTGATCTTGTTGGCAATAGCCAAGGCCGGAAAGATGTGTCCGCCCGTGCCGCCGCCGCTAATGAGGTATCGTTTAGCCATATCAATTACTAAATTATTAAACTATTAAAAATTAAACTATTAGATTGTTGAAAAACAGGGAAAAGTTAAGAAACTAAGAAGTTAAGAAATTAAGGAGGGATGGTAAGGAAAAATTGGTTTTATCCAATTATCAATGTATCACTACAAACTTCTAACTGTTAATTGATAACTGACAACTGATCACTGTTCACTGTTCACTTTTTTCTTGTACGCTTTCATCGTGTTGAGCAGGAGGCAGGCCATGGTCATGGAGCCCACGCCGCCGGGCACGGGCGTGATGGCCTCGCAACGCGGCGACACTTCGTCGAACATGACATCACCACAGACCTTGTAGCCCTTGGGCTGGCTCTCATCGGGAATACGATGGATACCGACATCGATGACGGTGGCCTGTTCTTTCACGTACTCGGCCGTAATCATCTCCGGCTGGCCAATGGCGACGATCAGGATGTCGGCGCGACGACACACCTGCGGCAGATTCTCGGTACGGCTGTGGCACACCGTGACGGTGGCGTTGGCGTCTTTCTGCAACAGCATCATCGCTAACGGTTTGCCAACGATATTGCTCCGGCCAATGATGACACAGTTCTTGCCAGCCGTTTCGATACCGCCCCTGCGCAAGAGCTCCATCACCCCGAATGGCGTGGCAGGAGCATAACAGTCCTTGCCCAAGAGCAGATTGCCCATGTTGATTGGATGGAAACAGTCCATATCCTTCTTTGGATCGACATGTGCCACCACCTTATCCATGGAGACCTGCTTGGGCAACGGCATCTGGATGATGTAGCCGTCTATCTCGTCATCGGAATTCAAAAAGTCGATGGTATCCAGGATGTCGCGTTCCTTCACGTCGGCGGGGAACTTGTACGCGGATGCGATATAGCCCACGCCTTTGCACTGCTTTTCAATGCTGTTGACATAGCTGAGCGCGGCGCCATCCTCACCGGCAATGATCACCGCCAAATGCGGAGCCCGCTTCCCTTGGTCCAACAAACTCTTCACCTCGGTGGCAATCTCCGTTTTGATGGTGGATGAAATTTCTTTTCCGTCAATAATTCTGGTCATACGTTATTCAAACTTTAACTTTATATTCGGCTTTTGGCCATTAGCTTTTAACTCCTAACTTCTAATTTCTAATTTCTAACTCCCAACTGACAACTGACAACTGACAACTGACAACTGTCAACTCCTACAAAGGTCTTCTACCCGGGGCGTTCATGGCGCGCATCAGGTTCTTGGCCTTGCCGCTGTTCACCATCTTCATCATCTTGCGCGTATCTTCGAACTGCTTGATCAGGCGGTTGACATCCTGGATGTCGCTGCCGCTACCCTTGGCGATGCGCTTGCGGCGGGATCCGTTGAGAATGTCAGGGTTGGCGCGCTCCTGCGGGGTCATGGATTGGATGATGACCTCAATACTCTTGAACGCATCGTCGTCGATATCCATATCCTTGACCATCTTGCCCATGCCAGGGATCATCGTCATCAGGTCTTTCAGGTTGCCCATCTTCTTGATCTGCTGAATCTGGGCCATAAAATCGTTGAAGTCGAACTGGTTCTTGGCCAGTTTCTTCTGCAGTTTGGCAGCCTCTTCCTCGTCGAACTGGGCCTGAGCCTTCTCCACGAAAGAGCGGATGTCGCCCATGCCGAGGATACGCTCTGCCAGACGGTCGGGATGGAAGACGTCCAGTGCCTCCATCTTCTCGCCAGTACCGATGAACTTGATGGGCTTCTCCACCACGGAGCGGATGGTCAGGGCAGCACCACCGCGGGTGTCACCGTCCATCTTGGTCAGAATGACACCGTCGAAGTTCAGCTTGTCGTTGAAGGCCTTGGCCGTGTTGACAGCATCCTGGCCCGTCATAGCGTCCACCACGAAGAGGATCTCGTGCGGGTTGACGGCATCCTTGATGTTGCCGATCTCCGTCATCATCTCCTCGTCGATGGCCAGACGACCGGCGGTATCGATCAAAACGACATCGTAGCCGTATTCCTTGGCGTACTTGACACCGTTCTTGGCAATCTCTACCGGCTTTTTGTTGTCCTCTTCAGCATAGACATACACCCCGATCTGTTCGCCCAGCACCTTGAGCTGGTCAATAGCGGCGGGACGATAGACGTCGCAGGCAACGAGCATCGGCTTTTTATGACGCTTGTTCTTGAGTAGGTTAGCCAACTTGGCGGCGTGGGTCGTCTTACCGGAGCCTTGCAGACCCGACATCAGGATGATGGCCGGGTTGCCATTGAGGTTGATGTCCACCGCATCGCGCCCCATCAGGTTGATGAGTTCGTCGTAGGTGATCTTCACCATCAACTGACTGGGAGACACTGCGTTCAGTACATTCATACCCAGCGCTTTCTGCTTCACCTGGTCGGTAAACTCCTTGGCAATCTTATAGCTCACATCGGCATCCAGAAGGGCCTTGCGGACCTCCTTCATC
The DNA here is from genome assembly GCA_017549765.1 of Bacteroidales bacterium. Taxonomy (GTDB): domain Bacteria; phylum Bacteroidota; class Bacteroidia; order Bacteroidales; family WCHB1-69; genus F23-D06. The sequence continues at coordinate 24,475 of JAFYNM010000033.1, forward strand.
GTCTCGGCCACGTTGATCTCGGTGATGCGGCCTTGACCTTTCAATATCTTAAACGAGCGTTCTAGTCTTTCTGATAAACTTTCAAACATATTTCTCTACAATTTTTCAAATCCAAATAAGGAAATTCACACAATCAATATTTGCGGCCGCAAAAATAATCATTTTTTTCCTGTCGGGAGCCATCCAAAAGCAATATTTTTAAAGACCCGGAAAGAGGCATCCTAACGGACGTATTTTTTTTGTATTTTTGCAACCTTGAAAATTATACCGATATGGATATTGAAAAAGCAGAAAAAATCTTCAACAAATTCCAGAATGTCAATATATTAGTCGTTGGTGACGCCATGATTGACTGCTACATCGAAGGAAAGGTCACGCGTATCAGTCCGGAGGCTCCCGTTCCTATCGTCAACGCACAAATGAGAAGTCACCGCTTGGGTGGTGCCGCCAATGTGGCCCTCAACCTGAAAGCGCTCGGCGCCAACCCCATCTTGTGTTCGGTCATCGGCAGCGACAACAAAGCCAAGATCTTTTACGAGTTGTTGGAGGATGCGGACATGGACTCCGTCGGCATCGTGCCGATGTTCGGCCGCCGCACCACCGTGAAATACCGTATCATCGGCAACGGCCAGCAAGTGGTCCGCGTGGACGATGAGAAGGTGGAGATGCTGAAAGAACGTGAGCAACGACAATTCCTCACCACTATCGAGCAGCTCATCGAGCACCATCCCATCGACGCCATTATTTTCGAAGACTATGACAAAGGTCTCTTCTCCAAGAAGCTGATCGAGGAGATCATCCAATTCGCCCACCGGAAGAACATCTTCATTGCAGTGGATCCCAAGCATCGCAACTTCCGCAACTACTCCAACGTGAACCTGTTCAAGCCCAACCTCAAGGAGCTTGCCCACGGCTTAAGCATAGAGGACACGGTGGAGCTCTCTTTGGAGGACATCCATCAGATCGCCAAGAACTTCGCTAACGAGAAGATGATCGACAAGGTGATGATTACCATGTCTTCCAAGGGCATCGCCTTCTACGACAGGACGGCCGACACATTCTATCATCATCCGGCATTCCCGCGCCACGTCAGCGACGTCTCCGGTGCTGGCGACACGGTCATTGCCGTGGCCACACTCTTCCTGCTCAAGGACAACTCCATCCAGGACACCTGTCTGGCAGCCAACATCGCCGGCGGTCTGGTGTGCGAATACTTAGGCGTCGTCCCCGTCAACATCTCCCATCTCAAAAGCGAATTTGCCGCCAACAAAGAGGAAGAATAACCTTTTCAAAGCATCTTCTTCTCCTGACAGCATACTAACTGACACTTTTTCACGTTATACGGAACATTTGAATACAACAGCTATGAAGAAACGAGTTTTGACTGTGGTAATGCTCTTGTCCTTATGTTCTCTCCACCTCATGGGACAGTCTGACCGGTGGTCTTTCGGAGTCCCCAACTTATTGAAATACGACAAGAAGACATTCCACTTCGGCTTTCTGATAGGATACAACCAGTTCGACTTCACCATCGCCTCAAAGCCGAACTTGGCGGAATACGACTCTCTGATGGTTGTCAATACCAGTCCGTTGTCCGGCTTCAACCTCGGCATCGTCACCAACCTGCGGTTAGGCAAGTATTTCGACCTGCGTTTCATCCCCGGGCTGGCTTTTGGAGACCGCATCGTCAACTATTCCATTCTATACCATACCGGCAACCAGCTGGTGACTGAGAAGCATGCGGAGTCGGTCTATCTGGACCTGCCCCTGATGATCAAATTCAAATCGACGCGTATGTTGAACAACATCCGCACCTATGTCATCGCGGGGGCACAGTACAGCCTCGACCTCATCTCCGCCGCCAAAAAGCAGGCCTCCAGTCCGCAGGAGATCATCCTGAAGCTCTATCCCAACGACTTCCAAGGATTTGCCGGCATCGGATTCGACTTCTACTGCACCTATTTCAAATTCTCCACGGAGTTGAAGATGTCCTTCGGCTTCGTCAACCTGTTGAAAGAGGAGGACAACATGTACGCCACCAGTGTCACCTCCCTCAAATCGAAAATTTTACAAATATCATTTACCTTTGAATAATTAGTATGGCAAACAACGAAGACCTTTTCAAACAGATTATAGCGCACGCTAAAGAATATGGATTCATCTTCCCGTCCAGCGAGATCTACGACGGCCTGAGTGCCGTCTATGACTACGGCCAGAACGGCGTGGAACTCAAGAACAACATCAAGCAGTACTGGTGGAAAGCGATGGTCCAGTATCACGACAACATCGTCGGCTTGGACAGTGCCATCTTCATGCATCCCACCATCTGGAAAGCCTCCGGCCATGTGGACGCCTTCAACGACCCGTTGATTGACAACAAAGACTCCAAGAAGCGCTACCGCGCCGATGTCTTGATTGAGGACCACATCCAGAAAATCGAGGACAAGATCAACAAAGAAGTGGAAAAGGCTAAGAAGCGTTTCGAGAACTTCGACGAGAAGATGTTCCGCGAGACCAACGGCCGTGTGCTGCAATACCAGAAGCAGATCGACGACATCACGGAGCGTTTTGCAGCCATGATGAACGCCAACGATCTGGCAGGTCTTAAGTCCTTGATCGAAGAGCTGGGCATTGCATGTCCCATCTCCGGTACCCGTAACTGGACCGACGTGCGTCAGTTCAACCTGATGTTTGCCACCAAGTTAGGTTCCGTTTCCGAAGGTGCCGACACCATCTATCTGCGTCCCGAGACCGCCCAGGGCATCTTCGTCAACTTCCTGAACATCTACAAGACTGGCCGCATGAAGCTGCCCTTCGGCATCGCCCAGATCGGCAAGGCCTTCCGCAACGAGATTGTGGCCCGCCAGTTCATCTTCCGCATGCGCGAATTCGAGCAGATGGAGATGCAGTTCTTCGTCAAGCCCGGCGAAGAGCTCAAATGGTTCGACTACTGGAAACAGACGCGTCTGCAGTGGCACACCGACCTCGGCATCGCCCCTGAGAACTACCGTTTCCACGACCATGAGAAGCTGGCGCACTACGCCAACGCCGCCACCGACATCGAGTTCAAGTTCCCCTTCGGCTTCAAAGAGCTGGAAGGCATCCACTCCCGCACCAACTTCGACCTGTCGCAGCATGAACAGTACTCCGGCAAAAAGTTGCGTTACTTCGACCCCGAGTTGAATGAAAACTACGTACCTTACGTCATCGAGACCTCCATTGGTGTGGACCGTATGTTTCTCGCTGTCTTCAGCAACGCCTATACGGAAGAGGCCTTGGAGGACGGCTCGACACGCGTGGTGCTGAGACTCCCCGCCAAACTGGCCCCTTACAAGGCTGCCATCCTGCCGCTGGTGAAGAAAGACGGACTGCCCGAGATCGGCCAGGAGATCTTCGACAAGCTGAAGAAAGAGTTCATGGTCCAGTATGAGGACAAAGATGCCATCGGACGTCGCTACCGCCGTCAGGATGCCATCGGAACCCCCTTCTGTATCACCATCGACAACCAAACCAAGGAAGACGGCACCGTGACTGTGCGCGAGCGCGACTCCATGCAACAATACCGGTTGCCTATCGACCAGCTGGCCTCCGAAATCAGCAACAAGCTCCGATAACACCATCAGGACGTCATATCATGGCGTCTCATAAAAATAAACATCATGAAAAAGACCATCCTCCTTCTCACCCTCTGCGTCCTTGCCTTGACGGGCACCGCGCAGAACATGAAGGCCTTTATCAGCCACAAGGCCTACTGCACCCACACCATGCAGCCCTACATTGAGTTCGCCTTTATTGTGGGAGGCAGTTCTGTGGAATATGCGAAAAACGACCAAGGCTACTATGCTGCCGAGGTGGAGATACAGGTGGATGTGGTCAAAAACGACACTGTCGTCACCGGGCTCCATTACATCCTATCGTCAGACCTCTTCACCGACAGCGCCAAGGCCGGGAAACCAGACTTCGCCAACATCAACAATCTGCCCGTGGACAATGGGGACTACTACCTTCATTTCACCCTCAGAGACCTGCACCGCGACACTGTGGAGCTGAAATATATCGATTTCATCCAGGTCAACTTCCCCAAAGACGAGATCTCCTCTTCCCGGATATCCCTATACTCCTCCATTTCCGCGCCTGAGTCCACCGACCTGTTCATCAAGTACGGATTCAGCCTTCCGCCGCTCTTCAACAACTACGTCTCGGAAAATCAGTACGCCCTGCCTTTTGCCGTGGAGATTTACAACACCAAAGAATTGTTGGGTGCCGACAAAGAGCTGACTGCCAAGTGTTTCATTGAATTCGCCGAGAACCATCTCGTGGCAATGCCCGAAAACATCATCACCAAGAAGGTCAAGTCCAAGGATGTCATCTTGATTCTGGAGCAGTTCAACACCTTCAAGCTGCCTTCCGGCAACTACAACGCCGTGGTTGAACTTTATGACGGCGACAAGAAGCTGATCATCAACAAGGTATTCTTCCAAAAGAGCAATCCTTCCATCCATTTTGACATCTCCCATTACAACGATGTAGTCATTGACAACTCCTTTGTCAGCGACATGACAGACCGGGCGGTATTGGAAGAGAATGTCCTCTGTCTCTACCCTATCGCCAACACCATGGAGCGGGAATTCTTCGCCCAACGGATGAAGACCGTCACCACGGAACAGCTGCAACGATATTTCTACTCTTTCTGGCTGGCCCGCAACCCTGCCAATCCCGAGGAGTCCTGGCTGAAATACAAGAAGATGGTTGACATCGTGCAAGATCGTTTCGGCAGCATCCAGGTCAAGGGCTACCGCACCGACCGCGGGCGTGTCTATCTGCAATACGGCCAGCCCAACGACATTCTGGAGATTCCTTCCGACCCCGTGACGCTGCCCTATGAGATATGGCACTATTACTATCTGGACAACCAGACCAATGTCAAGTTCGTCTTCTACGACCCCGCCCTGGTAGGCAACGACTATGAGTTACTGCACTCCAACAAATACGGGGAACCGCACGACTCGAACTGGAAGATGAGGCTGGTGCGCAAGTTGCAACCACAACGCGACATCTACGATCCGGAGCCGGAAGACTATTTCGGAGGAGACATCAACGGCAACTGGCGATATCATTGATAGCTAAGATATGGGAAAGAAGTTCTGTTGTCTGGTAATGGTGTGGGCGGTCTTGGGCTGCCTGACGCTGTATGCGCAACAGGACACCTTGCCTATCACTGACACACTCCATCATCAAAAGCGATTCACCAAGAAAGACTACATCCCCAAGTTCACCGCCACGGTGCTGGGGCGTTACGAGCTGAACACCCGCACCTGGGGACAGCATTTTGAGTTGCGGCATACCCGTGTGGGCGTCTATGGGAGCGTGCATCCCTGTTTCTCCTACATGGCGCTGGTGGACCTGACCTTCGGCGGCAAGTTCTCGCCAGTGGCCATCTTCGCCCAATACAAGCCCGTCAAAGGGCTATCCTTCCTCATCGGCTACGACAAGCTGCCCTTCAGCAATGAAAACCTGCTGTCTCCTTATCAGTACTACTTCTCCGACAAGTCTTTTCTGACCCAGAAGATCACCGCATGGAGCGATGTGGGCGGCGTGGTCAGCTATGAGTGGGACAAGGTAGTGCCTTTCAAGATTCAGGCCGGCGTTTTCAACAGCGCCGGATTCAGCCGTCAAGGAGAATTCCAGAAACGTCTCAACTATGTGGCACGGGGCACCTTCCAGTTCTTCAAGGGGTTCATGCTGTCGCTGAACTATGCCGCTGTCATTCCGGAGAACCTGCGGATGCATGTGATGGATGCCGGCATCGCCTATGACATCCGAAATCTGCATCTGGAGAGCGAGTACATCTGCAAACTGTATGGCGCCCCCGGCATGCCCGCCACACACGCACTCTACGGGTTTGCCTACTACAAGTTCAACATCGCCAAGAAAGGACTGTCCAACATCGCTCTCGCCCTGCGCTATGATGCCATCACCACCAACTGCGACGGCAAACTCCACGACCTCGACCATTACACCTATGACCCGTTCTGCCAACGTCTCACCGCCGGCATGACCTTCATTTTCGTCGAGAAACCAGTCCGCGCCGGCATCCGCATCGACTATGCCAAATACTTCTTCCACCAAGGCTTCCACAACGAACACGACCGGCTCATCTGTGAACTGATTGTGCACGTTTAAACGACGGTTTCTTCAGATTTTTTTTGTATTTTTGCCCCCTGAATCAAACCAAGCCTATCATTATGTCAGAAGAACCAAAAGACGAATTGGAAGAAGAGGTTGTCGGGACTCCTGAAGAAGACACTTCTGATTTACACAAACTGATTTATGCAGATGTCATGTACCGTGAATGGTATCTGGACTACGCTTCGTACGTCATCCTGGATCGTGCCATCCCGGACGTCTATGACGGTCTGAAGCCGGTACAGCGCCGCATCCTGCATTCCATGGACGAGTTGGAGGACGGTCGTTTCAACAAGGTGGCCAACGTGGTGGGCAACACCATGAAATACCACCCGCACGGCGACCAGTCCATCTATGCTGCCTTGGTGCAGCTCGGCCAGAAGCACTATGCCATCGACACGCAGGGCAACTGGGGTAACATCCTGACCGGAGACCCTGCCGCTGCCCCCCGTTATATTGAGGCACGCCTCTCCCCCTTCGCCAAAGAGGTAGTCTTCAACCATAAGACCACCGAATGGCAGGTCTCCTATGACGGCCGTAACCGCGAACCTATCGCCCTGCCCGTCAAGTTCCCGTTGCTGCTCGCCCAGGGCGTGGACGGCGTCGGCGTCGGCATGTCCACCAAGATCCTGCCCCACAACTTCCTGGAACTCATCGATGCCTCCATCAGCATCCTGCGAGGCAAAGACTTTGAGATATTCCCCGACTTCCCCACCTACGGCACCGCTGACGTCACCAAATACAACGACGGCGCACAAGGCGGCAAAGTGCTGAACCGCGCCCGCATCAACATCGTCAACAACAAGACACTCTGCATCACCGAGATACCTTACGGAACCAACACCGTCAAGCTTATCGCCTCCATCAGCAAGGCGGTCAAAGCCGGCAAACTGAAAATCAAAAAGATTGACGACACCACGGCCGAGCATGTGGAGATATTCCTTCACCTGCTGCCCAACGTCTCCCCCGACCAAACCGTGGATGCCCTGTATGCCTTCACCGACTGCGAGATCGCATACGCCACCAACGCCTGCGTTATCTGGGACGGCAAGCCTGTCTTCACCGACGTCAAGAGCATCCTCCGCATCAATACGGAGAACACGCTTAACCTCTTGCGCAAAGAGCTGGAGATTGAACTGCGGGAGCTGAACGACAAATGGCACAAAATCTCTCTGGAGAAGATCTTCTTCGAAAAACGCATCTATAAAGAGTTGGAGAAGGATACCGAGAGCTGGGAGATGCAGATCGACAATATCGAACGTGCCTTCGACCCCTATCGTTCGCTCTTCAAGCAGGAGATCACACGCGACCATGTGCTGGCCCTCTGCGAGAAGCCTGTTCGCAAGATCTCCAAGTTCGACATCAAAAAGGCGGAACAGGAACTGGCCGACATCGAGCTGAATATCGAGGAGGTGGAGAACCATCTCGCCCACATCGTCGATTACACAGTCAACTACTTCAAACAGCTCAAGAAGAAATACGGTGCCGGACGGGAGCGCCGGACAGAGCTCAAGAACTTCAACACCATCATCGCCTCCGAGGTGGCCGTCACCAACCAGAAACTCTATGTCAACAAGAAAGAGGGCTTTGTGGGTACCGGCTTAAAGAAGGACGACGACGTGGAGTACGCCTGCGACTGCTCCGACCTGGACGAAATCATCGTCTTCCGCGAAGACGGCAAGTTCTCCGTCAACCGCGTGTCCGACAAGCACTTCTACGGCAAGAACATCATCCAGGTGGAAGTCTTCAAGCGCGGCGACGACAGACGTATATATAATATGGTATATCTCAACGGTGCCAACGGACCCGCCATGGTCAAACGTTTTGCCATCGGCGGCATCTCCCGCGAGAAAGAATATGACCTGACCAAAGGAAAACCGGGGTCCAAGGTGCTCTACTTCACCTCCAACCCCAATGGCGAGGCAGAGGTCATCCGTATCAAACTCCGTCCCAAACCTAAACTCAAGAAACGGGAACTAGACTTCGACTTCAGCTCGTTGGCTGTCAAGAACCGCTCCGCCCTGGGCAACCTGCTGACACGCTACCCCATCTCCTCCATCTCCCTGAGCAAAGAGGGCATCTCCACCCTCAGTGCCATCAACGTCTTCTTCGAGGAGTCCGTCATGCGTCTCAACAACGACGGGCGCGGAGAGTTGCTCGGCGCCTTCAAAGAGGACGACAAGATTCTGACCACCTACAAGTCAGGACATTATAGAATCACCGGCTTTGACGTGTCCACCCATTTCGACGACGACTTGGCCCATATCCGAAAATGGAACCAGCATCTGATCATCACAGCTGTTTATTATCAGAAGTCGGAGGACAAATACTACCTCAAGCGCTTCAAGCCTGACGTTTTCCAGAAGAAGGTGGAGTTCCTGCCTGCCGACGAGGGTGTCTCGTTGATTGGTGCCTCCATCGACTATCTGCCCCAGATCAAGGTGGTGTTTAAGGAGAAGAAAAAAGAGGAACTCTCCGAGGTAATCATCTCCTGTGCTGAGTTCATCGACATCATGACCGCGCGGGCGCGCGGCAAGCGGATCAACTACCCTGCCATCAAGTCCATCACCTTCATAGAGCCGCTTCCTTACGAGGAGCCCGAAGAGGAGCCTGAAGAGGTGGAAGAGCTTGAGGAAGAGACTCCCAATGCTGTCGATGATGTGGACTACGCCATTGCCCAGGCCGAGATGGAAGACATCTCTGTGGATCCCATCGAAAAAGGGGAGTCAACCACGGGTGAACAGATGACCCTGGATTTCTGATGAAACGTCTTCTCTATATATGGACGCTCTCTCTCCTCTGTTTGCTGTTGGCCTCCTGCCGTCACACCGAGGAACCCACCCCGTGGGATGTCCCCATTCCTTACGGATTCCCTACCCGCTTGAATATTCCCGACGACAATCCCATGACCGTCGAAGGGATTGCCTTGGGGAAATGTCTCTTTGAAGACGGTCATCTGAGTGGCTATCAGGGCACCCATCCCGACTCGTTGATGTCTTGTTCCGACTGTCACGCCCGGGCGCACAACTACGACATCGGCACGGACAACCCGCGATTCCCCGGCGGGAAGCCTCACGGGCGCACGGGCATCCACACCCGCCACACCGCCATGCCGCTATGCAACTTGGTCTTCAACCACGAAGGCTATCTTTGGAACGGAGCCGTCGGCTACCAGCAAAGCGCGGGAGCACAGACCATCGAAGACATCGTCAAGGCGGCCATTCTGGCGGAAGACGAAATCGGCAGCACTGAGGCACGCACCTTGGCGGCGCTGCGTCAGGACAGTCGCTATCCGGAGATGTTCAAAAAAGCATTCGGCAGCGAAGAGATCACCATGGAGCGGGTGCAGAAAGCCATCGCCCAGTACGTGCGCTCGCTGGTCTCCGGCAACGCCAAGTTCGACCGCTATCTGCAAGGCTTGGAGCAGCTGACCCCGCAGGAGCTGCACGGCTACATCCTCTTCACCACGGAAGAAGGAGCCGACTGTTTCCACTGTCACGGCAGCGGAGGATCTCCGCTCTTCACCACCAATCTGTTTTACAATAACGGGCTGGACGCCGCCTTCACCGACCCGGCAGACCGCAGTGCCATCACGGGCGATCCTATGGACCGAGGCGCCTACCGGGCCCCGTCGCTCCGCAATGTCACTGTCTCGGCGCCCTACATGCACGATGGCCGTTTTCTGACCCTCGACGAAGTGTTGACCTTCTATAATGAAGGGCTGCAAAACTCGCCCTACGTCAGCCCGTTGATGCACAAAATCAACGAAGGAGGCCGCCACCTGACTCCCAACGAGATCGCAGATCTCAAGGCTTTCCTGTCAACGCTCACCGATGAGGAATTCCTCTCTGGCGACCGATGATTTTCACGCATTTTTTTGCATACATTTTCGTATAAAAATTTTACTTTTGCCATTTTTCTGGATTATACAATATCAACATTATGGAACAGGAAGTTGAAAAATGTGTGGAACTGCTACAGGCGGGCAAGGTGATCCTCTACCCCACCGACACTGTCTGGGGCATTGGATGCGACGCCACCAATGACGAGGCGGTGCAGCGCATCTATCAAATCAAACAGCGGCCCGAGAGGAAAAGCATGATCTTGCTGCTCGACTCCTTTGAGCGACTGCCCTACTACGTAGAGCACATCCCTTTGGTGGCCTGGGATCTGATCCCGCAGATCTCGCGCCCCACGACCGTCATCTACTCCACCGCCAGAAACCTGCCTGACAGACTTATCCATAACGATGGCACCATCGCCATCCGCGTGGTGCAGCAAGACTTCTGCCGCCGTCTTATCCGAAAACTCGGGCACCCCATCGTGTCCACCTCCGCCAATTTCGCCGGACAGGAGACCCCGAAGGTGTTTGAACAAATAGACCCCGCCATCATCAGCCTGATGGACTACGTGGTCCCGCAGTCTTACGCCACTTCCGTGGACTACAAGCCCTCCCGTCTCATCAAGTTCGTCGACGATTACAACTTCACTGTTTTAAGAGATTAGTCATGAAAATTGCAGTTTTTGCCGGCTCATTCTGCCCCTTCACCAAAGGTCATGAAGACATCCTCCAGAAAGTGATGCCTCTTTTCGACACTATCTATATCGCCATTGGTCACAACATCCGGAAAAAAGACATCTTCAGCGTGGAAGAACGGATGGGATGGATTGAGCACTTGTATGCCGGCAACGAGAAGATACGAGTCGTCAGCTACACAGGCTTGACAGTGGATCTCTGCCAGCAAGTGGGCGCTCAATATATGATCCGGGGCATCCGCAACGCCGCCGACTATCAAGCTGAAGAGGAGTTGCGCCTCGTCAATGCCAAACTCAACCCGGACGTGCAGACGCTCTTCGTGCCCGCCTCTCCAGAATGGGCAGCTGTCTCTTCCTCCATGGTTCGCGAATTGTGGGCACTAAAAGCCGACTATTCTGCGTTTATCTCCTATCCTTTACCTGATAATCGGCCCTAACACATGTCTCGACACCGCAGATCATATCGCACCTTGTTGCTGGGATTGTGCCTGCTGCTCATGCAAAACCTCTTTTGCCAGCAGGTCACTATCAGCGGGAACGCCCCCTTTGCCCCCAACGAGGAGATCCGCGTGCTGCTGTTCCGCGACCTGATCCAGAACACCCCTGAGGTCGCAGCCACGGGAAAGATCGACAAACACGGCCACTTCTCCCTCTCCTGCAAGCTCAACCAGATCACCCTCGCCCAACTCGCCATACGCACCACCAAAGCGGAGATGTACCTCGTCCCCAATGTGGACTACCAGCTGGAAATCGATGTGGACACTCTTCTCTTCAACATGCTGCACCCCGAGACCTATGGCGGCTATCTGATGGTCTCCAATCCCAAAGCCGACTCCAACGACCTGAACTACAAGATCAACCGGTTCGACAACTATTTCGGGCGCGCCTTTGATTACTACGGCTTCCGCATCACCTACGACCGCGACATCACCGCCTTCGACACGATATCGGAACTGCTCAACAGCCATTTCGACATCCGCTACGAGCCAGACAACTTCTACTTGTCTCACCTATACTACTCCTATGGCATGTTGGAAAAGATATGTTTCCCCAACGACCGGACACGCATCTACAATCGTTATTTCAACAACGACCGCATCCTCTACAACAATCCCGCCTACATGGCCCTGTTCACCAACTATTACACTGGTTATCTTTACAACTCCAAATATATCTCCAAGGACCTGCTCTCCCAAACCATCAACGAAGAGCCCGACTACCTGACGCTCTTCAACGAGGTTGGTCGAGACCCGATGCTCGTCAACGAACGCATCCGCGAACTGGTCATCATACAGAACCTCATTGAATTGTTCGACCATCCCGAATTCGACCGCGGGCATATCATCAAACTGCTCCAATATCTGGATCAGATAACGCATTTTCCAGAACACAAGATCTATATCCAAAACGGTTTGAAGAAGATGACCCAACCCAACAACACGATCCAGGAAGTCACCTTCACCAACGCCAAAGGGCGGAAAGAGAGCATTAAACATCTGGGAGACAAGCCCATCTATGTACAGTTTTTCAGCGCCGACTGTCTGGACTGTATCCGTGAAATGGCCATCATGCAGGAATTATACAAGAAATATAAAGACAAGATTGAGTTTCTGAGCATCTGCACAGACACCAAAGAAAGTCTATACCTGCGTTTCATGAAAGACTATGGCAGCATGTTTGAATGGCCGATATGGTTTGTGAACGGACAATACGACTGGCTGATGGAGAATGATGTCGTCACCCTGCCCGACTACCTGTTGTTAGACAAAGATGGCAACGTGACGCTGCGTCGCGCGCCAGAACCGGAAAGAGAACTACCAGAATATCTATGGACGCGATTCACCCCTGAAGAAGAACAAGACAACAACCCCTTATTCATGAGGAAAAATAACAATTAAAAATAGAATCAGATGAAAAAGTTAATCTTAATTGCCGCTGCGCTGATGATCAGTGCCACATTATGGGCTCAGGAACCTGTTCAAGGAAAGAATCTGGCCAAACTGCCTTCGGTCACCATCCAGACATTGGACGGGCAACCGTTCAACACGCAAGACATACAAAATGACGGCAAGCCCGTCATCGTCAGCTTGTGGGCCACCTGGTGTCGTCCCTGCATCGCCGAGCTGATGGCCATCGCCGACGAATATGAGGACTGGGTTGAGGAGACTGGTGTAAAACTGTACGCTGTCTCCATCGACGACGCCAAGACCTCCTCGCGCGTGGCACCTTTCGTCAACGGCAAAGGTTGGGACTACACCGTGCTGTTGGATGTCAACTCCGACTTCAAAAGGGCGATGAACGTCAACGATGTACCTTTCATGTGCATTCTCAACGGCAAGGGCGAGATCGTGTGGCAGCACACCTCCTACGCTCCCGGTTCCGAAGAGGAAGTGTATGAGATCATCAAGCAATTATCCAAGGAACAATAATAGGTCAGGCGTATGAAGAGATTTTTACAGAGCATCCTCATTATCAGCTTTATAGCTTCTTTTTTCACCACCCAGGCGCAGCATCAGTTGGGCAACAGCCGCATCAGCGGTGACTTTGGCTTCAACGGCATGTACTACATTCCCGACTCCCTCATCGGAGCCGAGCCAGTGGACTCCAAAGTGCGCGCCAACGCCTTCCTCAACCTGCTCTATTCCAATGGCGGCTTCTCCGCAGGCTTGCGTTACGAATACTATCAGTTCCCGCTGATCGACTTTGAAAAACTCAACTACAAAGGCCAGGGCATCCGCTATTTCTTCGCCGACTACAAGAACGACTTCATCCAAGTCACCGCCGGCAATTTCTATGAGCAGTTCGGCAACGGTCTGACGCTGCGCGCCTACGAGGAACGCCAGCTGGGTATTGACAACAGCCTGCTGGGCGCCCGCATCAAGATCACCCCTTACAAGGGCATCTACCTAACCGGCGTCTGGGGCATCGAACGTCTGAACTTCGACACTTATGTGGGGCGTAGAGACTTCGTCCGCGGCCTTGACGGCGAGATCAACTTCGGCGAGATGATTCCCAAGATTGCCGAGAAAGGCTTCACCTTCAATCTAGGCGGTAGCTTTGTGAGCAAGTTCGAGAAAGCCGATGAGGAGATCAATGTTACGGTATTTCCCGGCACTGACACCGCCCGACAGGCCGTCATCGGCACCGACAAGATTCCGCAGAACGTGCCTGTATGGGCCGTGCGTACCAGCTTCGGCTACAAGGGCTTTCGTTTCGATGGTGAGTTCGCGCAGAAGATGCAGGACCCCACCGTCACCAACGACTTCATCTACCGCAAGGGCAACGCCCTCTTCCTGTCGGCCACCTACTCCATGAAGGGTTTCGGCGTCGCCGCCTCCTTCATCCGCGCCGACAATATGGACTACCGCTCCCAACGCATGATGAAGACCAACTCTTTGCTCTTCATCAACAACATACCGGCCATCAATCGACAATACTCCTATCAGGTGCTCAGCGACTACAGCTACGCCTCCCAGCCCAACGGCCAGATCGGTGCCCAGCTGCAGATCAACTATCAGATTCCCAAGAAGAGCAAGATCGGCGGAAAATACGGCACCGACCTCACCTTCAACTACTCCCGCTTCCACAACATCGACCGCCAGTGGACGCCCGAAGCCATCGCACTGGGCACCCTCAGCGGCACAGACGGCTACACCTCCAACCTCTTCAAGTTTGGTCCCGACCTGATGTATCAAGATATCGGCATCGAGATTCATCGTCGTCTGACCAAGAAATGGGAGCTGACATTAGCCTACAACTACATCATCTACAACTTGGAGCTGTTGCAAGGCCACGAGGGCATCATGCACGGTCATCTGGTAGCTGCCGACCTGCTGTGGAAAGTGGCTCCGAAGCACGCCCTGCGTTTAGAGCTTCAGCATCTCTACACCAAGGATGACGATGGCAGCTCCATCTACGGCATGTTGGAGTACTCCATCAGTCCACATTGGTTCTTCTCTGTGGGTGACGAATGGAACTACGGCAATCCCGACAAAGACCACAAGCTGCATTATTACAACATTGCCGCCGCCTACGTATGGCGCACCACCCGCATAGCCCTTAACTTCGGCAAGACCAAGGAGGGCATCCTTTGCATCGGCGGTGTTTGTCGCGCTGTGCCCGCCTCCTACGGCATGGGATTGTCTGTCACCACATCATTTTAACCATAAATAGTTGCAAAAGATATGAAAAAGATATTATTCCCCATCATCACAATATGTTTGACATTGCTGGCCTTCTCCTGCGACCGCGTGGAGGGACCCTATATCGTGCTGGATGACGAAGAGACCATCACGGTCGATTTCCCGGATTTGGACCCCGCCTCCGTATATCGCAAGGTCCTGATCGAGGAATACACGGGCCACCGTTGTCCCAACTGTCCGGCTGGCCACGACAAGTTAGAGGAGTTGATCACCCGTTTTGGCGACACGCTCATCCCGGTATGCATCCATGCCACCTCGCTGGCGCAACCTACCACGGAGTTCCCCGACAACCTGATGTCTGCGACAGGCACCGAGTTGGCTACCGACTGGCAGATTGACGGCATCCCTGCCGGCGTCATCAACCGTGCCAACGAGCCCATGGGCAGCATTCCTGCCCGCTGGCTCTCCAAAGTCAACGCGGTGGACCGCAGCCATGTGCCCGCCGCCATCCAACTCGTCAACCAGTATAACGATGGTCTTTTGAAGGTCAACGCGAAAGTCACCCTGCTGGAGCCCTACAGCTCCCCGCTCCGTTTATCGCTGTTCATAGTAGAAAACAACATCGTCAGTCCTCAAATCAACGGCACCGAGACAATAGAGGACTACGTTCACAACCATGTGCTGCGCGGCTCCATCAACGGCACCTACGGCCAGTTGCTCAACGGCACTGGCGAGTTGACAGCGGGCGAGAGCTATCTCTACGCCAAGTCCTTCAGCTTTGTCGGCACCAACTGGAAGCCGGAGCACTGCACAGTCGTGGCCATCCTCTACGACAAGAACAACCACGATGTCACGCAAGTGGAATGTTGCCCCGTCACGAGATAAAGTTGTCAGTTAGGAGTTAGAAGTTAGAAGTTAGAAGGCTAACGGCCAATAGCCAACAGCCAAAGTTTATTGTCAAAGTTCAAAGTCAAGGTCAATTTAAACAACACCCATATTAGATGAAAAAGATTGTCTGTGTAGAACCCATCGGCATCAGCGAAGAACGTGCCGCCAATATTGCTTTCGACTTGGCCGCCAAAGGTCACGAGTTCATCTGCTACCGTGACCGCCGCGAGGATGCCGCCACCCTCATTGAGCGAATGAAAGAGGCCGAAGAGGTGATCGTTTCCAACATCAAAATCGGTAGCGACATCTTGTCGCAATGTCCCAGGCTGAAGAAACTCAACGTCGCCTTCACTGGGCTGGACCATATCGATCTGGCCTATTGCCGTGAGCACGGCATCGAGGTCGTAAATGCCTCGGGCTATGCCACAGAGGGCGTGGCCGAGTTGGCCATCGGGCTGATGCTGGATGTTTACAGACGCATCACGGCATTGGATGCCGACACGCGCAAGGGTGGCAAGCGCAACAACTTTTTAGGTCGCGAGCTGCGTGGCAAGCGCGTGGGCATCGTGGGCACCGGCGCCATCGGACAGCGCACGGCGCAGCTGCTCATGGCTTTCGGCTGCGAGGTCGTAGCCTGGAGCCGTACCGAGTACGACGAGGTGGCAGCACAAGGCGTTGTCTATCTTCCCTTGGAGGAGCTGATGAAGACCAGCGACATCATCACCCTGCATGTGCCGCTGACGGCGAAGACGCACCATCTCATCAGTCGCGAGCTGCTGCAGCTGTGCAAGCCCACAGCCGTCATCATCAACACCGCCCGTGGCAACGTGGTCGATATGGACGCCTTGGCAGAGTTGCTGAAGGCGGGCCAGCTCGGTGGCGCCGGCATCGACGTTTATGAGAAGGAGCCTCCCTTGGCCGAAGACCATCCTCTCTTCAGCGCCCCCAACTGCGTGCTCGCGCCTCATGTGGGCTATGCCACCCGCGAGGCCTTTGACGACCGTATCGACATCGTTCTAAGCCATATCTAAAAACGACACATCCCCATGTTCCGCCGCATCATCAACTTCTGCGTCCGTCTTGTGCAGCGATACCTGCCCGAGCCCTTCATCTTCGCCATCCTGCTGACCTTCATCGCCGCCTTGTTGGCGATGCCCATCTGCAAGCAAACACCGCTTGAGGTGGTGGAGCACTGGGGCAACGGTGTCTGGGGGCTTTTAGCCTTCGCCATGCAGATGGCCTTGGTGTTGGTGTGCGGTTCCGCGCTGGCCTCCGCGCCCGTTGTCAAGCGGGGTATCAGCGCCATGGCCTCCTTGCCCAAGACGCCCACGACCGCCATCGCGTTGGTGACGGCGATTTCGGCCATCGCCTGCTGGCTCAACTGGGGCTTCGGACTCATCATCGGCGCCCTCTTCGCCAAGGAGATTGCGCGCAAGCTGCAAGGGGTGGACTACCGACTGCTCATCGCCTCTGCTTACAGCGGCTTTGTGGTGTGGCACGCCGGACTGTCAGGCTCCATCCCGCTGACCATGGCCACTCCAGGAGAGGCACTCTCCAGAGCCACCAACGGCATCCTCACCGAGCCAGTGCCCGTGTCGCATACCATCCTCGACTACCGCAACATCCTCATCGTCCTGATCGTCACCATCGCTATTGTCGTGGTCAACACGCTGATGCACCCCAAGAAGGAGGTCTGCACCATCGACCCGGACCTCTTGACGGAGGAGCCGCCCGCCGAAGCTGTGGAAATCGCCACCCCCGCGGAGCGTCTGGAGTACAGCCGCGGACTGAGCATCCTGCTGGCCTGCTTGGGCCTGGGTTATGTCGTGCTGAAGCTCTTCTTCCTGCATGGCAGCTTTGACTTGGGAACCGTCATCATGCTGTTCCTCTTCACCGGCGTGTTGCTGCACGGCACGCCCATCGCGTATGTCAGGGCCTTTAACAAGGCGGCGACGGGAGCGGCGGGCATCCTGCTGCAGTTCCCCTTCTACGCCGGCATCATGGGCATCATCACGGGCGTGGGCCATTCCGGCATCTGCTTTGGCACGGTCATCAGCAACGCCTGCATCTCCATCAGCACACCGGTCACCTATCCGCTGTTCACCTTCCTGTGCGCGGCAGTGCTCAACATGTTCGTGCCCTCGGGCGGCGGCCACTGGGCCATCCAAGCCCCCATCATGTTTGCCGCCGGCGCCGACTTGGGCGTGGACCCCGGACTGACGGGCATCTCTATTGCGTGGGGCGACGCCTGGACCAATCTCATCCAGCCCTTCTGGGCCATCCCCGCCCTGGCCATCGCCAAGCTCAACGCCAAAGACATCATGGGGTTCTGCCTCATCGACCTGCTCGTCACCGGCCTCATCATCGGCGGCGGACTGCTGCTGTGGGCGCTATAATGATGCAACAAGCGGATTTGCTCGGGGCTAACGCCCCTCGCCGATCAAAAATGTTTATCTTTGCTGCGACTTACTATCGCAAAATATTGTTATTTTTGCACCGCATATTTTGGATGCGAGATTTTTAATGTTACACCTTATAAAAGATATTGAATATGGAAAACTATGATGTGATCGTCATCGGGAGTGGTCCCGGAGGTTATGTGGCTGCTATCAGAGCGGCGCAACTGGAGATGAAAGTGGCCGTGGTGGAACGCGCCGAAGTGGGCGGTATCTGCCTCAACTGGGGCTGCATCCCCACCAAAGCGTTGCTCAAG
Organism: Bacteroidales bacterium; assembly: GCA_017549765.1. GTDB lineage: Bacteria > Bacteroidota > Bacteroidia > Bacteroidales > WCHB1-69 > F23-D06. The sequence goes on from JAFYNM010000033.1 coordinate 42,940, forward strand.
TCCGCGCAAGTGTACCGTTACATGTCGCATGCTGCCGACTACGGTCTGGCAGTAGAGGGTGACGTCAAGCCCGATTTCGAGGCCGTGGTGAAGCGCAGCCGCACGGTGGCGGAGACCATGAGCAAGGGTGTTCAATATCTGTTGAAGAAGAACAACGTGACCGTCATCGCGGGCACCGGAAAATTACAAAGCAATCATGAGGTGGCCGTCACCGATGCGGAAGGCACCGTGACCGTCTATGAGGCCAAGCACATCATCCTGGCCACGGGCGCGCGCTCCCGCAGTCTGCCCAACGTGCCGCAAGACGGTGTGCACGTCATCGGCTACCGCGAGGCGTTAACCTTGTCCAAGCTGCCCGAGACGATGGTCGTGATGGGCTCCGGCGCCATCGGCAGCGAGCTGGCCTACTTCTACGCCACCATGGGCACCAAGGTCACCATCGTGGAATACATGCCGCGTCTGGTGCCGGTGGAGGATGACGACATCGCCGCCACCCTGGCCCGCTGCTTCCGCAAGGCCGGCATCAAGACCATGACCTCCGCCTCCGTGGAACAGGTCGTGGTGGAAGACGGCATCTGCAAGGTGACCGTCAAGGATGCCAAGGAGAAGATCACGGAGCTGACCTGTGACATCGTCCTCTCCGCCGTCGGCGTGCAGACCAACCTCGAAGGACTCGGCCTCGAAGAGTGCGGCGTGGCCGTAGAGCGCGGCAAGGTCATCGTGGACGACTACTACCGTACCAATGTGGAGGGCGTCTATGCCATCGGCGACATCGTGCACGGACCCGCCCTCGCGCACGTGGCCTCCCACGAAGCGTTGGTGTGTGTGGAGAAGATTGCCGGCAAAGACCCCGTGCCTGTTGACTACGGCAACATCCCCGGCTGCACCTACACCACCCCGGAGATCGCCTCTGTGGGCATGACCGAGCGCGCCTGCACCGAGCAGGGCCGCGAGGTGCTCATCGGCAAGTTCCCCTTCACCGCCTCCGGCAAGGCTACGGCCTCCGGCAGCAGAGACGGCCTCGTGAAGGTCATCTTTGACAAAGAAACGGGCGAGTGGCTCGGCTGCCACCTCATCGGCGACAACGTAACCGAGATGATCGCCGGCGCCGTCATGGCCCGCCAGAACAAAATGAAAGGCGAAGACATCATCCACGCCGTCTTCCCGCACCCCACCCTCTCCGAGGCTATCATGGAGGCTGCCGCAGACGCCTACAAAGAGTGTGTCCACCTATAGTCCATCAACGTGAAACATACTCACATCATCATCTTACTCCTCGTCTTCGCAGCCCTGACACCCAGACAGCTGCGAGGACAGGAGTATGTCTCCTCCGAACCTGTCCATTACCACGACACAACCTGGTACGACAAAGGCTTTGATCTCTATATCGGGTCAGGTGCCTTCTTCGCCAACAAACAGAACGCCCTCTATTACAACGGCAGCAGCCGCAACGAGAGCAACCTGGACTATATCTTCGGCAATGAGCATTGGTATCGTGAAATACAAGAAGAGGTGATCCGTCTATATCCACATGTCAGTTTCTCCGATGAGATAACCTACCGCGAGGAGAACCTCGACTGGAACATGCGCTACAAAATCAAAACGATGCTTAATTTGGGACTGCGCTACAAGTTCGGTCACAACTGGGGACTCTCCCTCTCCTACTCCTTCTGCCGACTCACCACCTCTTGTCAGTTTCTTCTTGACTACTCGTCCGTTTCGGGCAACCTCTTCGACTTCCCCGTCATGGAAATCCACGGCAAGGAGGACCGCTCCATGATCGACTTGTCGGCCAGCTACCTCATCAGCCAACTCCATCCCATCGCCAAGCCCTTCGTGGAAGTGGGCGCCCAGTTCAACTTCTGCAAAGCTAAACTCCTGGAAGCACTGGTTGGGGAGAGGAGCTGGACGCTGCAAGACAGATACGGCGGGCATCATTACGTTCCAGGGGCCCAGATGAACACCTATGACGTCATCTATGGCGGTGCCGGTTACGGCATCTCTTTCGCAGCAGGACTCAAAATAGTGGTTTCCAAGTCGGTCTCTATCGACCCAGCCTTTTACGGCTGCATGGCCTCTTACGGCATCAAACCGATGCAGGAAAGGGTTTTCAACTTCAACTATGGCGTCATCATCCGGCTGGTCATGAACGACTACTTCTTCAGTCGTCATCGATAGAGTTTCTCACACATGGTGGGGTTTTGAAATTTTCTTCTGTACGCTGAAGGGCATGCCATTCTTCAAGCGCCCGGTGGCACTGATGGTGTGTTTCGGGGCATCCTGACGCCACACCACGACAGCACTCTGATCATCACACCGCAAAATAAAGCCACCCTCCACTTTCCATTGGATCTCCATTATATCCTTTTGCTTGATGGCATATATCAACGGCTTGTCGGACACCTCCTGGATAGGAGCCACCCGCTGTATCTCCTTCAAGAAGAAAGCTTGCAATTTGTCCTGGATATAATAGTAGTAGCTGTTTGGATGACCCTGGGCATCCTCGTATGGCGCATGCTTTTGTCCCTGCAACGGATAGAACTCGTTGCGGACGTGCAGTGAGTCCAACAGGTGATGAATGGACTTGGAACCATACATGGTATCAAAGAGTCTCTCGCCAATCTTGCCTTTCACTTCCGAAAACGGAACACCACAGTCAAAGGGCACAAAGTTGTCTTGATCGCCATGGAAGGAGATCATGGGAATAGGATGGCTGCTGATCTCTTTCAGGTCATAGACAGCTCCCCACATATTGGCTATCGCCTTGATCTTGAATTGCTGACGGATGGCGTTATCAGCCGTCTTCAGCGAGCCTAGCTTCTTCCTGAAATTATGTTCCTGGACAAAAGCCGGACAGTTGGCATCGGTCATAAAGGCCATCGATAGCATGGTGATGGAGCCCGCACTCGTGCCTCCCACAAAGACATTGTTGGTGTCGATTCCATACTCCTGGGCGTGATGTATCAGGAAACGCATCACGGCGTTGGCATCCTGAATAGCCTCGTAGCCACAACGCTGGATGGCTACTTTGTTAGGCTGAAAACCCAATCGGTAATTGGCGGAAGCCACCACATAGCCCATCTTGGAAAAATGCTCGCACCACACGCGCATCGTCTCGCATCCTTTGTCTCCAAAATAGAAAGCACCGCCATGCATCAACACCAAAAGCGGATGCTCACTGAAGGTGTCCTTGGGCATGTAAATGTCCACCCCTAAATCCAACGGCTTGGGCGTAATGGTCTTGCCCAGGCTCTTCAGCAACATCTTCACATACTTTGTATCGTTCATTACATAGGAGGACCAGAAGCCTTTGGCATGACCATAAATAACATCCTTCTGGACCTCGAAATCATACAATTCGCTGTTAAAACGGTTACTCTTCTGGACCTTATAGGCGGGGGCCTTGTATTTTTTGAATGACAGTTTCACCGTCTGGGCGCGCGTGTTGCCGCCCTTGAGTTTGTAGGAACCCGCCACCGTGCCCTTGTCAAACATCATATCGCAATCCAAAGGCCATCGGTTGCCATCTGAGATGAAAACAATGCCGTCAGACTCCTGCTTGACAGAAAAAGTGGTCGGAAGCATCCAACAGTTGGTAGTATCTATCCTATAATACAAACCTGACACGCCATTTGACAGGATGTGGTTGACTTTATAGATGATGTCTTCACCGCCCACCTGACCGAGAAAGTAATGGAGCGTATCCACTTTGGAAAAATCTATCGGGCTATCACCCGTGATGTGGACAGCATCTTTGGAGAATTCAACACCCGTCTGGTCCTGCTGTTTCTCATCAGCATGTCGTGTTTTGCAATTGCTCATCAAAAAGATGAACGAGATAAGAACTATAAAGATCTGAGAACTGACTAACTGACGAGAGAACTTTTTCATATGCTAAAAAACTATTTGGGCATCAACTTGACAAAGGGAACCATCATCTCCTCCATAGAGATACCTCCATGTTGGAATGTGTTTTTATATAGATTGACGTATTGGTTGAAATTATTCTGATAGGCGAAGAAATCACTGCGGGTGGCGAAGATGAAACGCTGCGTCATGTTGGTCTTGGGCAGGAAAGCCTCGTCAGGATTCTTGATCTCGAAGACATCCTTAGCCGGATAATCCATGTTGCTACGTCCCACCTTGTAGCGCAAGTTGGTGTTGAGGTCACGCTCTCCGACCATCTTGATGGCCCTGTTCACCTTGATGGTGCCATGGTCTGTGGTGATGAATATCTTGGCCTTCTTCTCGGAGAGGTACTTGATCATATCAAACAGGATGGAGTTGGCGAACCATGAGGCTGTGACACTGCGGTAGGATTTTTCATCATCAGCCAGTTCACGCACCACATTCACATCCGTGCCTGCGTGGGAGAGCATATCCACGAAATTGAAGACGATGACGTTAAGGGGATTCTTCATCAGATTATGGAAGTTATCGAAGACCTTCTTGCCAAACTCCGCATTCAGGATCTTGGAATAGGTGTACTTCACATTCTTGCCGAAACGTTTCAGGTATTCGCCCAGCAATTCCTCCTCGAACTGGTTCTTGCTGCCGTTGTCTTGCTCGTTAAGCCACAGTTCCGGATATTTCTTGGCAATCACAGCGGGCATCAGCCCCGAAAACAGGGCATTGCGCGCGTAATGCGTGGCCGTTGGCAGAATGCTGTAGCATATCGACTCATCTTCAATATAATAATAGTCGTGCACCATCGGATAGATGCTGCGCCACTGATCATAACGGAGATTGTCGATCACGAATAAAAATGATGGGGTCGTATCGCTCAGCTCAGGGAAGAGCTTCTCCTTCATCACGGTGTGCGATTGGAGAGGCTTGTCGCTGCCACGACCGTTAACCCAATTCAAATAGTTGGCTTGCACGAACTTGGAAAACTGGATGTTGGCTTCCTCCTTTTGGTCAGCCAGCATCTCCGCGACGCTGCCGTCTTCAATCTTCTCGATTTGCAGTTCCCAATCGACCAAATCCTTATACAAAGCATTCCATTCCGACACCGACAGGTGGTCAGACATGCGCATAGAGAGTTCGCGGAAGGCCTGTTGGTAATCGATGGTCACCTTGTTGGAGACAATGTTTTTCTTATCGATATTTTTCTTCAGACAAAGCAGGATCTGGTTCGGGTTGACAGGCTTGATCAGATAATCTGCGATATCGCCGCCGATGGCATCCTCCATAATGTGTTCCTCTTCACTCTTGGTAATCATCACAATGGGGATGTGGGGATAGAGCTTCTTCAGTCGTTGCAACGTCTCCAGGCCACTCAATCCCGGCATATTCTCGTCCAAAAAGATAATATTGACAAACTCTTTCTTCAAAATCTCAAGCGCTTCCATGCCACTCAAGGCAGGAATCACATCATATCCTTTGGATTTCAAGAACATTATATGCGGTTTGAGTAATTCTATCTCATCATCCGCCCATAAAATTTTCACATTCATAATTTTTCTATCATTTATTACTACTTTTCTAACGATAAAAAGTTACAAAATATTTTACGGGAACGATTTTCCTGATTAACTTTTTTATTCATGCCGAGTCTTATATCTTTATTTTGTGTAATTTTGCAACTTTAATATTGAACCTTCCTGATGAAAAGAATTCTGTTGTCCATTCTCTGTTGCGTACTTTTGAGCAGTTGTTTTGCGCAGGCAAAGCCGATGCGGTTTATGGGTATCGGCATGAACAGCACCCTCTCCACCTTTGTTTCCAAACTGAAGGGCAAAGGTTTTACCGAGGATGTGAACCACAACAAGCCCAACCTCGTGGTGATGAAGGGCGTGTTTGCGGGCGAACGGGTGAAATTGGAAGTCCGTTCCGCCGCCAAGACCCACCTCGTATATAGCGTGAACGTCTTTTTCAATGTGAGCACACAGTTCACCTACGAAGAGTTGCAGAAGCGTCTGACCGACAAGTACGGGGAGGCGGTGCTGGAAGTGAACGACATCAAAAACGAGCCTGTCTTCGTGAAATACACCACCGATTACACGCAATGGCAATTGGACACGGATACGGTCACCAACGCCTATAATGCCATCGTGCTTTCCAAATGCAGCTATCACAGCACTTCGCCAGTCACCATCACCTATCTGGACGGCAAGAACTCCAAAGTGGAGGCATTGGAGGTAAACTCCGATTTCTAAATCTAGTTTCGGGAATCTAGTTTTTTCTCACCGTAATGGTATAGCCATATTGCTGGGAGGCCTTTGAAGAGGTCTCCTCCTTTTTCTTTTTAACGGAAGGTTGCAAGGTATAGGAGATTGTCCGCTGGGCAGGCTTGGGTGCCAGGTGGAAGTTGATGTTCAGTTTGGTGTTCACCTTGAGCCGGATGCCACGGTTGCGGGCTTTGTCGTAGCGCAACATTCGCACGAGTCGCAAGGCTTCTTCATCACAGGAGGGACAGAGGCTCTTGACCACCGTCGGGTTCTCCACCAAGCCGTCGTCATTGACCTGATAGGCGACCGTCACAACCCCTTCGATACGCTGTTCCATAGCGTCTTGCGGATATTGGAGGTGTGAGGACACGAACTCGCGCAAGGCCTTGGCGCCACCGGGATACAGCGGCTTCTCCAAAAAGTTCGGGGTCTTTCTCTTTTTCTCTTCCTTCATAATCTGGCTGGATGATAAAAAAAGACAATTCTGAAGAATTGTCTGACTTGGTAGCGGGGGCAGGACTCGAACCTGCGACCTCCGGGTTATGAGCCCGACGAGCTACCACTGCTCTACCCCGCAATGTTTGAGGTCGCAAAAATACATTTTTTTTGTATTCAGACGAACCCTTTGCAAAAAATATTTTAATTACCTAACAATATGATTGTTAGATACATTATTCGTGCGGAAACAAGGGACTGTTGCGATAGTATCCGAAGTTCAAATGGCGAGTAATGGGCCCTAAAACCAGCGTATCCTCATTATGTGCCTGACTGATATCCAGCATCAAATCCACATGGGTGGACGTTCTTGAAGCCAACAAGCCATACGCATCGTTGTCTGTAGAAACAAAGTTGGTGTACTCCAACCGGTTGTCCACAATACTGCTGCTCGGAGTGGAGACCTGCTGGTAATAGAGATACTCTTGGGAAGCTGCCCAGACGCTCAGGCGGATACAACGGTAAGGCTGTCCGTCAATGGCATCAATATAGCGGGTGACGTTAGGATTCTCAGGAATATACTGTGCCAGATAGAGGTAGAAGTCATGAGGAGTGAAGGAGGAATAGGACACCAGTCCGGCGGCAGAGGGTGTACGGATTAAATCCGAATTGAGACGTCGAGTAAAAGATTTGTGCTCGATAGCCCCCGTTGTATTGTTCACTTCTATATAAGCAAAGGTAAAAAGGATATCATACGCTGCAGCATTGTCGGATTGGTAGAACTGGATGGAATAGGGCTGCATCAGATTCATATTCCAGGTAGTAGTCGGTCTGCGCACGGAGAAAGGATGCACGATAGGCGTCTCTGCATAGACCTCTTCACCTGTGTTCTTATGGTGAATTACCAGACGGTAGGTGTAATCCTTGTTCAGCGTCCAATCGGAATAATAGAGGAGCTGTTTGGGAGAGGCAAAGATACCGTCCTCTTTGGGTATTGCCGTTGTAGTGTCCAGCACTTGGGAGCGCAACAAAGTATGGGCGGCATTGTACTCTTCCAGACGCACCTCGACAGAGTCCACCGGATAATAGATGTTATTCCAGTCGGTGGCCTGCACAAAAGCATTCTCATTGGTCAGATAGCCTTTGTAAATCTTGAAATAGTGCAAGCTGTCTTGACAATCCAGGATAGCATAGGAGAAGGAGATATCCTTGTAGTCCGCGGTCAGGTCAATCTCCCGCTGGCAGCTGGTGCCCAGCCAAAGGGAGAACAAAACCACAAGAGACCAGAAAAGTGTATGATGATTCTTCATATTCATTATTAATATTCGGGAATATACTTGATCCATTTGGTACCCATCCGGTTGCCCTTACGGTTCACATGATCGTTCAGCTCATATTTTTCATTGAAGAAATAGGAGAGTCGGATGGAGAAAACATGATTGTGCATTTTGATATATTCATCGCGGATCAGATTGAAAGAGCCGTCGGACTCTGTTCTGCCCGTCATATAGTGCATAGTCCGGATTGGCACCATTGAATATTCCCAGCGAACGTCGAGAGACAGATTCTTATAGAGGCGGGCTTCCACATCCACGATAACGGACCAGTCGCTTTTGCGGTAGGTGCCGGAGCGAATGTTGGTGGTCCGGGTAAAACCGTTGTAGATCTCTTTGGCGCGGACCAGACGTCCCCAGGCAAAGCCGAGGCCGAACTTGAAACCCGACTGCATATCCTCATAGTGTGCGAGCAAAGGTATCTGCACATAGTCCAGGGAGATATTGCACTTCATGGTGGAATCGAACGGAATCGCACGGTTCACATCCAAGAACATGTCTGGATGGTAAAAGATCGTGTCAAAACATCTTGAAAACTTGGGAGAATAGTGTTTGTAGGAGCCTTTCTGGGCATAGAGCAACTCCAGGCTGAGGCTCCACTTATGGTCGCGCGTCAGGGGCAACGCGACACCCAGACCGCCATTCACGCCGACCTTCCGGAAGCCATGGACATCGTCGCCTTCGATCTGGCCCAGGTTGACACCGGCGGATGCAAAACCGACAAAACGCTGTGCCTTTGCAGGGAGAGCCACAGAGATCAGCAGCAGCAGAATTCCTATATACAAACAATATTTTCTCATATTCAAAAATTGTCGGCAAAGATACAAAAAAAGCGGTCAATTTGATTGACCGCTTTTGAATTTTGTGAAGAGTGGTTTATTTACCCTCTTTCTCAAGGTTTTCCTTCAAGGATTGCAGCACGTCGAGGTCGCCCAGAGTGGCTTTTTCGACAGCATTTTCGTTAGCCTTGTTGAATTCCTTGATTTGTTTTCTTTCCTCCTCGGCCTTCATTCTCTCATCGTCCTCGCGGTTAGCCTGCCAGGTCTTGGTATGGGAGAGATGAATCTTCTTGGTCTCTTTGGAGAAATCAACCACCATGAAGTCGAGCACATCGCCCTCTTTCACTTGGCTCTTGTCTTCCTTGGCAAGATTGCGGTTGAAAGCGAAGCCCTCAATGCCATCGGCCAGGGTGACGGTAGCGCCCTTGTCGTTGATGGAAGCGATGGTGCCTTGATGGACGGTACCCACAGCATAGGTGGACTCATAAGCGTCCCAAGGATTCTCCTCGAGTTGCTTGTGGCCTAAGCTGAGACGTCTTGCAGCGGTATCGACTTCGAGAACCACGACCTCGATAGGCTCACCGATCTTGGTGAACTCAGCGGGGTGTTTGATTTTCTTGGACCAGGAGAGGTCGGAGATGTGGATCAGACCGTCCACGCCCTCTTCCAGCTCAACGAAGATACCGAAAGTGGTGAAGTTGCGAACGGTAGCGGTATGTCTGGAACCGACCGGATATTTGGTCAGAATGTCTGCCCAAGGATCCGGGATCAGTTGTTTGATACCGAGGGACATCTTGCGCTCCTCTCTGTCGAGGGTCAGGATAACAGCCTCCACCTCGTCGCCCACCTTCAGGAAGTCCTGAGCGGTGCGCAGGTGTTGAGACCAGGACATCTCGGAGACGTGGATCAGACCTTCCACGCCAGGGATAATCTCGATGAATGCGCCGTAGTCAGCGATGACGACCACTTTGCCTTTCACTTTGTCACCCACCTTCAAATCAGGATCGAGGTTGTCCCAAGGATGCGGGGTGAGTTGTTTCAGACCCAATGCGATACGGTGTTTGTTCTCGTCGAAGTCGAGGATAACCACGTTGATCTTCTGATCGAGTTGGACAACGGTCTCGGGATTGGTCACGCGGCCCCAAGAGAGGTCGGTAATGTGGATCAAGCCGTCCACGCCACCGAGGTCGATGAAGACACCGTAAGGAACGATGTTCTTGACCACACCTTCGAGAATCTGACCCTTTTCGAGCTTGCTGATGATCTCAGCCTGCTGGGCTTCGATTTCAGCCTCGATGAGAGCCTTGTGGGAAACGACCACATTCTTGTACTCGTGGTTGATCTTGACAACCTTGAACTCCATCGTCTTGTTGACGAAAGCGTCATAGTCATGGATGGGCTTAACGTCAATCTGGGAACCGGGCAAGAAGGCCTCGATACCGAAGATGTCCACGATGAGACCACCTTTGGTCTTACCCTTGACATAACCGGTGATAATCTCCTGATTGTCATAAGCCTCGTTGACACGCTGCCAAGACTTGAGGATGAGAGCACGTTTGTGGGAGAGTTGCAGCTGACCGTTGGAGTCTTCCTGGCTTTCCACATAGACTTCGATTTCGTCGCCGATCTTAAGATCCGGGTTGTAACGAAGTTCGGAAGCGTTGATGACGCCGTCGGATTTGAAGCCGATGTTCACCACCACCTCACGGCTGTTGATAGCCACCACCTTACCGGTGATCACAGCGTTCTCGTCCACAGACTTGAAGGATTTAGTATAGAGATCTTCCAATTTAGCCTTCTCGTCAGCAGAATAATGCTCGTGTTTGTCATCGATATTATCCCAATCGAAGTTTTCGATAGAGGCATAGACATTTTCAATCTCTCTCATTTTGCGGGGCTTCGGAGCCTCTTCCGTAGCAGGAGCGGGTTCAGCCACTTCTGCGACAGTCTCAGCGACCTCTTCAGCGGCCTCGACAACGGGTTCAGCAGCTTCTGCAACCGTTTCGGCAACGGTCTCGGCAGCTTGCTCTACGGTTTCTTCAGCCTTGGCTTCGATTTCTTCCGGGATGTTGTTAATTTCTTCAGACATGTTATTTTTTGTTCAATTAACCCTGAACAAAGGTTTTTTTAAGGATTAAACAATGAGGTTAATTACTTATAAATCAATCCAAAGAGCCTCTTTTGAATTGAGGGCGCAAAGATATAAAAAATATGTATATCTTTTTAAGACAAAGATATAATTTTTTTCAAAGGTAAAAAACAAGGCCCCGACGAAGGGCCTTGGAGAGGGAATGGCGACTATTTGGCGCTGCGGGCGCGGATGAGGGCGCCGGTCTTGTTCTTGCCGACCCGGATGTAGTCCAGCAGCGGACGGTTGGCTGGGCAGGTGAAGGAGCAGGAACCGCATTCGATGCAGTTCATGATGCCCAGCGTCTCGCACTTCTCATATTTCTGTTGTTGGGAGAGCGTGGCTATCAGATAGGGTTCGAGACCCATCGGGCAGCCTTGCACGCACTTGCCACAACGCAGGCAGGGGGCCTCCGGACCGCGCTTGCTCTCCTTGTCGGTGATGAAGAGCAGGCTCGACATTCCCTTCACCACATAGGAGTTCAAGTTCGCGATAGCCTTGCCCATCATAGGGCCGCCGGAGATGATCTTGCCGGTATCTTCGGGAATGCCCACGCTGTTCATCACGTCCAGGATGGGCGTGCCGATGCGGAGACGGTAGTTCTTGCATTTATCCTCGGGAATCGACAGGCCAGACACAGTCGTGTAGGCTTGCACAATAGGTTTGTTCTTCTGCACGGCCAGGTAGAGGGCGTACATCGTGGTGATGTTGTTCACGATACAGCCAACGGAGATAGGCAGGGCGCCGTTGGGCACGCTGCGTCCCGTGATGGCCTTGATCAACTGTTTCTCGGCACCTTGCGGATATTTGAGCTTCAGCGGCTGCACCTCTATGTTGGTGTAGTTCTTGGTCATCTCCACCAGCTTCTGGATGGCGCGGGGCTTGTTCTCCTCGATGCCGATGATGGCCTTGGGAGCTCCCGACGCGATGAGGGCCAACTCAATTCCGATCAGACATTGTTCGGTACGCTCCAGGATGACCCGGTTGTCGGTCGAGATATAGGGCTCGCATTCCACTGCGTTGACGATGAGGAACTCGCATTTCTGTTCCGGCTTGAGCATATATTTAATATGTGTCGGAAAGCAGGCGCCGCCGAGGCCCACCAGACCTCTGTCTTTCATGCGGGCGATGATCTCGTCTTTGGTCTGCAGTTTAAGTTCACGGACCACGTCGAGGGAGGTGTCAATGGAGTCGTCCCATTCGTCGCCTTCGCGTTGGATGACGACAGCGGGCTTCTTATAGCCGGTGATGTCGGGAATCATATCAACCTTGGTCACCGTGCCGGAGATAGGGGCATGGATATTGGCGCTCACAAAGGAGGAGGCCTCGCCGATCAGCTGGCCCACCTTCACCTTGTCGCCCTTTTGGACTACCGGGTTGGCAGGGGCGCCGAGGTGCTGGGTCATGAAGACGACCGCCTCATCGGGAAGCGGGAAGGTCTCCACTGGTGCGGAATGGGCAATCTTGTGGGCTGCGGGATGCACACCGCCCATGGGGAAAGTCTTGCGTCTCAGGCGGCGGATGGCGCGCATGCTCTGTTTGACATCATCGGAAATCTGTTTGGTTATATTTTCTGTACTCATAATCGCCGTTATAAAGAATGGATGAATGGGTTTTAAGCTTCTGCTGCCGGTTCAGACACTGCCACAGGCTCTTTCTTCTCGGGGAAGTTGACGGCATGGATAGCTCCTGTCGGGCATTCGGCCACACACTTGCGGCAGGCCTTGCATTTGGTATAGTCGATATATGCCAGATTGTCGGTCACCGTGATTGCCTCGAAGGGGCATGCTTTGGCGCACTTACCGCAGCCGATGCAGGCGGCGGAGCAGTTCTTGCGGGCCACGGCGCCCTTCTCCTTGTTGTTGCAGGCCACATAGACGCGGCGGCCCATGCGTCCCTTGTTGCGAATCTCGAGCACACCGCGCGGACAGGCCTTGGCACAGGCCTTACAACCGACACAGAGATCTTCGTTAACCTCCGGCAGATGAGTCTCCGGATTGATATGGATAGCGTCGAAGGCACATGCCTGGACACAATCGCCGCAGCCAAGACAGCCGAAGGGGCAGGAGCTCTCGCCTGCGAAGAGGCTGTTGGCAAAGGCACACGTCAGCGCCGAGTCGTAGAAGACCTTGGAAGGGGCATTCTCGCAGGTGCCGTTGCAGCGCACCACACATACCTGCGGGTCGCGGGCCTCCGCCTTGATGCCCAGAATCTCGCCAATCTTGTCATAGTCACCGCCCGGACAGTAGGCGATGCTCAGGTCGAGGGATTGCACCATCGCTTCCGCCATGGCACGGCAGCCGGCAAAGCCGCAGCCACCACAGTTGGCACCGGGAAGGCAGGCTTGGACCTCGTCAATGCGCGGATCCTCCTCCACCTTGAAAAACTTGGATACAAAATACAAAATCACCGCAGCAATAAGACCCGTCAAGCCGATAGTCAATGCTGCATAAAGAATTGTAGAGGTTGTCATCTGTACAGTTGTTTTTTTAAGAAGCGCAAAAATATAAAATATATCCATACAATATTCATAAGGGTATTTAAAAAAATGATGTTAGCCATGGCCATTGCCCAACCACCGTTCACTGATCGCTGTTCACTGATCACTTCAAATGTTATTAAAAAAAACATGTTTACAATTAAACCATCTGAAAGAAAATAACACATACTATTTTTCTATTTTTGTCCGTTTTTAAATTTAAATTTTGAAAATAGTAGAAAAAATGAAGTTTTTGAGATTCAACCTATTGGCCGTTACGATATGGCTGTGTTGCCTGTCAACCGGCTTTGCTCAGCGGACCGAAAACTACCAATCCCCGCAATACGAATTCAAGACTGCCATGGATCTGTTCAACAAAGAGAAGTACGGATCCGCGCAGCAATATTTCAAATATGTGTATGAAAACACAGAAGACAGGCAGCAGGATCTGAAGACAAACTCCTATTTTTACATGGGAGTCTGCGCCGCCAAACTGGACAATCAGGATGCCGCCTATTATCTGCAGTCTTTCATCGACCAATATCCTGTGCATTCCTACGTGCCGGTGGCGCATTTCTATCTGGGCAGATACTATTTCAGCCGCAAACAGTGGAAGAAGGTCATCACGCAGTTCGAGCCGCTGATGGAGTCGGAAATCTTGCCGGAGAACAGTGCGGAATACAACTTCAAGTTGGGATACTCCTATCTGATGGTCAACGAGTCCGACCTGGCCAAGTCCTACTTCAAGAAGGCGCGGGAGCAAGCCGGCCCCTACAAGCAGAAAGCCATCTACTACTCGGCGGTGCTGGCCTACCAGAACGAACAATATGAGGCTGCCTTAGAGGACTTCCTGACGCTTCGCGAAGATCCAGAATACCGCAAAGATGTGTCCAACTATCTGACCCAGATCTACTTCAAGCAGGGCGAATATGAAAAAGTGCTGCGCGTGGCTCCCGCTGTCACCGACAACCGAGACACCACCCAACTGCACACCCTCCGGTGCGTGGCCGTGTCCAACTACACGCTCAACAACTACGAGAAAGCCACCGAGGAGTTCGACCAGCTGGTGAAGGCCGACAAGATCAGCCTGAGTCGCGAGGACAACTTCGCCGCCGGCTTCTCCTACTACCGGGAGGCCAACTACGACAAAGCCATCGCCCATTTCTCCAAAGCCATCAACACCAAAGAGCCGGATGCCATGACGCAGAACAGCTACTACCTCATCGGCGACTGCTATCGTCGGGCTGGGCAATATGCGTTGGCCATCCAGAGTTTCAAAGAGGCGGCCAAGTATGATTTCAACGCCGATATCAAGGAAGATGCGCTCTTCAACTATGCCAAGCTGCAGTGCCAGACCTCCACGAGTCCTTTCAACAACGGCATTGACGCGCTGCAGGAATACATCAACACATACCCCCACTCCGCCCGCAGTGAGGAGGCCTCTTCTTATCTGTCGAAACTCTACATGTCCACCAAGAACTACCAAGCCGCCATCAACTCCATCGAGAAGTTGAGCACCAAGTCGCCCTCCATCCTGCAGGCCTATCAGCGTTGCACCTACTTCCGGGCGTTGGAGTTGCTGAACAACGGCAACAACAAAGAGGCCATCAAATATCTGGACAAGTCGCTCTCCGCTCCCCGCGACCCGCAGTTCACCATGAATGCCACCTACTGGAAAGGAGAGGCGCAGTATCGCAACGAGCAATACCAGGATGCCTACTACACGCTGCAATCCTACCAGAAGCGTGACGGTGCCGCCTACAACGAGAACTACAACTCCTCCTTCTACTCTTTGGGCTATGCTGCCTTGAAGATCAAGCGCTACCGCGATGCCGCCAGCGCCTTCAAATCCTATATCCAGAAGACCAACGACAAAGACACCAAGGTGAAGGCCGACGCGTTGGCCCGACTGGGCGACTGCTACTTCATGCAACAGGATCTCAAGAACGCCATCAAATACTACGAAGAGTGCGAGGGGCTGCATGAGTTCAACAGCGACTACGCCATCTACCAACAGTCGAAGTGTTACGGTTACCAGAAGAACAACACCAAGAAAATCGCGGCGTTGGAGCGTCTCATCGCCAACAATCCGAACACCAGCTATCGCGACGATGCCGACTACGACCTGGCCGTCACCTACCACACCCAGAACGACTATCCCAGCGCCATTGCTGCTTACAAAGACTTCATCAAGCAGCATCCCAAGAGCACCTACATTCGTCAGGCGCACACCCGTCTCGCCCAGGCTTATCTGAACAATGGCAACACCGACATGGCCATCTCCACCTACAAGTACGTAGTTGAGACCTATCCCGGCTCCCGTGAAGCCAAGGATGCCATGGCCAACCTGGAGAACATCTACACTGAGGAGGGCAACACCAGTGAGTTCTTCGACTATGTGCGCAGCAAGAACATGAACATCTCCGCCGACCGTCAGGACTCCATCGCCTTCAAGGCTGCGGAGGCCAAGTACCAGCGCGGCGACTGCGAGGCCTCCATCAAGGCGTGCGCCGACTATCTGCGTCAGTTCCCCAACGGCTCTTTCGTCGCCAAGGCCCTCTTCTTCAAGGCTGAATGCGAATACGGACAGAAGTCGTACCACGATGCTTTGGCCGACTATGAGCAGATCATCAAGAAGTACAAGACCGAATACAACGTCACGGCATTGCACAAAGCGGCCTCCATCCTCTACAATGACAAGCAGTACACCCAAGCACTAACCTATTTCAACAAGCTGGCTGAGAGCACCACAGACGAAGACGAGCTGATCTATGCCAACAACGGCGCCATGCGTAGTGCTTATTTTATGAAAGACTATCCCAAGGCGCTCAAAGCCTCTGAATACATCATCCAGTCGAGTGCCTCCGACCTTCTGAATGAAGCCTTGCTCATCGCCGGCAACTCGGCCATGAACCAGAAAGACTTCGCCAAAGCCAAGACCTATTACGGCCAGTTGGAGAAAAGAGGCAGCAACGACCTCTGCGCCGAAGCAGCCTACCATCTGGCTGAGATCTCCCTGGAGCACGACAAAGATCTGACAGCCTGTGAGAAAAAGATCCAGGACATCTTAAGCAAAGACTACTCCTCCGAATACTGGTACGCCCGCACCTTCCTCTTGTACGGAGACCTCTATTTAGCCAAGGGCAACACCTTCCAGGCGCGCCACACCTACCAGAGTATTGTGGACAACTACGATGGCGCTGAACTTGTCAACCTGGCCAGACAACGCATTGCCGAGGTAGATGCCATCGAGGCCGCCAATCCAACCCATGATTAACCGTTAGCATTAAGATTATGAGACACATGAACATAAAAAGCCTTTTCATTACGTTGATTGCCGCCTTCACTGTGACGGGCGTCAGTGCTCAAGCCGTGGATTCGGCACAGCTGCTTGTCAATTACGTTCCCAAGTTAGCCAAGAGCACCAAGATCAACCGGGATGCCGTCATCACCGACACCATCCACAACACGGTCACCTACACATATGAGATCAGTCCGCAGAAGCCCGAGCTCAACTTCTCCACGGCCAAGTTATCGTACAGCAAGTTCAACCCGGAGGTGCCGGAGCGTTTCTACCGCAACTACCTCAAGTTAGGCTTCGGGTATCCTATCACCCCGCTGGCCGAGTTGTCGGTGCACAACACGCGTAACACCAAATACTCGTACGGCCTCAACTTCCACCACTTCTCCTCCTGGGCTGAACCCATCGGCAAGGTGCAGAAGCAATTCGCCTACGCGCCCACCAGCGACACCCGCCTGCATCTCTTCTTCAACCGCTACTTCAAGAACTACACCCTCTACTCCTCCGCAGGCTACAACCACGAGCTCGCCAACCTTTATGGTTATAGTCGCGAATGGGGCATCCCCGATTTCTACTACGCCAAAGACTACCGCGACAGTATCCGCAACAGCTTCCACCACGCCAAAGCAGAACTGGGATTTCGATCCAACTACACCACCGAGGACAAACGTTTCAAGGAGGACATCTGCTTGCACTATGACTTCCTGCGTACCTATTGGAAGGATATGGAGCATCAAATCGGCCTGCGCTCTATCTTCGCATACGACTCCCGCTTCATCAAGATCTCCGGATTCCAGCACTACCAGTTGGACTTTGATGTGGATTACTATCTCAACAGTTGGAACGACAGCATCATGATCGGTGTCGAGCACAACATCCCTGCCAAGAATATCGACCATAGCTTCAAGATCGAGATGCGTCCCACCATGAGTTTCAACATCAAGGAATACTTCCTCAAGGTCGGTGTCGGCATCCCTGTGCTGGTGGCCAACGACAAGACCCGATGCCCCGTCTATCCAATCGCGGAACTGCAAATGGGTCTGGTACGGAACATCCTGAGCCTTTATGTCGGCGTGGACGGCCAGTCCAAGTACAACTCCCTGCGCGACATGTTGTATGAGAACCCATACGTAAAGCCCCAGCTGGACAGTCTGCGCTTCTCACGCACCCAGATCAGCGTCTATGGCGGCGTGAAGGGCAATCTTGTCAAGAGACTCAACTATCATATCGCAGCTCGCTATTCTTTCGTGCAGGATATGCCCTTCTATGTGCTGGACACCCTGTGTCTGTTGAAGAACCAGTATGATGTGGTCTATGTGGACAAAGCCAATGTGTTGAATGTCAGCGCCAATATCACTTGGGAAGCCATCAATCATCTCTATTTGAACCTGAATGCCAACTACTGGGGTTATTATTTCAAGGCGGAAAATCTGGAGCACCCATGGTATAAGCCCTCTTGGGAATTAGGCTTTGACGGCCGATATGTGCTGAAAAACAAGTTCATCTTCGACTTGAACGCCAAGGTCGGCTTGGGTCGTTGGGCACTGGTGCCGCAGACTAGTATCGATGAGAATGGAAACACCTATATTTCCTCTTACGAAGCTGCCAATGACCTGATCAAAAATGAGAATGGCAAACGCTTGGTAAAACCCGTGCTGAACTTCGGGTTAGGGTTTGAGTGGATCATCACTCCGCAGTTCACCGCCTTTGCCAACATCAACAACATCGGTTGTCAGTATGCGACCAACTACTATGCCTTCAACAATTTCGGCATCAATGCATTGGTCGGCATCACCTACTCCTTTGGCAATGAACCTCTAAAGGCAACGCGCAAAAAGAAAAATTAAGGCAAAGATACATGAAAAAAAAAGTGTATTTTTGCGCCCTCATTGAAAGTCCTACTCAACAGGCAGGTCCCATAGCTCAGTTGGTTAGAGCATCTGACTCATAATCAGAGGGTCCAAGGTTCGAGCCCTTGTGGGACCACCAAGACGTTCTTCGGAACGTCTTTTTTTTTTCTGAGGACGGTACACATACATATATTTTATATTTTTGCAGTTTAGTATAGATTGTGACTATTCTTTCTGAAACATGATGAAGAAAGGCATGAACATACGACGGATTACACTCATGATGCTTCTTTGTTGGGGGCATCTCTTGGTGTGCACCCAAAAGCTGTTTGCCCAGTGTCCTCCGGCTATGACTGTCTGCGGGGACATGACCGTCACGGAAGGTTCCTCCGTGCAGTTGTGGGCGCAGGGGGCGCAGGTGTACCAGTGGACGCCTGCCGCAGGGCTCTCCAGCGACACCGCGCACAATCCGACTGCCTCCCCCTCCGTCACCACCACCTATACCGTCACGGGCTACAACCTCCACGGCCCCAACCTGGTGACCAACGGCGGCTTCGAGGCCGGCAACACCGGCTTCTATTCCAGCTACAACTACATGAACAGCTACATCACGGGATACGGCCAATACACCATCAACACCGACGGGCAGATTGTCTGGGGCACCGGCGGGCACATCTACGGCTACGGCGGCAGCGGCTACTTCATGTCGGTGGACGGCGCCACCACCCCCAACGCCGTGGTCTGGCAGCAGACCGTCAATGTCACCCCGAACACCCACTACGCCTTCTCCGCACAGGTCGTCTCCATGCTCAACTCCTACCAGCAGAACGCCCAGGCCCTCCTCCAGTTCTCCGTCAACGGCACCCCCATCGGGCCCATCTTCCACGCCCCCGGCGTGCTCAACTCCTGGGTGCAGTACTATGATGTCTGGTACAGCGGCAACGCCACCACCGCCACCCTCACCATCCTCAACCAGAACACCAACGGCACCGGCAACGACTTCGGCCTCGACGACATCGCCTTCTACGACCTCGACAGCTGCTCCGTCAGCATGGACGTCACCGTCACGGTGCTGCCGGACACCGGCTCCGGCACCGGGCTGCCCGACAACATGGAGATGACCGACTGCACGACGGAGGCGCAGCAGCAGCCCTGGGACGCCCAAGTCTTGCATTCCGCCAACGACATCCACTGCTACTATGTTCCTCTGGTCGGCGACATCGACGGTGACGGCATCGTGGAGATCGTGGCCGCAAAAACCGTCACCAACGACCACTACACCACGCAGGTGGGCATCTACCGGGGCACCAACCTGCAACAAATCGGCACCATCAACGTCTCTCAAAAGATTTATGCGGGATTCGCAGGGCCCATGGCATTGGTCCGTTACCCCGACGGCAACGGCGGCATGCAGGGTGCCATCGTCCTGCACTGCTACGACAACAAGCTACGATCCTACGACATCCACGGCAACCTGCTCGCCACCTCCAACGTGAGCACCCCCTGCGAGGGCGTTGTCTCCGTGGCAGACTTCAACGGGGACGGATGGCCAGACATCTACATCGGCAACGTCGTGTACGATGCCGCCACCCTAAACCGGCTTTGTGCAGGGCCTGCCAACGGCAACATGGGGAGAAGCTGGAGAAACTCCTCCACCGAGGCTGGCCGCAGCGCCATGCCCTTCGCCGCAAATGTCCTGGGAGACTCCAAACCCGAACTCATCTGCGGCAACACCATTTACAACGTCAACATTGTCAGCCGGACTAACGTGTCTTTGAACAGCGTGACAGAGATCAAAACCATCGCCATCCCCTCCCGCATCCCCCAGGACGGCAACGTGGCGGTGGCAGACTTCAACCTCGACGGACAGTTGGATGTCATGGTCATCATTGACGGCACAAACTCCGTGACCACTGACTCGGCATACATATACGCATACGACCCCGTCACGGAGGACATCCTATTCATCCACGGCAAATACGCTAGAACCATCGGTTATCCCATGGTGGGAGACATCGACGGAGACGGCCGACTAGAGTTTGTCTACCTCGATTACCAATCCTCCGTCGCAAACTCCAGGATCACCGCCATGAAATACCTGCCAACGACAGGGCTGCAGACCAAGTGGCAAGCCACGCACAGCGACGAATCGGGCCAGACTTCCATGACTCTGTTCGATTTCAACCAGGACGGCATCATGGAAATCGTCTATCGGGACCAGAGCGACCTGCGCATCATCAACGGAAGTGGCAAAAGTCATCTCACCGGCAACGACACCATCCCATTTTACAATCTATACACCAAGTACATGACCGCAGGCACCTGGAAGGAATATCCCGTGGTGGCAGACGTCAACAACGACGGCAAGGCGGAGATTGTGGTCTGCGGCAAGATGACCTCCGGCCTGGGTTGGGTAGGTGGGCAACTGGTGGTAATCGGGGGAATCCACCCCTGGGCCCCCGCGCGACCCGTGTGGAACCAGTACATGTACAACGTCACCAACGTCAACAAGGACCTCACCATCCCCTCGCCGCTCTTCAACAACGCCACCGCCTTCACAGACCCTCTGGGCGTGGTGCGCCGTCCCTTCAACAACTTCCTACAACAAGCCACCACTTTGGACCAGTACGGACGGCCTTTTGCGACACTTGCCAACCTATCCATCACCCCCGATCCTGTTGTTACCATGGAAGGTAATGAAGGGCATATCGAGCTGACCATTTGCAACAACGGGGCACTCGTTTTCACTGCCCCAATGGCCATCTCGCTGTACACCAATTTGGGAGAGTGGGTTCAGACAGACTATTTTACGCAAAACCTTTCAGTGGGCGAGTGTGAGACTTTTAGTTTAACATACGACCTATCGATCTTCAAAAATTACGAAGACCCTTTCCCGCTCCACATCATGGTGAACGACGTCGGCCACGGTCCAGCCCAATACGGTGGCTTGCAGGGGGAGTGTGACACCACCGACAACTCCTTTTACTTTGACGGACGGCCTTGCAAAGTGGTCGTCCCCAACGTCGTCACGCCTAATGGGGACGGCATCAACGACGTGTTCGAGCCACAGTTGGAGGGGGATTTCATCAGTCTGGAAATAGAAATCTACAACCGCTGGGGAAAGCGAGTGTACCAGCAACAAAGCAACGATAATCTATGCTGGGATGCGGCAAATGTCTCCGACGGAGTCTATTTCTGCGCCATTGAGTATCAGTGCATGACAGATGGCAAAAAGAAAAAAGGGTTGAACACCAGCGTGACGGTGGTGCGGTGAAAGGGAAATAATTGTATCTTTGCCGACAAAAATTAAACTACTAATTATTCAGCATTAGGATTATTAAACAACTTGATATGAAAGCACCGAAAATTATTGCCGAAATCGGATGTAACCACAAAGGCGACATGGATATCGCCAAAGAAATGATCATGACTGCTGCCACATACTGTAAAGTGGATGTTGTTAAGTTTCAAAAACGCTGCAATCGTGAGTTGCTTACGCCAGAGGAATATAACGCTCCCCATCCACATCCCGAAAACAGTTACGGTTCCACATACGGAGAGCATCGTGAATTTCTTGAATTTACCCTTGGCCAACATCGTCAGCTTCAAGAGTGGTGTAAGGAGTTTGGAGTGGAGTATTCTACGAGTGTTTGGGATGTAACATCTGCGAAGGAAATCACAACTCTTCACCCAAACCTAATTAAAATCCCTTCGGCATGCAATCTTAACAAGCCTATGTTACAATATCTCTGCGACAACTTCGGCGGAGAAATCCATATGTCATTTGGAATGACAACAAAGACAGAGGAAGAAGATATTGTAAGATTTTTCGAAGCTAACGGACGATCAAAAGACTTAGTTCTTTACAATTGCACGTCGGGATACCCAGTTCCTTTTGAAGATATTTGTCTGCTTGAATTATCACGAATGCGAGAACAATATGCTGGAAGAGTGAAATCTATTGGTTTTTCTGGTCATCATCTTGGAATTGCTGTGGATGCTGCTGCAGTAGCTTTGGGGGCTGAATGGATTGAGCGCCATTTTACACTGGACCGAACTTGGAAAGGGACGGATCACGCAGCATCTCTTGAGCCGGATGGACTTCGCAAGTTGGCTCGTGATTGCCGTGCTGTTGCCAAGGCTTTAACATATAAACAGAAAGATGTTCTTGACATAGAAATGGTTCAGCGAAATAAATTGAAAAAAAACCAAGTAAAGGGTTTTTAATAAAAAGATGGAAAAAGTAGTTGCTTTTATACCTGTTCGTGGAGGTAGCAAGTCAATACCTCTGAAGAATATCAAGCCGTTTTGCGGGAAGCCTTTAGTTTGTTGGAATATCGAGGCCTTGGAACGATGTTTGGAAGTTGACCAAATTGTTGTCGCGACAGACTCCGATATAATTGAAGATGTAGTTGTTTCACAACATTATCCCAAAACCAAAGTGTATCGCCGTTCCGCGGAAAACGCGTCAGACACTTCCAGTACAGAAAGTGTGATGCTGGAGTACATCCACTATGCTGATCTTGATGACAATATAGTTTTTATGCTTGTTCAAGCCACATCTCCTCTTACGCAAACAAATCATTTTACAGAGGCTTTGGAATTGTACAAAGAAAGGAATTACGACTCAATGCTGTCTTGTGTTCGCAATAAACGTTTTTTCTGGAATGAGAATGGGGAATCGGTCAACTATGACTATAAAAAACGTCCTCGAAGACAAGAATTTGCAGGATTGTTAATGGAAAACGGAGCTTTTTATATCAACAAGGTAAAAAACATCTTGGAGAAAGGCAATCGTTTGAGTGGTCGGATTGGTATTTATGAGATGCCGGAATATACAGCAAATGAAATTGATGAACCTGAGGATTGGTTTTATTTGGAGGATTTAATGCGCAGACGGATATTGGCTAATTGTCAAAAAAACATAAAACTTTTTCTATCTGATGTTGACGGCGTGTTGACCGATGCTGGTATGTATTACTCCGAAAACGGAGATGAACTAAAAAAATTCAACACTCACGATGGTATGGGGTTCAGATTGTTGCGAAACGCTGGAATAAAGACGGGTATCATCACCACCGAGAATACCAAAATTGTGGAAAATCGTGCAAGAAAGCTCAACGTGGACTATCTCTATCAAGGCAAGAGGGAAGGTGGAAAGTTGGGAGTTGCTAAAGAAATATGCGTAAAAGAGGGAATTTCACTAAACGAAGTCGCTTACATTGGAGATGATATCAACTGTTATGATCTATTGTCGGCAGTTGGTATTGCCGCCTGCCCTGCCAATGCTGTTTTGCAAATTAAACGTATTCCGGGAATAATACTTTTGAAGAAAAGAGGCGGGGAAGGAGCCGTCAGAGAATTTGTAGAATGGCTATTGTGTCCTGATTATGAACACTCAAAATGAGCAAGAGAGGAATTGACCCCTCTCTTTTTGATAAGGTATTATAGGAATAGATTATGAAATATATTTTCGGCGTATCCAGCCACCTCACCTTTTATATCGCACACCGCATAATTGAGCTGAACCATTTCGACAGAAACGAGTGCCTGTTGTTTCAGACTCGAAATTATTCCCTGCCTGACAATTATAATGCCCAATACCCCCATCAAGTGCATACGGGCTACAATCTAACCAACAGCAAGAGCGGACGGGTGTTTGCCGGCGCTAACATTTTCAAAACCATCCGGAACATTCGGGAGTTTGATGCTTTGATTGACCCTTTTCTTCAAAACGATGATTTTTTCTACTATACCCAAGTCTGTTCCAATGATATCACAAGTCTGATGGCCACCAAAAAGAATTGTCTCGGGTTTTATGTCATTGAAGATGGCCTGGCCTCCTACCGGGATTTCAACCCACAAACCTTTACTGGAATTCGATACGTGGTGTACAAAACCTTGTTGAATCCTTTTTTCAATCGCATATATGCTTGCAAAAACCACTTCATTGCCTCGGAATCGCCGAAGTTTAAAGGCTGTATCGCCACTTTGCCTTTCTGTTTCCCGCTGCACCAAGACAAACTACAAGTGATAGGGCTCCCATACGAAATCATCGACCTAGGCTTCACTCCCGATGCCTTGTTATCCATAGATCCGCTGTACCTGCACTTCTCAAAAGAAGAAATAATGCAGATTTACACTGAATTGGGACATTTTATTAAGGACAAACAGTATAAGACCATTGCTTTCAAGTACCATCCTAATTTCTTCGCCGCTGCCAATACGGAAATAAGACTTTTTTTTGAGAGAACAATACGCGATATTTTGGGAGAGAGTATGATTGAATTGGACAAGTCGGTAGTGCTTGAAAATGTTCTTAAGACTTATCGTTGCGATTTCTACACAGACAACTCCTCAGTCGCCCTCTATGGCAGCCAGATGGGGGCCAAGTGCTACACATACAAGCCTATTATGCGGAAGTACGCTCATAAAGAGAAGTTTGAAGAGTGGTATCCGACAATTCCCGTTTTGGAAAAGGCATTTTTACCGGTAGGCGCAAATAACCAATAAATATATTCAAAAAACTAATTCTTTCAATCTCCGAACTGGTCATTCCGCCTTCACTGCCCTCAATGATATTTTGCTCCCCAGAGCGGGTTGCCTGCACCATTTGGTCAATGGTGCGATCTCCGTATCGTGGCATGAAACGATAGCAGAACTCCACCGTCAACTGGTATATGGCATCACTCTTGCGGTAAAAGTATAAGTTTTGCCATACCACTGCTTTCTTCAACACCTTATTATTTTGAAAAAGTATCGCCACGTCTGAAAAAAATGTATTTTTGCATCGAAATTTAACGGCAGTAAAATTTACGCCCATAAAATAAAGATAATATGAAAAAATTTTACGACAGGGTGTTAGAAATGCAGCGGTTGCATGAAATGCAGCGACAAGCGTATGACGACCACAGCAGATTTGTGGTACTGACAGGCAGAAGGCGCGTGGGAAAGACCAGTTTAGTGTACCGTTTGATGGAGGAGACAAAGGAGGAAGCACCCGGATTGTATTTCTTCGTGGGCCGCAAGACGGAAGCCACGCTGGTGAGGACCTACTGCGAGGAGGTGCGCACGAAGTTAGAAGAGTTTGTGCCGGAGGGCATCACGAGTTTTCGAGACCTGCTGCAGCTGCTGCTGGAAATCGGCAAGCGGAGACGGTTCACGCTGTTTATAGATGAATTTCAGGAGTTCGACAACGTGAATACGGGCGTCTTCAGCGATGTGCAGGATCTATGGGACAAATATAAAAAGCAAACGAATGTGTGCCTGATTGTGTCGGGCAGCATTTTTAGCATGATGGAAAAAATCTTCAAGGATGAGGAGCAGCCGCTGTTCGGACGCGATGACTGCACCATCAAGCTGCAGCCGTTCACCACGGCGACGATGCGCGAGATTTTGGGCGACTATAAGGCGGACTACACCAACGAGGATCTTCTGGCGCTGTGGACCATCACAGGAGGTGTGGCGCGATACATTGAGCAGTTGATGAACAACCGCTGCACCAATGTGAAGAAGATGCTACACTATGTGTGCTCGAGCGGCGACAGCTATTTCATTGAGGAAGGTAAGTCGGTGCTGGTACAGGAGTTTGGTAAGCAGTACGGCACCTATTTCAGCATCTTGGACCAACTGGCACACGGCGATGTGACGCAAAGGGAGATTGAGGCGGCCCTGGGCGTGAACAGCCTAGGTGGGCAGCTAAAGATACTGGAGGAAAAATACGGCATCATCAGAAAGAAGCGGCCCGTAGGCGCCAAAGAGGGCAGCCAAACGGTGCACTACGAAATTCAGGATAATTTCTTCCGCTTTTGGTTCCGATACATCCACCGTCATGCATCGCTGATCGAGATTCAGAATCTTCCGGCGCTGGAGAAAATAATGGTGGACGACTACCCAACCTTCTCAGGCATCGCGCTGGAACGCTGGTTTCGGCAAAAGATGATGGAAAGCTGTCTCTACCGGATGATAGGTGGCTGGTGGCAGGCAGGAGGTGTGAACACCAAGGGCAACAGCGACGAGTTTGAGATTGACATTGTGGCCGAGACGCTGGAAGGCGAGGTGGAAGCCTACGAGGTGAAGCGCAACCCGAAGAGATACAATCCCACCAGGCTGCAGGAGAAGGTGGAGGTAATGCAACGACACGTGTATCGTAGCAAGAAAATAAAAATGGCAGGGCTGAGCATGGAGGATATGTGAGACAGTCCTTCTTATTGAGGCATCCCCACCAGCCCCTTCGTCACATTCCAACGGAACTGGATCAGCTTCCAGCCGCGTTTTGGTACGCCCGTGAGCGTGTGCCCGAGGCACAGCACGATGGAGACGGCCCATTTTACCGCTTCCAAGACAAGCACATCGGTCTGCGCATATCTGAATTTTATGTATTTTTGCCGACAACTTTATAATCATATCGTTTTATGATCAAACTTTCCGTCATCCTCCCCGTTTATGGTGTGGCCGAATACATCGAGGCCTGCACAAAATCGCTCTTGGCACAGACACTCCAAGAGGTTGAGTTCCTTTTTGTGGATGACCATGGCCCCGATGACAGCATCGCCATCCTGAAGCGCACCATCGAAGGACATCCCAGAGCTTCGCAGTTCCGCGTGCTCACTCCTGAGCACAACCTCGGCGCCGGCATGGCCCGCAACTTCGGTATCCCCGAAGCCCAAGGCGAGTACATCTCCTTCATTGATCCAGACGATACTGTCGAGCCGGATATGCTGGAGGTGCTCTACAACAAAGCCAAGGCATTGGA
The DNA here is from genome assembly GCA_017549765.1 of Bacteroidales bacterium. Lineage (GTDB taxonomy): Bacteria > Bacteroidota > Bacteroidia > Bacteroidales > WCHB1-69 > F23-D06. The sequence goes on from JAFYNM010000033.1 coordinate 70,171, forward strand.
CAGCGACATCTGCTGCTGCTATATGCAGAAATGCTTCCCCGACGGTTCCACCGGAGACCTGCTCATGAATCCCCACGTGGAAGAAGGTGAGCTGACCCACGAGAAGCGCGCTTATATACTAACACATTATGTCTCCCTTTTCGCTTCCATGATCTACAGACGCGAGATGATTCTCGCCCATGACATTCGTTTCCCAGAAGACCGCGCCGCCGACGACAGCTTTTTCGTTTCCTGCGTCTGGATGAAGGCTCTCAGCGTGGCCTACGTTGACCGCCCGCTGTATCACTACCTGATCCGTCCGGGCTCGGTGACCACTACGTTGCAGAGCGACAAATACAAAAAGCGCCTGGCGGTGTTCGGCAAGTTGATGCAATACGCCAAGGACCACGGCACCTACGATGAGTTCAAGCCCGAATTGGACTATATGTATCTCAAAAAAGGATACCTCTCCTCAGTGGCCAACTATATCCGCAACAGCAAACGTCCCCAAACGTCTACCTACCGCGAAATATACGACGAACTGCTGAAACAAGTTCCTGATTACAAGGAAAACACCTACTACCGCAGCAACAAGGTGATGCAGGCTCTGTTCATGTTATTACGCTGCTGTCCGTCACTGGCCACGGTTGCACTGCGCAGGTATATCAAGAAAAACAACATTATTAGCTAACCAAAATGGATTTAATAATTGGAGCCGGAATTTCCGGACTGAGTTACGCCGCTGCCACCAAAAACGATTATCTCATCATCGAAAAAGACCATGAGATGGGCGGTTATTGTAGAACCATCTACTCGGGCGACTATGTCTGGGACTACTCCGGGCACTTCTTCCACTTTCAACGAGAAAACATCAAAAACTATGTTTTGAGCAGACTCAACGACGACGACATCCTCAAGGTTTTCAAATTCACGCAAATTTACTACAAAGGAAAGCATGTTGACTTCCCCTTCCAGATGAACATTCATCAATTGGACAAAGAGGAATTCATCGACTGCCTGTATGACCTCTTTACCACGGAGGAAAATGCCGAAATACACTCTTTCAAGAGTATGTTGTATGCTAAATTCGGCAAGTCCATCGCTGAAAAGTTCTTGATCCCTTATAACGAAAAATTATACGCCACCGATTTGGACAAGTTGGACACTGACGCCATGGGACGTTTCTTCCCATACGCCAATAAGGAACAGATTGTCAAGAACTTCCGGAATGCCCAAAACCAGTCTTACAACGCCTTTTTCCTGTATCCCAAAAGGGGCGTCATCAAGATTGTGGAATCAGTGGCTTCACATGTGGACAAAGACAAAATCAGTTTTAACGAATGGCTCGTTTCTGTCGATATGGCTACGAAAACAGCCGTCACCAACAAGCGCACGCTGCACTTTGACAATTTGATTTCCACCATTCCATTCCCCAAGCTGTTGGATATGTGCAGTATTGATTACGACAGATCCATCTACTCATGGAACAAGGTACTGGTGTTCAACCTCGGGTTTGACAAAAAAGGTCCGGAAACCAAAAACAATTGGATTTATTTTCCAGACAGAGATTTGGTGTTCTATCGCGTAGGATTCTATGACAATATCATCGGTCAGGACAAAATGTCGCTGTACGTGGAGATCGGGTTCAATCACGAAGAGAGTCATGTGGATGTGGAGCAACTGCTTTATCGCACGTTAGCGGATTTACAGAAAGCCGGTATTGTGACAGACCAGCAGTTAGTGGCCTCGCATTCTGTCATGATGGATCCCGCGTATGTACACATCACCACTGCATCAGAAACTGACAAAGTTCAGAAAAAAGAGCTACTCGCCAAATCGAGCATCTACTCTATCGGCAGATACGGTTCTTGGACCTATTGCTCCTTGGAGGACAACATCTATGAAGCCTTTTGTTTGGCAGAAGCATTATAAGCTTCTCCTCTTCGATAATACCACACCAGGCTGCCCGCCATCAGCAGCAACATCAAAATTGAAATCAAGAGTGTGATTGTATCCCACTTGTGCATCAGCGGGGCTTCATTCTTAAATTCAATCTTGTGCTCGCCAGCAGGAATCACCATGGCGCGCAAGATATAGTCGGCACGGAGATACTCCACAGGTTTTCCATCAATGTAGGCACGCCAGTCGGGAGCATAATAAACTTCGGAAAACACTGCCAATTGATCTTTGGAGGTCTTGGTCTTATAGACCACATAATCAGGATTGTATGGTTTTTGATGCACCATCTCAATCACAGAACCGCTGTCAATTGAAAATTGAAAGTTGAAAGTTGAAAATTTGGAGGTGTCGATGATGGCGGTGGTAGCAGGATCAAAATCATTCAGTGCAAAAATCTCCTCATTGGGATTACCCACCTTTTTCACTTCGCCCACGAACCAAGCATTGCCTAATGCATCGGGATTGCGCTGTACCTGTGGCTGGCCATCCTGTCCCTTCACCACCACATAGCGGGCATTCAGCATATTCAGCACATTGGGGTTAATGTGACGGGAGAGATAGAAGTCGATAATGTCTTGATAACGACGAAGCTTCGCCGCGCTATATCCGCCAATCTGATGATGGAAAGCCGACGGGTACGAGTCGTTGAACGTATTGACAGAGAGATCGAAAACTCGATAGTCTTCGTCTTTGAACTGAGCGGCATATTGATCCAGCATCTGGTCAACCTGTGAAGGTCTCAACTTGGCCTTTTTCTCAGTAATGAAGTTAGAATCGTTGAGATAGCGGCGATCCACACCCCAGAGGTCGAACAGAACCAGACAAGCCAGAACGCCGACAATGATACCAGATCGCTTGATTTTCTGGTTGATATAGAGCCACAAAGCTATGGCAGACAATATAATCAGAATCAGGGATCGCCAGGAGTCGGACATAAAGAGAGCCTTGCGGTCAGAGACCAGCACATCCTGAATAGCATCCCATTGAGGACCATATTGAGCAGCCATCTGTGCATCGCTGGCACCAGAAAAAGAGAAACCACCCGACAGCGCCATCATCAGCAGAATAAAGCCCGCCGTAATGCCGGTAGAGATGTACAGGCCGAGATTCAACTTCTTTTTTTCGACTGGATTTTCCTTGTCAAAAACGGCCTTCAATGCCAGCACCGCCATAATGACCATGGTCACGTTGGCCACCACCAGACTCATCGAGGGTGTCCGGAATTTATTGTAGAGCGGCAGATGTTCAAATAGGAAGCCGTTGAAACCCATCAGGTTTTTGCCCCAGGACATTAGAATAGCCAAGATAGTAGCTAATAACAGCCACCAACGCTCAGGACCTTTCACCACAAAGAGGCCGAGGACAAACAGGAAGACAATGATAGCGCCGAAATAAACCGGACCAGAGGTAAAGGGCTGGTCGCCCCAATAGAGCGGAGCCTGTTTCTGGCGGAAGTTCTTGTAGAATTCGGAATCTGTGCCGACCGTCTCGCCAGAGCCTCCACCGTATGCACCAGGAACGAGCAGGGTGTAGGTTTCCCCTTTGCCATAGCTCCAGCTATAGGCATAATCAATGTCCAAGCCATCGGAAGCAGCGATAGACTTAGCTTCTCCGTCCTTGTACAGATCTTCCGGAGTAACGGTGATTTCGGAGCCACCACGCATGGTTGCCTTGGCATATTCACGGTTAACCACGAGATGCCGTGCATTACTACCCAAGGCAAAGACGCACCCCAACAGCAGCACACAACCACCTAAGAGAATAGGTTTTAAATCCTTGTCTTTAATAGCATAAATCAAATATACAAGGCCCAAAATAAGACCCGCCAACATTGTATAGAATGTTATCTGAATATGGTTGAAGGATATCTGCAAAGCCAAGGCCAAGGTAAAGAGAATTCCTCCCCACACATATTTTTTGCGAAACGCCAACAACATACCCCCTAAAATGGGCGCCATCATAGCCATGGCCCACCCTTTTGTGACATGCCCAGCCTCTATGATGATAATATTATAACTCCCTAATCCAAAGGCCAGTGCGCCCAACAGACTCAGCCAAGGATTGCATCCTAACGCTAAAAGGCAGACATAAAAACCTATCAAATACAGGAATATCATGGCAATGTTACGCTCCCAGCCCAAAGGACGCATAATAAGAAGCGACCTTATTGGATTCAAGACTGTCTTTTGAGGAGAAGTATAAATCTGATAAGAGGGCATACCACTGAACATAGAACTGGTCCAAGAAGTATATTCTCCTGTTTTATCATGAAAATCCACCTGTTCTTTCGACATAGCTTGCGACTTTAAGATATCACCTTGCTGGATGATTTTGCCATCAAAAACGGGTGACATATAGATGGCAGCTATCAGGAAGAAGAACAGGATAATACCGCAATGGATTAATGATTTTTTGAGGATGGGTTTCATATTTCTATGTTTTTTTATTTCAAATTTAGAAACGGCAAAAGTACGAAAAATAACGGGAGATAGCTTTCATCTTAAAAGGGATTATCATGTAGTCTCGCCAATCGCTCACATACCATCTGCCAATAGGCCTCTTGATAGTATTTCGGTAGAAACGATTGTTGTATGGTTTCTAACCATTCCGGGACTTTTTGATGGAATCTTATAAAAATGTTGGCGATAACCTTGTCGGAAATGTCGGCTTTTTGCATTGCTTGGACAAAATCTGCTCTTTTGATTTTCTTTTTCCGCGCATTGAGCGTCAAGGCTAATTCTTCTTGGTCATCGGGATTCACTAACACTGCATTCAGCAGGTCGTAAGCAGGAGTCAAACGGAATCCTTCTTCCGTTGGCTTGTATAATGCAAAATTCTTAAGGTGCATATCATTATTGCCTGTCAGCCAGCAGAAAATCAACAACTCGAAGTAGCGTGTCAAATCCATTTCGGGAATGACGGAATACTTTTGAATCACTTTCGCCACTTGTTCATAGGAACTTTTGTATTTGTATTCTGTCAGTCGTTCTGAAAGCTGACAGAGGTCTTCCATAGCTATTTTTTCACCAGACGGAAGCCGATCGATGCGACGGGTAATATAGCAAAGTTCTCCGTCTTTCATTCGGATAAGGGAGTGCGGCACGGTTTGAATGCCAAACTGATCGGCCAAGCACATGGTTAGCTGCTCCACCTCTGGAAGGTACGGAAACAATTCCGTTTGGGGTTTGAGAATGAAGCCTCCCCATAACCCAACAATAGTCAAACGGCTACTTCCTTTATATGCATTGAGATGTAGTGAGATTTTGGGTTGAACACCTGTCAAAGTGGTTTGAGTTTGGATGAGCTCCGCAGCCAATGAATCCATATCTGCCCGCGTGTAGTCCAATATCGGGGCGGACGAAACGCCAAAAAACTTCCGTGCACACGCAGCATGAAAATCCTGCTCTCCAGGATTCAATTCTCTATTACAAAACAAACATTTACTCATTTCCTTCATGTATTTCAACAACACTTAGTGCCCCGATGCAATCTTTACAACAGAGCAGCAACAAAGACATTCTGTCCAAAGAACTGATGTCAGTGTTTCGCAAAGCCACATCCAACAACCAACCTTCAGGAATCAGTCCGTCAAAGGCAGGAAAGAGGACAACACTTTCGTAGGCCTTTTCTCTCAATGGCAATGTCAAGCTTACGGGTTGAGCATTGTTAAGCGATAAATACTCAGACAAATACTCAAAACAATATCCCATATCCGTTTCAGATAGAATGCCTGCTAACTGGCTTTTAAAAAAAATATTAGCTCTGCGCATGTTCACGTTTTTGAGGTACTAATTCATAATCAAACAGGTTGAGGACTTTGTTCACCATATCCATTCGCTGCGAGGTTTTGCCTTGTTCTAATTCGCGAACGAAAAAGAGACTCACCCCTGACCGATAGGCTAAATCCTCTTGAGTGAGACCGTATTTTTTGCGCAACTCTTTAACGCATTGTGACAAACGAGTTTTCATAAAACTATATGATTTCGTCTGCAAAAATACACTTTTTTTTGAATATTATATGGGATTTCATATAATTTTAGTTTTTTTATCGGGATTATATGTTTTCTCATATAGTATGAGTTTTGACGAAATGTTAAATGTCTTGGTGCAAAAAAGAAAATTTTCACTATCTTTGCCGCTCAAAGTCATACTTCTATGAAGATCATCATTCTCGGAACAGCATACCCCTATCGAGGCGGTCTCTCCGCCTTCAACGAACGGCTCGCCTACGAATATCAAAGTCAAGGACACGAGGTGGAGATTTTCACCTTCACCCTACAATACCCTAGCTTCCTCTTCCCGGGTAAGACCCAATACAGTCCCGACCCCGCGCCCGAGAACCTGGCCATATCCCGTAAAGTGAATTCCTGCAATCCATTTAACTGGGTAAAAGTGGGAAAGGAAATCTCCAAGAAGAATGCCGATGTGGTGATCTTTGCCTACTGGATGTCATTTATGGCCCCCTGTATGGGCACTGTTGCTCGCAGAATCAAAAAGAATGGTCATACGAAGGTCATCGCACTGGTTCACAACATGATTCCGCACGAACCAAATATCCTCGACAAGTTCCTGCCCCCCTACTTTGTAAAATCCATGGACGGTTTCATGGCTCTTTCCGAATCGGTAGTGAAGGACATTGAGAAGTTCGACAAGAAGAATTGCCCCAAACGTTTCTCTCCACATCCCATATACGACCATTACGGAGTGCGGCTGCCACGCAAAGAAGCCTTATCCTTGCTAAGCCTCGACCCTACTTGTCAATACGTCCTGTTCTTCGGTTTCATCCGTGAGTACAAAGGCTTGGACCTTCTCCTTGACGCTTTCGCCGACGAACGCCTGAAGCAATCCAACATCAAACTGCTGGTAGCAGGAGAATTCTATGGTGATTCAACACCCTATCTACAAAAGATTCAAGACTTGCATATTGGCGACAGAGTCCTCTTGTTCAACGATTACATTCCCGACAACGAAGTCAACCGCTATTTCAGCGCGGCAGACATCGTGGCCCAACCTTATAAGACTGCCACGCAGAGCGGCGTCACCCAAATCGCCTTCCACTTTGAAAAACCGATGTTGGTGACCAATGTGGGCGGACTTCCCGAAATTGTGCCCAACGGAAAAATCGGCTATGTGGTTGAACCAAATGCCAAGCAGATTGCAGATGCACTTTGCAGATTCTTCGAAGAAAACAAGCAGGAAGAATTTGAGAACAACATTGTAGAGGAGAAACAGAAATACGCTTGGTCCACATTCACCAACGTATTGTCCGAGTTGATTTAGTACCCAAACACCACCTCCGCCTCTTTCATCTTTTCGCGCACCGGCACATCGAAGGGGCAGCGGCTCTCGCACGCGCCACACTGGACGCACTCGCCCGCGTGGTGTTCCAATTTCTTGTATTCGGCAGCCAGCTCGTCTGTGACTTCGCCAGCCAAGTTAGCATTATCCAACAATTTATTCACCTTGGCGATGTCGATGCCCACGGGGCACGGGGCGCAATGCGAGCAGTAGGTGCAACCGCCCTTGCCGGCATCAGCCTGGGCTGTGGGCTTGCTGAGGGCAGCGTTGTAGTCCTTCTCGGCGTCCGTGGCCTTGAGATAGTACAGGTATTCATCCACCTTGCTGGCATTGTCAATGGTACACAGGGCCGTAGCCACGCACGGTTTGGCCAGCACGTATGCAAAGCATTGCTCGCGGGTGAGCGCTGTCTTCAGCGGCGACTTCTCGGCATCCAGCAGACGGTCGCCACCACCAAAGGTCTTCATCACCGTGATGGCGATGTTGTGCTGGGCACAGTAATCGTACAGTTCCACACGCACAGGGTCGATACCTGGCAACATGTTCTCAAACGTCTTGGGATCCCAAGGATTGTTGCCCGACAGCACCCGGTCAAAGGCAGGGTTCAAGCTGAACATGATGACCTCCACCAGTCCACTCTTGGCAATAGCGAGAGCCACCTCCGCATTGTGGCTACTCACACCGATATGCTTGATCTTGCCCTGCTTCTTCAAATCCTGTACATATTGCAGATAGTCACTGCCCTGTACGGCCTCCCAATCTTCCATCTTGTCGAAGATGTGCATCATGCCGATGTCTATGTAATCAGTATTCAGGCGGGTGAGCAGGTCTTCAAAACCCTTCTTGCACTTGTCCACCTCGCGGGTACGCTCGTAGCTGTCTCCGTTCCACCAGCAACCGATATGGCCTTGGATGATCATCTCCTCGCGACGGTCTCCCAGTCCGTAGCCGATATTGCTGCGCACTTTGGGGTTGGCGTCGTAGATGTCCATATAGTTCATGCCGTGGTCGAGGGCGTAGGTCACGAGCTCGCGGGAGGTGGCCGAGTCGATCTCCTCAAAACCGCCGCAGCCGAGTCCTATCACACCCACACGCAGGCCCGTACTTCCCAACGTACGGTACTCCATGTCAGGATTCTCCACAAAGGTCTTCTTCTTTTGGCAAGAGACCATTATACAGGCTGTCATCAACACAAAAATGATGAACATGCTAACAAGTTGTAATCTTTTCATATCATTTTATTTTGAAAGTTAATATTCAATATCAGCTGTTATCAATGCTTTACCACAATAGGCTGAGCAAAGAGACGGTCCTCACGATCGGTGCCCACCAGCAGATAGGTTCCATTGGGCAGATGGCGCAATGAAAGCCGCCACTCCTCTCTCCTACCCTTCCAACTACGGCAGAGTCTTCCCTGCATATCATAGAGCATGAGCTGGTCAACAGGACCGCCGGAGACATACAGCACGTCTGAAACGGGATTAGGGTATAAGATCAGGTTGACAGAAGGATAGTCTTCAACACCATAGCCCTGCGTATAGATAAAGACTGAATCCACGGCTGTACAAGGGGAGTTATCCATCGAGGCAGTGACTTTATACCATGTCGGCACGATGGGGCACACTTCAATCTGGGCTGTAACCTGACCCGTACTCCAAAAGTAATGGTCTGCCCCATGAGCCGTCAGGATGGCCGTCTCGGGATACTGCAGCACATCATCGGATATGGTCAGGCACAGTTCGGGATGCGGATGAACTGTCAGATGCATCGTGACCACACTGTCGCAACCCAGGCTGCTGACAAAGGTTACTGGATAGTCGCCGGAAGTGTAATATGTAATGCCATTCCAGACGTAGGAATTGCAAGTCTCAGCAGTAAAATCTGCAAAGATACTTGGACTAACCGAAAGGTGCAGAACCGTGAGCGTGTCATGGGCATAATAGTAATAGCTGCCGGCCTGTGTGGCCACCTGTCCATGGAACAGATAGGAGTCTCCCTCACAGATCTGGGCCGTCATGGTGTCCACGTGCGCAACCACCTGCACCTGCAGGGAGGTGGTCACCTCCGCAGCAGCACTGTCTGTATAGACAGCCGCGATATGATAGGTGTACTCGCCGGTTTGCGTCACCACATCATCATAATCGTGTTGGGTGGTGGTGCCCACGACAAGGCTGTCGCGGGTGATCCTATAGTGGTCAAGGGTAGGTGGCAGCGACTGGAACTGGGCTCTTAGCGAGAAGTTCTTGCCCACCCCGTAGAAGCTCCATGAGATGTTGCCAGAGGCATAGTGCCGGCCCGCTATCTCTCCTTTCTCCGGCTCATAGTTGGCGGCATTGCCCACCGGGAGAGTATAGGAACCGCCGGGGGCCTCGACATAGATGCCGTACCAGAGCTCTTCTCCCAAGACAATAGGCACGGGCGTCTGCAAAGCAACCGTGTTCCAGGCATTGCTGTTCAATTGGCTAAGATTCAACACTTGCTCCAGCACCTGCATGCCGGGGGACAAGGTATAGCCATCATAGCTGCCTCCTTGATAAACCACCAGCTTACATGCAGTCACTGCTGACTTGAGATAGAAGGTGATATGGGTCAGCTGGGCGGGAAAAAAGGCCACCAGATCGGTGTCACAGAGACGATACATGATGGTGCGGGCATAATCAGTACTATAACCATAGTTGGAAGTATGGGAATTCTCACCATGGGTAAAGGTCTGCATAGTGACCGCCGGAGGGTTCCAGGTCAGATGCACATTAGGAGCTTGGTATATAGCATTAGGACTCTGCGGTGCCTGATGTGCCACTGGCAAGGCCTCACCGATCAAGTTGATGATGGTGGTCAGACTGTCATAGGCCAATGTCAACGCACCATAGTGCGTAGCCATGGCAGCGCTTGACGCTTGAAAGCGGACATACAGGATATGGTTCCCAGACTGCAGCACAGCCGTGTCGGCGAAGGGACTAGTGCCATCACTGATGGTGAAGTCTCCCGTCACCGACGCCATCACGTGCTGACTGCCGTTCACGCAGATGACCCTGATCTGGGCAGTGTCTGCCGCACCGTTCACACTGTACAGCACCTGAGACGTCTTGGAGGTCTTCATCATAGGCTGATCCACAAAGATATTGATGACCGCCGCTTGGGAATTGCAGAAGTCGTGACTACCAGGTGTCAAGTCCGACAGCAGAAAATAGCCGTTGTTAGAGCCGCTCCAGCCCCAGTTGAAATGGAAATAGTCCTGATCGTCGTATCCGTCACACACGAAAGCGTGTCCTCCCTCGCTGCTCTGCCCACGGTACAGAACCGGCCTGAGCGCATTCAATTGATTCTTGATGGCATTTTTCCACGTAGAACCGGTATATTGGCTTCTATAGATATAGGAAGACACCCCGTAGCCAAAATAGGCATGCAGGGCATTCGGGCTGTTGCTGAGATAGGCACTACTGCCGTCACTGCCGAAGCCCATATTTACAGAGACAGCACAATGATAGATCAGCTGGGCCACCTCTTGGATCTGGTTAGCTGGAGTACTGGAGGTGAGCCGGTCGGGCATCAAGGCATAGTGATAGGTAGTGGCACCAAAGTCTGCACTCTCGGTGCCATAGTCGCTCACATAAGAGGTACTGTCGGTCCCTTGAGCGGGGTACTCCCAATAGCGCATCACCTGCGCCATGGCTGTGGCCACACATCCAGCGTAGGCATGACCTCCCGGCCCTTCGGCATCGGAAGGACAGAGGCTGTTGTAATAGCTGTTCTGATCCCAGCGCGTCTGGATCAGAGGAGGCACCACCACCTCATTGCGTACATTCAGAGGGTGCATCTCCAGAATATCGCGCCACATGGGGTGCTCGTCAGCAGCCATCTCCATCGATTGTTCCAGATAATCCATGATCTCTGCCGCATAATCGTCAAAATATTCCATCATGGCGGGCAACACCGCTTCCACGTCAAAAGGGCCTTCCGTGGAATAGGCGATGACCGGGCGTATGCGATTGTCCGCGGCAACCATCACAAAACCATCATCCACATTATAGACATAAAAGACCGGAGCCGTCCGGGATGCGTTGTCTGACGGAGCATAGTGTGTATAAACCTTCACGGGCTGGAGAAGAGGCATCGACGAATGCGTCTTCATCTGATAGAAACGGGCCGCCACCCGACTGACCGTCACACTGTCCACCGGACCGGCCCATGAAGAGCCCATTGCGGCGAGCAAGCATAGCAGCGCTATCAGAATTTTCGCAAATCGCATACCTTTGTCGTTTTTTTGAGTTGGCAAAAATACAGAAAAAACCAAAATGAGCAATGATCATCCTTCACAAACGACGCCCTCGTTCTTGTTCTGTAATGGGAGCCATCAAGCGGGACAGTTCTATGCATTGGGTGCATATAACATTAAATAACAATCAGTTATAAAAAATGGGTATTGTTGAAAAATAATCCTCCCGCTATGCCACATTTTTTCCATCAAAAAATATAACTTTGTAGCTGTTAAAAAACCAATCCCACAAAACCTTTAACCTTTTTATTATGAGCAACTTCACCCATCTCCATGTGCATACACAATACTCCATCCTGGACGGCATGTCGTCCATTTCAGGTTTGGTGGAGAAATGCAGGGCCACGGGCATGCAGGCTATCGCCATCACCGACCATGGTGTCATGTACGGCATCAAGGAGTTCTATGACTATGTGAAAAAGACCAATGGAAAGGTTAAGGACAAAATCAAGGAGCTGGAGGAGAAGTTGGGCACCTTGGAAGACGAGCAGGCGAAGGCGGAGTGCCAGCAGCAGTTGGAGGCAGAGCGCAAGAAGATCATCAAGCCCATCTTCGGCTGTGAGGCGTATGTTGCCAAGAAGACGCCCACCAACCCGACGGGCGATCATACCGTACGAGAGCACAAAGAGAATGGGTATGGCGAACACCTCATCCTGCTGGCCAAAAACGAAACCGGCTATCATAATCTCTGCAAGATGATCTCCTTGGCTTGGATTGAGGGTTTCTTCTACAAGGCACGTATCGATCATGAGATGCTGGAGAAGTATCACGAGGGCATCATCGTCTCTTCCGCCTGTCTGGCCGGCGAGATCCCGCAGCAGCTGCTGTCGGGGCACTACGAAAAAGCCAAGGAGTCAGCCTTATGGTTCAAGAGCGTCTTTGGGGAGGACTATTATCTGGAGTTGCAGCGTCACGAGACCCACGTACCGGGTGGCGACCAGACCACCTACGAGCATCAGAAGATCGTCAATGAGCAGTTGATACGCTTGTCTGCGGAGACCGGCATCAAGCTTATCGCCACCAACGACGTGCACTTTGTCGATGAGACCGATGCGGAGGCGCACGACCGGCTCATCTGTGTCAACACCGCCTCCCGCATTGACGATGCCGACCGTTTGCACTACACCAAGCAAGAGTGGTTGAAAACGCCGGAGGAGATGGAGGCCATTTTCGGGGACATCCCCGAGGCGTTGAGCAACACGCAGGAGATTGTGGACAAGGTGGAGACCTTCGCCTTGCAGCACGCGCCCATCATGCCTAAGTTCGACATTCCCGAAGATTTCGGCACGGTGGAAAGCTACAAAGAGCGTTTCACCGAAGAGGATCTGCGAGCGGAGTTCGAGAGTGGCGAAGGCGGTGAAGGCCGTATCGCCAAGCTCGGCGGCTTGGAGCAAGTATATCGCATCAAGCTGGAGGCCGACTATCTGCGCAAGCTCACCTATGACGGGGCGGTGCAGCGCTACGGAGACCCCGTGCCGCCGGAGGTGCAGGAGCGCATCGACTTCGAGTTGGGGGTCATGCGCAACATGGGTTTCCCGGGATACTTCCTCATCGTGCAAGACTTCATCGCAGCTGCCCGCAACATGGGCATCTCCGTGGGTCCGGGCCGTGGCTCCGCCGCCGGATCCGTCGCCGCCTACTGTCTGCGCATCACCGACATCGACCCTTTAAAATACGACCTGCTGTTTGAGCGTTTCCTCAACCCCGATCGTATCTCCCTGCCCGATATCGACGTGGACTTCGACGATGAAGGGCGCTACCGCATCCTCGACTGGATCACCCAGAAATATGGCAAAGAGCGCGTGGCCCACATCATCACCTACGGCACCATGGCCACCAAGTCGAGCCTGAAAGACGTGGCCCGCGTGCACAACCTATCCGTCGCTGACTCCGACAAGCTCACCAAGATGATCCCCGACCGCCTGCCTGACGATCCCAAGACGCACAAAGCCACCAAGGTCAACATCAAAAACTGTCTGCGCTTAGTGCCGGAGTTCAAGGACGCTTACGACAAAGATCCCAAGATCAAAGAGATCATCGACTACGCCTCCCAGCTGGAGGGGACCGTCCGCCAAGTGGGCATCCATGCCTGCGGCGTCATTATCGGTGCCGACGATCTCATGAACTTCGCCCCGCTGTCCACCGTGATGGACAAGAACACCAAGGAGAACATCATCGTTACCGAGTATGAAGGTTCCGTAGTGGAAGATGTCGGCCTCATCAAGATGGACTTCTTAGGGCTCTCCACCCTTTCCATCATCCGGGAAGCCATCTCCAACATCAAAAAGTCCAAGGGCATAGACCTCGACATTGACAAGATACCGCTGGACGACGAACTGACCTATCAGCTCTTCTGCCAAGGCGACACCATCGGCACTTTCCAATTTGAATCCCCGGGCATGCAGAAATACCTTCGGGAGCTGCAGCCCTCCACCTTCGAGGACCTCATCGCCATGAACGCCCTCTACCGTCCGGGGCCCATGGACTACATCCCGCAGTTCATTGACCGCAAGCACGGCAGGGAGAAGATAGAGTACGACATCCCGGTGATGGAGAAGTACCTGAAGGACACCTACGGCATCACGGTCTATCAAGAGCAGGTGATGCTCCTGTCAAGGCTATTGGCCAACTTCACCCGTGGCGAGTCGGATACGTTACGTAAAGCCATGGGCAAGAAGCTCAAAGACAAGCTGGATGCCCTGAAGCCCAAATTCATCAACGGCGGCACCGCCAACGGGCACGATCCCAAGGTGCTGGAGAAGATCTGGGCCGACTGGGAGAAGTTCGCCTCCTACGCCTTCAACAAGTCGCACGCCACCTGTTACTCGTGGGTCGCCTATCAGACCGCCTACCTGAAAGCGCACTATCGAGCCGAGCTGATGGCCGCCAACCTCACCAACAACGTCAACGACATCAAGAAGATCACCCAGTTTGTGGAAGACTGTCACAAGAGCGGCATTGTCGTCAAGGGTCCCGACATCAACGAGTCGGACCAGACCTTCACGGTCAACAAGGACGGCGACATCCGTTTCGGCTTGTCGGCACTGAAAGGCGTGGGTGGCAGCGCGGCCAACAACATCGTGGAAGAGCGCAACGCCAATGGTCCTTACAAGAGCTTCTTCGACTTCATGACGCGCGTCAACCTGCGCAACTGCAACAAGAAGTGCATCGAGGTGCTGGCCATGAGCGGCGCCTTCGAGAGTATCGGCAAAGAGCATCGCGCTCAGTATTTCGCCGCCGACAAGGATGGGCGCACCGTCATCGACAAGTGCATCTCATACGTTAACAAGACCGACAGCGCCGCCAAGAACCAGGCCTCCCTCTTCGATGCCTTCGCGGAAGAAGAGGACGAGGGGCTCTCCATCGACTTCCCCGTCTGTGATCCTTGGAACGGCCTGGAGCTGGCGAAACGCGAGTTCGAAGTCGCCGGCTTCTATATCTCCGGCCACCCGCTGCAAGAGTTCAAATATATCATCGAGAACTTCACCAACACCGACCTCTCGCGGATGAGTGACGACAACCATCTGATCTCCATGGCGGCCTCCGGCAAAGGATTGCAGTTTGCAGGCATGATCAGCAAGGCCGTCATCGCCATGGACCGCTCCCAGCGCAATTTCGGTATCTACACGATGGAAGACCAGCAGGGCACCTGGACCTGGCGTCTTTTCAAAGAGGACTTTGACAAGTTCAAATGGGCACTGGAAGAGGGCAAGCGTGTCTTCGTCAACGCCAGCGTCAACGTGCGGCAGTACACCGACAAGGAGGGCAACCAGCGCAAGTTCATCGATGTCAAGCCCGTGATGATCTGCAACTTGGAAGATGCCTACGAGAAGCTCTGCAAGGTGGTGCGCATAGCCCTACGCATCCAGGACATCTCTAAAAGCGTGGCGCAAGAGATTCTGGAACAGATACAAAGCCACAAGGGCAAGACGGAATTCAACCTACGTATCGTGGAGGCCGACAATGTCTTCTTCAGCGACTTCTTCAACTTCACCGTCACCGTGGACCCAGCGTCATTTTTGAAAGACTTCCATCTTTCCGTACCCTATAAAATCGAATTAGCCTAATCCATCATGAGAGTCAAAAGCATATTCATCATTCTGGCATGCTGTCTGTTGTACTGTTTTGGCAGTGCCCAGAGCAGCCATCAAGTCTATTATTTCACCATTGACGACAATATTGCCAAGCCTGCGGTACGCAAGACCGAGAAGGCGGTCAAGGAGGCCACGGAGCAGAAAGCCGACTATCTGTTGTTGGAGCTCAACACCTTTGGAGGCGAGTTGGATGCCGCCGACAAGATCCGCACCTTGCTGCTGAACGCCCCCATGCCGACGATGGTCTTCATCAACAACAATGCGGCCTCGGCCGGTGCGCTGATCTCCATCGCCTGCGACAGCATCTATATGGCCTCAGGCTCCTCCATAGGCGCTGCCTCGGTGGTCAACCAGGAAGGGGAAGTCATGCCCGACAAATACCAGTCGTACATGCGTTCGCTCATGCGCACCACCGCAGAGAAGAACGGCCGCAATCCCGACATCGCCCAAGCCATGGTGGATCCAGACATTGCCATCCCTGGAGTGTCTGAGAAAGGCAAAGTCCTGACTTTCACCACGGAAGAGGCCATCAAGCAGGGCTTCTGCGAGGGCATGGCCGCCGACAAAGGAGAGGTGCTCCGACAGGCTGGACTGGAAGACTACTCCCTCACCGAGCAGAACCTTTCCTGGATTGACAAGCTCATCCTTTTCCTCGTCAACCCCGTGGTTAGCAGTATCTTAATCATGTGCATCGTGGGCGGCATCTACTTCGAGTTGCAGGCACCAGGGCTGGGACTCCCCATCATCATCGCCATCACGGCAGCCCTGCTCTACTTCGCCCCGCACTATTTGGAGGGTCTCGCCCAGCACTGGGAGATCCTGCTCTTCATCATCGGCGTGGTGCTGCTCTTCCTGGAGTTCTTCGTCATCCCCGGCTTCGGCGTGGCCGGCGTCTCGGGCATCGTCCTCATCGTCGGCGCCCTTGTGCTGACGATGATCTTCAACGTGGGATTCCATTTTCACTTCAACCCCGACTTCAACGGAGCCTATGAGGTGGCCAAGAATCTGGTCATCGTGATGTTCAGCATCGTGGCAGGCTTCTTCCTCGCCCTATGGCTTTGCAAGAAGGTCATCACCGCCCAGACCCGTTTTGGCACGGTGGCGTTGAACACCGAGCTGACCGCCGACAAGGGATTCATCGCTCAAGACATGCAGCTGCAGCATCTGGTAGGTCGCGATGGCATCACCGCCACCTTCATGCGCCCCGCCGGCAAGATCGAGATCGATGGCGACCTCTATGACGCCACCTCCGAATACGGCCTCATCGACAAAGGATGCCCCGTGACAGTCGTCAAGTTTGAGAACGCCCAACTGGTCGTGCATAAAAAAGACAACGATTGACCCGTATCGTTCGCCATATCATCATCTTGACCGCCAGCTTGTGCTGCCTGGCGCCGCTCTCCGCGCAACGACACCAACGCCTCATCCCGGAGACTTTCACCTTGGAGGAGTATCCCGCCATCGCCGAAGAGATCCTCACCTACATGGAAAACCATGGCTATCCCTTCGCCTCCGTGTCGCTACAATCCGACAGCCTGACGGGCAATCCCGTCATCCATCTGGACACCGGTGTCTTCGTCACCTTCGACTCCATCGTGGTCAAGGGCGACGCCAAGATCTCCACCTCCTACCTATACCCCTATCTGGGCATCAAAAGAGGCAGCCCTTACAACGAAAACACTGTTCAGCAACTGGACAAACGGCTGGCAGAGCTCCCCTTCGTATCCTTGGCCAGACCCAGCGGCGTGGCTTTTGTCAAGAATAAGGCCATCGTATATCTCTATCTCAACCGCCAATCTGTCAATCAGTTCGACGGCTACATAGGCATAACACCCCAGGACGAGAACTCCGGCAAAGTGGCCGTGAATGGAGAATTGGACTTGACGCTGACCAACCTCTTCAAGATTGGAGAACGCATTGAGTTACACTGGCAAAGCAGCGAACGCCAATCCCAGTATCTAGACATCTCGGCACAGTTCCACTATCTCTTCAAGACCCGCTTCGGCATAGAAGGCAACTTCAACTTAGACAAGCACGACACCTCTTATCTGCTGTTGCACTATCACATCGGTATTCCTTATGCTTTTCACAACCGGAACACGTTGACTCCCTATTTCGACTATCGAAGCTCCACGGTTCTCAATCCCGCCCTGCTCGACCTCACCTCCGACTCTGTCTGTATCGATTACCGCAAGCGGATGTACGGTCTGCGGCTGCACCTTCAGAAAACGGACGCGCCGTTCATCCCCCGCAAAGGATGGGAAGGGCTGTTGGACTTGGCTGCCGGCCGGCGGATAATCCAGAAGAATGCGCAGGTGGACGCCTCTTTATACGATGGTCTGGAGATGCGCAAAAGCCATTACCGTCTTCGCGCCAGCATACGCGGGTTCATCCCCATCTGGAAATACTTCTCCTTGGTGCCCACCATCCAGTTCGGCTCCCTGCTGACGGGCTCCCACTTCTACAACGAGCTGTTCCTCATCGGCGGAGAGGACTATCTGCGCGGCTTCAACCCCAACGACCTCGCCGCCTCCACCTACCTGCTCTATTCGTTGGAGTTTCGTTATCACTTCATGAAGAACTCCTACCTCAACCTTTTCTTCGACGGAGGCACCTACGAACAGTCGTTGCATGGCTTTTACCAGCAAGACTACCCTTTCGGCTTCGGCGTGGGCATCAACCTGGCAGTGCGGGCGGGACTCTTCTATCTCAACTACGCATTAGGCAGACAGCTGGGCAACCCCATCTCTTTCAAGACAGGCAAGATACATTTCGGCATCAAGGTAGCGTTCTGATTTATTTTTTCATTCTATACCACCCTCTCCATTTTTTATGTAATTTTGCGGTTTTATATGGCAACCATCTGAATAAGCTGACAAAGATGCTACGGATTAAGGGAATATTACTATTCGCGCTGTTCTTGGGAATATGCATGACAGGATATGGTCAAGGGATCACCTCCTCGAATCTGCCTATTGTCATCATCACCACGGACATTATGCCAGGCACCAACAGCCATTATTCCATTCCTGACGAGCCGAAGATCCATGCCACCATGAAGATCTTATATGTGAACGACACGACCGTCAACTACCTGTCCAACCAGAATGACAGCGCCTATCTGGACTTCGTCGGCCACATCGGCATTGAGTTGCGGGGATCCACCTCACAAAATCACAGTAAGAAACCGTATGGTTTCGAGACCCGGGAAGAAGATGGCGTCACAAACCGCAACGTCTCCCTGCTGGGCTTGCCTGCAGAGAACGACTGGGTGCTGAACCCGATGAACGACGAGCCTTCCTTTGTGCGGGACGCGCTCTCCTACCAACTCTACAGCGAGATGGGAC
This sequence comes from Bacteroidales bacterium, assembly GCA_017549765.1. Taxonomy (GTDB): domain Bacteria; phylum Bacteroidota; class Bacteroidia; order Bacteroidales; family WCHB1-69; genus F23-D06. The sequence continues at coordinate 89,124 of JAFYNM010000033.1, forward strand.
ACTACGCGCCGAGGACGCGCTACTGCGAGGTGATTGTCAACGATGATTACCGCGGGCTCTATTACCTCACCGAGAAGGTCAAGATTGACGAGCATCGTGTCAACCTTGTGAAGATGGACAGTGCCGACAACCTATATCCTGTCGTCACGGGCGGTTATATTGTCAAGGCCGACAAGCTCACCGGTGGCGACGTGCCCGCATGGAGCACGCCTGCGTACGACTATTGGGAAGATGTGGACTACATCTATCATGATCCCAAACCCGAAGATATCACCTCCGCCCAGGGCATCTATATCCAGCAATACTTCGACTCGGTGGCGCAGGCTGTCGCCGCGCACAACCTGAATCCAGGCAATGGCTTCCCTTCCCTCATCGACATACCCGTGTTCATCGACTTTATGATCATCGGGGAGATGAGCTCCAATGTGGACATCTACCAGAAGAGCACCTTCTTCCACAAAGACCAGATGGGCAAGTTGCGCGCAGGCCCGGTATGGGACTTCAACCTTGCCTATGGATATGATTTCGGTTCGGTAGGACGCTCCGGCCACGATGTGTTGCAGTTTGCCAATGGCGACAACACCGGCTCCCATTTCTGGCATCAGCTCTACGAAGACGACCTGTTCCACTGCTATCTCTTCGCCCGCTGGAAAGAGCTGACGGCCGAGCATGCGCCACTTCACATAGACCACCTCTTTGACGTGATCGACAGTCTTTCAGCGCGCATCAGCGAGGCTATGACGCGGGAACGCTCACGATGGAGCCGAACCTACGACTACAACGCCCATGTCAACACAATGAAGAGTTGGCTGCAAGACCGATACAGCTGGCTCAACAACGAGTTCGGCCGCATCCAGAACTGCGTCGAAGCATCTCTCCCCCCGTTGGTCATCTCCAAGATCAACTACCATCCACCCATCATGCAAGGGCACACCTCCGACGAGCTGGAGTTCATCGGGATCACCAACCATGGCGATGATACGTTGGACATCTCGGGTGTCTATTTCCGCGAACTCGGCTTCTCCTACCAGTTCCCGTCCGGATCCATCATCAACCCCCACGAGGAGATTTTCCTCGCCTCCGATCCCCAAGCCTTCTTCCAGTGTTTCCATAAAATCGCCTACGGAAAATTCTACCGGCATCTGGACAACAAGTCCGAATCCCTTGTGCTGGCCGACGCGTGGGGCAACATCATCGACGAGGTGACCTATGCCGACACACTTCCCTGGCCGACGAGTGCCGACGGAATGGGCGACTTCCTCATTCTGAGAGACCTCAATCTGGACAACAGCTTGGGTGAGAGCTGGATGGCCGCAAATGAATTCGTGGGCGTGGAGGATCCGCAACAGCCCGCAGCCTTGCTGATAGCACCCAATCCAACCACAGGACTGGTGCGCGTCATGATGGAGAAACCCATCCAGAAGATCCTCCTGAGCGACATCAGCGGACGGGTGCTGCGCACCCTGACCGCCTGGGACTACGAGGAGGCCCTCGACCTCTCCTCCTTCCCTGCCGGGGTCTATTTCTTGCGCGTGACCAACATAGATCAGGAGACTGTTACCGCCAAGATCATCAAGCGATAAGATGTATCCATAGTCTGGGATTCCATAAGGGCAGACCATCACAGCATATTATGTGTACAAAAAAAAGAGGACTCATGATAAGTCCTCTTTGATGTTGCGTTATAAACGTATTGCTTATTCAGCAGGCGTTTCGGCAGCCTCTGCAACCGGAGCCTCGGGAGCTTCGGCAACAACCTCGGTAGTCTCAGCAACGGTCTCAGCGGGTTTGCTGGACTTCTTGCTGCTACGACGGGTACGGGTAGCTTTCTTCTTGCCACCGTCGGCTTGTGTGTAGGTCTCGTTGTAGTCCACGAACTCGATCAGACACATCTCAGCGTTGTCACCCTTACGGAAACCGGTCTTCAGGATTCTGGTGTAACCACCGGGACGATCGCCCACTTTTTGGGAGATTTCTCTGAACAGCTCGGTGACGGCATATTTGTTATGCAGCTGAGCGAAAACGATACGGCGGGAATGGGTGGTATCATTCTTACTACGGGTCACGAGAGGTTCAATATACTTTCTCAGTTCTTTAGCCTTTGCAAGAGTTGTATTGATTCTCTTGTGCATGATCAAGGATGTAGCCATATTGGAAAGCATCGCTTTTCTATGGGCATCCGTTCTTCCTAAATGATTGTTTTTCTTTGCGTGTCTCATATTGCTTCTTATTCTTTATCTAATTGATATTGTGATACATTCATTCCGAACTCCAATCCTTTGGACTGTACCAGTTCTTCCAACTCGGCGAGAGACTTCTTACCGAAGTTACGGAATTTCAGGAGGTCGCTCTTGTGGATAGCCACCAGGTCGCCGAGGGTTTCCAGTTCGGCAGACTTCAGACAGTTCAGGGCTCTGACGGAGAGGTCCATGTCGATCAGCTTAGAGCTGAGCACTTGGCGCATCAAAGCGGCGTTGTCATCAGCGCTGGCTGCTTCCTGGGCAGGTTCCGGAGTGTCTTCCGTAATCTTCTCATCCGTGAAGAGGGCGAAATGTTGAATCAGGATATTGGCAGCTTCTTTGAGCGCATCCTTCGGATGGATGGAGCCGTCGGTATCGATTTCCATGATCAGCTTCTCGAAGTCAGTCTTTTGCTCTACACGATAGGGCTCGATATAGTACTTGACGTTCTTGATAGGCGTATGGATGGAGTCGATGGCGATCACGTCAACACCCTCGTGGAGAGAACGGTTGTCCTCTACGGGCACATAGCCGCGGCCTTTATCGATGGTGATCTCCATGACGAGACGTACGGAGGGTTCCATACGGCAGATAAGGAGATCGGGATTCAGCACCTGGAAGAAGTTGAGAAAACCGTTTATGTCGCCGGCGGTGAAGGTCTCCTGACCGCTGATCACGATGGTAGCCTTCTCGCTGGTGTTGTTTTCGATCTTATTCTTTAAACGGACCTGTTTCAGGTTAAGGACGATGTCGGTAACATCTTCCATAATGCCAGGGATCGAGGAGAACTCCTGAGTAACGCCTTCTATTTTGATAGAAGTAATGGCATAGCCTTCCAATGAGGAGAGCAACACACGGCGGAGGGCGTTACCGATGGTGACGCCGAAGCCTTGCTGCAGGGGGCGAAATTCGAAAACTCCGCGAAAATCGTCGGCCTCATTCAAGATGACCCGATCAGGTTTTTGAAATGTTAATATTGCCATTGTATTTGATTTTTTTATTGATAATCTTTGTGAACTGTGTACAGTGAACTGTGCATGCTGTACACAGCTCACGGATTACGAATTACTATTTGGAGTACAACTCGACGATGGCTTGCTCGTTGATGGTCTCGGGGATTTCCTCTCTCTGCGGGTAGTTCATGAATTTACCCACCATGAGATTGCCGTCCCATTCGAGCCAAGCAGAGTTCATAGCCTTGCCGCTCAGAGAGTTGGTGATCACCTCCAGGGCTTTGGAGCGCTCGCGAACTTCTACAGTGTCGCCGGGCACCAAGAGACGGGAGGGGATGTTGCAGATCTGACCGTTCACGGTGATGTGACGGTGGTTGACGAGCTGACGGGCAGCGGCACGGCTGGGAGCAATACCCAAACGGAACACCACATTGTCCAGTCTGGACTCGATGAGCTGCATCAAATTCTGACCGGTAACACCCTTCTTACGGGATGCCATGTCAAACAATTTACGGAACTGTCTCTCCAGCAAACCGTAGGTGTATTTAGCTTTCTGCTTCTCCTGCAACTGAATACCATATTCAGAGAGTTTGGAGCGTCTTTTGCTAATACCGTGCTGACCGGGAGCATAGTTCTTTCTGTCCAAATATTTGTCGGGTCCGTAGATCGGTTCTTTGAACTTTCTAGCGATTCTTGTCTTAGGTCCTGTATATCTTGCCATAATATTAATCTTTCTATATTGTTACTGAATTCAATGAATTATACTCTTCTGTGTTTAGGAGGACGACATCCGTTGTGAGGAAGCGGGGTCACATCCATGATCTCTTCCACGATGATACCGCAAGTGTTGATGGAACGGATTGCGGACTCACGGCCTTGTCCCGGACCTTTAACATAAACCTTCACTCTGCGAAGACCAAGATCGTAAGCGACTTTAGCACAGTCTTGGGCCACCATCTGGGCAGCGTACGGAGTGTTTTTCTTAGAACCTCTGTAACCCATTTTACCGGCGGAAGACCAAGAGATCACCTGGCCGTCATTGTTGGTAAGGGAAACGATTACATTATTGAAAGAAGCGTAGATGAAAGCTTTTCCTTGAGCGTCAATTCTAACGACTTTCTTCTTGGATGATTTAGTATTTTTAGCCATATTTATTTATCCATTAAGATGTTAATGATTACTTAGTTGCTTTCTTCTTGTTAGCAACCGTTTTCTTACGTCCTTTACGGGTACGAGCATTGTTCTTCGTACTTTGTCCACGAACCGGTAAACCCAAACGATGACGAATGCCTCTGTAACAGCCGATATCCATTAATCGTTTGATGTTCATCTGTTCTTCAGATCTCAGCGGACCTTCCACTTTGATCTCATTAACCAATCCACGGATTACTGCCAATTCATCGTCATTCCATTCATTTACCTTTTTGTCCCAGCTGATACCGGCTTTGGTCAAAATTCTTTGGGCTGTGCTTCTGCCAATCCCATAGATATATGTCAAACCGATCTCGCCGTGCTTGTTTTTCGGTAAATCAATACCTGCAATTCTTGCCATATTACTTTATGTTTATTTAGTTATTAAATTATTATTATCCTTGACGTTGTTTGAATTTCGGATTCTTTTTGTTGATTACGTAAACAACACCTTTACGTCTAACGACGATACAATCGTCTGATCTTTTCTTAACTGAAGGTCTAACTTTCATTTCTTTTATTTTTTATTTTATTATTATTCAAATAGATTCTTACGCTTTATAACGATAGGTGATTCTGCCTTTGGTAAGGTCATAGGGAGACATAGCCACTTGAACTTTGTCGCCCGGGAGGATCTTGATGTAATGAAGACGCATTTTCCCGGACAGATGGGCAAGGATAACGTGGCCGTTGTCCAGCTGCACACGATACATGCCGTTGCCCAACGCTTCCGTCACGATGCCGTCTAAATCGAATGATGATTGTTTTGCCATATATGTTCGGTTTAATAAAGTTCTTGTGTTCCTAATACTTCTCCGATCAACTTATAGGAGGAGATCACCTCAGTGCCATGCTCGGTGATGATCAGCTGGTGCTCATAATGGGCGGCGGGCTTGTTGTCCTGCGTGTGGATGGTCCAACCGTCCTTCTCCATATAGATCTTATGTGTTCCCAGGGTGATCATCGGCTCGATGCAGATGCACATGCCGGGCTGCAGCCGGTCGCCGGTATGCGGACGTCCGTAGTTGGGGATGTCCGGGCGCTCGTGCATGTCGCGGCCGATGCCGTGACCGCAGAGTTCGCGGACCACTCCGTAGTTGAACTGTTCGCAGTAGGTCTGGACAGTGTGTCCGATATCGCCTACCGTATTGCCGTTCACTGCAGCCTGGATGCCGAGCATCAGGGACTCTTTCGTTCTTTCCATCAGAAGGCGCACTTCCTCTTTAACCTCGCCCACCGCGAAGGTGTAGGCGAAATCACCGTGGAAGCCGTTGAGCAGAGCGCCGCAATCCACCGAGACAATGTCTCCGTCACGAAGCACATCATTCGGCTTGGGGATGCCGTGCACCACCACATCGTTCACCGACAGACAAAGGGAGGCTGGATAGCCTTCGTAGCCCTTGAATGAAGGGATAGCGTGATGGTCGCGGATGCACTGCTCGCCAATGCTGTCCAGATAGGTCAAAGGCACGCCGGGCTTGACATATTTAGCCACCTCCGCGAGGGTCACGGCTACCACCTTTGCACTCTCTTTCAGTTTGGCAAAGTCAGCTTCGCTCTTATATTTAATCCTTCTGAATGTCATGAACTATTAGCCTCCGTAAATACCGCCGCCGGTACGACCTTTGATTCTGCCGGATTTAGTCAAACCGTCATAGTGTCTCATCAACAGATGACTTTCAATCTGCTGGAGGGTATCCAGAACCACACCCACCATAATGAGGAGGGAGGTGCCGCCGAAGAACTGTGCGAACTGCTGGTTCACACCGAACATACGGACGATAGCCGGCAGGATAGCCACGATGCCCAAGAAGATAGAGCCCGGCAACGTGATGCGGGACATCACATTGTCGATGAACTCTTGCGTCTGCTTACCCGGCTTGATACCAGGGATGAAGCCGCCGTTCTTCTTCAGGTCTTCCGCGATTTGCTGCGGGTTGATGGTGATAGCGGTATAGAAATAAGTAAAGAGAATAATCAAGATAAAGAATACGATGTTGTAGCCTGCACGGTTATAGTCGATGAAGCTGTTCCAGAAACCGGAGGTTGTCTGGGCGTTGCGGACGAACATCAACGGCAGGAACATGATAGCCTGGGCGAAGATGATCGGCATAACGCCGGCAGCGTTGACCTTCAAAGGCAGATAGTTACGGACACCGCCATATTGTTTGTTGCCCACCACACGCTTGGCGTATTGGACGGGGATACGACGGGTGCCTTGGACGAGCAGGATACAGAGGGCGATGATGACCATCATGAGCACGATCTCGATGATGAACACGATCGGGCCACCGTTCATTTCCGTGATACGAGCCACGAACTCGGCCTTGAGAGCGTACGGGAAACGGGCGATGATACCGATCATAATGATCATGGAGATACCATTGCCGATACCGTTGTCGGTGATTCTCTCACCCAACCACATGATGAACAGGGTGGCGGAGATCAGGAGGATAAACGCGCAAACGCTGAAAGCGGTGAAGCCGAGGATGTGATGCTCCAACATGGAAGGAGCGATAGCCTGCGGGAATTGGTTCACCAGCTGAGCGATGTAAGCGGGAGATTGGATAGCCAGCACGAGCACCGTCAGATAACGGGTGATCTGGTTGATCTTCTTACGGCCGCTCTCGCCTTCCTTCTGGAGACGTTGGAAATAGGGAACCGCCAGGGTCATCAACTGCACCACGATGGATGCGGAGATGTACGGCATGATACCCAGAGCGAAGATGGAGGCGTTGGAGAACGCACCACCAGAGAAGAGGTCCAACATACCGAGAATACCCTCTTGGGTGGCTTTGGTGAACGCGGAAAGTCCGCCAGGATTGATACCCGGAAGCACCACGTGCGCACCAAAACGGTATATCAGGATGATGAAGAGCGTATAGAGAATACGTTTTCTAAGGTCTTCAATCCTGAAAATGTTTTTTATCGTTTCAATAAATTTCTTCATAACAGAAAATAGGGGTTGTTAAAAATAATTACTCAGCCGCAGGAGCCTTTACCAAAGTGGCAGTGCCACCAGCTTGCTCGATGGCAGCCTTGGCCTTGGCAGAATATTTGTCAGCCGTCACGTTCACCTTGGCGGTGAGCTCACCCTTCGCCAAGATAGCGATGAGATCTTTCTTCGTTGCCAAACCATTGGCCATCAAGACCTCCTTGTTGATGTCGGTGATATTCTGATCAGCCAGCTTCTGCAGAGTGCTGATGTTGATAGCGTTGTATTCTACGCGGTTAATATTTTTGAAACCTCTCTTGGGAAGAATACGGTAAATGGGCATCTGACCACCCTCAAAACCGATCTTGCGGCTGTAACCGGAACGGGATTGTGCACCCTTGTTACCACGTGTGGAAGTGCCACCCTTGCCGGAACCTTGACCTCTACCAATTCTTCTTTCTTTCTTTGTTGAGTTTTTTGCTGGTGTTAAGTTGTGTAAATTCATTGCCTTATGTTTCAATCGGATTTATAATTCTGTTATAACTCTTCCACAGTCACCAAATGCTTGACGGCATTCACGATACCGACAATTTGAGGGGTGGCTTCGTGTTCTACGGTTTGATGCATCTTGTGCAAACCTAACGATTCTAAGGATCTTTTTTGGCGGATCGGTCTTCCTACCGCACTTCTCACCTGTGTAATTTTAATCTTTTTCATCCTTTCAAATTTATGTTTTTAATTATTGATTATTATCATAAAAAAAATAGCATACTTTTTGAAGAAAAAAGCGTGCTATTATGTATTTTCCAACCATAAGAAACCTTCCCTTCATCCTATCTTCTATTTCAATACAGTCCGTGAAAATCAAGCAGTTACAGATATTTTTTCAACCTTTGGCCGCTTTATAGCATTCCACTTCAAAAAGCGTGCAAAGATACACTTTTTTTCATTGCACCACCCACCTGCAGAAATATTTTTTACATCATCCTGTAAAATATTTATAACACATTGTGAATCAATATGATATAAAATATTAGTCCTAAATAGCGTTGGAAGGTGCCCCGCAAGGGCTATGCACGTCCTAACTGACTGAAGCTGTTCCACATCGTGGTCAGATCGACCTTGGGCTGGTAGTCGCGGAAATAGAGTTCGTCGGCCACCCGTTCCATATCCTCCGAAAAAGTCTGTCCCCGGAAGGCATCGGTGGGATGCAGGACCCCGGGACGGAGGAGGTCGCCGTACTGTTCATAATGTCGGCAGCTGACCCAACTCTTCCGGTCTGACAACACGGCAAACAGGTTGCGCACAAACTGCCCTTTTTGGCGCACGAACCAGACATCCAGCCACAAGAAGAGCAGCAGCACGAGCGAGGCCACGATATTGAAAGTTCGCTTGCCACGTCGAACACTCTTCTGCGCGAGGGAGCGGACCGGGATGGTATAGAGGCTGTCGGGGGTGAAGATGGAGTTGCTGCCAATCACAAAGTGGCTGTCCTCGGGGGCGATCCGGAACTCGATCTGGGCATCCTGCAACCGGCTCATCCAGTCGATAATCTGTTCGGAGGTAACATCCTTGGCGCAGAAGATCACCTCGTTGACCCGGTAGAGGGAGAGCAGTTCCGGGAGATGATCTATGGTGCCCACCACAGGCGCGCTCTTCAACGCATCACTGCAAAGGGTGGCGATACCGGCAAAGGAGCATCTGGCATCCATCATCCGGACGAGGCCGAGCACACGGCTGGCCTCCTCGCCCTCGCCAACCACCAAGACGCGCCGGGAGTCCTGCGGGCTCGTGGATCCGCTCTTAGATAAGAACCGACGCAGCAGATACCGGATCAGATTCATGGATATGGCGGTCCACATGGCCCCGAAAAGCGTGACGGCACGGGAGAAACGCAACGTCTCCGGCAACAAGGCATACACCAACAGGATCAAGACCGTACCCGTCAAGATACCCTTGTTGAGACTACTCATCTGCACCGGCCGTCGGTAGCCCTTGCAGAGAAGCACGGCCATCAGCCATATTAATATATAACATGGTATTACAATATAATAATAATAGGACGGGAACATACTGCCGCGGGCGGCCAGAATGTTATGGTCCCAATAACGGGCTATGAAGAACATGCCGGCATAGACGAGCACGGCATCCAGCAAGGGGAGCCAGAGCCGGTCCAGAATCCGCTTCAGCACCGACAGGGAAGCCCGGAACCAAATGGCGAAATTGATGAAGAAGTTGAACAGACGGGCATTCTTCAACGAGAAATGCTTCTGTGCAAAGATCTGCATGGCCTTGTAGAAGACATGCACATAATTGAGGCTACCCTTCTTCGTACTTTCTCCTTTATAATGGATAATACGGGTCTCCGGGAAATAGTAGTTCTTATAGCCGCCTTTCAAGACCCTGTATGACAGGTCGATATCCTCTCCATACATAAAATAATCCTCATCGAGCAGTCCAATCTGGTCCAGCACGCTTTTCCGGAGCATCATAAAGGCACCGGAGAGGACTTCCACTTCGTGGACTTCGTTCTCATCGAGGTAGGTCAGATGATAGGCACCGAACTTACGGGAGCGCGGGAAGAGTTTGGAAAGTCCAAACAGTTTATAGAAGGCAACCGACGGATAGGGGATGCCGCGCTTCGACTCGGGCAGGAACTCGCCCTTGCCGTTCACCATCTTGACACCGAGTCCTCCCGCATCGGGAGTCTCGTCCATAAAGCACAGACATTTCTCGAAGGTGTCTTCTTCAACCACTGTGTCCGGGTTCAGCAAGAGCACATACTCTCCGCTGGACTCCCGGATGGCCTGGTTGTTTGCCTTGGAAAAACCGACATTCTCCTTATTGGCGATCACCTTGACCTGCGGAAACTTTTCCGCCAGCATCTCCAAGGAGTTGTCCATGGAGTTATTGTCCACCACCCAGACCTCTCCATCCACATGGGCCAGCGCCTTGAAGACAGAGTGAAGAGCCTGCTCCAGAAAATAGCAGACGTTATAGTTGACGATGACAATGCTGAGTTTCATAAAGGCTGGTTAGAAATAGGCCAGGACAGTTTTTTTAGAGACCACCTTGTCGCCCACGTTGACAAACACCTGGGCGGTCAAAGGCAGGAAGACATCCACGCGAGACCCGAACTTGATCATTCCCACCTCATCACCCTGGACCACTTGGTCACCCATCTCGGGATAACTGACGATGCGGCGGGCCACGAAGCCGGCGATTTGACGGAAGAGCACCTTGCGTTCCTCGTCCTGAGCCACCACGATGGTGTTATGTTCGTTATCCACCGACGACTTGGGCAGTTTAGCCAGCACATACTTGCCGGGATGGTAGGCAGAGCACTCCACCACTCCACTGATTGGATAGCTATTGACATGCACATTGTTGATGGACATGAAAATGGAGATCTTGATGCGTTCGTCTTTAAAATGCTCATATTCGAAGGCGGGTCCTACGGAGAGTATCGTGCCATCGGCAGGCGAAAGCACTCCGTCTTCCACAATGTTGGGGATACGGTACGGCACTCTGAAGAAGCGGATGATCAGGGATCCGATCAGGATCATCAGGAAAAAGAAAATCGCATTGACCCACCACAGGTTGTTCAGAAAAAGAACGTAACAAACGGTGGTCAGCAGAATAACAGAGAGGCTGACAATGATGATCAGGGTTCCCGCAGCGTGAAGCTTCATACTGAATTCTATTTCAGGTAGAGAATATAGGTATGGACGGGGATGTTATTCTCGGAAGAGATGGTGATGAACTGGCGAGGATACATCTTGTTATTCATATAATGAAGACCCTCATAGCTATAGGTATAGGTGACATTGCGCGTCACGGCACCTTCCACCTTCACCTCTTCGGTCTCTTTCAACTTGTTGTTCAGATAATAGCCGGCATAGTCGGCGTATGCGAACGGCAGGCCATAGAAGGGATTGAAGGACTCTTCGTCATACGTGTAGGTACGGGTCACCTGACGACGCAGAGCGGGGTACTCTTCCACAATCTTGGAAATATTGTCAAAGTTCTTCTTGGAGCCCTCCTCATACGTGAAGGTCTTGGTGCTCCGGAAGACCAGATCCTTGGAGGCCGCCTCTTTACAGAGCTGATGAATCTCCTGGATGTCGCCCAACATACGATTGTAGAGTCTCAGATCTTTCATATAGACCAAATTGTCGAAGAACTCCTTATCGTAATTCTCTTCGATTTTCTTAATACGTTGAGTCTCTTCGTCGCGGGAAACCTTCATCTCCTGACGCACCTGGCCGTCCACCGTGTAGGTCATCGACTCCATTAGTCCTTCGACATCATAGTTGATGTTCACCGTCTCGGAATATTTCTCACCGACATGATAGATGGAGGCAACGGTTTTATCCTTGTTATAGGTGAACTCAAAACTATAGAGCGAGTCGATGGTGATACTGGTCAAGACGCCCTTGTCATCATAGTTATACACCTCATTGGGAGCATACACATCGCTGCGATACCAAATCTTCTTGATCTTGCATTTAGGATGATAGGTTTCCACATTTTTCTGACAGGAGCTGAATGCGCCTACGACAAAAATAGCCAAAGCTACTAGGAGGATATTTTTCTTCATATTACGATAAAGTTTGCTAATAAAAAATCGTGGCAAAAGTACAAAAAAATATTCATAAAAATATTATATTTGCGCCCTCAATTTTGGAAAAATTTATTGTATCAAATAAAATAATAATTATGGTAGAAAAAATTACATCAAGTCAACAAGCCATTGACATGGAAGCCAGATATGGCGCCCACAACTATCATCCCCTGGACGTGGTCATTGCCAAGGGCAAGGGTCCGTTCGTATGGGACGTGGAGGGAAAGAAATACTTCGATTTCCTCTCTGCTTATTCCGCAGTTAATCAGGGTCACTGTCACCCGAAGATTGTCGGAGCGATGATCGACCAAGCTCAGAAAGTCACCCTGACTTCCCGTGCCTTCTACAACGACTGTTTGGGACCGTACGAGAAATATGTCACGGAGACGTTCGGTTACGACAAAGTGCTCCCTATGAACTCTGGCGCCGAGGCTGACGAGACGGCTTTGAAGCTCTGTCGCCGTTGGGGTTACGACAAGAAAGGTGTTCCCGAGAACCAAGCCAAGATCATCGTTTGCGAGGGCAACTTCCACGGTCGTACCATCACCATCATTTCCCTCTCCATCGACCCTGACGCTTATGCCGGTTTCGGTCCGTTCACCCCGGGTTTCATCAAGATCCCGTACAACGATGTGGACGCTTTGGCAAAGGCATTGGAGGATCCTACGGTATGCGGTTTCTTGGTAGAGCCCATCCAAGGTGAGGCTGGCGTGTATGTGCCGGATGACGGATATCTGAAGAAATGCTACGACCTCTGCAAGGCACACAACGTGCTCTTCATCGCTGACGAGGTTCAGACCGGTATTGCCCGTACGGGTAAGATGTTAGCTTGCGACCACGAAGGTGTTCGTCCCGACATCCTGATCCTGGGCAAGGCCCTCTCCGGTGGCACCATGCCGGTTTCCGCCGTTTTGTGCGACGATGACATCATGCTGAACATCAAGCCGGGCGAGCACGGTTCCACCTTCGGTGGCAACCCTATCGCCTGCCGTGTCGGTATCGCTGCTCTGGAAGTGGTGAAAGAGGAGAAACTCGCCGAACGTGCCGAGTATCTCGGCAAGATCTTCCGCGAGGAGATGGGCAAAGTCAACAGTCCGCTCATCAAGCAAGTGCGCGGCAAAGGCTTGCTCAACGCCATCATCATCCAACCCACCAATGGCAAAGAGGCTTGGGACGTGTGCGTGAAGATGAAAGAGCTCGGCGTGCTCGCCAAACCGACACACCAGCACATCATCCGCTTCGCTCCTCCATTGGTCATCACCGAGGAAGAGCTCCGCGAAGCCATCGAGATCATCAAGAAAGCCATCTTGTCTTTCGAATAGTCTCGTTTCGCGATTCTATCACCAAAAAGCAGCGGGTCGGCATGTCGATCCGCTGCTTTTTTTTTAGTTAAGAGTTAAAAGTTAATAGTGATCAGTTTACGGTTTACCGATGAGTCGAAAAGACGATTATGCGATTATAGGAGAGGAGACAAAATAGCTAATGGCCAATAGCCAAAGACATAACTTCAAACTTCAAACTCCAAACTTCTACCTGACAACTGTTCACTGATCACTGATCACTAAAAAATTGTATCTTTGCGCGTTTTTTACTACAAGCACTTTATCACACGCATGGAATACAACACCAAACGCAACAACCTGACCATTCGGGAATACGGACGCAATGTGCAGAAGATGGTCGAGCAGCTGAAGCTCATCGAGGACCGCGACAAGCGCACCGAAGCCGCCAAAGCCGTGGTACGCACCATGGACCAACTGAACCAGAACACCGACACGGCCAGCAACAAGGCAGACTCCATCGACTACTGGCACAAACTCTGGGATCATCTCTTCGCCATGAGCAATTACGAGCTGGATGTGGACTCCCCCTTCCCTAAAGTCGAGAAACTGGTGGAGAAACCCACCATGGAGAAGCCGGACTACAACAAACACCACATCCGCCTGCGCACCTATGGACGCAATATGGAACGCATCATCAAAGAGGTCTCCCAATACCCGGCAGAACAGCGCGAGCGCCTGGCCAAACCCTTGGTCAACCACCTCAAGATGCTCTATCTTACCTTCAACCGCGATTCCGTCAACGACAACGTCATCAAGCAGCAGCTGTCAGACCTCTCCGACGGTCTCATCACCGTGCCGGAGGACTACACCTTGGCCCCGACCAAAGAACTCAACCAGCTCATCAGCAACAACGCCTTCTTCGTGACGCCGCCCGCCAAGAAAAAGAAAAAAAAGAAAGCTAATCCCGCCGCTATATGAATATCGTAGAAGTTCAGGAGGTCACCAAACGGTACTCCCACCACACCGCGCTCAACAAAGTATCGCTCTCTGTCCGACAAGGAGCCATCTTTGGTCTTTTAGGTCCCAACGGCGCCGGCAAGACCACACTCATCCGCATCCTCAACCGCATCACCCTTCCTGACGAAGGGCGCATTCTCTTTGAAGGCCATCCTCTTCAAAATGAGGACGTTTCAAAGATCGGCTATCTACCCGAGGAACGCGGCCTGTACAAAAAGATGAAGGCGGGTGAGCAGGCCCTCTACCTGGCCCAGCTGAAAGGTATGTCGGCTTCCGAAGCCAAGAAGCAGCTGAAACTGAAATTCGAGCAATACCAGATCTCCGACTGGTGGAATCGTCCCACCGAGGAGTTGTCCAAGGGAATGCAGCAGAAGCTGCAGTTCATCATCACCATCCTGCACAAGCCCTCCTTCCTCATCCTGGACGAGCCCTTCAGCGGTTTCGACCCCATCAACACCAACCTCCTGAAAGAGGAGATCATGACCCTCTCACGCGAAGGGACCACCATCATCCTCTCCACCCACAACATGACTTCTGTGGAGGAGATCTGCAACGAGATCGTCCTCCTCAACAAATCCCAAAAGATCCTGGAAGGCAACATCTACGACGTCAAACAGCGCTTCAAAGACAACACTTTCAAGTTTGAGATCGCCAACGAGCAGCTCCCCGACGCAAGTCTGTTCGGCGATGCTTTCCAGCTGATTTCCCAGCAGCCCAACGAGCATACCACCGCCTACACTATCCGCATCTCCGACGGACACTCCTCCAACGAACTTCTGCAACTGTTGTCGCAACAGTGCCGTATCGTCTCCTTTGCCGAGGTGCTGCCCTCCATGAACGACATATTCATCCAACAAGTAGAAAACTTCAACACCGAACACCATGCAGAATAAGACATTCCTCATCATAAGCCGCGAGTACACCACCCGCGTCAAGAAAAAATCCTTCATCATCATGACCATCTTGTTGCCGATACTGATGGCCGCCTTGATTTTCTTGCCCGTGCTGCTCGTGATGCACTCCGAGAGAAACCAACACTCCCGCATCTTGGTCGTGGATGATACCGAGATATTCCTCAACACCTTTGAAGAAACCGACAATACGACCTACCAATACCGTTCCGGCAACATCGACCAGATCACCCAAGAAGCTTTCAGCAATGATGAGTTCGACTGCGTGTTCCACATTCTGGACAATGGCGAGGGTCTCCGCAGCAACCTCTACTACAAGGAGTCGATACCATCCTCCCTACAATCTTCCATTGAAAGCCAAATGAACGAGACCTTCTTCGACCGGCTTCTTCAAGACTCCCTGCATATCAACCCCGAAGACTTCCAGAAAATGCAAGACCTGACCAAAGTCAACATCACCGCTATCCAGATTGACAAAGACGGCAACCAGCGGGAGAATGATGCAGACATGAATATGGTCATCGGCATGATCTGCGGTTTCTTTATCTACTTTATCATCATCATCTTTGCCAGCCAAGTATTGCGCGGCGTGTTGGAAGAGAAGACCAACCGCATCGTAGAGGTGTTGGTATCCTCCGTCAAGCCCATCCAACTGCTTACGGGCAAGATTGTGGGTATTGCCTTGGTCGGCATCACCCAGTTCTTGATATGGGTAGTGCTCACCAGCGGCATTCTCTTCGGCATACAACTGGCAGCTCCCAGCCTCTTCGAGAGCGAAACCAGCACTGAGATGGCCACCGAGATGGTCAGTAATTCCGATCTGGCAGGGCTAGCCGACGGCAACATCTTCCAGGTCATCAACAACTACTTCCCTGTCTCCTTCACAGAGCTCATCCTTAGCTTCTTCTTCTTCTTCGTGGTCGGCTACCTCATCTATGCCACCCTCTATGCGGCCACCGGCTCCGTGGTGGACAACGAGAGTGACTCGCAGCAATACACCATGCCTGTCACCTTGCCTCTCCTGTTAGCCATCATCACTGTACCTTCCATTTCCACCAATCCACACGGCCAACTGGCGATATGGCTCTCCATGATCCCGCTCACCTCACCTATCTCCATGATGGTGCGCCTGCCTTCGGGTGTCCCCTTATGGCAATTGCTCACCTCCATGGGCATTTGCCTCCTGTTCCTGGCATTCTGCATCTGGTTTGCCGCCAAAATCTATCGTGTCGGCATCCTGATGTATGGAAAGAAGAATGGCTGGAAAGAGATCTTCCGATGGTTACGGAATGCATAAAGCTGAAGATAACCTTTCAATTCGCGTCATGAACTATCTGATCAGACCGGCCAGGCCAGAAGATGCTGTATTTATCGGTAAATGCGTGTGTGAAGCCATCGGATTTGAAATATTCGAGAAAGAAACGGACCTGAACAGGGAAATTGCAGAGTGGATTGCGCCCTTGTCGGCGCGGGAAGGCACGCTCTACAGCTATCAAAACACCCTAATCGCTGAAATAGATGGCGTTGTGGCTGGTGCTTTCATCTCTTACCCTGGTTCCTATTACCACGAGTGGCGGAACGAAACTTTTCGCGAACATCCCTATTTCAAGGATTTGGATATGAACGCCATGCCCGATGAGGCTGGTCCGGGAGAGTATTATCTAGACACTTTGGCAGTGCTGCCGCCATTCCGTCGGCAGGGCATCGGCAGCGGACTGATGAAATCGCGTATCGCACAGGTGCAGCAAGAGTACCCCAACTTACGCATCACGCTACTTGTCGATCCCGAAAACTTCAACGGCCAGCGCATCTACTCCCGTCTCGGCTTTAGAATCATAGACCGCAACGTGATCGCGTTCAACCATTTATATTGGAAGATGGAAAGGTAAATACGTCCTGGAAAATGTCCCTACTGATGCATGTGGCACAAGCCTCCACGTTACAAAATCCTCATTATCATCACCCCTGCCCTTTCGCCCGCGAGGTGTTGACCAGATAGACACCGATAATGATCAGCACCAAGGCCACGGGCTTGTTCCAGGTAAAGACATCCTGTCCTGCCGCAATGGCCACCGCTGCGGTGACGACAGGCTGCAGGTTGCTGTACATGCTTACCGTGGTGGGCCGCAGCTGGCGCAGGGCCACCGGCAACAAGATGTAGGAGACAATCGTGGCAAAGATCAGCACCGTGAACAAGTTCACATAGACGAACGGTGTGGCCGACGACATCATCGTCACCGTGGTATGATAGGTCGGGGCGGCAAGCGCCACGCAGATAGGCGTCCCAATGAGGAATATCCACCGCATCAGGGTGATGGGCGAATAGGTACCCGACACCGACCTGGTGATGATCAGATAACCAGCGTAGAAGAGGATGTTGATCAGGCAGAAAAGCAGACCTTTGACCGTCATATTGGCATCCACGCCCCAGGAGAAAAGCACGATCATCAGGGCACCGCAGATACCGAAGAGCACGCCCGCGCTCTTACGCCACGAGATGGGCTCTTTGAGGAAAACAGCCGCCATCAGCATGACGATCAGGGGGCTCATGGCGGAGACCAGCGACACATAGCAAGGCGACGTGTATCGGAAGGCCTCCGAGAAGGCAAAGAGCGTGCCGGCCATCACAATGCCTCCCAAGATGAAGAGCGGCCAGTCGCGACGGTTCACCTTCTCATACGGAATGAAGAGGGATAGCAACCAAAACACCGCTGTCCCGAACAGCATCCGGACAGCGGTGTAGCACTCGGGGGTCATGTACTGCGGGACCACCACCTTGGAACAGTTCGGGTTGATGCCGAAGATGATGTAGGTGGCCAAGGCCGCAAGATGTCCGACCCACTTTCTATGGCGTGTCATGCACGACTTGTATTAGTTTTTCAGCGCAGCAATCTCCTTGACGGCTTCGATACAGGCATCGATTTCGGCTTCTGTATTGAAAGCGCCGATACTGAGACGCACGGTGCCGTCGATAGGCAGTGTGCCGAGACGCTCGTGTACCAGGGGAGCGCACTGGAGGCCCGTACGGCAGGCGATATTATAGTCCACATCCAGCATCGTGCCCACATCGATGGACTCAAAGCCCTTGATGTTGATGGAGAGCACCGGGTTCTGGTTCTCGGTGGTTGTGGCACAATAGACAGTGACGCCTTCCACATCGCGGATGCCGTCGCGCAGTCTCTTCCAAAGTGCCATCTCGGCAGCATGGATATTCTCGATGCCGTGCTCCAGCACCCATTTGGCGCCGGCGTACAGACCACTGATACCTAACATGTTGATGGTACCTGCTTCCAGTCTGTAGGGATACTCCTCCAGATGAGAACGTTGGGCCGAGCGGACGCCCGTGCCGCCAAAGCGGGTCTGGACCACCTCCACGCCCTCGCGCACGTAGGAGCCGCCAATACCGGTCGGTCCCATCAGGCACTTGTGGCCCGTGAAAGCGTATGCATCCACATTGTAGTCTATCATATCCATCACCACGGCACCGGCTCCTTGGCTGCCATCGACAATGAAAGTGAGGCCGTGCTCTTTGCAGACCTTGCCAATCTCCTTGATGGGTTGCACCGTGCCAATCACATTGGAACACTGGGTGCAGACCACCAAGTTGGTGTTGGACTTGATAGCCTTCTTGAAATCGTCGGGATGCACATAGCCAGCCTCGTCGAAAGGCAGGTAGGTGACCTCGATAATGCCAGCCTGCTCCAGATGCCAAAGCGGACGCAGCACAGAGTTGTGCTCCAGCATGGTGGTGATAACGTGCCCACCTTTGCGGGCCAGACCTTGGATGAGGATATTCAAAGAGTCGGTGGCGTTGTAGCTGAAGGTCAAACGACGCTCGTCGGTTCCACCGTTGAACATCTTCGTCAGCAGACGACGGCAGTCCGTCAGGACCTCACCGGTCTCAATACCGGCATCATAACCGGCGCGGCCAGGGCTGACACCATGCTCTTTGTAAAACGAATTCATAAATTCATAAACCACATCGGGCTTAGGATAGGAGGTAGCAGAATTGTCTAAATAAATCATAACAAGGATCTTTTATTACAAGCCGCAAAAATAACATTTTTTAGCAAGCATTCCAAAGGATTTTTCAACATGGAAAAAGGTGTTTTTCTCCTACAAAAAAATAGCGGGAATGAACAACGCAGGATATTATTTTGTATTTTTGCGTCCTCGTTTACAATAGTTATTATAAAAAACAAGAAGATGAAAAAGATATTAGTTATCGGTGCCTGCGGACAGATTGGTTCCGAGTTGACGCCTGCCTTGCGCAAACAATATGGGACGGACAATGTGATTGCCGCCGACCTTATGTATCCCTTGAAAGGCGACCTTGCCGATGCGGGTCCTTCCTGCAAAATCGATGCCACGAATGCTCAGGACATCGCGGATGCCGTAAAGAAATACAACATTGATGCCATCTACAACCTGGCAGCCATCCTTTCTGCCAAGGCGGAAGCGAATCCGATGTTAGGTTGGAATGTGGGGATCGGCGCGCTCATCAACTGTCTGGAAGTTGCCCGCGAGTGCGGCTGTGCCCTCTTCACCCCCAGCTCCATCGGCGCTTTCGGCCCCGACACGCCCCATGACATGACCCCGCAAGACACGATCCAACGCCCCAAGACCATCTATGGTGTCACCAAGGTGACGGGTGAGTTGCTGAGCGACTACTACTTCAAACGTTTTGGCGTGGACACCCGCTCCGTCCGCTTCCCGGGCCTCATCTCCAATGTAACCCTGCCGGGCGGCGGCACCACCGACTACGCTGTGGAGATCTACTATGCCGCCGTCAAAGGCGAGACCTTCACCTGTCCCATCGCCAAAGGCACTTTCATGGACATGATGTACATGCCCGACGCGCTGAAAGCCGCCATGGATCTCATGGAGGCTGACCCCGCTAAACTGGTGCACCGCAACTCCTTCAACATTACCGCTATGAGCTTTGAACCGGAGATGATCTATGCGGAGATCAAAAAACACATCCCCGACTTCAAGATGGAGTACCAGTACGACGAACTGCGTCAGGCCATCGCAGACTCCTGGCCCAACCAGATGGACGACCACTGCGCCCGCGAGGAGTGGGGCTTCAAACCCACCTACGACCTGGCATCCATGACCGTGGATATGCTGAAGGTGCTGAAAGAGAAACTGCAGAAGTAATCTTCCGCACTCCTATCAACAAAACAGGCTGACCCTTCCGGATCAGCCTGTTGTATTTTTATAAGCAAGGGAGACTATTGCTGCTCGACCAATTGTTTGACAGCACGTTCCAGAGCTTCGCCACGAAGGTCCTTGGCCACGATGCGCCCTTCCTTGTCCAACAGGAAGGTGGCCGGGATGGAACGGACGCCATAGATGGCTGCCGCCTCGGACTGCCACTGTTTCAGATCGCTCACGTGGTTCGGCCATACCAACTTGTCAGCCTCGATGGCACCTTTCCATGCCTTCCCGTCACGATCCAATGAGACGCTGAAGATCTCGAATCCTTTGTCGTGATAGAGACTGTAGATCTTGCGCACGTTGGGGTTCTCACGACGGCACGGGCCACACCAAGAAGCCCAGAAGTCAACCAGGACGACCTTGCCGCGCAGATCTGACAACTTCAACATCTTGCCGTCCGGATTGGGGAACTCCAGCTCAGGGGCAATGGCACCCACATTGGTCTTGCCGGCCGAGGAGTTCATGACTCTCCAACGATCGCTGACAATCAGATGGTTCGGATATTTGTTGTGCAAGGCGGTGAAGACCTCCTGATGCAAGGTGGTGTTCTGCTCGCGCGGGAACATATCGATGAACATCAACGTGGCGATGTCACTCTTGTTCTCCAAAATAGCATCCTTGATCTTATTGTTCAGATAGGCATCACTCTCATTGTATGCTTGCTGATAATGATCCAACGCCTGACGCGCATACTCTTGCGAAGCTTGCAACAAAGAGCCTCCATTCTGATGATTCTTGATGCTGGACTGATAGGTACCTTGTGAAGCAAGAGCCTCCGGAAGTTTGTCAGACAAGCGGCTGACTACCATGTTGGCCCACATGGCCTTATTCTTTTTGCTCATCAGATTGTTGTACATCAGACTGTCGCGAACAGACAGCAATGCAGGCACTTCTTTCATGACATTGCCGATAGAACTCTCTGCCAGGCCATGACGATATTCGATCTCCTTCAGATAGTTGTCCAATGTATAATAGAAATCCCCATACCCATTCAGCCGCTCCTTGGAAAAGTCGTAGTACTTGCCCACATTCTCCTGATAGTTGGCAAACGGAGTGTAGTTCATCTCCAAAGACTTCAGTTGTTTGTTGGCATTCTGGACGAAAACATCCAAGTTGGAGCCTTTCACCTTGCCATTGGGAGCATAAGTCTGGATCAGCTGGTTCAAGGAGTCCACATTCATATAGGCCGATTTGACATAATTGTCCACATCGTCCACCGTCTGGGAGAAGAAGTTGACGCTTTGTGCCGTCTTGGCCCAATATTTATGGACGGGATCACGTTGAAGAGCCTCATTAAGGCTATCCAACACATGCTTTTTGTATCGGTTATAATCCGTGGCCTTCTTCACAAAGCTCATGGAAGAAGAACCGGCAGTGCTGGTGATCTGGGTGAGATCTTCTGCATTCAAGACCAAGTCCTGTGTCTCGCCGGGATTGATCACCAACAAGAAAAATTGATCTTTGTCAAAAGAAAAACGGTAGATATCGTTGGGGAGCGTCGGCTTGACCGTAAACTCATCATTGACGATGTCGGCAGACAGGTAGGTTTGCGCTTCTTTGCCATAGGCATTCACCAGATCCACGTGTTTGAACTTGTTGTTCAAGAGTTTCACATGGATTGTGGAGGGTGCCTGTGCCAGCATCGTGGTGGCCATACAACAGAAAACCACAAGGGACAAAAGGATATGTTTCACACTTTTCATTGTTACGGATTTTGAGGGCGCAAAGATACTACAATTTACGGAATTGCGGGGATGTTTCCATATAAAAAATAAAAAAAAACTCACCGAGACGGTGAGTTTCTGGTGGGAACTACAGGAGTCGAACCTGTGACCCTCTGCTTGTAAGGCAGATGCTCTAAACCAACTGAGCTAAGCTCCCGAAATGGGGCTGAAAATATGTTTGTGGGAACTACAGGAGTCGAACCTGTGACCCTCTGCTTGTAAGGCAGATGCTCTAAACCAACTGAGCTAAGCTCCCTTGCTGAAAAAGCGCGGCAAAAATAGCATTTATTTTAGAATCTGCAAAACTTTTTTGGCGCTAAAATCCATATTGATAATCAATTAATTAGAATTGGAATCCAACGCAGGCATTCATATATTGCGGATGTTTTCCCTCTTTGTTTTGGAAAAACTTGGTCAGGGAATAGCGATAATTGACGCCCAAAACGATAGGTCCTATCTTGAAATCAAAGCCCGTAGTGAAGAGCAAGGAGTTGTTTTTCAGAGTGTTTTTATTATACCCGATAGTGTTGCCCGTCACCTTCAGGAGGGGTTGCCATATAATGCCGGCAAACGGCAGCAGCGACACAGAACGAGTCAACCGTACATTACCCACAGCCTTGACAGGGATTTGGAGGTGGCGGAGTTCCACGCGCACGGGGTCGAAGGCGAAGCTTCCGTCATCCAATTTAACGGTGTAGTCTCCCTTGTAGAAGGCATATCCCAACCCGATCTCGCCATAGACATACCTGCCGGCGCGGAAAAAAGCCCCGAAATCGGCAGCCGTGAGGGAACACAGATAGTCGTTGTCCACAGAATAAAAACGGTTGGTGGGGAAACTGGCCGAGATCTTAAAGCCCACCTGATACCAATTGTCGGATTGAGCCGCGCCAGTCAGGAAGGTAAACAAAAGAGCCGTATAGAGGATGGCTTTTTTCATAGGGCGCTATTATTTTCAGAATTATCTGTCTTGGTATTGCAATAGAGCATGGCGCGTTCGAGACCATCAGTAGCAAAGAGCTTGAGCGCCTCCACCGCATGTGTGATGCACGGCTCTATGACCTTCAACTCCTCCTTGGAGAAACGGCCTAACACATAGTCCACCTGATACCCACGGGCAAAGTCCTTGCCAATGCCACATCGCAGACGCGGGAAATTGGAGTGCCCCAGCAACTCGATGATGTTGTTCAGGCCATTGTGAGAGCCTCCCCCACCCTTGGGTTTGATCTTCAACGAGCCCACTGGCAAGTCGAGATCATCACAGACCACCATACAACGTTCGGGAGCCACCTCCTCTGCCTTCAACCAGTATTTCACTGCCTTGCCGCTGAGATTCATATAGGTGGTCGGCATGATCATCACCAGCTGACGACCTTTATAGGAACCCTTGGCCATATAGGCAAGCTTGTCGGTCTTGAACGTGGCACCCAGGTTGTTTGCCAAGGCATTGACAACCTCGAAACCATAGTTGTGACGCGTGCCCGCATACTGCTGCTCGGCATTGCCCAATCCTACTATCAAAAACTTTTTCTCGTTCATATACTATTCTTTTTCCGCTGTTTCGGACGAATCTTCCGTCATATTGACAAAAAAGGTGAAGTTCACCCGACCATAACGGCGATGGTCATAATAGGACGGGTGCTCCGAGAAGTCATGCTCGTCGGAATGCTCCATCACCAGCCATCCGTTTGGTTTCAGCATCTCGTTGTCGAAGACATGCTGAACGATCTGGTCAATATTTTCCATCTGGTATGGCGGGTCGGCAAAGATGATATCGAACTTGCGGTGGCAGGCAGCCGTATAGGCAAAGGCATCCTGGCGGATCACCGACACCTGGTCGTAATGCAAAGTCTGGATGGTCTTGCGGATAAAGTTGGTGCAGTGGAGGTCGATATCGACAGCCACCACCGACTTGGCATCTCGGGAAGCAAATTCGTAGGTCAGGTTGCCAGTGCCGGCAAAAAGGTCCAACACCTCCACCTGGTCCAGATAGAAATAGTTGTTCAGGATGTTGAACAGGCTCTCCTTGGCCATATCCGTTGTAGGACGCACAGGCAGGTTCGCCGGCGCCACGATGTGTCTTCCCTTATTCTTGCCGCTGATGATACGCATAGTTACAAAACCTCGACTTTGTTATGATAATGACGCAAAAGGTCGTTGAGTTTCTTGTTGGGGGTGCTGAAATAGTGGACGTAGATGGTCGGTTCAGACAACCCGAACTGCTGCATGCAGTTGAGGGAGTAGTAGAGGATGTCCACATTCTCCGTCCGGGTGGAGCGGTTCACCAATGCAGGCGCATTGGCGTGCATCGCGAAATAGTCCACAAAATGGTCGTTCACAGAGAGAAGGACCGCATCACCCTGTACCTGATGGAGTAAGAAGTCATACAGAATGGTGGCTTCGCTCTTGAAGACAGGCTGGAAAGGAACGGACTTCAAGGTGTCGCACTCATTCTGGGTCAGGAAATAGAGGGAGCGGTACAAGCCCAGCTGGTCGGCGAAAGCCTGCCCCAACTGCGAGACGTCGAACTGCATAGCCAGGAAATCCTTCATCTTGGCTTCGTCATAGATCACCTCCGGGATGAGCATGGGCACGTGCGTGGCCACCACGACATCCACCGGCGTCTTCGGCTCATCGTCGGACAATCGGAAAAAAGCCGGCACTTTCTGCGTCATCAGCACATTCTCTTCATTGCCGTAATCCTCCCTTTTCAGCTTGCCATTCTCCAAACTAAAAAGCGAAAATCCATTCGGGGTCAAGCGAATGGATTTCGTATAGTAAGCGGTTAATATAGGATTCATATCTGATCTATTATTCCCAGGAGCCCGCAGTGGATGCTTCCGTCAGGCTACCCATATAAATGTCTTTGTACAAAGATTTATATTGTTCCTCTTCCGAAAGATTGTTGAAGAAAATCTTATCCCATAATTTTTTGAGCACATTGGAGTTCTCCGGGGTGATGGTTCTGTCCATATTGACCAAGATGTCGTCAATCGGCACATCGATGCGATACAACGGGACTTCATAGTTCTTGTTGGCAATCACACCAGTCTGGATCTCATATTTTTTCTTGTCTGAATAGGGGATATATTCAAAATTCTTGAAGTTCTCCTCCGACAGATTCTTCTTGTCCAGCTCCAGAATCTTCTCCATGGCCGGCACCTTCACGGTCTCTTTCCGGATAAGACCCATCTTGAAAGCCTGTTCTTGGGAAATGGAATCGGGGATGGAACCGATGGTCTTCTCCACCTCTACATAGCCATTATGCACAAAATCGGACAGCGTGTCGATGTTGTCCGCATATTTTTTGTACACCGTCTTATAGATTGCCTGGGCGCTTCTGATTGCCAACAAGTTCTGGACATTGGCTTCCTTACGGAATTCGTAAACACTCTTGAACTTTTCCGGTCTCAGGATGGAACGGGCGGCAAAGATAGCCATGGCAATGACTAAAATCACCAAGAGAGCACTGAATAATCTTCTAATCTTCATAATATTTTTGTATTAAAATTATAATCACAAAAGGTCAGCAAAAGTACAAAAAAAACTGATAATCCACGAAAGAGAGAAAAATAATTTTTCACGATACCATTCCTATTGGAAAGAGACCCTGTGTATTCCCTTCTCAAAGGTCTGTTCAAGCAGATTCCGGATCTTGAGATAATCCGCTTGGGACGAGACGAAATCCAGGTTGGCGGCATGGACGAGCACAATGGGTATGTTGGTATTCTGGCGGAAGTAGTTCATATAGCTCTCCTGGATATCGTTCAGATATTCCGCTGTTATATTCTTCTCATATTCACGTCCTCTCCGGGCGATATTTTGCAACAGACGTTCCGGTTCATTGTACAGATAGATGATGAGGTCCGGTTTGGGAAGAAAGGAGGAGATGGTGTTGAAAACGGTGCTGTATAGGTTGAACTCGTCCCGCAACAGATTGTTTTTGGAGAAGATGATGCACTTGTCGATGAAATAGTCGCCCACCACAAAATCCTTGAACATGTCGCGGGCCGACAGCAGCTGGCTCAGCTGACGGTAACGCTCCATGAGGAAGTGCATCTCCACGGGCAGCGCATAGTGAACTGGGTCCTCGTAGAACTTGGGCAAGAACGGGTTGTCGGCAAACTGTTCCAGCACCAGCTCGGCATTGCAGTCTTCGGCCAGCATCTTGGAGAAGGTGGTCTTGCCGGCTCCAATGCAACCCTCTATCACAATATAGTTATATGGTATCGTCATGATTCAAGCACATTAGGGATGGACAGTTGCAACTCTCGCAGCGACTGCAACACGAACTCGCGCTCCGCAATCTTGGGATGGGGCAGAACCAGCCGGTCGTCCGCATAGATGATATGGTCATAGTCCAGAATATCCAGGTCTATGGTGCGGTCGTGATATTGCGGGACTCCATCCTGCAGCGTGCTCTTTTCCTTGCGGCCAAGCGCACGCTCAATCTGCTGCAGCTCGTCCAGCAAAGCCAACGGCTCCATGGTCGTCCGCAAGACAGCCACTTGGTTCAGGAAAGGCGGCGCCTCAAAACCCCAGGCAGGCGTCTCTATGACGGAAGAGGTGCGCAACACCTCCCCCACTCTCTCTCGCATCAGGAAGAGCGCCATCTGTAAATAGAAACCCCGAGGCTCTATGTTACTCCCCAGCCCGATCACAACCTCCTTCATAAGAAAAGGCTAGTTGTTCACCAGTAACAAAAACCGATCATAATGAACTGGAATCGTCATCAACGATTTGGAATAGTTCAAGATGTTGCGGATCACTTGCGGAGAGGGTCTTTCGCTTTTCAAGTTTTTCTTGGTGTAAGTAGTAGAGTTTTTATGCATCGGCAAACAATTTGGTCCATTTATTTTTAAAAACAATAGCATAACGTCATTGTCTCCCCGATTATTATACTTTATTGTATTTTTATTTTAAACCTTTTGTATCAAATTGAACAACAGCATGTTGCAGTGCATTTTCGGCTCTATTTATCATTCATGGCAAAAAAAAGAGGCAAAACGCATAAACATGCATTTTGCCTCTAAGGGTCAACCGAACCGTGGAGATTATCTCTTCACGAATTTGGTAATGGCGGCATCGTGGCCGTCCGTAAGACGTACAAAGTAGGTGCCCGTGGTGAGTTGGTCCACATTCACGCTCATCACCTGGCCTTCCACAGCCTGGCTCATGATCATCTTGCCTGTGATGTCGAAGATCTGCAGCATGGTGGCATTGAAAGCGTCGAAGGTGAGATTCAATTGGTTCTCTACGGGGTTCGGATAGATGCTGATGGCATTGTTGTATTCGGAAACGCCATTTTGCTCTACGAAATCACCATTGTTACGCGGGATGATGTAATATCTGAAATCCAAGTAGGTGGAACCGATTTTGCTGGTAGCGAAGTTGAAACCGACCAAGTTCATGGGGTATGAAGGCAGTGGATTACCAATGTATTCTGCATCCTGGAAATAGGCGAAGAAGGCATTGGAGGTCGTGCCATTCTGCGTGATGCCATAAGGAGTCAGGACAGCGCAGGTGGTGCCGGCCTCGTTAAGCGTAACGCCATTCAACTGGATAAGTTCCGCTTGGTGTTCAATCATGAAAGAGGGATCATTCAACTGATCGAGGGTAATAACCATAGGAGTCACATCCTCAAAAACAGAGATGAAATTCTCATAAGCCGACGTAGGTTTGAATTCCAAGAAGCCATAGTAGTTCGTCAGGGTGCCATAGATGCCGGAGATCTTGTCGCCAACGCTCAGGGTGCCGAGGGTGCCGTTGGGATCAAAGATAAGGATGGCGCCGGTGGCATCTTGGATCACTTTCTGGTTGTTGTAGGCAGCCACAGCGGTCACGACGACCTCGCCCGTGAGTTTATAGGTGGTATTGTCGGCCACGTTGCCTGAGTTGTCGGTGAAATCCAGTTTGGAGCGCAGTTCTGCGATGGTGGCGCACACATACTGTTGATCCACGCCATAGGTGAAGGTGAGGGTGTCGGGCGTCATGGCGTTGCCAGCGACGTCGGTCACATTGCTCACGATCAGGGTGTGCTCGAGACCCTCGGTCATGGCCGGGGTCACCGTCAAGGTCACCACATTGCTATTGAGGGAAGCCGCGGAGATGGTGCCGTCGTTGAGCACATAGTTGGCAGCCGTCTGGGCGGTGGTGGCATCCAGCGCCTCGTTAAAGGTGAGCACCACGGTAGTGGCATTGGTGGCGGTCACATTGGTAATGTAGGGGGCATAGACATCCGGGCCGCTGGGAAGAGCATTGACCTGCACATTGTCGATACGATAGGAGCCGTTGTCAGAGGTGGCACCGGTCAGTGTGCAGCGGAGATAGACATTGGCTTGGTCGTTCAGGGCGGCGATGCTGGAGAGGTCCAGGGTTACCAGCTCGTAGGTGCTGGCGGCGGAAGGCATCGTGTTGGCATTCGGCATAGCCGTGAAGGTAGTGCCATCGGTGCTGTACTCCCAGGCTCCAGCATTAAAGCCCGTGGCGGTACGACGGGCGGCCATCGTCACCACGATGTTCTGGTAGCCCGTACTGGAGAAATGGAAGGCGAAAGCCTTGCCGTTGGCGCTTTGGTTAATCATCGCCAAGTCCTTGTCGGAGCCGACACCGTCCATAGCATTGATGGTAGAGCCATTGTTACTAGTCAGTTCGGTAGCTTGTGCCCATGCGGAAGAGCCATGGGTGCCATCCAGATAGATGCCGGCCGTGCCTGTCTGAGTACCAGCAGTAGCCAAATAGGAAGTCGGCGTGTTTGGAGCTGCCGTGTTGCCCGTGAACGGGAAATAGGCCAAGTTGACGGTCTGCGCCACGCCGAATAATGCCATGCTAATCAAGGCAATAAGGGTAAAGATTCTTTTCATTCTTGTATAAATTTTATGATTAATTGTAAATTTTCAAGCGGAGGCAAAAATACATATTTTATCGTTCATTGCATTAAAAAAACGGAGAAAAATGGCGCTCTTTTTTCTCCGTTATTTATTCTTATCTTCAGAATGTTTTTCTGTTATTCACCCTGCTGCGCATTCTGATAATCCAATTCATCAATGAGATATTCCACCTTGAAAGTATTAGTCTTTTTGACAGTCTCAATTATTCTCCACATAAGCGAATGATAGGGGTGCTTTTCATAGAGGCGATAATTACGCTCCCCATAAATCACATAAGAACTGTCAGCAAACATCAAGAGACGATCAGCTGCATTTCCATACTTGTCATAGATCAGCCCGGTCAAATTGTCTTCATTCGTATTCAGAAACGGAGACACATGCCCTATGCCTCCCTCTGTATGTACCAAACATCGTTCTCCAGGCTGGATGAAAACCGTGTCAAAAACCTCCGAAACAACCCCGTCCTTAGGTAACACTCCAAACAAGACCGGATCTGGCAAAGTGTTTCTCATATAAAACATGTCATTATACCCAGTATCCCAAGCGCAGGATTGGAATCCCAGAACGAGAATAGAGAAGATGGACAATTTCAACAAGAATCTATATACTTTATTTATCATTAAGGATTAATTGAAAATTTTCAAGCAGAGGCAAAAATACAAATAATCTTGAATTGGAAGAAAAAAATCACTCCCTTTCGCGGCGGGTACGCTACATGCCTCTTGGCAGATGTCACCCGCGCCGCGAGTTTCATCCCGCGCACATGCCATCCCCCACACTTCGCTCCTTACTCGCTCGTGTGGGGTTACTGAAATAGTGTTTCTTCGAAACACTTCGCCATGGAGCACGCGGGCGGGAAGGCCGACATGCGGTGCGGACGCGGCGTGAATGGACGGCCTCCAACAGCGGCGTGCAAAGGCGCTTGCGTTTACAAAAATGTAAAGCCTCCGGAGGCAAATATCCTTTTTGCTACTGCCTGCATTTTGTTCACGTTTGCCGCCGCTGTCAGAGGGCGGACAGAGCGGGCGGCTTTCATGTCGGCTTGATCTTTTGTAACTTTTCTATCAAGAGAAAAGTTAAAGACTATAATTATTCAGGAGAATGGCTCTTGCCACAAAGCACGATGTCCACTCCTTGCATAACACTCTTAAACAAAGAGATTCGGTTTTCATCATCATATTTGTGTCATCATGATTGTAATCACCAAAAAAAAACGAGAATGAAATTTCATTCTCGTTTTTTCATTGTAAGACCAACAAACACTTACTCGCCAATCTGACGGCGGATGAAGGCGGTACACTCCAGCGCTTTGTCGTTAGCGTGGATGTAGTCGCGGACATTCTGTTTGCCGTCGCCGCCCATCACGAGGATTTGGTACATCAGGGTGCTCTCCTTGAAGAACTTCACCAGACGACCTTGGGCGATCTGTTGGATCTGAGCCTCATTGAGGTTGGCAGCCTTGTTGGCAGCTTCTTCCTCTTTGATCTTGCGGGCCAGATTAGCCTGCTCTTCGGTGATCCAACCCTTAGCCATATTGGAGTTGATGTGATCGTCGCTGTCCACGTGAGCCGGGTTGATGCCAGCCTTGTTCAGAGCGGCGTCCACAGCCTTGTTGATGAGCTCGATACGGGTCTTCTCCACAGCCACGGCAAGCTCTCTGTCCTTCACCTCTTGCGGGATGACGGTCTCGTCGAGAGCGAGCGGGTTCATGGCGGTGATGTGCAGAGCCACGTTGTGAGCGGTAGCCACGGCGTTCTCATCGTTCTTGTTGAAGCCCACGAGGGTAGCCTTGTGGTTGCCCATGTGGTTGTAAGCCTCCACGTAAGGAGCTTCCAAGGTATCGTAGTGAGGAAGTTCGATCTTCTCACCCGTCTTGCCAGTCAGCTCGGTCAGCTTCTCCGTCACGGTCATACCGTCCATATTCATAGCCATGAGCTCATCACGAGTATTGATGTTGGCAGCCATAGCCTTTTCGAGCATGGTATCCACGAAGTTCACGAATTCATCGCCTTTGGCCACAAAGTCGGTCTCGCAAGCCACTAAGAGCATAAAGCCCTTGGTGTGGTCAGCGTTCGTCTTGGCGATCAAGCGGCCCTCGTTGGACTCGCGGTCGGCGCGTTTGGCGGCCACTTTCTGACCTTTCTTACGAAGGATATCGATGGCTTTCTCGAAATCGCCGTCGGCCTCGACCAACGCTTTCTTGCAGTCCATCATACCGATACCGGTTTGTTGTCTCAATTTATTTACATCAGCAGCGGTAATTGTTGCCATATTATCTAAATTTAAAGGGTTAGTATTATTTATTTAGCAGAGATTCTTCTTCTCTTGCCTTCCTTCGGAGCGGGAGCCTCTTCGGTTTCCTCGGTGGTCTCCTCAGCCTCGCTCATCTCGTCGAGCAGCGGTTGGGCGTCCTTGTTCATCTCGCGTTCGTTGAGACCTTCCTTGATAGCTTCGCAGATGGCGTTCAAAATAACGGCGATAGACTTGGAGGCGTCGTCATTGGCGGGCACCGGATAATCGACCATACGAGGATCGGTGTTGGTATCCACGATAGCGAAGGTCGGGATAGCCAGCTTGCGGGCCTCGGCGAGGGCGATGTGCTCCTTCATGATATCGACGATGAAGACGGCTGCGGGCAGACGGTTCAGGTCGGCGATAGAACCCAAGTTCTTCTCCAGTTTGGCGCGCTCACGTTGGATTTGGAGACGCTCACGTTTGGAGATGTTGTTGAATTGAGGGCTCTCGATCAGACGGTCGATGTCGCTCATCTTCTTCACAGCCTTGCGGATGGTGAAGAAGTTTGTCAACATACCACCAGGCCAACGCTCGGTCACGTACGGCATGCCGACTTCCTTAACCATGGAAGCAACGGTCTCTTTGGCCTGCTTCTTGGTGGCTACGAATAAGATCTTACGACCGGAACGGGCGATTTGCTTGGCTGCGGCGCAAGCCTCATCCAGTTTGTCCATCGTCTTGTAAAGGTCGATGATGTGAATACCGTTCTTCTCCATAAAGATATACGGAGCCATGGCGGGATTCCATTTTCTCTTGAGGTGTCCAAAATGACAACCTGCATCTAATAATTCTTCAAATTGTACTCTTGACATGTTTTTATTGATTTGTTTACGTTCTTAAAAGCAACTCTGGGGTAGTCTTTGCAGAATCTCCAGAGTTTCGATACTAAACATTGAATGGTATTCCAAATACTAACGTTTGCTGAATTGGAATCTCTTACGGGCCTTGGGTTGACCGGGTTTCTTACGCTCGACCATACGCGGGTCACGACGGAGGAAGCCCTGGGCCTTCAAAGCGGGACGGAGTTCGGGGTTGATTTCAACCAGCGCCTTGGCAATAGCCATACGGAGAGCCTCAGCCTGACCGGTCACGCCACCACCATCGAGGTTAGCCTTGATGTCATACTGACCCATCAGCTGGGCGACCATGAACGGTTGTTCTACCTTATATTGCAAAGTAGGCACGCTGAAATACTCTTTATAATCGCGGTTGTTGACCAAAATATTACCGGTGCCGGGCTGCATGTACAGACGGGCAACTGCGGTTTTTCTTCTGCCTAATGTATTGATCACTTCCATTGTTATTTGATATCGTTAATGTTAATTACTCTGGGTTTGGGGTCTTGGTTCTCGTGCTTGTGGTTCGGGCCAACATACACATGCAGGTGGCGGAACATCTCGGCACCGAGTTTGTTCTTCGGCAGCATGCCCTTCACAGCGTGCTCGATGATGCGCTCCGGATATTTGCGCATGAAATCCTTCGGCGTGGCGAAACGCTGACCGCCAGGATAGGTGGTGTGGTGAACATACTCTTTGTCCGTCCACTTCTTACCCGTGAATTTCACTTTCTCAGCATTGATGATCACAACCTCGTCACCGCAAAAATAGGACGGTGTGTAATAGGTTTTGTGCTTGCCCTTCAAAATGCGGGCAACGGTGGTGGCCAAACGACCGACCACTAACTCTTGAGCGTCGATAACGAGCCACTCTTTCTTGACGATGTCTTTGTTCGCCGAAACTGTTTTGTAACTTACAGCATCCATTTTACTTTTTCTTTCTTTTTTTTGGGAAATGTCTTCACCCACATTCCCCGAGTTTTTAATTAATTCCTTTAGCTAACATTAAGGACAATAATCGGTTCTATTTTAAGCGCGCAAAAATACACTTTTTTCTTTTCCACACAACACCGCCTTCTGCATTTGTTTTAACACACACCATGATTGATACTCAACAACTTACAAAAACATCCTCTTCAAAAGACTATAAAAAAAATGGCAAAAGTCGGAGAATCATCCCGCAACTTTTGCCAAAAATAGTGATTTTTATATAGTATCCGTCAGCGTTATTAACCACTAACTTCTAACTCCTAACTCCTAACTGTTCTCTCCCATCATCTCAAAGCTGCGCTTCACGAATTCGCTCAGCTTCTCGCCGGTCAGGATGTTCTGGGACAACAGGGCCAGATCGACCATCTGCTGCACCAACGTGCCGCGCTTGGCCTCATCAGTCTCTTCCAACAAGCGGTTGGCTAACGGGTGGTTGCCATTGACAACCAGATTGTAGTGCTCGAAGCCGCCGTAGAAGCTCTGCTGTCCGGACACCTTCTCCATATCTTTGAAACGACGCATGAACTCGTTCTGCGTGATCATCACAGGCAGGTCGGTCTCGCTCATGGCATCCACCAGCACTGTGAACTTCTGCTTGTCTATGTTGTTGTCAAAATACTCTTTCAAGGTCTTCTTCTGGTCGTCAGACAACTTGGATACAAGCTCCTCGTCACTCTTCTCGATCAGCTTCTCCACGATGTCGGCATCCACGCGGGTGAAGCGCGTCTTCTCTATCTTCTGCTCCAGCATGTTGATGAAGTGCGTGTCCAAGAAGCCGTCCATCAGCAGCACATCGTAGCCGTGTTCCTTGGCGGCGTTGATATAGAGATGCTGCTCGTCCACATTGGCGGCATACAGGAAGATGACGTTCTCGTTCTTGTCGGTCTGGAGCGCCGAGACCATATTTCTGTATTCCTCAATGGTATAGTATTTTCCATCCGTATTCTTGAGCAGATAGAAGTCCTTGATCTTCTCGTAGAACTTCTCATCGGTCAGGGAGCCGAACTCCAGGAAGACCTTCAGCTCGTCCCATTTCTTCTCGAACTCCTCTCTGTTCTCCTTGAACATGGTCTCCAGCTTCTCGGCCACCTTCTTGCTGATGTAGGTGGAGATCTTCTTCACGTTGGCATCCGACTGAAGATAGGAACGCGACACATTCAGCGGGATGTCGGGGGAGTCGATCACGCCGTGCAACAAGGTCATAAACTCGGGGATCACGCCCTCCAGCTCATCAGTGATGAAGACCTGATTGCAGTAGAGCTGCACGCGGTTCTTCTTGAGGTCCAGCTGGTTCTTCACCTTCGGGAAGTAGAGCACACCCGTCAGGTTGAATGGGTAATCGACGTTGAGATGGATCTGGAACATCGGCTCGTCCATGTTCATCGGATAGAGTTTGTGGTAGAAGGCTTTATAGTCCTCGTCGGTCAGGGAAGAGGGGGCTTTCTGCCAGATCGGCTCGGTGTCGTTAATGATGTGGGGCACCTGGATGGCTTCCTCCTTGGGTTCCTCTTTCTGTTCGTCGTCTTCCTTCTCCTCCCCTTCTTTCTTCTCCGGCTTCACCCATTCGGTCTTGGTGCCGCACTGTATCGGGATGGGCAGGAAACGGCAGTATTTGTTCAGCAGTCCGACAATCTTTGGTTCATCCAGAAACTCCAGGGTGTCCTCCGCGATATGCAGGACGATCTCGGTGCCGCGGTCTTCCTTGTCAGTCTCCTCCAGCGTGAACTCCGGCGACCCGTCGCAGCTCCACTTCACCGCCTTGGCGCCTTCCTGATAGGACTTGGTGATGATATCCACCACATCGGCGACCATGAAGGAGGAGTAGAATCCCAGTCCGAAATGGCCGATGATGTTGGCTGCGTCGTTGCCTTTGTACTTGGCGAGGAAGTCTTCCGCGCCGGAGAAGGCGATCTGGTTGATATACTTATCGACTTCCTCAGCGGTCATGCCGATACCGCGGTCGATGACGCGGATGGTCTTGTCGTCTTTGTTGACCTTCACTTGAATGGTCAGGTCGCCCAGCTCGCCGGTGAACTCACCGCGCGTGGCCAGGGTCTTCATCTTCTGGGTGGCATCCACGGCATTGGAGATGAGCTCGCGGAGGAAAATCTCGTGATCCGAATATAAGAACTTCTTGATTACCGGAAAGATATTCTCGGTCTGTACATTGATTTTACCTGTTTGCATAATATAATAGATGTATAAATTTTCAAATGACGATTTATTCTTACAAACTTTGTGCCAAAAAAACAGGGGTGTACCCCACCCCCGTTTTTTCAATGCTTATTTCTGATAGAAGACGAACTTGCCGTCCTCCACGGAATCCACCATGATGACGCTGTCAGGCTTGATATCCTCGGCGAGGATGATCTTGGAGAGCTCGTTCATGATGTACTTCTGGATCACTCGTTTCAGCGGGCGCGCGCCGTAGAGCGGGTCGTAGCCCAGATTCGACAGCAGGTCCATAGCGTAGCGGCTGAACTCGACCTTGATATTGCGTTGTGACAACAGGTCGCCCAGCTGCGAGATCTGCAGGTTGATGATCTCCTTGATCTCCTTCTTGGAGAGCGGCTGGAACATCACGATCTCGTCAATACGGTTGAGAAACTCGGGCTTCAGCGACTTCTTCAGCAGGTCGGTGACCTCCGCTTTGGTACGGTCGAAGACCTCCTCGTCCGTGAGGTTGGCACGGTCGGAGTAGTTGTCTTGGATGATGTTGGACCCCAAATTGGAGGTCATGATGATGATGGTGTTCTTGAAGTCGGCAAGACGACCTTTGTTGTCGGTCAGCCGGCCGTCGTCGAGCACCTGCAGC
This sequence comes from Bacteroidales bacterium, assembly GCA_017549765.1. Taxonomy (GTDB): domain Bacteria; phylum Bacteroidota; class Bacteroidia; order Bacteroidales; family WCHB1-69; genus F23-D06. The sequence continues at coordinate 125,044 of JAFYNM010000033.1, forward strand.
AGGACGTTGAAGACGTCGGGGTGAGCCTTCTCGATCTCATCGAAGAGGATGACGGAGTAGGGTTTTCTGCGCACCTTCTCGGTCAGCTGGCCACCCTCGTCGTAGCCTACATAGCCGGGAGGCGAACCGATAAGACGGGAGACGGAGTGCGGCTCCTGAAACTCGCTCATGTCGAAACGGATAATGGCATCCTCGGTGTTGAAGAGGTATTCGGCGAGGGCCTTGGCCAGCTCGGTCTTGCCGACACCGGTGGTGCCCATGAAGATGAACGAGCCGATGGGTCTCTTGGGGTCTTGCAGGCCGGCACGGCTGCGGCGGATGGCGTTGGAGACGGCCGCGATGGCTTCGTCCTGACCGACTACTCTCTTGTGCAGTTCGGTCTCCAGGTTCAGGAGTTTGGACTTCTCGCTCTGCATCATCTTGCTGACGGGGATGCCGGTCCAGCGGGCCACCACCTCGGCGATATCGTCGGCACTGACCTTCTCGTCGATCATGGCCTTGTCGCCCTGCAGCGCCTCCAGTTCGGATTGCAGCTTCTTGATCATATCCTCATCGTTCTTGATGAGTCCGTAGCGCAGCTCGGCCACCCGGCCGTAGTTGCCCTGGCGTTCTTCGTTCTGCGCCTCCACCTTGTAGTTCTCGATCTCGTCTTTACAGTGCTGGATCTTGTCCATAATCTCCTTCTCGCTGCGCCACTTGGTGGAGATGGCGTTGCGCTTCTCCTGCAGCTCGGAGATGGTCTTGCTGAGGGCTGCGACCTTGGCGTCATCGGCGTTCTCGCGCTTGATGGCCTCGCGCTCAATCTCCAGCTGGCTGATCTTGTGTTCCACATCGTCCAGCTCCTCAGGCACGGAGTTGATCTCCAGTTTCAGTTTGGCGGCGGCCTCATCGATGAGGTCGATGGCCTTGTCGGGCAGGAAACGGTCGCCGATATAGCGTTGCGACAGTTCCACGGCGGCGATGATGGCCTCATCCAAGATCTTGACCTGATGATGGTTCTCGTAGCGCTCCTTCAGTCCACGGAGGATGGAAATGGCGTTGGCCTTGTCGGGCTCTTCGATACGGACAGGCTGGAAACGACGCTCCAGGGCCTTGTCTTTCTCGAAATATTTCTGGTACTCATCGAGGGTCGTGGCGCCGATGGAGCGCAGCTCGCCACGCGCGAGGGCAGGCTTCAGGATGTTGGCGGCGTCCATGGCTCCGTCACCGGAGGCGCCGGCCCCCACCAACGTGTGGATCTCGTCGATGAAGAGGATGATCTCGCCGTTGGAGGCGATGACCTCGTTGATGACGCTCTTGAGACGCTCCTCGAACTCGCCTTTGTACTTGGCGCCGGCAATCAGCGCACCCATATCGAGGGAGAAGAGCTTCTTGGTCTTCAGGTTCTCGGGGATGTCGCCGCTCACGAGCCGTTGCGCCAGTCCCTCCGCGATGGCGGTCTTGCCGACGCCGGCCTCACCGATGAGGATAGGGTTGTTCTTGGTACGGCGGGAGAGGATCTGCAGCACCCGGCGGATCTCCTCGTCACGACCGATGACCGGGTCGAGTTTGCCACGCCGCGCCATGTCGTTAAGGTTACGGGCATACTTGTTCAGGGCGTTGTAGGTCTCCTCGTTGTTGGCGCTGTTGACCTTGTTGCCCTTGTGCAGCTCCTCGATGGCACTCTTGAGTCCCTTCTCGGTCATGCCCGCGTCCTTCAGGATCTGGGAGGTGCGGTCGTTGGCCATCAGCAGGCCGTAGAGCAGATGCTCCAGGGAGACGAACTCATCGCCGGAGTCCTGACAGAAGAGGATGGCCTTCTGCAGCGACTGTTGCGCACCGCCACCGAGGTAGAACTCGCCGCCGGTGACCTTGGGCAGACGGCCGATCTCTTTGTCCACCACTGCCGCCACCGCCTTCGGGTTGCACTCCTGCTTGCGCATCAGAAACGGCACGACGTTGTCGTCCATCTCCAACATGGATTTCAAAATATGCAGATTCTCTATCTGCTGGTTCTGATTCCGCATCGCAATCATCTGCGCATTGGAAATCACTTCTTGGGTTTTAATAGTCAGGTTGTTATTAATGTTCATATCGTATTCCTTTCGTTAAAAAAATCAAACACTCCTCACCACTGCAAGGATGTTGCCAAAAGGAAAAATATGACAAAATGTCAGTCTATTTTAATTCAGATCCCAGCAAAGGGAGATAATGTCTTTCCAAGGGAGCAGGAAGCGGTCGGCCAGAGGTTTATGGCACACCGTTCCATTGTAACAGTAGATACACTGCATGAGGGAGGGATTTTTCTGGAGGGCATAGCGGATTTTGGGATGGATGACGACATCCACGATGAGGGGCAGGAGCAGATTGGACAGGGCCAGTGTAATGCCGAAATTGGAAATCTGTTCATCGAAGATCTTATCCACCAAATATCCTTGCTGGTCGTCATGGAGCAGGTCCCAGGCAAAAGCGGCGGCCTTTTTCTCCAAGAGCAGCTGGAGGGCTTTTTCTGAGAGCGTGGAGAGGTTCTGTGACGAAAAGAGGATCTGTTCGGGCCTGATCTTCTCCAGTTCCTCTTCGGTGAAGTCCGTCTGTTTGACGAGTACCTTGGCGAGGGAGGCCAGCACGGTGAAGTCGTCTTCAAAAACGACACCGGCCTCGGCATATTCCTCATCGGTGAAGTGGGCATGGGCGCCGAAGCCATGCTGCATATAGACGATGACATTGTTCTCCACCAGCGTCTGCACCGACTCGGGCGGGAGGATGCCATAAGCGGCCTTGACATCTTCATCCTTGATCAGGGCCACCACCGATTTGGGCATGGGATGCTCCATCTTGATGGGATATTCCAGCACATCGGGGGTCGGGGTTTCGGTGATCAGGACTAAATCTTTCATGGCAGGGGTATTTAGAAGATGAAACGGCGTTGGGCGCTCTCGGGGGTGCGCTCGATGGTGATGGGAACATAGTCGCCTTGGAGGATGCTCTCCACCTTCTCGGTCCACTCGATGAAGCAATAGCAGCCGCTGGCGAGGTATTCCTCGAAGCCGATATTGGTAGCCTCCCGAGGTTCGTCGATACGGTAGAAGTCGAAGTGATAGACGGGCTCGCCATGGTCGGTCCAGTACTCGTTGACGATGGCGAAGGTAGGAGAAGAGGTATTGTCTTGCACGTCGAGCACGTGGCACAGGGCCTTGATGAGGGTCGTCTTGCCGGCGCCCATCTCACCAAAGAAGCCGAAGACGCGCTCGTCCGGGTGCGCCTGCAGGATGGCCTCCGCCACCTGTCTTAGATCCTGTTCTGTTGCGATGAGTTCCATAAGGCTACTCCTTTACCACCTTCCAGGTATCGCGCTGGCTGTCGGCAGAGAGGTAGAGCATATAGGTGCCTGCGGGGAGTGCGGACATGTCGATCAAAGTGGCGGCGGCTTCAAAAGCGCCATGTTTCACCATCTGGCCCGACATGTTCAGAATCTGATAGTAACCCTCCTTTACATCGCGGTTGAAGCGCAGGCAGACCTCCCCTTTGGTCGGGTTGGGATAGATGCGCGCCGTCAGCTTGTCGCCCAAGGACTCCTGGAAATAAGCGGCTGGTGCCTCTGTCGCGTTGGCGCTCTGCGTGACAGCGGGTGTTTGTGCCGTCTCACTGCGCAGCTCAATGGTCTTGCGCTCTATCCTGTTGCCCGCCGCATCATACTCGTAGGTGCGCGGCAGGGCATTCTGAGCATTCAGACATACGGCACTCAATATCAGCAGCAGGAAAAAGCAAAAGTATTTTTTCATATCCATTGTGTTTAGTAATGATCGTTATTTCAACAGCAACTTCATCTTTCAAGTTGCGGGTGCAAAATTAGCAAAAAAATCCGAATCCGCCAGCAGCATAAAATCCAAGGTGGTGATGGCGGCCATGGCCTCGACCACGGGCAGCACGCGCGGGGCCACGCAGCGGTCGTTACGGTCGGAGCCCTCATAAAGAGCCGATTTTCCTTCATAGGTGATGGTCTCCTGCGCAAAGCGGACCGTCGGGATGGGTTTGAAGGCCACGGTGAAGGTCACCTCTTCGCCGTTGGTGATGCCGGCCTGCACGCCCCCGTCGTGGTTGGTGCGGAACGTGTAGTCGGGGTTCTGGACGTCGTTATAGTCGCTGCCGCACATCTTGGCAGCCTCGTAGCCAAGGCCTATCTCGAAGCCCTTGGCGGCGTTGATGGAGAGCATGGCGTAGGCGAGACGGGCGGAGAATTTGTCATAGACGGGCTCGCCCAGTCCGGCGGGCACGTGTCTGATATGGCCGCGCACCACGGCGCCCATGGTATCGCCCTCGCGTGCCGGCGCGGCCATGCTGACGACCTCGGAGGTCACCTCCACGCCACAGGTCCGCAGCACCAGCTTGGCGATGGCGCCCGCCACCACCCGGCACACCGTCTGCCGCGCGGAGGCCCGCCCACATAGCTCGTTGTCGGCGAAGCCGTATTTCTTGAAATAGGTGTAAGAGGCATGGGAGGGCCGGATGACGTCCCGCTGGGCGGAAGGCCTGGCATCACGGTTCTCGATGCGGAAGAATATCTTCTCGCCCGTGGTGCGCCCGTCAGGACCGATGCCCGACAGGAACTGCACCTCGTCGGTCTCGGCGCGCCGCGTGGACAACGCCGTGGCATCCGGGGCACGGCGCGCCAGCTCAGCCTGCACAAAGTCTTGGTCGACCAGGATGCCGGCGGGACAGCCCTCCACCCTGCCTTCCATGAAGGGCCCGTGGGTGTCGCCCCAGTCCGAGATCCGAAATATTCTACCAAAAAAGTCTTCCATAACCGTCCTTTATATTTCCACAAACTCCTGAATGCCCTCCCGGTTCATCATCAGCTTGAAGCAATGATACTCGCACGTGTCGGCCACCACGCACTGCACCACGATGTACAGATTATAAATCCGGGGGATGATCTCCGAGCGGACCATGCCGTCGTCATCCAATATCCCCACCTTGGTTTCCGGATCGTCCATCTTCAAGGTGAAAAACTGGAGATGGAGGCGGGTGATATCATTGATGCCATCGTAGCGGTACTCATAGCGTTCGCTGAAGGTGTCGTCATCCGTATCCAGCTGCTTGCGATAGAGGATGATCTGCTCCAAGGGGATCCGTCCCTCCAAGTCGGAGCGGCCCCGAGTCTTCAGCACCTCCGCCGGCGTCTTCTCATCGGTGATAAAGTCCACGCCCTCCTTGATATGCGCCACCTCGCGGCCCCGGAAGAAGATATTGCTCTTCATGTCGAAAAAGCGCGACTTCAGACGGTGGGCAAAGCGGTTACGCGCATACTCCTTGATGCGGTCCTTGAACATGTAGGCGATGACCAGGATGACAAAGATAAGCGTCGGGTACTGGCCGAGGTATTTCTGAAACGGCAACGCTATCAGCATAGAGATGAGCATGGCGATACCGGCGGCCACTCCGAAGGTCAGCTGCTGTGCCGCCACACCGTCGGGATGCGAGTCTGATTTCAAGTAGAGCGCACTCTCGATATATTTCTTCAACGTATTCTGATGCTGGAACATATCGCGGCTCACCGCCTGATCGTCTGCATCATAATGGTGATAGCCTTGATCTATCTTGTATTGGTGTTCAGCCGTGATCAGTTCCGTCAGCGAGGACCCTATCTCTGGCAGGGCGTTAGCCTGCACCGATTGGCAGTATCGTAAAAGACGGATGGCATAGACCTCTGTCAGATGACTCATATACTCGTCCCCGTAGCGGAAGATAGGCTCACCAGCCGCCAGCGAATCCCGATATTGCGACATAAGACCGCGATATTGTGCCACCACACGCTGCATGGCCTCCTGATGGTTCATCCAGGCAGCGGCGTCCACATGGTTAGGCACCGACTGCAGTGCCTTCGTCTCATCGCGCAAAGCGCTCTTGTAGATCGCCACATACATCTTGACATGGAACTCCAGGTTTTGCAGATGCTCTTCAGAAGGCTCTTGCACGGCTTGTTGGACGGCGCGGGAGAGATACTGGAGGGGCTGGGAATCCGCGCCAGCCATCTGCTGGAGAGAGAAGCGGGGCGTCTTCAGCCGGATATTGGACTTCACATCCCGATAGAACTGGTCCTTGGAGTAAGTGGAGGCATTGATGTTCAGGCTGTTGGGCACAAAGATCCAGGAGTTCATCTTGAACTGATGATGCTCGCGCTCCTTGCCCGAGAAGTAGATCTTGAACTCCACGGAGAAACGGTCATGTATGGATGTCTGGACGTGAATCATAGTCGCAATTCGTTTAGGCCAAACGGAAATTTAGCGACGGCAAAGATACAATTTATCTTCAAGAATAAAAAAATGAGGATATGGATTTTGACGCTTTGGAAAAAAGTGTACTTTTGCGGCCTGTTTCTGGCAGGGCCAGACCATGGGGCATTAGCTCATCAGGTAGAGCGTTTCGTTCGCAACGAAGAGGTAGGGAGTTCGAGTCTCCTATGCTCCACAAAAAAGGAAGGCTGCGCCTTCCTTTTTATTTTTCGTTTGGGTCTCCTCATATCACACGTATCAGCACGGAGAAATTCCGTAAAGCTAATCGTTGTAATCGTTGTAGTAAGGCGTTCTCAAATGTTGGCCGCGGAGTTCGTCCAGCTTTTCCTGGTCAAGAGTGCCGTCCTCCCACATTTGGTCTATCTCCTGTTGTGCCTTCTCGGCATAAATGGCCGTGTCTTCCGTTACATCGGACAGCTTCGGTCAGATGTTTCTGTCGCATACATTCATACATCGATAGTTCTTTCTAGGTACATTTCTATTTTTATCGTCGATGATTACGCCGGCAAAAATCATAAATCTTGACAAAACCGAGACGAATAATGATGGCAATTTTGACAAAACCGAGATGAATCTTTTTTAACACACTTTAATATACTGAATTTCAAATATTTACAAAATTTGCTGAAAAATACAGATTTTCTTTGATTTAACACTCTAAAAAACAGTTTTATGAGAAAAAATATAAAATTATTTGGCGGTGAAATGTGTTTTTAGTATCTTTGCCGCCAAATAATTTTAGCGTATGAGAACGTCCATTGTTGCAAGATAAGACATTCGAAGTGAGTCGGAGTGTTCCTTTTTTGGTAGATACTACAGGTACGTATATTATTAGAGGTAGAGGAAAGTTGAGCGAGATCTGCTTATCAAGAACCAAAACAAGTTTCATAGAAAAAATTTGTAATGAATGTAGCGGCAATTGGTTATGGCCATGTTGGGAGGACTCTCCAGGAGACTCTGTCACAGCTATCATAGGTCCACCCCCCCACTGAATGAACAACGTCAAATAGATAAGCTATATTTCAGGAAAATAGGCCGCTTTTAGTTTTGCATTCCGAATAAAACGCATAAGATTTTCTAAAAAGAATCTCTCTTGTTCTTTCGCTTCGGCGAGCAGGCACGCTTTCCGCTCGAATTTCACCGTAAACGTCTCATAACCGCTGCAATCGTTGTCGCGGACATCAAGGAAACAAAACCGCAGTCTATCGCACGATTGCGGTTTTATAATGCCGTTTCATAACGTGATGGACATTCGAAGCATCCTTTGCCACAAACCACGGGTTTATGGCAAAAAGTGTCTGAAGAGGATGTTACACAGCCACTCCGGTGCGCAGGATGTCGTCATACAAGGGTGAAGGATATCGTTCCTCTAACAGGACGGGCTCAATAAGCGTATTCAGTTTTCTGGAGGCAGTCCACAGTCGTGTGGTGGCGGTCAGCCAGTCGCCGTCCAGCAACGGTACCACAACGGCAATGTCGATATCACTGCCGTCATGTGCGCACCCCTTGCTATAGGAACCGTACAAGAACACTTTCGGAGACTTGAAAAATCCCGAAATCTCTTCTTTGTACTGTTTGGCTAACATTAGAGCTTGTTCTCTATCCATTGTTTCAGATTCTTTGTTCTATCAATGATTTGGCCGCAAATGTTCTCGTTCAGTTCACGAGCCAAGGCTGATTTGTAAGAGGCAAAAATACATTTTTTTTAGAAAATGTCCCGTTTCTGTCCCGATTACGAAAAAAAACAGCGACTTGTAGGTTGCAAATCGCTGTTTTTCAGTACTTTGAGCGGTAGACGGGGTTCGAACCCGCGACCTGCGGCTTGGGAAGCCGCCGCTCTGCCAACTGAGCTACTACCGCAAATAGAGTTAAGAGTTAAGAGTTAAGAGTTAACTCCTGGATTGTCAAAGAACGTGCTGATCACTGTTCACTGATCACTAAACATTGAACCGTATATGCAAGATGTCGCCGTCCTGCACTTCGTAGTTCTTGCCTTCGACCGCCAATTTGCCGGCCTCTTTGCATTTGAGTTCTGATCCGTATTGCACCAGATCGTTGTATTTGATGACCTCGGCACGGATGAAACCGCGTTCCAGGTCGCTGTGGATGACGCCCGCTGCCTGCGGGGCCAGCATCCCGCGGTGAATCGTCCACGCACGGTTTTCCTTGCCGCCGACAGTGAAGAAGGAGATCAAATCCAGCATCTTGTAGGCCGCACGGATCACCTTGTTCACGCCCGGCTCTGTCAAACCTACATCTTCCAAGAATGCCTTGCGATCTTCTTCACTCTCCAACTCGGCAATTTCGGACTCGATTTTGGCGGCGATGACCAGCATCTCCCCGCCATTCTCCTCCACATATTTCTTCACAGCCTCGGAATAAGCGTTTCCGTTCACCGCATCGTCGTCGTTCACGTTGCAGACGAACATCACGGGCTTCTCGGTGAGCAACATCATATCCGCCACCACATTATGCTCGTCTGGCGTCACCTCCAAGGTGCGCACATTCTGGAAACCCTCCAGATGGGCCTTGTATTTCAACAGCACCTCCAAATCGTGCTTAGCGGTCTTGTCGCCCACCTTGGCCGCCTTCTCGACCTTGGTGATCTTACGCTCAATCTGCTCCAGGTCTTTCACCTGCAACTCAAAATCCACAATCTCGATGTCGCGGACAGGATCCACAGAGCCCTCCTCATGGGGTAGGGCGGGGTTGTCGAAGCAACGCAGCACATGGATGAGCGCATCGCACAGGCGTACGTCCGCGAGGAAGCTGTTGCCGATGCCGGCGCCCGTGCTGGCACCCTTGGCCAAACCGGGAATATCGACGACATCAAGGTTGGCATAGACCAGCTTGTCGGCATGGATGAAGGTGTTGATGTGGGCCAGACGCTCGTCGGGCACCTGGCACACGCCGATATTGGACTTGTTGGTACTATATGCAAAGTCCGTCACCTCCGCCTTCGTGTTGGAGATGCAGTTGAACATCGTGGTCTTACCCGAGTTCGTCAGTCCTACTATGCCGCATTTTAAGCCCATGATAGTTTTTGTTTGGTTTTTGTTGTTGGCCCCACACTGCGCTACGCTTGTATGGGGTTAATTGCACTTCGTGCGTTTTGCCTCTTCGAGGCTGCTCAATGAATACTTTCCTTTTTAAATCTCACGTCTTACTTCCAATTAGAATCCGAGCAGGATGTCCTCCACATGATCAACTTCGGGGAGGTATTGCTTGAGCGTCTGCTCAACTCCGTTCTTGAGGGTCATCTTGGCGTGGGGGCAGGTGCCGCATGCGCCCTGCAACTTGACCTTGACCACGTTGTCGGGGGTCAGTTCCACAAATTCAATATCTCCGCCATCTTGTTGGAGGTAAGGACGAATCTGCATGATGATGGAGCGAACTTTCTGTTCCAGTGTCGGATTTTCCATAATGGTTCTTCTTGGTTTAAAGCGGGGGCAAAAATACAAAATTTTGATAATATCCCAAGGTGTTTTTTTTTTCAAGATAGTGGAACACACAAAGAAAGTTAAGAATTTAAGAAACTAAGAAGTTAAGGGGTAGCCTTATCGAGTTGACATCTGACTTCCCTCTTCTTTCAATTCTATATTGCTGCGGGAACGGGTCTGGCTCCAGATGACGCCCAGCACCACGACCACTATGCCGACGAACTTCTGGAGGGTGAACTGTTCCAGTCCGAGCATAGAGGCAAAGAGGATGGTCACGATGGGTATCGCATTGGTAAACACAGTCAGTTTGGTAATGCCGATATGTTTGGCAGCATAGGAGTAGAGCATATAGGCCCCGGCGGAGCAGAGGATGGCCAGACAGCAGAGGGCGAAGATGGAATTCGGGGTCCACTGGATGGTAGGCCAGCAACGCACGTCAAAGAGGAGCACGAAGGGCAGGTAGAAGAAGATGGCGAGGAAGTTTTGGCAGGTGGTTACCGTGACAGGGCTATACTTAACCAGCAGTCGGGACAGCATGACGCTATAGCCGGCGGCGGCCAAGAGGGCCACACAGAGGAGCAGCAAGCCTTTCATGGTGAAGACCACCTCGCTACCTTTCCCGAAGGTCATGATACAGATACCGACAATGGAAACAATGGCGCCCAGCAGCAGGTTCAGACACAGTTTCTCACCCTCCACAAAGTGCATGGTCACCGCCACCACGATGGGTATCAGCGCAATGATGACCGCTGCAAAAGAGGCACTGGAGTACATAAGTCCGAAATCCTCACCAATAAAATAGAGAAACGGCTCAAAAAGGGCGAGCAAGACGAACCATTTCCCGTCGCCTTTCTGTATCTTCTGCATCTTGCCCGTCAGCTTGAAGAAGGTCAGGAAGATGGCAGAGGCCAACACCAGACGGAAGAAGACGATTGTGAAGACGGGGAAGCCTGTGTTCAACAGTTGCTTCGTCCACACAAAACTGGCTCCCCAGAAGAGCATGGAGATGGAAATCGCTATATATCCGTATGTTGTATTTTTCATCTTCTACCCTGAAAGAGGCGGCAAAAATAAAAAAAACATCCATCTACAATAATAGAAAAAGAGTTGCGTTATACACGCGTGCAAACCATACCTTTTATGAAGAAAAGAGCCTACCCTTTTTGGATCCTGCTGACCTTGCTATTTGCCTTCACCGGCTGTCATCGCACCGATCTGACCCCCGCCTATATCGAGATTCAATACGAAGACATCAACAACTGTTTTGACGTCACCAATTTCAACGAGACGCACAATCTCACCTATGACTCGGAGCAGTTAGGGGCTTTGTTGAAGCACAATTTCACCCATTGCAATGTGTATGTCAACAATAAGAACTTAGGTTGTTGGCAGGTACCGTGCCGAGTGCCCGTGCTGGACATCAACGAGGGTGACTCCGCCACCGTGGTCATCTTGCCGGCGTTCCGCATGACCGGCATGGACAACACCGTCACCGGCTATCCATTCATCAACATTCTTCGCCAAAAGGTGATGCTTCAACGCGGGCACACGTACCACGTTTCCGAAAACCCGCTCTCCTACATCTACAGTCCTGCGATCACCATTCCTTTCTTAGAGACATTCTCCAACACCTCTCCTTTCTCGCCCACCGACACCAGCATCAGCCACACCACCTTCGTACCCACCGTGGTGGAGGGCCGCACCGCGGGTGAGATCGTCTTGAATGCAGGCACAAACCAGAGCTTCGACGTCACCTCTTCAGCTTTCCAAGTGCCCGTGCGCAACTATTACGTCTTCCTGGAGGTGACCTACAAGACAGAAGGCAATCTCGAAATCGGCCTCAAGATGTCCACGGCGGTACGTCCCAACGAGGTGCACCAAATCGGCGGCATCTATCCAAGCGACGGGGAATGGAAGACCATCTACTTCAACCTCGCCAACACCTTGTACAGCAACCACTACTCCGGCGGTGATGCCAGCAACATCAACCTGGTACTCACCGGCAGCGGGAAAGCCAACCAAGAGACGCGCTATTATATCGACGACATCAAAGTCATTTACATACCAAGAGCATAAGGGAAGGGACTCAGGACGATGAACAAGACCAAACTCCGACTATTATATCTGGCCACCGACTTCTTAGCTGCGGCATTGTCATGGATCTGCATCTACATTTTCCGTAAAGTTGTGGGAGAAGGGGCGGACGCCTCTGCGATACGCCTCGCCATGGCCCAGGACTTCAAATTTTTCCTAGGCCTCTTCGCCTGTCCGCTCTACTGGATCATCCTCCACACCCTGTCGGACTATTACACCAAGATCTACAAAAAATCGCGTATGGACGAGCTGGTCCTCACGCTGGGCATCACCGTCATCGGCGTTTTGATATTCTTCTTCGTCTTCATCCTCGACGACATCATCCAGACTCCCCGCGACTATATCAAGTATTTCTTGTGCCTGTTTACCTGCCAGTTCCTTTTGACCTACATCCCGCGTCTATGCATCACCACCAACATCAACCGGAAGATCCATGCCGGCATCATCACCTTCCCGTCCATCATCACGGGCAGTGACGACATTGCTTTGCAGACCTTCAACACGGTGATGCAGCAGACCCCTAGAACGGGCAGCGACATTATCGGGTATGTCAAAATTGACGACGAGAGTGAAGACATGCTGGCAGGCAAGATCCCTTGTCTCGGCACGCTATCCTCCTTGTCGGACATTATCACCAACCACCCCATCGAGGAGATCATCATCGCCCTGCACAACGGCCAGCGCAAGTATATCGACCAGATCATCACAGTAGCGCACATGCAGCACCAGATCACCATAACCCTGCTGTCGGGAACCCAAGACTTGCTGATGGGCTCCGTGCGCACTGCCAACGTGCTCAGCGAACCCTTCATCACCATCTCGCCCAAATACCTGACGGTTTGGCAGAGCGTCATCAAAAGAGGTTTCGACATCCTGATCTCGCTGATTGCCATGATCCTCCTCTCTCCGTTGTACCTCTTTCTCGCCATAGCGGTGAAGTGTTCTTCTCCCGGGCCTGTCTTCTACAAGCAGGAACGCATTGGTCTGCACGGAAAACCATTCAATATCATCAAGTTCCGCTCCATGTATATGGATGCTGAGAAGTCGGGGCCCATGCTCTCCTCCAAAGAAGACAACCGCATCACCAAGATCGGGAAGTTCATGCGTCAGTATCGTCTGGACGAGACCCCGCAGTTCTTCAACGTGCTGCGTAACGACATGTCGCTGGTAGGCCCGCGCCCGGAGCGCCAGTATTACATCGACAAGATTACGGAGCGAGCGCCCTACTACACCCTGCTCTTAGACATCAAGCCCGGCATCACCTCCTGGGGAGAGGTCAAATACGGCTACGCCGAGAATGTGGACCAGATGATCGAACGCCTCCGCTGGGACCTCCTCTACATTGAGAACATGTCACTCCAGATGGATGTCAAGATCTTGATCTACACCATGCTGATTATCTTGAAGAGAGAGGGGAAATAAGAGTTAAAAGTTAAGAGTTAAAAGTTAGAAGTTTTATTGGGTGGGGCAATCATTTTCAATTTTCAATCAGGATTCACCGAAGGACTATAAGCTACAGGGGTCTCCTTAGTTTCTTACTTCTTAACTCCTTCTCTTCTGTTCACTGTTCACCAAAAAAATGTATTTTTGCGGCGTTTTCGCCACGAGATGGCGCGCAACGGGTTCTCGTTGTGTAACGGAGATTATAATATAAAGTACACTCAATATGAAAAGAATCACCCTCTTATTGTGCGGTCTGCTCATAATGATGGGCATGCAGGCACAAGAGATCCGCAAAGAAGGCGGTCTCACCAAAGACCAGATTAAGACCATCCAATCATCGTACAAAGCTTCCGGCACCGACAAGGCTTTGCGCAACGCGGTGACGGGCAACGACATCAGCAAGCTGGCGCGCAACTACGAGAATGCCACCGCCTTTGACGACCACTTCTCCAACACCGTGCCCTCCAAGGCCATCACCGACCAACAGTCGTCGGGCCGTTGCTGGATGTTCACGGGCATGAACGTGCTCCGCTCCAAGGCCATCGCCAAGTACGACCTGCCGGGCGACTTCCAGTTCTCACAGTGCTACACCTTCTTCTGGGACCAGCTGGAGAAATCGAACCTCTTCCTGCAGTCCATCTTGGACACTCGCGCCAAGTCGATGGAGGATGAGACCGTCAAGTGGTTGTTCCAGAACCCGCTGAGCGACGGCGGGCAGTTCACCGGTGTTGCCAACCTGGTCACCAAATACGGCATCGTGCCCAAGGATGCCATGCCCGAGACCTACAGCAGCAACCACACCTCCCAGATGGCCAGTCTCATCAAGCTGAAACTTCGCGAGGACGCCCTGATCCTGCGCGACATGTCCCAGAACAAGAGCACCACCGAGAAGATGCTGCAAGACAAGAAAATCGAGATGTTGCAGACCATCTACCGCATGTTGGTCTTCACCTTGGGCGAGCCGCCTGCCCAGTTCACCTGGACACAGCGCGACAGCAAGGGCAATGTGGTCAGCACCGACGTTTATACGCCCTGGACCTTCGCCGAGAAGTTCGCCAACGAAGACTTCTCCCAATACTATATGGTCATGAACGACCCCACCCGCGAGTATTACAAAGTGTATGAAATCCAATACGACCGCCACGTCTATGACGGCGAGAACTGGAAATATCTCAACCTGCCTATGAAAGAGATCGCCGACATGGCCATCGCCTCCATCAAAGACAGCACCATGATGTACTTCTCCTGCGACGTGGGCAAGTTCCTGGATCGCGAGAAAGGATATCTCGACATCAACAATTTCGACTACGGCTCATTGTTCAACACCACCTTCGGCATGGACAAGAGGCAGCGCGTCTCCACGTACGCCAGCGGCTCCTCCCACGCCATGACGCTCTGCGCAGTGGATCTGGACCAGAACGGCAAACCGCTGAAGTGGATGGTGGAAAACAGCTGGGGCAACAAGTCGGGCCATAATGGCTTCATCATCATGACCAACGAATGGTTCAACGAGTACATGTTCCGCTTGGTGGTGGAGGCCAAATATATCCCTGCCAAGACCTTGAAACTCTTCGACCAAAAAGCTATCCAGCTGCCCGCCTGGGACCCGATGTTTGCGCCCGAAGAATAACGGAGGAGTTGACAGTTGTCAGTTATCAGTTATCAGTTGTCAGTTATCAGTTATCAGTTATCAGTTGTCAGTTGTCAGTTATCAGTTGTCAGTTATCAGTTGTCAGTTGTCAGTTGGGAGTTAGAAGTTAGGAGTTAGGAGTTAGAAGTTAGAAGTTAAGAGTTGGTTTGGGAGGGTGGAAATGGGTAACGGATTTAAACTTTTTTCCCCTTTGAATATCAAGTCACTCGTCTAAAAATAATCAAGAATGAAAAAAATATTGTTCATAGGACTTTTCATCATGGCATTCGGGGCTTTGTCTGCCCAGAATGCTGACGACATTTGTGGTATTTATCACTCCAAAGACCCTTTCTCCAAAGAGGGATCGCAGTGTGAGATCTACAAAGCCGCCGACGGCACCTACGAAGCCAAGGTGGTATGGGTGGAAAATCCTAAAAAAAAGAACCAGCTGGGGTTGGTCTTCATGACAGGCCTCAAATACAACGCCAAAGAGAACGAATACCAAGGTGGCAAGCTGAAATACCCAGGCAAGTCGGGCACATACAAGACCTTTATCCGTTTGGTGAACAACAATCAGACAATGAAGATGCGCGGTTACTTGGGCGTGTCGCTCTTCGGCATGACGGTGGACTGGACCCGGGAGTCGAAATTGCGGGAGCAGAAATAGCTGTTCAGACCCTCTGTGGCCGGCTTAGCTGATACGCTTCCCACCATTGATCCAGTGTGGAGATCTTTTCCTGCTCGGAAAGCTCCGACTCCAACAATTCACGCAATGCATGGCTTTTATAGGTAGCATTCAGCGATGCATAGAAATCCTTAAACACCAGATAACCTTTGTCAGCCTCCAGTTCTCTGGGGGCTTTGTCGTGTCCATAGCGGATATACTCCCACAAAAATGACAGAGCATATCCGACAAGACCACCCTTATGGCCTATATGGGGAATATGGCCCACCTCATGGGACAAGAGGGCGATCCATTGGATAGTATTCTGTCCATAACCATGACCTTGGTAGGCTGCAGCGTCCTCCTCAAACCAATTCTCCGTCAGGGTGATATTCACGGCATAAGGGCTACGTCCCAAGACAATGGCGCCGCCACCCGTCTTGCAACGATACCATGGACGATACTGGCCAATGCCTCTTTTCTGAATCACCACATCTTCTATCTGCAGTTGATTGACATCGGAGACCAACGACAACAGATGGGCGACAGATTTTTTCAATTTAAAGATGCCATGGAAGCCTACGGCAGGATAATATTCCAACACAGATGCAGGATACTGAGCAGCCGGCCTGCTGGAGCGTGAAGAAGAGCAGTTTTCGCACTGGACATCATGGTTGGATTTGTTCTGACACGCATAGGGGCAGTCGGCGCCACAGCCGCAGCCACAGTCCACGATGCCATTCTTGGCCTTGCGATAGCGGCGGACCACACGGGTCACCGCATACGCGACGGCCGCCGCCACAATCAAGATAACGATGATATTCTGCCAATTCATTTTCAGGTGAGGTTACTCGTGACACTTGCCCGTGCATTTGCTTTGAGGCGTCTCGAACTCCAAGGTAGCATGAGAGACACCCACCTCTTTCAACTCCTGTTTCAGATACTCCTTGATGCTTTCCATCTTGTCGAGTTCCTCCACCAGGACATGCGCAGTCAGTGCATTCTCGGTAGTACTGATGGCCCAGATATGCAGATGATGCACTCCTTTCACGCCTTCAGCCTTTTCCATCACAGCCACCACTTTGTCATAATCCACCTGGGTGGGCACGCCATCCAAAGAAAGGCGCAGACTGTCGCGCAGCAACTCCCAAGAGGCGAAGATGATGACGACTGCCACCACCAAACCGATGATGGGGTCCACCACATACCAGCCGGTGAAAGAGATCAGGATACCCGACACCACCACGCCGATAGACACTAGCATGTCGGCGAGCATGTGCATATAGGCACCCTTCACATTCAGGTCTTTTTTCTGATCTTTCATAAACAAGAAGGCTGTGAAGCCGTTGACTACCACACCGATCGCAGCCACAACAGAAATGACATCACCCGAAACAGGTTCCGGATGGATGAACTTACGGATGCTTTCCACTATGATAAATACGACAGCCACACCCAATATCAAGGCATTAAGGAGCGAGATCAGAATCGTGCTCTTCTTGTAGCCGTAAGTATATCTACTATTGGCCATCGACTTGGCTAACGTAAAGGCAATCAGTGCCAGTAGCAAGCTGACCACATCGCTCAGATTGTGGCCGGCATCGGAGAGCAGCCCCAGCGAGTGGTTCCAGAATCCAGCCACGGCCTCCGCCACCACATAGATCACATTCAGGGCAATGCCGATGATAAAGGCCCTGTTCAGCGAGGTGATCTGATGGCTATGGTCGTGGTGGTGATGACCATGATGTCCATGATGCTCGTGTCCTTCATGCTCATGATGATGGTCATGTTCTTCGCAGTGTGCATGCTCATGTGCATGTTCTTCTTGCTCACGTTTTTTATCTTCCATATATTCAGACATAATTCAATAATTTACAACAACATGCCAATCTGGTAGATCAGGAAGCATACCAGCCAGGCGACAAAAGTATTAAAAAACACGGTAAAGGCAGCCCACTTACCGCCTGCTTCTTTATAGACGGCCGAGACGGTCGCCACGCAGGGCACATACAGGAGGATGAAAATCATGAAGCAGATAGACACCAGCGGGGTGAATATTGGCTGTCCTTTCAGTTTGCCGGAGGTCCAAGTCTGTTCATGGATGCTCTTCTGCAATGCTGAAGAGTGTTCATCCGCATCCGTTTCGGCATGATAGAGCACGCCCATGGAGGAGACGACGATCTCCTTGGCGGCGAAACCCGTCAAGAGGGAGACGCTCATCTTCCAGTCGAAGCCCAGCGGGCGAAAGACCGGCGACACCACCTTGCCGATGCGGCCCAGATAGGAGTTCTCGGTCTGCACGATGGTCTGGTCGAGGGTCAGCTGCTGGAGGATCTCGGCCTTGGCAGTCTCATCCATGCTCTCATCGGCCTCCACCTGTTCAATCTGAGCGGCATAGCGGTCGATTTGCGGGCTATGTTGCGGGAAGTATTCCAGCGCCCAGATGATGATGGTGGCCACGAGGATGACGGTACCCATCTTCTTGAGATATTGCACGCTCTTATCCCACATGTGGATAACCGCATTGCGGAAAGTCGGGATACGATATGGCGGCAGTTCCATCACAAACTGGTCGGAGTCGTTTTTAAAGGATATACGCTTCATCAGCAGGGATGTCAGGATGGCGGCGACAATGCCCAGCAGATAGATGCCCGTGAGGATCAGACCTTTGAAAAGGCCTGTCACGAAGATGCCGTGGGCAGTGGTCGTGAAGAGGGCAGAGATCAGCAGCAGATAAACCGGCAGCCGGGCCGAGCAGGACATGAACGGCACGGTGATGATGGTCAGGATACGGTCCTTGCGGTTTTCGAGGGTGCGGGTAGCCATAATGGCGGGCACGCTACATCCGAAGCCGATGATATAGGGGATGAACGACTTGCCGTGCAGACCCATCTTATGCATCAGCTTATCCATGATAAAGGCGGCGCGGGCCATATAGCCGGTATCTTCCAAGATAGAGATGAAGAAGAAGAGTATCAAGATGTTAGGCAGAAATGAGCAGACGCCGCCGACACCCGCGATGATACCATCGACGATGAGGTCTTTGAGCATGCCATCGGGCATGATGCGGGTCACGGAGGCACCGAGCCAGCCGAAGAACTGCTCCAGCCACTGTTGCGGATAGGCTCCTAAGATGAAGGTCATCAAGAACATGAAACAGAGGAAGAAGATGAGGATGGGGAATCCGAGCCATTTGTTGGTGATGAACTTGTCCACCGTGTAGGCACGTTGCTGGCTACGGTCTTTCCCGATGGTGTAGGTCTCCGCCAAGGCGCCGCGGATAAAGCCGTACTTGGCGCCGGAGATCACGGTGGCCGCATCCTCATGGTAGCATTTCTCCAGACGGGCACGCTGTTCCGCCGCCACGCTCTTCAGCGTCTCTATCTCCGTATGTTCGGCAAGATCCTGCTCTGTGGTCTTGTCATTCTCCAGGAACTTGATGGCAATATAGCGCGTCGGGTATTCGGTATCGTATTTTGAGTCTTTTTTCAGAATCTCTTTCAGGATGTCGATACTTTTCTCTATCTCCGCGCCATAGTTGATATGGATATGTTTGGAGTGTTCCTCCATATTCTCGTATAGCTCCACGATATGGCGCATCACCTCTTCGATGCCGGCGCCTCGGGAAGAGACGGTCGGGACGATGGGGAATCCAAACATCTTGCTCAGCGCCTCCAGATCCAGCGTGTCGTGGTTCTTCTCCAGTTCATCGTACATATTGAGGGCCATCACCATCGGCATGTTCATGTCGATGAGCTGGGTGGTGAGGAAGAGGTTGCGTTCCAGGTTGGAGGCATCCACGATATTGAGCACCACATCGGGGTGGTTGTCGAAGATATGCTTGCGCACATAGAGCTCCTCGGGGGTATAGTCGGTGAGGGAATAGGTACCGGGCAGATCGACGATGCGGATGGTATAGTCCTTGTATTTGAAATAGCCCGTTTTGGAATCGACGGTGACGCCGCTGTAGTTACCTACCTTCTCACGCATGCCGGTGGCGTGGTTGAAGAAAGATGTCTTGCCGCAGTTGGGGTTGCCCACCAGCGCCACGGATATGGTCTTGCCCTTCTCGCCCAGGATGCGCCGGGTCTCCTCGGTGATGGTGCCGTTGAAGGTATAGTTGTCGGCCACCTCCTCGTCCAGGGAGACCACCTCTATATGTTCGGCCTCGATGCGGCGAAGGGAGACGTGGCTCTGCATGATCTCGTACTCGATCGGGTCTTTCAGCGGGGCGTTCTTAATGACTTTCACCTTCTCTCCGCGCACAAAGCCCAGTTCCATGAGCCGGTGACGGAAGCCGCCATAGCCGCTGAGTTTCACCACGACGCACTGCGAGCCCGTGGGCATGTCCACCAGTCTGAGTTTCTGTTCTTCCATCTTATATATCTCTATAAAACACTACTTCTTTTGCAGGGTGCAAAAGTGCCAAAACCAGCGAACGCGGGACATCCCTAAAAATGGGGATTTTTAAGGGGAAAAAGTCCCTCCTCAAGGCATCACTCCCCCACCAGGGCGAGGTTGATGCGTTTGCGGTCGAGTTCGACGCCGAGCACGCGGACGGTCACCTTCTGGTTGACGTGCACCACCTCGGAGGGATGGCTCACGCGGCGGTCGGAGAGTTTGCTGACATGGATCAGTCCGTCCTGGTGCACGCCCACATCCACGAAGCAGCCGAAGTTGGTGACGTTAGTCACGATGCCGGGCAGTTCCATGCCGGGCTGGAGGTCTTCCATCTTATGGACGTTCTTGTCGAACTCGAACATCTCGAAGGAGGTGCGGGGGTCGCGGCCGGGTTTCTCGAGTTCGCGGCGTATATCGGTCAGGGTGGGCAGGCCCACCTTGTCGGTGATGAACTCTTCGAGGACGATCTGTTTGCGCAGGTCGGCGTTTTTCATCAGCTGGGGCACGTCGCAGCCGCAGCGGGCGGCCATCCTCTCCACGACAGCATAGCTCTCGGGGTGCACGGCGCTGCCGTCAAGGGGGTTCTGGGCGTTGCGGATGCGCAGGAAACCGGCAGCCTGCTCGAAGGCCTTGGCGCCGAAGCGGGGCACCTGTTTCAGCTCCTCGCGGCTATTGAAAGGGCCGTGTTCATTACGGTAGGTGACGATGTTCTGCGCCAAGGCCGGGCCCACGCCAGACACATAGGAGAGCAGCTCCTTACTGGCGGTGTTCAGCTCCACGCCCACCTGGTTGACACAGCTCTCCACCGTCTTCTCCAAGCTCTCCTGCAGGCGTTTCTGGTTGACATCGTGCTGGTACTGCCCCACCCCGATGGCTTTGGGGTCGATCTTGACGAGTTCCGCCAGCGGATCCATGAGGCGGCGGCCTATGGAGACGGCACCGCGCACGGTCACGTCATAGTTGGGGAACTCCTCGCGTGCCACGGGCGAGGCGGAATAGACGGAGGCACCGCTCTCGTTGACCATGTAGGCCTTCACCTCCCGCTCAAAGGGGATGAACTTGACAAACTTCTCGGTCTCGCGTCCCGCGGTGCCGTTGCCAATGGCGATGGCGTCCACCTTGTATTGCAGCACCAGCCGTTTCAGCTTGTCGGAGGCCAGCTTGTACTGCGCCACAGGCGGGTGCGGGTAGATGGTCTCGTTATAAAGCAGCTGGCCTTGCGGATCAAGGATGACGACCTTGCATCCGGTGCGGAATCCCGGGTCTATGGCCAATGTGGTGACCTGTCCCAGCGGGGCGGCCATCAGCAGTTGCCGCAGATTGTCGACGAACACCTTGATGGCTTCCGTGTCGGCCTTCTCTTTGTACAGCTTGCGCATCTCCGTCTCCATCTGGGGCTGGAGGAGCCGCTTGTAGGCGTCTTGGGCAGCCATCCAGAGCTGTTCGGCGGAGTTGCTGTTATTGCGGATGAGCTTGCGACGGATGGCGGAGAGTGTCTTCTCCTCATCGGGCGCGATGGTCAGGCGGAGGATGCCCTCCTCCTCGCCACGCAGCATGGCCAGCACGCGATGAGAAGGCGCCTTGGGCAGGAACTCACTGGCATTGTAGTAGATACGAAACTTCTCCCCTTCGTCCACTTTGTCTTTAACCTGCTTGGATGTGATGCGGCTATGCTGTTGGAAGGTATGGCGCAGCATGGCGCGGAGCTGCGTGTTCTCGCTCAGCCGTTCAGCGAGGATGTCGCGCGCGCCCGCGAGAGCCGCGTCTGCGTCCGGCACGTCCTTGTCGGGATTGACGAACGGACGCACCGTCTTCTGCATGTCTATGTTCTCCTGTCTGGAGAGGATCTTGGCCAAGGGCTCAAGACCGCGCTCGACAGCCACCGAAGCACGCGTCTTACGCTTCGGCCGGTACGGCAGATAGAGGTCTTCGAGCTCACTCATGGAGACAGCTTGCTGGAACTTTGCTTCCAGCTCAGGGTTCAGTTTGCCCTGCTCCCGCACAGAGTCGATGATGGCGGCCCGCCGTTTCTCCATCTCCATCAAACGGGCATAGCGAGTCTGGATCTGTTCGATCTGAACCTCGTCGAGACTGCCCGTGGCCTCTTTACGATAACGGGATATGAAGGGGATGGTGGCGCCGCCGTTCAGCAGGTCCAACGTGTTGCGCACCTGCTCTTCCTGCAGGCCCATCTCTTGCGCTATAATGGGGATGAAATCTTTGATATCCATAAAAAGATTTGTTTACCGTATCAGCATCAGCTCTCCCTCACGGACGTAGTAATAGGTCGGGTCCGCATACTTGGCATAGGTGATACGCCACACATAGACACCCGTCTGCACATTCTTCCCGTTGACGGTGCCGTCCCAGCCCTGCAAGGTGCTGTTGGTCACGAAGAACAGTTCTCCGGTGCGGTTGTAGATCTCCAGCTGATAGTAGGCCACCTCATTGACCACAGGCAAGAAGATCTCGTTGTTGCCATCGTTGTTGGGGGTGAAGGCATTGGGCACCCAAAGGGCGAAGTTATCGACCACAGGCACGATCATCGTGGTGTCGTCGGAACAACCGTCCCCATTGGTCACCGTGAGGCGCACCAGCATATTCTCGCTGTTGATGACATGGTAGGCATGGGTGGGATCACTCTCATAGGATGTCCCGCCATCGCCAAACAGCCATTGGTAATTTGTGATATCGTCCCCTTCCGACAAATTGAAGAAGGTGACAGGCTGTCCATTTTGGGCTTCGTCTGGAGCGAATGTAAAGCTGGCGTGCGGGAAGTCTGCCACATGGATAGCATGCATCAACAGGATGGAATCATTGCATCCAGGCGCTGAGGAAAGCCACAGGTTGACATCGTAATAGCCGAAGTCCGGCAATGTCAGATGCGCGTTATTGGTAGAGTCGATGATGGTGATGGTGTCATTGGTCAGTGTCCAGACGACGACACAACCGTCGGGCAGGTCCTGAGCTGTCAGCACCACCGGCAGCGGGGAGCACCCGAAAGTCGGGGTGACGACAGGATTGGCGACTGGCTGTTCCGTGATCTCCACACTGATATTGGCGGTGTCCGACATGCATTCCCAGTAGTCGGTGGCCGTCAGATGGAGTGTCACGTCAGAGGTGATGGAGCAAGACGTGGTCATGCTGTTGGGATCGTCCACCGCGCCTTCTTCCAGCCAATGGAAGGTAATGGGCATAGGGCCGCCGCCTTGCACCACAGAGGTCAGCTCCGTACATTCATGGCATGCCTTGAAGGTCGTGTCCGTAAGCTGCACCTTGGGATTGGGCATCAGCACAAAGACGAGCGTGTCATACTGATCATCATCGGCATAGAGTTGGCAGTAATCCGTGAAAATATACAACTCCACCGTCTTGGGCGTGGTGAATGTCGCCTCAGGATTGATGGTCAGATTCACATGCAATTCGAGAGAGTCCTGAAAGGAGAAGGAGCTGTTATTCAGGTCCAGGTTGACAGGGTTTCCATTGCTGCCGATTCTGGTCAGGAAGTAGTCGGTGCCCACGCTGGCATTGCCGCCGAAACCGAACTCCAGGGTATAGGCGGTCATGTTGGGGCGTGGCAAGTCGAAGACAATGTCGGCGGACTTGCAGTTCTGGACCAAGGTGTCGCCACTATGGAGTGTGTCGTTGGGCGATTGAGCTATCAGGCCCTCTGCGAATGCATCGACTTCTATTTTGGGACTATAGAAACTGCCTTCTTCCAAGAAAACGCCAGAATCGAATGCGTTATCGCCCACATTACAGATAGAAAGGTGCATATCGTAGGTCTGGCAAGCCAAAATCACAGCTTGGGCTGCCAGTTTAACCGTGTAACCGTCAAATTCCACGCCCGGTGTGCCAGTTGTGTGATTGGCCACATAATACGCTTGGTAGGTTCCGTTTTGGCAGCCGGAGGCAGAGCCGGAGGTATATCCGCCATTGAGGTTGTTTATAGTCACGGGAAGAATGGTTCCTGGAATGATGGCCACATTTTTGTGACTTGGCGTGAACGTCACGGGATCATAACCATCCAGAAAGAAAGCGAACACATCATTGTACGATGAGCAAACATACTCAGGATACTCATCGGAGGCAAACACATAGTTAAAGGAGAACGTATCCGCAAAAGCGATAAATTGAAAATCCAGCACACTACAAGCACCGAGACTGCCAGAGGCAAGATTCACAAGCTGTGGGTCATGATAGATCAAGTTGGTTGCGACCGCCTGACTGGACCCACCGGCAGAGTTAGGGCCATTGGCGACGGACACGTTTCCAGTAGTCATGATCAGTCCGGTGGAAATGGGGAAGTTGAAGCCATTGCTGTTGAACGTCCCAATCTGGGCTGTGGCAACATTGCCGGTGCTATTATTGAACTTGGCCGGGTTCAGTTGCATAACTCCGCCGCCGTTCATGTGGATGTTACCACCACTAAGCAAGACACCTTCACCAGCCAAATGGGCTTGGACGATGGTGTTGGGCGACTGCCCAGACAGCGATGTAGTGGTCAAGTTCTGTGCATGGATCAAGACCACACCCATCAACAAGGACAATATTAGAGATATCTTTTTCATAAAAAACGGTTTCTATATGTTTAAGAGCTAACCCTCTATCACATGGATTGCTTTATCGAGACGGTTGCGGACCTCTTGAACGCCGATCACGCCGATCATGGTGAAGAGTTCGGGGCCGCGTGCAGCACCCACGATGGCCAGCCGGAGACTGTTGAGCACCTGTCCCATGTTCAGCTCGTGGTCTGCGATGTACTGCATCACTGCATCATGGGCTTTCTGCTGGTCATACGGCTCAAACGATTCGATGATCGGCATCACCTCTTGCAAAATGGCGCCCATACCCTCTTTCCAACGTTTCTTCACCGCTTGAGGATCGTACTCGGTCGGGGCAACGAAGAAATAGTTGGCCTGATCCCAGAAGTCGGGTATGAAGTTCAGTCGGTCTTTAACCAGTTCTATGACGTTTTGGAGGTATGAATTGTTGCACTCGATGCCATTTTTTTTCAGGACCTCAACCATATAGGGGGCCAGTTCTTCGGCTGATTTCTGCTGGATATACTCATGGTTGAACCATTTAGCCTTGTCGAGGGAGAACTTGGCACCGGACTTGCTGATCTTCTCAATGGAGAAAAGTTCCGTAAGGGTCTCCAGCGACATCATCTCCTGGTCGTTGCCGGGGTTCCAGCCGAGCAGGGCGAGCATATTGATGACGGCTTCGGGCAGATAGCCGCTCTCGCGGTAGCCGGAAGAGGTCTCACCGCTCTTGGGATCGTTCCATTGGAGTGGGAAAACGGGAAATCCGAGGCGGTCGCCGTCGCGCTTGCTCAGTTTGCCATTACCGTCGGGTTTGAGTAGCAGGGGCAGGTGGGCGAACTGAGGCGCCTCCCATCCGAAGGCCTTATAGAGCATCACATGCAGCGGTGCCGAGGGCAGCCACTCCTCACCACGGATCACATGGGTGATCTTCATCAGATGGTCGTCCACGATATTGGCCAGATGGTAAGTCGGCATGCCGTCAGACTTGTAGAGGACCTTGTCGTCCAGAAGTGCCGAGTTGATGACCACCTCGCCGCGAATGAGATCGTGCACATGAATGTCGGTATTCTCGGGATATTTGAAACGGACGACGAAGGCATCGCCGCGCTGGAGTCTCGTCTGCACCTCCTCTTCGCTCAACGTCAAGGAATTGCACATCTGCATACGGGTATTCACATCGTATTGGAAGGTCTTCTTCTGACTCTCAGCCTCCTTGCGTTTGGCATCGAGCATCTCGGGTGTGTCGAAGGCGTAATAGGCCCAGCCGTCAGCCACCAGCTGCTCGGCGTAAGGCTTGTAGAGGGCCTTGCGCTCCGACTGGCGGTAGGGACCGTAGTCGCCGCCGATGCCGACACCCTCGTCGAAGGGGATGCCCAGCCATTGAAAAGCTTCGATGATATATTCTTCGGCACCCGGCACAAAGCGGGTCTGGTCAGTATCTTCTATTCTCAACAGCAGAGTGCCATTGTTTTTCTTGGCAAAAAGGTAGTTATACAGGGCTGTTCTGACGCCTCCGATATGAAGGGGGCCCGTAGGACTAGGGGCAAATCTAACTCTCGGATTCATACTTATTTTTTTAGGCCGCAAAATTACAAAAAATCCTGCATATTTTTTTCACCTTTAAAATAAGAAAAATGCTATCTTTGCCGTTTCATTTTCATCGCGTCATTTCGCATTCAAAAATATCGAATAATAAATTAAAGAAAACCATAATGAAAAAAAGCATTCTCACCTTTGTATTGCTGTCTATTTTCGCTTTCATGACAGCACAGGATTACACCATCACCCACAATTCTCTCCAGCAGCTATCCATTGAATTCAATGTTCCCAAGCTGCAGACCAGTGTGGCCAAATCCGCCACGGACTCCTACACGCTTCTCAGCATGGATGGCTACACAGCTTCCACAGAAGTTGGCTGTCCTGCCCTTCCCGAGCTCACCAAGCTGATTGAGATTCCGCTCTGCGACCAGGTAAATGTCCAGATCGTCTCCGCGGACTACGAA
Organism: Bacteroidales bacterium; assembly: GCA_017549765.1. Lineage (GTDB taxonomy): Bacteria > Bacteroidota > Bacteroidia > Bacteroidales > WCHB1-69 > F23-D06. The sequence goes on from JAFYNM010000033.1 coordinate 151,538, forward strand.
GAGTATGACGCAGCCGAGTTAGGCATAGCCTATGCCCTTTGGCCGCAGCAACAGAGCTACCCCAAATCTTATCGTGGGGAGCGTACGTTCAGCAAGAACGCTACCGTGTACAACACCAATGCCTTCTACACCTCCCAGCCGGAGGTCGTCACAGCCCATATTGTCGGCACCATGCGCGACGTGAACATGGCCAACGTGGTGGTCAGTCCTGTGGCCTACAACCCCGTGACCAACCGGATTCGGCTATACAGTCGCATCAGTGTGGAGATCACCTACGAGAATGCCAACATCCCGGCCACTTTGGAGATGAAGGACAAGTACTACAGCCCGATGTTCCATACGGCTCAGGAGGCTGTGATCAACCCGATGAATCTCCGCAACGAGTTCAACATCTCCCCGATCAAATATTTGATCATCGCCAATTCCATGTTTGCCGGAAATGAGTATCTGACCGAGTTCATCAACTGGAAAAAACGCATCGGGTATATTGTCGAGGTTGCTTACACCAACGAGATCGGGACCACGACCACGGCCATCAAGAACTACATCATGACGCATTACAACAATGCCACGGCCTCCAATCCTGCGCCCACTTTCCTGTTGCTCATTGGTGACATGGCGCAGATGCCGACCTACTCAGGCACGACAGACTCCCACAAGACCGACTTGTACTATGCCACCTGGACGACTGGCGACAACATTCCTGACTGCTACTATGGTCGTTTTTCCGCCCAGAACATCTCCCAGCTGACCCCGCAGTTTGAGAAGTCTTTGGTTTACGAGCAGTACATCATGCCGGACCCCTCCTATCTTGGCAAGGCCGTTTTGATTGCCGGCACCGACAACAACTGGTCTCCGACCCATGCCAACGGGCAGATCAACTACATATACGACAACTACATCAACCCCAACTCCACCACGCACACCTACACCACAGTGTACAAGCACTTATACAACTGTTCCAGTCAGGCTGCCACCATCCGTGCCGAAATCGGTGCCGGTTGTGGCTGGGCCAACTACACCGCCCATGGTTCTCCTGACGGATGGTATGATCCTGGCTTCAGCTGTTCCCAGATAGCCTCCATGAGCAACGAGAACAAATACGGCTTCATGATCGGCAACTGCTGTCAGTCGAGCCAGTTCAACGAGTCGGAATGCTTTGCCGAGGCTTTGTTGCGCGCCAACAAGAAAGGAGCCGTCGGCTATGTGGGAGGTTCCAACAGCACCTATTGGGACGAGGACTACTACTGGGCTGTCGGTGTGCGCAGCAGTGTCGTTGCCAACCCGACGTACAACGCCTCCAACCTGGGCGCCTACGACCGCACTTTCCACACCCATGGGGAGAGCCACGACGTATGGTCCACCAGCATTGCCGGCATCATGACGGCCGGCAATTTGGCTGTTGAGTCTTCCAATTCTTCAAGAAAGCTTTACTATTGGGAGATCTACCATCTTATGGGCGATCCTTCCTTGAAACCTTATATGGGCATGCCCTCCACGCAGACTGTCAACTCTGCGGATGTCATCGTGATAAACAGCACCACCTACGATGTGCAAACGGCACCGTACGCATACGTAGCCTTGACTTACAACAACGAGTTGGTGGCTGCCGCTTTCACAGATGCCTCCGGCAATGCCACGCTCACCTTCCCGGCCATCACCAGTCCCGGCGTTTACGAGTTGGCCGTCGGTGCACAGAACTACATCCAGTTCTTCAAGAGTGTACAGGTCATCGCCCCCACGGGCCCTTACGTGACCGTGTCTTCCGCTGCCTTGTCCAGCTCCAGTACTCCCAACCCCGGCGCCCCCGTCCAGGTAGATATTGCCCTGACCAACTACGGTGTTGAGACAGCCACCAACATCAACACCACCATCTCCAGCACCACGCCGGGTGTCACCATCTCCCAAGGCAGCGTGAGCGACAACTCCTTGGCAGCCAATGCCTCTGTTACGCACAACAGTGCCTTCACCGTTGTGATGCCGGCCGACGCCCAGGATGGAGATATCGTCAACTTCATCATCACGACCACCTCTGGATCCGTGACTACCACCAAGAACCTTAATATCACCGTCGTGGCGCCCAAGTTCACCGTAGAGAACACCTCTCTGCAGAACGTCAACGGTTCTGCCAGCTTTGCCCCCGGAGACCAGATGAAAGTGACGGTCACCTATGCCAACACCGGCCATAGCAACTTGATTTTCGCCACCCTCCACCTCACGAGCCATTATTCTCCCGTGACGGTGATCACCCCCGCCTACAACATCACCAATCTGGCTGTCGGCGCCTCCGCTACCGCCCAGTTCCAAGTATCCATTGCCAGCACTGTGCCCGACCTGACCACCATCCCGTTATACATCAAGGCCGTGGCAGGACAGAACATCACCGTGGACACCATCTATTTCACTGTCGGCAATGCTATGGAGACCTTCGAGACTGGCGACCTGAGCACATTCCCTTGGCAGAGCAATGCCAACCCCTGGATTGTCACCAACTACCAACCCTACGCCGGCAGCTATTGCGCCCGTTCCAAACAGAGTCTGGCCAACAGCGCCCAGTCCGATCTCAGCATCACGATGATTGCCAACAGTCCCAGCACTATCTCCTTCTTCCGCAAAGTATCCTCTGAAAACGGCTATGACTTCTTCAAATTCTTCATCGACGATGTGGAGATGGAGAGCCAGTCAGGCAACGTCAGCTGGTCCCAGGCCTCCTTCCCTGTCTCAGCCGGCACCCACACCTACAAGTTCCGTTATGTGAAAGATTACTCCGCCACCAGCGGTAGCGACTGCGCCTGGATCGACAACATCGTATTCCCCGGCGTGGGCACCATGTGTGTGGAAGATGGCAGTGACGATGTGGGCGTTGGAACATACAACAACTTGGAAATCAGCGTATTCCCCAACCCGACCACCGGCATGTTGCACGTTCAGAGCTCCGAGCCCGTTCAACAGGTCGTCATCTACGACTTGAGCGGCCGTCAAGTGGCTCAAGAACGCGGTTCCTCCGAACAAGAGATGCTGCTGAACGTCAGCAGTCTGACCAGCGGCGTCTATTTTGTCCGCATCATCACCGACAACAACACCTCTTCTGTTTCCAAGTTCATCAAGCAATAATGGCAGACACCTTAGAACAATATGAAATCCTGGTGGGGCAATGCCTGGAGCTGTTCTCCGCCAAGGCGAAGGACTATGGCACGGCGTGGCGCATCTTACGGCTGCCGTCGCTGACCGACCAGATATACATCAAAGCCCAACGCATCCGCAGTATCCAGGAGAAGGGTGAGGCCAAAGTGAACGAGGGCATCATCCCCGAGTTCATCGGCATCGTCAACTACTCCGTCATGGCCCTCATCCAACTGGAGATCGGCGTCGCCAACTCCTCCGAGGAGATCGACATGGACGTGGACGAGGTCACCAAGCTCTACGACAAGTACATCCACCAGGCCAAAGACCTGATGAGCAACAAGAACCACGACTACGGCGAGGCGTGGCGCCAGATGCGCATCAGCTCCATCACCGACATCATCCTGATGAAGATCTTCCGGCTGAAGTCCATCGAAGACCATCAGGGCAAGACGCTCGTCTCCGAGGGCATGGATGCCAACTATTACGACATCATCAACTATGCGATGTTCTGTCTCATCCGTTTAGTCATCGAAAAAGAACAACAATAAGTATCGTTATGAATAGATCCAAAGAACCAATATGGCTGATGGTCATCCGCATCCTGCTCGGGTGCTTGTTCATCGCCTCCAGTTTCATGAAAGCCATCGACCCCGTGGGCTTTGGCGTCACCATGAACGACTACTTCGTCTCCTTCCACATGGGATTCCTGCACCCGCTGGCCCTGTTCGCCGCGGTGGTGGCCATCGCCTGTGAGTTTATCCTGGGCTGCATGCTGCTGTTCCGCGTCAAGGTGCAATGGGCCGCGTGGGGCTATCTCATCTTCATGACCTTCTTCTTCCTCCTGACGCTCTGGCTCGCCATCGCCGAGAAGCTGGAGACCGCAGGCATCCACTACTTCGGCGTGGTGAAAGACTGCGGCTGCTTCGGGGATGTCATCGAGATGACCAACATGCAGACCTTCCTGAAGAATGTGGGCTTCATCATCCCCACGCTGATCCTGTTCTTCAACCGCAAGAAGCTCAGCGACTGCCGCATGACGGAGCTGGGACAATGGCTTGCCGTGGTGGTGTTCGCCGCCATCTCTGTGGCCTTCCAGCTGTACGTCATCCATCATCTGCCATTCATCGGCAAGAGCGACTGGAAGAAGGGCAAGGACGTCTCCGTCTTCGTGGCGCAGCCCGCCCAGAAGGATGTGGTATTCGTCTATCGCAACAACGCCACGGGCGAGAAAGTGACGCTGACGCAAGACGAGTTGATGAACCAAGACGAGGATTTCTACAACAACAACGAATATGTCTCCCGCGAGGACAAGATCATCAAGGAGGCGGTGAAGGCCAAGATCGACGGCTTCAACATGCTGGACGAGAGCGGGGCCGACCATGCGCCCGACTACTTCGCCACCGACCGTGAGGGCGAGGTCTATATCCTCTACGTCCACGACCTCAGCGAGGCCAACGAAAAGGGCATGCAGAAAGTGCTGACGCTGGCGAAAGACTGCCAGGAGAAGGGCATCGACTTCGTCGGCATCACCAACTCCTCGGAGGAGGAGATTGCCGCCTTTGTGGAGAAGTACGGCCTTGAGTTCCCGCTATATCACAACCCCATCAACCCGGTTACGGGACCATTCATGGTGCGTGACGCCATGCGCTCCAACCCGGGTATCATGTTGCTGGACAAGGGCATTGTGAAAGACAAATGGGCTTGGCGCGACATTCCCGCCACGGCCGTGCAAATGTAACGGTGTTGACGATCCACGACAGCATACAACAAGCCATCACGGCACTGCAGCCGCTTTACGACTCTCGTGAGGCGGCTGCGGTCGCTAAATATTACCACGAGTCGCTGACGGGATGGGATCGTTGGGCATTGCCCCTGCACTATGGCGACGAGCTGTCGGAGGCCCAGCTGCAAAGGCGGGAGCAAGAGCTGCCCCTGCTGGCCGAGGGAACACCCGTACAATATGTGGTCGGGAAGGCGGAGTTCTACGGACGCCCCTTCCAGGTCACCCCGGACGTACTCATCCCGAGGCCGGAGACGGAAGAGCTGGTCCAGGCGGCACTGTCCGCCTTGGAGGGCAAAGAGCGTCCGGCGGTATGGGACGTCGGCACGGGCAGCGGCTGCATCGCCGTCACCATCGCCGCGGAGCTGCCAGGAGCCGCGGTCTTCGCCACCGACATCTCGCCGGAAGCTTTGGCTGTGGCAAGAGAGAATGCGGCACGTCATCAGGCGACGGTCACCTTCGGGCAGCACGACATGCGCGACTTGGCTACCCTACCCTTCCCCGACCAGCGTTTCGACCTCATCATCAGCAATCCGCCCTACATCCCGGAGCGCGACCGGCAGACCATGCACCGCAATGTGGTCGGGCACGAGCCCGACCTGGCCCTGTTCGTGCCCGACGAAGATCCGCTATGGTGCTACCGCGCACTCGCCGCACTCGCCGCCAAGACACTGAAACCCGGCGGACGGCTGATGGTCGAGACCTACCATCAATATCATGAGCTGCTGATACAACAATGGAAAGAAAACGGCCTGCGTCATATCACCGAACAGGATGACATCAACAGCAGACCGCGGTTTGTAATGGGGACGTTGTAAGAATTACATCGAGAACCGCATGGGGATTTGGTAAAAGCAACGTACGGGCTTTCCATCCAGGACACCCGGCTTCCATTGCGGCAGCTGCATGACGACTCTCAAAGACTCGTTGTCTAACAGGGGAAAGCACGACAAGGACACCTTGGCATTGTCCACCTTGCCATCCTTCTCCACCACGAATTGTATCATAACAGTTCCTTTGATAGCGTGATCGCGGCAATAGGCCGGGTATATAGTATTGCGGGCTATCGTGGTAACCAGCGCATCCATACCGCCTGGAAACTCGGGAGCCTCGGTCACGAAAGCATACACCTCATCATCACCATCGGACACCTTTTCCTCTTCGGCGTCTTTAGCCAGTTCTCTCTGCAACGCCTCTATCAAAAAGGTGAATTTGTAGGTTTTGCACTGCTGGTAATACTGGATGGCGGTTGGGAGATCCTTCGTCACGCCCGCGCCCACCTGGTAGCAGTGGCCCAGGAGCATCCAGGCATCCTCGATCCCTTTCTCGGCCAAGGACTTCAATCTGGCCACCGCCTCCTTCATATTTCCCTGACGGGCGGCTTTATAGTAATAGAAGGCGGCCTCGTCCATATTTGGAGTCACAGCGTAACCTTCCTGATAGCAGTTGCCTAATGAGAAGTAGGCTTCGACCTCATCGGCCTTGATGCCCTTTTGGTATGCGGACACCGCCTTGGCGTAGTTACCCTTGAGCAAGGCAGCATCCCCTTTTTGGGTCCATTTACCCGTCTGGGCATTCATCAGGATAACAGAGGATAAAAACAGGGTTGTCAAAAGCAGGAATCTTTTCATTTTTGTATGACAAAGGACTTCTGATGATCATCTCTTACCGCTGTCAACGATCTTGGTGCGAAGTCCTTAAAACAGCAAGACAGGAAAACAGCGGTGCAAAAATACAATTATCTATTTACAAGGATGTATACAAAGCAAAAGGTTGCAGGTGATGTTTTTTTCTTGATGATTATATCCTTGTTGAAACACTCTCCCTTTCGCGGCGGGCACGTCACGTGCATCATGGCGTTATTCAAAAAAAGTCATTCTCGGCCTGTCAAAAAAGGCAGTTTGAATTTGTTTTTTTTAACAAAATTCCTATTTTTGCAAATTGTTTCTACGGAAATTACCATTTTGCATATTATTATTTGTAACAAATTAAATATCATCATCTTATGACAATGCAAGATAAAATCAACGAGTTGCTCGCTTTGCGTGAGAAGGCTCGTTTAGGCGGAGGTCAGGATCGTATCGAGAAGCAGCATGCCAAAGGCAAGTATTCTGCGCGCGAACGTATCTTGATGTTCCTTGACGAAGGCAGCTTCGAGGAGTTCGACATGTTTGTGCAACACCGCTGCCAGAATTTCGGACTTGAGAAAGAGAAATACCTCTCCGACGGTGTGGTCACCGGCTACGGTACCGTGAACGGCCGTTTGGTCTATGTATTCTCTCAGGATTTCACCGTGTTTGGCGGTTCTCTGTCTGAGACTTTCGCTTTGAAGATCTGTAAAGTGATGGACCAGGCCATGAAGGTCGGTGCGCCCGTCATCGGTTTCAACGACTCCGGCGGTGCCCGTATCCAGGAGGGCGTGAACAGCTTGGCCGGTTACGCGGAGATCTTCCAGCGCAACATCTTGGCTTCGGGTGTCATCCCGCAGATCTCCGCCATCTTCGGTCCTTGCGCCGGCGGTGCGGTCTATTCCCCTGCCCTCACCGACTTCATCATGATGACCAAGAACACGAGCTACATGTTCGTGACGGGTCCCAAGGTGGTGAAGACCGTGACCAACGAGGATGTGACCACGGAAGATCTGGGTGGTGCCTTCGTGCACGCCAAGAAATCCGGTGTGGCCTCCTTCGCCGTCGAGAACGAGGAAGAGGGTATCGCCCTGTTGCGCGAGCTCATCAGCTACATCCCTTCCAACAACATGGAAGAGCCCCCGTTCGAGCCGACCGAGGATCCTATCAACCGTTTGGAGGACCATCTGAACTCCATCATCCCCGACAATCCGAACATGCCGTACGATGTGAAGGATGTCATCAACGGCATTGTCGATGACGGCAAGTTCTTAGAGATCCAGCCGTTATATGCTCCGAACCTGGTGATTGGCTTCGCCCGTTTCAACGGCATGTCCGTGGGTATCGTCGCCAACCAGCCCAAGTATCTGGCCGGTGTGTTGGACATCAACGCTTCCCGCAAGGGTGCTCGTTTCGTCCGTTTCTGCGATGCCTTCAACATCCCCATCGTGACGTTAGTGGACGTTCCCGGCTTCCTGCCCGGCACAGGCCAAGAGTACGGCGGCATCATCCTGCACGGCGCCAAGCTGCTCTACGCCTACGGCGAGTGCACGGTGCCCAAGGTTACCGTTATCCTTCGTAAAAACTACGGCGGCGCTTACTGCGTGATGAGCTCCAAGCATCTGCGTGGCGACATCAACTACGCATGGCCTACCGCCGAGATCGCCGTGATGGGCGGCAGCGGTGCTGCCGAGATCCTCTACGGCTCCCAGATGAAGAAAATCGAGAACCCGGAGGAGAAAGCCGCTTTCCTGAACGAGAAGGTGGAAGACTACCGCCAGAAGTTCTCCAACCCGTATGTGGCTGCCCAATACGGCTACATCGACGACGTGATCGAGCCGCGCAACACCCGTTTCAGAGTGATCCGTGCCCTCGAGTCCCTCAAGAACAAACGTCTGGAGAACCCTGCCAAGAAACACGACAATCTTCCGTTGTAACATATCCTGTAGAGACGCAACGCATTGCGTCTCTACATTAAAAACCATTATTATATGAAATCAATTTCAAAATATATCATCTTGTTGGCGCTGGTGCTCACCTCGGGAGCCGTCTTCGGTCAGTCGGTGCGTGACCTGCGTTTCAACGAGATCTTGATTAAGAACACAGACAACTTTGACGACGAATATGGTCGTCATGTGCCTTGGGTCGAGATTTTCAACACCGCCTACAACAATGTCAACATGGCGGGTTGTTACTTGACGGACGACACCACGGGGTTCGCTGCTGCCGGCAAGAAGGGCGGCGAGATTCCTGAGCATTGGTACCGCATCCCCAAGACGGATGTCAAAACCAACATGCCACAGCGTTCCTACCTGGTGTTCTACCTGGATGCCGAGCCTTTGTACGGCACGTTCCACACCAACTTCGACCCTCGTACTTCCGAAACCGACTATCTGGCATTAATCTCTGCCGATGGCAAAGACCTCATCGACATCCTGCACTATCCCAAGGAGGCGCTGATGGAATCCACCGTCTCCTATGGTTTGGAGAAAGACGGCATCACTGGCAACGCCATGTTCTTGCACCAGTTCACCCCTGGTTCCAGCAACGAGGTCAAGGCCACCGTTTCCAAGCAGGAGCGTCTGAAGCGTGACGACCCCTATGGTATCGGCTTGGCCATCATCTCCATGTCCGTAGTCTTCACCGCTTTGATCCTGATCTACTTGATGTTGAAGCTCTTTGGCTACAGTTCCAAGAAGATTGCGCAACGCAACGCCCAGAAGGCCGCTGCTGCTGCCGCTATCCCGACAGCTGCCGCTGACGCCAGCAAGCAGGAGGACCTGCCCGAGCAACTGACCGGTGAAGAGGCTGCCGCCATCGCCATGGCCCTGCATCTGCACTTCAACAGCATGCACGACGAGGAGAGCGAGATCATCACCATCGACATGCCCTCTGCCCACTATTCGCCATGGGCACAGAAAGAGCTCATCATGAAAAGAGCACCCAGAATTAGAAAATAACCTTAAACGACAATAAGATGAAAAACTATAAATTCACGATCAACGGTAACAAATATTCCGTAGAAGTTGGCGACATTGACAACAACATGGTGGACGTGGAAGTCAATGGTTCCGCATACAAAGTAGAATTGGAAACCCAGATAGCCGCTCCGGCGAAGGTGAAGCCGGTCGTCAAGGTCAGCACTGCCGCCCCCAAGGCTGCCGCTGCCGCCCCGACGGCCAGCGTCAAGAACGCCCCAGCCGCCGCCACGGCTTCCGGTGCCACGCTCAAGTCCCCGCTACCCGGCGTCATCCTGGATGTCTTCTGCAAAGAAGGCGACAGCGTGAAGGCCGGCCAACGCCTCTTCCTCCTGGAAGCCATGAAGATGGAGAACAACATCGATGCTGAAAAGGACGGCGTTGTCAAGGAGGTCAGAGTACACCGCAGCGACTCCGTCATGGAGGGCGACGTGCTCGTAGTATTTGAATAATGGATTATTAGTCATCAACAAGTATCATCATTTAACTTAGAAAGATATGTTTGATTTTTTCAAAGAGGGTCTCATCCAGTTCTTCGGCTATTCCGGATTCGGAAACTGCACGTGGGGCCACATCATCATGATATGCGTGGGCTTGTTCTTTATCACCTTGGGTGTGGTTAAAGAGTTTGAGCCCATGTTGCTCGTTCCCATCGGCTTCGGTATGATCATCGGCAACATCCCGTTCACAGATGGTCTGCAGATTGGCGTCTATGAGAACGGAGCTGTGTTGAACTACCTCTATTTCGGCGTTATCAAGGGTTTCTACCCACCCTTGATCTTCCTTGGCATCGGCGCCATGACAGACTTCTCGGCGCTGATATCGAATCCCAAGTTGATTTTGGTGGGTGCTGCGGCACAGTTCGGCATCTTTGCCGCTTATGCCACTTCCCTGTTGTTAGGTTTCACTCCCATGGAGGCTGGCGCCATCGGAATCATCGGTGGTGCTGACGGTCCTACCGCCATCTTCCTGTCCTCCAAGCTGGCTCCCAGCCTGATGGGTGCCATCGCCGTGTCCGCCTACTCCTACATGGCCTTGGTGCCGGTGATCCAACCGCCCATCATGCGCCTGTTCACCAACGAGAAGGAGCGCGTCATCCGCATGCGTCCGCCGAGAGCCGTCACGCACCGTGAGAAAGTGCTCTTCCCGCTCTTCTGTATCCTGCTGACCGCTTTCCTCGTGCCGTCCGGCATCCCATTGCTGGGTATGCTCTTCTTCGGCAACCTGCTGAAAGAGTGCGGCGTGACCAAACGTCTGGCCAACACCGCCTCCGGCCCGCTGATCGACATCGTGACGATCCTCATCGGTCTGACCGTCGGTGCCTCCACCCAGGCTACCAACTTCCTGACCCCGAAGTCCATCCTGATCTTCGTCTTGGGTGCCTTCTCCTTTGTGGTCGCCACCGCCACGGGTGTGCTCTTCGTCAAGTTCCTGAACCTCTTCTTGAAAGAGGGCAACAAGATCAACCCGCTCATCGGCAACGCCGGTGTCTCTGCCGTGCCTGACGCCGCCCGCGTATCCTACGTGGAAGGCATGAAGTACGACAAGACCAACTACCTGCTGATGCACGCCATGGGTCCCAACGTGGCCGGCGTGATCGGTAGCGCCGTGGCTGCCGGTATCCTCTTGAGTTTCCTCTACTAATATAATATATTGTATGGAAAAGATTTAGTGAGGTGAACTGGTATGATTAAATGGAAAAGAGTCCTGCATTCGTGCGGGACTTTTTTTTTATACATGATGATTGAATAACGAAAGAAAAAAAATTCTAACTTTGCCCCATGATTTAAAAAAACAATGCTTATGAAAAAACTTTACTTACTAATGGTTCTTTTTGTGGCGGCAGCCTTCTCGCTGTCCGCACAAACGGTTGTCTTCTCCGACAATTTCGACAGCTACACCGCTGGCGCTTATCTGGCACAGTCGAATAGTGCCTGGACCACCTGGGACAATGCCCCTGGAACATCTCAAGACGGCGTGATCTCGTCCGCCCAGGCGGCTTCTGCGCCCAACTCTCTCTACATCACAGGATCCAACGACCAGGTGTATCCTTTCGGCAACTACACGTCGGGGCATTACACGCTCACCTTCAACTACTATGTACCCTCCACGGGCAATGGCGGATACTTCAACATCCAGCACATACTGCTCAGCCAATGGGCTTTGGAGTGCTACTTCAACAGCACAGGCGATGGCTATCTTAGCGTAGGCGGTACCGACTACAACTTCACCTCCCCCACCGACGCCTGGTTCCCCATCGAATTTGATGTGGACATGGACAACAACACCGCCTCTCTGACAGTCAACAATGTGGCGGTGCACACATGGCCCTTCAACTATCAGGCAGGCAACACCAACGGCACCAACCAGTTGGCAGGCATCAACTTCTACGCTGGCGCTCCCAACAATGCTTCCGGCACGTACTATGTGGATGATTTCGTTGTCACCGAAGTGTCGGCTGCCCTTGTCGGTCATTTTGCTGTCAACCCCGAGACACCCATCAATGTCTCCTTCGGCGTTGATGGTGGCACCAGCACGGTGGAAGTCTCCAATCCTGGCGACGCCCCCATCAACTATCGCATCGTGCCCACCTATGAGATCACCAATGTCAACCCGGCCTCCACAGGTGTTGACACCTTGTCTTACTGCAACGAGGTCTATTCCTCCTTGGGCTTCAACAACGGTGTAGAATGGGAAGCAGCCGCCGAATTTCCGGCCTCTCAGATGACAGCTCATCTGGGCCGCACGCTGAATGCCATCAACATCCATCTGGGTGCAGGTGCTGACGATGGTGTTACCAACGCCAAGATTCGCGTGTATGCCATGGGCGAACTCAACAGCGGTCCCGGCGATGTTCTCTATGAGCAAGACTTCACCCCTGCAGCTGGATGGAATCTGGTGCAACTCACCACCCCGTTCGTCCTGGATGGCGGTGACCTGTGGATTGGCGCCACGGCCTATCAGCCCACGGGGGTCTATCTCTTCTCTTTCGACGACATGCCCGGCAACGGCTATAGTGCATGGTACAGGACCGGCAGCGGCTGGAACACGCTGGCTAACCTCAGCGCCTCCTATAACTTCAACTGGTGCATCAAAGGCGCTGTTGACGGCACCCCTGTCACCCCGTGGATGACCGTCTCTCCCAACACGGGAACCCTCAATGCCGCCCAGACCCAGAATGTGACCATCACCTACAACACCGCAGGCATGAGCGTTGGCGACGTGAAGAACGGCACTCTGCACTTCTTCTCCGACGACTATGACAATGGCGTTGTCACCGTTGACGTCACCCTCTCCTTCTCCGGCGTGGGCGTGGATGATCCCAGCGTCATCAACATCACCCTCTACCCCAACCCTGCTGTGGAGAATCTGAACATCACCTCCGAGCAAATCGAACGCGTGGAGATCTACAACCTGAACGGACAGATGGTCTTTGCCGGCACCTACTCCGACAGCCAGGTATCCATCCCTACGGAAGGTTTTGCCGCTGGCATGTACACCGTCAAGGTGAAGACCGCCAGCCAAACCACCACCCATAAGATAGTCATTCCATAAGAATCGCTATTTTGTCTAATAAAGAAGGACGATGCCACAAGGCATCGTCCTTCTTTTGATTCGTATTATGAAAAGACTGCTGACGATAAAACGCCAGCGCGATTATTTGCGCATAAGGTCGCTCACAATCTTCACGATCTCGTAGAACATTCCGTGTTTCAAGCCTCTCACGGCATTGAACGTGGTGACTACCGTATTGCCTTCGTCGTAAATCACAAGATCACTGAAGGGGATGTCGACGCGAACACCAGACATAGCGACCAGCGTGGCAAGGTCGGCAGTCGCATAGACGGGACGGGACAGCATTTCATCGACCGGAACATTCTGCGGTTTTCCACTGGGTTTCCGAATATCATCAAATGCATCCTTGGAGTTCGTAAAAAACAACATCCCGTCATGCACCAACACATAAGCGGAGTCGTAGGCCAGCACCGGCTCCTGTTCCTCTTTTTCTTTCGGCTCCGCTCCCTCTTCCAACACTTCCTCTACCACCACTTCTTCCTCATAGCTCCTTTTGCTGGTCAGAATCGTATAGACATCCCATCCATCCATGTTTTCGTGCATCAGGCTCTTGCGACCAGACAAAGAATCACTACCCATGGTCGCATACAGCATGCCCATCATGAAATAATTGATCTCCTCCTCGTTCTCTTCCTCCGACTCTTCACTTTCCCCATTGAGTTGCTTCGCATACTTCTCGTACATTTCTTTTGCAGCCTTGTAAGTAGAGTCCTTGGTCCAGTTGAACTCCTTCACATATTTATCAAGAGATTTTCGCACATCTTGTTCCTGGTCCACCATTGAGACAAAAAGCACATTGTCAGCATTGTAACGGATCAGGAAGGGATTGTTCACAAAATCCACAAGAGGCTTGAAGGATGGGAAGGCAGACATCACCGGGGACATCATCTCCCCGATTCCCTGCACATTGCACGTCATGATAGCCAACGGGGCAGAGCCAGCATAAGGCAGCAGTTTTTCCAATTGATCGCTACGCATTTGGTCCTCTCCGATTCCCTTGGAAATCAGCGGGCCCTCTCCTTCAAAGATCTGCATCACAGAGGTCATCTTGTTCTTACGAACCTCACCCCGCGTAAAGGTCTTGATATTCATTTGGTTCAACGCGTCTTTCGCCTCCTTAGCACCCAGTTTGGCGGTTACCGTATTGAGAATCTGCTTGGTATAGGGACTCTCTGGAGAGTAATAGACGTATGAAGACATCTTGTTATCTACAAAATACTTACCCTCGACACTTTGCAAAAACTTGGAATGAAAAAGCTCACTGCATTGTTGTATTACAATCTCTCTTGACGGCACTTTCTCAACATTGGAATTGGCCACATAGAGGAAGGCGAAGGCCATGTCGTCGGTACAGAAAAGGTGTACCGACATCACTTCGGACTCTTCATAGGCAAAATAGCGGACTGGTATTCCTCCAACTCCTATAGACTCAAAGGGCAATTTTGTTTTGACGATGTCACTCAAGAGTTTCTCGAATTTCTTCTCATCGTTCAATGGGATCATAATGAGGTTGGAATTGCAATAGGCCATGGCAGAGGTAAAGTCCACTCCGAGTTTGTCATCCTTATTGATCCAACTCTTCACGAAACTCTTCACGAACTTGGACTTTTTATAGAAGACATTCAGCACATGGTCTTTATCCAGCGCTTGAAGTTCACAATTCTTCGCAATGCTGTCGAGGTGCATCACCGACACAGAGTAACACTCATCGGGCACGTAGTTGAGCACGCGCAGGCTTTGCGGCACCTGAGCATGGGAGAACATAAACAAGCTGACGATCAGGGAAATCAAAAAATACTGTCTTTTCATCTTTGTCAAAATTTGGCGGCAAAGATATTGTTTTTTTTCACATGCTGCCCCCCCCCGAAAAAAAAGTTGAATTGTTGAATTGTTGATTTGTTGAATTGTTGTTGGGAAAGGCAAAATGTGTCCGTGAAGAGTTAAGAAGTTAAGAAACTAAGAAGTTAATGTATGCCTCCCAACTTCTAACTTCTAACTCCTAACTGACAACTGACAACTGATAACTTCTTTCTACCTCACCACCGTGAGCGAGCCGTGGTAGTTCACGGTCTTCACCATGCCCTTGTAGTAGAAGCTGAAATAATAGACCCCGTCGCTCAGGTTGGAGGCATCGAAGACCTGTTGTCCCATCTCTATCTGGCCATTGCGGGCAAAGGTATCGTAATTATGTGCCTGATAGACTTTTCTGCCCCACCGGTCATAGATATATAGATCATTGTGGCGGTACTCATCCGGATCTTCCGGGTTGATGTTGGTGTTCAGGTTCCCAATGGCGAACACGTCGTTGATGCCGTCGCCGTTGGGCGTGATGACATTCGGGAAAACGAGATCCTGTTCGATGATGACTTGGTGGGCGATCTCGCTATTGCAGCCCGCATCCGTCAAGATGCTCAAGGTCACGATGTAATCACCCCATTGCGTGTAGGTGTGGGTGGGCGAAAACTCCGTGTCATCGACGACTCCGTCACCGAAGTCCCATACTACATGAGCATCCTGCAAGTATGACGAATCGGAATAGTTGATAAAGTGCACCTCGCCGCCGGCATCTGCCATCATCGATATTTCAGGGTCGGCGGAGAAATCGGCAGTGGGCTGGAAACTGGCCTCTATGAAGTCTGGCACATACAGAGAGTCCACGCAGCCGTAGGGCGTTGTCTCGCGAAGAAACAAAGAGAAGATGCCGGGTTCCTGGAAATCGAAGGTAGGGTCAGCCTCAATGGAGGCGTATGCCAACTGACCGTTGGCATCATAGAGATACCACTCGTAGGAGGCAGTGTCGGGGGTGCTATGGTTGGTGATATGCACGGACAACGGTATGCAGCCCTGCGTAGTTCCCGACTCGAAATCGATATGGGGTTGATCCACGGAAGTGACGCGCACTGTATCACGACCATAGCATTGATACAGGCCGTTGGCTGAGGTTCCTATCACACTCACGTCGTAATACCCGTCCACCAAGACAAAGATGCTGCTGGTGGTGTCGCCCGTGTTCCAGTGGATGGCAACATCCGGGGGCACGCTGTCCAGCGACAGTTCGGCCATGTCGCCATAGCACAAGAAGATGTCCTCACCCAAGTCGGGGTTCATGCTCTCCACGATCTCTACATTCATCACGACGCAATCATCCACTCCGTAAGGATTGACGACGATATGCTCCAGCGAATCAGATTCGGTAAAGTTGACGCCGTACCAAGAGAATGGCAGGTCATAAGAGCAGATAGCGGTATCCTCGAAATGGCGCACCAGCACTTGGATGGTGTCCGTGACACCGCAGTTGGTCAGCTTGAAGAAGGAGATATCGTCCAGGCCGAAGTCGTTGCCACCGCCAGCCGTGTTCTGGTTGATGATGGAGATGGTGGCTTGGGTGTTGTTGCCGCTGTTCCAGATGATATAGAACAGCTCCCACGTGTTCACTTGTCCGTATTGGGAAGGGGCGGTAAAGACGTTGCCGAGTTGTTGGCCGTTGATGCTGAACTGCAGCTCTGCCCACGGGCTCATACACACAGAGGTGACCCACGTGGAGAAGGCGTAGTCGGTGCCGGGCGTCACGGGAATCGTCTGCGACCACACCACGGTACCCGGGGAGGTAGCCCCGTTGATGATCATATAGTTTCCACTGCCGGTGGTATGGTCGTGAGAACCCTGGAAATTGGAGTGGTAGTTATTGGCGTTGCTCCCCACGTAGTAGGTCGCCTCGCCCCAGAGGTTGGTATTGAGGGTATAGCTGCTGGTAAAGCCGGCACTGCCCTGCTCGAAGTCACCGTTGCCGATGAGGTTGATGCCCGTGTTGTAGCCGGAGACAAACACGTACATCGACTGATCGGGGGAGCAGACGGTCTGGGAAGAGGTGGTATTGGAGAGGTAGGCGGCGGGCGTCCACACATAGTAGTCTGCGCCTGTGGAAGAGAGCGTAACGCTCTGTCCGGGGTCCAGGATGACATCGCCTGACGAAACGATGGTGGGCAGTGGAGTCAGGCTCAGGTTGAGCGTGATGATGCTGTCGCAGCCCGTTGGGGTAGGCGAAGTACGCACAAAAGTCAGCTCGGTGCCGCTCGCCAGACTGTCGGGAGGCAAGTTAAAGCCATGTTCGGTATAGGAATACCCTTGGCAGCCAGAACCATAGACCGTCAGATAGACAGGCTCACCCACCAGCAACGTCATGACCACCAGGCTGTCGCTGCCGTCAGAGGCGGTGAGGGTCACCGACTGGGTACCTGCTTGGGTGAAGGTGACCCCATTCCACACGTATGGGAGCTGGTCTGTGCAGATGCCTTCCTGGAGATATGTAGTGTCGCTCAGGGTACGGTTCACCCCAGAGGGCGGAAACACAGGGTAGTCGGTAGCGCGAGCAGCCGGAAGCCATCCTATTAGCAACATCAGAATCCATAACAATTGCAAGCACCCAGATGGAACACACCTTTGCGCGACGGAAGACGATGCTCGGACAAGTGAGTCTTTCAACATTTTCATAAAGGAATTCTGGTTCTAACTTCGGGTACTATACTAAATTAATTTGGCAAAAAAACAACGTTTTTTCCACAATTGCATTATCCAATAGCGTGTAAAAATGTTCCAATACAATGATCGTGGCAAAAGAGCACAAAGAGCATGCGTCAGACCTATGAATAATGTGCCTGCAAAGATAGGAAAAAAGTGTAGAATGGCCTATCTCTTCACAAAGTTCTTCGTCACCACGCCGCCATCGGTCGTGACACGCACGTAGTACATGCCGTTCGCGAGGCTGCCGATGTTGATGTGCAAAGGATTCTCCGTGGAGACAATCGTGTTGACCAGCTGGCCATAGACGTTATACACCTCCACGCCCGTAATCAGGATGTTGGCATCGCTGACCTCCACAGCAATCATCTCCGTAGCAGGGTTCGGGTAAAGGTTGACGGCCTTGGCGAGGTAATCCTCAACACCAGCACCCTGTGCTACGGCCACCAGCATGTTGGACCAGTCGCTGACCACCCCGTCCGTACAAACGGCCTGCACACGCAACTCGTACGTTGCATGAGCTTCCAGCACTTCCATGATGGAGACATGGGTGGTATTCACCACCATGGTGGTCCAGTCTTCAGTGCCCTGGATTCTGTATTGCAGATTCCACTGGCTGGCACCGGCATTGTCAGTCCACTCCACAAAGAGGTATCCAGGCGCCTTGTCAATAACTTCACCGGTTTCATGCAAATCCGTGGGGGCTGGGCAGTTCATGACGCTCGTGGCAAAAGGAATCTCTTCTCCATAGAGGACCTCCCCGTTGACCAGGATAAAGGCCCGGCAGACATAGTTGGTACCCGGCGTGAGGCCTGTCAGTGTATGGGTAATCGTATTGCTTTGAGTGGTCAGGTTCACCGTGGTGTAGGTCTCGCTGGTGGCGAGCTTCCATTGGAATCCACGGGCCGTAATAGGCACGTCGTTAGGATTGACAATGGTTCCATTCAGCACGGCAGAAGTCTCCGTGATCTGATCAACTGCATCGGTCACCACGGACAAGACAGGAGCTCCAGTGATGGGTTCGAGCGTGAAGTCATCAATATTCAGCCACTGGCAAGAGACGACCGTCTCGAACCGCAAAGCGGCATAGCCAGTAGTCCCTTGATAACCATCCAGTTCCAGCGTGTATTCCACATGGTTGCCGCCGGCGACACCGATAATGTCGGCCGTATCAACAGCCACAAAGGTGGAGTCGTTCAGCGGGTCGGTGATCACGCCGCCGATCACGCGCACATGCCATGTTGGGTAGTTGCCCGAGTTCATGGCGAAGAATCGCATACGCAGGGTGTTGACAGGGTACAACAGGGTATCCACCTCCGGCAGGATGATGGTCGTGACGGGATCGTTGTTATACAACCGCAGGGAATGATATCCACTATAAGCATAGTCATTCATGATCTTCGGTCCGCTGTTGGAAGGATTCAACGCGCTCCAGCAGACGGGCAGCTGCGTTGCCGGCACATAACTCTCGAAATCCCATGTCACCGGCAGTTGGCTCAGCACGCCACACTCAGTCGTGAAGGTGGCAATGGTCATACTCTGCGACTCGCTATTGTCGGGACAGATTCCAGTAGCATACCACTGATATATCGTGCCGGGAGTAAGGCCGGTAAGCGTGATGGTGTTGGCTGCATTGAAATCGACATTGGGCACCTGGATGAATGCGCTGTCGCCATAAGCCCGGTAGTAGAGATTATACGACGGGGTGGCGCCATTCCACGTCACTTCCACGCTGGTCGGGGTGGGATTCAAGGAAAGCAAGCCCGTGGGGCTGGGACATGCAGGGATAAATCCCAAGACCACATCATCCACATAGATGGTGTTGGTGGCAATGTTCTTGAAGGCCACATATCGGCCGCTGCCCGTATAAGCACTCAATGGCACTTGGTAGTAGTCGTAGGAGGAGGTCAGCGTAACCGTATCCACGGGCACGAAAGAGGAAGCATCATCAGGATTGGTCATCACGCCCACCACCAGCTGATAGCCGTTGCCTTTGGCATGGAAGGAGATCTGCGTGGCATTCAGACTGATCACCGTCTCATCCACCGGAGGAAGCGCCACGGTGTTGGGGTTATTGAAGTAGAGGCTGTGCTCACCACTATAGGCGGTAGTGGTAGTGTTCACATAAGGATAGGTGGCGTGGCTCGGTCCTTTGGTCCAGCATGTCGGCACCTGGTTGCTTCCGGATGGGATGGACTCGAAGTCGCAGAAGAACGGCAGCGCGTCGATGCCTTCACAAGAGGTGGAAAACGAGGTGTTCACCCACATGCTGGTATCGTCGGCACAGTCGGTAGCCACCCGCAACTGATACATAGTGTTCGGGGTCAGGCCCGTCAAGGTGGCACTGGTGTCCGTAGCATTCAAGGTCTCCACCGTCGGACCGTTCCAGTCCGCGCCATACGGAGCATACTGCAAGATGAAGGAGGAAGCGTACTCCGGCATATTCCATGCCACACTGGCAGTGGTGGCGTGGATGTCCGTCAACATGACGGCCGAAGGTCTCTTACAGGTTTCAGCCTTTACTTTCAGATTGGTGATAACCGGCCCTGGCTGAGTGCCGCTGGTACCATCGTTGCGCCAACCAAAGACTAGCTTGGCCTCCGACAAGAAGTCAGGGTTCTGCACGGGATTGTTCACCAAAAACTCCACATGGACGGTGTTTCCATTGGTAAGATTGATGATATAGGGATAAGAAGTTGATGTTGACGTCTGACCAAAGTAAGGCGAGAAGTTGAAAGCATAGGTCTGGTAGGTTTTGTCGGTCCAGGTCTGGGTGCCAGTGCCGACAGCATATTCTTGGGTGACAGGCGCGAAGAAGACCTTCAGATAGTCGTAGGAGCTTTCGCCGCCACAGAGCACATCAAAGGAAACGATAAAGGAGGAGGCATCGCCTACCAGGAAATGTTTCTCAGCGGTAACGGAAGAAGCGGCACTCGTATTCGTATAGCCAGGAGCGGTGCCATTGCCGGTGGACACAAACAGTCCGTTCGTATTGGCATCCACGGCACCCTTGGTCCAGAAGTTGACACAATCGCCGCTATGGGAGAGCCATCCGTCGGCAGCGGAAAAGTCGGCCGTATAGGGCAGTCCTTGCACAATCATCGGAGTGGTGAACTGGGCGGTGGCCACATGGCTGTCGTCACTGCCGCAAAGGGTAGTCACCTCCAGCGTGTAGTTGGTAGCCTGGTAGATATTGTTGAAGGTGTAGAAGGTATCGGTGGTCGTATATAGCTGGCCGTTGAGGTTCAGCTGATAGGAGGTGCTCACCGCCACTGGCGACCAGGAGACGGTGGCCGACTCAGCAGACACATCCACGACTGTCAGGTTGGTCACCGTAGGACAGTCGTCGTAGTCCACCTCTATGTCGTCCACAAACCAGTACCATGACGAGGAGGTGGCGCGGTGGCGCATGGCAATGCGGGCCCCTGCGGGCGCACCCGCGAAGGTCACCAACTTCTCCTGATAGGCTCCGTTGAAGTCTGCATAGTTGTAGGTCTGCAGAGCCACAAAAGAGGTGATGTCATCCAAATCGGTGATATATCCCACATCAAAATTGCCGGGGAAAGACGAGGTGCCTTCGGGACGGGTCTGGAACTGCAAATACAGCTCGCTGATCTCGGCGGGGAAGGGCGGCAACACCGCGATGTTATTGGTACTGGACCCTGAGAATCTCAAGGCGGTGGAGTCGTAAAGATAGCTGCCCGTCGTGACATGCTGGATGGTGCCGGCGCCTTTATGGAGCCATCCTATAGGCAGTGGATCCGACGAGGTAAAGCTGTTGAAGTTCTGATAGTACGGCAGGGAATCAAACGGGGTGAAGAAATGGAGGGTGAGGTAGTTGCTGTGGTCGCCGCCACCGCAGAGCGTGCGCACATGGGCGACATAGTCGGTCAAGACATCCAGACCCTGAGCCGTGTAGGTGTTGGTGGTCACCGTGGCCGTATCGACCCCTTCGAGGATAAACTCATAGCCCGCAGCATCCGTGATGGCCTCCCAGGTAAAGGTGGCCTGTCCGCCGCCGATCTGGGAGACGGTCATCGTCTGCGGCTTGGAGCAGCTGTTCTCCCGCACCTCGATATCGTCGATGCAGATGAAGGCAGAAGCGCCCGTGCAGCGAGCCCTGAGGGCTATATAGGTACCCTGTCCGGTATAAGAAGAGAAGGGCACATCAAACTCCTCCCACACAGAGGTGGCTACTGGCTCGCAACTCTGGATCAGCGTGAAGGTGCTGGTGTCTGTAGGGTCGGTCATCACACCCACCTCGATGAGCGGGGATGCCGTCTGGCGATAGACCCAGAAATCAATCAGCAGGTCTGACAGATCGGCAATCTGTGGCAAAATAGCATACTGTACGGCATTGCCTGCACCCGGATAGTAGTAGAAGGTGTTGCCCACACCCGGGATCCGCGTGTACTGGTTCTTGGGATAGGGTCCGACAGAATATTCCGGGTTATAGCTCAGTCGGTTCCAGCAGGGGTTGATGAGGGCATTGGCATTGTAGGCATACATGTCGAAGTCCTCCTTGAAGGGCAGGTCCTGATGCGTGAGGATGGCACAGGCAGTGCTGAAGGTGGCCGTCTCCGGAGTGGTGATATTCGTATCGCAAATGGTGCTCACCGCCACATCATAGACGGTTCCTTTCATCAGATTGGAAAGCGTATAGCTATTGCCCGTTATCTCTACCGTATCGGAGCCATAGACGGAGGACCACACCAGCTGATAGTGCCCGGTGTTGAGTGCATCGGAGACGTGAACCTGCGCGGTATTGGTCGTGATACTATCGACTGTCACCACGCTGGGACGCACGCAGCCCGTGTTGAGGCTGATGGTGATGTCGTCCACCAGGATATACTTGCCGGAGGTGATGCTGCGGGCGCGGAAAGCCACATAGCCGGTCGTGCCCGTGTAGCTGCTGAGCGGCACCTCGAAATTGGACCAGTCGCTGCTGCCCGCCACGGAGCCGTAGGAGCCTATCAGCTGGAAAGAAGCAGTGTCCGTGGGACTGCTCATCACCCCGAGGTCCAAGACCACATCGGAGCTGCCGCGTTTGGTGTAGAAGTTGACCGACAGTCCACTGGCACTTTCCACACCCTGCATCACAAGATACTGACGGTCTGTTTCAGACTGCGGCAGGAAGTAGATCATCTTGCCCGTCACGGCGCTCCAGTCCGTGCCCGTGAAGATGGTCGGATAGGTGGGGTTGTTAGGCGAGATGCGGGTGAGGCAGGGGCTTAACGCCGCGGTATTGGCATACGCTTCAAAGTTCTCCACGTAAGGAAGATCCGCGTAGGTCAGCACACCGCAAGCCGTATGGAAAGAGGACACCGCACTCGTCTTGATGACACCGCTGCAATAGGCCTCCACGTACCAGTCGTACTGCGTGTCCTGGGTCAAGCCCGTCAGCAGGTAGGGATAGGTGACGTTCTGGACCATGGTATAGACAGAGTCCGCAGCGGGCTTGTAGTACAAAGTAAAATCGTTGCCCGTGGCAAACCATGTCAGCAAAGCATCTGTCTGGGTGGGCGATGCCGACAACATCATCGGCGTAGAGCAAGACGGTATCGTTTCCAGGGTCAGATTGTCAACCCTGATAATAGAGGAGCTGGTTGACTTCAAGACGACATGCACCCCTGATCCAGCATAAGTGAGGAATGGCACTTCATAATACTGATAATCGGTAGTCATCGGTATGCTCTCCACCAATGTGAAGGTGGAGGGATCTGTCGGGTCGGTCATCACGCCCACCTGCAAAGGATTGTTCGCTATATTGGAGTAGGCATAGAAGGAAAGCTGGCAGTTCTGCAGAATGATGCTGGAGGTGTCAATGGGCGGCAGGGAGACATAGTTGGCTGAGGACATAAAGATCAAGGCATTGCTGCCCGCATAGGCAGAGGACGAGGTTGACGAAACATAGGGATAGGAAGCGTGGTTCACGCCTCGTATCCAGCAGGCAGGAAGCGGGTTGCTGCCTGACGGCACCGTCTCGAAGTCACAATAATAGGGCAGCTGGGTCAGCGCGCTGCAATAGGTCGAGAAAGTGGTCTTCTTCCAATAGCTCTTCTCGCTGCCGCAATCCGAGCGCACATACAGATAGTACGCCGTATTGGGTTGCAGGTTGGCGATATTGTAGAACGTATCATACGTAGTAGCCATCGGCGTGGTGGAAGCAGTAGGCTCCGTGGCGGAAGTAGTCCAATAGAGCTCGTAGTTGGCAGCATCGCCCGGGAAGTTCCAGGATGCCAGAGCCGTGTTGGCAGTGATGGCATGGACGTTCAGCGTTTCCGGCTTGTGACAGGTAATGTCAGGCGTGGAGAACAGATAGTAGCGGTTGGCTGCAGGCCAGTTGCCGGAAGCAATGGTGGCCGATTGTCCGGAAGTATAGTGTGTTGCCGTATTGTTGGCCTTCACCAGCCAGACATCGGAACTGCTAAGACCCATACCCTGCTGCCGCGTGACAGAGGGAGCGGTGGAAGGCACTGTGGAGGGATAGACAATCTGGATATTGTTGCTGCCCTCAAACAGCTGCACCTGCCAACGATACATATTGCCATAGGAGGCAGAAGAGGAAGATGTCGAAGTGCAGAACTCCAGCACCAGGATACGTTCCGGCTCCACACCTACTACCTGTTTATAAACATAACCGCTATCCGCCACGTCACCATCAGCACCAAAGAAATTGATTTTCGGATTGTTTTGATTCGAACCGCTGGAATTGAAGGGGTTGGAATAATAGTTATAGCCCGTGACAGTTGTACCGAATCGGAGGTTACCATCCGAGTTCACCGAGAACTTCGTATATACTTCCGGTCCAAAAGTGAAGGGGAATCCGATGTCCAATACGGAAGAACGCCTACTGCTATTGGATGATCCAGACGTCAGAATATTCGTGGTATTGGTAATTGGGATCCATTTGGTTTCATCAATCCCAGTAGAAAAGGTGTAGGTTCCAAGACCCTGTGCCCTTAAGAGCGAAAAACATGATAGTGAAATAAGACAGACAAGAAATAACTTTCTATTCATAATGCACTGTTTTTTATTGATTTAACTTAAATATAATCGAATAAAGAGAGTGCAAAGATACATTTTTTTAGTGAACAGTGAAGAGTGATCTGTGATCAGGCCAATGGCTAACAGCTAACAGCTAACCGCAAATAGCCGTCCTATCTCTTCACAAACCCTTTCGTCACCACTCCCTCTTCCGTCGCGACCCGCACAAAATACATGCCGTCCGCGAGGCTGCTGATGTTGATGGTGGCACGGTTCTGTAGAGACGTTCCATGGAACGTCTCTACCATCTGGCCATAGAGGTTGTACACCTCCACGCCCGTGATCAGGATATTGGCATCGCTCACCTCCACATTCACCATCTCCGTGGCGGGGTTCGGATAGAGCGTGATGCTCTTGGACAGATGGTCCTCGATGCAGGAGTTGGTGGCGGTGGCCATCATCATCTCCGACCACTCGCTGAAGGCATCGTCGCAGACGGCCCGCACCTGGACCTCATACTCCACCCCATTCTCTAACCCCAGTATTTCATAGGAGGGCACACCCTCCACAAGGACTATGGTCCATTCTCCACCCAGAGGCCGGTAACGGACCACCCACTGTGAAGCTCCAGCGTTGTCGCTCCAGGACAGACGGATGCCGCCCGCATCCTTGAGGGCTATCTCCTGCTGTAAGTTAGTCGGCACCGGACAAGAGGCGACTCCCGACATGAAGAAGTTGGTGACGACCGCGCCGGGCTGCTTCCCAGTGACGCCGTCGTTGCGCCACAAGAAGACGAACTTGCCCTGTCCGTTTATCGCCAGATTGGGGATGTTGACGCTGACATGCACCGTGTTGCCATCGCTCAGGTTCAGCATGTAGGGATAGGTGGGGCTGCTATTGGTCTGCGCCTTGAAAGCGGAGAAATCGATAGCATGGACAGCGTATGAATAGTCAGACTGGGCATTGTGTGCGGTGCCAGGGACATATTGTTCGTCAGCGGGTGCCAGGAAGGCTTTCAGATAGTCCCAGGTGCTCTCGCCACCCACGCGAAGATCGAACTCCACATGCACGGAGTCCGTGGCCGGCAAAGTAAACAACTTCTCGGCCATCACGGTGGCGCTGTTGACCGTAGAATAACCTTCCGAGATACCATCATGGGTAACAAACAAGGCACTTTGAGAGGTGCTGGTGACGCCCATCGTCCAATAGTTGGCACAGGTCCCGTTGTTCAACAGCCAACCCTGGTCGATGGAGAAATCAGTAACGTACGGCAGCGCGACAGTGGGCATCGTGGTGTTAAAGGTCACCGTGTTGGTCTGAAGGTCCCCCTCTACCCCATCGCACAGCGTCTTTACATAAAGTTGGTAATTGGTGGCCATGGCAAGACCGGAAATCACGTTGCCCGTAGTCGTGGTGACCGTCACTGCGGACCACGGCGCGGAGGGACCGACAGCACGGTAATGGATGACCCACGTATGGTGATCGGGGTTCATATCCACAAAGGAAACGGACGCGTCATGGTCGGTGATATTGCTCACCGTCACAGAGTTGACAACAGGAGAGGCACAAGCAGGGACGGCTTCCAGTGTCACATCATCCACATAGAAACCACAGCTGGCGGCATAGGAGACACGGAATGCGACATAGCGCCCCGGACCCATATAGTTGAAGAAGGGAACTGTGAACTCACCATACTGGTAAGTATTATAGTCCGTCAGATCAATGGTATCCACAGGCACGAAAGTAGAAGGATCGGCACGATTCGTCATCACACCCACCTCCAGCGTGCCGGAAGAGCCGCTTCTGCACGCCTGAAAACGAACCTGCACCGTATGGATGTCAATAGCGGCATCAATAGTCGGCATCACCGCGATGTTGAAACAGTTGGTGGTATGATGGAAATCCAGGAAATGACTTCCGCTGTGGGCGTACGAGTTACTCGGGATATAGACATAGTGGTCGGGATCGGAGGCATAACGACTCCAGCAGTAGATGTAGTTCTCTTGGGAACCAGAGTTGTACAGCGAACTGGCATCTTCAAAATCTTCTGTAAACGGCAGATTCGCCATGGGCTCGCAATCCGTCTGGAAATACAGTTCATCACTCCACAGGCTCATCTCCACGGTACTGCATAGGGCCCGCACGCGCACCGCATAGGTGGTATGGGGCGACAATCCCGAAAAAGTATAGCTGTTGGTGTTGATGGTGCCCAAAGAGGTCCAAGATGATGCATCGGCAGTCTTGTACTCTATCAGCCAGGAAGAGGCACTTCCCGCGGCCCAGCTCACCAGAGCGCTGTGGTGGTTCACGGCAGAGATGGTCACCCCCTGCGGATGGGCACAGGCGTTCTGGTCGCAGAAGACAAACCGCACATTGTTGGCGTTGGAGCTCAAGTTGCCCGACACGCCCGGATTAGCATAGTTGTAGGGGTAGTTGTCACGATAGTGATAGCGCGTCCTGTTGACGGTGGTGTTGTCATTATGCACCTTAAAGCCACTGGAGAAGTTTTCCCATGAGCCTGTCCTGTCAACCACGGTGAGCAGAACATCTCTGCCACCCTCATAGTTAAACGCATTATCCAACTCGATCTGGAACCAAGAGTCGGCATCCACCTCATTCGGCGAAAAAGTCACATTGCCAGTAAAGACCTGCTGGAAGGTGACACTGCTGGAAGGCGTGATCCACCCATTGGACAGGGTCTGGCCGTTAGGGACGTGCGACAGATAGATGGTGAGATTTCTTGTTCTCGTGCCGTTATACACATATTGGAACGCAATGGCTGAATATGTCTGGGCATCATGCACAAAGGCCGATGCCGGAATCACCTGCTGGGTAAGGGAATAGTCGTAGTAAGGATAGGTGGGCAGACAGGAGTGAAAGTTATCGCCATGACCGATCGTCAAGGTGCCGGGCGCATGGCAGGGCATGGTCGCATAGACAAAAGCAGTGTCGGAAGCGGTGTTGTCAGCACAGACTACATAGATGCCGAAACGATACGGCGTCAGCTCTGAGAGTCCCGTGACGGTGTAGTTGTCGCTGGTGGTCGTATATTCCTGGGCGCCGTGGGTCACCTCATTATAGACGCAGACATGGTATTGCGTCAGTCCGCCCACCAGGTTGCTGTCCCACGTCAGCGTGACATCGCCGCCACTGATTGAGTTGATGGTCAAATTCTGTACCGGCGAACAGGAGGGAAGCACGGAAGGATTAAGGCTGTAGATATAGCCCATGATCGGATAGCCGTTGTTGATGCCGGCATCCATCACAAAGGCGGAACCTACGCTGTCGAGGAAGTTGGAGGAGCGCATCATGGCATCCGACAGGCGCACGCCGTCGCGACCAGAACCATAGGTTGTGGAGGACGATGCATTGGAATAGACATGGGAGAATTGATAATTGCCGCTACTGCAATGGCCGAGGATAGCACCGTATTTGTAGCTGTTGCCGTCAATTACTGGGTTCAGGGCACCGGCGAAGTAAGTGTTGGAGGCCTGGACTCTCTGGCCGTTGCCGACGATGCCGCCGATGTATTTCCCCGACAATGTGCCCGTCACGGCACAGTCTTGGATGTAGGTCCAGTAGGAGCCATACTGCATCTTGTAGTTGGCACCCAGGATGCCACCGTTGTTGTTGTTGCCCGTGGCCGCCACACGGCAGTTGATGATCTGGCAAGATGAGACATACACATTTCCGCTGTTCAGGGTGTAGCCGATCAGCGACCCTGACATTCCTCGCGCCTTGACGACTGGGTTAATCATCACCAGGGAGTCGATGGTGCAGGGGTACTGCACGCAGCCGAAGAGGCCCGCCTGGTAGTAGTTGGCTTTCTCGCAGTACATATTGTAGATGACGTGTCCGTGGCCCTTGAAATGGCCGGCGAAGGCGTAGGCCGAGGAGGAGTGCTGGTCTTCAGAGGAGGCCGTGGCATCGCCGCCGATGGGGATCCAGTTGCGGGTGGAGTCACCCGTATGGTTCAGCCAGATGTTGGCCCTCAGGTTCAGCGTCACCCCGTTGAAGTTCGTGACTTGATTGGTCATCAGCTGGGCCACACCCGCCAGCTGCTCCGGCGTGAAGATGTCGAAGGTAGTCTGCGAACTATTGTACCAGGAAATGTCGCTCGTCCCGTTCCATACGTTCTGCGCCCGCGCACACGGCAGGAGCCAGGCCATCCAGACGAGTAACAGCAGAGACAGACAGTGTTTCTTCCTATTGGGTTTCATTGATTTCAATACAATATGTCGTTACATAACAAGCGTGCAAATGTACATAAAATTCCCGAACACGCAAAGATTGTTGAATTGTTGAGGTGGGGCGCAATTTCCCTTCTTTGGAAAAGGTGTGCCCGAAGGGGGATTCTAATTGAAAATTAAAAATTGAAAATTGAAAATGAGAGATAATTCCCAACTTCTAACTTCTAACTGACAACTGATAACTGATAACTGACAACTAAAAAAGGACGCCAGTTCCCATCCCGGAACCAGCGTCCTTAAAGCTAACAGCTAATGGCTAACAGCCAATAGCCTCCGTCTATCTCTTCACAAAGTTCTTCGTCACCACGCCTCCGTCTGTCGTGACACGCACATAGTACATGCCGTTGGCGAGGTCGCTGACGTTGATGCGCAACGGATTCTCCGTGGAGACGATGGTGTTGATCAACTGACCATAGACGTTGTACACCTCCACGCCCTTGATCATGATGTTGGCATCGCTGACCTCCACAGCAATCATCTCCGTGGCCGGGTTCGGGTAGAGGTTGACAGCCTTCTCCAGGTAACCCACAATGCCCACATCATCGGTATGCCAGGTCACCGTGTTGGAAGGATCACTCGTCATACCGTTGGTGCAGTGAGCTACGACATTGGCCTCGTAGTCCACATTGGGCACGAGATCGGTCAGAGTGTAGCTGGTGCTGGTAACAGTAGCCGTGCTCCAGGTGCTCTCCGTCGTCTGACGATAGTTGACCTGCCACTCATTGGCCGTATTGGCCTCCTGTTGCCAGGTCAGCGTCACCGTAGTATGGCTCGTCTCATCGATAGCGTACGTCAGGTTGGTCGGTGCCGGACAAGTAGGCTCAGTGCCTGTGGTGAAGGTCACCTCTTCGCCGTAATAGGTCTGTCCACCCGCAGAGGCAAAGGCCTGGTAGGTGTAGGAGGTGTTGGGCGTTAAGTTGTTGAGCGTATAAGACATCGGAGAACTGGAGACCGTAACGGTTGCATAGGTTCCACCCACCGTCTGCTTCCAGATAAAGCCCATCACGGCAATAGGTTCTGTGCCCTCCGTGACAGTACCATGCAAGATGGCGGAAGTAGATGTTACACTGGTAGGCTGGTCGGTCACCACAGTCGGGGCAGTCGCAGACGCTGTCGTGAAGGAGGTTGTCTCGGTATAGGAGAGATCTCCACCGCCACAATCGCTCTGGACATAAACGGTATAGTTCGTCTCAGGAGTCAAGCCCGTAAGCGCGTGGGAGGTACCCGTCACATTGACGGTGGTTCCGGTGCCAGGAGTGAAGCCGGCAGGGCCATACTCCAAGACATAGTCCGTAGCCGTGCCGCTCCAGGTGATGGTGGCACCACCGCCAGAGATGTTGGTAGCAGCCACATTGCTGGGTGCAGGACAGGTGACCACACGCAATTGGATATTATCCACTGCGGCAGGCGGCTGACTGGAATAATAGGTGTTTCTCCAGTGGAAGTAGAGACGATAGACCTTGTCGCCATTGCCCATGTCGGTGAACTGGTCAGAGGAGATGGTCATCACCTCATGCTGCCAGGTGTTGTGCTGGGAGAGCCAGTGCTCGTGGGCGTTGGAGCCATAGTTGCCAGGCTGGCCGGCTGCATCGTAGTTCACGCCACCCACAGAGGGAGGATTGTTGCCCGCCGTGACAGTTACCACTGCAGGATCAAGCCAATAGACGCGCAAGAACTCATAGTTGTACAAGCCGCCCTGTGCCTTCCAGTCGAAGGAGAGCTCCAACTCGGTAGTGCCGTTCGGTACCAAGACATCACGATAAGCATAGACGCGGGATTCTGTGCCGGTATAGGCATTGGTAGCACCATTGTCATTGGAGACATACAAACCATTGGCACCGCCCGTGGTGGTGTTCACATCACTGGAGGTGTTGGTCGGAGCACCGATGTACCACTTGTTGGTTTGAGAGCCATTGAGGATGACCCATTGAGCATTCTCAGTCGTATTCTCGAAATCAACCTCCAATGGCAAGGTGGCTGGCAAGGTGGTGGTGGTGAAGGTCACCGTGTTGGTCTGGTCATCGCCGACCACACCGTTACAGAGCGTCACCACATACACCGAATAGCTGGTGTTGGGAGTAAGACCCGTGAGGGCGTTGCCGGTAGCGGAAGTTGCATTCACCGTATTCCATGTATCGGTAGAAGTACCCGTAGGTCCGTAATAGATAACCCAGGTATTGTGGGTAGGATCGTCATCCACAAAGCTGACCTCGGCACTGTTGTCCGTCACATTGCCAATCGTGACTGACGTGTGCGTAGGAGCGGAACAGCTGGGGATCAGCTCAACCGTGAAATCATCCAGGTTCCAGCCGGCATCGCTGGCGGTTGTTCCAGTGAAGAGGATGGCGATACGACCGGAAGTAGCCTGCACATTGTTGAAGTCGAACGGTCCCATGAAGTTGCCGTTACCGCCGCCGGAGCCACCGCGCGGTCCAGGAGTGCCCGCATCACCCAACACCTCAAAGGTGGAGGTGTCGGCAATATCTGTGATCACACCGACAACCGCAGTGGTGGTCACGCCCCAATGGGTAGCCCAGAAGGACATGCGCAGGTCGTGGATATCATTGGTGAATTCAGGAAGCACCAACATATTGTTCGTTCCCTTGAACTCTACAGTCCAGGGTGCCGAATGGGCAGCATCACCATAGCTCAACATCTTGGGATAAGTACTGCCGCTGGTGTTCGTATAGGTAACAGGAGTGTCAAAACAGGTCATAGTCGTGTTGTTCTCAAAGCTTTCAGTCCATGGACTGCCTTGTGCAACGGTGAAGGCACCGCAAGCCGTGGTGAAGTTGGCCTCTGCCCAGTAGCTGTACTCGCCGCCACCGCAGTCGGAGCGCATACGCACTTTGTAGGCAGTGTTGGGATTCAGACCAGTCAGTTGCTGCGGTGTCGTGGTGACAGAGCCGACACTGGTCCAGGTGGTGTCGGAGAGCAGGCGATACTCAAGTTCCCAAGCGGTTTCCTGATAGCCCGGCACCCAAGTAATCGAGGCGCCATCGCTGGTGACAGACGCAATGCTCACGTATGGAGCCACACAAGTCGTGGTGGTGTCGCACGGAGAGCCGAAGATGACGTTGTCACGGGCGGAAGTGCCTGTACCGGCACTGCCAGGAACAGAGGAAGTGCTGTAGGCACTACCATCCTGATAGATATAGCGAGAGGCATTAGAAAAGGCAGTATGCGTGCGCCACAAATTGCCAGAAGTCCAGGAACCAGTCATATCCAGCACAATCAACAACAAGTTGTCGGAACCATTGTACTGGAACGGCGTAGAGAATTGGAAAGTGTTGAGACCAGCATGCAATTGCTGAGGAGCGTCGAATACCAACTGCGCCGTCGAAGCATCAATCCAGCTAGAGACGTTGGTAGCAGACGTGTGCATCAAATAGATCTTGTAGGTTCTGTTCACACTATAGTTTGCCATGTCGAAGGTGATAGACTCCAAACTTCTCGGCATGGCACCCATTTCTTCAGCCAAGAAGAGCTGCTGGGAGTAGGTGTAGCCATAGTAACTGTACGAAGGCAGATAACTGTTAGTTGCCGTGCCATCGCCGATGGTCACATCGCCACCCACGAGACAGTTGGTGCGGAAGGTCTCCATCACCCAGTCGCCCGTAGAACCATCGTCGCAGTTGGACTTGACACGGACATCATAATAGGTGGAATAATTCAGGTTGCTCAGCACATAAGTGGTGCCAGAGATGTTCGGAATGGAGGTCCAAGTGTCCAGACCACCTTCGGAATACTCTACTGTGTATGAACCCACCGTGCCGAAGAAGCCAGGCTCCCACGTGACAACAGCAGAGGTTCCCGTGATGTCCGAAACAGCCACATTCTGCACCGGAGAGCAATCGGGCGCAATGTCGATGACCACATCGTCAATATAGAATCCGCAGCTGGAAGCATTGGAAACACGGAAGGCGATATACTTACCCGTGCCTTGGTATTGGCTGAAGCTGACATACTGCTCAGCCATCACATACGTGTTATATGCAGAAAGGTCAATGGTGTCGACTGGCACGAAGGTGGAGTCCACATCCTTGTTGGTCATGACACCCACCTCCAACGTACCGGAATTGCCCGTTCTGCTGGCCCAGAAGTTGACCATCAGCTGGCTTACATCAAAGCTGTCGTCCAAAGCCGGCGCAATGGCAATGTTATAGCAGTTGGTGGTATGGTGGAAATCCAAATAATGGCTGCCACTGTGCGAATAGGTGGTGCTGCTGGGAATATAGACATAATGGGCAGGGTCGGAGGCATAACGGCTCCAGCATACGATGTAGTTCTCTTGTGCGCCGGAGTTGTACAGACCCGTCTCAAAATCTTCTGAGTAAGGCAACGTCATAATGGGGCCGCAGTCGGTGCGGAAGGAGTTGTTGACAGCGGTGCTGACAAAGCCGACACCGCAGTTGGCATATACATACACATCGTATTCGGTGTTCGGAGTCAGGTTGTTGATGGTATAGACCGTGTCGGTGGCATTCTCCACAGTACCTTCACCCGGCGTGAAGCCAGCAAGACCGTATTCCACCATCCATGCAGTGGCAGTGCCGTCTTCCGTCCAGTGGATGGTAGCTGTCTCAGCAGTGACAGAATCGACGACCAGATTCGTCGGATGGAGACAGACCGGGATGTAGTCAAGTGTCACATCATCCAGACGGAAATTGTTGCCGCCGTTACCGTTGCTAACACGGAAAGCAATGTATTGACCGTAGCCGGCATAGTTTTCCAGAGAATATTCTATAAGATTGTACTGATTTACCACCTCGGGATGGATAGTATCAAGGATTTCGAACGTGGTAGGATCCGTTTTGTCTGTCATCACACCAAGCTCGAGGATGGCCGTAGAGGAAGCCGAGGTGTTCTTCACCCAGAAGGTGACCTGAAGTTGGTTCAGGCTGATGCTCTCATCCACCTTCGGCATAATTGCAATATTGGTAACAGTGGCACCATCGTCAAACCTCAACATACCAGAGAGGGAATGTGCAGAACTACTCGTGCTGAAGTACACAGGACTGCTCGGGTTGTTGGTATAGCGATCCCAACAATAGACATAAGCGTCTTCGCCAGAGCCATAATTGACGTTGTTGTCAAAGTTTTCAGTATAAGGCAGGGTGACAATCGCGTCACACTCGGTGCGGAAGGTGATGGTCTCAGACCACTCACTCATATCGGTAGCGCTGCAGAGCGCACGGACACGGACGGTATAGACCGTGTTGGCATTCAACCCGGCAATGGTATAGTCAGAACCACTCACCGTGCCGGTGGAGGTCCAGTCGGCATCACCTTCGGCCTTGTACTCGATTTCGCAGTTCTGAATAGCATTGGGATTAATCCAAGAAATCTCGGCAGAAGAAGCATCCACCACACCGAGGGTCACCGTATTCGGGGCAATACAAGTCACCACATCGCAAGCGGTCAGACGGATATTATCGACCTGAGTATGGAGCGTGCCCGTGGTCGGCATGTTCGTGATACTCCAGTTGTCGTTGGCATCGTGGGTGTACTTGCACTGTGAACGGTTGGCATTGGTGTTCACCGTGTAGAACTTGGCATTGCTGTTGTTCACCTCACTGCCCGTGATATCGTTGACGACCAGCAGCAGGTTGTCAGAACCGTTGTAGTAGAAGTTGGTGTCGAAGGTGATATCCACCCAGCGGTCGGTACCGTTGCGGTTGAACGTCACGGGACCGGAATAGACATGCGTGTAGCCGCCTAGCGGAGTAGCCCACACATTCTCCACCATGACAGAATCGGAAGTGTGCGCCAAATAGATGTCGAGCGTACGGGTGATCTCGGAAGCGTCATTGTACTGGAATGACATGCCACTGAAATCGGCCGAGACATTGTTGAAATCACTCGGATAATAAATCTGCTCCGTGAAGGAGTTCAGATAGTGGTTCGACATCGGGAAGTGGTTACCCTCCGTAGTGTAGGTGGATGTAGGATAGCTGTTGTTGATCGCCTCGATGGGGGCCACACAAGGAGTGGTGAAGGAGACAGTGGTCGCGGCACCCAGGTCACCGCCGCCACAGTCGGGCTGCACGGTCACCGTGTAGGAAGTCTGCTCATTGAGGCCCATCAAGACAAAGGAGGTCTCGGTGGTGGTCTGCGTGGTCACAGCCTGTGTGGTATTGTCTTGGATGGTGATCAGATAGTCGTATGCCATGCCCACCACATTGGCATCCCAGTGCAGGGAGGCATTCGTACCGTAAATATTATCGGCGGTCAGATGCGTAACGGGAGAACAGGTCGGAGCATAGTCCACCACGATGTCGTCCAGATAACAGCTGCCGTATGCTGTGCCCGTCCACTTGAAGGCGATGTATGTGCCCGTGCCCGTATAGCTGCCGAGATAGACCACATGGGGTTCCATCACACCGGTGGCTGTGTTCGTGACAGCCTCGACGGGCACAAAGGTAGAAGCATCGTCCGGATCCGTCATCAGACCCACTTGCAGAGCATCGTCCAAGGTGCTGTACTGTGCATTGAAACTCACCTGTAGCGAATTCACGGAATACGCTTGGTACACTTCTGGCATAACGGCCATGGTGTAATAGCTGGATCCCGTGTAGAAATAGAGTCGTCCAGAAGAGATATAGGGATAAGAAGAACTGTACGTGGAGCTCTTGTGCCAGCAATCGGAAAGCCCATTGCTGAAATCCTCTGAATAGGGGATGTTGAGGATACCACAGTTGGAGAGATAGACTTTCACCGTGCCCAACGTGCCGCCAGGGTTGATGGTAACCGTCTGCGCGCCCAGACCGAGCTCGTCGCCATAGACCTCCACATCGTTCAGAGTCACACTGACGATACGGTACCCGGAGTCGGGCACGATGGTAAGCGTGATGGCATCGGAGCCCAGACAGGCCACATAGGAGGTGTCAGGAGTCACGGTGCCATGGACTTGTCCATCGCTGCCGGCCACCACAGCGGCCGTGATGACTGCTTGCGGATATACCGTGATGGTGGCAGTGCTTGTGTAAGAGACGCCATACAATGTACCTGTCATGGTATAGGTCGTGGTAGTAGTAGGCGACACCGTGATGACATCTGAGGTAGCGCCCGTACTCCAAGAGTAGGTGTCAAAGCCGTGGGCCGCCAGCGTGACGCTTTCGCCCAAGCAAATCTCAGCACTGGCAGGAAGCACGCCAGGCATATAGGACATGATCGGGTAGCCGCTGTTGAAGCCATTGTCCATATTGAAGGCTGATCCCAAAAGGGTAATCATATTGGCGGACTGCATCTCTGTCTGCGTGACGGGTGTGCCGTCGTTTGAGGCGGAGGATTGCGTGGTGGAACTCAACACATTGGTGTAAGAATAGCAGTTCGTGCGGTTGCCGCCATGTGCGGTCATGCCACCGTAGTTCGTGCCATAAGCGTAGAGAGTGCCTGCAAAATAGGCATTGGTGATGTAGGAACGCTCGGCGTTGCCTGCGATGCCTGCTGGATAATAGCCGGTGATGGAGCCCGTGACACCGCAATTTTCAATGTAGGTGCTGCCATTGTTGGGATATGTGGCGCCGAAGATGCCACCGATGTTGTTGCTGCCGCTGGAGTTCTCACCCTCGATACGGGCGTTCACCACCAGACAGTGGCGTACATACACGGAGCTGCTGCCTCTGGGATAACCCGCAATGCAGCCCATCATGCCCCGCGATTTCAGCACAGGGTTGAAGAGCACCAATGAGTCAATCGTACAAGGGTTCTCCAACGCACAGAAAAGACCGGCGTGG
Organism: Bacteroidales bacterium; assembly: GCA_017549765.1. GTDB lineage: Bacteria > Bacteroidota > Bacteroidia > Bacteroidales > WCHB1-69 > F23-D06. Next base: position 188,120 of record JAFYNM010000033.1, read on the forward strand.
AAGGTGCTCCCCTTATCGCAATAGAGGTTGTAGATGGCATGGCCATGGCCGTTGAAGTTGCCCTTGAAGGCATTGCCGGTGCTCGGCGACTCCGCCGTGGGAGAGCCGCCGCCAATGGGCACCCAGTTGCGGGTGGAGTCACCCGTGCTGTTGAGCCACAGGTCCGCCGTCAAGTTCAAGGTCTTGCCGTTGAAAGAGGTGGTGCCGTTGTTCACCAACTGGGCTACACCCGCCAACTGCTCCGGCGTGGAGATGTCAAAAGATGTCTGGGATGCATCATACCAGGTGATGTCGGCAGTGCCGTCCCATACGGTCTGCGCTTGCAGCGTGGTCTGGAAACCAAGCAAGGTGACAAGGCACATCACTGCAAGAATGTAATATCTTTTCATAAGCTTGTTAAATTTATTGAATAATTTTGGTTGATTAATTTCAGAAAACAAGAGGGGTGACGAGCATCATGTTGACTACTATTATCTTTTCATAAAGTTCGCAAAGAAACAATATTTATCACACAATCTCGTTATCCATTGGATTGTAAAAATGTTCCAGAACAACGATTATGGTAAAAAAAATCAAAGAACTCACTTTGGAAGACATGGGCCAGATGGCTGGAAAAGAGCATGGTGAATATCTCGACAACCAACTGCTGATGGTCATGAGCGCCATGCAATTCGGCAAAAACTTCATGAGGACATGTCAACCTTACAGAATAGAAGACGGAAGAGTGATACGCGCCATTTCAGGTAATGCAAAAATAATCATCAACATGAAACCTTACAGTCTTTCCGTTGGAACGATGCTTGTATTTCCTTCTGACTCAATCATGGAAATAGAGGAGAAAGATGAGTCATTTGATTTTCAGATTTTCTCATTCCGTGATTTACCTGCGGATGTCACTTTCAAGAAGTGTACCATATTTCATCTCTCCGATGACGATTGGAATCTTATGGACGAATACTTTCAACTGCTGAAGCATACCGTCAGCCGGCAACCGTTATCCATGAAATCGGTCAGGGCTATCCAGACAGCGCTGATGTCAGAGCTTCAAGGTCTCATAAAGAAGGAGCACAACGAGACATCTCACAAATCCGCCGGCAGAAAGGAAGAAATATTCCACCATTTTGCTACTTTGGTCAACCAATACGCAGAAAAAGAGCACAATATCGCATTCTATGCCGACCAGTTGTGCCTAACGCCAAACCACCTGGGCAGCACCATCCGCGAAATCAGCGGAATGACGGTCCAGGATTGGATACACCGCCGCATCATCCAACAAGCAAAACTCTTGCTGATGTACAGCGACTTGCCTGTGGGGGAAATTGCCGATCAACTACACTTCTCCACCCCATCCGCCTTCTGCAAATTCTTCAAAAAAGAGACCCAGATGACCACCAAACAGTATCGGGAAGGATTTGTGGCAAAATAACGGAGCAGAGGGTGTTGATTTGTTGAAGTGTTGATTTGTTGAGGAGGGGCTAATTCCCCTTCTTTGGAGAAGGGGTGGCCGTAGGCCGGGGTAGAGAGGTAGTTAATTGAAAATTAAAAATTGAAAATGAGAGACGATTCCCAACTTCTAACTCCTAACTGACAACTGATCACTGTTCACTGTTCACTGTTCACTGATTACTGATCACTAAAAAGGACGCCAGCTCCCATTCTGGAACCAGCGTCCTTAATGCTAACAGCCAATAGCTAATGGCCTATTTCTTCACAAAGTTCTTCGTCACCACACCGCCGTCCGTCGTGACACGCACGTAGTACATGCCGTCGGCGAGACCGCTGATGTTGATGCGCAACGGATTCTCCGTGGAGACGATGGTGTTGATCAACTGACCATAAACGTTGTACACCTCCACACCCGTGATCATGATGTTGGCATCGCTGACCTCCACAGAGATCGTCTCCGTGGCAGGGTTCGGGTAGAGGTTGACAGCCTTCTCCAGGTAACCCACAATACCCACATCGTCGGTATGCCAGGTCACCGTGTTGGAAGGATCGCTCGTCAGACCGTTGGTACAGTGTGCCACCACATTGGCTTCGTAGTCCACATTGGGCACGAGGTCGGTCAGCGTGTAGCTGGTGCTTGTAACGGTAGCCGTGCTCCAGGTACTCTCGGTGGTCTGACGGTAGTTGATTTGCCATTCAGAAGCCGTGTTGGCCTCCTGTTGCCAGGTCAGCGTCACGGTCGTGTGGCTCGTGGCGTCGATTGTGGCCGTCAGGTTCGTAGGAGCCGGACAAGTCGGCGTCTCGTTGTCTAACGTGGTGAAGGTCACCGAAGTTGTCCAGTCGCTGGTGACATTGTCGCCACAGTTGGCCTGCACGCGGATCTCATACTGGGTGTTCGGAGTGAGGTTGCTCATCGGATAGGTAGTGGCGCTCACGATGGCTGTCTGCCAGTTGGTGGAAGCCACCGGTTTGTAAGCCACATTCCAGGCCGTCTCGGTGCCACCGGCAGTCCAGGTGGCCGTAGCCGTGGTCTGAGTAATAGAAGCAGCTGCGACAGCCAAGCCCGTAGGCACGTCGCAAGTAGCAGGACCGGAACCACTACAGTCGGTCGTGAAGGTGGTCAGCGTGCCAGAAGGAGTACCGGAAGAGGTATAGATGGCCGTACCATCAGGACCCACTACCGAGAAGCTGCACTCATCGTCATAATAACCAACGTTCCAAGACAAAGTAGTGGACTGGTTGTCACACAAGGTCACCGTTTCGGTCGCAGAGGAGCCACCAGTCATTCCAATGGTAGCAACTGTATTGCCATTCTGCTGCACCGTGATAGAAGCTCCATTCCAGCCATCACCATAACCATCGCTCAGGTTGAACGTATAAGTACACTGATCGGTCACATCGCACAAAGCAGTGGTGAACGTGTAGGTAGCCACAGAGGAGGTACCTTCCGTACCGCAGTCGGATTGAACCGTAACGGTGTAGGAGGTGCCGGCAGTAAGACCTGTAAGGTCAATGGAGTTGGTCGTAGAGGTCAGGTTGTCGGTACCACAAGTGATATTGTAGCTGTCAGCAGTACCCTGCCAAGAAAGAGTAGCAGTGGTCATACCCACATTGGAAACTGTCAAGCCCGTCGGGGCAGGACAAGCCACCGTAGTGGTGAAATGAGCCGTTTGTGTTGCATCCTCCACAGGATCGGTGGTTGTACAGTTGGTCACCACATACACATCGTAGGTGGTCTCGGGGTCCAGGTTAGTCAGATCCACAGATTGAGTGGACGTAATGACAGAAGTCCAGACAGAGTCGGTAGATGGCTTGTAGTAAACAGTCCAGGAGTTGTGTGAAGCGTCATTATCCGTAAAGGTAATGGTTGCGGTATGGCCGCCGATATTGGAAGCGGTAACGCTGGTCTTCACAGGGGAAGGACAGCTCGGAGCCAGTTCTACGGTGAAGTCATCGAGGTTCCAGCTGAGGGAGGAAGAGCCATTAGTCAGACGGATAGCAATTCTGCCCGTAGTAGCCGTCACGCTGTTAAAGTCAAACGGTCCCATATAGTTACCATTGCCGGAGGAGCTTCCGCTGCCGCGCGGTCCGGGAGTACCGGCAGGTCCTAACACTTCAAAGGTGGTCGGATCGGAAATATCGGTAATCACGCCAATCTCAACGGTTCCAGGGTTGGAAGTGTTGGTTGTCGTAGCCCAGAAGGAGAGACGCAGATCATGGATATCATTGGTGAATTCTGGCAGGGCAACCATAACGGAAGTGCCCTTCAACTCAGCAGAGTTGGCGCCAGAGTGACAAGACGGGCTGTGGCCGCAATATACGAAAGGAGAGGTTCCGTTGTCCACTACCTGGGTTACAGGCGTTGCCCAGCATACGAAGGATTGAGCACCACCTCCAGCATAGCCCTCGAAGTTTTCAGTCCAAGGCTCAGTAGCCGTAACCGTGATCGCACCACAAGCAGTGTTGAATGCATAACTCGGGGAGAAGACGGAAGAATCGTCGGAACAGATAGCGCGGACATACACCTGATAGGTTGTGGCCGGCATCAAGTTGGAAACATTGACAAAGGTATCCGTAGTGCTGTAATAAGCCGTGTCGGAAGCTACCACATAGACAGAATAACCGGCAGCGCTGCCACTCCAAGAGACGGTGGCGCCATCGATCGTAATGTTGGAAGCCGCAATACCGGCAGGCGGGAAGCAAGAGACACACTGAGCTGTCAACGCAAAGCCAGCATAGTTGACTGTATAGTCAGCAGTATAATTGATAGTCAGAGGACCTGTGGTGGAGATCACCGAGATGTTGTTGTTGGTACCACTGACATGCAACAGTTGAGTGCCAGAGGTGCCCACGCCATCATAGATGTACAAATGGTCGTAGTTACTCTCCATAGAAGCAGTACCGGTAATCATCATCATGGTACCAGGCGTGGCGGGATAGAGCACCAATGTGCTATTGGCATAGTTGCTATAGTTACCGTTTGCGCCACCATCATCATAGATGATCACGCCGCAAGTGGTCATAGTGTCGCTGCCCGTAGCGCTCATGGTATAGAGGCCCGTGGTGGCAGAAACCGGTCCGATCCAGCTACTCTGCAAGCCACCACAGTCGGATTGTACGTAGAAGTCATAGGTGGTGATGGTCTGCAAGCCTGTGATAGTGGCAGCAGCGGAATCAGCCGCAACAGACGTACCTTCCGTCTCGGGATTGAAACCTGAAACACCATACAACACGTTCCAAGCGCTCTCGCTGCCAGCAGGAGTCCATGCTACGGACACCTGGTCGCTACCCACGCTAGCCACATGGAGGTTGGAAGGATACATACAGGTCGGAATCTCTTCGATGGTCACATCATCCACATAGTAACCGCAGCTGATAGCGTTGCTCACGCGGAAGGCGATGTACTGGCCTGAACCGGAATAGTTGTCGAAAGGAACCACGAATTCACCATACGCATAAGTGCTATAGGATGAGAGATCAATGGTGTCCATAGGCTCAAATGTGGTATAATCAGCATAGTCGGTCATCACACCTACCTCCAAGGTACCGGATGTACCGGACTTGCAAGCATAGAAGTGTGCTTGGAGAGTGTTCACGCTGATAGAAGCGTCCAACGCCGGCATAATGGCAATATTGAAGCAGTTGTTGGTGTGGTGGAAATCCAAGAAATGGGTACCGCTGTGAGCGTATGAATTGCTCGGAATATACACAAAGTGGGAGGGATCGGAAGCATAACGGCTCCAGCAGAGGATGTAGTTGTCCTGAGTGGTGCTGTAGATGCTGCTGGCATCCTCAAAGTCTTCTGAATATGGCAATGTTGTGATAGGACCGCATTCGGTACGGAAAGTAACAGGCTCACTCCAAAGACTGACATCCGAGCCGCTGCACAAAGCACGCACGCGCACAGTGTATTGGGTGTTGGCATCCAAACCACTGAAGGAATAGTTGGTAGAAGACACAGAACCCATAGAAGTCCACGCAGTATCCGTAGAAGCTTTGTACTCCACTTCCCAGGAAGATTCGGAACCGGCAGAAACCCATGTCACATCGGCGCTGTTCTCCGTCACATTGGAAGCCACCAATGTGTTAGGACGGATACAGGTGCTCTGATCGCAATAGCTGAAGCGGATGTTGTTCACATAGTCGGAGACTGAACCATCAGCCACACTGCCCGGGTTGTTGTAGTCATATTGATTGTAATCGTTATAAGCATAACGAGACATATTGCTAGTGGTTGCATCGCTATGATACATATAGTAGTTGGAACAACTGTAAGAACCTGTCTTGTCAACAAACGTCAGCAACAGGTCACTGGTTCCGTTGTATGCCAAAACAGTGTCAAGCGTAATCTCGAACCAGTTGCCTGCACCCGTTGAAGAGATGGTCACATTGCCTGAATGAATCAACTGGAAAGTAATCGTTGAAGACGGAACTATCCAGCCCGCGGACAAGTTCGTTCCATTGGGCACCATGGCAGCATAGATATCCCAATTCCTGGTAGAAGATTCCACTGAAGAGCACTGGAAGAAGAGAGAGGCAAAATTGGCAGGATCGCTACCCAATGCAGAAGCAGGGATGATCTGCTGAGAATATGCATAATTCCAGCATGAGTTGGTTGGGAAATAGCTGGTCGTTGCCGTTCCAGACCCTACCGTGACATTCACAGGTGAATTACACGGAGTCATGAAGCTCACGTAGGTGGTATCGCTGGTCTGACCATTGGTACAGGAAGTATAGACAGCCACCGTGTAAGAGGTGAGCTCAGTCAAACCCATGATGGTGTAGGTGGTCTCCGTGGTAGTATAGGTAACAGTGGACTGGTTGGCATTATCCGTCACCTCTATGTTATATTGATCGGGAGTTCCAACCGTTGTAGGATCCCAGGAGACGGTCACATTGGTGCCATAGACATTGGATGTCTGCAAATTGGTCACCGGAGAGCACTGCGGTGCATAATTCACAATGACATTGTCAACATTGAGTACACAGTAAGCGGTAACCGGCATCTTGATGGCGATATATTGGCCAGTTCCTTGGTAATCACCAAGGTATGCGGTATATTGATTCCAGTTTCCATTGCCGTCAAGAGGCACGATGGTCTGCAAAGCCGTGAAGGTGGACATGTCTGCAGGATCCGTCATCACACCGACAACAAAATAGCCGGCAGCCGAGTTAGCGCGAGCCATGAATTGAACCATCAACTCAGACACATTCAGCTGATCTCCGATCTTGGGCAGAATCAGACAAGGAACCTCAGCTGCATTCTCGCCATAGGTGTAGTTATAGGAATACAGAGAATAGCCACCGTTGTATGCATATGTGGAAGACACATACGGATAGGAGCTGTTGTTATTTCTGGCATAGCACTCCGGCAAGCCACTGCTCACAGACTGGAAGTCCTCGAAGAACGGCAGCACAAAAATACCGCAGCTATCGACGTAGGTAGCCAGGATGGTGTGGTTCTCGTGGACATTGCTGAACGTGTACGAAGTAATGGGACCCATAGACACATTGTCGATTTCAACATCCGTCAAGATCCAGCGGGCGGTATTGTTGAATGTCATCGTCTGGTCATTACCAGCGTTCACCGTATAAACACCGTTGTTTCCGTAAGGTTGAACGAGGTTGGACAAGGTAAGCGGAGAGCCAGTGTTTTCCATAATCGTGCTTGTAATCGTGTAGGTATCGGACAGGAAGACCTTCACTTCACCAAGCGTACCGCCAGGGTTGATAGTAATGGTGGCGGTGCCTTCACCGAAGATATCGCCATAGACTTCCACACCATTCAATGTTACGCGACTCACACGGTAGTTGATGTCGGGAGTCACCACAAGGTTGATATTGTCGGAGCTACCGCAAGCCAAAGTGAAAGAGCTCTGGTTAAGCGTAGCATGGGTCTGACCGTCAGCGCTGGCCACCACCTCAGCGGTGACAACAGCCTGCGGGAACACGGTTACCACAACATCATGTGTGCTGGAGCCGCCGGCAGTATAGGAGCCCGTAACCGTATAGGTGGTGGTAGTGGTCGGAGAAACCGTGATGGAGGCAGTGGTGGCACCGTTGCTCCATGCGTAAGAGTCGTAACCGAAAGCCGTCAAGGTGACGCTCTCGCCGGTACAGATCTCAGCAGACATAGGATCCACACCTGCCATGTAAGACATGATCGGGTATCCGTTGTTGATGCCGTTGTCCATCATGAAAGCAGAGCCGAGGTTGGTAATCATCTGGGCAGACTGCATGTCGGCTTGAGAAACGATGGTACCGCTTTGATTTCCTGAGGTAATATTACTGTAAGAATAACAATTGTTGAAAGAACCTGAATGTGCAGCCATACCGCCCGACGGGGAACCCGTAAGTGTACCTGCGAAATAGCAGTTGGTAAAAGTAGCATACTGGCCGTTACCGCCAAGGCCGCCTGGATAGTTACCGGTAATAACACCCGTAGCGCCGCAGTTTTGAATCTGTGTGCCAGAAGTATTTGAATAGTTGGCACCCACCATGAAACCGATGTTGTTTCCACCTGTACCATGCATGCGGCCATTGATCACCAGACAATGACGAATGTAGATCACGCCACCACTACGAGTCAAACCTGCAATGGCGCCCATCATTCCTTGGGATTTCAACACAGGGTTGATCATCACCAATGAGTCGATAGTACATGGATTTTGAATACTACCAAACAAACCAGCATGGAAATAGCTACTCTTTTCACAATAAAGGTTGTAAATAATATGGCCATGACCATTAAAAGCACCCTTGAAAGTATAGCCTGACGTTGGAGATTCACCCGTGGCCGTAGCGGAGCCGCCAATGGGCACCCAGTTGTTGGTGGAGTCTCCCGTGCTGTTGAGCCAAATGTCGTTGGTCAGGTTCAATGTCTTACCATTGAAAGTGGTAATACCATTGTTCACCAACTGGGCCACACCGGCCAACTGTTCGGGAGTGGAGATGTCGAAAGACGATTGGTCAGCATCGAACCATGTCAGGTCTATCGTGCCGTCCCAAACCGTCTGTGCCTGCGCCTTCGGTGCGAAACCGAGCAGGATGGCAAGGCACATCACTGCAAAAATGTAGAATTTTTTCATAGAACAGTTTTTAATTTTGGTTTATATAATTTGATTTTAGTTGTCTTCAGCCTAGAAAAAAAGACCCTTTAACAATAAAGCGGCAATAATACAAAAAAATACAATATAAACAGCGGTGTGTTGAAAACTTGTGAAAAGTATCCACGGCAGGGGGATTCCGCCGCTCCTTCGTCGCGAGCGGAACCTCAGTCGCTAACAAAAAAGGGAGCCTTTGACGACTCCCTTTGGTTTATTTCGATTGTAGAGACGTTTCATGAAACGTCTCTACCCGTATTACAACAGGTGTACGGCGACGGTCAGGCCGGCCATCACGATGCTCACCATGCTCATCAACTTGATGAGGATGTTCAGGGACGGGCCGGAGGAGTCCTTGAAAGGATCGCCCACGGTGTCGCCCACCACGGTAGCCTTGTGGTTGTCGGAGCCCTTGCCACCGAAGTTGCCTTCCTCGACATACTTCTTGGCGTTGTCCCAAGCACCACCGGCGTTAGCCATGAAGATAGCCAACACGAAGCCAGCGCCGAGGCCGCCCACGAGCAGACCGAGCACGCCGGCCACGCCGAGGATCAGACCTGTGAGGATGGGAGCCAAAATGGCGAGGATGGACGGCAACAACATCTCGTGTTGTGCGCCCTTCGTGGAGATAGCCACACAGCGTGCGTAGTCAGGCGTACCCTCACCGGTGAGGATGCCCTTGATCTCCTGGAACTGGCGACGCACTTCCTCCACCATCTTCTGGGCGGCGCGACCCACAGCATTCATCGTGAGACCGCAGAACAGGAAGGCCATCATGGAACCGATGAAGACACCCACGAGCACCTTCGGGTTCATCAGGGAGACGTTGTAATACTCCATGAAGTCGATCAGGGATGCTTGCGCAGTATCCACCACACGGTTGCCCAGGTCGAGGGTCTCGGTGCCGATACGTACGAGGGCGATCTTGATCTCCTCCACGTAGGAGGCGAGCAGTGCGAGGGCGGTCAGAGCGGCAGAACCAATGGCAAAGCCCTTGCCGGTAGCGGCAGTCGTGTTGCCCAGTGCATCCAGAGCGTCGGTACGTTTACGAACTTCAGGCTCCAGACCGCTCATCTCGGCGTTACCACCGGCGTTGTCGGCGATAGGACCGTAAGCATCGGTAGCCAAAGTGATACCCAGCGTGGAAAGCATACCCACGGCAGCGATACCAATGCCGTAGAGACCTTTGGAGAGGTTCACAGCGGTGAACTCAATCTGGAAGCCGTTGGCGCACAAGAAAGCGAGGATGATAGCCACACCGATGGTGAGCACCGGAATCACGGTGGAGATCATACCCAAACCAATACCGGAGATGATGACCGTGGCAGGACCCGTCTGGGAAGACTCGGCCACCTTCTGAGTCGGCTTGAAGGATTGGGAGGTGTAGTATTCCGTTGACTTACCGATAATAACGCCGGCGAGCAGACCCACTACCACAGAGAGGGACACCTGCCACCAAACGATGTCGGCAGAATCTTTGAAAAGCACATACATGATGCCGAAGGTAGCCACTGCGATGAGGACGGCAGCGGTGTTGGTACCGCGGCTCAGAGCCTTCAGCAATTGGGTCATGCTGGCCTCTTCTTTCGTGCGGACGATGAAGATACCGATTACGGAAAGGATCACGCCCACAGCAGCGATCATCATGGGAGCGAGGATGGACTTCATCTGCATCTCGGCACCGATGGTGGCGAAAGCAGCAGCACCCAAGGCCATGGTGGAGAGGATAGAACCGGCGTAAGACTCGTACAGGTCAGCACCCATACCAGCCACGTCACCCACATTGTCACCTACGTTGTCGGCGATGGTAGCGGGGTTGCGCGGGTCATCTTCAGGGATATTGTACTCGGTCTTGCCCACGAGGTCAGCACCCACGTCAGCAGCCTTGGTA
>JAFYNM010000034.1 GCA_017549765.1 Bacteroidales bacterium
CCATGCACGCAGACCGTCTGCGACCAAGGCGGGAATGTCAACCCGGTGACAAATTTCAACGGGATGGACGTCAATGGGCAGATGGAGGACAACCAAGACGTAGGGGCGAATGATCATTCGCCCCTACAGACGGCGATAAACAATTACTACGCGGCGGTGCGCGGCATTATGCGCGACAGCGTGGAGAACCTGCAGGCCCTGGCGGCATGGCACTCGGCCGCAGGCATCTACGCCGACCCCTACTCGCTGACGGAAGTCGCCACGGCGTTGGGCACTGCGGATGTGTCGAACATATCCTCCTCGCAACTGTCCCAGCCGGAGCTCGACAACTTCATGGCTTTCCGCACACTGGCAGCCTCCCTGCGCCCCAATGCGAGCAACCCCGCCGTCAACTGGCCCGTGGCCACGCCCGCGCAGATCGCGGAGCTGCAACGCATAGCCGAGGCCAACACCGGCCGCTCCTCCTCCACGGCCAAGGGCGTCCTCTGCTTCTTCTTCGACATTTGCTACGAGGAGGATGAGGGCGAGACCAGGGGGCACCTCGTAGAGACGTTCCATGGAACGTCTCTACAGAACGGCACCGACGGCGGCCTGCTGGTATATCCGAACCCCACGGACGGAATGCTGTATGTGGCCCTCTCCAACGCCGAGGAGTTCATCGGCCGTATCGTCATCGCCAATCTCACTGGTCGGGAAGTGGCCGCGTTCGCCGGTCCTGGCGAGAGGATAGACGTGACGGCCCTGCCCGCAGGCGTCTATATCTTGACCGTGACCAGTTCGTCGGGCAACTCCTATAACATCAAGTTTGTGAAGACAGCAGCGGAAGGATAATAGGAATTTTGAACCTGATTTTTTTGTAAATATTGTATTAAACAATGAGAAAGTTATTATTTGTGTCTCTTTTGATGTTGAGTATCACGTTTGGATTCGTCTCTTGCCAAGAGAATGGAAAGAATGTCCTTGATGACCAAACTTCTACAGAATTGTCCGGTGCTAAAGACAACATAGTTCCATGTTGTGAAGTGGAGTGCAGACGAGGTTCCTGCAGAGCATTGGAATCTCCGTGTAGCTGTACTTGTGTGGCGGGCCAGCCTGTCTGCGATGTGCTCGGTGGCGGTGGCAATCCTGGTCAAAAGGGTGATGCTCCTAAGGTTGTAATAGAAGCCACTCAAGCCATGATGCCTCTGTATGATGAAGATGCCGACTTCATTGAGCAAACGCTGCATCATGCTGAGGCGGCTCTGGCTTTGCGCAATATCAAACAGCTGTTTTTGGACAACCAATATGTCTTGAGCACTCCAAAGACCATTCAGGCCTATTTGGAAAATGTGGCTGTGTTTGTAAGTTTTATCCAGACCCAACCCCAAAGAGTGATTGATCGATTGAGTATGTCTTAATGAATACTCATCCTGCTTTGCCCTTTTTTATGCAAGAGTAGGATTCAAGCCGTGGTTTTTTCTCTGCGGTTTGAATCCTTTTTTTTCCGATTTTTGCGCCGATTTTTTCACACCACTTTATGATGTCTGCTTTTTGGATCGGTATTGTAAGCTATTTCCATAACCTGAATGGTATGGGCTGGCTGGAACTTGCTGGCACCGTGGTGGGTTTCATATATCTCTTCTTGGAATACAAGGCCAACGTGTGGCTGTGGCCCGTCGGCATCCTGATGTCGCTGATCTATGTGGCGGTATTCTTCCACGGCAAGTTCTACGCGGATGCCGGAGTCTATCTCTACTACATCGGGGCCAATGTGTTCGGCTTAGTTGCCTGGCTGAGAGGCCGTCAGTCGGAAAGCGGACAACAGGAGGAGCTGCCCATTGTTCGCACACCGAAGAATAGGATTCCGTGGCTGGCATTGGCCTTCGTTCTTGTCTATGCCCTCCTCGCCTTCGTACTGGTGCGCTTTACCGACAGTCCCGTGCCATACGGCGATGCTTTCACCACCTCGCTTAGCATCGTGGCCATGTATATGCTCTCCCAAAAATATCTGGAACAATGGCTCCTGTGGGTGGTGGTCAATGTGGTCTCCACCGGTCTCTATATCTGGAAAGGCCTCTATCCCACTGCGCTGCTGTTCACGGTCTATGTGGTGGTGGCCGTGCTCGGCTATTTCAAATGGCGCAAGGAGATGCTCCAGTCACAATGCCGAAACAATTCGCTCAACGTGTAACCAAAATCGCTTCTATGAATACCCTTAGTCCCCAAATGCTGCAAGAACTGATCCACCATCTGGAACAGTTTGTGACCGAACCCCGTCAGGCGCGCCTCAAGGAGGTCCTGCGACAGCGAACCCGCCATATCACGGTGGTGTTGGAAGACCTGTATCAAACCCAGAACATCAGTGCGGTGATGCGCTCCTGCGAGTGCTACGGCATCCAGGATGCCTATATCGTGGAGAACCGGAACGAATTTGAAGTACACAAGGATATCAGCATGGGCGCCGACAAGTGGCTGACACTACACCACTATCCCCATAGCGAACATAATATGAAACAGTGCATCGACGATCTGCACGCCCAAGGCTATACCGTGGTGGCCACACTGCCCGACGAGAAGAAAAAGACCATCTTCGACATTCCCGTGGAACAGAAGACCGCTTTCCTCTTCGGCACTGAGCTGACCGGCCTCTCTGAAGAGGCGGTACAATACGCCGACTATAATGTGCTGATCCCGATGTATGGCTTCACCGAGAGTTTCAATATCTCCAACTCGGCGGCTATCATCCTGTCGCACGCCTCCGAAAAGCTGCGCCACTCCGAGGTGCCTTGGCAACTTACCGAGGAGGAATATACAGAGCTCTATTTTGACTGGCTCCAAAAGAGCATCCGGAACCCGGAGCCCATTATCCGTGCCTACCTGTCAAAACGGTAACTCTTTCGTATTGGCGATGTTCCCGCCCTCTCTTTTTTAGAAAATCCGGTTGATAACTTTTCATAAGATTTTTTCATTGTTTTGTGTAAAATAATATTTTTGCATTTGTAATTGATTGTATTACAAATTATTTCAAATGTTAATTTATATAAAGATGAAAAAACTTTGTTATATGACAATGGCGGTGCTCGCCTTCGGATTGCAATTTTTGGCAAGTAATGCCCAGACGGACACCATTGTTGTCCCATTCACTTCAGTGGGTAGTGCCACTTGGACAGTTCCGGCGGGCACCAAGACGATTTTCCTTGAGGCGATAGGAGGTGGCGGTGCCGGCGGGCGTGCGTCAGGTTCGGGCCTGCGATTTCGTTGCGCTTCAGGGGGCAGCGGGGCCGCGTATGCTATGTCCGAATTGGGTGTCAATGACTTTGTTCCAGGTCAGACATTCTCCATCACGGTCGGCAAAGGGGGTACGGATGGTGTCAACGGTACGGCCAGCGAGGTGAAGCTGGACGGTGTCACCTGGGTGAGTGCAGCCGGTGGCGTGTCTATTTCCGGCAGTAACGTGCAGACGGGCGCCACAGCCCAGCCGGCTTCGGCCTCTAAAGGCGATGTGGTACATGTCGGCGGCAACGGCAGCAGCTCGGCTGGCAACAACGTGCTTCCCTTGTTTGTGGCTAACGCAGGTGGCGGTGGCGGTGCTGGCGGCTCCGTTTCAAATGGCGGAAATGCGACTGCGGCCACCACGTCAGCGGGCGGCGGCGGAGTGGGCGGCTCCGGTGGCGGAGACCTCCATGGCGGGTACCCTTCCGGCAGCGGCGGCACGGGCACGGGTACTTGGAGTGATGTGCCCCAAGGCCACGAAGGAAACAACTATGGCGGCGGCGGCTCGGGTGCTTGGGCCACAGGCTGGGGCAACCACGCCGGTGGTGAAGGCGCTCAAGGTGTCGTCGTCATCACCTATGTCATGACCCTCGAAATAGAAGATACTACTGCCGCGATCTGTACGGGTAGCTCTTTCCAAATTGCTCCTCTTGGCATCATTCCCGATGGGACCACCTATTCCTGGGATGCTCCCGCCATAGATGGCATAACGGGCGCCGAGGCGGGAACCGACCAGCCTACGGTCTTCGGTACCCTTGAGAATCATACTACCTCCGACATCCAAGTGGATTATGAGGTGACCGCCTCCAACGGCGTTTTCACGGATCTCTTCACGGTGTCGGTGACGGTCTTCGCTTTGCCAGACCCCGGCACGATTGAGGAGGACATCCTCTCCTGCACTGCTGGCGATACGATCAAGACGTTTACGAGCGTTCAAGATGCTACCAGCACGGTTGGTCAGTACTCTTGGCAGAAGTCAGTGGATGGGTTTTCCTGGACGACCATCGACATGGCTACCAATAATGAATATACACCCTCCTTCTTGGATAATGTCGGTACAACCTATTATCGCAGAGCCTATACCACGGATTGTGGCACCAGTTTCTCCAATGTGCTCTCCATGACCTATCCGGGCACCATTGATCCCGGCGAGATCACCTCTACGAACACGACGTTGAACTATTGTCCCGGGACCCCGGTGAATGCCACCCTGGAGGCACATGCGTCTGTGCAAAGTGGCGAGATTCCTTCTGTGCAGTGGCAATCCTCTCCCGATGGCGATAATTGGAACGACATTTCCGGTGCCCAAGAGGACACCTATGTGGTGGATATCGAGGAACTGCTTTCTCCCATCCACTATCGTTATTTTGTCACCCTGGCCGGATGTACCACCCCCATCTATGCCAACAATGTCTGGTCGTATGCCCCGTATGCTGTCACCGACTTTGATGATGAGGATGTGGTGATCACGCTCTGGTATGGAGCTTGCGATACGTTGTACAACGTGACTGTCCCCACCATCAGCCATAATTTTCCGGATTATGTGGGGACGATAGAACTCTCGAATAATGTTTCTAACCTGAATGAGGGGCCTGTCTTGGGACGCCTTGTCCCTGGCACCTATACCATCAACTGGACGGTCGCCGACCCATGTGGCACCACGGTGATCTATCCTAAAAATTATATCGTGCGTTATCCTAATTGCGGCGAGGACGATCCCAACTATGCGGAGTCCTATACCGTTACGTATGACGGATACACCTATTCCACCGTGCGTATCGGCTGCGAATGCTGGCTGAAGGAAAATCTGAGGAATCTCCATGATGCCCAAGCCAACGATATTGCCGTAGCCAGAGCCTATATGGATGATGAAAACAATCTCGATCCTTACGGTCGTCTCTATTCCTGGTATTCTGCCATGCAGGTTACGGAAGGCGACAATACGTCGGTGCCGACGACTGCCCTTTCCAAGAGAGGAATCACGTATGTACAGGGTATTTGTCCCGCTGGCTGGGCCCTGCCTGCCGCCAGCCAATATGATAATATGATGTCTTATGCCGGTCAAGAAGCCCGCAGAGCTTCCTCTGCACAGGAGGATTGCTGGTTGCCGGAGGCGGTGGGTATCACGCCAGGCAATGGTTTTGATGCTGCTGGGGCGGGCTATTATGACACCCAGGGGGATCGATTCTACAACCTTTTGGCTGAAACCTATTTCTGGAATGCCTCGGAAACCGAACGCGCCTCAACAGGGAAGGTATGCATCATCTCTCATATCTGCCCATACCTGATGCAGAAAGAAAAGCCCAAGACCTTGGCCGGCAGTGTCCGCTGTGTGAAGGTTGACCCCGTAGAGTAGGCTAAGTCACGCGCAAAAAAAAAGGTCCCCAGATTTGGAGACCTTTTTTTTGATTGATGATCAATTATTTGCCTAATTTGGAACCAGCTCTGAATTTAACAACTTTAGAAGCGGGGATCTTGATGGCTTTCTTGGCTTGAGGATTGTAACCAGTTCTGGCAGCACGTTTCACAACTTGCCAGGAACCGAATCCTACTAAGGAAATTTTGCCACCTTTCTTCAAGGTCTCACTGGTGGTGGTCATG
The DNA here is from genome assembly GCA_017549765.1 of Bacteroidales bacterium. Taxonomy (GTDB): domain Bacteria; phylum Bacteroidota; class Bacteroidia; order Bacteroidales; family WCHB1-69; genus F23-D06. Next base: position 5,854 of record JAFYNM010000034.1, read on the forward strand.
AAAGCTTCCAAAGCGCTCTTAGCTTGAACTTTCGTTAAGCCGGTCTTCTCGGCCATTGCATTGATTAAGTCAGTCTTATTCATACTTAAAAGGTTTAAAATGTGATAATTAAAATTGAGCAGCAAATTTAACCTAATCTTGCAAACGCCTTCTTGTCAGAGGATGTTTTTTTAATGATTGTTGATTTTTTTTAAAACCTGTTGAAAACCAAGAAATAAAATTCAATTTTATTACACTACGACAATTTATTAGTATAATTATCTTTTCTAAAACCAGCCAAAAAATCTGCGGTTTTCATCTGTTTTTTTCCTTCTATTTGTAAGATTTCGACCTCTAAATCATGGCTTTTTGTAGAGATTGTCATTCTTTTTTGGTTTGGAATGCGCAAAACGCCAGGTTTGTCATCGCTTTTAGTATGGCAGAATGAGCATTGGAATATTTTGAGTTGAACGTTCTTCCCGGTCTCTTTCTCAGTGAGCAGGGTGTAGGCGCCGGGGTAGGGCGACAGACCGCGGATTTTGTTGTATATGTGTTCGGCAGTGTCGTCCCAGCAGATATGCATGTCCTCTTTGAAGATTTTGGGAGCGGGCTTCAGATCCGGTTGTGGGGTTTGCGGAATGGGTTGGAGGTTCCCGGACTCCATCTTGGCCAGGGTTTCCACGGCCAGTTCAGCGCCAGCCATCATGAGCTTGTCGTGTAGGGTCCCGCAGTTGTCTTCCAAGGTGATGTCCACGCGTTTCTGACCGATGATGTCGCCGGTGTCGGTGTGTTGGTCCAGCAGGAAAGTTGTGACGCCAGTCACGGTCTCGCCGTTGATGAGGGACCATTGGATGGGCGCGGCACCCCTGTATTGGGGCAGGAGGGAGGCGTGTACGTTGAAGGTGCCCTTCGGTGGCATGCTATAGACACATTCCGGCAGCATGCGGAAGGCCACCACCACAAACACCTCCGCTTGCAGCTGTTCTAACTGGGCGAGGAAGTCGGGGTCTTTCATCTTCACGGGTTGCAAAAGGGGAAGATGATGGTCCAGGGCGTATTGCTTCACGTCCGAGAACTTCAGGTGCTGGCCTCTTCCGGCGGGTTTGTCGGGGGTGGTCACCACGCCGGCCACCTCATGGCCGGCCTGGATGATGCGGTCCAGGATGGTGACGGCGAATTCGGGAGTGCCCATGAAGACGATTCTCATGATTGGACGGTTTTGGGTTTATGACTGTTGGTCGAAGGCAATCATTTTCAGACAGCTGATGGCGCCTTCCACGCCCTTGTTGCCCATCTTGCCGCCGGCACGGTCCTCAGCCTGCTGCATGGTGTCGCAGGTCAGCACGCTGAAGATAACGGGCACGGGCTGTTGCAGGTTGAGGCGCATGATGCCGTCCGCAGTGGCTTGTGCGATGAACTCAAAATGACGGGTCTCGCCTTGGATGATACAGCCGATGCAGATGACCCCGTCGATCGGTGTCTGCCGAATCAGATGGGCGGCACCTGTCGGCAACTCGAAACTGCCGGGTACATGCTTGACCACGATGTTCTCCTCTTTTATTCCCTGTTGCAGCAGCGTCTCGCGGGCACCCTTTAAAAGAGAATCGGTAATGTGGTCGTTCCATTCGCTGACCACAATACCGATTCTATATTTTTCTGCAGAAGGAAGTTGAAAAGGAATGTAGGAATCTAGATTCTTTTTCTTTTCTGCCATGATGTTGGTTTATTTTCCAGCTTGGTTTTTAGCTCTTTCTACATATTGGCCGATACCCATCTTCTGGAACTCGGAGTAGAATTTATCTTCAATGGTCTGATAAGACTCGAGAGCCTTCTTCCAGTCGCCCTTTCTTTCGTACATCTGGCCCAGTTTGAAGAGGGTGATGGGGGTGAAGTAGGGATCTTCGCTCTTGATGGCCTTCTCATAGTAGGAGATGGCTTTGCTCTCGTCGCCCTGCTCGTCGTAGAGGTCGCCGATCGTGGCCTGACAAGCGTACCAGAGAACGTCTTCTCTCTTCTTGAATTTCTTCAGATAATCCATGGCATCCTCTTTCTGGCCCAGTTTCAGATAGCAAAGACCGGCATAATACTTGGCGGTGTTGGAGGTCTTCGTGATTTTGTAGTTGTTGGCGATATCCAGGAAACCGCTGTACTCATCGTTGCCTTCCAAGGCCAGGTTGAGGGAGGCGGTGTCGCCAGCCATCAGCCAGTTGATCGGTTGGGTCATCATGGCGGAGGCCTCATGGTTCTTCTTCTGCAAATAGAATCTGTTGAAGAGGATGTATCCTAAGGCGATGATCAAGATTGCGAGGACGACGCCGTAGATGATGTTGGAATATTTGTTGAAGAAAGAGATCGTTTTGGTGATAAAATTTTCTTTTTCTTCTTTTTCTTCAGTCTTCTTACTTCCTAATTTTTCGTTAGTTGCCATAATTCTTCTATTATTTTTTTGAGGCGGCAAATATACAATTTATTTGAATAAAAAAATCTCTGTTTTTATGATTTTTTGTTGATGTTCAGCCATGTCTGGAACAGATACAGGAATGCACGTCGGAAGATGTGTCTGAACATGTAGCGGTCTTCCTTCTTGTTCTGTTCGATGGTGGCGGGATGTGTGATAGGCATGATCGGGTAGGCGTTGCGTTTGAGACGCCGTACCTTGCGGTCGTTTTGCTTGTTGAACCCGATGTTGGTGACGAGGTTCAGGTAGGGAGAGATGCAGAGGCCTTTGTGCGCCCAGATGTGGAGGAGATACTGATAGGACCAATATTTGGCATTCATGCGTTTCAGGACGTTCATCCGGTTGGTCCAGTATGCCCGCTGTCTGCTTTTGGCCATATAGGTCTCCACGATTTTGGCAATCTGCTCCTGGGAGTAGTTGTCCATGGAGAGGGTGAAGTCGTTCCACCGGTTTTTCCAGGTGGCGAAGCCCCAGGTGGTGGAGTAGGCGGAGAAGAAGTAGGAACTCTCGCCTTTCCGCATTCTCTTTTTGTATTTTTTGCGACTTCTGTGGCGCAGATAGGTGCCGTTGATGCTGAATATCTGTTCATTGTTCCTGTATTGGTTCAGCAGGGTCTCGCAGAAGGGGAAGAAGTCGTAGTGGGGTACGGTGTCTTCAAAGAGGACGATGCCCTCTTCTTCCATGCTGAAAAACCACTTCATGGCGGTGTACACCATCTCGGATCTTCCCAGGTGCTCCTCTTGGAAAAGGGTGTGCACCTGGCAGGGCCATTCTGGCTGGATGACGCTGCGCGTGCGGTAGGTGAGCTTCCTGTCCTCGCGGTCGTCGGTTTTGCCGCCGTCACCTGCGATGTAGAGCTGGGTCGGCTGCACCGTCCGCAGTACTTGGAAAACGTTGTGCATCTCCTCCACGCGGTTGTAGAGGACGATCAATACAGGAACATTGAACATGATGTGTCGCTTTGGTTATGCTAATTCATGAATGACCAGTCCGGAGCGGAGTTTAGGCTCGAACCAGGTGGTCTTCGGAGGCATGATGTTGCCCGTGTCGGCGATGTCGATGATCTGCTGCATGGAGACAGGATAGAGGGCGAAGGCCACCTTCATCTCACCGCTGTCCACGCGGCGTTTCAGTTCGCCGAGACCGCGGATGCCGCCCACGAAGTCGATGCGCTTGTCGGTGCGGAGGTCTTTGATGCCCAGCACTTTGTCGAGCACCAGGTTGCTGAGGATGGTCACATCCAGCACGCCGATGGGGTCGTTGTCGTCGAAGGTACCGGGCTTGGCGTTCATCTTGTACCAATGGCCGTCGAGATACATGCTGAACTCGTGCAGCTTGGAGGGCTTGTAGATCTCGGTGCCCATGTCTTCCACGGTGTAGGCTTCGCCCACGGCGGCGAGGAACTGCTCCTTGCTGAGGCCGTTGAGGTCTTTCACCACGCGGTTGTAGTCGATGATGTTGAGTTGGTTGTCGGGGAAGATGACGGTCATGAAGTAGTTGTACTCCTCTTTGCCGGTGTGGTTCGGGTTGTGCTCTTTCTTCTCTTGTCCCACGAGGGCGGCGGCGGCGCTGCGGTGGTGGCCGTCGGCGATGTACATGGCGGGCACCTTGGTGGCGAAGAGCTCTACCAGCTCGTCAATTATGGCGCGGTCGTCGATGACCCAGAAGCGATGGCCGAAGCCGTCTTCCTTGGCGATGAAGTCGTAAACGGGAGCCTTGCTCGTTACGGAAGCCACGATCTCATCGATGCGGTCCACGGCGGGGTAGGCGAAGAACACCGGCTCCACGTTGGCGTTGGTGATGCGCACGTGTTTCATGCGGTCTTCCTCTTTGTCCTTGCGGGTCAACTCATGCTTCTTGATGATCTTGTTGACATAGTCTTCGCTGTAGGCGCAGGCCACGATGCCGTACTGCCACTTGGCGTTGTCGTCCGTGGGGTTCATGCTCTGGGCGTAGATGTAGAGTTTTTCCTCTTTGTCTTGAACTAACCAGCCATAGTCTTTGAAGCTGTTGTAGTTCTTCACCACCTGCAGATACACTTCCAGGGAGTGCTCGTCGGTTCCCACGGGCAGGTCGATTTCGGCCTTGGTGACATGTAAAAGGCTGTACGGATTGCCTTCGCATTCCTTGCGTGCCTCTTCGGAATTCAGCACGTCATAGGGGCGGGATGCGAGTTTTTCAACGATGGATTGGGGAGGGCGAAAGCCTCTGAACGGTTTGATAATAGACATGATCGATAATATTTAATGTTATTAATTTTATCTCTGCTTTTGGGCGGCAAAGATACAAAAAACATGTGTTGATATTCTAAAATATTATTCGACGGTCACGGTGGACAGTCCATTCTTGCGGTCGATGATGTATAATCCTACTGCATGGCTGTTCTGCACGAGGTTGTACAGCATCAATGGCTGTCCTTCGGCGAAACAGGTGGTCTGGAACGTGTCGCCAATCTTGAGTTTGGTCTTCTCGCGATCCAGCACCCGAAAGGTGTTGTTGCCGATATACTCCACCAAGCAGCGGCGTAGCGGTTGCCAGGTGAGGGTTACCAGCGCACCGATGGAAAGGTCTTTAGTGTCGAGATGCTTGGTTAGGACCACATTGGAGGAGGAGATGTCATCCTCTGTGGCTTTGAACTGTTGGAAATCTTCAAAATCCCGGAATCCGATACTCTGTGCCAGGATGTCGCATGTGGCCTTTTGGGGAACCCGCATTACTTCGCCCCCATATTCCCAGAGTCTTTTCAAAGTGTTTGTGCCCAATGATTTGTGCGTCTTTTTCTCCACCCAATCATATAGGATGGTGAAGTCCGATGCACAATCCATCTGTCTGCCGATGGCTTGGCAGACCAGTTTTTTTAGTTCTTTCAGGATGTTCGGATCAGGTATGAATGACATGGTTCTGGAATTTTCCGTGACATTTGGTTTGCACCTGCAAAAATAGTAAAAAAAACGAATGGTTTTTCAGCTGGAAATACAGTAGAAAATGCTATTTTTGCGCGTTGAAAAGATTCAATAATAATATTCCAAAATCTCACATTTTTTTCTGCGGAAATATTCCAAATCCTCACAATTTATTTGCTCACAAGATGGCGTAAAGGGGGATGTTGGCCATCTGTGCCTGCTCTTTGTAGGGAAGCATGGAATAGCGGACAGCCTTCATGTCGGGATTGTCCTTCAGAAGCTTGTTCAAGGAGTTGGCGCGCACGTTACCCTCCGCTTTCACCTCTATGGGCAAAAGCTGTGCATCGTACTGCACCACATAGTCTATCTCCAATCGAGATTCGTCACTCGTGTGATAATATATCGGATCGGTTCCATGACTAACCATCTGCTGCAAGACGTATTGCTCCGTCATGCCGCCTTTGTATTCCGAAAATATGGTGTTGGCCACCAATACCTGTTTAGGGTCAACGTTTACCATCGCGCCCAACAGACCGACATCCACCAGATACAATTTGAAGGCGGACAAATCCTCATAGATACTCAACGGCAATGCCGGCTTGGTGCAACGATGAATCTGATACACCAATCCTGAATCAACAAGCCATTCGATTGCCAACTCGAAGTCTTTGGCGCGACTTCCTTTTCGCAAAGCTCCGTATATGAACTTCTTGTTCTCCTTGAACAGCTGCGATGGGATGGATTTCCACACCATACGGATCCTTGGGACCAACTCTTTAGGGGCGTGCTTGGAGAAATCCCTGTCATAACCGTGAAGAATATCTTGCTGGATTTTCCTCACCTCTTTCAATGCCCCCGTCTCCACGTAAGCTAACACCGCTTCAGGCATACCCCCCACATAATAATATTGCCGCAATAAATCCACATATTTGTCGTGAACAAGATTAATCGTGGAATAATCACGCTCTTGCAATAGTTTCAGCAACTCGGAATCACCCTTTGCCAAAAGAAATTCCTCAAAACTCATAGGATAGACATTGATTTCGTCCACCTGTCCGACGGGATATGAAGTCCCCTCATGTAACGAGAGTCCAAGCAATGAACCCGCCACCGCCACATGATATTCAGGGGCATCTTCTTTGAAGTACTTCAAGGACTCCAATGCCTCGGGGATGTCTTGAATTTCGTCAAGTACAACCAGCGTGTCGCCTGGAGTGATGTCAATCCCGGACAAGGCTCTTAATGCCCTAAGTATGCGTTCAATGTCGAAATCCTGAACAAAAATTTGCCTGGCCATGTCATTCTTCCGGCAGTTTACATACGCTTCCTGCCGGTATTCGCAACTTGCAAATTCATGAAGCAACCACGTTTTGCCAACCTGACGCGCTCCGTTTAGGACCAACGGTTTTCTTGCATCACGATTTTTCCATTCTATAAGTTTTTGATATACAAATCTTTCCATTGCTATCGATGCATTTTTTCGCACTTAAAAATGACTATTCATTACATTTTTTTGCACTATTTCAGGCCGCAAAAATACAAAAATCCGCAGAACGAGCAAGAGGAAAAATAGATAGAGTCAGCCCTTCCGACCGCGGCAGTGCTTGCTCTGGTCGGCGAAGAAGTCGTGCTCGAGAATCCGGGAGAGCTTCATTAGCGTGTCGCGCGCCAGAGTATGTAGTTGAGCTCGGGCATAGAGGTCCAGTTCTTGAGGTCGCCACCCCAGGACTGGATTCCTTCTTCATTGTCCCGACAGTAGCCCCATGCCAATCCGCCGGTCAGGGAGACGGCGTTCTCGATGCCTAAGTCGGCCAACGCCTGCGCGAAGTCGTGGAACGATTCACGGTCGATGCTGCTCACCACCACGATCTTGCCGTCGAGTTCACACAGGGCATGCCGATGCGCTTTCCCCTTGGGTTTGTTCTCTACCATGGCACCCTGGTTCACCAGCGGATATTGCCGGAAGAAATAGCCCCCTTTTTCAGTGGCCTCCTCAAACAAGGGAGAGTTCTCGGCCATCCCGATATGCATCTTTCCATCGAAGATGGCACAGAAACCCTGCTTGGAGAGTCCCCACGACAGAGGTTCCCCCTTCAGGACAAAGGCCCCTACTATCTTGTGGTTGTCGGCACGGATGTCGGCTGCTTGGAGCGCAAGGATGATGGACTCGTCTGTGGTGTCGGGAAGGCCCAGACAAAGCTCTGGGGTCGCATTCGTTGGAGTGTAGAGCCGTAGCGGCACGTCGTTGACGACGGTGTCATAGACCAGCACTGTGGCGGGCGCATGCTGAACGACCGTCGGCTCCACCGCAATGGACTCGACAGGCGCCTCTTTTGCTGTGGCATCAGGGTTGGCAGACCAATACCGTGTCCATAGGAAAAGGACAACGGCCAGCAATGCCATGACAGATGCTGCAATCGTCCATACCCACCAGCGGCGATACCACGGCTTGCGTGTGACTTCGGGTTGCCCAATGATACGGATCTCGTTGTCTTCTATGTCGTTAAAGTGTTTCATTGCCTCTTCTGTTCTTGTTCAAAATACTCCTTCAACTGCCGCAAAGCCTCTTTGGATGCCTCAAGGGCGAACTTGAAACTGCAGTTGTCGGATAAAACGAGTTGCTGTTTGCTCGGATTGATATAATGTACGGCACCGAGATTCACAATCAAACTCCGGCCGATACGGACAAACTCTATCCCGCTGGTGCGGATCTGCTTGTTGATCAGCTCTTCGATGACTCCCAGTTGCAGGGTTACCGTTCTCTTTTCCCCATCGCGCGTGAAGATGTCCGAATAGTTGCCGTCGGAGGCCACATAGACCAAACTCTCCGCCTTGATACGGATCAATTCATTATTGTTGCTGATGGTCAGAAAATCGGACATGCGTTTTTGAAAATCGGGCGCAAATCTACATAAAAATCGAATACGATAAAACGGATGGAATGGCCGTTGCCACGCTGTTCCCCAATGTCTATCCTTTCCAGTTCTTCTGTTGGTCGCAGAAGGTCTTCCGCAGATCCTCGCGTTTGTGCTGTTTGTCGCTCTTTCGGATATGCTGGGCCACCTTTTCGTATTGATCCCGAATACGCTTCTTCATTCGGTCATACCAGTTGTCACTGTAATGGTCGTCATCTTTGTCTGAATAGTCGCGCCAGCATACCGCCTCTTCGTGGTCCACCAATTGATAACGGACGCAGAAGCTTTTGTCGCGCAGCATCTTGTCTTTGGAGTCCGCTTCTATTTTGTCCAAATGCTTGACAATCTGCTTGGAAATGTTTTCCGTCAGTTTGCGACTGCCTTTCGGGTCGAAGAACAATTGGTTGAAATCATTCTCCTCATCGCCATAGATGTTCTCGTGTCCGTTGTGATAACTGGTTAATGCCCAGGATTTTCCGAGCAGGCTGTTGTAGAGCCCGATCGTGTAGGCATACCGCAGGCGGGCGCGGGTCTCCGCATTCGGCTCTTTCGCCATCTCTTCTTGCAGCCGTTTCATCAACAGGCAGAACTGGAGCTTGCCTGGCTTCTGGCGATAGAGTTGGTCAGGATGGAACGAAAGCCCGTATTGAGCGCAGAGTTCCTTTTTGGTGATCCATACCTCGGAGAAGGGATTGTCGCATTCCCGGCTCGTCAGATAGGAACGGATGTTCTGCGTTCTCAAGAACTTGTCGGAGACCTTTTGCAGATATACAATCGCGGAGTCGTATTGTTCCTCCCGCATGAACTTGGTGGCTATCAGTTCGTTGAAGAAGTCAGAATTCGTATAGCCATGCTGATACAGGAATTTGTCGGCTTCGGTGCGCTTCTCGCCTTGCAAATAGTTGACATACTCTTGGATGTTGCTGATCTTCGCATTGTCCATAAAGGTGAACAGGCGCGTCCAATAGTCCATGTTGTAATTGTAATGGCTGTAGTCTTGCGGGTCAATGCCTTTTCGTTTCCATGCTTTGCGCGCGTGTGCCCGTTGCTGTTTGTTGCCGCAGAGCGTTTCATTGTAAACGTTGAGGTAGGCTATGGCCTTGTACCCCTCACCGGTCCGCTGAAAATGGGACACGATGTCCAGCAGAATGGCTCTTCTGAACATTTTCACACGATGGATCTCCTTGGATAAGAACTTATCATATACGTAACAAGCATCCTCCTCATAGTCGTACTCCTGCAGACGTTTGGTGCGGATGTCTTGGTTGATGTGTTGGGTCAGCCATTGGAGGTCGGGCAACAAGGCGGCATCGTAGGCGTCGCCACGCAGGTCGCTGGCAGCATGGATGATCAGACGGAGCATGCGGACATTCTCTTTCACAGCACGGGTGCCGTCCAAAGAGTCGGCCTCGTGAATCAGCCGGGTGGCGCGGGGAATGTCACGGTCGATGTAGGCCAGTGCCGCCTCCGCCGATTTCCATAATGCCCTGTTTTTGCATTTTCCATCGTGTGCCACCTCTTCCACCAAAGCGGAAAATGCCACGCTCTGTCCTTTTTTAGGCCTGTCAAAATATTGATTGACAAATTGCTGTACGACAAATTCAAGATTCTTGGAATTGGGGTTGCGTCGGTACATGTTTCGCAGGACAGAGACGTTGTAGTGAAGATAGATGTCAAAATAATCGATCTGGGCATACACCTCGGCGGCCTCTGTGGCACGGTCGGTGCGCTTCAAGGCGCCTCCGTAATAGTTCAGACACTGGGTGCGGAGGGCGCTGCTACGAAGCTGATGACCGTATTTCTGCCATAAGGATATGCAGGTGGGGTAGTCTTCCAGATAGAAACAGCGGCGCATGAACTGCAACAGATACCGGTTCTGGATGTCGCGGTTCTGGCAGGAGGAGAGCAGTGCCAGATCCTTGGTGCTGAGCGGGGCAGGATTCCGCTTCTCCGGATAATACCAGGCCGACATCATCCATTGAGCGTATTCCGGGTCGCCGGTGGTCACCCAAGCCCAATACTGTAGCGCAACACTGTCTTTCTGCTGCTTTAAAAACTGGAAAAAAACATGCTGGTCGGAGATGCCTTGTCCATAGATGGCTTTCTCTATCTCCTTTTTGGACACTTGCTTACCGGTATATTGATGCCAAAAGGCGATATTCTCCTCTTTGAACCGATTGTCTTGCGTCCTTTTCCACAGGGTGGCATCATACCACTCTGCATAGTCGTTTTCATAACCAGTATAAAACAGGTAGTGGTATTTCGGGTTGATATATCCCCAACTGCACGGACGTGCGGACAATGCCGTGCCTATCAATAAGAGGCTAACGATAAATCTTTTCAATGTCATGGTCTGAATATTTTGAAAGTTGAACGGAATCCAGATGATAAAGTGTAATGTGCATTTTGTCTTTGCGGGATCTCAAGAGCATCCTTTTTGTCTTCAGCAAACTCTTGGCACTCACGGATTCATGACGGATATATTGGCTCGGCTGTCCGTTTTTCAGTTGCTGATAGACATTTTTGCGGTCGGTCTTTCGGAATTGTTGTGCGTCGGAGAAATCAAAGTCGTGTTGGTTGAGGGCTTTGAACTGTCGTTCGTCAGAGAATTCGACATTCCACGCATAGTCGGGTAGGGCAAGGGCAAGGGGTAACGGGTAGTTTTTCAGGTTTTTCAGATAGGGCTTGACATCTTCCAAATCCAGGATGGCATTATGCGTGTCGAAATCCCTGAAGTCGCCCGTGTTGTAGCACATGAGCATCCCATAATCCACTTCAGGCGCTTCTTGGGTGAGCTGGTGAAGGCGTATGGTGCTGGAAATCAGGATGGAAGGACGATAGTGTTTCAATTTCTCCCGTATATCTTTCAGGAATTGGAAATAGTCTTCCTGCGTGCTGGCGGTCCAGTCGCAGTCGAACTGGATCTCGTGCACATCAATCTCTGAATATTGGCACATGGCGATGATTCTGCGGGCAAGGTATTCGGTGAAGTCTTGATAGTGTCGGATGGCATCAGGGGTGATGAAGATGGTGGGCACGATTTCCAGGCTTTTGGGTATGGGGTCTTTGAAATTGATGGTGGCCACGGGTATGCATTTCTCGCTGGATGTGCTGTCCGGATTGACATCCACATCGAAAAAGCGGATATAGAGTTTCTCGATGTGGTGTTTTTTCAAAAATTGGACTTCGGAGTCGTTGAGGGTGAAGGTGGTGCGCCAGTAGTAGATGCCGCGGCAGTTGGCGGTGTAGGAGATGGGCGTTTTGCTGTGGTGAGGTTGTCTGCAACCGGCAAGGCATATCAGCGCCATGAAGATGGTCAAAAAGGTCGTTCTCATTATCTGTAGGTAATAATTCGGCGGCAAAAATATTCTTTTTCCCCAGTAGGATTTTCCACGACCCTTGCCAATTGTATGAAATGTGTGGGAGAATGTATGAAATGTTCCTAAAAAAACGTTATCTTTGCCGCCTGACTTTTAAAAGATGGAAAAGATTCGGATGGTGGACCTATATGGCCAATACCGCAAGATAAAAACGGAGGTGGACGCTGCCATGCAACGCGTGGTGGACGAGGCTGCTTTTATCCATGGCGGTCCGGTATCGGAGTTTGCCACGGCCTTGGCTGCCCACATGGGTGTGTCGCACGCCGTGACCTGCGCCAGTGGCACTGATGCGCTGCAGCTTGCCCTCATGGCGCTGGACCTCCAGCCCGGTGATGAGGTCATTACCGTGCCCTTCACTTTCGTCGCTACTGTGGAGGTCGTCGAGCTGCTGGGCTTGCGTCCCGTGTTCGTGGATGTATGCCCAGACACGTTCAATATGGATGTCACAAAGATTGAGGCGGCGATCACGGAACGCACCAAGGTGATTATGCCGGTGCATCTCTTCGGTCAGTGTGCCGACATGGAGAGCATCCTGAATCTTGCCCGTCGTCATCATCTCTATGTGGTGGAGGATGCCTGTCAGGCGCTCGGCGCGCAGGTGACCTTTTCCGATGGCACCGTGCATCAGGCGGGCACGATGGGCACTATCGGCTGTGCCTCCTTCTTCCCGACGAAGAACTTAGGCTGCTTTGGCGACGGCGGTGCTGTTTTCACCTATGACGACGCCCTTGCCGAGCGTGTCCGCAGTATCGCCAACCATGGCATGTCGGAGAAATATTACTACGACAGCATTGGCATCAACTCTCGCCTCGACACCCTTCAGGCGGCGGTGCTGTTGGCCAAACTGCCCCATCTGGACGAATATATCTGTGCCCGTCAGCAAGCTGCCAGTTTATACAACGAGGCACTGTCTGAGTGCAAAGAGGTGCTGACACCCGTCACCACGACATTTTCTACCCATACCTATCATCAATATACCCTACGTGTAGAGCCTGCGAAACGGGAGCTGTTGCGGTCGAGATTGTCCGAGAAGGAGATTCCTACAATGGTTTATTACCCTCAGGCGCTGCATCTTCAGAAAGCTTATCAGCATCTGGGCTACAAGGCCGGGGACTTCCCCTTTGCAGAGTACCTGACCAAGACGGTTCTTTCCCTGCCCATGCACACCGAACTCACAGAAGAACAAATCCAATATATTACCCAACAATTGAAATTCAATATTTAACGAAAAACCACGATCTCTACCAACCTCTTGCCCCTGATGGGCCACTCAAATATAACTCTTAACTTTTAACTTTTAACTCTTAACTCTTAACTATATATGTCCTTCTATATCCATCCCACCGCGGTCGTTGATCCAGACTGCCAGATTGGCGAAGAAACCAGAATCTGGCATTTCACCCACGTCATGTCACATTGTGTTATCGGAGCCCATTGTGTTTTGGGGCAGAATGTCTTTGTGGCGGAGGGGGTACGACTGGGTGACAATGTCAAGGTGCAGAACAATGTGTCCCTTTATACGGGCGTGGAGTGTGAGGATGATGTTTTCCTAGGCCCTTCTATGGTCTTCACCAATGTGGTGAATCCGCGCAGTTTCATCAATCGGAAATCTGAATATCAGAAAACTCTTGTGCGCAAAGGGGCTACCATCGGGGCTAATGCGACGATTGTATGCGGTTGTGAGATTGGTCGTTATGCTTTTGTGGGCGCGGGTGCCGTGATTACCAAAGATGTTCCCGACTATGCCTTGATGACTGGTAACCCGGCCCGACAGACAGGGTGGATGAGTGAAGCCGGCGCCCGCGTGACTCCCGATGAACAAGGCTTGGCCGTCTGCCCGCTGACGGGTGATACCTACCAATTGCAAGATGGCGTGATGAAAAAAAGATAGTATGAACGAAAGGATGAAGCGATATCGGAACGTTTTGTGCACGTGGGCGTTGCTACTTGTGGCCACGCTGGCCCATGCCACGCACCAACGTGCCGGCGAGATTTCCTATCGCTATATCTCCGGTCTCACCTATGAGTTTACCATCACCACCTACACCTATTCCGCCAGTCCTGCCGACCGCCCACAAATAGAGGTCTTCTGGGGTGACGGTACCTCATCAGTCATCAACAGGACTCTGAAACAGGCAATTACTGCGAGTATCGATATCAATGTATATGTTACGCAGCATACCTTCTCAGCAGCGGGCACCTTCTATGTCTCCTTTGAAGACCCGAACCGTAATGCAGGCATCGTCAACATCCCTAATTCGGTGGAGATCCCTTTTTATATCGAGACGATGATTGTCATCAACCCTTTTGTTGGGGGCAATTCCTGTCCAGTGTTGATGAATCCGCCCATAGACAATGGTTGTACGGGTGTGATCTACTATCATAACCCGGGGGCGTATGATGCCGATGGGGATAGCCTATCATACAGCTTGGTCTCCTGTCGTGGGTACAACGGAGAGGTGATACCCGGTTACACCTTGCCGTATGCCAGCAATTATATCACCATTGATTCGGTCACGGGAGATCTGGTCTGGGACTCCCCGGCTATGGCTGGTGAGTACAATGTGGCCATTTTGATCAAGGAGTGGCGAAACGGCATACTCATCAGCAGTATGGTGCGGGATATGCAAATCACCATTGCCCCTTGCAACAACACCCCTCCGATAGTGGAGCTCTACGACACCTGTGTCATCGCCGGTGCTCGCCTCGATATGCCGATTTGGGTCTATGATTCGACATCCACACAGGTGACGCTCTCGGCCACAGGCGCTCCACTGCTGGCAGAAGTGTCGCCCGCACAGTTTATGACCATCACCGACGAGGTGGACTATCAAACTCATTTTGTGTGGCAGACGGTCTGCGAGCATGTGCAGCCAGAGCCCTATAGCGTCCTTTTCAAAGCCCAGGACAATGGTCCGCAAGTGGAACTGGTCTCTTTCAAGACCATGCACATTCGTGTGATCGCCCCAGCACCCGTGATGGAGTCGGTGACACCGTCGGGCAATGTTATCAAGGTGCTGTGGCACCCTGACTCGTGCCAGAATGCCATCGGATATGATGTCTATCGCCGTTCAGGAAGCAATCCTTTTGTTCCGGATTCCTGTGAGACGGGGATGCCGCCAGATGCGGGATATGAATGGATTGGCACCACCACCGGTTGGGATGACACATCTTGGGTGGATGATGGATCAGTGTTGCCGCTTTATCACGCTAACGAGTATTGCTATCGAGTGGTGGCTCTCTTTGCAAACGGTGCGGAGAGCATTGTGTCCGAGGAGATGTGCACGCAGCTTTTTATGGATGCTCCTCTGATAACCCACGCCGATGTGGTGTCCACCGACGAGGAAAACGGCACCGTCAAGGTGGGATGGATACGGCCCCCGGAGATTGACTCCAATGCTTTCTCCCCACCATATTATTATATATTGTACAGAAGGGCGCAAGGGGAGACGGAATTTTCTCCTGTCACAGATCCTATTTATGCCAATTTGTCCGACACATTGAGCTATCTGGATCACGATTTGAATACTGTGGCGTATGATTATACCTACCGTGTGGCTTTCCGCAATTCGGATACCGTGATTGAGCACTCCGATCCCGCCACCTCTATTTTCTTGCACATCACCCCGGCTGACAGACGGTTGACGCTTCAATGGACTGTTCGACAGCCTTGGAACAATGTGGCTTATACCATCTTCCGCCATGAGGAGGGAACTCAGGAGTGGGATACCGTGGCAGTGACGACGGCCACCATCTATACGGATGAGTCTTTGGACAATGAGAAGACATATTGCTATTATATTCTGGCTGAAGGATATTATTGGTTGCCCGACACGATAGGACCTTTGTGGAACCGATCGCAGCAGGTCTGTGCCCAGCCAATCGACAACGAACCTCCGGAACTGCCAGACGTGGTGGTCACTACCGACTGCCAGACAGTGGATTTCAGGTGGACCTTCAGCAGCGACAGCGCCATGTCGGATGCCTGGTATTACTACATACTGTATAAGCCGACGCTGGACGGGTCCTTCACTTGTATTGACTCTTTCCCCGCCTTCTTGGCAGATTGCACGGGTCCGGAATGCCATTATGTCCTCCCGTTCCCCGAAGTGGTGGTGGGCTGTTTTGCTATGATGCTGATAGACAGCAATGCCAATATCACGGATCGGACCGACTCCACCTGCATGGACATCTATGAATGTCTCGATTACCGCCTTCCGAATGTCTTTACGCCGAATGGGGATGGTGTCAACGATCTGCTGATTCCCTTCCCGCCCCATGCCGGTGTGGAGCGTGTCAACATGAAGATTTACAATCGATGGGGAAAGCGTGTTTTTGCGACAGAAGATCCTGAAATTCGCTGGGATGGCACCGAAGAAACGACCAAACAACCTTGCTCTGACGGGGTTTATTTCTATAGCTGTGATGTCTATATCCACACGCTGACTGGGCCTGAGAGCTATTCACTGCATGGTTCGGTGACCCTGATTCGATAACATTTGGAGTTGTAGAAAAAAAATGTACTTTTGCCGCCGCTAACTTAATTTATTAACAATTAAAAGAAAGAGGTATTTTTTATGATTATCGTTCCCGTAAAAGATGGCGAATCTATTGACAGAGCGCTCAAAAAACTGAAGAAGAAATTCGACAAAATTGGTGTTAAGAAAGAAATTCGTGCAAGACAAGAATTCACCAAGAAGAGTGTTATTCGTCGGGAACAGATCCGCAAAGCTATCTATGTTCAGCAATTGCGCAATGCAGAGAATGAATAAGACATAGTTTTGAAAATCACTCAAAGAAAAACAGGCTTGCCTGTTTTTTTTTTTGCTTCGTTTTGGCATAATCATTGCATAAGATAAGATTGTTATGTTGGATTATCAGGATTTTATCACCTATCTGCAAACCGAACGACGGATGTCTGAACACACCGTGAAGGCCTATTCCAAGGATTTGGGCCAGTTTTTTGCCTTTGTGGATGAGGTGGTGAAAGCCCGCTCTCTGCAAGATATCAAATCCGACGATATCCGCACCTGGATCATCTCGCTTCTGGAGGATAGTGGCAATACATCCAGAACCGTCAACCGGAAGCTTTCCAGCCTGAAGGCCTTCTATCGGTATCAGCTGAAGATGGGGAAGGTCCCCCACAATCCAATGGTGTCCATCCTTTCTCCCAAAGTGAGTAAACGTCTGCCTGTCTATGTGGAACAAAAAGACATGGAACACCTTTTTTCATCCGAACTTTTTTCAGATGATTTTGAAGGTTGCCGCGACCAGGTGATTTTGGAATTGTTCTATGCCACGGGCATCCGGTTGTCGGAACTGCTGAATATCCACGCACAAGATATTGATTTGTCGCAGAATACAATCAAAGTGTTGGGCAAACGGAATAAGGAAAGAATAGTGCCGTTTGGCGAGAATATGCACAACTTATTCACAAAGTATCTTGATATTTATAAAAAAATATTTCATCCTGATTCGAATAATTATTGTATATTTGTAGCCGCTAACGGAAGTTCATTGTATCCGAAGGCGGTTTATAGAATTGTAAGAAAATACCTGGACATGGTCACCACTATTGACAAAAGAAGTCCACACGTCATTCGGCACACCTTTGCCACACACATGTTGAACAATGGTGCAGACCTGAATGCGATCAAAACGATACTGGGACACAGTAGTCTGGCAGCCACGCAGGTTTATACGCACAATTCTATGGAACAACTCAAATCAATTTATAAACAAGCCCACCCCAGGGCATAAAAAAAGGAGGTCTTTATGACAATTAACATCTCATCTGTCCATTTCAAAACGGACAAAAATTTAGAACAGTTCATCCAAGAGAAAGTCTCCAAGTTGAACAAAGTTCATGATGGAATCATTGGTTCAGACGTGACGTTGAAAGTAGAGAACAATGAGTCTCCTGAGAATAAAACGGTGGATATCCGTATGAAGATCAAGGGTAATGATGCCATGGCCAGTAAAACCGCAAAGTCTTTTGAGGAGGCTGTTGACTTGGCTGTTGACGCGTTGAAGAAACAGCTGTTGAAAACCAAGGAGAAAGTCATGGACAAGCACAAAAGAACAGATAAGGACGAGGTTGATTTCGAAGCATAGCCTCTCTGTAAGATACATGCTAAAAGGGCTCCTCAATTGAGGAGCCCTTTTAGCATATGAAGTGCTATGAAAAAGAGAAGTTAGTCAACGAAATAGGTGAGCTTGGTGTTGATGGTCGCTCGTTTTTCCTTGGAAGAGGTGTTGAAGGCACCGCCCCATGTGTAGTCCTCATCGGCAGAGTTGGGAGCCGTGATTTGGAATACGCCCATGTTGGCGGATTTGAGTTTTCCCAATGTTGATCCGGCATTCTTGGTGATGGCCTTGGCTCTCTCTTGTGCGTTCTGGGACGCCTCTGCCAGCATCTCGATCTTCAAGTCGGACAGTTTGGTGTAGTAATACTCTGGGCTCCAGCTGTCAATGAGAATGTTCTGATCATATAATTCGGAAATTTCACGTAACACCTTCTCGATTTTGTCAATGTCGTTGGAGGTGATGGATACCGTTTGCTTGGACTCGTATCCGGAGAAGATCTCCACAGAACGTCTGTTGACGTCATCCCAACGATAATTTTTAACCGCATCGGTGGATATAGGCTGGAAATCCATCTCTTTTTCGGTAACCCCCTCCTTTTTGAGGAAAGATTTTACGACATTGATTTCATCTTTCAACTTGGCATAAGAGCCTTGCATGGTCTCGTCTTTGGTAGAGAAAGAAAATCTCCATACGATGAGGTCTGAGGTGAAGTCCTTTTGGGCCATACCTACTACAGAAACTGTTTTAGCGGGCTTCTTGGACTGATAGTAAGCAAATCCGAAGACTGCGGCAGCCAGAAAGAAGCAGATGCTGGCTACGATTCCGATAATGAGCGCATTGTTTTTCATACGATGGGTTATTAAATTAATGACAATCGAAAAACGCTTGGAATGGGATGGATATTGTATGGGCATGTAGATTTTTTTCAGAAAGAAAATGACCCTATAATAATTATAGTATATATATAAATGCTTTAATAGAGATAGACAGTCTCCCTGATTCATTTTGAATCGTTTTTGGGATAAATTTCCCAAAACTCTCCGAAAATGGTCAAACTCATCAGCCTTTTGAAGACGAAAAATGAGCCAAAAAACGGGATAAAACAGGTCTTAGATGGTAAAAATCACCTGTTATCAAATTTTTTCTCACTGATATACAGTGAGTTGCAGAAAAAAATAATTTTTTTTGGTTTGGAGTGATACAACCTATTGTGAAAAACACTATTTTTGCGGTCCCAATTGAGAGGGAAACAGAGGCGACGGGATTTTGGGAGAGTTCATTGAAAGAATGAGGAAAGATGTAGCAAATACTCAAGGAAAAA
>JAFYNM010000035.1 GCA_017549765.1 Bacteroidales bacterium
CGCCGTCTGTAGGGGCGAATGATCATTCGCCCCTACGTCTTGGTTGTCCTCCATCTGCCCATTGACGTCCATCCCGTTGAAATTTGTCACCGGGTTGACATTCCCGCCTTGGTCGCAGACGGTCTGCGTGCATGGGTTGGCGTAGACATGATTGTAATACGGATTCACCCCTGAAGGGTTGTAGAGTGTGTGTGGCTGACTGTAACTGAAATGGTAGTCCACCTGCCACACTCCAGCATTCCAAAAGCTGCTCGTCTGCGTGCCCGCGAAGCTGTTGTCCGCCCCTTGGTTCGTATTGCCATGCGTAGGCGACACGATGGCGTCATCATCCACATAGATGCCATAATCACAGTCCTCAAATTCGTTGCAGGTGAAGCAAAGGCCGGAACGCTGGGAACCGTTGGTGTCGGCGACGAAGATGCCGTAGTCGAGGTTCTCCAGGGTGTTGCGGTAGATGCTGTTGTTCTGATATCCGGACTTCACCACCCGAATGCCCGTCCTGCTCGGCGAGGTGGCGTTGGCATCGGCCGTGAAGGCATTCCCCTCCACATGGTAGCCCGTGCAAGTGGTGAGCGCCAGTCCGCAGTTGCCCCGCGGGTAGAGCGGCGAGTCGGACAGGTCGAACACGCAGCGCGTCACCGTGGCGTAGTTGGAGGCCTGGATGGACACACCCGTGGCGTTGTTCACGAACTTGGCCTCGTCGATGGTGACGGCGTAGGGGCTGCCCGCGTTGCAGGCCTCCACGGCCGTGGAGAAGCCTGTGAAGCGGTTGGTGTCTGCCGTGCCGTAGCAGTTGCAGCCGTCCAGGGTGTTGCACAGCGTCTTCACCTTGAAGCCGGCATTTTCGGCATAGATGGCATGCTTGCGGTCGGGGATGTTGCCCGTGGTGAGGTTCTCGAAGGTGCAGCCCTCGAAGGAGACGCCCTTCACGTCCCACAGCGTGACGTGATTGAGAAACTCCATATTCTGGGAGAGGAAGAGGTTGTCGTTGTTGAGGGTGAAGGTGCAGTCCTTGAACCAGCTCTTGTTGTCGCCGTAGAAACCCGGGGAGATAGTGTCTGCGTAGGAGTAGAAGGAGACGGCGCGGCGGTTGTTGCGGAAGGTGGAGCCGGAGCACTGGACGATGCCGCCGGCAGTGAGCCATTCGTTCCCCTCAAGGCCGGTCCTGATGGCGCAGTGGGCATTCTCGATGGTGGCCCCGTTTTGCAGGATGACGGTCCCCTGGTTGGCGGCGGTCTGGTGCTTGGTGCGGTCGCCCACCACCTCGATGCCCTGCCACATCTCGCCGGCACAGGCAGAGGTCAGCGTGCCGCCATCCACGATGAGCTTGCCCCCGGGACGGACGATGAGGCGGGCGGAAGAAGTAAGATAGGCAGTGTCGCTGATGAGTGCAACGCCGCCGCTGTCAACGGTCAAGGTGCCGCCAATCCGCACATTGGCCCTCGGACGCAAATCAAGCGTACACCCGGCCATGATTTGCAAGCCAGCGGTTGACAGCATCTCATATTTGCTGTCTTTCAAAAAGACCATGGAACTTTTCTCTGTCAAAACCAAGGTGCTGGAACTGTCTTGGCGAAAATAGGAACCTCCCTCACAGGTCCATTGTGTTCGTTTTGCAAAGAGTCCCGTTTCGTGGTCCCTGGTGGTCTGTGCCACCGTGCGGTTCTGCGCCAAAGTGATAGTGTTGCCTGATGTCAAGATGGCCGTGTCTTTCAACACGATGTCGCCCGTCCAACGGCAGTCGTTGGTTATTTTATAGTCATCCCAACGCACGCGCACCTGGAAGGTTCCTGTTCCATGGATAGGGGTCATTTCTATGCTTAAGCCTGTCAAATAGGTGGTCGCAGTATTCTTTTGAGGTATTTGTGCACTGATGATGTTACTAGGGTTGCTGTTGTTGCTATGGTAAGTTTTGGCGTTACAAGTACTCGGATTCGTACCCATATTGATTTTCCTGTGGGTACTGAAGACGTCAAGGGTATCTCCAATGCTGGGCAACAGGTTGTCATTCTGACCATTGATGATTTTCCGCCACATATAATACTCCCGAGAAGAATATAAAACTGTATCGGACGCTTGCGGGAAAAAGTGTGTCTCTTGATCATGTCCCCCACAAAAAGGGTTTTTCGTTCCGCGAACCAAGGAATAGTAATGCACTTCGTAGTTAACGCAATTTATTGTGTGAGTGTCTGGAACCAGCTCGTAGTCATAATAACCTTCTGCTGGGATCACTTTCAGATTGTCTCGGTGACAGGTATCCCATACTTGATAATAGGATCCTTCCAATATGTCTCTGCCGATCTGGTAATAGGCGTAAATCCCAGCACCACCTTGAGGCCGGCATGTACTTGTGTTGGAAAATTGCAAGAAGTCCAGTTTGCCGTTTTTTCCCACTTGGTGGTTTTCCAGCCAGATATACTGATTGGAAGAAGTGACACTATCCTTATAAGGCAGCTTGATGCGCACCACATCCCCGTAAGTTACGAAATCGCGCAGTATGAAAGTCTGGTTGCCATCCTCACGCGAAATGTCGGAGACTACAGACTGGGTGTTGTCCATATTACGGGCTGAAATGTAATCCACAGACTGGGGGTGCTTCCAATGCATACGCCATCGCTCGTAACCATTGCAACAAACCAATCCCGAGTTAGCCGCTCCCATCAATCCGTAGCCGCCCTGAATATTAAGAAAAGACATGGAACACCCACCCCCTCTGTGGTTTCCTCCCGAAGTGTGAAAATCGTTGGATCCAAACAATGCGTGGGAGATTTCATGGGTGACAATACTTGTAGGATTACTGAAAAAAAATCCATCGCCTACACATTGTATAGTATTTCTTCCCCCATAACCACTTCCGGAATTTAATCCTCCATAATCACTGGTGATGTTTCTGATTAAAAGATTACGAGCATTGAAAGAAGATAGACCATGGTGTCCATACAAAGAATAGAAACCAGATTGTTCCAACATGCTATTTACAGCATTGATGATATTATTTAGATTAAAGGGTCCATAATTCAGCACAGAACTTTCACGCAAGTTCACTACAACAAAGTCCCCGGTAATCTGAAGGGTGTCAAATGAAGATTCTCCATATAGTCTGGTGCACGTGCCATGTGTTTGGCCTGGCATGTATGTCGTATCCATCCAATCAAGAAGATAGTTTGGAATGGCAGTGTTGTTAATTCCCTCTAATGCGGGATCAAAAACGGGAGGCCAATAAGTGGTGTCTGTATATAGGTTGGCGTATTGGGGGTGAATATCGTAGATGATGTTTACAAAAACATTGAGATAATGAATTTTTTCATTGGGTCTAATACCTTGTCCGTTCCAACTATAATATTGAGCAAGAAGTGACAGTGGAAATATAAAGATAAAGAAGATAGTAGATTTTTTCATTTTTTTATGATTTTTTTTGTAATCTTTCTATTTTCACTGTCTTTAAAAGTGATCAAGTAGATTCCAGTATTCAAGTCTGCAATATTTAATTTGACAACTGGTTCCGAAACCTTCGTTTGAAAACATACTCTTCCTGTAATGTCGCGAATAACTAGATCTCCCAAGGTCTTTCCTCCGGTTTTAAAACTTATGGAAATCTGATTGTTGGCAGGATTTGGGTATATCATCATTGCTTCTTCAGGATAGTCCGAAACAGCAGACACTGTCTGCCAACATCCCAAATCAGGATGTGTCATATAATATAAATTATCATTTTTATTAAGACACAACAAAACATCCCCTAATTGATGTGGTGGCATAATGCCGTACATTGGACCAATTCCTTCCATAAAACGAAAAGTGATATTAAAGGCTTCTCCAAAGAGAAAAAAATGCCACCAATAAGAGGCTTCTTGAGAAATGGCTGAAAGATGTATGATTTTTTTCGAATTTACAAATGCAACGGAGTCAACAAGAAATAACATGGTGTCTGTCGGCACATAATCATAATATCTTAAACAAGGCAACCGAAATGTGTCACCAACCGTCAGAGACATGTCACATATCATAAATTCCCTGCCTTCAACCAGTGAATACAGACGACCCAACAGGGTGTCTTCCCTAATTTTCACAGGATATCCCGACCAAGAATAAGTAGTACTGTAGAAATATACTTTCCCATTAATCGTCACCGTATCAGATGTTGTGAAATGATATTGGTTTGTCAAACAGCCAAGCAGTTCCGGATCATAATCGGAGGTGCCCATAATAGGTTGAAAACCAACAGCATATTCCCATGACTCACTGCCAAAAAACGATTCGTATTGGGCACAAACAGATGTAGATAATGAGAGTATCACTATCATAACCCCAACAATAATGCTATCTTTACGCTTTTTTATTATCAGCTTCATCATTTAAAAGGGGACCTCTATTTTTCACTTCTTCGCGTCGCCGCCGGCCTTGGTGCGAGGTCCGTTATACATCAGGACAGGCGAACAACGCTGCAAATATATTTTTTTCTTCAACACATAACAACACTTGCCAAGCCCAAAAGCCCAAATTATGACGAAATTATGCCATTATGACGAAATTATGCCGAAATCCCCCGCCAATCACTTCGTGACACGAAACGTCCTTCTCGTAAAATGTGTAATTTTGCAGCATCAAAATAAAAGCAAAAAATGAAAAAAGACAAAGCGTTCTGGCGCATCCTAACACACCTTCTTTTCTGGGTTTTCTTCTTCTACATCTTCGTCATGCTTAACTTTTTCAGGCCATATCCCTTCTATCACCCATACAAAGAGTGGATCATCGGAATCGTGATCATGGCAGCCTGCTATGCCACCTACTTCTGGACCGTCCCCAGATTCTACCTGAACGGATTCACCATAAAATTCTTCATCGTCTCATTTGTCGGATGCCTGTTGCTGACCGCCTTCGAGATGGGCTTCCTGTGGAACGACATCATGCCTATCGCAAAGCGGAGGCCCAGCCTGCTGACCGTCTATCTGCTACAAATGTTTGTCATGATCCTGCTTCGCGACTGCTGCCTCGTCGGTTTTTTCTTCATCCTGAGAACCAACCACCACTACTCCATGGAACTGCGAAGAGTGAACACACAGCTCGTCCAAGAAAGTGCCCTCTTCAGCATCAACATCGGCAAGGGCAATTCTGTCACAGTACCGCTAAGCGACATCGTGTATATTCGCCATCAGAAAAACTACTCCTATTTCTATTTGGTGGACGGAAAGTCATTATGCCAATACATTTCCTTGTCCAAAATCGAGGAAGACATGCCAAGTGACCTGTTTTCCAGAATAAACAAGAGTGTCTTGGTTAACAAAAGACACATCGAGAGCATCAACTTGGAAAAACTCACCATCACCACTTCTCTCACTGACCCGAAGACCGGAAAGGCTGTCATGCTGAACATCTCGCCCGTTTATGGCAACCTTGCCAATTTCCACAAATAAACCATTCAACAGTTCAACATTTTTTTGTATTTTTGCGCTCTAATAATTTCACAAACCCAACAAGACTATGGCAAATATCGATTTTAACGGTAAGACTTATGAAATGGACGGCGACGGCTTCATGATCAAGCCCGAGGAGTGGACTGAAGAGCTGGCTCCCGTCATCGCCAAGGAAGACGGCATTGAGGAGTTGACGGAGAACCACTGGAAGGTGATCCGCTGCATCCGCGAGAACTACGAGGAGAAAGGCATCGCCCCGATGGTGCGCACCATCTGCAAGACCGCCGACCTCAAATTGAAAGAGATCTACGAGCTCTTCCCGCTGGGTCCCGCCAGAGGCGCCTGCCGTGTGGCCGGTCTGCCGAAACCGGAAGGTTGTGTATAATAGTTTTCACCTAACACATACGGAATATGTCCATCATTCAATATATCGCCTTAGCGGCGGTAGCTTTCTGTTTTTGCGGACTTTTCACCTTCTTCGTGAAGATTGTCCGCTTGGGCAAACCCAAGGACCTCTCCGAGAAGAGCGGCGACGTGAAAGCGGGCGTGCTCTACTCCAACACCGTGGCCATGATGCCGCAGAACAAGGAGTCGGCCTTCCTGCACCTGCCGGAATATGCCGCCGGCATGCTCTTCCACATCGGCACCTTCCTGAGCTTCCTCATCTTTGTGCTCTCCTTCTTCCCCTTCTTCAACCGCTGGATCGGTGGAAGCGACAAGATTCACTATCTCATCGCGATCATTCCACTTGTAGGCTGTCTCTGCGGTTACATCCTGCTGGCAAGACGCTATCTCAAGGACGAGATGCGCAGCTGGTCGAATATAGACGACTATCTGGCCAACTTCCTGACCTCCACCTTCCAGCTGATGACGCTACTCTACCTGTTGTTCTCCGGAAGCACAGCCGTCGTGATCCTCTATTACATCGCCTGCATCCTGCTGTTCTGCTACATGCCGTTCAGCAAGCTGCGCCATTTGGTCTATTACTTCGCCGCGCGCTACCATCTGGGCTTCTTCTATGGATGGCGCAACGTGTGGCCACCCAAGAAGTAGCACCACGCTATTCTTTTCACCCATAAAAAAAACACAATATGAAGCTTAGTTTCTTAGGCGCCACCGAAGAGGTGACGGGCAGCAAGTTCCTGCTTACCACCAAGAAAGGGACCAAGATATTGCTCGACTGTGGCATGTATCAGGGCAAAGGTCTGGAGACAGACAGCATGAACCGCGATTTGGGCTTCGACCCGACGGAGATAGACTTCCTCTTCCTGTCGCACGCGCACATCGACCATTCAGGTCTCATACCATATATATATAAGAAAGGTTTCCGGGGCAAGGTGTTCTGCACCCCCGGCACGCGCGACCTCTGCGCCATCATGCTGGCCGACTCCGGGCGCATCCAGGAACAGGACGCCACCCAGTTCAACAAGAAGAAAGACCGCGAAGGACAGAAGCCCATCGAACCCATCTATACCGAGAAGGACGCCGCGGAGTGCATGTCGCAGTTCATCAGCATCCCCAACATGCTGTCGTTTGCCGTCACCCCGGAAGTCACCATCCAGTTCATCCGCACGGGACACATGTTGGGCAGTGCGGCCATCTACATCACCTTCAAAGAGGGACGCAAAGTGCGCACCTTGTGCTACACGGGCGATGTGGGCCGCTACGACAAGCACATCCTCCCCGACCCCGAGCCCTTCCCGTATGCAGACTACATCATCACCGAATCGACCTACGGTGACCGGCTGCACTCCACATTTGAGGAGGCCGAGCAACAGTTGATGATGGTCGTGAAGGACGCCTGCGCCAAACGCAGAGGCAAGTTGCTGATCCCCTCGTTCGCCATCGGCAGGACACAGGAGATCGTCTATGCCCTGCACCGGCTGAAGCGCGCCGGCAACCTGCCCGACATCGAGTGCTTTGTGGACAGTCCGCTAGCCCTCTCCGCCACCAACATCTACCGCCTGCACGACGAGGACTTCAACGAGAGCATGCGCGCCTTCATTGAGCGCACCCAGGACCCCTTCGGATTCGACAAGCTCACCTACGTGCGCACCATCGACGACTCCAAGCGCCTCAACACGTACAATCGGCCCTGCATCGTCATCTCCGCCTCCGGCATGATGGAGGCCGGACGTATCAAACACCATCTGGCCAACAACATTGAAGACCCGAAGACCACCATCCTCTGCGTCGGCTACTGCGCCCCCACCACGCTGGGCGCCAAGATCATGCGCGGCGACAAGAAAGTCTCCATTTTCGGAGAGATGTACGACGTGAAAGCCCACCTGGAACGCATTGACGCCTTCTCCGGCCACGGCGACTACCAAGAACTCATCCGTTATCTCTCCTGCCAGAAAGGCAACAAGAAACTGCAACGCATCTTCATCGTCCACGGCGAAGGCGAGGTGCGAGACGCCTACGCCAAGCACCTCCAAGAGGCGGGGTTCAAGCAGGCGTATGTGCCGAGGTTCAGGGAAACGGTAGAACTAAGTTAAGAATTAAAAGTTAAAAGTTAAGAGTTATGTCTGGGCGCAGCATTGTGGGGGAGAAAAGTCTTGCTTTTGCTAAAAGAGTGGCTAAGTGTTATCAGTTTCTACAAGAAAAGAAAAAAGAGACTGTCCTATCCAAACAGTTCGTCAGATCTGGCACAAGTATAGGCGCCAATATTCGAGAAGGCACCTATGCCCAAAGTCGAAAAGACTTTATAAATAAAATGAATATCGCTTTGAAAGAAGCTGGCGAAACAGATTACTGGTTAGAAGTACTGCATGAAGCAGAATATTTGACAGACAGTGAATATGAATCAATGAAACATGACAATGATGAACTTATAAAATTATTGGCATCAATAGTCAAAACTACCAAAGAAATTGCCACCAAACAATAACTCTTAACTTTTAACTCTTAACTTTTAATTCATGAGAAGAACCATCTTAATCACGGGAGCAAACGGCCAACTCGGTCGGTGTTTACAGGATCTCTTGCGCGGGCAGGACGATTGTCAAGTCTATTGCACGGATATCGACACCTTGGACATCTGTCAGGAAGAACAGGTGAAGCGGTTTCTGGAAGCGCATCCCGTGGACATCATCATTAACGCGGCGGCCTACACGGCGGTGGACAAGGCCGAGGACGATGTCGAGATGGCCTATCGCATCAATCGCGATGCCGTGGCGAACTTATCGCAGGCGGCGGCCAAGCACCACGCTTTCTTGGTGCATGTCTCCACCGACTATGTCTTTGACGGTCTTTCCAACCGTCCCTATACGGAGCTGGACACCCCGCGGCCCATGTCGGTCTATGGCAGTTCCAAGCTGGCCGGCGAGGAGGCCATGCGGGAGAGTGGCTGCCAGGGCGTGATCATCCGTACCTCGTGGCTCTATTCCGAATACGGGCACAACTTCGTCAAGACCATGCTCAAGCTCGGAGCGGAACGAGAGACCTTGTCGGTAGTCTATGACCAGATCGGAGCTCCGACGTATGCGGGAGACCTGGCGAAGGCCATTTTAACGATTTGCCAGGAACCTAAGAACCAGAAAGGGGTGGAATTGTATCATTTCGCCAACGAGGGCTGCATCTGTTGGTTCGAGTTCACGAAAGCCATCTTTGAAATCGCCGGAATCCGATGCGCCGTCAAGGCCATTTTGACATCAGAATATCCGACAAAAGCGCAGAGACCCGCCTATTCTCTCTTCAATTTGAACAAAATCAAAAAAGATTACGGCTTGGACATCCCGTATTGGAGAGAAAGTTTAAAGGTGATTATCAGCAAGTTATGCGAATAAAAAAATTTTTTAGACAAAAAAGTAACACAATCCAAAAAATATTGTATTTTTGCCAGCCTTTTGAACCGAAATGAAAGCGGGGCAAAAAACGAGGCAAAAAAGCCGTTGTAGCTCAGTGGTAGAGTACATCCTTGGTAAGGATGGGGTCATGAGTTCAACTCTCATCAACGGCTCTACTTTTATGTAGTAAACTAAAGTATAAACGAAAATTTAATAAGCAATGGCAAAAGAAAAATTTGAACGTACTAAACCCCACGTTAACGTGGGTACCATTGGTCACATCGACCACGGCAAAACGACCTTAACTGCTGCCATCACCACCGTTTTGGCAAACCAAGGTCTTTCCGAGGTTAGATCTTTCGACTCCATCGACAATGCTCCTGAGGAGAAAGAGCGTGGTATTACCATTAATACCGCTCACATCGAGTATCAAACCGCTACGCGTCACTACGCACACGTTGACTGTCCGGGTCACGCCGACTATGTGAAGAACATGGTAACGGGTGCTGCCCAGATGGATGGTGCTATCCTCGTTGTGGCTGCTACCGATGGTCCGATGCCTCAGACTCGTGAGCACATCCTGTTGGCAAAGCAAGTCGGTGTGCCGAGAATGGTTGTATTTATGAACAAAGTTGACTTGGTTGACGACCCTGAGTTGTTAGACCTCGTTGAAATGGAGATTCGTGACCTCTTGTCCTTCTACGGATTTGACGGCGACAACAGCCCGGTGATCCGCGGTTCCGCTCTTGGTGGTTTGAACCTCGAGCCGAAGTGGGTTGAGAAGATCATGGAACTCATGGACGCTGTGGATACTTGGATTCCGCTGCCTCCGCGTGATGTAGATAAAGATTTCTTGATGCCTGTAGAGGATGTCTTCTCTATTACTGGTCGTGGTACCGTGGCTACCGGTCGTATCGAGACTGGTGTGATCCACACTTCCGACCCTGTTGACATCATCGGTATGGGTGCCGAGAAGCTGAAATCCGTCGTTACTGGTGTGGAGATGTTCCGCAAGATCCTCGACGAAGGTGAAGCTGGTGACAACGTAGGTTTGTTGCTCCGTGGTATCGACAAGGACGAGATCCGTCGTGGTATGGTTATCGCGAAACCGGGTTCCATCCATCCTCACAAGAAATTCAAAGCTTCTGTGTATGTTTTGAAGAAAGAAGAAGGTGGTCGTCACACTCCGTTTGGCAACAACTATCGTCCTCAATTCTACTTCCGTACAACGGACGTTACCGGTGCTATCACGCTGCCTGCTGGCGTTGAGATGTGTATGCCTGGTGATAACGTAGAGATCACGGTTGATCTGCTTTCCGAGATCGCTCTGAACATGAACCTCCGTTTCGCTATCCGTGAGGGTGGTCGTACGGTCGGAGCTGGTCAGATCACTGAGATCCTGGACTAAGAGTCACACCTACATCAAAACAACAAGAAAGGGGCTGAACAGGCCCCTTCTTTAGGGGAATAGTTTAATGGTAGAATGACGGTCTCCAAAACCGCTGATGGGAGTTCGATTCTCTCTTCCCCTGCCAAGAGCCCGATTAACAGTCGGGCTTTTTTTATGGTATAATCTGCGTAAAACAAATAGCACGCAGATCCCGCAAATCGACGCAAAGGCATCGAGGCAATTTTATGATTCAGCGCCCAGCAGAACAGTTGGAGCAGACGTCAAAAAGCAGGCCGTGGAAGACTGGAAAAAATATTGCCAAAGTGTTGAAAAATCAAAAAAATATTCCTATTTTTGCACCGCCTAAAAAGTGTCATGCTCTTAGGCGGTTTTTCGTGTAACGAATTAACTACAAATAAATTATCAACAACTTACAAAAACAACATTGTATGGAAAAGATTAAATCTTTGGCAGATCTCAAAAAGAAGAGAGAACAACTCCAATCGATGGTCGGCCTCCGCGAAAATGGCGACAACGCCGAGAACCTGGTTCAGGTCAAGGTTGCCATGGCTACCTGCGGTATCGCTTCCGGTGCCAAGCAGACGATGGAAGCCATCATTGAAGAGTGCAAAAACCAAAATGTGAAGGCC
This sequence comes from Bacteroidales bacterium, assembly GCA_017549765.1. Lineage (GTDB taxonomy): Bacteria > Bacteroidota > Bacteroidia > Bacteroidales > WCHB1-69 > F23-D06. The sequence continues at coordinate 11,243 of JAFYNM010000035.1, forward strand.
GTCGTCACCCAGACGGGCTGCATGGGCTATTGCTATGCAGAACCCACCGTCGAGGTGAAAAAACCCGGTTCCGACCCGATCGTGTTCGGTCATGTGGACGTTCAGAAGGCAAACGACCTCGTGAACAAATACATCCTGACCGGTGAAATCCTTGAGGGTGTCATCCCTGTAAATTACGAGAAAATTGAAAATAAATAACAAGGAGGTTTCTGATGGCAAACTATAAATATCACATATTGCTCTGCGGTGGTACGGGATGTACCGCTTCAGAAAGCCCAAAGATCAAAGCTAACTTCGAAAGCATCTTGGCTGAGAAGAATCTTACGGATGATGTTCAGGTGGTGGCTACCGGTTGCTTCGGCTTCTGCGAGAAAGGCCCGATCGTGAAGATCCTCCCCGACAACACTTTCTACACCCAGGTGAAACCTGAGGACTGCAGAGAGATCGTCGATGAGCACATCATCAAAGGTAGAAAAGTGCAACGCCTGTTGTACGAGAACCCTGAGGACAAGGAGCACATCTCCGACTCCAAGCACATGGGCTTCTACAAGAAACAGATGCGTATCGCTTTGCGCAACTGCGGTTTCATCGATCCTGAAAACATCGACGAATACATCGCACGCGACGGTTACAAGGCATTGGCTTCCGTGTTGGAGCAGAATGACCCGATGGCTACCATCGACGTGATGAAGAAATCCGGTCTTCGTGGCCGTGGCGGTGCCGGCTTCCCGACAGGTTTGAAATGGGAGCTCTGCCGCAAGAACGAGGCCGACCAGAAATATATGATCTGTAACGCTGACGAGGGTGACCCCGGTGCCTTCATGGATCGTTCCATCTTGGAAGGTGACCCGCACACCCTGATCGAGGCTATGGCCATCGGTGGTTTCTGTATTGGCGCCACCAAGGGTCTGGTCTATATCCGTGCCGAGTACCCGCTGGCAATCCACCGTTTGCAGGTGGCTCTGGGTCAGGCTCGTGAGTATGGTCTGTTAGGCGACAACATCTTCGGTACAGACTTCAGCTTCGACATCGAGCTTCGCTATGGTGCCGGCGCATTCGTCTGTGGTGAGGAGACCGCTTTGATCCACTCCATGGAAGGCAAGCGCGGTGAGCCTACCTTCAAACCCCCGTTCCCTGCACAAGAGGGTTATCTCAAGAAACCGTCCAACGTGAACAACGTAGAGACCTTCGCCAACGTGCCCGTCATCATCAACAAGGGCTGGGAGTGGTTCTCCTCCATCGGCACCGAGAAGTCCAAAGGTACGAAGGTGTTCGCATTGGCTGGCCAGATCAACAACGTGGGTCTTATCGAGGTTCCTATGGGCATCACCCTTCGTGAGGTCATCTACGAAATCGGCGGTGGCATCAAGGGCGGCAAGAAGTTCAAAGCCGTTCAAACCGGCGGTCCTTCCGGCGGCTGCTTGACCGAGAAGTTCCTCGACACCCCTATCGACTATGACAACCTGATCGCTGCTGGCTCCATGATGGGCTCCGGTGGTATGATCGTCATGGACGAGACCAGCTGTATGGTCTCCGTGGCGAAGTTCTACCTCGACTTCACCGTGGAAGAGTCCTGCGGTAAATGTACCCCTTGCCGTATCGGCAACAAGAGACTCTATGAGCTTCTTGACAAGATCACGAAAGGCCAAGGCACCATGGATGACCTGGATCAGCTCAAGAACCTGAGCCGTGTCATCAAGGACACCGCACTCTGCGGATTGGGCCAGACCTCCCCGAACCCGGTATTGTCCACCATCGACAACTTCTGGGACGAGTATGTGGCACACGTGAAAGACAAAAAGTGCCCGGCTGGTCAATGTAAAGCTCTGAAACAGTATGTCATTGATCCTGAGAAGTGCAAAGGCTGTACCGCATGTGCCCGCAATTGTCCTGTTGGCGCCATCAAGGGTACGGTTAAGATGCCGCACGAGATCAACCAAGAGATCTGTATCAAGTGTGGTACCTGTATCGAGAAATGTAAGTTTAATGCAATTAGTATCATTTAAAAAGGGGTTTCACTATGGATATGATAAAATTAACAATAGATAACAGAGAAGTCGAAGTGCCGAAAGGTACGACTATTCTTAAAGCGGCTCAGACCATTGGCATCAACATTCCCACCCTCTGCCATTTTGAGCTGGAAGGACTTGGCGTCCACAACAAACCGGGCAGCTGCCGTATTTGTGTAGTAGAGGTTGCCGGCCGTAGAAACTTAGCTCCGGCCTGTATCACCGAAGTCATGCCCGACATGGTGGTCAAAACCAACTCTATGCGCGTCATCAACGCACGTAGAACGGTGTTGGAGCTCATGCTCTCCGACCACCCCAACGATTGCTTACAATGTGCCAAGAACGGTCGCTGCGAGCTCCAGAAGCTGGCCATCCGTTTCGGCATCCGCCAAAACCCGTATGTGGGCGGCGAGCAGTCCAACTACCAAATCGAGGTCTCTCCCTCTATCATCCGCGACATGAACAAGTGCGTCATGTGTCGTCGTTGCGAGACGATGTGTAACGAGATGCAGACGGTAGGCGCTCTTTCCGCTATCGAGCGTGGTTTCCCGGCAGTGGTCTCCACCGCCTTCAACCAGCACCTGGAGGATTCTCCGTGTTCCTTCTGCGGTCAGTGTGTTGCCGTATGTCCTGTCGGCGCCCTCACCGAGGTGGACCACACCCCGAAGATTCTCCGCGCCATCATGGACGAGAAGAAGAAGACCGTTGTCCAAGTGGCTCCCGCTGTGCGTGTGGCTCTGGGCGAGGAATTCGGCATGAAGCCGGGCACCATCGTGACGGGCAAAATGGTTACCGCCCTCAAGATGTTAGGCTTCGACTATGTATTCGACACCGATTGGTCTGCCGACTTGACGATCATGGAAGAGGGTACCGAGCTCATCGGCCGTCTGACCAAGTTCTTAAACGGCGACAAGGATGTGAAACTCCCGATCCTGACCTCCTGCTGTCCTGCATGGGTCAACTTCTTCGAGCACCACTTCCCGGAGATGAAGGAGCTTCCTTCCACCGCCAAGTCTCCGCAACAGATGTTCGGCGCCATCGCGAAGTCCTATTTCGCAGAGAAGATCGGCATCAGCCGCGAGGATATGATCAGCGTTTCCGTGATGCCTTGCTTGGCTAAGAAATACGAATGCAGCCGTGACGAGTTCAAGGTGAATGGCAATCCCGATGTGGACTACTCCATCTCCACCCGCGAGCTGGCCAGCATGATCAAGCAAGCCAACATCGACCTCGCCCAGCTTCCTGAGAGCGAGTTCGACAGCCCTCTGGGCGAGTCCACCGGTGCTGCCGTCATTTTCGGTACCACGGGTGGTGTGATCGAGGCTGCTGTTCGTACAGCATACGAGGTCATCACCAAGAAATCACTTCCGAAGATCGACTTCGAAGAGCTCCGTGGTCTGGAAGGCATCCGTTCTGCCACTATCGATGTGGACGGCCTCAAGCTGAACATCGGTATCGCTCACGGTCTGAAGAACGCTCGTAAACTGTTAGAGGACATCAAGGCTGGCAAGTGCAACTTCCACGCCATCGAGATCATGGCCTGCCCCGGCGGCTGTATCGACGGTGCCGGTCAACCTCTGCACCATGGCAACAGCGACATCATCAAAGCTCGTTGGGAAGCCATCTACAGAGCCGACAAAGAGATGCCGATCCGTAAATCTCACGAGAACCCGTCCATCCAGGCTATCTACAAAGAGTACCTGGGCGAACCTTGCGGTCACAAGTCTCACGAACTGCTGCACACCCACTATTTCGACAGACAAACAGTGGTTGAAGTTGGTTCGGATAAATAATGTCAAACAATCTAAAAAAGAAAGATTATGCAACAAAAAATTATAGTTCCGATCAAGAAAGAAGTTCGCGATAAGATTATTGAGATCTGCAACAAATTCAACAACAATCCCGGCGAACTGATCAACGTGTTACACGAGACACAAGGCTTCCTCGGCTACTTGCCCGCTGAAGCCCAAGAGTTGATTGCAGAGCAACTTCACACCTCCACTGCAACAGTCTATGGTGTGGTCTCCTTCTACTCATTCTTCACCATGAACCCGAAGGGCAAGCACCCCGTATCCGTATGTCTGGGTACCGCTTGCTACGTCCGTGGTGCTGAGAAGATCCTCGAGTCCTTCGAGAAAGAGCTGGGCATCATGCCTGGCCAAACCGACAAGGACGGCCTCTTCTCCCTCACCTCCCTGCGTTGCGTAGGCGCATGCGGTCTGGCTCCTGTAGCCCTCGTAGGCGACAAGGTCTATGGCCGTCTCGCCCCCGCCGACATCAAGGGTATCGTGAAAGAATACAGAGCGTAATCAACCCTTACGCATACTTCCAAAGAGAGTGTCAACATTGGCACTCTCTTTTTTTATTATACATCCACCCTGCCCAGACCCCGCTGAGACAGTTTTTTTTCAACATTGGAAACAAGATAGAGTATTTTTACTATCTTTGCGGTTCCAAAAATTCATTACCGCAATGTAACAGATTCAGATCGTCTAATCCATTAAAAGAAAGGAGGTTATACTATGGTTGACACCATCGATTTCGGCACATACAAATGGCACCATATCACTGATCCCACCGTAGAGGATTTGGATTTCCTCAGAGATAACTTCCACTTCCACCCATTGGACATAGACGACTGCTCCAGTTTCGTACAACGTCCCAAGATCGATAGTTACGATGACTATCACTTCATCGTGCTGCATTTCCCTTTGTTTGACAAACGCACCAATCTGGTGAGGACAGAAGAGACCAAGATCTTCTGGGGACAGGAGTTTCTCATCACCGTGGGCAATTCCCACTATGTGGTCCAGGAACTGTTCAATTACACCAAGATCCATCCAGAGCCTGAAGACGACGAGGACATCAGCGGCACCTCCGATGCCACGCTCTATCACATCCTCTACAGCATGATGAAAGAGACCTTCTTGCTGGTGGAAAGAATGGGGTCTGAACTGGATGTCATCAACCGCGAACTTTTCAGCATCAAATCGGAAAAGATTATTGAGCAGATTTCCCGTTTCCGCAAAAACATCATCCAGTTGAACACCATGTTCAAGCCGCAACTCCGCATGTTCAAAGCCTTTGAAAGCGGCGATGTGGGCTTTGCCGACGACATGGAAGAGTACTGGGGCAACATCTTGGACTTCTACCAGAAGATGTGGGATATGATCGACGACTATGGCGAATTGGTAGATGGCCTGTCGAGCACCTTCGACTCGTTGCAGACCAACAAGACCAACGAGATCATGCGCATGCTGACCATCATCTCCACCATTGTGCTGCCTCTGACCTTCATCAGCGGCTTGTACGGCATGAACGTGCGCCTGCCATTCGCAGAATCTCCCTTTGCCTTCTGGATTGTCATGATTATCTGTGTCAGCATCCTCGTCATCCTATTGTTCTTCTTCATCAAAAAGAAATGGATGTGAAGGCTGACATGTTTCAGGTTGAACTTCACATAGAGATGTTGGAGGAGGGCAATTATCACACCATCCTCTATGGGACACTTGGCGGCATCCGGCTGCGTATGGTACTGGACACCGGTGCTTCCCATTCCTGCATTGACGCAGAAATAGCACGCACATTCTTCCCAGACTTGGTTGTGTCAGACAATGAAGGCGTGAATGCCGGCATCGGCGGGAACGACTTCAGCGTTCAGATAGCCGACTTCCCCGACTTCACACTTGGCGATTACCGTCAGCCCATGCTGACCAACCTGGCGGTAGTGGACATGTCGCATATCAATGTGGCATACAGAACTCTCAAAAAGAACCCCATACAGATGATTTTGGGCAACGATTTCCTCATCGAGCACCATGCTGTCATCCATTATGGTGAAAACCGTCTATATTTCCAATAACGACTATGGCTGACGAGACAAAGCATCGAATTTTAGGCATCGACCCCGGCACTTTGGTGATGGGGTATGCGATTCTGGACACCAACCTGAACAAATCGGAGGTACAGGCCGTCAGCGTCATCCAGATGAAGAAGTTGTCGGACCATTATGCCAAGTTGAAATACATCTACGAGAAGACCAACGCCCTGATTGAGCAATACCAGCCCGACACCTTGGCCATTGAAGCACCTTTCTACGGCAAGAACGTGCAGTCGATGCTCAAGCTCGGGCGCGCGCAGGGGGTTGTCATCGCCGCCTGCCTGCATGCCGGCATGGAAGTCTTTGAATATTCGCCTCGCAAGATCAAACAGTCGATCACGGGCAACGGAAACGCCTCCAAAGAGCAAGTCGCAGCCATGTTGGCACGCATGTACAGCCTGCCCGACACCTCGCCTTACCTCGACGCCACCGACTCGTTGGCGGCGGCAGTTTGTCATTTTTACCAACACAAGGTCAGTTTCGGCACTACCAAAGCCACTGACTGGAAAACATTCATCGCCCAGAACGAGAAACGCATCATCAAGTAGTGGTTCCCAGACACAAAAAAGGCCGGCAAAACCGACCTTTTTCTTAGAAATCCATCTCAACCCTATCGGCTGAACTTCTTCTCCAGACACACTTCGTGATAGATCTGGGTGATCACCTGTTTGGTATAGAGCGGAAAATCGGCCTTCATCATCCAGTCGTAGTAGGCAGGCTCTCTCGTGAAGACTTCCTTGACAGGCACATTCTTATGCTTGCCAAAATTGAAAACCGGCACTTGGTTCTTGTCGAAGACGATATGTCCGGCCAGATCCACGGCATGGACATCGCGGGTGAAGTTACTCAACGCCTTCACATCATTTTGGATAGGATAGCTTTTCTGTTTGGTCCTGGCATCGGCATACTCGACTCCATTGTATTTGTCAAGCTGGGCCTTCAGCACCTCGTAGGTGGCGCGTGTATCGGCTTGTGCGTGGTGCGCGTCAGACAGGTCTTGATTACAATAAAAGCGGTAGGCAGCAATCAAGGTTCTGGGTTCCATCTTATGGAAGATATTCTGCACATCGATAAGATGACGGTTGCGCAGGTCAAAAGGCTTGCCACAGCGAAGGAACTCTTCCACCAGCAAAGGCACATCGAACTTGTTGGAGTTATAGCCAGCCAAGTCGGCATCGCCGATGAAAGCCAACAAGTCGTCGGCCATCTGCTCAAAGGTAGGCTTGGTGGCCACATCGGCATCGTAGATGCCATGGATGGCAGACACCTCCTCGGGAATATGTCTCCCAGGGTTAAACAGCTCGGTACGTTCGATTTCTTGTCCGTCAGGCATCACCTTGATCATGGAGAGCTCCACAATCTTGTCGAGTCCAACATTCAGTCCTGTGGTCTCCAGATCGAAGAAAATGATAGGTCTTGTAAGATTCAGTTTCATATTATTGCTTTATTATTTTTTCTGTTGAGAGAAGGGTATGCTGCTGCATGATCTTCAGCACATAGACACCTGGGGCGAAGGTGCTCATATCCACAGAGGCATTTTGCAGCGCGGAGGTCTGTACAAGGCGACCGTAAATGTCGAAGATCTTGCAGCTGAGGAGTTGTCCGTCCTCTACCCCGTCAATATAAACCATACCGGTGGTAGGGTTGGGATAGCACTGCAGGTGGACTTTGTCGTGATCGACGACAGAAGAGTGGTCATAGAACTTACCCACTACAGGGCGGATCATGGGAGCACCCTTATAGAAAGATTCCTGCCAGGTGCTGGAGGTCTTGTAGAAAAAATGTCCACGGGCATCGTTGTTCTGGTCGAAGCCCAGGTTCAGTTGCACAGCGTGAGTTTGGCGGAAGCCCACATAGAAGGTGCCGTTCAAGGCCACTGGTTCTTCCGGATAGTAGTTGATGAAATCCAGATAGTCGGCGCCGTGTGCAGGCAGTTGGGATGGCAGCGAATAGAGCACATCACCCGGTCTGCCGTTGTCGTCGGCCCACACCATCAAGGTGAACTCCTCGAAGTTCTCGTCATCCAACACGCTGTTGAACCACATGCGCACGCAACGCAGCGTATCCGGCTCGGCAAGCGTAAACTGGACGGCCAAAGATGCATCCGGGTTGGTCATCGTGGAGAGCAGCGTATAGCCGGCCTCCGCCGTCCCGTCGTCATAGGCATAATAGTTGTAGAACTTCTGCTCAAAGCGGCAAGTGTCGTTGGAAAGGCACTCGTCGTTGGCACCTTCCATTCTGAAAACATGGGTGATATAGAAAGTGGCGCTGTCGGCCCCGTCATACTCATACACAAAATTCACGGATGGATCGGCATGATAGGGATACAAATGCAAACCGGAGTCATAATAGGGCTGCGCATTCTCGTTGTTAACGGTAGAGGTATAGATGTGCGTGCCGGGAGCCTTTCTGACAGAATAGTTGTAGAAGGTATTCTTCACACCGGCAGAGATATTGGCCAGTTCATTATGAAAAGAGGAGGCCATGTCGGAGGCACGGAACTGATGCCACGGCATCGACTGGTAGAGAGTCAATGCGGAAGTCGTGGGTGCCACAAAGGTCACATCGTTGGGGAAACAGTCTTGGGCATTGCGGTTCACGTCCAGCTGGATATAGTCGAGATGCCATTGGTCGCAGTTGCTCGCCCACCCTGCCACATTGGAACTCCAGGAATCGAGATCCAGACTGGCGTAGTTGCGGAAACGGAACTGGAAGTTGTCACGCAAATATTGGGGGTCGGTGATTGGGATCATCACCTGTTTGAAATAGTCGAGCGTATTCTGTGCGAGCCAGGAATCCACAGTGGTGCCGTCGGAGGACCACACCTCATTCCACACGTATTCAGGGCCGAAGAGGGAGTCGGTAGGCATCTGGATGACCTCTCCGCCGAAGGCATTACTCTCGAAGATATAAAAAGTTCCCGGCATATAGGGGTTGGGAATGGTGTCGCCGGCGCTGTAGAACTGTCCCTCATCGATGACATAATCGGCATAGGAGAAGCCGATAAAGACCATCTGGCCTGTGGCATAGCCAAACTCCAGTATCAGGCGGTCTTCCTGTTCCGGAGCATCGCCAATCCGTTCCCAGCCAACGGCCGGTTGTGACTTGCATGCTCCCCCGGGCTGATAATAAAAGCTGAAATAGAGGGAGTCGGACAGGTACATGGGACGATGGAAGGTGAAGTTGCTATCCAGACGGATAAGGTTGGATGTCAGCGTGTCGGCGGCAAAGGGTGTGCGCTCGGCATGTGCATAGACGCGGCCGTTCTCGTCAAGGGCGTCCAAGGTGACCACGCCGATAGAGGGCGGAAAGACCGGATATGTATTGTTGACAAAGCCCTGACGGTCTTGCCACAAAGCGGGATTCGGATAACCTGTATAGGAGGAGAAATCTTCCAGGAAAGGGAGTTTCACTGCCGTGCCGTTCTTGATAGCAACAGGAGCCTTTTTGGCCTCTTTTGCTATGACCGCATTCTGACTTACACCTGTCAACAACTCCTGGGCACTCACGGGGACTACTTCAGCCAAGGAGGTGAGGACCAGCACAGCAACAATAATCTTCAAAAATCTCATAGGTTACAAAAGTTCAATGTTGTTTATTCTTCTGAAGGGATAGAGTCAGGCAGCACATTGATGTTCTTGCCGACCACCAGGGTAATCTTCTCACCCATTTTAATATCGGCGCCGGAATTGATACTATGGCCGCGATACAACACATCGAGCACGAGGTTTTCGTAAGGACTGGGCTTCTCGATGATTCTTTCCAGCACCAGACCTTGTGACTCTATCATAATCTTGGCTTGGTTGAGCGGGATCTCGTGAAGTTCCGGCAATTTGATGGTCGGCGGTTCTGAGGCGGCAACGGTCAGATAGACCTTACGGCCATGCTTCACCTTCTCTCCAGCTGCGGGGTCTTGGACGAGCACCGCACCCGGGGTGGCCCCTTCTTCATAACGTTGTTCATTTACCACGAAGATGAAGCCCTCCTTGCTGTGCGTCTGCGTCAGCACCTGTGACTGCTGCCCGCGGTAGTCCGGCATCTCGAATTCCCGTCCGTGACGGGTGAAGAGACGGAGAAACAGTACCGCCAGCGCCATGAGCACAATGGTCACGACACAGGCCATTATCAGCTGGAAAGCCAGACTCTTAGTAGTGAATTTACGGGTTGTTTTTTTGCTCATATTCAAACCAATACTTGCATAACTGCAAAAAATGACAATTATTGCATAAAGAGCGCAAAAGTACTATTTTTTACGCAAATATGGTGATGATAAATATTTTTCATTTCTGGTCGAGTTATCGATTTTTTGATGTACCTTTGCCACGCAAAAAAACACTGTCTTATGTATCTGGATGAGGACCTGTTTATCGATTTTCTGAGCCAAAGAGAGATTCTCTGGACAGGCATCAATTTTTCCAAAGCCAGATTCACTAAACAAGGTTTCGAGTATCCACAGGAGGTGATGCAGTATTACTTCAACGGCTGGAACACCTCCATCATCAACAACCAGAAGAAGTACGATATCCGACTGAGTTTTCGCAAGCCCATCATGCGCTATGACCTCGCCTTGGTCACGAAGCTCAACAAGGGGGTGAAGATCCAACACCTGCTCACCGATGTCATCTCCCACCAAGACATCCTCAACGAAGAGCGGATTCGGGAATACTTCTCCACGCTGGCCTTCAATTCCGACATTCCCTATGCGCTCAGCTTCATCGTGGAGTCGTTCGACTCCATCACCAAACGGGCCTCCATCTGGGTCGTCATCAGTCACACCCCGACCTCACAGGTCGTCTTGGCAGAGAACTTCCTGAAGAAGCCCGGCGGGTTCGGAACGGCCAACTACTGGGGCCGGACCTTCTACGACCTACTTTTTGACATCAAAACATCCGCCTTCATCCGCTGGAAAAACCTGGTACAGGAGCGCATCTCATCACTATCGGAAGAAGGCCAATAAAAAACACACCATTATGGGAGCATTCAAAGCATACGACTTCCGGGGAGTCTTTGGCAAAGACTTCGATCTGGACACCGTTTACAAATTCGGCTTCTTCCTGCCGTCCTTATTACATGCCGACAAGGTGCTGGTAGGTTTCGACATGCGCACCTCCACCCCTGACATTTTCGAGGCTTTGTCGCGAGGCATCACTGATGCCGGAGTAGATGTCTATAGCATGGGGTTAACCACCACGCCCATGGTCTATTATTTCACGGCGCGTCACCATTTCGATGCCTCCGTGATGATCACGGCCTCGCACAATCCCAAAGAGTACAATGGGCTGAAGGTATCCCGTACAAACGCCCTGCCCGTAGGCTACGACACTGGCCTGGGCGAACTGGAGCGCCGCATCCGCGAAGAAGAGATTGTCGTCGCACAGGAAAAAGGCAAGGTGATCGACTACGACGTGAAGGCCGAGTACTTGGAATTCCTTTCCCAATATCACCATGATCTGGACAACCTCCGCATAGTCATCGACTGCAGCAACGGCATGGCCTCCATCCTGGTGAAGGAGATTTTCGGCGATACGCCCCTCTATCTCTTCGACACGCTGGACGGCACCTTCCCCAACCACGAGGCCAACCCGCTGGAGCCCGAGAACATCGTCGTCCTGCAGGAAAAGGTACGCGAGACGAAGGCCGACATCGGCGTCGTTTTTGACGGGGATGCCGACCGTGTCATGTTTGTAGATGAACATGGCGACTTCATCCCGCCGGACCTGATCATCGCCGTGCTGGGGCACTACTTCCTCGAAGAGAAGCACTACAGCGGCAAGATCATCCAAGACATCCGGACCTCCAAGTCCGTGAGCGAGTATTTGGAAAAGATGGGTGGCGAGATGGAGATTTGGCGCGTGGGGCGCGCCTACGCCGCCATGAAACTGCGCGAGATCGACGGCTCCTTCGGCGGCGAATATGCCGGTCACTACTATTTCCGCGACTTCTTCTATTCCGACTCCGCCATGATCGCCTCTCAGGTGGCGCTCTATATCTTCAGCAAGATGAAGAAAGAGGGCGTCTCCGTGTCGCAGCTCATCGGCAAGATACGCCAATATGCCAACTCCGGCGAGATCAACTTCACCATCGAGAAAAAGAAAGAGGCCATGGAGGCCGTCAAGGTGCACTGCTGCGCCCAGGAAACGCCTGTCAAGATCATGGACTTTGACGGCTACCGCGTGGAGTTTGAAGACTGGTGGTTCAACATCCGGCCCTCCAACACAGAGCCCTACCTGCGGCTCCTGATGGAGGCGCGGACAAAGCAGCTACTGGATGAAAAAATTGCGATGATCAAGAGCGTGCTGGAGACGTTTATGGTGGGATAAATCACTCTTCCTCCAGCGGCCGGGCCCCCACGTACCCGCGCCATTTTTCCACCACTGCCTGAAAATCCGGGGGCAGCTCCGACTCAAAGCGGACGAAGTTGCCCGTGGTGGGGTGCGCGAAACCGATGGACTTGGCGTGCAGTGCCTGTCGCGGCATCAAGGCGAAACAGTTGCGGATGAACTGCTGATATTTACTGAAGGTGGTGCCCTTGAGAATGCGGTCGCCACCGTAGGCTTCATCATTAAACAGAGGATGACCAATGGACTGCAGGTGTACACGGATCTGGTGCGTGCGCCCCGTTTCCAGCTGGCACTCCAGCAAGGTCACATATCCGAACCGCTCTATCACGCGCCAATGAGTGACGGCATGCTTGCCCTGCTCGCTGCCCTCAGGAAAGACTGTCATAATCATGCGGTCTTTGGGATGACGCCCCACATTCCCTACGATAGTGCCACTGTCCTCCTCAAAGTCACCCCACGCCAGCGCCCAATACTTGCGCTCCAAGTCGTGGTCGAAGAAGACCTTGGCGAGACGCATCTGTGCCAACTCGTTCTTGGCCACAGCGATAAGTCCGGATGTGTTCTTGTCGATACGATGCACCAAGAGGGGTTTCATGGGAGATCCATCCGAGAGTTTCTGATCCCGGAGATAGTAATAGAGCGCATTCACCATGGTACCGGTGTAATTGCCATAGGCTGGATGCACCACCATACCTGCCTCTTTGTTGATGATCAGCAGGTCGTCATCTTCATACACGATGTTCAACGGGATGTCCTCCGGCAGGATCTCTGTGTCGCGCGGCGGGTTAGGCATCAGCACCGTGATGACATCGTTGGGGTGCACTTTGTAGTTCTGCTTCTCCGGCTTGCCGTTGACGAGGATACAGCCAGCCTTGGCCGCCTGCTGCACCTTGTTGCGGGAGGTGTTGCGGATCAGATTGAAAAGATACTTGTCAATACGCAACAACTCCGTGCCGGGGTCCACCACGAATCGGAAATGCTCGTATAGTTCGTCTTTCTGCTGTTCCTGAAGATCCGGTTCTTCTATCTGCATCCTTTACAAATTATTTTCTTCACATCCGCATTCTCCAACACACAAGCCGGCAGCTTTTCAAAAAGGCCGCACAAACGAACCTCGTTTTTCTCCTTGGCCAGCTGGACAGCCTTGGTGAACAGACCGCTCAGATAGGTCTCCTCACGATGAGCAGCAATGGACACATAGGAGAAGATGAAATCCTCGGAGATGGTCGGATCATCCAAGAAAGGATTCATCAGCGAGAGTGCGTAGGTGTAGTCGTGTTGTTTCACAAAATAGGAGGCCAACTTGTAAGCGTTCTTCCAGCTGTCCATCTTGGGATTGCGGATTTCCTTGATCTTGGCAAAGGTGGCCGTGCTGAGGGCGGCAGACTCCGTGGAAGGGGCTAACGTGTCCAAGAAGTTGATCACCTTGAACTGATACTCCATATTCAACGCATTGACACGGTCTTTGGGAATGACAGAAATGCCATAGAGACGGTCGATATTGGCTTGCGTCTTGGCAACATCAGCTATCGATTTGATGGTCGTCGCCTGCACATCGCACACAGCCGTGTTGTAGGAAAGCAGCACATTGGCGGGATTAAGGTTGAAAATCTTGTACATCTCCTCAGAGATGGCCGGGGTTAGCTTGGAAGCGAAGAAATATTGCATGTACAGCTTGTTGTTCAGCAGGGTCTGGTATTCTTTCTTCATCGGGATGTTCATCTCTTTCAAGAAACTGGAAGTATATTTACCCTTCTCCACCTGATCCATCATATAGTTCTCGATAGACATGGCCAGGCCGACATTCTTCTCCTCAAGGGCTTTGTTGAATTTCCAGGCCACGAACTTCTGCTCTTCTGCCTTGGTCTCGTTGGGGAAGGTCACATAGTATTTGATTTCGTAGTAGCGGCATGGGGCCAAGAATCCGCTGTCCAGCGTCTTCAACGCCCAACTGTCGCTTTTCAACTTGCGGGCCATCACCGGCAGCTCGTCAAAGCTGAGGTCATAGTATTCCGGACTGTTGTTGATGTCTTTTTTGAACTGTTCATAACAGAAGTCGTAGGAAATGGCAATGTCCACCCCTGGATAGCGGGCCTGCAAGTCCTTCTTGAGGAAATCAGCGCGTTTCTGCTGAATCTTCTGATAGTTGGCATCTTGATAGTAGTTGGGAGAATTGTGGGCTATAATCTCAATTCTGTCCACTTTATATTCAGGCACATCCACCTCTTTCAGCTGATCGGCAAAAGCGGCCCCTGTGTAATCGGTCTTTTTCAGGTCGTAAGGGAAGGTGACGCTGAAGTCGCCCGTCTCTTTGGAGGCGACCCACTCGCCTTTGGCTTTGATGCCGGCCTGATCCTTGACGAACATGACCTTCTCTTCATAGTCGGCGGACTTGACCTCCACACGCTTCGGGATGATGGTACGGCACACGCGGTTGCCCTCCTTGAGCACCAGCACATGGATATCCACATCGGCATCCTCTTCAATCTCGGCGGGAAGATCTGCCAGCTTGACAATCATCTTGCCGCTCTTCAGGTTCTTGTTCTCATTCAAGTCCATCATCTTTTCAAAGGTGATGGGCTTGGTGATGAAGCCTCTGTGAGAGAGGTTATAGTCAGAAGTCGGGTTTTCACAACCGTAATTGCTCTGTTGCACGAAGTCGATGACGATGGCGTCGCCCTCTTTGCCAATCAACTTTTTCAGATTCTTATAATCGTTGCACTCCAGATAGACAGCCCCGTCCTTGTGTATATTCACGTATTCGGAAAGGACTTCCAAGCCGGGCTCGGAGGCACATTTCTTGCACACCTTGTCGTCATAGGGCTTCAGGCTGTTGGCAGACTTGGTGTAGGGCAGGTCCTTGACTCCGTATCCAGGCTTGTTGGTGTTGAAGGCACGATCATTGGCCAGCACACAGGAGAAATACATGTTCTTCATAAGCAGATCGGTGTTGAAGCCGATGCCCAGATAGGTGTATTGAGCATCCAGAAGCATGACAGCCGTTTTCATGTTCTTCAAAAAGAACTGAACAGTCGCCAGGCACATATCATAGTACGAATACTCCTTCTCGCCCAGATAGGCTTTGGTTTTGGCCACCAACTCGACACCGTTGCCGGCCAAGTCATACTTGCGCAGACGATACATGATCGTCTTGTAAGGTGCCACATTCTCTTCTGTACGCTCATCCTTGGAAGCCTGATAGTCGGCCTGGAACTGCGCCGTGGAGTCCAGCGACTCGTCATGCTTCATCTTCGGAAGAAAGGCATACTCCAGACGCGCCAAGTCGATCATGTCCGACATACAGTTGTACAGAATCTTCTCATCGTAGTTGTTAGGCGCAAAATTACGGATGTATTTTGCATTTTCCTTCAGGGACTCCGGATTGAAATCCGCATAGGGATTCTCCGTCTGTGCATTCATTATAAAGCTGGATATCAGCATTATAAAACAAAGAGAAAAGGTAGATTTCTTTATCATGACCATATTATTTTTATTAGCGTATTTAAGGAAAGCAATAATAACAAAAAAAATGGATAATCAGCAAGAAAAATGATGGAAAGTTTTAGCAGCAGGAATGATGGTCGTATCTGACAGGGGCGAGGGCATCGTATTTGCGGCAGAAAGGATGGTTTTTCACCAAAATATGTTCAAAAATTGTGGTGGCGCACCTGGAAATCATGAGGTGAGAAGCCCATTTTTACCTAAGAGGTAGCAGATATAAATAACTGAAAATATAGATTTTACTAATTTTGATTTCAAAAAATCAGGACAAATAGAAAAAAAGGAAAAGTAGGTTTGGTGGAAACAAAAAAAATTGTATTTTTGCCGTCCTTAAAAATGACAAAAACTCTAGAGCAATGAAAAGAACATATCAACCTTCAAACACGAGACGGAGACATAAACACGGTTTCAGAGAGAGAATGTCAACCGCGAATGGTCGCCGCGTTTTAGCCGCTCGCAGAGCAAAAGGCAGAAAGAAATTGACTGTTTCCGACGAAAGTCTGGGCAGAAAATAATCTTGCCTCTCGCGGGATATGACTGAATGAATTAAGAAAGAAGGCGTTTGTCTTCTTTTTTTTTGTATTTTCGCACCTTGATTTTTGACGGAGAGAAATCTATCCGAAAAAGCAAGTATTAGTTATGAAAAAACTCATTATCAGTATATTGGCTTTCTTGAGCACCTCCATGGCGGTTTGGGCGCAGGGAGGAGGCACGCCGGTTGACGGCATCGTGGCCGTGGTCGGCAGGGAGGTCATCCTGCAATCCGACCTGGAGAAGCACTATCTAGACTACAAATCCCAGTACCGCAACATTGACAATCCCGAGGAGATCTACTGCCAGATCCTGGAGAATCTGGTGTACAACAAATTGATGGTGCACCAGGCGGACTTAGACAGTATCGAGGTGACGGACGAAGAGGTGGAATACCGGTTGAACTCAAAAATCTCCTATTTCCTACAGCAGGTGGGAGGAGATGTAAAATATATCGAGAACTACTTCAAGAAGCCGATGTCCGAGATCAAGAAGGAGATGCGGGAGATGATGCGCGAGCAGGCCTTGATCGAGCAGGTGCAGTACAATGTCACGGGGGACATCACGGTGACGCCCTCCGAGGTGAAGCGTTTCGCCAACGAGATCAGTCAGGACAGCATGCCGATAGTGCCCACCTCTTACGTTTTCGGGGAGATCGTCAAGATTCCACCGGTGAGCGAGGAGGAGGTCAACGCTGTCAAGGAGCGTCTGAACGAATATCGGGAGCGCATCCTGCGTGGGGAGAAGATCTCGTTGCTGGCGCGTCTCTACTCCGACGACCCCGGCAGCGCAGCCCATGGCGGCGACCTTGGCTTCGTGGAGCGCGGCACCACCTATCCTGAATTCGAGGCGGCAGCCTTCAACCTCAAGACGGGCGAGGTCTCCCAGGTCATCAAGACCCAGGCGGGCTACCATATCATCCAGATGATCGAGCGCCGCGGCGAGTCCGTGCATGTGGCCCACATCCTCATCCAGCCCAAGCCCTCCACCGACGAACAGGTGAAGGCCATCACCTATCTCGACAGCATCCGCCAGATCATCCTCAACGAGCACCTGACCATCGCCGAAGCCGCCAAGCGCTTCTCCGACGGCCCGACAAAAGACAACGGCGGTCTGGCCATCAACCCCTACAACAACTCCAACGTCTTCGACAAGCAGACCATGGACGAGGCCACCTTCGTCACCATCAACAAGCTGATCCCGGGAGAGTACTCCGAGTGCGTGCCCTTCGTCAATGACGACGGCGTGATGGCCTACCGGCTCATCTACCTTCAAGAGCGCGTCAGCGAACACAAGGCTAACATCGTGGAAGACTACGACATGATCAAGAACGCCGCCCTGGAGAGCAAGAAATACGATGCCCTTGAGCAATGGGTCATCGACAAAGTGAAAGTTACCAACATCAAAATAAACGCACAATATAAAGAGTGCGATTTCGTTACTAAATGGCAGATTCCCTAAACTACAAAGCAGATGGATCAAGATTTTAAAAATGACGTGGAAGCCATAGAGGCTTTTGTTGAGAAGTATAAAGAACTGAAAACCGAAATAGCGAAGGTCATCGTAGGCCAAGACGAGGTGGTGAAGAACATCCTGATGGCCATGTTCAGCCGCAGCCACGCCCTGCTGATAGGCGTGCCCGGTCTGGCCAAGACCTTGATGATCACGACCATCGCCAAGGCGGTGGATATGAGTTACAACCGTATCCAGTTCACCCCCGACTTGATGCCTTCCGACATCATGGGTGCGGAGATCCTGGACGACAACCGCAACTTCAAATTTGTCAAAGGTCCCGTTTTCGCCAACATCGTCCTCGCTGACGAGATCAACAGAACGCCGCCCAAGACGCAGTCTGCTTTGTTGGAGGCCATGCAGGAGCGTTCCGTCAGTATGAACGGCACCACCTATCCCCTCCCCGACCCCTTCTTCGTGCTGGCCACCCAGAACCCCATCGAGCAGGAGGGCACCTATCCTCTGCCCGAGGCCCAGCAAGACCGTTTCATGTTCAACATCCTATTGGACTACCCGACCAAAGATGAGGAGGTGGACATTGTGAAGCGCACTATCCATGGTGACATGATGGAGCCGAAGCGCGTGCTCACTGTTGAAGACATCATCTTCTACCAGAAGTTGTTACAGAAGGTGCCCATCCCGGAGAACGTCTATCGCTACGCCGTCAACCTGGCCACGCTGACCCGCCCGGGCACTCCTGGCGCGCACGCATGGGCCAACGACTACCTCTCCTGGGGTGCCGGTCCCCGTGCCTCCCAGTTCCTCATCATCGGCGCCCGAACCCACGCCATCCTCAACGGCAAACTCTCCCCCGACATTGAAGACATCCGCGCGGTGTCCTACAACATCCTGCGCCACAGAATCATACGCAACTACAAGGCAGAGGCGGAAGGCATCACCGTGGAGAACATCATCGACAAACTGCTCTCCTCCGCCAATTCATAAGCCATCATGGCCAAAAATATCCTATACAAGTCTCACTGGCGCTGGTTGCTATTCCTATCGGCACTGGTGGTCTTTGTCTTTATTCTCTACTACTCCTCCAAGCTGATCAACAATATCGCGCAGGAGGAGCGGCAACGTATTGAGATATGGGCGGGAGCTATCACCTACAAGGCCCAGATCGTCAACGAGACCGAGCACTTCTTCAACTCCATCCGCATGGAGGAGGGCAACCACGCCACCCTGCTGGCCAAGGCTATCAAGAAAGTCACCGAGGCCGATCTTGACGAGGACCTCACCTTCTATCAGGACATCATCACCTCCAACTCCACCGTGCCGACCATCATCGCCAATATGAAAGGCGACATCGACGCGGCCGTCAACGTGCCCGACAGCATCCAGAACATGCGGAACATCAGCGAACTGGGGGCCGCCCGCGCCGAGTACGATAGCCTAAAGCTGACCTACTACGCCCACGACTATGTGACTATCTACTACAAAGAGTCGCAGATCTACTACGACCTCCACACGGTCATCGACAACCTGCTGCAGTCATTTTTCCAAGAGACGGTCATCAACTCCGCCTCCGTGCCCGTCATCATCACCGACAGCACCCAGCTGCACGTCATCAATGCCGGCAACATCGATTCCACCATCTTGACCAACCCGACAGCACTGGCGCAAAAGTTGGCCTCCATGAAAGGTGACAACGAGCCTATCGAACTCGACATGGTGGACCAAGGCCGTTGTTATGTCTTCTACGAAGAGTCTTCCGTGCTGAAACAGCTGCGCTATTTCCCCTTCATCGAGTTGGGCATCGTCCTGATCTTCATCATCGTCGCCTACCTTCTGTTCAGCGTCTCCCGCAAATCGGAACAGAACCGGGTTTGGGTTGGCATGTCCAAGGAGACCGCCCATCAGCTGGGCACCCCCATCTCCTCGCTGATGGCTTGGAACGAGCTGCTCAAGGAGATGGACATCGACCCGTCCGTTTCCACCGAGATCGGCAAGGATGTGCACCGGTTGGAGACCATCGCACAGCGCTTCTCCAAGATCGGCTCCGCCCCGGTGCTGGAGTCCACCGACATCATCTCCATCATTGACGATTTCACCTCCTACATGCAGTCACGCATCCCCTCGCTCGTCAGCATCAAGTTCAACAAGCCGGACAAAGAGACACTCATGTTGCCCATCAACCGCTATCTGTTCGAGTGGGTCATTGAGAACCTTATCAAAAACGCGGTGGACGCCATGGACGGACAAGGAGCCATCAACATCGACATCGTAGAAGACAACAAGCATGTCTGCATTGACGTGGCCGACACAGGCAAGGGCATCCCCGCCAAATTGCAACGTCAGATCTTCAAGCCCGGATACACCTCCAAGAACCGCGGATGGGGCCTAGGGCTCACCCTGGCCAAGCGTATCATCAACGAGTATCACAAGGGCAAGCTGTTTGTGAAGTCGTCCGTTATCGACCACGGCACCGTGATGCGCATCCAACTCCAAAAACAATAAAACAACGATTAGCTGAACACATGCAGCCGCATGCCGTCAAAGCGGCATTTATACTGGCGGGCCGGCCAATGGGTGGGTCCCGACAACACCGTGCCGTCCAGGATGTTATAGGTGGAGCCGCACAACGAATCCACCATACGCAAGCCGTCGGGTGCCACACACAGCCACGACTCATGCTCCTCAAAATCGTAGGGACATGCCCGGTCATAGGCAAAGAACGTCCACTCGTCCAGACGATAGACGATGATGCCGTTCACGCCGCCAGTGAAGTATTCATAGCCTCCGTAGCTGTTAAGCCGGTAATACATTGCATCATTGGGATAGACGTAGAAGTCCACATCCACGTGCGGGATCGGACTCGGATCCACCCGGCATCCGCTGAAAAGCGGCATCAGCAACAGAAAGAGAAACAGTTTTTTGACTTGCATGGTATAATCAATAAATGAAAGGGAATATCTTTTTGCGTTTCAACGAGGTGAACTCCTCGCCAAAGAATATCTCATAGCGTTCATAGACAGCCTTGGCACGGGGAATGATGTTGGCGCATGTCCAGATGAAGAATACCAGACCGGCGACAGACCATGTCAAGATGGCAAAGCCGAGCCACTCCATGATCTCTCCCAGGTAGTTGGCAGAGTTGACATATTTAAAGGGCCAGCCTTTGGGCAGATAGTAGTTGTTGTCGTAAGGATCGGTCCTCAAGGCCCTGATAATCCGGTCGGCGTGAAGATTTATCACCATGCCTGTCAGGAAGATGACGAAACCGATGAGAAACTGCGGGGAGAGGAGCCAGCGGATCGGATAGTAATCCATGGGAGAGAAATAGAAGAGCCACCCACCCTGCATGACGGCATTGCACGTATTGAAAACGAAGCCCGTGATGATGATGGAGAGCGGCATTCTGCTCTGACCCTTCATCAGCAACGGAAAGATAAACGATCGCTGGAAATAGTGAAATTCAAAGATGAAGAACATGATGAATGTCACGATGTTAAACGGTCGGATATTGAAATAGAGCGAGATGAAGTACAGAACCAGCATGGTGAAGAACACGGGGATCTCCATGATGAACCAACCGAGGTTACTGCGCACGGAGAAACCCCAGCGGCTGTTGAAGGTCATGCCGTAGGCGGGTGTGACAAACTGCAGGATGATGAAAACGCCCACGCCGAGGACGGTCATGATGATCAGGAGATATTGATATATTTGGCTGAAAAGTTCCATAGTGGAAATATTTTAGAAAAACTGGGTTCCGTCAAAATGGTGCTTGCCCTTGAAATAGTTCAGGAAGACTACGGAGCCGTCATAGACATCGGTATAGGCGAGCTTGGGCATGGTGTTGCGCTTGGCTTTGCATTCCTTGAAATGTTTGGCAAAGGAGAACATAGCCTTATAGACCGCGATAAAATCTTTGATATGGAATTGGAGCAGGAAGAAACAGGCTGCAATCTGGTCTAGGAAAAAACGGAGGATAAAGGTCTTGGCAAGTCTGTTCTCGGGCAGGTTCTTGAGCAGGAGGAAGAGGTTATTGCGGAAGTTCAGATAGGTCTTGAACGAGTTGTTCTTGGGCAGGGTGCCGCCGCCCACGTGAAGCACGACCGACTGGGGGCACACCTTGATCTTGAATCCGGCGTTTTTGATACGCCAGCAGAAATCGATCTCCTCCATATGGGCAAAGAAATCGTCGTCGAGGCCGCCCATAGTGCGATAGACGTCGCTGCGGACGAACATGGCGGCGCCAGTGGCCCAGAAAATATCGATGGGTTCGTTGTATTGTCCCTCGTCTTTCTCAAGGGTAGAGAAGACACGCCCGCGGCAGAAGGGATAGCCGTACTTGTCGATGAAGCCGCCCGAGGCACCGGCGTACTCGAACATTTCCGGGTGGGCGTAGGAAAGAATCTTGGGTTGCACCACCGCGATTTTCTCGTTGGCATCCATCATCTCGATGACCGGCTCAATCCAATGGTCCGTCACCTCAATGTCGGAGTTGAGCAGACAGAAGTATTCGGAGTCAATCTGTTCCATGGCGAGATTGTAACCACGAGCAAAGCCCTCGTTACGCTCGTTGCGGAGGATACGGACCTCTGGATAATGCTCTCCCAAAAAGGCCAAAGAGTCATCCGTGGAGGCGTTGTCGGCCACCACCAGCTCGGCGTAATCGGGCAGAGAGCGCACCAATGAGGGCAGGAATTGCTCCAGAAACTTGCGTCCGTTCCAGTTTAATATAACGACAGATAATTTCATCTTACCTATTTTTCAAACTAAAGGACAAACCAAAAATTTGCCGCCGCAAAGATAATGATTTTTTGTTGAACTGATAGATATTGTCGATGTTATTTATGTGCTGTCGTTTCTGTTTATCCTTTATGATTGTAAGGCCTTTCCGACACTTTCATCTTTTCACCAAAGTCTTCACCACCTCGCCACTTCCGGATGTCACACGCACAAATCCACTTCTACACAAGCTTTATGGAGCGTGTGGTTGTATCTCAACTGCGGTGTCCCAAACGAGACATAAAGGGTAGTGTCATTTTTGGTCTGGTGTATTTTTTTTTTGACCTCCCCACCGTTGTTCTACTTCCAGAGGGAGAGTTCTGTTAATGTAATCCCTGTTTTTGTCCTGAGTTTTCGGCTCCGTAACCTTTACTACTGTTGTGTCATATCCGCCCGCCTCCAACATAAACCTGTACAGATCGTCCCGCGAATTGAATATCGTGTCGTTTAACCCTGCAAACTTACCTTCTGAAACATATAATTTAGTCCCTTCGTCATAGAATACATACGGGTATAGATACTGGTATTGAGGAATGAAAGCATATGGTTCTTCTTTAGTCATTGGAAAGGCTGATGCTTTGAAAAACATCACACAATCATTTTGAAAGTGGTCTATCAGACCATTAAGTTGTTTAGACCATGATATGGAGGGGGAATCAAATTGAACATCACAATCAACATAATAGTATTCGCCTGTTTGTGGATTTACATATTTCGTTTTAAAAAGATCCCAAGAAGAAAAAGTCGCCATCTCTAACGAAGCCGCCTCTCTTGTCACATATACCGTATCACCTGCTTTGGCATTACCTTTAAACACTCGGTATGCGATCACAGGACAAATGCCATAATAATGGTTTTTCCCTTGGATATCTTTCACAGTGTAGGCATAAACGGGTTTCAAGAACCTGCCCTCCACCACCAATGTCGCCTCCTTGAAGAACGACATATTGTTCATGTCCATGTGTTGGTCTATCTCCTGGGACCAGCCTGCATGGAAGCATAACAGCAAAAGTGACGCTATGATCAAATATCTATTTTTCATCATAATATGGAGTGTGATATTCCAGAGGCAAAGATAGAAAAAAATGGGCAATTATATACCTAATGGCACAAGAATCCTGAAAGCGACAGTCTGCATTTTTGTTCACGTTTGCCGCCGCTGTCAGAGGGCGGACAGAGCGGGCGGCTTTCATGTAGGCTTGATCTTTTGTAACTTTTCTATCAAGAGAAAAGTTAAAGACTATAATTATTTAAAGGACTGATACTTGCCACAAAGCACGATGGTCTCTTTTTGCATAGCACTCTCGAACAAAGAGTTTTTTTTTCACCATCATATTTTTGCCATTAGGTATATAATTACCTATTTTTTTTAGAAAGGCCTCATTATAAAAGAAAAAAATGTATTTTTGCCGCCGATTTAAGAAAGGTATAAAAATTTAATTAATTAGAAGAAAACTATGTATTTAACAAGCGACGTAAAGAAATCCATTTTTGAAGAATATGGCAAATCTGCTACCGATACCGGTTCCCCTGAAGCTCAGGTTGCCTTATTCACCCACCGCATCAAACACCTCACCGAGCATGTGAAGGCCAACGGCGGCGACAAAGTCACCAAACGCGCCCTCATCAACTTGGTGGGCAAGAGAAAGAAAATGCTCGAATACCTCAAACAGCAAGACATTGAGCGCTACAGAGCATTGATCAAGAAGTTGGGTCTCAGAAAATAATCCTTACATCTATAATCATTACCAGACAGGGCAATTTCGACAAATTGCCTTGTTTGGTATATGGATAGTATGGATGACCTGACAAATTATCTTATTCATTTATAAAACATTAGCAATGATTGGAATTAGTAAAACATTCGATATAGGCGATGGCCGCATGGTGACCATCGAGACTGGCAAGTTGGCCAAACAAGCCGATGGTGCTGCTGTCGTAAAGATGGGCGACACCATGATTTTAGCAACCGTATGCTGCAAGAAGGAAGCCGTGGAAGGCACCGACTTCATGCCGTTGCAAGTGGAATATCAAGAGAAATACGGCGCCCTCGGCCGCATCCCGGGTGGTTTCTTCCGTCGTGAGGCCCGTCCCTCCGAGTATGAGATCCTCATCGCCCGACTGGTGGACCGCGCCATCCGTCCGCTCTTCCCGAAAGACTTTCACGCTGAGACGCAGGTCATCGTGACCCTCATCTCCGGCGACAAGAACATGCTGCCCGACTGTCTGGCCTGTCTGGCCGCCTCCTCTGCTATCGCCGTGTCCAACATCCCCTTCGAGTGCCCCATCTCAGAGGTGCGCGTAGGTCGTGTGGACGGCAAATACGTCATCAACCCCACCATCGAAGACATGGAGAAGTCCGACATCGACATGATCGTGGCTGCCTCCATGGAAAACATCATGATGGTGGAAGGCGAGATGAAAGAGATCTCCGAGGAAGACATGGTCGGTGCTCTCAACTTCGCCAAGGACGCCATCAAGGTACAATGCCAGGCTCAGATGGAGCTGGCCGCCGAAGTACCCACCGCCTTCCCGAAACGTGAGTACTGCCACGAGACCAACGATGAGGAGATCCGCGAGCGTATCCAGAAAGAAACCTACGACAAAGTGTATGCCGTGGCCAAGTCTTTCATGGGCAAGCAGGCCCGCAACGACGCTTTCGACCAGATCCTGGCCGACTTCATGGAGACCATCCCCGAGGAGGAACGCGAAGAGAAAGAAGTCATGGTGAAACGCTACTACAGCGACGTTCAATGGCACGCCATGCGCAATATGATCTTAGATGAGCGCATCCGTCTCGACGGTCGTGACCTGGAGACCATCCGTCCCATCTGGATCGAGACCGGCTACCTGCCTGCCGCCCACGGTTCCGCCATCTTCACCCGTGGTGAGACCCAGGCACTGGCCACCTGTACCTTGGGTACCAAGCTGGACGAGCAGATGATCGACGGCGCCGTCGTGGAAGGTACCAGCCGTTTCATGCTCCACTACAACTTCCCACCGTTCAGCGTGGGTGAGGTGAAGCGTATCGGCAGCACCGGCCGTCGCGAGATCGGCCACGGCAACCTGGCCAAACGTGCCGTTGCTCCCATGATCCCCTTCGATGACCCGTCATTCCCCTACACCGTACGTATCGTCTCCGACATCCTCGAGTCCAACGGCAGCTCCTCCATGGCTACCGTTTGTGCCAGCACCCTGGCCCTGCTCGACTGCGGTGTCAAAATCAAGAAGCCAGTTTCCGGTATTGCCATGGGCTTGATCACCGATGAGAACTCCAGCCGCTACGCCATCTTGTCCGACATCCTCGGTGATGAGGACCACCTCGGCGACATGGACTTCAAGGTTTGCGGTACCGAAGACGGTATCACTGCCTGCCAGATGGACATCAAGGTCAACGGTCTCTCCGCTGAAGTGTTGGCAGAGGCATTGGCACAGGCACACAGAGGTCGTATGTTCATCCTCAGCAAGATCAAAGAGGCCATGCCGGCACCGCGTGAGGACTACCGTCCGTTCGTGCCGCGCATCATCCAAATGCAAATCCCGCGCGAGTTCATCGGCGCCGTCATCGGACCGGGAGGCAAGATCATCCAAGAGATGCAGCGTGAGACCAACACCACCATCAACATCGAGGAGGTGGGTGAATTCGGCGTCATCGACATCGCCGCTCCCAACGTGGACGACATCAATGCAGCTGTTGCACGCATCAACCTCATCTGCACCAAACCCGAAGTGGGCGAAGTGTATGAAGGCAAGGTCAAGAACATCACCGCTTTCGGTGCTTTTGTGGAGTTCCTGCCCAACACCGACGGTCTCTTGCATGTGACGGAGATCGCTTACCGCCGCATCGAGAACGTGGAAGACGTGCTCAAGGTTGGCGACACCATCAAGGTGCAGCTCATCGGTATCGACGAGAAGACGGGCAAATACCGCCTCTCTCACAAGGTACTGCTTCCGAAGCCGGAAGGCTATGTGGAGCCGAGCAGCAAACCTCGCCGTGGTGGCGAACGCGGAGGTGAAAGACGCAACAACGGTGGACGCGAAAGACGCGACAATAACGGACACGGCCGCCGTCCGCAAGGCGACAGACCGCATCGTACTGAGCGTCCACAAAATGAGCATCCACAAAATGAAACACCGGATTTTCCTGAAATGGACTAATCCAACCACAAAAAACGGACTTCGATGGAAGTCCGTTTTTTTTATGCTTACTTTACCTTAATGCTGCTGCTGGAGAAAAGTGTCCAATGAACGCTTATTGCTGTCGAAGGTAAAGACATCGTACAACAGAAAATAGCGCTCGGGATCCACGCATCGCGAGTAGGCGTACTTGGCAAAATCCAATTTGGTATTGTCAAACTCGAAGGTCTGGCACAACCGCTTGATCTGGGAGACTGACAGCATATTCTGGCGGGTGATCTGTTTGGCCAGCGAGAGCCTGTTGGAGTCAAAGTTCTCCTTTTTGACCATCTCCAGCGCCATGTTGAAGTCCGCCTCGTTCATGGCCATGGGACCTGGTGCCGGCGGTGGAGCCATGGATGGCTGCCCATGCTGATGATATCCAAACCAGGAACTCTGTCCTGGCCTGTTACCATGCGGGTTGTTGGGCTGCACCGAGACCATAGTCATGACCAATTCCGGACGGGGCACGACATAGCCTGTTGTAAGACCATATAGATTGTGTATCGTCTCAATCCGCAAATTCTGTGGCATAGGGCCTATTTGCATCAATTTGCCGACAGTGGTGTGCTCTTCATTGTTGATCTCCACCCGAAGGTAATGCATCCCTTCCGGTATATGATTCACCTTGATGGACATTACCGGCTGTTCGTTTTGAAGCACATCGTCAAGAAAAAGCCAAAAGGGCTGACGGTCGAAACTGACAGTCAGCGAGGTGGTGTTTGTCATGCCAGGACTCGTATGATAGGGCTGCGCGGCGAGTATGGTTGTTTCTAGTATAAACAAAAGAAGTAGAAAGCCAACAAAGCCATACTGTTTATTTCTCATAGGTGTTAATTTTTGTGGTTTAAGATCAATTCGCATTCTATCGAAGAAGAAAGTGCAATAATACATAAAAATCACCATTCAAGCAAAAAAAACTGCCGTGGCAAAAAGACCCCTGTTCCTCTTCACCACGACAGTTCGGATATCTAATATAGAGCACTCCTAATGAATAAGCAACATCAACTCCTCTTCAGTAAACTGCTTTTCCATCCTATTCTCTAAATCCACCAACTTATAGTATTCCACCACTGCCTTCTTGGACTTAAGCGCATATCCATGCTTTTTCACCAAATCCTTATACCCGTTTAACGCATTTGCTAGTTCGGTAGCATACGTTTTGTTCAAGGAATACAGTTTCTTTTGGTCCTCTGTCACCTTGTCAATAATGTCAGGATCCAAGATGACGAATGTGCGACCATCAAACCAAGAGTCTGGAATGTTCATAGCCTTATCTCCATAACCATGGCAATCAGGTTTTCCCAAAAAGGTACAGGTACAGCTGCATGTGGATCCATAGGCTTTACATGAGCCGTTATCACAGGACACTTCGCAACATGGATTGGGTGTTTCCTTGGTGTCAGTAACTTTTTTTTCGCAGGCGGACAACAATAGCAAACCCACCATTAACAAACTGAAAACAAAATTTCTTTTCATAATTATAAACCATAGGACCTCTGATGGATATCGGGTTAGGTGGATACTCCAAACAAGCTTGCGAGATCCTTTAAAACAATATTGTCGGAATAACCGATGGCAAAGATAATGATAAATCCTTATAAAAAAACACGCATTTTGCTCATTATGCCGAAATTATGCCGAAATGATGAAATTATGCCGAAATTATGCCAAAATTATTTTTATCCAACCATCCACCACAGAATTTCGGGACTCAAAAGGACACCATACCACCTCGAAATACGGAGGATTCCAGCAAGAATCAGCAGAAGATGAATCGCAAGACGTAATCTATTTCTTCCAATACTGTTCCATCTCCTCCAACGACTTCCCCTTCGTTTCGGGCACCATCTTCCAAATGAAGAGGGCGGCGAGCACACCCATGAGACCATATATCCAATAGGAGAAACCGTGGTTAAAGAGGCGGGTCAGCGTCTCGCTCTTGTCGAGCATAGGGAAAGTCCAGGATACCAAGAAGTTGGAGATCCATTGGGAGGCCACGGCGACGCTCATCACCATGGAGCGGATGGAGTTGGGGAATATCTCGGAAAGCAGCACCCAGCAAACTGGTCCCCACGACATGGCAAAACCCGCAGTATAGACGAGCATGCAGATCAGGGAGCCCATACCCACGCTGTGCGTATGAAAGGTAGTGCCGAGGATGAACATGGAGAGGGCCATCACCAGTGCGCCGACGATCATCAGCGGACGGCGGCCGAACTTATCGACAGTGAGGATGGCCAGGATCGTGAACGAGAGGTTGACGGCGCCCACGATGATCTGCTGCAGCAGCGCCATGTCGGTAGCCGCCCCCATCGTCTTGAATATTTCCGGGGCATAGTAGAGCACCACGTTGATGCCGATGAACTGCTGCAGGGAGGCCAGCAGCACGCCCACCACGATGATGCCGATGCCGTACGAGCGAATAGGCAACACCAAAGAAAGTAGAAAGCTGACAATCAAAGAGATACCGAATGCATTATGTGCGCCACAGAGTTTCAAGATCGCAAAACCGACAGCAAAGAGTACGGCCCAAACCAATATGAATCGGTAGTAGGGGCGCATGGAAGGTTCTTTCTGGGCGACACTCTCGCGAATAGAGGCCATCTCCGAGTCGGCACCTGTGCCGGAAATCTTCTGCAATACAGAGAGAGCCTTCTCCTCACGCCCGCGCATGACCATGTAACGAGGCGTTTCGGGAACGAAGAAAAGTGCAATCAGAAAAAGCGAAGCGGGGATAATCTCAGAAGCGAACATCCAGCGCCAGCCGGTAGTATGCAACCAGTCCGCGTCGCCCTGACGGGCGATGGCATAGTTCACGAAATAGATGACCAACATGCCGAAGATGATGGCGAACTGGTTCCACGACACGAGTGTGCCGCGCTTATCGGCCGGGGCGATCTCTGCAATATACATAGGAGAGACCATAGAGGCCAGTCCGACACCCACACCGCCCAGGATGCGATAGGCGACAAAATGGTAGAGGAACGTGTGATTGCCACTGCCGGGCATACCCCAGCACAGCTCCGGCCACGCCGAGCCAATGGCAGACAGCAAAAACAATATGGCGGCGATCTGCAGCGAGGGCTTGCGGCCGAAACGCTGTGACAGCCAGCCTGCCACACAGGCACCCAAGATGCAGCCTATCAAGGCACTGCTCACCACAAAGCCCTCCAAAGCACTGGCCTGCGACAACGGCAGACCCTGAGGCTCAATGAAAAAGACTCGCAGCGACTCCACAGTGCCGGAGATCACCGCCGTGTCATAACCAAACAAAAGACCACCCAAGGTAGCCACCAATGTCAGCGCAGCAATATAAAATTTGTTTTGTTTCATAATAAATCTAAAAAACGATTTGAAGCGGCAAAGATAACCATTTTTCCGTCTGGAAATCACCATGACCATCATAACATTATTTTACCTATCTTTGCCGCCGTTTTGAAAGGGGTGCCTTTTGGCTGAGATCAGACCCGTTGAACCTGATGCGGATAATGCCGCCGTAGGGAGACAAACGCTTCTATTTTCAAATCCCTCTTTCAGTATTGTTTCATAAAAAAACTAAAACTGTTAGAGTATGCTTAGATGTAGTAATCCATCCAGTACGAAGAGAAAAGAGAAAAGATCTTTTCTCAATTTTCAATTTTCAATGTTCAATTTTCTGCTGTTGTTGCTTCCGGCGGGATTGTTCGCCCAAGTGCTGGACACAGTGCAGCATAGCGAACTTGACGAAGTGACCATCGAGTTTATGAAGCCGACGAACTACAGCGCAGGCAACGTGTCTGTGATCAGTGGTCCGCAAGTGCGGGCACAACAGGGCAACGGCAGTGTCAACAACCTTCTGGACATGATGCCGGGTATGATTACCACTTCCGATGCCGGAAACGGACTGGGTGCCACCTATATGCGTCTGCGCGGCATCGACCAGACCCGTATCAACACCACTTTGAACGGGGTGACTATCAACAATGCGGAGTCGCAAGGTACTTGGCTGGTCAACCTGCCTGACATGGGTACTTTCATCGAGCAGGTAAGCGTGCAGAGTGGAGCCAATACCACCGCTGGCAGTACCTCCTATGGCGGACGTATCAACTTCATGACCCGCGATATTCCCAACAAGCCATTTGCTGAACTCAAGGCAGACTATGGCTCTTTCAACACTTTCCATACCGCCATCAGTGCCGGTACGGGCCTCATCAACAATCGTTTTTCCTTGTTAGCCTCTTTCTCAGATATCCGCAGCGATGGCTATGTCGATTGGTCGGCCGTGCGCCTCAACTCTGGCTTCATGACTGCCAAACTCAAACTCTTTAACTTCAAAAAAAACAAAGACTATGGCCTGCTGAAGTTCCACTTCTTACACGGCTCTGAGATCTCCGGTCTCTCCTGGAACGGCGTGCCCTATGAGTTGCTGGAGACCAATCGAACCTACAACGACTGCGGCCTCTACTATACCGACAACAACGAGGAACGCTATTATGCCGACTCCAAAGATCATTATACGCAACGTTATTACCAATTGGAGTATGAGAAAAAGTGGTTTCGAGGCTATAATACTGTTCATGAGTTGAAAGTGATGCCGTATGTGACAAGAGGTTATGGGTATTATCAGCAATATAAGGACGATAAAAAAATCTCCAAATACGGGCTCCTTCCTCTGGTTGATTCTGTGAAATATTCCGATTTTATCACCCAAAAATGGATGGATAATTTCTTTTATGGTCTGTGTGCGCAATACAGCGGCACCAAAACCTTTAACAAGCATTCGGAGCAAGGCCTTCATTGGATTGCCGGTGTGGACGTCAACAACTATAACGGCCAACACTATGGCAACGTGATATGGTCACAGCCGGGTCGCGTGCAAGATTTCCCTTGCGATTACCGATGGTATGACGGCACAGGCGACAAACTGCAATCCAAAGCCTTCGCCAACTTGCGCTATTGGTACAAATCATTTACCATCACCGCAGAACTGCAATACCGGAATGTAAACTATGCTATCAACGGCACCAACGATGAAATGATGGATGTGACCCAACAGTACAACTGGAACTTTATCAATCCCAAGATTGACTTACATTATCTGTTGCGCAAAGGTAAGTTGACACACAGCTTTGACCTCTCCTTTGCCACGGCCAATCGGGAGGCTACCCGTGACGATATCATCCTGGCACCGGATGACCGCAAGCCCGTCCCTGAGTCTCTCCTTGATCTGGAATTCAGCTATATGGTGTATGGGGAGAAGTTTTTCTTCAACACCACTCTGTATGGCATGAACTACAAGAACCAGCTTGTACGTACCGGCGAGTTGGATCAGACTGGCGATGCCCTGATGGCCAATGTGCCTAAGAGCTTCCGCGCCGGCATTGAGCTTTCTGCCGCCTACCGTCCTGTGAAATTCTTCACCTGGCACGTCAATGGCTGTTTCAGCATGAATCGCATCCTCGACTATGTGCATTATGTGGATCACTATTCCGGCGAATACTGGGATTGGGACGGGCAGGTCGAACAGCATCTGGGCAACACTCCGATTTCTTTCTCCCCGAGTGTTGTGTTGGGCAACGACTTTACCTTCACCCCGCTCAAAGACTTCAACATCTCCTTCATCACCAAGTTTGTCAGCAAACAATATCTCGACAACTCCGGCGACGACACCTATTGTTTGAAGCCCTTCTCTTATAGCAATCTTCGTATCTCCTACACGTTCCATTTCCCGAAAGTGATGAAAGATCTGGAGCTCTTCCTGAATGTCAACAATATTTTCAATGCCAAGTACGAAAGCAATGCCTGGATTTACACCTCCTATTATGAAGATGAACCGGGCAAATATTATAGTACTGGCTACTTCCCACAGGCGGGCATCAACCTCCTGGGAGGTGTGAGGATAAAGTTCTAGGGATAAGCTCCATCTCTCAACTCCAAACTTCAAACTGACAACTGCTAACTCTCTTTACAGTCCTGCCACCCCTGTCACCAGGATGCCGAGGCCGAAATAGGCCAGCAGTGCGCAGCACAGCCGCGCCTTGGTGGTACGTGCGGCGAAGAAGTTGAGTGCCAACGCTATGGCTATGGTCGCCAGGCCAAAAGCCCAGCCCGTGATGACAAACCAGCTGGTCTCTTCCATGAAGCGGTGCACCAGCGGATAGCTCCCGATCTGGATGAAATGGCCGAACCAGTTGCCGATGAAGGACAAGACGAATATCCACACGCCCCAGCTGAAGGCCCGCCGGCGCAGACAATAGACCATCAGAATCGTACAGATGATGACCATAATGACTGCCGAGGCACCTTCGATGTGCGGGAAACACATGATGTATTCCTCGGTGGGAATGCTGAAATGCCACGCACATTCGCCGGTTGACTGCCACAAGAGCGTGCCACCGGTGTATCCTAGCCAAAAGGCTTTCATCGTGCCACTGCGGTCGGCAAAAGCGGCGAAGACGAAGGCTGCCACAAAGGCTGTCACCATAAAGACAAAGCGCATCGGGTTGGGATCCACCAGCTCGCCATCGTCGTAATGCGGGTCAATGACGGGCTTCATGTCGCCACCCAAGTGCAACGACAGGGCAAACAGAGCCACCAAGACACCTGTGATAAGCAGGATGCCGGCGATGGGCAACAGGCCCTCGCGCAAGGCCTGACGCGCCGGGGGCAGAGGCTTTCCAAAACTGAAATGTCCGCGGAACCATTCTTTGAATGAACTAATCATCATGAGTCGGTTGTTATTATAACAATAGGAACTGCAAAAATAGGTATTTTTTGAGAACAAACATAAAATGCGTATTTTTGCGCTTGCAAAATGCAGCCTGAAAACGCGGCTGTCACAGAAGAAAGAGAACATGGTTTTGACAGACATATTATGGGCAACTAAGATAGTGGAGACCCTCTACAGCTGGATTTGGAGTCCTTTCCTCGTAGGCTTGTGCCTGCTGTCGGCGCTCTATTTCTCCCTCCGCACCCGCTTCGTGCAGGTGCGGCGCTTAGGTGAGATGTGCCGTCTGTTGTTCAGCACCGACAAGACGCAGAAGACGGGCATCACCTCGTTCCAGGCCTTCGCCATGGCGCTCTCGGGGCGCGTGGGCACGGGCAATATCGTGGGGGTGGCCACGGCCATCGGCTTCGGCGGTCCCGGGGCCATTGTCTGGATGTGGCTCATCGCCTTCTTCGGGGCGGGCAGCGCTTTTGTGGAGGCCACCCTGGCCCAGATCTTCAAGGAGAACCATCACGGCCAGTACCGTGGCGGCCCTGCCTACTATATCGAGAAGGGACTGCGCAGTACCTTCTTCGGGTGCGTCTTCGCCGTCGTCACCGCCATCGCCTGCGGTTTCTTCATGCCGCCGGTGCAATGCAACGGCATCGCCCTCTCCATGTCGCAAGCTTTCGGCGTGGCTCCCTGGATCATCGGACTCGTCGTGGCCCTGCTCATCGCAATGGTCATCATCGGCGGCGTCAAGCGCATCGCCAACGTGGCGCAGATAGTGGCGCCCTTCATGGCCATCCTCTACATCCTGCTCTCTATCGTGGTCCTCGTGGTCCATTACAAGCTGGTGCCGGGCGTTTTCCTCGACATGCTGCGCGGGGCTGTGGGCGCGGGACCGCTCGGCTCTGCCATCCTCGGCAGCACCATCTCCTGGGGCGTGAAGCGCGGCATCTACTCCAACGAGGCCGGCCAGGGCACAGGTCCTATCGTGGCCGCCGCCGCCAAGGTGGACCACCCCGTCAAGCAGGGCCTTGTGCAAGCCTTCTCCGTCTATATCGACACCCTGCTGGTCTGCACCGCCACCGCCATGATGATTCTGGCTTGTCAGACCTACAACATCCTCGACAGTGTACAAGTGACGGCCGCGGGCGAGACGACGGTCTCCTATCTGCAGCAGAATGCGGGTGCACCTGCCGGCGAGCCCGGCGTCTTCTACACCATTGGCGCCATCAGCACCCTGATAGGGGACAACGCCGCCAATGCCTTGGTGTCCATAGCCCTCTTCTTCTTTGCCTTCACGACCATCATGGCCTACTACTATTATGCCGAGACCAACCTCGTCTATCTCTTCAGCCGCTTCCGCCGCTGGCAGTTGCATCGCAAGAAAGAGAAGGGTTTCGACATAGAGGCTGCCCAGAAGGCCGCTGACGAGGCCGACAAGGTCTTCGGTGACGACCGCAGCGAGAAAGTGGTAATCTGGATACTCCGCATCTGCACCATCACGGCTGTGTTCATCGGCTCGCTGACCACCAGCGGGGTCACCTGGACGCTGGGCGACATCGGCGTGGGAACGATGGCCTGGATCAACCTGATCGCCATATTGCTGCTCTCCCCCAAAGCACTGCGCGCCCTCCGCGACTACGAACAAGCCAAGAAGGCGGGCAAGGAGCCTCACTTCGACCCGACAAAACTGGATATCCAAGGGGCCGAATTCTGGGAGTCCAGAAACAACAACATGCAGGAAAACTGATCTTTACGCCCACTCGGTGGCCACCCGACACAGCTCCATCCCTTTTTCTTCTTCAAAAATGGAAGCCATGAAATGGTTGGGTTCCGTCTCCTGTTGCAAGATGCGGTAGCGGGCATCCGGCAGGGTCTGCACCAGATAGTTGATAGAGATGAAACGGATACGATGCTGCTGATGGAAGGCATAGCTGAAGTTGTCCATCACCCAGCTGATATAGACGGTGTTGTTGACGTGCTGGTTGAGGTCCAGGTCAGAATAGACCACGGCATGAGGCTCCGACCATTCGCCCTCCGTCACCTTGCGCAGACGGGTGGCGGACTTCTCCAAGGCATCGCAGCCCAGCCGGTGGCGCAACCCGTCCTTGATCTCCTCGATGGGATGCGGTCGTCCCTCCAAATCCACCAAGGCCCAGTTGGAAGTTGCGCGTGCCAGCAACTCCCCGTCTTCTGTCTCCACGAAGAAGTCACGCGGCTGCACCAGCAGATGATACTCTTTGCTCCAGGTGATGATCTTGATACGCTCCAGCCATTGGGGCATACGGATGATCTCCACATCCATCTTCGACAAAGCCCAGAAAAGACCGCGGTCATGCAGATAGTCCCACCCCATGCCCAAGGTCTCGGAGTGGCTTACCGCCGTCTCCTGCATCAGGTTGAAGAGCTGGTTGGGGAGCAACTCCCGATTGAAGTCCGCGATGTGGGACCCTATCTCGAAAGTGCGGATGAAGGTGTTGTCTGGCTGTAGCATAATTATCTGTCTATGTTTATGTTATGATAGAAAATACCGGATGACGGAGCAGAGGATGATAAGGATGCTGATCCATTGCAGGATGTTGCGGGCAAAGAACCAGCGAATGGCGAACCAGCCGAGGCCGGCCTCCTCAATCTGATCCCAGTGCTCGATGGGACCGTACCACCACTTGCGAGGGAACTCTCTCTCGGGATGGTAACAGAACTGGACCATCAGGAAGAAAAAATGCCGTGACAAAAGCACTGGCAGGAGCGTGAGCAGGAAGAGTTGCGGCAGCGCGTGCGTGGAGACGGCGATGACGACGAGCAGATAGGGCACGAAGTTGAAGAGGGCGCTGGCCGTCAGGTTCAGGGCCGGATGTTGCAAAACGGCCGCCAGGGTCTTCTTGCCGTTGGCGATGTCCGGTTTGTAGTCCAAGATAGAATGGGTGAAGAGGATGTTGATGACGAGCAGACCAATGGCGCAGGAGAGATAGAAAATCTCACTGCCGAGATGTCCGACAGTGGCATAATAGACGCCGCACATCAGCAGGGGGCCGAAAACAATGCCGATAATGAGCTCGCCGAGTCCGTGGTATGAGAGCCGCAAAGGTCTGCCGGAGTAGAAATAGCCGAGAAATCCGGCGGCAGCGGCAATGTAGAGCGGCACCATGCCGCGTTGCCAGACGATGACGAGTCCCAACAGCAAGGCGGTCAAGGCAAAGAGGGAGGCCACGATGAAGAGCTGCTTGGGCGTAACCTCGCCAGAGACCAGATAGGGGCTCTTGGCGATGCGGGCGCGTATGCCCTGCTGCTCCAGCTCCTCACGGATCTCGTTGCCCCGGGTCTGGAAGTCGAAGTAATCGTCAAAGAGGTTCATGGAGAGGTGGGCGATGGCCACGACTAGGATGGCCAGCAGTCCCAGCCAGACCGAATAGGCGGGGTCACCGATGGGCAGACAGAGGGCCACCAGTCCCGGCAACACACTCTGTGGCAACGCGTAAGCCCTCGCGTTCTGTATCCAGTATAAGAGTCGCTTCATCTTGCTTTTGCTAATATTAATCGGTCCGCAAAACTATGATTTTTTTTGTAATTTTGCCCCATTGTTTGCCCATCATCGTGCGCAATTGAAGAAAAGCCAATAGAATATGAAGAAAGTATTAATTCTTTTAGGATTCTTTCCGACCTTGCTGTTCGGGCAATCTGTGACTGGGCTGTCCGATTTGCACAACCAACTCGTGAGTGGATTACCACACGGGAATTGGTTTGTTATTGCCAAGATGGTAGATAAGGATACTATCTTGGTGAAGAAAAGGGTGTACGATATGGGTCGTGAGTTGTCCGATACCACCTATGATTTCAAGACAGGCAAGCTCATTCGAACCATTAGTTACAAAGATGGCTTGGAGGATGGCGTTTCAAGAGAGTATTGGCCTGACGGTCGGGTGCGTGGAGAGGTTTCATACAAACTGGGAGTCGTGGACGGAATTGTCAAAAGCTATTCAGCAGGCGGAGATCTTTTGACACAACTTCTCTATGTGAATGGCGAAGAAGATCTGAACTATCCGGAAAGATATCTCTCGAACAATATTGATCATGATACATCCTATGTGGGTTTTAACCAACCCATCTGGAAATATTATGCAAAATTCGACACCATAATAGATACCGCTTATTGTTTTGCTGACAGCCTCGTCCAATACTATAAAAACAACACCTTGTACAAAGAAAACATCTACAATTATCGAAGGATGCTTCAGACTACGACGATATATGCAAATGGCGTGAAAGATACCGTGTATAATTACTACACGAAAAAAAAATACAATGGTGTTCAATGCGTTTATTATTATCAGTCGGGCAAACTGACTAAAACAGTTTACTATGACGCCAAAGGAAGGGTCTTCAAAAACCAAAAAAACGGTGAGAGAAAAGCTCTTGGTAGGAGTTGCTACCAACTCCTGCAAACCTACGGCCTGCATTGAGCGCGCCGTG
The DNA here is from genome assembly GCA_017549765.1 of Bacteroidales bacterium. Lineage (GTDB taxonomy): Bacteria > Bacteroidota > Bacteroidia > Bacteroidales > WCHB1-69 > F23-D06. Next base: position 49,094 of record JAFYNM010000035.1, read on the forward strand.
CCCTCGCCATTCGCATCAACTTCAAACTCCATACTTCTATAATCTATTATCTCTCTTCTATTCTCCCGTAATCACAATCTTCCTGTCCTTGGCGGCCTGGAGTCCGAAGACGGTCTCGTTGGCCGAGTCGGTGCTGAAGTGATGCTGCACGGCTCCTTGCGGGTTGGTGATGACGGTGAGTCCGGACTTGCTGCCGTCCAGATAGGGCACGAAGAAGCCCCCCTCGACTTGATGGAGGTAGTTGAGCAGACTGACGATGCGGCGGCTGGAGAGATGACGGTTGTAGTCGCTGTGATGCAGGGGCGAGGCGAACCCGCTGATATGGATGGTAACGGTGTCGCCATGCTCCAGCGCCTCTTTCAGATAGTGGGTCAGCTTCACGAGTCGTTCATAGCCCGTGGCCACCGAGTCGCGCATAAAGGCGGCCACCTCGGCGCGCACCTGCCGCAGGGTGTCTCCCGTCAGGCCGCCGCCAGCCTCCTCCACATAATGGCCGATCTCTTCCACATACTGCCGATAGAGCATGGCATAGTGCACTTCGGTGGTGTCGCGCGTGCTGCGCGGATCCGGGTAGTCGTTCTGGAAGTAGAGCGTGATGGGCAGCACCGAGGCGATGCGCTCCGCCAAGGTCGTGTCTGGTTTTGGCTGCGGCTTCACCGTGTCTTCATGCACCCACTGGAAATGATAGAGGTCGTTGCAACAGGTGTCCTGGTCGCCATAATAGTCGTTGGGCCGGTTGGAGGAGAAATAGCCGCTCCGGAGGTCCAGGGTGAGGTTGAAATAGTAGTCGTGATAGGTGGAGTTGAAGGGCACCCCCATGTTGGACACTTCGCCCCACTGGCTGAGCGCCCCCGCACTGTAGAAGATGTCGTAACCGCCAATGCCGAGATGCTCGTCCGAGCTGAAATAGAGCCGTTGCTCGGGCTGGCAGTAGAAGGGCGTCACCTCGTTGCCCTCGGTGTTGATGGCCCGCCCCGCGTTGATGGGCGTGTCGTAGTCGCCGTCTTTCACGATGGAGTACCAGATGTCGAGGCCCCCTGCGCCGTGTTCGCGGTTGGAGACAAAATACAGGACCTCATATCCGTCAGCCTCCACCAGACAGGGCTGCATGTTGCTGGAGTTGGGCGCGTTGATGGTCTTGGGCAACATCTTGGGCTTCTCCCAGCCCTTCTTGCCCAGCTGCGACTGCCAGAGCGAGCACTGCAACAAGCCGTCACCATCTTTCGTGCAACGGGTGAGCAGGAGCTTGTCGTGCCGGCTGTTGAAGCAGAAGTTGCTGTTGAACATTCGCGTGCTGTTGACCACTGTAGAGAAAGGCTGCGCCTTGGCATATTCTCCGTCTGCAAGCAGCTGGCTTTGGTACAGATAGCAGTACCAGCTAGTCTCGAAGAAGCGGTCGTAGTCCTCTTCGATGTCAGCCCGCATGGAGGTGAAGTAGAAGGTGGAGTCCGGGGCGAGATAGGAGGCATACTCCGAAAAATGGGAGTTGATGCGGGATGGCAGCCGTTCCACATCTACCGGCAGGGTGTCTTTTGCAATAAAACGCTGTTGCTCACGCCTTTGCGCATCCGTCAAAGGTTGTGCTTGTATGACGATAGTCGTCAGAAGAGTCAATATGAGCAAAAGAGTCCGTTCCATCACATTAAATCATAAGGACATGGCTCTTTGCCAATGCGGTTGATGCGTTTCTTGCGGAAGATATAGGTGATGGAGACCTCCAACGCTCCCCGGCCGCTGGTGGCAGTAAAGAAACGGGAGACATTGACATCGTAGCTGACTCCGATACGCAGGTTCTGCCAGTCAAAGAAGGCGTCCAGGATGAGGGCGTCGTTCCAGCGGTAGAAGAGGCCCCCGCCGAGGGAGAACAAAGTAGTGTAGCTGTTCTTTTTCTGGAAATATTCGATATTAGTGCCGAAGGCGTATTCGCTGAATTTCCGTTGCCACGTCATATAGAGACTCGGCTCCAGCGCAAGGTTGTCGCTGAGACTGATGCGGGCCAGCGCGTGGGTCGTCCAGCGCATGGGCAGCTGCAGGTATCCGTTCTGGAAGACTTCGGTGGGATGGTTGAGGTGTGACACGCTCATGCCGGCCTGGTAGTTGTCGGTCTTGTTGGGCGAGAAGCTCCAGAAGGCTCCTACCCCGCAGTCGAAGAAGAGCTGCCGCGTGTTGTCGAAGATGTCGTAGATGGGCGCGTCCGGGTCGTAGTAGCCGTTGTGGAACTGCTCATCCAGGCGGGCGGCATACTGGTTGTATGCGTTGTTGAGGATGCCGCCGTAGAAGCCGATGCCGATTTTGTGGCGGTTGCGGTGGCCCACATAGCGGATCAGCGAAAGGGAGGCCATCGCCTGTAGCGAGGTGTAGTTGAGGTCGCCGGCCTTGTCGCCGTTGAAGGCCAGGCCCGCCCCGATGAGCGTCTGCTTGCGGTTGTTGCGGTAGATGGCGCCGTCAACACTGGCCCCGAAGGTCAGATAGGGCACGGTGACAGAAAGCCACTGGGTACGCTGCGTGAGCCCCGCCCGGATGAGTCCGTCATAGGCACCTGTCAGCGCTGGGTTGAGCGCCGTAGGCTGCGTGTAATACTGGGTGAAATGGTAGTTTTGGGCCTCAGTCCTGTTTATGCTAAAAAAAAAACTCAGCGCCACCAGGATCGTGATCACATAGTGGTATTTCTCTTTCCAGCACTGTTTCAGATAGCGCCGCAGTTCGTTCTCGCGCGGGTTGTTCTGCGGGTCGTACAGCTGGGTGCCGCTGATCTGCTCCGGCAGGAACTCCTGGTTGACGAAGTTATGTTCGAAGTCGTGGGCATACTGGTAGTTCTTGTGATAGCCCAGCTCCTTCATCAGCTTAGTGGGGGCGTTGCGGATGTGCAGGGGCACGGGCAGGTCGCCGGTCTGCTTCACCAACGAATAGGCGTTCTCAATGGCCATATAGGAGGCGTTGCTCTTGGGCGAGGAGGCGAGGTAGATGGCCGTCTGCGCCAACGGGATGCGCGCTTCCGGCATCCCGATGACGTTCACCGCCTGGAAGCAGTTGTTGGCCAGCAGCAGTGCGTTGGGGTTCGCATTGCCGATGTCTTCGGAGGCCAGGATAACCATCCGGCGGGCGATGAAGAGCGGGTCTTCGCCCCCGACGAGCATCCGCGCCATCCAATAGACCGCTGCGTTGGGGTCGCTGCCCCGCAACGACTTGATGAACGCCGAGATGATGTCGTAGTGCTGCTCCCCTTTTTTGTCGTACATGGCCAGGTTCTGCTGGATGACGTGCACCACCTGCTGGTGGGTGACGTGGATCACCCCGTCCACCGGCTTGGTCATCCAGGTAACCAACTCTATGGCGTTGAGCAACTTGCGGGCGTCACCGCCAGAGATGCGCAAGAGGGCTTCGGTGTCTTCTATCTCTATCTTGCAGCTCATCTGGCCAGACAGATAATCGACCGCCGTTTGCAGGATGGTCTCCAGATTCTCTCGCGAGAGGCTTTTCAGCACATAGACCTGGCAGCGGGAGAGCAACGGCGAGATGACCTCAAAGGAGGGGTTCTCGGTGGTGGCGCCGATGAGGGTGATGACACCCTGCTCCACCGCGCCCAGCAAAGAGTCCTGCTGCGACTTGGAGAAACGGTGGATCTCATCGATGAACAGCAGTGCGCGCTTCTCCGATTTCTTGGCTTTGTCAATGACATCGCGGATGTCCTTGACGCCGCTGTTGATAGCGCTGAGCAGGAAGAAGTCCGCATCGGTGAGCTCGGCGATGAGCAGGGCCAGGGTGGTCTTGCCCACGCCCGGCGGGCCCCAGAAGATCATCGACTGGATGCTTTTCTGTTCGATGGCATTGCGCAATACGGCCCCTTTGCCCATCAGGTGCTCCTGCCCGATGTAGGCATCCAAGGTGTGCGGTCGTAATATTTCAGCCAGCGGTTTCTGCACGTTTTCTTCTTTAATAGGATGGCAAAAATACAAAAATTGTCCGCAATCCTACGAAAAAACAACAGCTTCCGCTTTTTTTCACCAGCCTCTTTTTTTTAATTACCCGGTGACATTACTGAAAAAACCTTTTTTTGTGATTTTAAAATACTGAATATCTGCTATTTAACACTTTTCTTTGCAAAAAAATGTTATTTTTTTCGATTAGATGTTTGGCGAAAATCAAAAAAGTATATTTTTGTAACCTTCAAACACATAAACTACTATCATTATGAACGAGCAAGAAAACAATGCACCCTTTTTCCGCTTCGAGGATCTGAGAATATATGCCAAAGCCATGGACTATATTTCTTGGCTGTATCGCGTTTTGGATGTGGAATTTAGCAATGGTAATCAGAAGGTTCTGGTCAAGGCCTTTCTTAAATCAGCGCATAGCATCGCCTTGAACACAGCCGAGGGATCTTCCCGCAACAAGGCTCAATTTTTGTACTATCTGAAGATGGCCAAGAGCGCAGTCCGTGAATGTGTTGTCTATACCGAGATAGCAAAGAACGGCAATCTTCTTAACGAGGCTGACTATGACTATTCGCGAGACAAGCTGATAGAGTTGACTAAGATGATTGGCTCTCTCATTGCTTCTCTCCAGCGCATCGCCAATGTCAGTGAGAGTGACCCCATGGACATGGGTCAGGCTCCGGCATTTCCGGATGATATGGACTAAGCGGTATCTGTGAAAAACAGAAGGGTGGCCACTTGAAGTAGGCCACCCTTCTTGTTTTAAGGGATTTACTTGTGTTAGAATGTATAACCGGCTTTCACCTCTATACCGCCATTGAAGCTCTTGTCGCTGGGGAAAGTTCTGAAGAAGAAACCGCCCGTGAAGGAGAAGGCTTTCACGCGGAAACCGCCGGCGACAGTGCCGTAGAAACCTACACCATTCTTGTTGAGGGTCTCATAGTTGTAAAAACCATGCTCGTCATACCAGTAATTTTCCTCCTCCCAGAAATGGAAAGCGGCACCCACGGCCACGTTGATGCAGGGCATCAGTCTGCGGCCACGGTCGAAATAGTGACGATAGTTGACGAAGAGGGGCACCTCTTGGAAGGTGGCGGTGTTGATGCCATAACCGACACCCAAACCGATAGCGTCTAAGTTGTTGAGGAGGACACCGTTGATAAAGACGCCGGTGAAGCCGACATTCTTGCCGAAAAATCCGCCATACTCATTGATGAAGTTGTACTGGACTTTTTTGACCGGCTGCTCCTGGGCAGTCAGCACACTGGCACTCAGGCAGAATACCGCACAAAGCACCATGAGAAAAGATAGTTTTTTGTTCTTCATAATATTACATTTAAAAAACATTTCTAATAACGATATTGTCTTGCTTTTATTGCACTAGCGTTTACCTATTTCCATAGGGCAGGCTTTGGTCCCACTCCTGGGTTACTCCCCCGATGGTGATGCTTACCTTTTTGGAATCCAGAATGAGGGCCTCAGCAGTGTTGCTTCCCCCATTCGATTGGTTCGCAGCAGTCAACTCCACAGAGCCACTATCCCATATTACAGGGCTACCATAGGATTGCCAAGGCCACGTTGAAAGCCTAACAATGTTTTGGTTAACTACCATATTTCTGTGAATGTTGAAGTCAAGAAAGATATAATAGGTAGCGGTGGAATAGTCATGGGTGTTATGATTGAAAGAACCGTTGCCGGAAATGGTCAGTTTGGAGTTCTTCAGGCTGGAGGGAAGTGTCTCGCTCTCAAAATCCAAGGTCAGAAAAAAGGTGTTGCTATTACGCAAAATCCATTGACCATCGCCGGCTTTTTCCAGGAAGAACACAGCACCAGCAATCGTTGACGGGAGGTTGCGTCCTATTGTGTATATGCGCATAACGGCACCTTCGTCATTCAGACTGTTTCCGTGCAACATGGATAAGTATAGTTTGGAGTCGGATCTTTCGTGGTAGATGAGCCAGCTTTGATCTCCCGTCTCAGTAATCGTGGCATCGTTGAAATAGCGATGCAACAAATTCTCCATTTCAAATTCTGGATTCTCCAAATATTGGTTGAATAGAAGCGCCGGTTCCACAATGGAACTGAACAGGTTGTTCATGTCATTTCCCCAACCGTCAAAAATTTGTTTGCCGGTACGGGTCTTGCCCATCTCGCCTTCTCCAATTTCACAAGCGGCGAGCAGGGCAACTATTACTACGCAGAATATGCCTTTAATCAGTCTTTTCATTGTCTCAATTTTTAATGGGTTCCTAAAAATCATAGCCGAAACCGGCGGAAACAAAGCCTTTCGATCCTATGCCCAACTCCAAGTCGCCAAACCAATGATTGCCTCCCGCTTTGACTCCGAAGGCAGTCAGTTGGAACGCATAGTCAACGGCGGTGACATTGTACATTTGATTGGTACCGCCAGAGAAAAATCGGGAAACTTGGGGATCCTTGATGTGTTTTATCTGCATGCCCCAACCAAATCCCGAGTAAAGGGTCACATGCTTGCGGTTGAGATAGGAGAAACGGAGGTCGGGCATGATGGAGCAAGTGAATTCGCTGCCATGACCCGTGATCTTGTCGGTGAGCCGGTCGCGCCAGGTGTTGTGCACACCGGTGAAGGTGGCGAGTCCGCCCACCCATAACCATTTAGCTACCCGATAGTGATAGTTGAAGGAGAATACAGGCACATAACGGGTGACGGCATAGTCGCCCAAAGGCCGTGTCCATAAAGAAGGGGAAGAAGATGATGACACATAATTATGGAAAATACCGTCGGATCCATTGCAAAATGCCAATAAGCTGTAATTGGCAGTCAGGATGGGATCCCCGATGTTAAACTGGAATTCGTGGGAGGGCAGCACTTCCCGCCAAGACTGGTCGTGCTTGGTCATCTTGTATCTATGGAAAGTGTGCAGATAGGCCACCTGCAGGTTGAGGGAGTGGTTGCGGGTGCTGATTTGCCCCTGATCAGTATTAGGGGAATTCCAGATAGGCATAGAGTAGTCAAAAGAAGCCGTATTCTGGAAACCGATATTGGTTCCTACCGAACAGCGCAGGATGTCACCGTATGGAAAGATGTATGCGAATCCAAGATCTGCCAATAGGGAAGTGTACACTTTCACACTTGGCTCAGCTACCACTCCAGTCATGTTAATCCAGTCGGAGCCTATGGATAAAACACGATCATAAGAGGGAGAGAGCTTCACTCCGAGGTCACCTGTCAGCCAGAAGCGGTTTTTCAGAGGGACGTGAAACTCCGCCTTGATAGGAAGCATGACATTGTGATACCTGTCATCGTATGAAAAGGAGTTTTTCATTTGAAACTCAGCATTGTCAGGCTCAGCAGTAGGCATACGCTCCAAGTGGGGTTTAAGTCTTATGACGGCGAAGGTGCCGAAGTCAGCACCAACCGAAAAGCCGAAATATTTGAAATGATACGACAACTCAAGCCCCACCTCGCCGCCGAGACTGGGCCGGCTCTCCATGAAGTTGTTGTCATAAATTGAGCTTGCTTGGGCCGGCAAAGTCAACTGTGCCTGCGTGGTGACACCGATACAGAACCCCTTGAAGGGATTGTTGTCGATAAGTACTGGCGCGTCAGACAGTTGGACCACTTCTTCATCGAAAGTGTCAGTGTCTTCTTGTGCCGACAGGGTTAGTGCCATGCTAAGTAGCAGTAGAGGCAATGAGATACGAAGCAAGAGTCTTTTCATAACAGGAGATTTGAAAAAAATGATGCTGCAAAGATATTCATTTTTTTTATCTTTGCAGCCAAGAACTTTTTTTTTTGCACGATATGGATGCAGCCAAGAACTTGAACACTGAAAAGACTATTTCGCCACAGAAAAACGTCTCCCCATCATTTACACCCCAACAACAGAAATTGATGGCCAAAGCCAAATCTTGCCTGAAAAGCACGGGCAAGTGGATGAAGTTTTTCTTTATCCTGCTGGTTGTCCTGATCTCTTTTTTAGTGATTGGCGGAATCACTTTCTTGGTGTGGTCGGTTGTGTATGGCAATCTTCCCAACAGTGACATCCCTTTTTGGTATCTGTCTTTCATCCTCTTAGTGAGTGTGGCCATCTATGCGATCCCACTTTTCTCCCTCTACAAGTGCATCAAGGCGTTGGACAAGGTGATTCAAGACCAGGACAATAAAGCGATGGTCGATTTTTTCCATAACAACTTGTCTCTTTGGATCTTTCTGGGCATATTCACCATCCTCGTCATTTCTATTTACATCATTTTGTATATCGTCTCTATGGTTGCTCATTTGGTGGCGACTTTGTAGATTTCACAAGGATAAAACTTACACAGCATGTACTTTTTAGGCATAGATTTAGGCAGTTCTTCGGTAAAAGTGGCCCTGTTGGATGGCGCCACCGGGAACATGGTGGCCAGCGCCTTCGCCCCGCAACAGGAAGCCCCCATTATGGCCTTGCGCAACGGCTGGGCCGAACAGAACCCCGCCGACTGGTGGGCATACCTCCAGACAGCACTGCACAAAGCATTGAAAGAGGCTGGCATGGCGGGACAAGAAATCCGCGCCATCGGCATCACCTACCAGATGCATGGCTTGGTCTTGGTGGACAAGGACTTACAGGTGTTGCGTCCCAGCATCATCTGGTGCGACAGCCGGGCGGTGCCCTATGGCGAACAGGCTTTCGGGACGCTGGGGCACGACTACTGCCTGACGCATCTGCTCAACTCGCCCGGCAACTTCACGGCGGCCAAGCTGGCGTGGGTGCGGGCAAACGAGCCCGACATCTTTGAGCGGGTTCACAAGATGATGCTCCCGGGCGACTGGCTGGCCATGCGCATGACTGGCGAGGTGCGCACCACGGTACCCGGACTCTCCGAGGGCATGATGTGGGACTTCAAAGAGAACACTCTTTCACACTCACTGCTGCGCCACTTTGGCATTTCTGCCGAGATGGTTGCGGACTGCGTGCCCACCTTCGGCCTGCAGGGAGAACTGACAGCTTCAGCTGCCGCGGAGCTCGGTCTGCCGGCGGGCATCCCGATCTGCTACCGTGCCGGCGACCAACCCAACAACGCCTTCTCACTCAACGTGCTGAACCCTGGCGAGGTGGCAGCCACAGCAGGCACCTCGGGGGTGGTCTATGGCATCCACGACAGAGTGCAGTCGGATCCGCGCTCCCGCATCAACATCTTCGCCCATGTCAACCACCGGAGCGAAGAGCCACGGCTGGGTATGATGCACTGCACCAACGGAGTCGGCATACAGAATGCCTGGGTGAAACGGCTGGTGGCGCCGGAGATCACCTACGAGCAGTTCAACGAGCTGGCGGCGCAAGCCCCGGTCGGCTCCGACGGTGTGTCGGTGCTGCCCTTTGGCAACGGGGCCGAGCGCATCCTGGAGAACAGGCAGGTGGGCGCTTCCATACACGGACTCAACTTCAACAACCATAGTGCCAGCACCCTGGCGCGGGCAGCGCAGGAGGGCGTGGCCTTCTCGTTTAAATATGGCATGGACATCATGTGCGACACGGGCATGAGCACCCGCGTCATCCGGGCGGGCCATGCCAATATGTTCCTCAGCCCTATCTTCCGGAACACGTTAGCCACCATCGCCGATGCCGTCATCGAGTTGTACGACACCAACGGCGCCACGGGTGCCGCCATCGGCGCGGCGCTGGGCTGCGGCCACTACCACACCCCCACGGAGGCCTTTGCCTCGCTGAAGAAAATAGCGGTGGTAGAACCCGATATGGCCCAGCGGGAACGCTATGCAGAAGCATACGAGCGCTGGAGAACGGTGCTGGATCAGCAACTGAGCTAGAGGAGGTCGCTTGTTTTTTGAATCCAATCGCCCTGACTTCTTGGGACGGTAAAAAAATAATTTATTTTTTCAAATTATTTATAAAAAATTATATCTTTGCAGCCTCATTCAAAACTCAAAACGATGGAACAGAATAATCCCATAGAAGAGGCCAGACGCTATGTGGCCAATGCACAGGAAATCATCAAGAAGGCCAACTACGACCCCGATCTGAAGAGTTATACCGACAGCAAATACATTAAGACTGCGGGCAATGTATTGTGGAGCGGGTGCCTTGTGGCCTTGGATGCCGTATTGAACGTGCGTGAAGGCAAAGGAAGACCTTCCATAGAAAAGTACAAAGAAGCAGCTGGCAAGCGTGACCGCAAGCTGCTTCACTTCATCATGCTTGGGTACGACACCCTGCATTTAGTGATGGGCTATGATGGCAACAAAGAAAAGAAAGTCTGCGATGCCGGCTTTGAGAGAGCTGATGCCATCATCGACCGCTGTGCGCTGCTGTACCCGGGCACGGCGTGCGCCTAAAATCACTCCCACACCAGTTTGGCCCCACCACTGACATCCACTTTTCCAACTGCCGAATAATTCGTGATGTACGCAGTGTCCGAAACGTTGGCTTTTATAGTACTGGTGCCATAATTGGTAATGTGCGCTTTCATTGCCTTTAGGTATTGCGCAGAGACATCACCCGTACCGACATTAACAATCCTGATTGATTCTGCAATACCGTTCAGGACCATATCACCCGACCCCAAATTCTTCAGCTCCAGTTGTTTTACATTTATATTCTGGACCTTAAGAGTCCCTGTCCCCTTGTTCTGCAGCGCCAGTTCTCCGACTCCGTTCTTCATCATGTTCACAAACACATCTCCCACCCCTGCGTTATTGATCACCACAGAACCGGCTGAGCACTGACAGGCATGCAGGCTGACATCTCCCGTCCCCGAGTTGTGAATGAGCAGAGAGCCCGTTTTGATGACGCTGGAAGTGGGTACAACAATATCACCGACGCCATGATTGAAAAGTTCCAAAGAGTTCTCGATTTGTTGTGATTGTAAAACACAGTCGCCAGTGCCGTTCAGAACAATGGAGAGATTCACTTCGGCTCGTTTTTCAATAGTCACATCGCCAACATTCTGTATGGTCACCTCCTCAAGATGCGGCACGTCAACCTCCACCTTAATCTTGGCCTTGTTGTAAGAGATGTTCTTGTCCTCCATACAAATGTACAGCTTGTCGTCTTTCACAAGTACTTGAATATGGTCGATGACATGGTCGTCGGCAGTCACGGTGACTTCGTGCCGAGTGCCCTGCCGAATCACCACATCACCGAGGAAGTAGTTGATGTCCACAGACTTGAAGGGTCTCAGCATGATTTCCCTGATGACAGTATTTTCGCTGGTCTTGCCGTGTGACGGCACAGACGATGAAGAGACGTACTCGATTCGTGTCTGCGAAGACAACAAACCGAATGACAATATCATAACGAATAGCACAAGTGTTCTTTTCATAATGTTGGATTTTAATGGTGATTGATTAATTCTTCCCTTTTGTGAATCACGGGCACCACCTCCTTGCCTGTCAGATCGATAAAGCCATAGAAGTTGCCTTTCCGCACCAGTGCGCAACCATCGCGGTAGAAGCCGAATTTCCCGATTTCATCATATTGGGGGTGTACCACCTCCTTTCCAGAGGAGTCCACAAATCCTTTGAAACCGAACCGGTCCACCATTGCCCAGCCGCTCCTATATTCGTCGAATGGCTCTATGTGCGAAAACAGGGGTGGCACGATCTCATTCCCTTGCTCGTCGGCTAACCCGCAATAGCCGTGTCGCAAGAATATCTTAAGGCTATGATGGGATGATGGCGGGGTCGTGCGTGGCTCTTCGGACAATGATGGAGTTGATGATTCGGCAGATGACTCTGTAGTTAGACTTGTGGACAGGGCTGACACTTTGGAAGCGTCCTCTTGAAGTGACGGTGCGCTCAACGTCTCCACAACAGAGATGGTGTCTGACTCTTGTTGCGGGTCGATTGTTTGCGTTCTGAGTGTATCCACGGGCAAACCAGGGTTGTGGGGGACCGTCGGCTCCGAAGGCTGGGCTTGCCATACGGCCACGGAACTCGCCACGGCAGTGGTGATAACGCCCGTGGCGATGGCTGGTGCCTTGGCGGCGGACAAGGCTAACCAGGCAGAGGGCTTCGGAGCAGCAGCCCACTGAAATGCCCCTAACGGGGAAGGGCTCGCCGGTGCCATGGACAGATGTTTCAACTTGGTCACACAGATCCGGTCAACGGCGCGGCTGTGGTGCGATATCAACAGGAGCAAGGTCATGATGCTTGATTTTTTATGGTGATGCTTGTCGGTTAAAAGATGCTGCAGTTGCACACGCGCCTCCGCAAGGTAACGCTTGGAACTTCTGACCCCTATCTGAAGAAGTTCGGCAATCTTGGTATGCTTGTGACCCTCAAAAACATACAGATTAAACACGGCGCGATGCTTGTCGGGGAGCTTTCCAAGGGCTTCCAACACATCCTCCTCCGTAAAGTCGTCAGCCCGCAACGTATGGTCGTCCTCCTCCCAATGGTCGTCCATCTCGACACTCTCCAGCAATTCGACCTCCTCTATCGGCTGAAACTGCGGTTGTCGGCGTAGATAGTCCAAGGTGTTGTTGAGGTTGAGGCGCATCAGCCATCCTTCAAAACTGCCCAGCCGCCGATAACTGTCCGATTTCTCAATGGCCTTGAGAAACGCATCATGGGCCAAGTCCTCCGCCAAAGCGCGGTCGCTCACATAGCGGCAATTCACGCCGATCATCCTGCCGATGTTGCGCTGGTATGCCCTCGTCCAGAAACGCTGTGCCTGCATCTATCCTTTTTTATTAGAAGACGCAAAAATACAAAAAGGGGCCAAACACCATGTGGCCGACACAGGCAGGATGATGCAAAAGTCTAAGTGTGGTCTTGAAATGAAGCTTAATAAAATATCAGCATGGATCACCCACGGTCAAACAGCAACCGTTCTCCGCGATGCTCTTCGTGGAACTCGCCGTTTTCATACACCAAATTGCCGTTGACAAAGGTGTGGGTTACCTTCGCCTGAACTGTCTGCCCGACATAGGGAGTCCAGCCGCACTTGTAAAAAAGGTTGTCGGGCGCAATCGTCTGCCGGGCATTCAGATCCACCAAGACCAAGTCGGCATGATAGCCCTCTCTGACAAAGCCTCTTCGGTCGATTTGGTACAGTAAGGCAGGGTTATGACACATAAGCTGTACCAACTCGGCCAGACAAAGCCCGGTCTCTTCAGCCACCTGCATCATGACTGGCAATGTGTGTTGGACAGAGGGGAATCCAGATCTGGCGGTAAAGTAGTCGTCGGTGAACTTCTCTTGCGGAAGATGAGGCGCGTGATCGGAGCCGATTGTGTCGATAAGACCGTTGCGCAAGGCCTCTCGGAGGGCCTGTCTGTCACGGGACGACTTGATAGCGGGATTACACTTGATGGCGAAGCCCAGCCGGTCATAGTCAGCCTCCTCAAACATCAGGTAGTGAGGGCATGTCTCTGCAGTTATCTTTTTGTCTTGCAGTGGAATATCCTTTCTGAACAAGGATAGCTCCCGCTGGGTGGAGATATGCATGACATGCAGGCGGGCGCCTGTCTTGTCGGCCAGCTCCACGGCTTTGGCCGAAGAGCGGTAGCAGGCCTCCGACGTCCGCACCAGAGGGTGCAAAGACGCTGTCGGGAGTACCGAGTGATGACCCACTAATTCCTTATAATGCTGGGTGTTTTGTTTGATGATCTCCTCGTCTTCGCAGTGAGCGGCGATAAGACAGGGCGCCTCTTGGAAGAGATGGCGGAGCACCTCGTCGCGGTCCACCAGCATATTGCCTGTGCTGGACCCCATGAAGAGCTTGATGCCGCACACCCGGGCAGGGTCGGTGGCCATGACCTCGTCCAGATTGTCGTTGGTGGCGCCGAGATAGAAGGAGTAGTTGGCGAGCGACTTCTCTGCCGCCAAGTCGCACTTCTCCTGCAGCAACGACTGGGTGGTGGTCTGCGGAATGGTGTTGGGCATCTCCATGTAGGAGGTCACACCACCGGCAACAGCCGCCCGGCTCTCGCTGTGGATGTCCGCCTTGGCGGTCATGCCGGGCTCCCGGAAGTGCACATGCTCGTCGATGATGCCGGGGATGAGATACTGGCCCCGCGCCTCGACAACGGTGACATGAGCTACCTCCACCGGCTCGTCTATAGGGAGAATCTTGTCGATAATTCCATCTTTGATTAAGACATGAGCCTCAAAAGTGCGGCCCTCGTTCACCACCGTGACATTTTGTATGAGATAATCCATCCTTTCGATTTTTTCAAAAAACGCAAGCGCAAAGATACATATTTTTCAAAATTTATCGTACTTTTGCTCTTTCATTATTGGAATAATAAAAACAATTGAATATGGAATACTATCAAGGCAAGACCGCTTTCTTCCCCAATGTCGGGAAAATCAAATTCGAAGGCAAAGAATCCAAGAATCCGTTGGCCTTCCATTATTATGACGAAGACCGCATAGTGATGGGCAAGACCATGAAGGAGCATCTCAAGTTCGCCATGGCCTATTGGCACACGCTCTGCGCCGACGGTGTGGATCAGTTCGGCGGGCCTACCAAGGTCTTCCCTTGGAACGAGGCCTCCGACCCCATCTCCCGCGCCAAGCTCAAGATGGATGCCGCCTTTGAGTTCATGACCAAGTGCTCGATTCCTTACTACTGTTTCCATGATGTGGACGTGGTGGAGCCCGGCGACTCTCTGGCCGAGTTTGAGAAACGTCTGGCCACGATGGTAGAGCACGCCAAGGGATTGCAGCAGGCCACCGGCAAGCAGCTGCTATGGTCCACCGCCAACGTCTTCGGCCACAAGCGCTACATGAACGGGGCGGCCACCAACCCCGACTTCCACGTCACCACGTTTGCTGCCACGCAGATCAAAAACGCCATCGACGCCTGCATCGCGCTGGGCGGACAGAACTACGTCTTCTGGGGCGGAAGAGAGGGTTACATGTCGCTGCTCAACACCGACATGAAGCGCGAGAAGGAGCATCTGGCCATGATGCTGACGATGGCCCGCGACTACGGCCGCAAGCAGGGCTTCAAGGGTACCTTCCTGATAGAGCCCAAGCCGATGGAACCCACCAAGCACCAGTATGATGTGGATGCCGAGACCGTCATCGGGTTCCTGCGCCATTACGGACTGGACAAGGACTTCGCACTCAATATCGAGGTCAACCACGCCACGCTGGCGGGCCACACCTTCGAACATGAGTTGCAGTGCGCCGCCGACGCCGGCATGCTATGCAGCATTGACATCAACCGTGGCGACTACCAGAACGGCTGGGACACTGACCAGTTCCCGATCGACCTCTACGAGCTGACAATGGCCTGGTTAGTCATCTTGCAGGGTGGTGGCTTCACCACCGGCGGCACCAACTTCGACGCCAAGACGCGCCGTAACTCCACAGACTTGAAAGACCTCTTCTACGCACACATCAGCGGTATGGACGCCTTCGCCCGCGGCCTGCTCACCGCGGCTGCCCTTCTGGAAAACTCCGACATCGTCAAGATGCGCACCCAACGCTATGCCTCCTTCGACGAAGGCAATGGCAAGGCCTTTGAAGAGGGGAAACTCACGCTGGAGGATATGCGCAACATCGCCCTGCAACTGCCTGAACCCAAACAGATTAGCGGGCAGCAGGAGCTGTACGAGATGATCGTGAACATGTATATGTAAAAAGGGTGGTCAATTTTTTTGACCACCCTTTTCAATGCTTGATCTTGGATGAGATTATTCCGGGATACATTCAATGGTTTGGGTAACGACATCCCCGTCGAAGGAGGAGGTCTGAGAAGCGTTCATGTCAGAGCATTTGCCTTTTTCGATGGTAAGCGTGGTGGAAGTGACCATGGGCTCTTCACCCGGGAATGTCTGCGTAGTGGTGCAGTGACAGGTTTTCTTGCATCCTGCGAAGCAGAACATGGTAGCGATGGCTGCCAAAAGAATTATTTTCTTCATGTTTTTTTGCTAACCTCTGGTTAATACTAAATCCGGAGCCACAGGGAGGTTATAAACCTGCGTACCAGATGTGGATGAGATTTTTCATTTCTTCAGTCGTTATCCTAACAGGCGATGCAAAATCTGTCAGACCTCACCCGAGAGGAAAACGGCGAGAAAAAATTCTCTTCTTATAGGATGCAAAAAAAAAGAAGGGTTGCAGTTGGCAACAAAAGAAACTTTGTTTTCTGTTCTATTTGATTCCTAGAATCCTGTGAACCTGAAGAGAAAGACGCCATCCTGAATGTTGGAGGACAGCCTCGACACAGGCGTGCAGATTCAGGTCGTTTTGTACAGGATCTGGATGATAACAAGGCTGCAGAAAGCGGTATTGGGTTTGGAAGATCTCATAGCGGGACAAGTCTTGCCCAGTATAGACCACCTTCAATTCATTACAAGAACGCAAGATGCAGGGCTGAATATCGCCGCCATCGAAAGCATCTTTGGGCGACAGGGTTATCCAGTCGATAGAGGACGGCAAAAGATGCGTGCCATTAGTCTCGATAGCGACAGTCATGCCGAAGACCTCTTTAAGTTGCTGCACCAGCTCCTCATCGACAAAGAGGGAAGGTTCTCCACCAGTCAGGACGAGCAGGGGCGCCGGGGGGAGCGACCGCACCGCGTCAACAATCTCATCCGCCGTCATCATCCGTCCCTGCTGATGCTCTGTATCGCAGAAGTGACAACGCAGATTGCAGCCGCTGAAACGGACAAACACCGCCGGTGTGCCGCTATGGTAGCCCTCTCCTTGCAGAGAATGGAATATCTCGTTGACAGGATACATGCTTAGAAATTCTGCGGGGCGTCGTCGGCAATATAGCAGGCCTTGTTGTCGCGGGACTCCCAGACATCCGCCCGATAGCAGTTGGGCACCGTGTCCACAATCCAGCGGGCCAGATTCTCGGCCGTCGGGTTAAAGTCCAGCACCTCGTTCAGATTCTTATGATCTATCTTGGTGTGTATAAGTCGTTTGATCTCCGTAAAATCGCACACCATTCCGTTGGAGTCCAACTCTTTGGCACGGCAATAGACCTTCACGATCCAGTTGTGGCCATGGAGATTTTCGCATTTGCTCTCATAATCCAGATAGAGTTGGTGACAAGAGGAGATTTCTAGGGTTTTCCTTACGTAATACATATTGAGTTGTCAGTTTTCAGTTGTCAATTATCAATTATTTAATCATCGTACACCGTGGTGTCGGAAATGCCGGCGGCGGCGAGGGCTTGGCGGCGTTCGCGACAGGTGCCGCACGTACCGCAATGGTGCTCCCGACCCTTATAGCACGAATAGGTCTCGGCATAGTCCAGTCCCAGCGCTTTGCCGTGACGGGCTATGTCCACCTTGTCAATATTCGTATAGGGGGCATATATGGTGATGCCCTCGTAAGTACCTTGACGCATCGCGTCGTCCATAGCCTGGATGAAGCCCGGACGGCAGTCGGGGTAGATGGCATGGTCGCCGGCATGGTTGGCAATCATCACACGTTTCAGTCCGTTGCTTTCGGCAACACCGCACGCAACAGCCAGCATGATGCCGTTACGGAAAGGCACCACCGTGGATTTCATGTTCTCATCATTGTAGTTGCCGTCGGGTATATCTTCGGCCGTCATCAGTAACGTGCTCTTGAAGTACTGGTGGATGAAAGCCAACGGAATGGTTATGTGGGGAATGTGCAGACGCTGACAATGGGTGATGGCACACTGCCGCTCCCGGCCATTCTGCGTGGAACCATAATCAAACGTGATGGCCATGGCAATCTCGTCGCGATACTCGTAGAGCATCGTGGTGGAATCCATGCCGCCGGAAAGGATAATCACTGCATCTTTAGCCATCTCTATCGTTTTTGCATCACATTCAACATTCTCTCCCTAACCATCTCCTGATGATCAGCATCACTATAGTTGGCAAATGGAAGTATCGAGATGCCACCTCGGGGATTGAAGAGTCCTTCCACCTCCAAATACTTGGGATCCATCAACTTGACAAGATCCTTCATGATGATATTGACACAATCCTCATGGAAGTCGCCGTGGTTGCGGAAGCTGAAGAGATACAACTTGAGGCTCTTGCTCTCCACCATGCGGATGCGGGGAATGTAACGGATGATGATATGGCCGAAATCGGGCTGGCCGGTCTTGGGACACAAAGAGGTGAACTCCGGACAATCCAGGGTGACAAGATACTCTTGCTCGGGATGCTTGTTGTCGAAAGTCTCCAGCACTTCCGGAGTGTAGTCGTAACTATAGGGGGTCTGCTGATTACCCAGCAGCGTGACACCTTTCAGTTCTTCTTTACTTCTTGACATGAAACTTAGCGTTTTAGATTTACTGAGAAGCTCAGTTCATTTTTTTCAACTTCTTGGGATTATCAGACTTCTTCCACTGGGCTATCTCGTCAAAATTGAGGGCCAGGTTGATACAGTTAGGCGTGGCGCCCGGGGCATAGTGCAACCGTGAAAAACCGAACCGGAGGCCCTTGATGTTCAGCATGAAACCATAGGAGAATCCAGCCATTGAATGACGGGCCAGCACCTTCATTTCCTGATGGATATTATGATTATACGCCACCTGGATGGAGAAATACTTGGAAGGTTCTATCTCCAGTCCGAAGATAATATGGCGGAAGAAATTGTCAAAAAATTGAGACACCTTGGAGGGATAGATGAGCGTATTGGTCAAGGCATCAGACTCCATGAAGGGATTGTCTGCCCCATAGTAGTTCATATTCCATCGATATAGCGAATGGAGCGAGATATGGTAGCGGATAGGCACATGGGCAAGACGTTGGGAAAAGGCTAGCTGCAGATCAAAGGGCAGGCGCTCAAGGTTGCCCTTGTAAAAAGGCTTGACCTCCGTGCCGATATTCTTGGCCAACAGGGTGAGTGACAAATTCTTCTCCTTGTTGAAATAACTACCGGCAACATCCACAGCAAGACCGAAAGAGTGGTAGGTCTCGTAGCCACAATAGACCAGTTTGAGATCGGCGCCGATGCTGAAGTGCGGGGAAAGTTCGCGGCCCCACCCTACCGTCAGCGCCACATCGTTGACAGAGAAATCGCCCGTGACCACCCCACTCTCGTTGGTGCCGGTGAACTTGCCATAGTTGACATAGCGTGCCTCGATGGCAAAGCTACCTGCCTTGGGGAAGGTATAAGAGTAGAGCGCAGAAGCATAGTTGGTGCCGGCAAAATAGTTGGTGAAGTCCAACGCCAACGTGTTGCTATGCCGTTCTCCTATGAAAGAAGGGTTGACCATCAGCAATGTAGGGTCGTCATCATAGACTGATATCAGACCACTACCCAAAGCCGTCACACGAGTCGAATAGCTATAACTGAGGAAGTTATAAACACTCCTTCCACCTGTCTGCGCATACCCGCTCACACACAAGAGCAACCCACAAAACAGCAGGACAATATGTAATCCTTTGCTTTTCATAAAAAACGTTGCAAAAATATAAAATTTGCATTAATGAAGCCATCTGACTTCCAAAGAAATCCAAAATTACCAGTTTTGCGTCTGACACGGATATTTTTTGTATCTTTGCCAGTTTTTTGGAAAAATCTATTTATCGATGAAATATACTGAATACAAAGGTCTTAATCTTCCGAATTTAGGGGAAGAGATGCGCAAATATTGGGAAGAACACGATGTGTTCGCCAAGAGTCTGTCCACACGCGAAGGGCATGAGCGCTTCGTTTTCTTTGAAGGACCGCCGTCCGCAAACGGTATGCCTGGCATCCACCACGTGATGGCCCGCACTATCAAGGACATCGTCTGCCGCTACCAAACCCTCACCGGTAAGTACGTCGGCAGAAAGGGCGGCTGGGACACGCACGGTCTGCCCGTGGAACTCGGCGTGGAGAAGACCCTCGGTATCACCAAGGAGGATATCGGCACGAAAATCTCCGTGGAGGACTACAACAAGGCCTGCCGCCGCGAGGTGATGAAATTCAAGGACAAATGGGACGAGCTTACCCGCGAAATGGGTTACTGGGTCGATCTTGAACACCCCTATATCACCTTCGACAACAAGTATATGGAAACCGTATGGTATTTGTTGTCAGAGCTTTATAAGAAAGGATTGCTCTATAAGGGCTACTCCATCCAACCCTACTCTCCCGCTGCCGGTACCGGACTCAGCTCCCACGAGCTTAACCTCCCGGGTTGCTATCGTGATGTGAAAGACCTCACCTGCGTCGCGCTGTTCAAGTTAAAAGTGAGCAGCAAGGAGTTAGGTGCAGACGAAGAATTGCCGAATTACGCAATCGCTTGGACGACCACCCCGTGGACGTTGCCGAGCAACACCGCGTTGTGCGTGGGTCCGAATATCGACTATGTGCTGCTGAAGACTGTACATCCTTACTCCGAGCAGCCTTGCTATATCCTGATGGCTAAGGCATTGGTTGCCACGATGTTCAAAGAAGCTCCGGAAGTTGTGAAGGAGTACAAGGGCAAAGACCTTGTGGGCATTTCATACGAGCAACTCATCCCGTGGGTGAACCCCGGCGAGGGCGCATTCCGCATCATCCCCGGCGATTACGTCACAACGGAAGACGGTACGGGTATCGTCCACATCGCCCCGACCTTCGGTGCCGATGACAAGCGCGTGGCCGCCGCCGCCGGCATCCCGCCGCTCGTGATGATCGACAAGGACGGCATCCGCCAACCTATGGTAGATCGCACCGGCAAGTTCTACCGCATCGAGGACCTCGACCCCGAATTTGTCAAAAACTGCATGGACGTGGAGGCTTACCGTCCTTACGCCGGTCAGTTCGTGAAGAACGCTTACGACCCCACCAAGACGGAGAAGGACAAATCCTTGGATGTCGATATCGTTGTGATGCTGAAGGAGCAGGGCAAGCTTTTCAAGAGCGAGAAGCACACCCACAACTACCCGCACTGCTGGCGCACCGACAAACCCGTGCTCTACTACCCGCTCGACTCTTGGTTCATCAAGACGACCGCGTTCAAAGAGCGCATGATGGAGCTAAACAAGACCATCAAATGGAAACCCGCCGCTACTGGTTCCGGACGTTTCGGTAACTGGCTCGAAAACTTGGTCGATTGGAACCTCTCCCGCTCCCGTTTCTGGGGCGTGCCGCTTCCCATCTGGACCACCGAGGACAAGAAAGAGCAAATCTGCATCGGCTCCATCGAGCAGTTGCTGGCCGAAATCGACAAATCCATCAAGGCCGGTTTCATGACCGAAAGCCCTTACAAGAACTTCAAAGTGGGCGATATGTCGCAGGAAAACTACGACAACAACATCGATTTGCACAAACCTTATGTGGATACCATCGTGTTGGTCTCCCCGAGCGGTCAGAAGATGTACCGTGAGAGCGACCTCATCGACGTGTGGTTCGATTCCGGCTCCATGCCGTACAGCCAGCTGCACTACCCGTTTGAGAACAAGGAGTTCTTTAAGACCAACTTCCCCGCCGATTTCATCGCGGAGGGCGTCGATCAGACCCGCGGTTGGTTCTTCACGTTGCACGCCATCGCCACAATGCTGTTCGACAGCGTCGCTTTCAAGTCTGTGATTTCCAACGGTTTGGTACTCGACAAGAACGGTAATAAGATGTCCAAACGTTTGGGCAACGCCGTGGATCCGTTC
>JAFYNM010000036.1 GCA_017549765.1 Bacteroidales bacterium
ACCAAGACGGAGAAGGACAAATCCTTGGATGTCGATATCGTTGTGATGCTGAAGGAGCAGGGCAAGCTTTTCAAGAGCGAGAAGCACACCCACAACTACCCGCACTGCTGGCGCACCGATAAACCCGTGCTCTATTACCCGCTCGACTCTTGGTTCATCAAGACGACCGCATTCAAAGAGCGCATGATGGAGCTGAACAAGACCATCAAGTGGAAACCTGCCGCCACCGGTTCTGGCCGTTTCGGCAACTGGCTCGAAAATCTCGTCGATTGGAACCTCTCCCGCTCCCGTTTCTGGGGCGTGCCGCTTCCCATCTGGACCACCGAGGACAAGAAA
The DNA here is from genome assembly GCA_017549765.1 of Bacteroidales bacterium. Taxonomy (GTDB): domain Bacteria; phylum Bacteroidota; class Bacteroidia; order Bacteroidales; family WCHB1-69; genus F23-D06. The sequence goes on from JAFYNM010000036.1 coordinate 337, forward strand.
GAGCAAATCTGCATCGGTTCCATCGAGCAGTTGATGGCCGAAATCGATAAGGCTATCAAGGCTGGTTTCATGACCGAGAATCCGTATAAGAACTTCAAAGTCAATGATATGTCGCAGGAGAACTACGACAACAACATTGACCTCCATAAACCTTACGTCGATACCATCGTGCTGGTCTCTCCGACGGGTCAGAAAATGTACCGCGAGAGCGACCTCATCGACGTGTGGTTCGACTCCGGCTCTATGCCGTACAGCCAGCTGCACTACCCTTTCGAGAACAAGGAGTTCTTCAAAACCAACTTCCCCGCCGACTTCATCGCAGAGGGCGTCGATCAGACCCGCGGTTGGTTCTTCACGTTGCACGCCATCGCCACGATGCTGTTCGACAGTGTGGCATTCAAGTCTGTGATTTCCAATGGTTTGGTGCTTGACAAGAACGGCAACAAGATGTCGAAACGTTTGGGCAACGCCGTGGATCCGTTCGAGATTATCCACAAGTACGGTCCGGACGCCACGCGCTGGTACATGATTACCAACGCCTCCCCGTGGGACAACCTCAAGTTCGACGAGGCGGGTATCGGCGAGGTGCAGCGCAAGTTCTTCGGCACGCTGTACAACACCTACAACTTCTTCGCCATGTACGCCAACATCGACGGATTCACGTACAAAGAGGCGGAGATTCCGTTCGAGAAGAGACCCGAGATTGACCGCTGGATTCTCTCCGAACTGAACACTTTGGTGAAACATTGTCAGGAGAACTATGCCGACTACGAGCCGACCAAGGTGGGCCGTGAGATTCAGGACTTTGTGGATGCTTACCTCAGCAACTGGTACGTGCGTCTCTGTCGCCGCCGTTTCTGGAAGGGCGAGTACAGCGAGGACAAGATTTCCGCTTACCAGACGCTCTATACCTGCATGGAGACCATCGCGAAGATTGCATCGCCCATCGCGCCGTTCTTCATGGACAAGCTCTACCAAGACCTCAACACCATCACTGGCAAAGAACCGTTCGAATCTGTCCATTTGGCTAATTATCCTGAGGTACACGAAGATCTGATTGATAAGGAGTTGGAAGAGCGCATGCAGCTCGCACAGCAAATCTCCTCCATGGTGCTTTCCTTGAGAAAGAAGACCAACCTGAAGGTTCGTCAGCCGCTGGCTAAGATTATGATTCCCGTGTTGGACGACCATTTCAAACAGCAGATTTCGTTGGTGCAGGATCTGATTCTGCACGAGGTCAACGTCAAGGAGTTGGTGTTCGTCAGCAACGAGGACGGCGTCTTCGTGAAGCGTATCAAACCCGATTTCAAGAAGTTGGGACCGAAATACGGCAAGATCATGAAGCTGGTGGCCGCCAAGATCACCGGTTTCTCGCAGGCCGAAATCGCACAGCTGGAGAAAGAGGGTGTCATGAACTTCGAAATCGAAGGCCAGCCTGTGGAGATCACCGTCGATGACGTGGAGATCCAGGCGCAGGACATCCCCGGCTGGGTGGTGGCCAACTTCGACGCGCTGACCGTCGCTTTGGACATCGAGGTAACCGACGAGCTTAAGAACGAGGGTTACGCCCGCGAGTTCGTGAAGTTGGTGCAGACCTACCGCAAGGAGAACAACTTCGAGGTGCTGGACAAGATCGCCATCACCGTGGAGAACCACGAGGTGATCACGCCCGCGCTGAAAGCCTTCGAATCACACATCTGCAACGAGACGTTGTGTACCTCACTGACCATCGCCGACAAGGTGGAGAACGGTGTGGAGATGGAGATGGACGATGTGAAGGTGAAGGTGCGGATTGAGAAACAGTAATGGGATAACACCGACCACAAAAATTCAGGAAGCGGCACGCAAAACCTAATGCAAGGAGAAAGCGAATCGCGTCCTGATTTTTTATGGTCATAAGATATTTGTTTTAGGATTTTTGTATTTTTGCAGTCAAAAAGGATATGAAGTGCATTCAAGACATATATGATGCAATTGAGAATGGAGGCTTCAATGCATCGGCACTTCATCTTATTGATGAATTTGTAAACGATATAGAAAATGGATCAACAGACCTTCCTCGATTTAATCAACAAGAGCATTCAGGACTCTGTAAGGCAGGTTCGGCTCTTATTGGGGCGTCCATCATCGCAAGCTACGCTGCAAGAAGCCTTACAGCAGGTAGCCATGCTGGAGGCAGCCAAAATGTCCCAAGCAGCTGGGAAATAGACGAGTTGCAAGAACAGCTCATAGAAGAATGGGCGAGAGCTGCCAAGTTATGGGTAGAGTCTTCTGACAGCATAGTAAGCAAAGGATTTGGCCCTATGATAGCCCAAGGTGCTGAAGCCAAAGTGTATTATAGGGATGGTTCTCCCGCAGTGCTTAAGGAACGAGCTTCCATTTATTCAACAACACAAAAGGCACTTGACGCAATTGTCCTTCATAATTATCTTTTTCCCGAAACGGCCATGCATGTTATAGGGTTCACTCGCGACGCAGACGGTCTATTTCGAGTCATCCTAATACAACCGTATGTTCGCTGTAAACGTCTTGCAACAAAGGAAGAAATTGATGAACTTGCAGCAGAAAAGGGGTTCCGCGACAATTGGTCAGGACAGGGCGTGAACTATATCTCCGATCGTTTAGTGTTAGAGGATATGCATCCCGCCAACGTGTTTATCGACGAAGTTAGCTCACGGGCCATTTGTATTGACTGTATTGTCAAATTCGTGAAATAAACCATACGTGCCCCAAACATTGAGGAATCGGAATAGGAACGGAACTACAAATTTAGAAAATTACAATAAAATAAACCATTTTACCACCCTTTTCGTCGTAGAATAGCTGTTTGTGAGCATTATTTTGGCTGTCCTCTATATAAAAGCCAGTAGTTTGTTTGATAAAAGGATATAACTCACTATTTGCATAATGGTGTTCAACATATTCGCTTTCGTAATGTTGACCTTTTTTGCTCATAATATTAGCAATATAGAGAGAATCCATCACCTTAAATGTTTCAATCTTGCATCCGTCGCCTCCAAACATCCATTGCTCTTGTTTTTCGATGTATTTGATTTTTCCTCTGAGTTTTACGCCTAACATATCCTCTACTTCTTCGATAGGAGTAACATAATTGCACGAAACAAAAAGAGTGAGAAAAGAGGCGCAAACTATAAAAACTTTCTTCATATTTCTTGTAAATATCTGACTACCATTTTTTCGTTGCCGCCGACCTTAGTGCGAAGTCCTTCAAACACCATAATGGCTAAACAAAGCGGCAAAAATAATCATTTTTAGATTGTTTTGAGTTCTCGTGGTGCAGGGCATGTAAACACGCAATTTTAATAACCCCATACTAAGCAACGCAGTTGCGCTGATGAGGGGTTATTAGGATAGCGTGCCTCTGGCACGCGAAGTCAACGGCCCAATTACTTCAATGAAATTTTTCTTAGCTCATTCGTCAGCATACTCATACTCGTATGTGGTCTTTTGCACCGTACCCAACGACTGGTCGCGAAGGAAGAAGGAAAAGATTCTTTCCACACAATTTCCATATTGGTCATATAGTGTTTCATAAATGGAAGACCAATAGTCTCCTTCTTTGTTGTAGGTTTTCATTCGAATCAGCTGATTCAGATTATTGTATTCATAAAAATTTTCATCCGTTTCGGCGTGGTTGAAGTAAGATTGAGATTTGACCAATTTGCCCTCATCATCATAAAAATATAAGTCCTGACGGAGGTTATCCATACCTCCCCAAAGGGCATAGTAACTTGTTTTTTCCGTGATATTGCCTTCAACGTCATATTTTATCCGCTCAACTCTTTCGGTATCTCCGTCTGGCATAGTTACCTTTTCAACACAATGATTCATGGAGTCGTATTGAAAAAAATGTTGATATATCGTATAGCCGAGATCTTCATCGCCAATTCCAGGGATGTACTCTCGATGGGTACACCTGCCTTTCTCATCGTAGTAATGATGCCAAGAGGGTTTAGGTTTCCCATTGTTGCGAGTGTAGATGCAATAGCTGTAATTCCCGTTGCCGTCGTAAACGAAATCCTGCCGGAAGGAGCTATCCGAACTGAAACGGGCTGAAAGTCTGTTCAGGGAGTCGTACTGGTAATATTCAACGACAGTGTCTTTGTCTTCAAAAGCACCCCAACCAATCATGGTTTCAGTGGTGAGACGGCCAGCCAAGTCAAATTTCAGGATTGTTTTCGATTGTTGACGAAAGGTGCTGTCATCCTTTATTTTGAGAAACGAGGTGATAGTAACGGTTTTCACAGGACCCGTCATATTCCAATCCGCCAGTGTGTTTTCTTTCATTTCGCCTTCGTATATGCTAATTGGGCTCTGTGCGCGAATGGAGGTACAAATGCACAACACCACGACAAACATGATCAAAAAGGGTGGTTTCGTCATAGTTCGTTTTGTAAATCGGTGCAAAAATACTATTTTTTCATGAATTATCGGCTCAAATTGAGCTGATAATCTGTGTTATTTGTGGAATTTTGAGCTGATAGTTCATTGGACAAAAAACATTCCCTTTAATCTTTTAGGCACCGGACGGAGGCGCGGCGACCTTTGGCGGTGACAGCTTGGTAAAAATCCTCACCATCGTAGTCCACACCGTAGTAATAGGCTACATCGGTGTAGTTTTCATATTCGGTGGAGGACCAGAAATGCGCATAATAGCCTACATCGTTATACCCATAAACCATCAAGGTTCCTACAGGAACGGCTCCGAAACCTGTGGCGTTGTTGGGATAATCACTCTGGTTGCCTGGACCACAATCCCCACTGAAGTTCCCCCACCATGACGTGCTGGCCAGTGCCTTGGCTGTGTAGTTTGAGTTGCCACTGCAGGCATATTCAGGCTGAGAGGCCACATAATCTTTCAGAGCCATCCACTCCGCGTCGCTCGGCAAATGCCAGCCGTTGGGACATACACCCTGCACCCCACTCGGAATGGCGCTGCTGGAGGTTGTCTCGCGCATCGCAGCAGCCCAGTTGTAGAGGTATCCTCGTTCCACCCACGGGATATAGGAGGTGCTGTCATCATAATAGTTCGGATCGGAGGTGGTATAGGAGCCCAGAGGAATTGGGGTGCCATCCGCGAACATAGTCGTCCGCAGGTTCTCTTTCATCCAGCACTGGCTGCCTATCAGCACAGTGTTATAGACATTGCCTTCCACATCCGTCACCGTAGGAACTCCCGGGCATGGCTGGGTATTGGCAAAGGAAAGGGCGATCGTCTGTGAAGCGTCCTGTGTCTGTATCGTATGACTGCTCTCCACCTCCTCACCATTCTGCATGGCAAACCCCACGTATTCCATCTGGTCACCGGGTTCGAAGGGGTTGTCGGTGGAACCGCGGAAGGCACGTTTAGGTTGAGGTGTTTGGGTTTGGGTTTGAGACGCCATGTATGGCGTCTCTACAATGTTGGTGAATGTAATATTGCCTTCTCCTCCGTTTCCCTGGTTCACCATCTTCACTGAGACGCTCTGGCCGTTCTGCCGGGCGGTCAGGAAATAGAGGCCAGGGGCAGAGAGGGTGACGCACATTTGGTAAAGGCCTGGTTGTTCGGGCGAATAATGATTCGCCCCTACAATGCGCCCGGTAATATCGTTAACATTCACTGTCACGTCGCCGGGTTCGGCCACCTGCAGGTTTACGATGGTGGTGCCGTCGAAGGGGTTAGGGGTGTTTTGCGATATCTGAAGAGAGGCCCTGCATGGCATCTCTACATCTTGGATGCCCGTGGCGCTCAACACCAGCACTGTGTCGGGCCATGGCAGCGTCTCTTGCCAGCCCTTGGTAAGGTTGCTGACGACCACGCGGCTCAGGGGGACATACTGGTTGGCAAAGCGTCCAGTGAACGTCAGCGTCATCGGCTGCGCGGATAAAGACACCACCGAAAGGCAGCATAGCAGCATCGTGGCAATAACTTTTTTCATAACGAATTGAATGTTTGATTACGTTTGATTTTTCCGTGGCAAAGGTATAATATTTTTCATTCGTATGTGGATGCCATGACAAAATCATGTCATTCCCAAGCCGCAACGGAATTTTTTTGTATTTTTGCGCACCTTTGTAAAAACCATTAACCATCTATGTCAGAATACAAAGACGACAACATTATTACCCTGAATTGGTACGAACATATCCGGACGAGACCGGGCATGTACATCGGCAAGAAGGGCGACGGTTCCTCCCATGACGACGGCATCTATGTGCTCCTCAAGGAGGTGATGGACAATGCCATCGACGAGTTCATGAACGGCTACGGCAAGACTATCGACATCACTATTAAGGAGAAAAGGGTGACGGTGCGCGACTACGGGCGCGGCATCCCCTTGAACAAGGTAGTCGATTGCTACTCCAAGATGAACACGGGCCGTAACTTCAAGGGCGACTTTGCCTCCATCGGCATGAACGGTGTGGGTGTGAAAGCCGTGAACGCTCTCTCCACCCACATGCTCGTACAGAGTGTGCGCGACGGGCAGATGAAAAGAGCCGAATTCTCCGCCGGTCTGCTGACCAAAGAGTATCCCATTGAGGCAACCAACGAGAAGAATGGCACGATGGCCTCATTTCTTCCCGACGACACCATCTTCGAGAATTATGAATGGTACACCGAATACATCGAGAACCTCCTCTGGAACTATGTCTATCTGAACCGAGGCCTCACCATCAACTTCAACGGCAAACGTCTGTACTCCAAGAACGGACTGCTGGACCTCCTCAACAAGAAGGTGGGCGAGAGCAAGTTATATGAGCCCATCTACTTGCGGGACGACAACTTCGAGTTCACGATGGTTCACACCAACCGCAAATATGGCGAGGAGTACTACACCTTCGTCAACAGCCAATACACCGAGCATGGCGGCACCCATCAGCAGGCCATGCGCGAGGCTATTGTCAAGACCTTCCGCGACTTCTTCAAGAAGAACTTCGAGCCGGGGGATGTGCGCAACTCCGTCGTCGCCAACATGTCCATCAAAGTCAAGGATCCCATCTTCGACTCCCAGACCAAGACCAAGTTAGGTTCCGAGCACATGGAGCCCGGCGGGCAGACTATCCGCAACTATGTCAACGATATGATCGGGCGGCTGTTGGACAACTACCTGCACCAGCATCTGGATGTGGCGGATGTCATCTTGAAGAAGATCCAGGAGGCCGAAAAAGAGCGTGTGGCCATTGCCAATCTGAAAAAGCAGACCAAGGAGATCCAGAAGCAAGTCAGCCTGCACAACAGCAAGCTGCGTGACTGCCGTTATCACTTCAACACCAACGATGCCCGCGGTCTCGAGACGATGATCTTCATCACGGAGGGCGACTCGGCATCCGGTTCCATCACACAGTCGCGCGACGCCAACACGCAGGCGGTGTTCAGCCTCATGGGCAAGCCTGCCAACGTCATCAAGACCAAGAGTGCCATCTACAACAACGAGGAGTTAAGTCTGCTGCAGGCCGCCCTCAACCTGGAAGACGGCATCGATGGTCTGCGCTACAACAACATCGTCATCGCCACCGATGCCGATGTGGATGGTATGCACATCCGTCTCCTGTTGCTCGCCTTCTTCCTGAAGCTCTTCCCCGACGTGGTCCGTTCCGGACATGTCTATGTCCTCCAGACCCCCTTGTTCCGTGTCCGTAACAAGAAAGAGACCATCTACTGTTATTCGGAAGAAGAGAAAGTCAATGCCATCCGGAAACTCGGCAACAAGCCCGAGATCACCCGTTTCAAAGGTCTGGGCGAGATCGACCCCAAGGAGTTCAAAGGCTTCATCGGCAAATCCATCCGCCTGGAACCCGTGGTGCTGAACCCTAATAGCAACATCGACGACATCATCGACTTCTACATGGGCTTGAACACCCAAGAACGTCAGAACTTCATCATGGAGAACCTCCGTGAAGAGGTGGACAATTTCTCGGAAGAATCATAACCAATACATCCCAAACCTATGCGAGCAAAAACTGTTTATCTGCTGCTTTTCAGCCTGCTCCTTTGGACAACCGGCTGTCACAACAAGCATCGCAACGACTCTGTCACAGACGAGAACTTCGACTATCCCGTGGGGTTGATTACTGACACCATCAGCACCTCCATATCCGACGAGGAGACCCTCTACACCATGGAGGAGTTGCTTTTGGAGAACTTCCTCCGTCAGAGCAACCAATATCAAGGACAGAAAGTGACCATGAGGACTCCTCTCCCCGAAGAGTGGGGCGTCTTGATGGTAGAACGTCTTCCCGAGGGCAGGGAGTTGATGTTGGTGCAGTCGAAAAACCGAGAGTGGAAATACCTGTTGGTCACCTCCGGTTTCGGCACTCAGCGCATCCTGGACCTCATGCCGGTGGCTGTCAACTTGGCCAACCAAAACGGTGATGTGTTGGAAACGGAGAAATGGAGTACCTACCGTCAGCCTGACGGCGCCTTCCGCATCATCAAGAACTACGACTGGACCCACTCCGTGACGGGGGCCACCCGACAGCAGGTGTTGGAGAACCCTGAGAAATACCATCGTCAGCATACCTATACAGAGCAATATATCATCAACGATATGGGACACTTTGAAGCGGTGGAAATCGACACACTACCTGACTACAAAGCGGTGGTCTTCTTCTACAACATCAATGAAAAGCCCGAGATGTGGGATGAATACATGGAGATGCTGGAATCCTATTGTGAGGAGAACAACATCCTGTATGAAGAGGTATATCAAGAGTACAACCGAGTGATCCTGCACAATTACGACATGAGTTTCTCCATAGAGGTGGACATCACCCCCTACACGGAATCGCTCACCCAAGGACTTGTTCTGATGGGCCATGGTCTGGAGCCCAAAACCATCCCCTTCGGCAATTTTGAGTTCATGCAGATGGTGATCAACCGGTACTTCCATTTGGACACACCCACTGTCACACATTCCACCTTATGATTGTCCGTTTCCAGCAACAGATGACTCGGCTGACCGGCAACCCTGCAGCGTATCGTTACCTGCTGGCCGTCAGTGGTGGCGCCGACTCCATGGTGATGGCCGATCTGTTTCTGGAGACAGGCTATGACTTTGCCATTGCGCACTGCAATTTCCATCTGCGGGGCGAGGACTCCAACCGTGATATGCGCTTTGTACAGCAATGGGCGGAAGGACACCATGTTGTCTGCTATGTGCAGGAGTTCAACACGCTGGGGGAGAAAGAGCAAACGGGCGAGTCGGTGGAGATGGCAGCCCGACGACTGCGCTATGAGTGGTTTGAAGAGGTCGGTCAGGACTATGACTATATCGTGACGGCCCACCATGCCAACGACGATGCGGAAACCATACTCCTGAACATGGTCCGCGGTACCGGGCTGAAAGGGTTGACAGGCATTCCCGCCATCAACGGCCACATCATCCGCCCCCTCCTCACCTTCTCTTCCGAGGAAATCCACGCTTATGCCACCGACCACCATCTTGACTTTGTCACCGACTGCACCAATGCCGACGAGCGCATCAAGCGCAACAAGATCCGGCACTCCGTCCTGCCGACGCTGCAAACGTTGAACCCCAACCTCATACAGACCATGACGCACAACAAGGAGATCTGGCAGCAGCAGTATGCACTGTATCAATGTGCCGTACAGGAGCTGAAGAAGAAAGCTGTCTCGGAGTATGACGACGGAATCGCCATCAAGAGATCCATAATCGACGGGCATCCTTACAGCGAAGTCCTGCTCTACGAGATTTTGCGTCCGCTTCATTTCTCTGAAGCTGATGTCAAGGCGATGCTGCAGGCCCAGCAGACGGGCAAGATCTTCCTGGCACCGGAGCACACGCTCGTCGTGAACCGAGACGAGTATCTGGTATTCCCCACCCTACCTCCTTCTGATGAGCCTCTCGTCTTGCACAACCTTGACGAGCTGCGCTCCCTATTCAATGTGACACAGACGGCAAACAATGGGGATATCACCAGCATAAAGCGGAAAGACGCACTCTTCATTGCTCCCGACAAGCTGACATTCCCCGTCACGGTACGTCACTGGCAACATGGCGACTACTTCTATCCGCTCGGCGGGAAAGGCAAGCGCAAACTCAGCGACTTCTTCAATGATCAGAAAATCAGTAGATTGGAAAAACAGAGAATGCTCCTTTTCTGCATTGGCGAAGACATCGCCTGGGTCGTGGGTCACCGCAGTGACGAACGATTCAAAGTATTACCCACCGACACCGAATATCTTATCATAACTACACCCACTAATCCCCAACCAACAACAAACAACTGTTAACTGATAACTGATAACTGACAACTAACTATGTCTTTTCCCACCAACCTCCAGCCACCGGTCATCAAGCCACAGAGAACCTTCATTTTATGGTTTATGGGTATCTGTTCCATGTTGGATGCTGTATTCAGTGTCTGCAGTTACCTGATCTTCATGATGAAGCCTGAAGCGGCCGCCGTCATATTGAAATCCAACGCATCGCTGCTGGGTGCCACGCCAGAGCAGATCACCACGCTGACAGACGCCATGGCGGCCATCACGCAGCCGCAGTTTCTGATGCTGATAGGGGTGGAATGCCTGATGTTTGCCGGAGCGTTGCTAATGCTCTGGAAACTCAACCAGATTGGATTTCATCTTTACACTATAGGGCAGCTGCTGAATATCTGCATCCTGAACTTTGTCATCGGCGGCAGCATGGCGATGAACTTCGAGAGCATCATCACGGTGGTCTTCCTGATCATCATCTACGCCATGCAGTTGCGATATATGAAGCGGTTGGAGGATACTGAGGAGTCGCCGCAGGATGACCATGTGGCGGAATAACGACAAAAAATGCTATTTTTGCGCTGATTATGAACCGAGAAGATTTTCCCATATTGACACAGCAGGTCTACAACCGGCCTTTGGTATATCTGGACAATGCGGCCACCACGCAGAAGCCGCAGGTAATCATCGACGCGTTGCGCGACTATTACGAGACCATCAACAGCAACATCCATCGCGGGGTGCACTATCTGAGTCAGCTGGCCACCAACGAGTTCGAACTCGCGCGCAAATGCGTGCAGCAGTTTATTCATGCGGCCCACGACTACGAGATCATCTTCACACGCGGGGCTACAGAGTCCATCAACCTGGTGGCGGCATCCTTCGGCAGGACATACATCCACGAGGGTGACGAGATCATCATCTCCGAGATGGAGCACCACTCCAACATCGTGCCGTGGCAGTTTCTCTGCGAAGACCGTGGCGCGATTTTGAAGGTCATACCCTTCCAAGAAGAGGGCGTGCTGGACATGGAGGCCTATGCGGGATTATTCAGCGACAAAACCAAGATCGTGGCGGTGACGCACGTCTCCAACACCTTGGGAACCATCAACGACATAGCTAAGATTGTCCGCATCGCACATGAGCATGGGGTGCCCGTGATGGTGGACGGTGCCCAGGCCGTGGCACACGAGCCCGTGGATGTGCAGGCTTTGGACTGCGACTTCTACTGTTTCTCCGGCCACAAGATGTACGCCCCCATGGGCGTGGGCGTGATGTACGGCAAAGAACGGTGGCTCAACGAGATGAAGCCCTACCAAGGCGGCGGCGAGATGATTAGCACGGTAACCTTCGAGAAGACCACCTACAACGACCTGCCCTTCAAGTTCGAGGCGGGGACGCCGGCGGTAGGTGACGTCATCGGTCTCCGCAAAGCCATTGAATATATGCAAGGCATCGGGGTAGAGAAGATCCGCGACTATGAGGCCGACCTGCTCCGTTACGGCATGGGAGCCTTGTCGCAGATAGAGGGCATCCGTTTCGTCGGCACCGCCCCGCACAAAGCGGCAGTCATCTCGTTTTTGCTCGGCACCGCGCACCCTTATGATGTGGGCGTTTTGCTAGACCATCAGGGCGTGGCGGTGCGCACGGGTCATCACTGCACGCAACCCATCATGAACCATTACGGCATTCCCGGCACCGTGCGTGCCTCCTTTGCGCTCTACAGCACCCATGAGGAGATTGACCGGCTGGTGGAAGCTTTACGGAAAGCTCAATCTATGTTGTTATAATTCAAGACTATGAGTTACGCACTAATTACTGGCGGCAGTTCCGGCATCGGGCTGGCCTACGCGGAGGAGTTGGCCTCCCGCAGCTACGACATCTTCATCGTCAGCAACCGCGACGACCTCAATATACAGGCTCAGGAGCAGATCCTTGAGCACCATCCCGGCACGACCGTGCGCACCTTGATGATGGACCTCGCCACCCAAGATGCGGCTCATAAGCTCTTCGACTATTGCCATGAGCAACAACTCGACATTGAGGTTCTGGTCAACAATGCCGGCATGTTCTACTTCGGCGCGGCTGTGGAGAAGCCCGTGACCCTCTCCGAGAAGATGATGACCTTGCACGTACACTCGCCAGTGACCCTCTCGCTCCTCTTCGGCAAGGAGATGAAGACGCGCGGCCATGGATACATCCTCAACGCCAGCTCCATCACCGCCTTCATGAAATTCCCCACCATTGCCGTCTATGAGAGCACCAAGACAGCGCTGATGTCGTTCAGCTATGCCCTCGCCTCCGAGCTAAAGCACCACGGGGTCAACGTATGCTGCGTCTGCCCCGGCGCAGTCGATACCGACCTCTACAACCTGCCCGTCAAGACACGCCGTTTACTTTGCCGCCTAGGGTTGATGTTGAGACCACATCAGGTGGCCAAGAAGGGGGTGAATGCCTTGTTCAGAGGCTGGAAACGTAGAATACCCGGCGTATGGAGCCGCATCTTTGTGGCACTAAGCATCATCGCCCCCGACTGGATCGTGGACATCATCAAAAAGAAGTTTGTGTAATACGGAATCTACTCCGTCTCTTTCTTGTTGTCAGGGCGCTCGCCCGATGACAGAATGATAGGCTTTATGGCCTCCTCCACCCGGTAATCGCCGATTCGGGTGCGCCGCAGGGCTGTCAGATGGGCTCCCGACTGCAAAGCGGCACCGAAATCACGGGCGACGGAGCGAATATAGGTGCCTTTGGAACAGCGGATACGGAAGTCTATCTCCGGCAGTTCAAAACGCGTCAATTCAAATTCATAGATGGTGATGGACTTGGTCTCCAGCTGAGCCTCCTGTCCTTTGCGGGCCAGGATGTAGGCTCTATGACCATTGCATCTGACCGCCGAGAAGAGGGGCGGGGCCTGTTCCAGGGGACCCGTCATGCTATGGGCCACCGCTTCTGCCATCTCACGGGTAATATGCTCGTAAGGCATCATGGCATCTACCGGATGTTCCAAGTCGAAACTAGGGGTAGTGGCGCCCATCCGAAAGGTACCGGTATATTCTTTGGTCTGTTGCTGGATCTGGTCTATCTGCTTCGTCTTCTTGCCAATACAGATAATAAGCAGTCCTGTGGCCAGCGGGTCCAGAGTGCCGGCATGGCCGACCTTCACTCTCCGGTTGGCTTTGCGCTGGACGATACCGCGCACCTTGCCCACGATGTCGAAGGAGGTACAGCGGATGGGCTTGTCAACGAGGAGCACATCCTCCTCGATGTTGACCTCCAACTCGGGCAACTGGAACACTGTTGAATGGACGGTGGGGTTTTTCAGCATACTATTCCAAAGATGATAGCGACAATACCTATTACAGCGCAATAGATGGCGAACCAGGCGAGATTAGCCTTTTTCACGATGTTGATCATAAAACGACAGGCCAGCACTCCGCACACATAGGCAGAGAAGAAGCCGCAGAGGATAGCGGGTAGCGACAGGCCGCTCTGGGCAAAGGAGAAATCGCCTCCGACGAGGTCTAGGAAAGCCTCTCCCAGGATGGGAATGATGACCATCAGGAAGGAGAACTGGGCCACTTCCTCTTTGCGGACACCACTCAGAAGACCCGTTGCGATGGTAGAGCCGGAGCGTGAGAGTCCGGGGAGCACCGCCACTGCCTGGGCGCAGCCGATAAGGAAGGCCCGGCCGAAAGTGAGCGGTTTGTTCTCTTTGAAACGGACAAATCGGGTGAGGGCCAACAGGAGAGCCGTGACGAGCAGCATACAGCCGACCAGCACCAGTCCCTCTCCGAAGATAGCCTCCACCTGGTCTTTGAAGAAGACACCCACGATGAGCACGGGAATCATGGAGAAGAGGATCTTGCAGATATATTGGGTCTCCTCATTCCACTCAAACTTGAAAAACTTAGCCAGCAGCTGGACAATCTCCTTCCAGAAGACCGTCAGGGTGCTCAGCACGGTGGCGGCATGCACCAGCACTTCGAAGGTGACATTCTCGTCCACCCCCACGCCCAAGATTTCACGGCCGATGATCAAATGGCCGCTACTGCTCACTGGCAGGAACTCCGTGAATCCCTGCACAATCCCTAATATCAGGGCTTGCAACCAAGTCATGACTAAGCCTCCGGTTCAGATTCTTTCCGACGGGGATGCCACATGATCGCGACCCCTTCCACTACGATACCCAGGAACATGAGGATCGGGGAAATTGTCAATCGACGGGTGTTGAAGATCTCCCCATTAAAAGTGTTGGGGTCTTCAACCATGCCGCCTCGAAGCAGGATATAACCCAACAGCAACAGGACGAGGCCCACTGCCATCAGGATATAGTTAATGGTTCTGAAGAGAGGCGTTTTGTTCTCTTTTATCTCTTTATTTTCAGATTTCATAGGATAATGAACTTAAAAAATCAATTACAAGTATAAACGTTCGTCTTTAATACGGATATAGCGATTCACCGACATGGAAGAGATGAAGATGGAGAAGAGGATGCTGAACAGCAGGATGCCGCCCAAAATAATGGCGATAGGCACCATCTGGGTGAAATCCACCAAGTCGGGGACGGCCTTTTGACCAAAGTAGAGCACGAGTGCCACCAATATGACAGCGATGATGCCACCCCAGACACCCTGTACAAAGCCTTTCATCACAAAAGGCCGACGCACGAAGCGAGGAGTGGCGCCCACCAGCAGCATGCTCTTGATATTGAATCGCTGCGCATAGATGTTAAGTCTGATACAATTGGCAATCAACAACATGGAGATGATCATGAAGACTGCACAGATGCCCAGAATAATCCATTGTATCTTGCGGAAATTGTCACTCATAGACTTGACAATGATATCGGGATAGTCCACATCCTGAACCAGTTCATTGCGTTTGAGTTCTTTGGAGATCTTGGTCAGCGAGTCGGTGTTGGCATAGTTCGGTGCCACGCTGAGCATGATGGAGGCGTTGAGCGGGTTGGGGATGATGTCCGTATAGTTATATCCGAGGATACGCTTGGCGATGTTGGTGTTTTCCTCTTTGGAAGAGACGCGTGACGAAGTAATATAGGGTTTCAACTTCAGTTGTTGTTCCAGCGCATTGATGTCGGCCTCTTTCACATCTCTGTAGAACAGCACCTCCAGTTCAATGTTTTGCGAGAGATTCTGGATATAGCGCGTGGAGAAGAAAGCGAAGAAGACGAGTGTGCCAATGAAAAACATCGTCAGCGCAATGCTCATAATGGATCCAAAGGTTGACAGTCTGAGTCGCGCTTTGGTGATTCTATCAATGGTGTCGGGATACTTTGCCATATTGAATTTTTAACGCGGCAAAGGTACACTATTTTTCGTAATTTTGCACCGTTTTTTTACAATGAAACTTTTAAAGCGATTATTACGATATCTATCGGGGTACAAGGGCCTTATCATGCTTGTGGTGGTGGCGAATCTCCTCTATGCGCTCTTCTCGATATTCACCCTTTCGATGGTGGTCCCTTTTCTATCCGTCTTGTTCGACCAGGTGAACGTCGTGACGACGCGTCCCTCCTTTGCGCTCACTTCCCGATTCTTCATCGACACCTTCTACTACTACATGGGGCAGGTCATCGCTTCCTATGGTCCCTACTCCGCCTTGATCTACATCGCCGTGGTCATGATCGTGCTCTCGCTGTTGTCGAACCTGTGCCGCTATATGAGCTTTTACTGGTTGGCACCTATCCGGGCAGGCATTCTGCAGGACCTCCGCCATGACCTCTATGACCGCATTCTGATATTGCCCCTCTCTTTTTACGGCAAATATAAAAAGGGGGACATCCTAAGTCGCATGGGCTCCGACGTGCTGGAGGTGGAATGGTCTATTTTCTCCTCCCTGCAGGCGCTGTGCCGCGACCCTTTCCTGATCATTATCTTTTTGATCACCTTGTTCTCCATCAGCGTGAAGCTGACCTTGATAGCTTTGGTGATACTGCCCATCATCGGCGTATTATTGGGCATCATCGGCACCAAGATATCCTCCTCTTCTCTGAAACTGCAGCAGTTGCTGGGGAGCATCAGTTCTCTCTTTGAGGAGGCCGTGGGTGGCTTGCGTGTCCTTCAAGGCTATAATGCCGAGCGCTATGCCGAGGAGAAATTCGCCAAGCAGAACAATCGTTTTTATCAACTGCACAAGAAGATCTTTCGCATCAATGAGTTAGGATCGCCGCTCATTGAGTTTCTGTGCATCGTGGCCATCCTGCTGATCTCGGTCCTGGCCTTGTGGTTAATTCCCTCACTGATGTTGCGCACCAGCGCCCTGTTCATGCTCTACTTTGTGGTATTCGCGCGGATGATCGCACCTGCCAAGTCGTTAGTGACCACCTATTATACGATGCAGAAAGGGCTTACTGCCGCACAACGCATCTATGAGGTCATCGATGCGGAAGAGGAGATCGTAGAATGCGAGCATCCTTTGTCGATCCATACCTTGGAGAAAGAGATCTGCTTTCAGGATGTCTCCTTCTCCTATCATCCCGTCAGAGATGTGTCGCAATGCGAGGTGCTACGGCATCTGAACCTGACTATCCGGAAGGGGGAGACGGTAGCCATCGTCGGCCCGTCCGGCGCGGGCAAGTCCACCCTGACAAACCTGCTGTCGCGCTTCTACAATCTCATTTATGGAGAGATCCTCATCGACGGGGTGCCCAGTGAACGTTATTCCATCCGGGATCTTCGGGCGCTCTTCGGGACCGTCTCTCAGGATGTGATCCTCTTCAACGACACGGTATATCACAACATCGTGATGGGGATGCCGGATGTGACGCGGGAGCAGGTGGAGGCTGTGGCCAAGCTGGCCCAGGCCCACGACTTCATCATGGAGATGGAGAATGGTTACGACACGGTGTTGGGCGACCGGGGCATGCGGCTCTCGGGAGGCCAGCGCCAGCGAATCAGCATCGCGCGCACCCTGCTGCGCAACCCTCAGGTGCTCATCTTGGACGAGGCTACCTCCGCGCTCGACAATGAATCGGAATATCTCTTCCAGGAAGCCCTGGCGCCCATCCTGAAAGACAGGACCGCCATCATTATCGCCCACCGGCTGAGCACCATCCGACTGGCTGACACCATCTGTTTCCTGCAAAACGGAACCATCGCGGAACAAGGGTCCCACGAGGAGTTGATGGCCATGCAAGGCCCCTACTATCGGTTCTATACCGCCCAACGCGAAGGGGTTAACGCGGAATCTTGATCTTCTGCCCCACCTGAATGGAGTTTACATTGGTGATCTTATTGTATTTGGCTATCTCCGTAGCCGTTTTGCCGTACTTGCGCCCTATGGAGGAGAGGGTGTCGCCCTTTTTGATGACATAGGTGATATATCCGCCCGTAGGCTGAGGCTTGGGGGCAGGCTGACTCACGGTGTCGGATGGCTGGGCCACCACCGGGGTCCCGGCTGCAACGGCACTGCTGTCCGTCACCGTCGTGGCAGTACTATCAACCGCGGGAGCAGGCGTGGGCGCCGGCTTCACAATGGTGGTGCCCTTCTTGACCAGCAACTTCTGCCCTACGCGCAGGTTGGTGCTCCGCAGGTGGTTCAAAGACTTGATATTGTTAACCGTAGTGTGATATTTGGCTGCTATCTTGGACAGTGTCTCACCCTTTTTGACGGTGTGGTATTTGTTCGGCGTCACCTGCACGATCTCGCCATTGGCATTAGGAGTGGCATTGTTGAGGTTCTTGGTCGGGTTGAAGTACTCGTCGTAGTGATACTTCTCAATGGTATCCTGCAACGCGATGAAACGGATGAGATCGTGTGGCTTCAGGCGCAGCGGGAAGGCCTGGTTGTTGAAAGCCGGGATGATGGACTTCTTATACTGCGGGTTGAGCGAGACAATCTCGTCCTTGTCGATATTCAAGACATTGGCAATCTGATCGAAGTGGATCTCCTTGCGCACCATGACGGTATCCACGTTGAGCGGCAGCGTGATGGAGGCTGGCTCGATGCCATAGAGGTTATGGTAGGTCATCATGTAGAGGGCTCCGATGTAGGCAGGGAAATAGTTCTGCGTCTCACGGGGCAGATAGGGGGAGACACCCCAGAAGTCGGTCTTTCCGCCGGAGCGTTGGATAGCCTTGCGCACATTGCCCGCACCACAGTTGTAGGCGGAGATGGCCAGGCCCCAGTCGTGGAAGATATTGTAGAGGTCGCGGAGATGTCTCGCCGCCGCATCCGTGGCCTTGTAGGGATCCCGACGGTCGTCCACATACGTGTTGACCTCCAAGCCGTACAGCTTGCCAGTCCCGTACATGAACTGCCAGATACCCGTGGCGCCGGCAGGAGACACCGCCAGCGGGTTCAAGGCCGACTCTATGATGGTGATATATACCAGCTCCTCCGGCACATCATACTTGTCAAAGATCTCCTTCATCCAAGGATAGTAGTACTGCGCCAAGCCCAGCATGACGGAGGAAGAACGCTTCCGCTGAACAGAATAGAGCTCGATGAAACGCTTCACCCGGTCGTTGTATGCCAACGGCACCGCAGTGACAATCTTGGACAGACGCTTGAAAATCAGAGAATCGTTATTGTCATACACCGTCGTGTCATCGCGGAGCTTGGAAAGCACCGACTGGCCGGAAAGCAGCTCTTTCTGGATATACCAAACCGACAACAGGGAGTCCATGATCCGCACCTCCTCGTTTACCACCTCATAAAGGCCGACCGTGTCTTCCGGATCAGATGCCGGAACGCTGACTATTGTATTCTGTGCCCATGATGGGGTGAGAATGATCCATAACAATACTAAACAAAACCAATATCTTAATTTCATACTTCCCATTAAAATCATTAAAACCTCAAATCCTCTATTTTATTGTATAATCGTTCCATTTTAATTCTCTTCCGTCTTTGTAAATGGTGGTCAAGGTGGTCTGTCCTTCATCGTTGTACTGCGTCCAGAGACCATCCTGAAGTCCTTTGTTGTACTTGCCTACTGTCTTGACGAGGCCATTAGGCCAGTAGGCCACATATTTGCCGTCCCGGACATCCTGGTCATAGCGAATCTCGTAGGCGGTATGGTCTTTGTCGAAAGTCGTGATCCATAGACCCTCCTTCTTGCCGCCGTCGTATTTGCCTGTCTCCACGGAGGTGCCGTTGCGATAGGTCCAGACGCCCTCTTCATAGCCAGCCACATAATTGCCTTGCACTATCGGTTCTCCCTCCTCGTCATATTCCACATAATAGCCGTCGAGGTCGCCGTCTTCATAATGGGCCGCCATCAACGTGTCGCCAGTCGGGTAGAACCAGATCCAATCACCGTCTTTATGTCCTTTATTGGTGTAGCTGCCTTCGATCTCAACAGTCTGGTCGATGAAGTAGAACTTCCAGGCGCCCACGGGCTTGGAGTCTTTGTATTTGCCTTTGGAGCGCAACTCGCCCGTCGGGTAATACTCCTTCCAGAGGCCCTGGCGCAGACCGTTCTCGTCGGTGATGCCCTCGAAGCGCATCCAGCCATTGACATATACATAGCCATTGATGATCTTTCCCGTCGTGTCATAGTCGCGGCGGATGCCATCGGGGATGTTTTTGTAGTAGGTGGCCTCCATGGCTATCATTCCGTTGGGGTGCAAGGCGACGCGCTTGTCCAGCTGTTTCGTCTCCTTGGCGTCGGCCACGAGTATGTCGTGGTCATATTTCTCCACATAGAGGAAATCCCCGGCCCGGTCATAGTATTTGAAGAAGCCGTGCTTTTTGTCATTCAGATAGGAACCCTCCATGTGGATATTGCCATTCTCCCAAAAGAGTTTCCAGTTGCCCTGTTTCAGGCCGAGTTTGTCGGTCCTGTTGATGCGCTCGCGGCGGCTCTGCACTCCACGGTAATAGTTGGTGACGGCAATCACCAGACCGGTAGTGTCCATCTCCTTGGCCAGCCCGTGCGGTTGTCCGTTCTCGTATGGCACTCTCTTGATCAGCCGATGATGTCTGTCATAGGTGAGCACCTCCCCCACGATGGTGTCGGCACGCCACTGGGAAACAGTGTACTCCGCATCATTATACACAATCTGCTCGCCATCTTTGCGACCATCACGGTAATAGATCGTCATGGTCTTCTTGCCGTCGTCAGCGTAGAAGGTCCAGAGACTGTCGAGCAGGAAGTTGCGGCGGTTACCCTCCGAGATCAGCACACCGGCAGTATTATAGGAACGCCACCAGCCCTCGGGCTTGCCGTTGACCAAGGTGCCCTCGCTGGACTTTTCTCCAGTAGGGTAATAAAAGATGACATGACCGTTGGAAGGCACCGTGTCTTGGGCCTTGACCACGATAAAACAGCAAACCAGCCCCAAGGCCAGTCCTATCCTCATGATTCTATGTCGCATAGCGGTCTGTTGCATCCTTTCTTCTCTCTAAAGAGGCGGCAAATATACCATTTTTCTTTGAGACTGCCGTAGCCGGGCAAACAAAAAGCGCCACAGCACGTGTGGTGCCATGGCGCTACAGGACTGTTTCAGCGCACTCCTTACTTCGATCCGTTGAACTCGATAATCTTAATGTACGAGTTCAGCAAGTCGTTGAGCAGTGCAACCTTGTATTGGATGATCAAGTTCAGGTTGTTGCCGTCCACATTGGCAATCACTTCGATATTCTGGATCTGCTCAGAAGCCGTATCGATATAGTTGCTGGCTCCGGCGATGGACTGCAAGATGGTGGTCATATACTCCACATTGTTGCTGTTAGCCTTGTAAACACCAGGCATGTAATAATCGAGCGGCAGGCAAGCATAGAGCAGGAGACCATTGGTTGACAACGGGTTCTGCGTCAGTCTCACACTACCATTGCTGGTTTTGTTACTGGAGATAAACTTGAACGTACCGGTGTATTTACCGGCATAGGGAGCTGCTTCATTGTTGGTACAAGCGGCAAAACCCACAATCATGAGCACGATAAGGGGAAATAATAATTTTTTCATTGCAGTATAATTTTGATCGATTTGAAATTTCAAGCGGCAAAGATAAATAATTTTAATATTGCTGACACTCCTGTTAAAAAAAAACTCCTATATCATCGGTACCCGTCTGACCTTGTAAGGATCCAGAAAGATCAGATAGCCCTCCACATCCTGATATCCCATCTCGCGAATCATCTGGCAATAGGAGCGTACCTGATCGTCATAGTCGTCAGGATTGTCACTTCCGGTCTTGTAGTCGAACACGCGCACCTGCTCGCCCAGGAAGGCCACCCTGTCGGGCCGCCGCTCATCCCCGTCAGCAGAGAGTATCGGAGTCTCGTTATGCACCTTCGCTGCGGGACCGAAGAAAGGACGGATCTCCTCATCTGCCAATATGTGTCGGAACAAATCCGTCACCGTAGGACGGATCTCCTCGGGAATTTCTGACGACACTTTCTCGATGGCTGCCTCGTCTTGTGGAAAAGCAAGCATCCGAGCCAGGCAGTCGTGAACCCGGGTGCCTTCGGCACGTGCATCATCGCTCTGCTTAGGATACACCGGCCGCATCCCCCGCACCGTGAAGTCGGAGATGGTCAACGGAGGCAGACCTATGCTCTGAACCTCGGACCCACCATTGTCTTCTTCCTTTTTCGTATGATGTTCATCTCCACAACAGTAAACATTGGGGATGTGGGCATGTGGCTTGAAATGAGACGACCGCAAAACGAACTGTTGCAAAAAGGCAAAATAGTCCACCTTCGCGTCCGTTTCATTGGGTTTATTGCTGGTCTTCTCTTCTTTGAACTTCGACACGATGTATAGCATGTCGCGGGGGCGCGTGTGGGCAACATAGTAGGTGTTCAGCTCATCCTCGACTCTCTTGAGGTCCCGCGACTGACATTCCGTCTCAAAATCGGTGTTGGCAAAAGCCTTCTTGTAACCCGACAGGTAGGCGACCCGTTCCCCGTTGGCGTCCGTATTGTCATAGGTCCAGAATTCGACAGGATGCTCTCTGGGAGCTTTGGGGACATAGATGACCACGGGACGCTCCAAGCCTTTGGAGGTATGGATGGTCATCAAAGAGATGGCGTCTTTTCCATCTGCTGCCTGCACATCCGGTATGGACCCTTGCATGATGAGAAAATCCCAATGTTCGAGAAAACTCTTAACATCGTCTTTCCTTTTGGAGAGATAGTCCAGCACAAAATCGAGGAATTCGTGCACAAAGAGGCTGGGCTTCTGGTCCAGTTTATACAACCGGATGATCTCGGGCACCATCACATAGAGTGACTCCTCGCGCCACACCTCCACGGGCAGTTCGCAAGCCAGCCTCTCCCGCAATATATGCTTGAAGACATCCGGGCCTTGGGTCAAAGAGAGCAGGTTCTCAGAAAGGATGTCAGGCCATGAATGGACTTGGGACAGTGCATAGAGGACTGTGGCCTGGGCTATCTGGTTGTCGGGATTATCCAGCAATGCCAAGGTGTTGACAATGGCCATCACTTCGGGCGCATCTTTCAGGCTCAGCGATTTCTTGGTCTTGGCCGGCAGCCCTATCTCTATCAGCAGTTGAGCCATCGCTTCCAGATCGTCGTTCGCTCTGGCCAGGATCATGATGTCTCCGCAGTCATAGCCGCGGCTCAACGCATCCCGCAAGGCATAAAGGACCTCTTTGTTCCGCGCATCCACCTGGTCGCTGTCATTCCGCAGATAATCATCCAACACCGCATGGACTCCTGTCAAAGGCGGCTCCACGAGACCTTGACGAGGTTTTTTGTCTTCATAGAAAAACACCTGCACCAAGCCCTCTCGAGACTTCATAGCCTTTTGCTCTATGTCGGCATACAGATCGCTGCAGCCAACAGCCTTCGCATATTCTGTGAAAAACTGATTGTTGAACCCCACCACAGACTTCAGGGTACGGAAGTTTCTATTCAGCGGGACATTCTCCATCCTATCTTCGGA
Organism: Bacteroidales bacterium; assembly: GCA_017549765.1. Classification (GTDB taxonomy): domain Bacteria; phylum Bacteroidota; class Bacteroidia; order Bacteroidales; family WCHB1-69; genus F23-D06. The sequence continues at coordinate 23,451 of JAFYNM010000036.1, forward strand.
AAGATTGACAAAGCCATGGCCATGATCATTCTGGGTTTTGAAATCGGAAAGATCCCGTAAGATTTGGGCATCGCCGTTACGCCAACGGTAAATGGCCTGTTTGACATCCCCAAAGAGGAACACGTCGCCGTCCGAGGAGATGGCGTTGTTCTCTATCAAGGGCTTCAGGTTATGCCATTGCATCTTGGAGGTGTCCTGAAACTCATCCAGGAAGAAATAATGAAAACCGTTTTTCTCGTAGATGGCGGGAGGGTCGGCATGGGGATCCCGGGCCAACTCGCGGTGGAGTATGATATTGGATTCTGCCAAGAAGAAAAGCCCCCGCAAGGCCTTGAGCTCTTCCATCTTTTGCTGAATATCAAAAATAATCAGCAGCTTGTCGGCAAAGAGCACCAGCAGACGGGTGTTGAAATATTTCTTGGCGTTCTGGTCCAGCCATTCTTTAATCTCACCAGCCTCCTTTTCAATAATCTTTTCAGAGGTCTCGCCGATAGAACCTTTCTGATTCAAGTATTTCTTATCCAACAAACGGGTCAGGCAACTCTGGGTAGCGTCATATTCTTCCAGCAGGTTAAGGGGGTTGTTCTTCCATTTCACCACCCGATTATAGGTGTTCTTATGATAGTCGGTGGCTTTATCCAAGGCATTCACCATGTTTTGAAAGCGGTCCTTCATGGTGGTTCTAAGGGTCTGACGGACATTGGCCAAATAACGCCGCCACTCCAAGATCTGTTTCTCGAAAGCTCCCTTGTCCATGTGTTGGAGTGCCTCCAAATAGTCATAATTCTCCTCCATCTTCCCATAAAGGAGTTTCAGTGTGGAGAGAAGAAATGTGTTCACATCTGTCTTCCCGGTATCTTCCATCTCATTGTTCAGACCCGACACCACCAGCTGGGAGAAATCGTCCTCTTTTTTCAGGTTGTCCACCACCTGTTCAACCACCTGGGCATAGAACTCATTCAAGTCAATCTCCACGGTATAGTTCAGGTCCAGTCCGAGACGCAGGGCGGAAGCACGGATGACACTCTGATAGAAGCTGTCGATAGTGGTTACCGAGAAGCGGTCGTAGTCGTACAGGATAGCCTGAAGCTGTCTTTGGGCTGCTTCCTGCATGATCCGGCGTATCTCCATGTCAGACAAATCTTTGTCCTGGAAGATCTTCTGCACCAATGTTTGATAATAACCCTGATAATTTGGCAGTGGACTGGCGGGATCTGTGAAAGCAATCTCCTTCAGCACCTCCATGATACGGGTTTTCATCTCGGCGGCGGCATTATTGGTGAAGGTCATCGCCAGAATCTTCTGATATATTTCCCGAGATGAATGGGCTTGCTGGTTATGACTGTCGCAGAGATTCCGGAAACAGAGTGTCAGATAATTGACTACCAGACTGAAAGTCTTTCCAGAACCAGCTGATGCAGAATAGGTTTTAAACATAAGAGGACATTAATTTTGAGAGAGCAAAAATAACCTTTTCCCCTAAAAACGGCAACCATTTTTTTGTACTTTTGCCGTTTCTTAAATAGAACGATATAATTATGCTGAAGATAGAAAATCTACATGTCTCCATCAAAGGAAGGGAGATCTTGAAAGGTGTTGATTTACAGATCAATGCTGGTGAAGTTCACGCCATTATGGGACCTAACGGGACGGGCAAGAGCACGTTGGCGTCCGTCATTGCCGGCAAGGAGGGCTATGAGGTCACGGAAGGCCGGATCTATTATAAAGGCAAGGATCTGCTGAGCCTTTCCATTGAGGACCGTGCCCGCGAGGGTATCTTCATCGGTTTCCAGTATCCTGTGGAGATCCCGGGTGTGAGCATCGCCAACTTCATGCGCACGGCCTTGAACGAGATCCGCGAGTATCGCGGTCTGGACCCGCTCAACGGTGCCCAGTTCCTGCGACTGATGAATGAGAAGCAGAAGGTGGTCGAGCTGACCGACAAGTTGAGCAACCGCTCTGTCAACGAAGGGTTCTCCGGCGGCGAGAAGAAGCGTAACGAGATCTTCCAGATGGCCATGCTGGAGCCAACCTTGTCGATCCTGGACGAGACAGACTCCGGACTGGACATCGACGCCCTGCGCATCGTGGCCAACGGTGTCAACCACCTCAAGACGAAGGATAACGCCACCATCGTCATCACCCACTACCAGCGTCTGCTCGACTACATCGTGCCCGACGTGGTGCATGTCTTGTTTGACGGCAAGATTGTCAAGAGCGGCACCAAAGAGTTGGCTTTGGAACTCGAGAAGCGCGGCTACGACTGGATCAAGGAAGAGTATGAAACTGCAAAATAGAGGCTGATGAAATCTAACACATCCTATCTTCAAAAGCTGTCGCAGTTCCAGCTCCAGGCGCAACCGGACGTATATCGTCCCTTCGAGGAGGTCTTCAAATGCCAGATCTGGAATCTGGACACCACCACCCTGCCGATGCTCAACGGCTGGTACATGCACGACCAACAGCCGCTTACCCGGCTGGACAACGGAGTCGTCTTCGGCAGTCTGCGTGCCGCCAAGGACGCCTTCCCCGACATTGTCGAAAAATGCCATCACGCCTTCAGCGAGACCGAGAAGGACGAGCTCACCATGCTGAACGAGTCGCAATATACCGACGGCGTCTTCATCTACGTCCCCGACGAGGTGAAGGTTGCCAACCCCTTCCAGATCATCTCCATCGTCAACAGTCAGGATGACTTGCTGGTGCAAAACCGCCACGTCATCTTCTTGGGCAAGGGTGCCGAGATGTCGCTCATCCAGTGCGACGACTCCGTCAGATACGGTCACACCTTCCTCAACATCGTGACGGAGGTCTTCATGTCGGAACGCGCCCAGATGCACTATTACAAGACGGAGAACAAAGAGAAGGAGTCGGAGTTGTACAACCACCTCTACGTTCATCAGCAGGGTTATACACATTTTCACTCCAACACCGTCACCTTCAATGCGGGCTACATCCGCAACAGCATTGTCGTCAACTTGAGCGAGCCCTTCGCGGACGCCCAGCTCTACGGACTCTATCTGGTAGACAAGAGTCAGCAGTGCGACAACCACATCAAGATACACCATCTCACCACCGACTGTACCAGCAAGCAACTCTATAAGGGCATCTTAGACGATGAGGCCATCGCGGGATTCCACGGACACATCATCGTGCATCCCAACGCACAGCGCACGGCCGCCTTCCAGACCAACCGCAACATCCTGCTGACCGACAAGGCCAAAGTCAACACCACGCCATTTTTGGAGATCTATGCCGACGATGTGCAGTGCAGCCATGGCGCCACCACCGGCCAGCTGGACGACGAAGCGCTCTTCTACTTGCGCTCCCGGGGCATCAGCGCGCATAACGCCCGCAAGCTGCTCATGTTCGCCTTCGCCAACGAGATCATCAACTATGTGGAGATAGAAGCCCTACAAGACCGTCTCGGCGACATGGTCCAGCGCCGCCTCAACGGCGAGCTCACCATCTGCGACCAATGCATGCTCTCCGATGCCGACAATCGAGACTTTGTCTTCCCGATAGATCCATCCAAAATCTAAACATTATGAAAATCAAGTTGATATGGATCGGAAAGCCTGATGGGGATCTCTTCGACAAGGCCATCCAGGAGTATGCCCAGAAGATCCGTTTCTACATCCCCTACGAGATGGTCGCCATCCCCTATCTGAAAAACACCAAGGCCATGTCGCAAGAGGAGCAGCGCAAGAGGGAGGGCGAGCTGATCCTCAAGAAGTTGGATGCATCTGACTACGTGGTGCTGCTAGATGAACGGGGCAAGGAGTTCACCTCCCAAGGATTTGCACGATACATAGAATCTCACATGGTCAGTGGCGTCAAGACGTTGAGCTTCGTGATTGGCGGGGCCTATGGCTTCTCGGGAGACGTCTATGCGCGGGGGAACGCCAAGATCGCCTTGTCGCAGCTCACTTTCCCCCACATCATGACCCGTGTCATCTTCAACGAACAGCTATACCGGGCTTTCACCATCTTGAAAGGGGAGCCCTATCATCACTGAAATCCAGCATTATGAACCTCGAACAGATTCGTCACGACCTGCACCGCATGGCGGAGCCCTCCAACCGGGAGGCCCGCACCAGAGCCTACATTGAGGAGGTGCTGACGACGTTAAGTCCCACCCGAATACACACCATAGAGGGTACCCATCATCTGGTGGCCGAGTACGACTTTGGCGACGGTCCTGTGACGCTGGTGCGGGGCGACTTTGATGCGGTACGGGTCGATGAGACGCTGGCGTTGCCATACCATTCCGACACCCCCGGTGTCTCGCACAAGTGCGGCCACGATGGCCATACTACCATCCTGCTGGGACTTGCGGAGCGCCTGATGCGGCAGCCGCTGTCCGAGGGTAAGGTGCTACTTTTCTTCCAAGGGGCAGAGGAGACCGGCGAAGGGGCGGCACAGCTGCTCGCCTCCGGCTTTCTGGACCACCACAAGCCTGACCGGGTCTTCGCCCTGCACAACATCCCCGGCATCCCATTGGGCACCGTCATCTGCCGCCCCGGCAGCTTCACCTGCTCCGTCGTCAGCTGCGATATCGAGTTGCACGGCAAGACCTCCCACGCCGCCGAGCCGCTGAAGGCCCTGTCGCCCTACCCTGCCGCCAAGACGCTGACCGACGAGATCCTCTCTTTGTGCCAACACGACATGTTGCGCGACGACTACCGTATCGCCACCCTCATCGAGTTCCGTGTGGGAGAGCCCGCCTACGGCGTCACGGCCGGACACGCCGTCCTGCGCTTCACTATCCGCGCCAAGAACGACGCCCTGCTGCAAGAGACCAAAGCAGCCATCGAAGAGCTTGCCGCCTCCTTGGCACAACGTGACGGCCTCCAGCATCTGGTGACCTGGAAAGAGTACTTCGCCGCCTCCAACAACCACCCCGACATCGTCGGACAACTGCAGGAAGTGTGCACCAAACTCCACTATCCCTATGTGACGAAGGAGACCCCTTTCTCCTGGGGCGAAGATTTCGGCCTGCTGACCCAACACTTCCCCGGCGCACTTTTCGGACTTGGCTCCGGCGAGCAACAACCTCCCCTCCATCACCCCGACTTCGACTTCCCCGATGCACTTATCCCCAAAGGCATTGATCTTTTCTACCAACTCATCACCGAGCATCATCTGCCACATCAGGTATGAATTGAATAAAAAACGTATTTTTGCACTTCGTAAAAAATTGACACAATGAACCATCTCCTATATCATCTATTGGGCACTGTCACCTGGACGGTCAATCCCGTTGCCTTGCATCTTGGATCTTTTGAAGTACGCTGGTACGGCATTTTCCTCGCCACTGGCTTCCTCTTGGCATATTATACGCTGCAACGCATCTTCAAGACAGAGCATCTGTCGCAGACACTCTTGGACAAGATCTCCTTCTGGACTATCCTTTGGACCATCGTCGGTCTTCGTTTAGGGCATTTCCTCTTCTATGAGCCTTCGATGTTCATCACCGATCCGTTGGAGATTATCCTGCCTATTCATGACGGCAAATTTGTGGGTTATCAGGGTTTGGCCAGCCATGGCGGCGTCATTGCCATCATCTGTTTCCTCATATACTACTGTTGGCGGCACAAGATCAACTTTTTGTGGATTTTAGACCGTTTGGCCGTTGCGGTGCCCATCGCGGCCGGACTCGTGCGCTGCGGCAACCTGATGAACCATGAGATTGTGGGCAAAATCACCGATGTACCTTGGGCTTTCGACTTCACCCTTGGCGGTTTCGGCATTGCGGGAACCTTCCGCCATCCCGCCCAGCTCTACGAGGCCATCGTCTATCTGACACTTTTCACCTGTCTGGCCATCTATTATTTCAAGTTCGCCAAAGGGAAAGTGGCCGCGGGCCGTACCTCCGGCATCACCCTGACCGTCATCTTCGTGGCCCGCTTCCTCATTGAGTTTTTCAAGGAGGTGCAGGTGGAAAACGAGGTAGGTCACATGTTGAACAACGGCCAATGGCTCAGCATCCCCTTCATCATCATAGGCGTGGGCCTGCTCATCTACTCCTTCGTAAAGACCTACTACCCCACCTGTCCTTATCCGGAGGAGCCCGCTGAACAGAAAACTGCCAAATAGCCCAGACACCCCGCCATGTTACGTTTTTTCCTGACCGCATTTTTCGCCTGCTGGCTTTGCGCTGATCTCTACCTCTGGTTTTCCTTTGTACGCCACGCCGCACTCATCTGGAAGATGCTCTATTGGCTTCCCATGTTGGCTTTCGTGGTGATGATGATCGTGACCTTTACCGGCAGCCGCATCTCCTTGAACGCATGGCTGCCCCTGTTAATCTTCTTTCTGCTGCAGATAGTCGTCACCATCTTGTCTCTGATAGGCAGACTGGTGGGACTTGCATGGCATCCCGCCTTTCCAATCTTCAATGTGATAGGATTAACATTCGCGCTTTTCGCTTTCATCATCGTTGGGTATGGTATGCTGGTCGGCTTTCATGATTTGCGGGTGCGACAGGTGAACATCACAGTCCCCGGTCTGCCGGATGCTTTTGAGGGGTATCAGATAGCCCATCTGTCGGATTTGCATGTGGGCACCCATGGCAAAAAGACCAAGTTCATCACACAGGTAGTGGCAGAGGTGAATGATGCCCATCCTGACCTGATTGTCTTTACAGGCGACTTAGTGAACATACATCCTGAAGAGCTGACGCCCTACAGAGAGGTTCTCTCCTCACTCCAGACCCCAGACGGTGTCATCTCCGTATTGGGAAACCACGACTACTGTATGTATGGCTACCGTGATGAGCGGGATTGGCGGCAGGCGACAGAACAAGTGGCGGCGCAGGAGCGCTCTTTCGGGTGGACATTGCTGCGCAACGACCATTGTTTCATACATCGAGGGGATGATTCTATCGCCGTGGCAGGAGTGGAGTACTGCGGAGGCATGAATGTGAATTCCTTTGTGGACCTCCCCGCAGCCATCCAGGGTATCTCCGACAGCACCTTCACTCTCTTGTTGGACCACAACCCTGCCCACTGGAAGATGGAGGTAGTTCCTAACACGCATATTCCGCTGACCCTGGCCGGGCACACCCATGCGGCACAGATCAAGCTTTTCGGCTGGTCGCCGGCACAGTGGATGTTCAAGGAGTGGAGCGGCCTCTATCAAGAGGATGGCCAGCAGTTGTACGTCAGCGAGGGCACAGGCGGCACCATTGCCTTCCGCTTTGGCACCAAACCGGAAATCGTCATGATCACTTTACATTCTGCTAAACGCTAGTTCAAACCGTCAGCACATCACCAACGAGCTTGTCGTGCGGCTCCACAGGAATCTTCTCCACATATTGGAAATCAAAGCAGAGGCCGATGGTCGGCACATCCGGATACTGTGCCAGGAAACGGTCGTAGTAGCCCTTGCCGCGTCCCAGCCGATGACCGTGGGGATCGAAGGCCATGCCCGGCACCACGATCAGATCGAGAGGACCCTGGTAAGGACCACCCGTGGGTTCCAAGATGTCGTACTCCCCCACCCTCATCATATCATCGGGCGTCAACAGTACCGGCACGATATCGTCACCCACCACCGTAGGCAGAATGATCTGCTTGTACTGGCACCACTCCTTCACAAAGTCAAGTGTCTGCACCTCGTCGGGCAGCGAGGCGTATAGCATCACCCGCTGCGCCTTGACAAAGGATGGATGGGCCGCCAGCTTCTGCATGATGCGGATAGACTGCTGCGCCAACTCCTGCGACGTGCGCAGCTTCTTCTGCTGCCGAATGTATTGTCGTAGTTCTTTCTTGTTCATTAGTGTAGTGATTTGCTATTGGCTGTTGGCTTTAGAGAAACCATCAACTTCTAATTCCTAACTTCTAATTCGTAACTTGTAACTCCTAACTGACAACTGACAACTGACAACTGACAACTCCCTTAAAATCCTGTCCAGAACATCTCCCAGAACTTATGCTCCATCTCCTGCCAGGTCTGGCGGGTGGCGCCAGCGAAGTCGGAAGTATATTGGTTCAGCATCTTCACCGCTTCTTCTTTCTTGCCATCCTTCAACAGTTGGGCTGCCTGTTTCTCCATGTCTGGCAACTCCTTAAAGGCCTTCTCCTCATAGCGGAGGATGTTGTCATAGACCGTCTTCTTGGTCAGGCCCCATCTGATCTGGGCCAGCTTGTTGGCCTTGCGATAGTGCCAGAGCACGGCGTTCTCGTTATAGCCGAAGTGTCCGCACACGTTAAATCCGGCAGGCAGGGCAGTCTCTCCGGCATAGATGGGGATGCGGGGGCTCTGGCCAGGGTTCTCAAGGGAGAACCAGCAGAGACCGCCGATCTCGTCGGGCAGCCAGCTGCGGCACTGGATGATGAAGGAGTAGGAGCACCACGACATCGCCACGCCGCGGTAGAAGGTCACCGCACCGGGCTTGAGCATGTTGTACATGGCGCGCTCGCTGCCATCCATCCACGGGTTGGCGTTGGGGCACACGACAGTGTCGACCACAATCTCGCCATCCATGCGACGCTTGCGGGGATAGAGCAGGTTTTGCGTCTGGTCGAGTTCGGGACAGCCTTCGTAGTTGGCACGGAAGAGCTCCATGACGCGCTGCGGCGACACCTTCTCATCCGGCTTGATGGAGAAGGGCAGCTCATCGGCATCGAGGGAGAAGTGTTGCGACGGGGCCAGTTGCGTGAAGATGTACCACTCGCGCTCCTTGAAATTCTTGTTACCGGAATAGGATGACGGGAAGGCCTTCCACCACACGAAGTCGCCCTTGCCATCCCAGAGACCATACTTCTTGGCCACCTTCTCGATATTGTCGGAGCACATGAAGTAGTCTTTGTTCTTGCGGTCGAGTTTGCCGATGCGGGCCACGTTGCAACTCACGGCCACCTCGTCGTCGGGCACACGCTGGGCAGCCCAGATGCCACCGAGTTTGTCAGGGCCTTCGCCGAGGATCTCCATCTGCCACACCTCTTTCTTGTCGGCAATGGTGATGCACTCGCCCCCGTCGCCATAGCCGTACTGGGCTATCAGTTCACCGATGAGCCTGATGGCATCGCGGGCGTTGTCGCAACGCTGCAGGGCTATGCGCTGCAGTTCTTCGATGAGGAACATGCCTTTCTCATTCATCAGGGTGTCTGGACCAGAGAAGGTGCTCTCGCCCATGGCCAGCTGCTTCTCGTTCATGCAGGGATAGGCCGTGTTCATGTAGGCGTAGGTGTGGGGTGCCTCGGGGATCTCGCCCGCCAAGGTCACATTCTCCATGCTGTTGGGCGTGCTGGTATGCATCGTGCCCTTATAGACCTTGTGCATGGTGCCTGGAGCGTGGTCGGCGGCAGGCTCCATTTTCACCCAAGTGCGGTATTTGCTGTCGCACGTGTGCGAGGTTATCACAGAACCATCCGTGGAGGCCTTGCAGCCCACCATGATGGAGGTGCAGTTGGCACCCACCAGCTCGGTCTCCTGAGCGTAAGACCATACAAACATCAAAGCACCTATCAAGGTGCAGACAAAAGCTCTTATCTTCATATTGTTATGTTTTAGAATCTAAAAAAAACACCTTCCCCCACGCCTTCTTCAACAGCCTGTTCACATCATCGGAGATATGCCAATAATAAACCACTATGGTGGCGACTACCAGCCATACCAGCGAGCGAATCACACCCTCGGCAATCTGGCCTACCAAACTGAGGTCGGAGATCTGGACCAGTGAGGCGATGAGGTGCTTTCTGACCAGATAATCGGCTACGAACAAGGCGACACCTATCGCCAAGACCTTCAGATGCTGGACACTCAGGAACGTAATGTCGAGTTTCCACTTGGTCATGGCTAACAACAGCAGGTAATAGAAGAGATAGGCCAAGAGCGTGGAAAGGGCGGCTCCTTCGATGCCCATCTTGGGGATCAAGAACAGGTTGAGCAGAATGGCCGAGGTGGTCAGGATGACCGTGAAAAGCAAGGAGAAGTAGTAATAGCGGGAATATGACAGCGCGTTGTTGCTGATGCTCAAGGCGGAGTTGGAGAGTCGCGCCAGACCCAGGATGAAGACCACCCACTTGCCCGCAGCATACTCTTCGCCATTGGGCAAGATATTAAATAGCAAGTCGATATTGATCCAGATAAAGAAAAAGATGAGGGTGCTGGACAATAGCAGATGCAAAGTCACGGAGCGGCACAGGGTGGTGGCCTTCTCCATGTCGTTGTTCTTGATGGCCTCCGCCAGATTGGGTTGCGCGATGGCGTTCAGCGAACGGTTGGGAATCTCAATCACCGTGGCAATATAGTTGGCGATGGCAAAGACACCCGTAAACGACAACCCCAGCTTGGCACTCACAAAGAAGGTGTTCAGCAGCGGCGTCACGCTGCCCGCGATGGCCGCCAAGATCAAAAAGGAGGTGTAGAAAAGGAAATCTTTCACCAAGGGCTTGGTCAAGAATTTGAAGTCCGGCTTCAAAGAGATCTTCCCCAAGGTGAAGAGATAGATCAGGTCGATGATCACCGCCGCCAGATAGGTAAGGCAGAAGCCCACCACCAATCCGTCAAGGGTGATGTGATGGGTGCCGTACAGGATGTAGATGACAAGCAGCGCGACACGCACGCCTACCTCACGCACCAACTTAGGCACCACGATACGCATCAGCACGTTGCAGTTGGTCTCGAACACCGACTGGTACAACATGAAGAGCGACATCGGGATGACGAACTTGAAGTACTGCACAAAAAGCGGCGACTTGTCGGCATAAACGTTCAGGATGGGCTGCTTGAAGATGGTGAGCACCAGCAGGAAAAGGAGAAAACCGACCAGGGGCACCACCAGCGTCCAAAAGAAGAAGCCGTGATTTTTGGACTCTTCATCCTTGAAATAGGGGAAGAAGCGGATGATGGAAGAGGTGGTGCCCAACTGCGCGAAGCTGGAGAAGAGCACGGCGGCGTCTACCATGATACGGGTAAGACCAACCACCTCTGAGGTGAGGTAGTGGGTGATGACAAAGAAGGTCGTGATGAAACCCACCGCAATGCCCACGGCGTTCACCAGCGTTCCTTTGATGCTCTGTTTGATGATGACACCCATATCAACGAAATAACGGTTGCAAAAATAACAAAAAAGGTTATTCCATCGAATAACCTTTTTCAATATAGCTTATCTGTCTTAGTCTGTGATGATATCTTTATATTTAACCTTCACCACCTTGCCGATTTTCTTGAGTTCCTTGGTATCAAAACGGCGGGCGTCACCGGCGATGGTCACCACCAACGGACGCTTGCCGATGTTGGTCTGATGGAATTTCCGCACATCATCCATGGTCATCCTCTTCAAAGCATCCAAAATCTTGGGACGAGGATCCTGAGAGTAACCCATCTCTTCCCAAATGCGCACACGATCGGGCATCTGTCGGAAAGAGATATATGCGGCTTCCTGCTGGCGAATAGCAGCGGTCTTGGCCATCTCGAACTTCTCCGGACGTTGGGGGAAGGTCAGCAGCAACTCACTCATCGCATCCACGCCCTCATTGGTCTTGTCGGCCTGCGTGCCCAGATATCCCATCGTGTAACCCGGTGCCTTGGTGCGTTCATCATAGCTATAAGCACCGTAAGCAGAGTATCCGAGAGAGCGCAACTCTCTGATATCCTGAAAGATTACGCTTGCCACACTGCCACCCATATACTCGTTGTACAGCATTTTCTGCGCTATGGAATAATCCTGAAGAGGAGAACCATTGATCAGAAAATAGATGTTACTCTGCATGAAACGAGGATTGCTGGCGAGGAAGACCCTTGGTTCAGAATAGCGTATCTGCTCACGGACTGGCTTCTTCATTCCAGTTCCCTTCTCATTCAACTGGAAGTTGCTCCTCAGAAGTTCTGTCACCTCATCCATAGGCGTGCGCCCGACATAAGTAACGCAACCCGGGCTCATGAGAACATACGCAAAAGAAGACAACAAGCTTATTCCAGACACTTTCTTGATATTCTGAATAGACGGACGTTTCAGGTACGGGGAATTCTTTCCATAAAGAGCATAATAATAAAGAGCCGAGCCCCATGTCTCTGCATCCGAATGATTCATCTGTGCCTCAGAAGAACGCTTTTCCACAATCAGGTCCAGATATTTTTCATCATTGGCTGGCTCATACAGCTTCTTACCGCATAGATGCAACACCTTTTCCAAGGAACTGTCAAATCCGGAAATGGTGATATAAGTCTCTCTGTCAGAAACCGTAATATCCATCTCAGCCCCTAACTTCTGAAGCTCAAGCTGGAATTGGGTGCCACTGAGCGGTCCTGTTCCTTGATAGGAAAGGTAGTCTGTTGCCACGGGGAGCAGCGGATCCTGCAATTGTCCATATTGGAAAATCAATTGAAGGGTGAAGATGTCATTGTAAGGATTCTCCTTGTAATACAACGGGAAGGCAGGATTAATGGAGGACCTTTGCACATCCACGTCAAAATCCACTTGCTGGCACTTGATTTCCTCGACCGGCATGGACTCAATCTTCTGGGCAAAAGGTGAGGATAACTCCGCATTTTTCGTCACAATGGGTTTCCAAGAGGGTTTCTCCAACCGCTTGATGTCTTTTTGTCCGACCGTTGAACGGAAGGAGAGATAATCCTGACCGAAGACCTTGTTCGCTCTTTCAATCAAATCATCTTTAGTAAGTGATCGGAGCAGTTTCTCCCGCTCAAAATAGACGTTAGGGTCGAAGTTGTTGGAAGCGATATCAATCATCGTATAGAACTTGCTGGTCAACGATTCCATGCTCTCGTAATAGTCGCGCAGGCATTCCATCTTGACGGCCTCAAAGAGCTCGTCGCTAAAATCACCCTTACGCAGGCGGTCAATAGCGTTGAGCACCTGTTTCTCGGCATCCTCGTGTGACTGTCCACTCAGTTTAGGAACATAGAACAGGGTGTACAATCCGTGCTCCAGCATAGCATAGTTGAATGCACCGGCCTCCATCAACTTGTTCTCCTGCGTCAATTCGTCAAGAAGACCCGTATTAGCCTCGTTGTTCAAAAGGCCGCTCATGATGTCGAGATAGAAAGCCTCCGGATCCCCGCTGCCGACCGTCTGGAATGCCAGGATGCCCATGTTGACGGGCGTCTCGGCTACCGTGACAGTCTTGACACCTTTAAAAGGAGCCACCGGTTTCCCCATTCTTTTGACAGGAGCTGCAACCAGTTTCTGGGTCTGGAGACCGCGTTCTTCTAACAGGTTCTCATTGTGCATCTTCCCCATCGTGCTTTCCAAAAGCGGCATAATCTCATTGCTCCTAAAATCACCCACCAAAATCAAGGTCATATTGTAGGGATGATAATATCTGGCGAAAAATGACTTCATGGCAGAGGTCTGGGGGTTCTTCAGATGCTCCTGATAGCCGATGACCGGACGTGCGTAGGGATGGTCTCCGTATGCCGCCGCGATAGCATCCTCAAAAAAGACACTGGTGGGCTGGTCGGAATACATATTGAACTCCTCATATACAGCCTCCAACTCCGACTGGAAGAGACGGAACACTGGTTTGCGGAAGCGCTCTGCATATACGGTCAGCCATTTCTCCAGCTGATTGGAAGGAAACATGTTGTGATAGCAGGTCACATCGTTGGAGGTGAATGCGTTGACCCCGGTGCCACCCATCTTGCTCAAGATCACGTCCACCTCGTTGGGGATGGCGTATTGCGCAGCACGGGCACTCACATCATTGAGTTTCTTCACGATCTCCTGACGAGAGGAAGGGTTCTCTTCCTTGTGCAAAGCATCATACAAACGATCGATCTCATCCAACAACGGCTTCTCCGCTGCCCAGTCGGTGGTACCGATCTGGTCTGTTCCCTTGAACATGAGATGCTCCAGATAATGGGCCATACCAGTATTGTCGGCGGGGTCGTTCTTGCTGCCCACATGCACCAGCACCGCCCCGTAGATGGAGGGCTGTTGGTGATCTTCGCACAGCATCACCTGCATGCCGTTTTTCAACGTATAGGTTTCAATCTTCATCGGTTGGGCAAAGAGGCACACAGCCGCGATGCACAACACCAACAGAAGCAAATATCTTTTCATAATTGCCATAATCCAAGTTGTATTTAGAATTAAAATATGTCCAGAATGGATTACTCCATCTCGTTCAGTGCAGCCACACCCGGAAGCACTTTGCCTTCCAGATACTCCAACATGGCGCCACCGCCGGTGCTGATATAGGAAACATAATCGGCCAAGTTGTACTTGTTGATGGCCGCGATGGAGTCGCCACCGCCGATGACAGAGTAAGCACCCGTCAATGTGGCAGCAGCCACACTGATGGCAACAGATTTGGTGCCCTGGCTGAACTTCTCCAACTCGAATACGCCCACCGGACCATTCCAAAGGATGGTGTCGGAGTTCTTCAAGACTTGGGCGATGTTACGTTGGGTTTTGGGACCTATGTCAAGACCTTCCCATCCGTCGGGAATATTATTGTCTTCCGGAATCAACACGTTGGCATCGTCACCGAATTTGTCACCGCAGATGCTGTCAACACGACAGTAGAAGTTGGTGCCCGCAGAGGCATTCACCTTATCCAAGATCTCCTTGGCCACTGGCAACATATCGGGCTCGTACAGAGAATTACCGATCTTCAAGCCCATGGCGGCCAGGAAGGTATAGCTGAGACCACCACCCACAATCAAGTTATCCACCTTCGGCAACAGGTTGTTGAGGATGTTGATCTTGGTGGACACTTTGGAACCGCCGATAATGGCCGTGAACGGTCTGTCGGGCTCGTTCAACACCTTCTCGAGGCTCATCACCTCCTCATACATCAGATAGCCGGCGAAGGCCTTGCCGGGGAAGCAACGGGCCACCGTGGCGGTGGAGGCGTGCTCGCGGTGCGCCGTGCCAAAGGCGTCGTTCACATAGACATCGCCGAGACGGGCAATCTGCTTGGCGAACTCCACATCGCCCTTTTCCTCTTCGGCGTGAAAACGAAGGTTCTCCAGCAACACGATGTCGCCGGGCTTCATGGCAGCGCAAATCTGGGCGGCCTCTTCAGAGAGCACGTCGCCGGCAAACTGCACCGGACGACCCAGCACTTCGGATGCTGTGGCTACGATGTGACGCAAGGAGAACTTGTCGTTGACCTCGCCCTTGGGACGACCCAGGTGCGACATCAGGATGATGGCACCGCCATCGTCTATTATTTTGCCGATAGTCTTGCGGGTACGCACGATACGCGTGATGTCCGTAACCTCAAAATTCTCATTCAACGGGACGTTATAGTCCACACGAAGTAATACTTTCTGACCTGAAAAATTAAAAGCGTCAATTGATTTCATTGTGAGATATGATTTATAATTAATAATTAGAAACAAATATTAAGGCTGCAAAATTACACAAAATATCCTTACTATGCATTGTCAGCATAAAGTAAGATTATCTGGGCAAGAAGAAAAAATAATCCTACACCATTTCCGAATGAAAAATAATAGTATCTTTGCCGCAAAACAAATTATGAGCTGATACTTATAACAAACTATGACTCAAAAACAAGCATTGCAAATCTTCGATAAAAAAAGAATCCGCACCGCATGGGACGACGAATCGGAAAAATGGTATTTCTCTGTGGTTGATGTGGTGGAGGCACTTACCGACAGCACTAACCCGAGAAGTTATTGGAAAGTATTGAAACATCGGCTAATCAAAGAAGGAAATGAGTTGGTTACAAATTGTAACTAGCTGAAACTATTAGCTTCCGATGGAAAAAAATACAACACCGATGTAGCTGACACAGAGCAACTTCTTCGAATAATCCAGTCCATACCTTCACATAAAGCGGAACCATTCAAGCAATGGATGGCGCAAGTGGCGAGTCAACGCATTGACCAGATGCAAGATCCAGAACTTTCCATCAACCAAGCGATTGTTGATTACCAACGACTTGGATATTCGGAAGCCTAGATAAACCAGCGAATCAAATCCATAGAAGTGCGCAAACATTTGACAGACGAATGGAAACGGGCCGGCGTGGAAGAGGGGCAACAATTCGCATCCTTAACGGATATTATTTACAGACAATGGAGTGGGTTTTCTGCTAAAGAATACAAACGCTTCAAAGGACTGAAAAAGGAGAATCTCCGCGACAATATGACCGACCTCGAAATAGCTGTTAATATGTTGGCCGAAGCCACTACCACGGAACTTTCAAAGCAAGAAAATCCTAATGGGTTTACAGAAAGTGCAGGCATCGCGAATCGTGGAGGAAAAGCAGCTCGTGGCGCGCGCAAAGTGATTGAGAAGGAACTCGGACATTCTATTGTGTCCTCGCAAAATGCCAAAAGCCTTACAAAAGGCAAAAGGACTATATCATTGCCTGAAAAGTAGAGACGCCATTCAATACGTCTCTATCTAAAATGTCGGCAGGTCTTTAAGTCAGCCGAGGTTGGTAAGGAGATGACTACTCCTGTGTGATTCAACCTGTGTAACCATTATCACACCGCCACGTCCGCCTTTATGTGCGGGTGCGGATCGTAATTCTCCAGTTGGAAGTCCTCGTACTGGAACGAGAAGAGTTCGTGGACCTCGGGGTTGATGCGCATGGTGGGCAGGGGGCGGGGTTCGCGCGTGAGCTGTAGCTTGGCCTGCTCCAAGTGGTTGGTGTAGAGGTGCGCATCGCCCAACGTGTGGATGAACTCCTTGGGCTTGAGGTCGCAGACCTGCGCCACCATCATCAGCAACAAGGCATAAGAAGCGATGTTGAAGGGCACGCCAAGGAAGACATCCGCGCTACGCTGGTAGAGCTGGCAGGAGATCTCGCCGTTGCAAACGTAGAACTGGAACAGCGCATGACACGGCGGCAAGGCCATCTGCTCAATCTCTCCTACATTCCAGGCACAGACCATCAAACGGCGCGAGTCAGGGTTGTGCTTGATCTGGTCAATCAGCTGCGCCATCTGGTCGATAGTGTGACCATCGGGAGCGGTCCACGAGCGCCACTGCTTGCCATAGACAGGGCCCAAGTCGCCGTTCTCATCCGCCCACTCGTCCCAAATAGTGACCTTGTGGTCGTTGAGATAGCCGATGTTGGTGTCGCCCTGCAAGAACCACAGGAGCTCGTAGATGATGGAGCGCAGATGCAGCTTCTTGGTCGTCAACAAGGGGAAGCCCTGCGACAGGTCAAAGCGCATCTGATAGCCGAAGATGCTCTTCGTACCCGTGCCGGTGCGGTCGCCTTTGAAGTTACCTTCCTCTAATATGGTGCGTAAAAGTTGCTGATATTGATACATAAAGAGTTATCAGTTGTCAGTTGTCAGTTGTCAGTTTAGTTATCGACTCTCCAGGCCTTCGAGCATATCCACCACTTTGTCGAGATAGTTGACCTCCGCCTTCTCGATCTCTCCCTTGTCGCATAACGTTGCCAAATGGGGATCCATCGGCATCTCGGCCAAGAGATCGATGTCGAACTCGCGGCCCACCTCGGCGGTATGACTCTCGCCAAAGATTCGGATCTTTTCGCCGCAGTGCGGACAGACGGCGTAGCTGTAGTTCTCCACCAAGCCCAAGACGGGGATATTCATCATGTCGGCCATATTGACAGCCTTGGAGACGATGAGGGAGACGAGGTCTTGCGGGGAGGTCACCATGATGATGCCATCGACGGCGACACTCTGGAAGACAGTCAAGGGCACATCGCCCGTGCCGGGAGGCATGTCCACCAAGAGGAAATCGATATTTTCCCAGATCACATCAGTCCAGAACTGCTTGACCATGCCGGCGACCAGTGGACCGCGCCACACCACGGGCGTCTTCTCGTCGTGGGTGAGCAGGTTGGCGGACACTACCTGGATGCCTGTCTCTGTCTTGGCCGGGATCACGCCGTCCTCGTTGCCGCTCAGGAGCGTGTGCAGGTTGAACATTTTAGGTATGGAAGGCCCCGTGATGTCGGCGTCCAATATGCCTACATGATAGCCTTTTCGCTGGAGCTGGACAGCCAGCAGGGAGGTGACGGAACTCTTGCCCACGCCGCCCTTTCCGCTGACGATACCGATCACCTTGCGGATGGAACTTCTTTGATTCGGTTGTTCGCGAAGATCTTGTACGGAACAATTGCCTTTCTGGGCGCAACTGCCACAGTCATGATTACATTCTGCCATATTCGTAGTATACTTTTGCTTTTAGTCGTTAGTCTTTAGCCGTTAGCCATTGGCTTTCAACCTCTTAATTACTTAACTTCTTAGTTTCTTAACTCTTTAACACCCTTGCCATGCCTTGATGGTCTCCAACGTGGCGGCGGGCACCTCTAATTTCAGCTTCTTTCTAAGTCCACCGAGATCGTTGAGCAGCTTGTTGGGGTTGGCCTCTTTGAGTTGCTCTACCGTCAGGATGTTCAGCTTCTTGAGGGCAGGCAGCCAGGCAGCGTCGATGCCCAAGGCGAGGAAGTCCTCATCGTTGGCCACCGGAGCTTTCTTCTCAGGACGCATCTGCGGGAAGAAGAGCACATCCTGGATGGAAGGAGAGTTGGTCATGATCATGGCCAGACGGTCGATGCCGATGCCCAGACCGGCGGTCGGGGGCATACCGATCTCCAAGGAGCGGAGGAAGTCCTCATCCAACACCATGGACTCCGTGTCACCACGCTTACCCAGTTCCAGCTGGTCTTCGAAGCGCTTGCGCTGATCGATGGGATCGTTGAGCTCGGAATAGGCGTTGCAGATCTCCTTGCCGTTGCACATGGCCTCAAAACGCTCGGTGAGGCCCGGTTTGCTGCGGTGCTTCTTCGTCAGCGGGGACATCTCGATAGGATAGTCGTAGATGAAGGTCGGCTGGATGAGCTTCGACTCGCAAGTCTCGCCAAAGATCTCATCAATCAACTTACCCTTGCCCATGGTCTCGTCCACCTTGACGCCCTGCGTCTGGGCGAAAGCGGCCAGCTGGGCCTCGTCCATCTCGGAGATGTCGGTGCCGGTGAAGTGCTCGATGGCCTCGAACATGGTGTAACGCTTCCAGGGGCGCTTGAAGTCGATGACATTCTCGCCTACCTGCACCTTCGTGGTGCCGTGCAGCGCCAACGCGATGCGCTCCACCATCTCCTCCACAGTGTTCATCATCCATTCGTAGTCCTTGTACGGCACATAAAGCTCCATCTGGGTGAACTCGGGATTGTGGAAACGGTCCATGCCCTCGTTGCGGAAGTCCTTGGAGAACTCATACACGCCGTTGAAGCCACCCACAATGAGCTTCTTCAGATAGAGCTCGTCGGCGATACGCAGATAGAGCGTCATGTCCAACGTGTTGTGATGCGTCTTGAAAGGACGGGCGGCAGCACCACCATAGAGCGGTTGCAGGATGGGGGTCTCCACCTCCAAATAGCCCTTCTCATTCAAATAGTTACGCATGGTGTTGACCAACAGCGTGCGCTTGATGAAGGTGTCTTTGATATGCGGGTTGACAATCAAGTCGATATAGCGTTGACGATAGCGTTGCTCGGGATCCTGAAAAGCATCATAGACCACACCGTCTTTCTCTTTCACGATAGGCAGCGGGCACACCGACTTGCAGAGAATCGTGAACTCCTTCACATGGATGCTCGTCTCGCCCGTCTGAGTAGTGAATACAAATCCCTTGACACCAATGATGTCACCGATGTCAAGTTTCTTGAAGACGCTGTTGTACATGGTCTTGTCCTCGCCCGGACAGATCTCGTCGCGTTTGGCGTAGATCTGGATCTTGCCCACCGCGTCTTGGATGACGTAAAAGGAGACGGCGCCCATGATGCGCTGGCTCATGATACGACCGGCAATGCTGACCTCCTGGAAGAGGCTATTGTCTTGAGGATACTTCTCCAAGATCTCCTGGGTGGTGGCATTCACTTCGTATTCAGCTGCAGGATAGGGATCTATGCCCAATTGCAACAAATCGTCTAATTTCTTTCTTCGGATAATTTCTTGTTCGGATAACTCTGGCATGATGTAGATTTTTAAGGGTGCAAAGATAATAAAAATCTGCACACCCTCAGCATTCTCCCACCTGCCAGTCAGGTTCAGAAAAGAATCTGATTTTTTTGAAAAAAATGTTGGACATATTAAAAAAAATGTATTTTTGCAGTGATATTAAAATGATATTATTTTAATCACATAAAAAAACTATAAAGTTATGGAAACCAAAGAATTTACAAAAAAACTGTCGGCAGGAAACAATGGTTTTCTGCACCTTTTCATCAACTTGGGGTTGCTGGCCCTTTTCATTTGGGTCGTGGTGGCATTAGGCAAAATGGACTGCATACTGGATGCTAACGGAGAGCCCACAGCGTGGCTTCTATTGCCTATCCTCACAGGTATCATCCTCTTTTTCATCTATCTGCTCCATTTGATAGGGTTTATTATCGTACAGCCCAACGAGTCGCGGGTACTCACCTTCTTCGGCAAATACTCCGGCACGGTCAAAGAGAACGGCTTCTTCTGGATCAACCCCTTTTATGGCAAGGAGAAACTTTCGTTGCGTGCCAAGAACATGGATGTGGAACCCATCAAGGTAAACGACAAAAACGGAAACCCCATCATGATCGGGTTGGTGCTGGTGTGGAAGATCAGCGACACTTACAAAGCTTGCTTTGAGGTAGATTCTGACGTCCGCAGCACCATCACGGAGAACTCCATGAAGTCGGTCAAGAGTTTCGACTCTTTCGTGCGGGTGCAGAGTGACGCCGCGTTGCGCAAGGTGGCAGGCATGTATGCCTACGACAATATGGATCGTGACGACAACCAGATCACGTTGCGATCGGGTGGCGAGGAAATCAACGATCGCCTGGAAGAGGAGTTGCGCAAGCACTTGGAGATTGCCGGTATCGAAGTGGTGGAGGCCCGCATCAACTACCTGGCCTACGCCGCGGAGATTGCCAGTGTGATGTTGCGCCGCCAGCAGGCCGACGCCATCATCTCCGCCCGCGAGAAGATCGTGGAGGGAGCCGTCAGCATGGTGGATCTCGCCCTGAAGAAGCTCTCCGACGACAAGATTGTGGAGCTGGACGAGGAGCGCAAGGCGGCCATGGTCTCCAACCTCCTCGTGGTGCTCTGCGCCGACGAGTCCGCCTCTCCCGTCATCAACACGGGCACACTGTATCAATAAAACTGTAGAGACGTTCCATGGAACGTCTCTACATAAACCCAAAATCTATGAAAAAGAACTTCGCCTTACGAGTCGATTCTGAAGTCTTCGAAGCACTGGAGCGATGGGCTGCCGATGAGTTCCGCAGTGTCAATGGTCAGATCGAGTGGATTCTGGCGACCTCTTTGAAGAAAGCGGGCCGGACGCCCAAGAAGAAGATGGAAAAAACGGCTGATGAAGACGCGCAACAAACCTGACCTCCCAAACCTACGATCTATATTTCTTGAACCTTAAAAAACAAGAGCGGGCGCCCATTCGGGTGCCCGCTCTTGATGTTGATTATAAGGTTATCTTCTAAAATTATTTCACAACAACTTTAGAGGTATAAACTTTGCCATTTTGGGAAACCTTCAACATGTAAACACCGGCCTTGAGGCTGGAGACGTTGATGGAAGCGCTGTTCACAGCAGTCTCGCTGTAAACTTGCTGACCAACGAGGTTGAAGAGTTGTACGGTAGCGGCCTCGTTGCCAGCCAGCGTAACGGTAAGGTTGCTGGAAGCAGGGTTCGGATAAACCGTGATGTTCTCTTTCTCCATATCTTCAACATTCACATTGGAGCAGTCGTTGCAAGTTACGTGGAAAGCGATCTGAGGACGCAAGTTGGCGGTATAAACCGCACCGGCATCGTAAGCGCCGTAGCAGAATGCGTTAGAGTTGTACAAGCTGTAGTCATCCAACAACATACCATGGTTGAGGTCGTTCATCAACTCATCAGAACCATAGGTGGTATAGGCAGCACGAGGATCCTTGTAGCAAATCACGCGGAAGCTGCTGATGTCTTCGGTAATGACAGAGGAAGTGGTTCTGGCAACACCAGGAACGAAGGAATAAGCAAGGGCGTTCACTTTACCCGTAATGTTATTCAAACCAGCGGGAGCCGGGAATGTCCAGATGTAGAAATAAGAATCCGGAGCCTCATCCTCAGCGGTGAGCAGAATGGTGTCCAACACGATAGTAGCGTAGTTGAAGGTAACGCTCGGTTTCAAAGAAGAAACATTGGCGGCAGAGTGAGTAGCCTCGTTGTAAGGTACATAATACATTTTGAAAGCAGGGTTGCCGCTGCTGCTCAAGCTGGCGACAGACTCGTCATCCATGTTGATGACGTAAGAAATGATCAGCGTATCAACTGCGGTAGCAGCCATGTTGGTACCACGCACATAGTAAACAGCTAATTGAACAGAGTCAATGCTATAGGAGCTGCTCGTGGCGATAACCGGAATTTGCTCGCCTTGGCCAGCCATTTCCTCATAGAAAGCCACCCAGTCACCATAGGTGAAATCATGAACATGACCCATACCGAAGAACTGAACAGGACTGTTGCCATCGGAATAAGGATAAACACCGATGGAGTCACACATGGTAGGAGGAGCAAAATATTCGAGTTCCTCACCCCAATAGTTCTCCAGATCTTCAGCATAGCTGAACCAGAAAGAAGTGGCATCTTTGGCACCGTTGTGAGCTTTCATCTCAGGATTGCCGATTTTGACTGTCATACCGTCATCTTTGATAGCTCTCTTAGTAGGAGCAACCTGGGCAAAACCCATGGAAACGATCAAAACAGCTGTTAAAAGTGTAAAAAGCTTTTTCATTGTGTTTTTGAATTTTGTGAATAATTTATTGAATTTTTTAAACGTTATTTGTCACTATATTTCAAGCCCGCAAATATACTATTTTTTTTAAGATGCATTGAAAAAAAATCTTAATATCCAACCTTTTAATTTCCAATTGCTTGCAAATCTTCCAGCGGCCTTTGCGAAATGCAAAACGAACAAAAAAAAACGGCTTTGCGGAATCATCCGAAATTTTCGTTGACAACACTATCTGTCAGTAATGGGTAAAAAAAAACAAGTTAAAGACTTATATTCGAGAAAAAGTGTATTTTCGCACTTCTTTTTTTAACATAGTATATAACGATAATATCACTCCCACATGAAAAAGATTTGGACCTTGGCATTCATTATTTTTCTAATCAATGCATTATCCGCCCAAACCCCACAATTCACCATTTTGAGTTCCAACCAACAGGAAGCCGTTGTCAAAGTTTCTTTTCCCGACTATGACGGAGAACTCATTTGCGATCAAAACATCTGTCAGCAACGGCTGCGGATGCCTGGTGCTTATCCGATACTGAATGCGGGTGATCCGGAGCTGTTGGAAACAGCGGTCTCCCTCATCATCCCGGAAAACAGCCATCCTACTGTGGAGGTGCTCTCCTCTCAATCCCATATAGAAGAGAATGTCAACCTTGTACCTTCCAAAGGACGTCTTCTGCGGAATGTGGATCCTGCCACTGTCCCGTTTGTCAGGAGCATGTCCTACCAGATTGACAAGATGCTGTACGAAGACACGGTGGTGGTGGGAGAGCCCTATCAGCTGCGCGACTACCATGGTGTCGCTCTGCAGTTCTTCCCCTTTGCCTACAACCCGGTGCAACGCGAATTGAAAGTCTATTCCGAGATGACGGTACGGGTGAAGTTCAACAGTACAGGCAACATACCTCAGGTCCACAAGGTGGCAAGCGCTTTCCATGAAATCTACCAAGATCATTTTCTCAACTATAATCAGGTGAAGTCCACCCCTTTGGAGGAGTACGGCGAGATTCTGATCCTGGCTCCCGACAATTTCTGCGATGCCATGCAGCCCTACGCTGAGTGGAAGATCAAGAACGGTTACCCTACCGAGATCGTGCCGCTATCTGTCGCCGGCAGCACCAGTTCCGCGATCAAGAGCTACATCACCTCCTACTACAACTCCCACAATCTGGCCTATGTGGTCATCGTGGGAGACAACCAGCAGTTCCCGACCATCAGCGCAGGCGGCAATGTGAGCGACAACTACTATGTAGAAGTGGCAGGCAATGACAAGTATCCGGATGTCATTCTGGGCAAGATTTCTGCAGAAACGGTCGCGCAGGTGACCACGCAGGTCAACAAGTTCATCCAGTATGAACGCAATCCCGTCGTGACCTCCCACTTTCCCAAATTCGTCGGCATTGCCTCCAACCAAGGTCCTGGGGACAACAACGAATATGACTATCAACATATCCGCAACATTGACAACACGCTCCAATCATACACTTACACCTCCGGTTATGAGTTCTTTGAGGGCAGCCAAGGCGGTTTAGATGCTTCTGGCGACCCTACCGCGGCAATGGTCAGCAATGCGCTCAACTCCGGTGCGGGCATCATCAACTATACGGGTCACGGAGATGTGACCATGTGGGTCTCCTCCAACTTCACCAACTCGCATGTCAACAACCTGACCAACGACAACATGCTGCCTTTCATCTTCTCGGTAGCCTGTGTCAACGGTTCCTATTCCGGAACCACCTGCTTTGCGGAGGCTTGGCTTCGCGCCACCCATAACGGCCAGCCTTCCGGCGCTGTGGGCACGTTGATGTCCACCATCAACCAACCCTGGAACTCCCCCATGTGCGCACAAGACCACATGATTCAGATTCTCACCAGCACCTCCACCTCCGTCAGCCAGAAACGCACCTTCGGCGGCATTGCCTTCAACGGCCTCATCAAGATGCTGGATGACTACAACGACTATGAGGTGACCCGTACTTGGATTCTCTTCGGCGATCCCGCCCTGATGGTCCGCACGACTGTGCCCCAGACCCTGACCGTCAACTACGACAACCTGATACCGCTGGGGACAACGTCCGTGGACTTCACCTGCCCGGTGGAAGGCGCCCGCATCACCTTGACCAGCCATAACGAGATCCTCGCCACCGGACTGGTCAGCAACGGCAGCCTCTCTCTCAACATCCCGTCATCCCTCACCCCCAACGACTCCATTATCATGCTGGCAGCCGCACCCAACTACCTCCCGACAGAAGGAGTCATCCAACTCTTCGTGCAGAACGGCCCATACATCCTCTGCAAGGACATTTCCTTCTCCGATAACGGTAACAACAATGGAGAGGCAGACTATGGAGAGACCGTCGCTGCCAATGCCACCTTCAGCAATGTAGGCAACGAGTCCGCACAGAATATCTCCGTGACGGTCACCTCCAACGACCCCTATCTCACCATCCTGAATGGTTCTCACAACATCAGCTCTATGGCCGCCAATGCCACGGAAATACGCAACAACACCTTCTCTTTCCGCGTGGCCTCCAATGTGCCCGCCTTCCACAACGCCAACGTACACATGGTGATCCATTTCGGAGACAAGAGCGTTGAGAAAGACTTCGTCATCCCACTTCATGCCCCACAACTCAACATCTTGGAGAACATCACCATCAACGACGCTTCCTTAGGCAATGGCAACCATCGCCTTGACTTCGGCGAGCACTCTCATATCTCCCTTGAGGTGATGAATACCGGCAACGGCACAGCCGGCGAGGGCACCCTCTATCTCAACAGCACCGATGGCAAGCTCACCGTGTACAGACTCCCAAACGACATACCCTCACTCTCTGCGAACCAGAGTCATTCATCGATCTACCGTATCAAGGTTAATCCTTCTGTGACGCAATCCTGCGTGGCAGAGCTGAGAGCCCTTTATCGGGTGGGTGATTATGAGGTGGAACGCATGATGTACGTCAAGATCGGCATCGTGACGGAAGACTGGGAGAGCGGTGACTTCTCCTCTTTCTCCTGGAACCCAGGCGGCAACAACAACTGGACTCTCACCACGCAGAATCCATACGAAGGAACGTATGCCGTCCGCTCGGCAACCATCGGCAACAACGCCTCCAGCACCCTCTCCATCAGCTGGGAATGCTCCACAGCCGACACGATCTCCTTCTACTATTGGGTATCTTCCGAAGAGGGATACGACAAGCTGAGCTTCAAGATCGACAACTCCGAAAAGGGCAGCTGGAGCGGCAATATCGGCTGGACCCGCGCCGCTTTCCCGGTGAGCGCCGGTCATCACACCTTCTCCTGGACCTACTCCAAAGACCAATATATGACTGCAGGCAGCGATATGGCCAAGATCGACTACGTCGTCTTCCCGCCCTCCAACAATCCGACCAGTGTGGAAGAGTTCGTCAGCACCACCTCTGTGACGGTCATGCCGAACCCCACCACCGACAATATCCGCATCGTCCTGCAGGAGGATGCCAATATCGGCAGTTTACACTATGAACTTTACGACCTGTCCGGCAGAATGCTGCAGCAAGACATGTTGAACGACTACAGCACGACCATCTCGTTGAACCACTACGCCAACGGCATGTACTTCCTCGTCGTCCGAGACGCCCAGCAGGTAATCCATAACACAAAGGTCATCAAGCAGTAATGGCACACAAGCCCCTCATATTGATAGTCAATGACGATGGCTACGAGGCCACCGGTCTGGAAGCCATGGTCGAGATTGCCAAAGAGTTTGGCGAGGTGACTGTAGTGGTCCCCGACAAGACGCGGTCGGCCATGAGCCATGCCATCACCATGAATGAGCCGTTGCATGTACGGCAATACAGACAGGAGGAGGGTGTGACCTACTGGCGCACCAACGGCACCCCGGTGGACTGTGTCAAGATAGGCCAGCGCGTCGTGTTGCGCGACCGCCAGATCGACCTCATCCTCTCGGGCATCAACCACGGCTCCAACTCCTCCGTCAGCGTGCTCTACTCCGGCACCATCGGCGCCGCCATCGAGGCCTCCTTCTCCCACCCCGCCGTGGGCTTGTCCCTTCTGGACTACTCTCCCAACGCAGACTTCACCGCCGCTGTCCACTTTGGCAAAATCATCGTCGGAGAAGTCCTGAAACACGGCCTTCCCCCTCATACCTGCCTGAATGTCAACTTCCCCAACGTGCCCATCGAAGAGATCAAGGGCATCCGCGTGACAAGACAGACCGACGGCTACTGGTATCAAGACTTGGAGGAACGGGTGGACCCACACGGACGCAAGTACTACTGGCTTACCGGACATCTTGTCAACACCGACCCCCACGAGGACACCTGCGAATGGGCCTTGGCTCACAACTACATCTCCATTCAGCCCGTCCAATACGACATGACCGCACATCAACACATCAATGCATTAAAATATTTGGAAAATGTTCAATAAACTTAGAAAAGACTCTTACGTGATTGGCATCCTGCTTGGCGTGCTCGTCCCCGCCATCTGCTTTGGCCTTCTGTACGGCATCCTGATGCTGCTTGTTCACTTCAAACCCGACATGCTTGTCAACAACCCCAACCTGATGAGGACCATCCTTCCCAAATTCGTGCTCATCGGCATCATCCCCTCGGTATTGCTGCTTCGCTATTACCTGCTGAAGCTGAAATACGACAAGACAGGGCGCGGCATCCTGATCGCCACTTTTGTTATCGCCATCGTGTTCGCCATCCTGCATTTCACCTTATAACAATAAAAACCATGACATAAAAAAAGCCCGTTTTAAAACGGGCTTTTTGCTTATAGGATATTGGCTAATTGCTCTTTCATCTTCTCCAACTCATCTTTCATCCTCACCACTATCTGCTGAATTTGAAAGTCATTGGATTTGGAACCGAGCGTGTTGATCTCTCGACCGCACTCCTGCACGATGAAAGCGAGTTTCTTGCCATTCGCATTGGCATCTCGCATCGTTTCCAAAAAATAGTCACAGTGTTTGCGCAAACGGACCTTCTCTTCCGTGATATCCAATTTTTCGATATAGTAGAAAAGTTCCTGCTCAAACCGATTGGGATCGTATTGGGCTTTCAGGTTCATCTCTTCCAGCCCTTTTTCGAATTTGGCACGAAGCGTCACCATGCGATTCTCCTCCAAAGGCGTCACCTCTTCAATCATATCGCGAATCATGCAGATGCGTTTTTCAAAGTCACGGGCCAAAATCTCGCCTTCCTGGGCGCGGAAATCGTCCACCATGGCACAGGCATCAGCGACAGCTGCCGACAGCTTTTGCCATTGCTCTTCCGTCAGATCCTCCTGCACGGATGTCACCACGTCGGGCATCCGCAATACATGCAGAAAAATGTCGCTTTCCACCGGGTTGCCAATCTCTTTGGAGAGGTTGCTCAATACAGCATAATAGGATTTCGCGAGTTCGGTATTAATGGTGACATCCTCGGGTGTATTCTTCTCGAAAGAGATATTCACATCCACCTTCCCTCGCTCCAGCATTTTGGAAATCAACGCTCTGATCTCAATCTCCTTGCTTCGGAAGAGCGGAGCAATACGGGTATTCATATCCATCTGCTTGCTGTTCAGCGTACGAATCTCAACATTCACCGCCTTACCTTCGAGGTCTATCGTGGTGCGGCCAAAACCGGTCATGGATTTTATCATAGCAATTCGTTTTTAGGGCGCAAAAATACAAAAATAAAGGGCAGACTATACAGCCTGCCCTTAAAGAAGTCTTGAAGCACAAATTACTTCACAACCAGTTTCTGGGTGGTAGTACCTTGAGCCGTCTTAACAGACACCATGTAAACACCAGCATTGAGGTTGCTGATATTCACATTGAGGTGATTGCTGCCTTCCATCACGTTGACAGTCTCAGCATAGATGCACTGACCCATGAGGTTGTAGATGGAGAGGGTAGCATTGTTCGTCTCCTTGGAGGAGAATGCAATGTTAACCATATTCTCAGCAGGGTTCGGATAGAGGGTCATCTCGGTCAGCGTGTTGTTCACAATGGAAGTCGGGTCGATGCATTGTCCTGCATAGACATCAGAGATTCTGTTGTAAACACCGATGGAGTCCACGTTAACCTGCATGTAATAAATAGTTGACATCTGTCCGGCAACGGCGGCATCATTCTCTTTGATCTCATTACCAGCATAATAATCCCATTGCCATGTCATATTGAGTTTGTTGTTCACCACTTTGGGGGCAACACTCGGGAAGACGTTCTCGCCATCAATCCAGAGGCAATCTTGATAGGTATCCATGGTATAGTTAGCCCAGTCGTCAATATAGAAGCAGTCTTTGTTGTAGGAGAGCCAAGAGGTGTTTCCAACGCCCTCGCCCCAAGTAGCGCCACCATCAGTGGATTTGGCGGCAAAGATACCACGATAATAAGCTTCTGCATTGACATCCACGAAAGGATAATCCAACGTAGAGGCATAGATCATATACACATTGTTGCCATCCACCACCAATTGCGGCATGGAGGTCGTGCTGACACCGTAGGACGGGAAATTGCCGCTGTTCATATACCAAACGGTATCGTCGCCATCGAGGTCGAGTTTTTGGAACACTTTGTAACCGGCAGCAACCAAGGTGTCGGGATCCAAAGTGTTGCGATTGGCCGTGATCGTCGGCATGGACTCATTCCAATACAGGAGGCCGTCAACGCCCGGGAAGTAGGAGTAGGAACCGTCACCCAACACATCGTTGAGAACGCGGGTAAGACCGAAAGCCACATGGGCAGTACCGGTGGCTGACAAGGCGACATTGCAGGAACCGTCAGCTACATACGGGGTATCCAGAACTTCCGTTGCGGCTTCGGTATAACCATCAGCGATAGGAGAATCCACGATGGTCGTCTTGGTGAAGGTCACACCATTGTCGGTGCTCTTCCACAAGAACACGTCGTTCCAGGAGTCAGCCACGAGGATAGCCACATAGTTGCCATTGGCAGCGATAGAGTAAGAATCGCCGCTAAACTGGCCAACTTGAGCAGGAGTCACATCACCCACTACGCGAGGAGCCTCCCAAGCAACTGTGTTGGCGGAAGGATCATACGTACCGCGGATGTAAACCAAGCAGATATGAATGCCTTGATAGAGATAGCCGGGATCAGACTCGGTACAGGCAATCAAGTGGATGGTGTTGCCATTGGTCACCATCTGGGGCCACAAGAGGCAAGTGCTGCTTGCAGAACCCGTGGAGGAAGTGGGGCCATAGAGGCTGGTAATTGTCCAGTCGCCCGTGCCCTTTTGAGGACGCACACCGACGAACAAAGCGTCAGAGCCATTGTGAGAGGCAAAGATCTCGCCATTGCCGATAGGAGCCAATGTAGCCCAGCCGGATCTTCCACTCTCCAATCTGGCGGTAGAGGAGGCATCGTTGATCCAGGAGGTGCCGTCAAAATAGTTATAACCAGTACCACGAGACATGGCGCCAGGTCCACAGGTGGTCCAAGTGGCGGAGACAGTACCATCAGGCCAAGAAATCATTCTCGGGGCCATGGAACCATTGGTTTGCAAATCGTAATAGGTGGAACCGATGCTGTTACCATTGCCTAACATGGATCTGAAGTTAGCAGGGACAGCGGTGTACTCGGAACCTTTTAAAATCTGAGGATGCGTAACCGCAATCTTGGCGGCATCCTGTTTGGTCATTCTCTGCATAGGGGCGTTTTGAGCCATCAGGCCGCCGACGAAGAGAACTGCGACTAAAGCAAGTAAAAATTTTTTCATAATGCGGGTATTTTTAATTAATGAATAGTATTGTTTAAAAAAAGGTTCGCAAAATCCATTCGGTTTTGCGAACCTTAGGAAAATCATGAGCGTATTATTTTTCGCGTTTGCTGGCGGTGTAGTTGATTTTCAAAGCATTGTTTTTGCGCAGCTCATTCTTGATGGTGTTGACATAACGCATCTGCACGTCTTTGTCAACTTTCAAAGAGAATGTCAACTTGTTACGGTCTTCAGCATCGCGAGACTCCTTTTCGGAACCGATGAAGTTCTGCACCTCCGTGACCAGCTCTTCAGCTTTGATAGTCTGGTCGTTCAACTGCACAGAGACCTCGCCGGGAGGAAGGGTGTTCTCATTTTTACTGATGGGAGCGCCGATGTAGATATTGGCAACGAGGGATTTCTTCTCCAGCTTTTGAATCTCCGTGGCTTTCGGCGGGGTGAAGTGCACCTTCAGGGAGGCTTCACGCATCGTGGTGATCACCATAAAGAAGAACAAAAACATGAAGATGATATCAGACATAGAACCCATATTCAGTTCCGGCGTCTCCTTCTTATCGTTCGATTTAAATCTGGACATAATCTTTCAAATTAATTGGTTTATTGGGCTGCACCGTTCGTACCATAATCCATAGGCGGAGCCTCGGAGATACTCATGGGGATAGCCGTGGAAACGGATTTTTGTGCAGCGGAATCCAATACGCTGAACTTCTTGCCAAAGTACTGTAATGCAGCCTCGTCACGCAATTCATTGACAGCGCGTTGCAGTTCGTTCTGCACCTGAACATACATGTCGTAACTGGTGCCCTGGTCATTTCTCAGAGAAACCACACCTTTGGAAACAGCAAAGTCACCGATACCTTCAATGAGTTTGTTCTGTTTCTCAGGAAGCTCGTCCGAGTTGGTCGGATTAGCGAAGAACTCCTTGGCCTTATCCTTCAACTCAGATATCATGATAATCTCACCATTACAGGAGATCTGGTCCAGGTAGTTCACCTCGACATTCAAAACATTTCTTCTCTTGACATCGATAATCTGCTCTTGGGAGTCATCCGTCTTTGGAGGGGGCAGCTTACGCGGAATACCTTGCTCCGTATTGATGGAAGAGGTCAACAGAAAGAAGGTCAACAGCAGAAATGAAATATCTGACATTGCGCCTGTATTTAATCCTGGCGTTTTTCTCTTGCTCATTTTAATTTCTGTTTTTAATAGCGTTCATAATAGCGGTGACCACGATGGACAAGATGGCAGCAAAGAGCACCACATAGAGCGTGAAGCAGGCAGCGTTCACCATCTTGAAACTGGAAGCGGTCATACCCTTCTTCAAGGCAACAGGCGTCAGAGTGGAAGAGCCGATCAGATAACCGATCAGCACGACAACGGCTAACAACGCCAACACCACCAAAATCTTGTAGGAAGAACGGAAATTCTTGACGATCTTGATCAAAGCGAAGGCCAGCAGCAACATCACCGTAACGATAGCCAGGAGATAGGCCATGATGATGAAGACATTCTGCAGCGTGGCACTCTTTCTGAAACCGGTCAAGTCCTTCTGCAAAGCCTCCAGTTCGGTGGCTTTCTTATTGGCGGAAGGAGTCTCTGCAATGTTGTTTGCAGTGGAAACCAGAGAGTTGGCGGCTTTCAGATAGTTACGCTCAACCAAAAAGTTTTGTTTGATCACGTCATATTCAGACTCCAGATTGCGGATATAACCTTCCAGATCCTTGAGGTTGTTCACATTGGCAAAGCCTTGGATATAATCATCTTTTTTGTCGCATTTTGCAAAAAGACTGGCAGCATGCTCACCAAATTTGGCCTTATAATCTGCCAACATCTCTTCAGAGGTTATTCTCTTCAACTCAGAGAGATAGGTATAGAGGATATCTTTCTGCAGTTGTGCATCTTTCAACTCAGTATTGGCATTTTGGATTTTCTCGGAATAGGAGCTAACCCAAGCGGAGAGATTCTCAGGGGTTGCAGCTAGAAGCTCATCCACCATTTGCGGATTCTGAGCTTCTACTTGGCGAACTTGGACAAATTGGTCTTTCTTGTCATTGTCGAATCTGAAAGAAAAAACCAGTGCTAACAAGCAAACCAAGATGGCTACTGCAAATATAATGATTCTTAAAATTTTATTAGACATCAGAGTAGCTTTATAAAGTTAACTTAATTATTGTATATATAATAAAGATGTATGGATTACTTGTTCTTGACTAAGATATCCATGAAGGAGATGGTAGCATCTTCCATATCGTTCACGATGCTGTCGATCTTGGTAAGCAGATAGTTGTAGAACACTTGGAGAATCATGGCGGAGATCAAACCGAACACGGTAGTCAACAAAGCGGTTTTCATACCACCAGCCACAATCGTCGGGGAGATATCACCTGCGCGCTCGATGTCATCGAATGCCTGTACCATACCGATCACAGTACCCAAGAATCCCAAGGAAGGAGAAAGAGCGATGAACAAGCTGATCCAGGTCATATTGGTTTCGAGGTTGGCCATCTGGACACCACCATAGGAGGTGAGGGCTTTCTCTACGGAGTCAAGACCTTCATCATAACGGTCGAGACCTTGATAGAAGACAGCGGCCAAGGGGCCTTTGGTGTCGCGGCAGACTTCTTTGGCTTTCTCAATACCACCAGTCTTGATAGCGTCTTCCACCTTGTTCAACAGCTTTTTGGAGTTCACTGAAGAGAGGTTGAGGTAGAAAATACGCTCAATGACGAAAGCAAGACCTAAAATCAAACAGATGAGCACCGGGGTCATCCACACGGCACCACCTTGGATGAATTTGTCTTTCAAGACATAGTGCAATCCGTGATTTTCAGCCTCATCCGGATCAGAAGTCAGCTCAGCGGGAGCAACCTCCTGGGTGGCTTGGGTGGAATCCACCGTCTGCTCTGTGGTTTTGTCGGCTTTTTGGGAATCTTGAGCAAATGCGTTGTTTGCAATACCGAAGGTTAAGAAACCGAAAACGGCAAGTAAGGCGATTAGCTTTTTCATAATGACTTTAAGGTTTAATTTTTAAAATAACTTTTTAATTTATAATATCTTAATTTGAATTTCTCCATTTATTCTCGGAAAGGTTGGCATCCGGTCCAGGGAAACGCTTTCAACGCTCACAGGCTCTACAGGCACGCATCTTCGACCACTCAGCCATCTTTCCTAATTAAGGCGGTAAAAGTACAATTTTTTTTGAGATAATCCATATCTTTTACAACATATTTTTTTCTAAAAAAAATTTTGATTTTTTATGATAGACACATTAAAAAAATTCATACTTTTGCAGTCTATTAAAATCGAATTTTTTATCAACTTATTATTCACATTAAATTCAACAAAAAAATGAAAAAATTATTCAGTGTACTGGCTGTTGCAGCCATGGTTGTTTTCACGTTAACCTCTTGCGAAAAACCGGAACCTACGAAGGCTGACTACCTCTGCCAAGACAAAGGTTGGGTTTTATCTGCAGCTACTTCTACTCCCGCTTATGACTTAAGCGATGGTACGCACATCACCGACCTGATGACCGAAGGTTATCTGTACGCTTACGAGTTGGACGACATCATCACTTTCAACGCCAACGGCACGATGTCTATCAAACCGGGTGCCAACATTGATCCTGTATTCGGTTATCAACAAGAGGTTGGTTCCACTTGGGCTTTCAACGCCGACACCACCGTGCTTTACTTCCAAATCCCGTTCTTCTACAACGAGGATGGCACCTCTTTCGATGCTGAACTCGAGAACGCCAAGATTCTCTACATCAACGAGAATGAAATGAAGTTGGCTTACACCTTCAACGATGATCTGGGCGCAAAGGGTGAATACACCTTCTACTTGACCTACGTTCCCGCCAAGTAATTCCGACAATCTTTAAACCCTAAAATTTTATTACAATGAAAAAATTATTCTTAGCATTATTATGCGCTGGCTTGTTCTTCGCTTGTGGTAACAAGAAAACTGCTGAAGAACTCGCAGTTGACACCGCTGCAACTGTTGCAGAAGAAGTTATTGACGAACCTGTCGCTGAGCCCGTTGCTGAGGCTGAAGTAGCTGAAGCTCCTGCTCAACAACAACAAGCAAAACCCGCTGCAAAACCGAAACCTACGGTTCAACAACACGCTCAGCAAGCTGCCGAGAACGTAGCTAACGCTGCTATTGATCAGGCTGAGAGCAATGCTACTCAAGCTGTTCAATCTAAAAAAAGAAGATAATTTTTTATCTTGCACAAAAAGGGGATCATTCAATGGTCCCCCTTTTTTTTGTCCTTAACATTTCTCACTTCTTTCTTTATTGAAGAGAAATTTGTACCTTTGCAGCCGTTTTTAAACGACAAGTATAACATATAAACACTACTGATATTTTATGAAGAACACTCCTATTCCCGCAGAGATTGTGGAAAAAGCTGTCGCCGAAAGCGGCATCAGCAGCGTGGGCAAAGCCTCCATCCGCGAGGTAAAACGTTTGATTAACGACATTGAAAAGGCATCCGGCAAAGAGTTTGTGCGCATGGAGATGGGCATCCCCGGACTCCCGCCGTGCCATGTGGGCGTGGAAGCGCAGATCGAAGCCCTGAAGCAGGGTGTCGCCGCCATCTACCCCGACATCGAAGGCATCCCTTCCCTGAAAAAGGAGGCCGCACGCTTTGTCAAGAACTTCATCGATCTAGACGTTGATCCCGAGAACTGCATCCCGACGGTCGGCTCCATGATGGGCGGCATGGCTGGCTTCATGACCTTCGTGCGCTGCCGCAAAGAGCGCGACACCACCCTCTTCATCGACCCCGGCTTCCCCGTACAGAAACAACAGCACCGCGTCATGGGCCTCAAATACGAGACCTTCGACGTGTATGAGCACCGCGGACCGAAGCTGAGAGCCAAGTTGGAAAGCTACCTCGAGAAGGGCAACATCCACACCATCATGTACTCCAACCCCAACAACCCGTCCTGGATCTGCTTCACCGAGGACGAGCTGCAAATCATCGGCGATGTGGCCAACAAATACGATGTGTTCGTCTTCGAAGACCTCGCCTACTTCGGCATGGACTTCCGCCAGAACATCTCCGCACCGGGCATCCCGCCTTATCAGCCCAGTGTCGGCAAATACACCGACAACTACGCCCTGCTGATCTCCGGCTCCAAGGCCTTCAGCTACGCCGGCGAGCGTATCGCGTTGATGATCATGTCCAAGAAACTCTACAACCGGGAGTTTGACGATCTGGAGCCCTACTTCAAGATGAAGAAGCTAGGCCGCGCCATCATCTACGGCACCGTCTATGCCATCAGTTCCGGTGTTGCGCACTCCGCACAATACGCCATGGCCGCCATCCTCAAAGGCTGCAACGACGGCACCTACAACTACATAGAAGACGTGAGAGAATATGGGGAAAAGGCCGCCATCATGAAGAAATTGTTCTTGGACAACGGCTTTGAGATCGTCTATGACAAGGACGGCGACAAACCTCTGGCCGACGGCTTCTACTTCACGGTCGCCTATCCCGGCATGACCAGCGAGGAGTTGCTGCACGAGTTCCTGTATTACGGCATCAGCGCCATCTCGTTGACCACCTGCGGCAGCGACCGCAACGAGGGCTTGCGCGCCTGCGTCTCCCTGACCCCGCGCAAACAGTTCCCGATCTTGGAAGAACGGTTGAAGTTGTTCAAAGCTAACCACTAATTCAGTTTAAAGTTAAGAGTTAAAAGTTAATAGTTATGGGGGACTCGAAAGGGTTCCCCATTTTTTTGTCCGCGTATCGCTCGGATCTACACATATATTTCTTCACAAGTAAAAAACCGCGCAGATACGCGTGATCCGCGGAGATAAGAAATTTTGTACCTTTGCACTTTCAAAATAACATCATTATGGCCGGTCTTAAAGATTTATTTCATTCTCGCGCTTACCATGTATTCATGAAGAAACTGATGATTTATGCGCTGATTGTCTTAGTGTTAGGAATTGTATTTTGGGTGTGCAAATTGCCTGGCGGCAGCGTCATGACCATCGTCGGGGGCGGCATCCTCATTTTTTGGGCGCTGTTTTTCCTTTTGGGGAAAATTGTGGGAGGGAATTAAGCGTTAAGAATTAAAAGTTAAGAGTTGTATATGAAGGATTTTGATGCTTTTCCGTCGCCGTGCTATATCCTTTCTGAGGAGGCCTTGTTGGCGAACCTGCAGTTGCTGAATCTGGTGGAGCAGGAGGCCAATGTCTCCATCATCTGCGCGCTGAAGGGCATGTCGTTCTGGCGTTCCTTCCCGCTGATCAAGCAATATCTGGCTGGCGCCACCGCGTCTTCGCTCAACGAGGCGCGTCTCATCTCGGAGGAGATGTGCTGCGACGCACACACCTACGCGCCCGTCTATCTGGAGCAGGAGTTCCCTCAGCTCCTCATCTACAGCAGTCACCTGACATTCAACTCGTTAAGTCAGTGGGACAAATACAAGGAAGTGGCGCTTCGCAGTCCCAAGAAGGTCAGCTTCGGCTTGCGCGTGAACCCGGAATATTCGGAGATCGAGACCGACCTCTACAACCCTGCGCTACCGGGCTCACGGCTTGGCATCTTAGCGGAGGATATGCCGGACACGTTGCCGGAGGGCATCGAGGGGCTGCACTTCCATGTGCTCTGTGAGAACGACAGCTACGCATTAGAACACTGTTTGGAGGCATTTGAACAGCGCTTCGCCCCGCTGATCCGTCAGTGCAAATGGGTCAACTTCGGCGGCGGGCACCACATCACCCGCGCCGACTACAACATACCGCACCTCATCCAGTTGCTGAAAGACTTCCGCAGCCGCTACCCCAATCTCGAGGAGGTCATCCTGGAGCCGGGCGAGGCCGTGGGCTGGCAGACAGGCGTGCTCACCTCCACGGTGGAGGACATCGTGGTGAACAAGGGCATCCAAATCGCGATGCTCAATGTCTCCTTCGCCTGTCACATGCCCGACTGTCTGGAGATGCCCTACAAGCCGACTGTTTTAGGGGCGCACGAACCTGCCGAAGGCGACAAGCACGTCTATCGCCTCGGTGGATGTTCCTGTTTGGCCGGCGACTACATCGGCATGGGCGACTTCGCCTTCGACGAGCCGCTGGAAGTCGGCGACCGCATCGTTTTTGACGACATGATCCACTATACGATGGTCAAGACCACCTTCTTCAACGGGGTAGCGCATCCGGCCATAGGCATGATCCATCTGGACGGAGAGTTCGAATTGCTCTCACAGCCAGGCGACTACGCCTCCTACAAAGCCAAGCTTGGATAATGGGATACACACTTCGACAACGGACCAAGGAAGGCAAGGAGGAGATCTTTGACCCTGCCCGTCGCAGGTGGGTAGCCTTGACGCCAGAGGAACGGGTGCGACAGATCTTTCTGTTGTTTCTGCTCAACGAAAAGAAAATCCCCATTTCCCATATCTCCATAGAGAAGGCCATCAATGTCAACGGCATGACACAGCGTTACGACCTGGTAGTCTTCGACCAGGAGGGCAAGCCCTGGATGGTGGTAGAGTGCAAGGCGCCGCATGTCAAGTTGACGCAGGAGGTGGTGGCGCAGGCCGGGCGCTACAACAAGGTCTTGAGGGCGCCGATATTGGGTGTCACCAATGGGGTAGAGAATATCTTCTTCATGATAGACTACGAGACGGAGGAGATCACCCTTCTATAACAAACAAGACCAGTAAACCATTTTCTCTATAATCTTGATACTTTTTTATACCTAAAAACCTCTGTTGATACAAATTATTTTGTACCTTTGCGCGCTTTTTGGAAAAGACCGAAAAATGAAAAAAGTGCAAGAAATAAATGTCAAGGACACCGTCATCCGTACGATGAAGGTGGGCGATGCGGACTATATCTGCATCACTGACATTGCACGACAAAAGAATCCCTTGGAGCCTAAGGATGTGGTGAAAAACTGGATGCGACTGAAAAACACCATCGAATACCTTGGGGTGTGGGAGATGCTCAACAATCCTGATTTTAAAGGGGTCGAATTCGACCCCCTTTTGAGGCAGGCTGGGAGTAACGCTTTCACCCTGAACCCTATGCGATGGATTGAATTGACGAATGCCATAGGTCTTGTAACCAAAAATGGCCGGGGCGGTGGCACATACGCCCAACGGGATATTGCTTTTAAGTTTGCCAGTTGGGTTTCGGTTGAGTTCGAGTTGTATCTCATTAAAGAATTTCAACGGTTAAAGGAAGAAGAACAGAAATCCCTGGGATGGTCCGTCAAACGCGAATTGTCCAAAATAAATTATCATATTCATACTGATGCAGTAAAAGCCAACCTTATACCCGATGAGGTTGACTCATACCATAGTTCTCTCATCTATGCAGAAGAAGCGGATATTCTCAATGTAGCACTATTCGGAATGACAACCAAAGAGTGGCGCGAAGCCAATTCTGACAAAAAAGGCAATATGCGCGATTACGCTACTGTTAATCAGTTGATTTGTTTATCAAATTTGGAAAATATTAATGCGGTATTTCTCAACGAAGGAATGTCACAACAAGACAGATTACATAAACTTAATGCAATAGCCATTCAGCAGATGACCGTATTGGAAGGTGTTGGGAATAGGAAAATGCTGAAATAATGAATAATAGATGCAAAACACTTAATAAAAACAATAAATAAAAATCAATAATTTTACACATTAAAAAACAACAACAAAATTATGGCAGAAAAAAAATTTATGACTTGCGATGGTAACCAGGCTGCGGCCCATGTTGCCTACATGTTCAGCGAAGTCGCCGCTATCTATCCTATCACGCCCTCTTCCCCGATGGCTGAGTACATCGACGAGTGGAGCGCAG